>NZ_JBTXJF010000001.1:870000-1887887 GCF_054957735.1 Altererythrobacter chaiwopuensis
CCTTCTTCGCCTGTACATGCCAAGGCATCCACCAAATGCTCTTACCTCACGCTTGAGAATCCACACCATCAACGACAGGCCTGCATAAAGCCTATGCGTCCAACGATGATGCGGAGGAATTATCTCAGCCAGATAATCAATTTTGATTGATTTGTGATGGTATCGCTCAAACAGCCCGAAAGCTGTGATCACGACACCGCCACGGCATCGATTTAAAAACCCATTCACAATGTCAAAGAACGGCGGAAATCCGCCTACCGGCCAAATGCCGGATCTGCTTTCATTTCATCCTGGAGAATTTCTGTACCGCACATGCAACAAGTCACAGCGCGTTATGTCTGGTGGAGCCTATCGGGATCGAACCGATGACCCCCTGCTTGCAAAGCAGGTGCTCTCCCAGCTGAGCTAAGGCCCCGTAAAGCCAGACAAGTATGGTGGGCCTGAGAGGATTTGAACCTCTGACCTCACCCTTATCAGGGGTGCGCTCTAACCAACTGAGCTACAGGCCCACATGCGCCATCAGCGGCCTTATGGCCGCGAGGGGCGTGAGCCGGCTCAGGCTTTTGCAGCCAGCCGCAAGCGCGGTTGGCGCAATCTCCAGTGATGAAAGGACATGAGGACGACGGCAATGTTCTTTGGAGATCACGAAGCACTTTCGGCGACTAGCGCCGACGCTTTCGTGAATATCCTTAGAAAGGAGGTGATCCAGCCGCAGGTTCCCCTACGGCTACCTTGTTACGACTTCACCCCAGTCGCTAAACCCACTGTGGTCGCCTGCCTCCCTTACGGGTTAGCTCAACGCCTTCGAGTGAATCCAACTCCCATGGTGTGACGGGCGGTGTGTACAAGGCCTGGGAACGTATTCACCGCGGCATGCTGATCCGCGATTACTAGCGATTCCGCCTTCATGCTCTCGAGTTGCAGAGAACAATCCGAACTGAGACGTCTTTTAGAGATTAGCATGACCTTGCGGTCTAGCTGCCCACTGTCAACGCCATTGTAGCACGTGTGTAGCCCAGCCTGTAAGGGCCATGAGGACTTGACGTCATCCCCACCTTCCTCCGGCTTATCACCGGCAGTTTCCTTAAAGTGCCCAACTTAATGATGGCAACTAAGGACGAGGGTTGCGCTCGTTGCGGGACTTAACCCAACATCTCACGACACGAGCTGACGACAGCCATGCAGCACCTGTCACCGATCCAGCCGAACTGAAGAAAAGCATCTCTGCTTATCGCGATCGGGATGTCAAAGGCTGGTAAGGTTCTGCGCGTTGCTTCGAATTAAACCACATGCTCCACCGCTTGTGCAGGCCCCCGTCAATTCCTTTGAGTTTTAATCTTGCGACCGTACTCCCCAGGCGGATAACTTAATGCGTTAGCTGCGCCACCCAAGCTCTATGAGCCCGGACAGCTAGTTATCATCGTTTACGGCGTGGACTACCAGGGTATCTAATCCTGTTTGCTCCCCACGCTTTCGCACCTCAGCGTCAATACCTGTCCAGTGAGTCGCCTTCGCCACTGGTGTTCTTCCGAATATCTACGAATTTCACCTCTACACTCGGAATTCCACTCACCTCTCCAGGATTCTAGCTTTCCAGTTTCAAAGGCAGTTCCGGGGTTGAGCCCCGGGATTTCACCCCTGACTTAAAAAGCCGCCTACGTGCGCTTTACGCCCAGTAATTCCGAACAACGCTAGCTCCCTCCGTATTACCGCGGCTGCTGGCACGGAGTTAGCCGGAGCTTATTCTCTGGGTACTGTCATTATCATCCCCAGTAAAAGAGCTTTACAACCCTAAGGCCTTCATCACTCACGCGGCATTGCTGGATCAGGCTTTCGCCCATTGTCCAATATTCCCCACTGCTGCCTCCCGTAGGAGTCTGGGCCGTGTCTCAGTCCCAGTGTGGCTGATCATCCTCTCAGACCAGCTATGGATCGTCGCCTTGGTAGGCCTTTACCCCACCAACTAGCTAATCCAACGCGGGCCCATCCAAAGGCGATAAATCTTTGGTCCGAAGACATTATCCGGTATTAGCTCAAATTTCTCTGAGTTATTCCGAACCTAAGGGCAGGTTCCCACGCGTTACGCACCCGTGCGCCACTCACCCCGAAGGGTTCGTTCGACTTGCATGTGTTAGGCATGCCGCCAGCGTTCGTTCTGAGCCAGGATCAAACTCTCAAGTTTATGTCACACACCAATCAAGCACGGGGAAAACCCCGCCAGCCTGCTTGGCATGAGCTTCTAGGAGCCGATACCTGCACATCAAACGTAATGGATACGAATGAACATGCATCATCACAGACCGCCGTGGAGGCGATCAGGATGTGGCAATCGGCATAAATTAACCGGTATCCGGAGCCTAAAAATCCCCGGACCGGGCGCCGTCGCCCACATGTCCCTTCATCAAAAACCAACAATGTCAAAGAGCCAACCAGACGTTAACAAGCGGACAGCAATGGAGCCCCGATTTTCACCGGGGGACCGGCTATCCGTCTGTGTCTGGCGACCAACCCGGTGGAGCGGCTGAAAACCGTCAGCGCCGCGTCGGTGAGGGCCATATATGTGGGGCGTTGAGTCGGGTCAACGCCTTTTTGCAATTTTATTTCGCGACTGCGAGAGAACCGCAGATTTCCGCCATTTTTGGCCCCAGAAAACCCTCTCCTGGTCTGGGGTGATCCGGTTTTCCGGTATCGGCGGCGGCGTGCCCCCCCTTGCATCCCGGCGATTCATCGCCGGGTGGCAGCGCAAACCTCCGATTCATCCTGCGATTCATCCAGAGGATCAGAAAATGTGGCACCGAATCGTTCTGATGGAAGCGCGCCAAGCAGTTCATAGAGTGGTTTTGGCCGCTCGGCGGGCTCCGGTTTGGGCCTTGCTTCATTGTCTGGTATACAGAGCCCCATGACATGCGCACGCAATGGCAATGCTGATGCGGCATATTGTCCCAGGAGAGATAGGGATGCCTCATTTGGTCCTGCCCGCAGCAATCGCATTCGGTCTGGCTTCAGCACAAGTCACGACCGGTGGCGCTCTGGCGCTGTCGCAAGCGCGCGAGCAGATTCCCACTGCTCCTCTATTTCCCGCCCTGACCGGTCAGGCGATTGAAATTCTCGACCTCGAGGAAGACCGGTTCCAGCGCTATACGATACCGGTCACAATCGACGGGATCGGGCCTTACAATTTCATGATCGATACAGGCTCGCAGGCGACTGCGGTTACAGAACGGGTGACACGCCAGATTTTGCTGCCGTCGCTTGGACCGGCAACCGTAGTCGGGATGGCCAGTCGGCGTACAGTCGAACTGGTCGAGCTCGACCAACTTGAAGTCGGTAAACGTACCATCGGCGGGATCGCGGCTCCGGTGCTGCAGCGCCAGCATGTTGGTGCCGATGGCATTATCGGCCTCGATACCTTGCAGGATTTCCGGGTCGTGATCGATTTTCGAAACGAGACGATTTCGGTCTCGGATGCGCATGAGAAATCGAGCGACCGTGGCTTTGAAATCATCGTGAGGGCGCGCAACAAGCTAGGGCAGTTGCTTATAACCGATGCGATAATCGAGGGAGTCCATGCCACCGTGATCATCGATACCGGGGCACAAACGAGCCTGGGCAATCTGGCGCTGCGCGAACGCATCCGTTCACGGCGGGCTGCCGAAATGATCGAAACGACCGATGTCAATGGCGTGGCACTGCTCAGCGAGCTGAGCTATGTACGATCGCTCAAGATCAACGGTTTCGAATTGGCCAATGTCCCGATCACCTATGCCGATACGCCAGCCTTTGAAGCTCTGGGCTTGACCGACCGGCCGGTGCTTTCGCTGGGGATGCGGCATCTCCAGCTGTTCGACAGGATCGCAATCGATTTCGCCAAGCGGCAAATCCTGTTTGACCTGCCGCGCGAGGCACAGCTCCGCAATCGCACGTCCTCGCGCATCTGACCGCACACCTTGGCAAAACCCATGCTTGCCTAGCCGGACGCTTGCCCCCACATGGGACAAGCGATGCCACCCGACACCGAGGATAACCGCCCGCTCGAGGCCGATGGCTGGCACACCTTGCGGCGATTCCTTCCCTATTTGTGGCCGCGCGACAATCCCACACTGAAACGCCGCATCATTGCCGCGATGGCATTCGTGCTGGCAGCCAAGGGCGTTACGCTGGCCCTTCCCTTCGCCTATAAATATGCCGTCGATGCGATGGCCACGCCCACCAGCGAGAGCGCGATGGTCGCACTGGCCCTGGTGCTGGCATACGGGCTGGGGCGATTTACTGCTGTCGCTTTCGACAATCTGCGCAATATCGCCTTTGAACGGGTCGGGCAGATCGCCACATTACACCTGGCGCAGGATGTGTTCCGCCGCCTCCACCGTTTGTCTCTGCGGTTTCACCTGGACCGGCGCACCGGCGAAGTGACCAAGGTGATCGAGCGCGGTACCAAAAGCATCGACACGATGCTCTACTTCCTGCTTTTCAACATCGCGCCAACCGCGATCGAACTGATTGCAGTGGGTGTGATTTTCTACATCAATTTCGGGTGGGAACTGGTCGCGGCGACCGGCCTCGCGGTTGTATCCTATATCCTGACAACCCGCTGGATCACCGAATGGCGCACCAAGCTGCGCCGCGAGATGAACGAACTCGACGGCAGGGCATTGCACCGCGCGGTCGATTCGCTGCTCAATTACGAGACAGTGAAATATTTTGGCGCCGAAGCTCGCGAGCAGGCCCGCTATGGCCAGGCTGCGAGCGCCTATGCCGAAGCCGCGATCAAGAGCGAGAACTCGCTCGGCCTGCTCAACATCGCGCAAGCGCTGATTACCAACCTGCTGATGGCGGGCGCAATGGCCTATACAGTATGGGGCTGGAGCCAGGGGCAGCTGACCGTGGGCGATCTGGTGTTCGTCAACACTTACCTGCTGCAGCTGTTCCGCCCGCTCGACATGCTGGGATTCGTGTACCGTTCCATCCGCCAAGGGTTGGTCGATATGGGCGAAATGTTCAAGCTGATGGATACCGATGTCGAGGTCCAGGATCGCCCCGGCGCGCCGGCTCTGGTGGTCCGCCGCCCGCACATCACCTTTGACCATGTCGCCTTCGGCTATGAACCTGACCGCACAATTCTGAACAATCTCAGCTTCGAAGTTCCCGCCGGGGCGAGCGTGGCCATCGTCGGCCCTTCGGGTGCGGGCAAGAGCACGATCGCACGGCTGCTGTTCCGCTTCTACGATCCGCAGGGCGGGCGCATCCTTATCGACGGACAGGATATTGCCTCGGTGACGCAGGAAAGCTTGCGGGCCCACATTGGCATCGTCCCGCAGGACAGCGTGCTGTTCAACGACAGCATCGGCTACAACATCGCCTATGGCAGCGGCGATGCGCGCGAAGAGGATGTGTTCGCCGCAGCACGCGATGCCGCAATCCTGCCTTTCATCGAGCAATTGCCGCAGGGCTTTGCCACCGAAGTTGGCGAGCGTGGGCTCAAGCTGTCGGGCGGCGAGAAACAGCGCGTTGCGATCGCGCGGACGCTAGTGAAGAATCCGCCGATCCTGCTTCTGGATGAGGCGACCAGCGCGCTCGACAGCCGCACCGAACAGGATATCCTGCGGACACTGCGCCGTATTTCACGGGGCCGCACCACCATTGCCATCGCGCACCGCCTTTCGACCATCGCCGATGCCGATCGCATCCTGGTGCTCGATCGCGGCAAGCTGGCCGAGGCCGGGCGGCACTCTGACCTGCTGGCTGCGGACGGACTTTATGCCGACATGTGGGCGCGCCAGGCCGCCGAGAGCGAGACGCAGCCCGAAGCGGCCGAGTAATCCGCCTGCACCCTACTCCGCTTCGTCCGTCGGCTTGCGCAAATCCGCGCTCGACAGGTCGAGCGCGTCAAAGGGGATCACTTCGACATTGCCGCGCAGTGCCTTCAGATCGTCGAGGAAATATTGCGCGTCGCCCACGACCACCAAGGAGGCGCGTGCTGGAGCGAGAAATTCGCCTGCCATCTGCGCGACATCGGCAGTGCTGACGCTGGCTAGCCGATCTGCCACGCGAAATGCCTCTTGCGGTTCGATCCCGCGCAGCATTAGGCTGGCCACGGTGCCGTTGAAGCCGCCGCTGGTCTCAAGGCTGCGCGCCAGTGCCCCGCCCAGGAATAGCCGCCGTTTCTGCAGCGCATCCTCATCAAGCATCTCGCTGCCCAGCAGCGTAAACTGGTCGAAAAACACCGTGGCGACTTCGTCAGGGGTGGTATTCTTGGTTTGTGCCTGCGCGGTCAGCGTCGCTTCGTCAGCACGCGTGTCAAGCGAGCTATAGGCGCCATAGCTGAGCGCACGCTTGGTCCGCACCTCCTCGAACAACCGGCCATTGCTGCCCGAGCCGAGCACCGTATTGGCCAGCCACAGCTTGTAGAAATCTGGATGGTCGCGCGGCAATGCGCGCACGCTCGCGAGCACCGCTGCCTGGCCCGCATCCGGCATGTCGATCACCAGCGTGCGCGGTGCGGGCGCGCTACCTGCAGGGTCGGCCACCGGCTGCGGGATCGGGCGATCCGAGGTCCAACTGCCGAAAAGTTCATTGGCCAGCACATGCGCTTCCCCGGCCGCAAGGCCGCCGCTGATCACGATCCGGGCCGCGCCGGGATGCCAATAGGTCTCGCGGTGGGCGACCAAGTCCTCGCGCGTGATCGCGGGCAGAGAGTTGGGGCTGGCTACCCGGCCATATGGCGCATCGCCATACATCACCCGCGTCGTGACCATGCCGGCAAGCGCGCCCGGATCGGTTAGCGTCGCCACCAATCCGTCCAGCGCCCGCTTGCGCTCGCGTTCGAACTCCTCTTGCGGGAAGCTCGCATTCTGAAGGATGTCGACCATCACCGCCCCGGCCTGCGCGAGGTTCACGGTCGGCGCGGTCAGGCTTACGAAGCTGCCATCGGCGTTTGTGCTGAAGCCCAGGCTGGCGCCAAGCGATTCGAGCGCAGCAGCAATCTCAGTGGCACTGCGGTTCGCGGTACCCTTGTCCGCCACGCTCGCCGCGAGCCCGGCAAGGCCAGCCTTGGCCGCCGGATCACTCGCGTCCCCGCCCGGCAGCACGACGGTAATCGTCGCGATCGGCACGTCGGTGGTCTGCGCAGAGACCAGCGCGATGCCATTGTCGAGCGTCGTCTCGTCAAACTGCGCGCGCACCATTTCGGGTGCGGCGATCGGCGGTGGCGGCGCCGCGCGCTCGCCCTCGGGCCGTACCGCCAGCGGCTGGCCCGTGGCTGGCGGGACAGATCCGAATTGAGGCATCGGGTTGGGATTGGCATAACTCGACGGGTCATCTTCGCCCGCCGTATAGGTGATCGAGACCTTGCCCTCTGGCCGCAGCCACTGCACCGCCACTCGCTGCACGTCAGCGGCGCTGACCGTAGCGATCTCCTTTAGCCTTTTGTCTGCGGCATCGGGGTCTCCGGTCGAAACCAGCGCCTCGCCCAGTTCAAAGGCCCGGCCCTGTGCGGTCTGGCGCTGCGACAGCGCGGACGCAAAGATCTCGTTCTTTGCCTCGCGCAGTTCCGCCTCGCTCACCGGTTCGCTGCGCACCCGCTCGATCTCGACGTCGAGTATCGCGCGGGCTTCGCCCACGTCGGTTGCGGGGCTGAGCACAATGTAGGACGCAATGAACCCGCCATCCTCGCTCATCTGGTCAAAATGCGCGGCCTCGACGGCCTTGCCGCTGCGCACCAACGCGCGGTGCAGGCGGCTATTGTCTCCGCGCGCAAGGATCGCCGAAAGCAGCTCGATCGCCGCGGCATCAGGATGAGTGGCCGCTGGCGCCTTCCACAATCCGCCCACCACCGGCAGCGGCACATTAGGCGCGGTGGCGTTGACCGTGCGCGGCACGGTGCGGACGGGTTCCTGACCTTCAATCTCAAGGCTCACCGGATTTGCCCGCCGCGGGATATCGGCGAAATACTGATCGACCAAACTACGCAGCCGATCAAGATCGAAATTGCCCGCCACGATCAGCGTCGCAGTGTCAGGCCCATAATAGGCCTGATGGAATGCCCGCGCATCTTCGAGCGTGGTTGAATCGAGATCCTCGATAGAGCCGATGCCGGGCCGCCGCATCGGCAGCACGTCAAACGCATTCTCCGAAATCACGAAGCGCTGCAACCTGCCATAGGGCGGCGCAAGCACGCGCTGGCGCAGCTCTTCCTTCACCACGCTGCGCTCCCGCTCGAACACCAGACTGTCAACCACCGGATAGGCCATGCGTTCGCGGTGCGTCCACAGCATGGTCTCGAGATATTCGGCAGGCACAGTTTCAAAGTAATTGGTGCGGTCGACCCAGGTCGATGCATTGCGGTTCCCGCCGACATCCTCGGTCAGCTTGTTGATCATGTTGTAGGGCATGTTCAGCGTCTGGCGGCTGAGGATATGCTCGAACAGATGCGCAAAGCCCGAACGGCCTTGCGGATCGTGCTTCGAGCCGACCTCGTACCACAGCGAAGTGGTGACATTCGCAGTCGAATTGTCGGGGATCGCAATTACCTGTAGCCCGTTGCCAAGCACCCAGCGGGTGTACTCGATCTTCGGTGCAGACAGCGCTGGCGCTTCCTCGCTCGCGTTATCCTGCGCCACAAGTGGTGCGCCCAGGGCCAGCGCTATTGCAGCAGCGCTGGCCATCATCGTGCTTCGGATCATCGGTCAGTCCCCATTGCGAAAGTTCTCTTCGATAATCGTCTGGACGGGGAAGCGGTTCCAGATCAACCGCTTTGCGCGGAATGTCTGCGAACGGCAGAATCCTATCGACGCGCGTCTTCGCTCAACCGTTGGAGCAGGCGCAGTGCGTGCTCGCCCTGAGCCACCGGCACGAACAGGTGATCGTGGTGCCAGGCCGCAATAACATTGCAGGCGATGCCATGTTCGGCCAGTGTGCCGGTCACTGACGCCGTTAGCCCGAAGCCGGTGAGCGAGGAATGCACCATCAAGGTAATCCGCGCGAATGCCGGGCTTTGCTCGCCAAGCTCGCGCGCCACCGTTTCCGGCACGATCGCAGTAACGCCTTCATCTTCGCGGAATGTACCGATTGCCGCGCCCAGCGCCTGCGGCGCGCTGGAGGGATCGACCAGCATGAAACAATAGGCGCGCTCGTCGAGACGCGGCCCCATCTGCGCCAGCATGTCGCGCCGATTGGAGACTGGCTCGGTCAAAGGATATACTTGCTGAGGTCGCTGTTGCCGGCAAGCTCGGCCAGCCGCTCGCGGACATAGGCGGCATCGACCTTCACCGTCTCGCCCGCGTGCTCTTCAGCCTCGAAGCTGATTTCCTCGAGCAGCCGCTCCATCACCGTCTGCAAGCGCCGCGCGCCGATGTTCTCGACGCTTTCGTTCACCTGCGCGGCAATCTTCGCCACTTCCGAGATTGCATCCTCGGTGATGTCGAGCGTGACTTCTTCAGTGCCCAGCAGCGCGCAATATTGCTGCACCAGGTTGGCTCGGGTTTCGGACAGGATACGCACGAAATCCTCTTCCGTCAGCGCACGCAACTCGACCCGGATCGGCAGGCGGCCCTGGAGTTCGGGCAGCATGTCGGATGGCTTGGCAACATGAAACGCGCCCGAGGCGATAAACAGCACGTGGTCGGTTTTCATCGGGCCGTATTTGGTGGCCACCGTGGTGCCTTCGATCAGTGGCAGCAGATCGCGCTGCACGCCCTCGCGGCTGACGCTGCCACCCCGCACATCCGAAACAGCGATCTTGTCAATCTCGTCCAGGAACACGATACCATTGGCTTCTGCGTTGCGCAGCGCGGCCTGCGCCACATCGTCCTGGTCAAGCCGCTTGTCGGCCTCTTCGTCGACCAGCCGATCCCACGCATCGGGCACCTTTAATTTGCGCCGCTTGGTCGGCTTGCGGCCCATCGCCTTGCCGAACATGTCCGACAAGTCGATCATGCCGACATTGCCGCCCATATTGCCCATGTCGAAGGGCATTTGCGGCGCTTCTTCAACGTCGATTTCAACTTCGACATCGTTCATTGCATTCTGCACGATCCGCTCGCGAAAGGCCTCACGCGTCGCTTCCGAAGCGTTCTCGCCCACCAGCGCGTTGAGCAGCCGGTCCATCGCCGCCTTGCTGGCAGCCTCGCGCACCGCCTCGCGGCGGCGCTCTTTTTCCAGCCGGATCGCCTCCTCGGCCAGGTCGCGCGCGATCTGTTCGACATCGCGCCCGACATAGCCGACCTCGGTGAACTTGGTCGCCTCGACTTTGACGAAAGGCGCATTGGCAAGCTTCGCCAGGCGGCGGCTGATCTCGGTCTTGCCGCAGCCCGTAGGGCCGATCATCAGGATGTTCTTGGGCGTCACCTCGTCGCGCAATTCGGGCGAGAGCCGCTGGCGCCGCCAGCGGTTGCGCAGCGCGACGGCGACCGCGCGCTTGGCATCCTTTTGTCCGATGATATGCTCGTCAAGCGCGGCGACGATCGCCTTGGGGGTTAGGGAATCGGTCATTTTGCTGGACAGTCTCAGATTTCTTCGAGGGTCACATTGCCATTGGTGAAGACACAGATATCGGCCGCAACCTGCATCGCCTTGCGCGCAATCACTTCCGGATCGTCTTCATAATCGGCCAGCGCGCGGGCGGCGGCGAGCGCAAAATTGCCGCCCGATCCGATCGCAGCGATTCCGCCCTCGGGTTCGAGCACGTCGCCATTTCCGGTCAGCACCAGCAGTACATCCTTGTCCGCCACGATCATCAATGCTTCGAGGTTGCGCAAATATTTGTCGGTACGCCAGTCCTTGGCCAGCTCCACTGCGGCGCGCAGCAACTGCCCGGAATATTGCTCGAGCTTCTTTTCCAGCCGCTCGAACAGGGTGAAGGCATCGGCGGTCGCGCCCGCGAAACCGGCGATCACCTTGCCTTTTTCGGGGCCGCCTTCACCAAGGCGCCGGACCTTGCGCGCATTGGGCTTCATCACCGTATTGCCCATTGAAACCTGGCCATCGCCCGCGATCACGGTGCGCTTGCCGCGCTTCACGCCAATGATGGTGGTGCCATGCCACTGGACGAGGCCGTGGCTTTCGTTTTGATTGCTCATGCCGAGCGATATGGGGAGCGCCAAGCTCCGGTCAAGCAATGCGGCGAGCTCAAGGGCCGCCGGGGCCGCCTGGGGCGCCGCCGGCACCCGGTGCGCCGACCTGGCCAATATTGCCGAACAAATCCTCCAGAAAGCCGCGCTCGCGGCCCAGTGTCGGGGTCTTGTCACCATCGGGCGTAAAGAAGGCCACCTGCTCAATCCCGCTGCGTTCGGCAGAAATGACATTGCCCGCCTCGTCAAACTGCACTGCCAGCACAGAATGCGACTTTATCTGCGGGCGCACGAACGGTCGCCGCCCGGTAACGCTTGAGACGTAATACCAGATCGGTTGACCATATTCGCTTGTGAAGCTGGGCCGTCCCAGCGCCATTTCGACCGAGCGCTGGTTGTCGATCCCCGGCTGGATGGCATCAACCAGCAGCGCGTCAACCACATAGCCGCGTGATTCGCGAATTGACGTGCAGCCCGCGATGCCAATCCCCAGTGCCGCCACCAAGGCAATCTTGAACGCCGTCGTCCTATCCATCCGAAACGCAAACCTTCTTTGCTTCGGGCGCCGACACGCATTGCCCGCGCCGCAACCCATCCTATATGTTCGGCCATAAGCCTTACGGCGATGGCGCGCAGCTTGCAACGCCGCGTGTTGCCGCCATTGGGCATAGCGAATTGAATTGCGGCTGAACGCCGCCACCACGGAGCTTTTCAGTCCATGTCCTTCCTTGCCAGACTGTTCGGCACCGCCCCGGACCCGCGCGAAACGATGCGCCCATTGTGGCACAAGGTGGTGGAGCTGGCACGCGATCCGCAGTGGTATGCCGGTTGCAAGGTGGCCGATACCGTTGGCGGACGCTTCGACATGATCACGGCCATACTTAGTACGGTTGTGGTGCGGCTAGAAACAACCGGTCAACACAGCGAAGGCGCGCTATTGTGCGAATTCTTTGTCGAGGACATGGATGGGCAATTGCGCGAGTTCGGCATCAACGATGTTGTGGTCGGCAAGCATATCGGCCGGCTGATGAGCGTGCTCGGCGGAAGGCTGGGCGCCTACCGCCCGGCGCTGGCTGCCGGAGATACGGCCAGGCTCGAAGCATCGATTGAACGCAATGTCAGCTTTACCGAAGGCGGATCACCCGCCTGCGTGGCCAAGCGGTTGCAGCGATTTCACGGCCAGCTCGCTGCGCTCCCGGCGGAAGCGGTGGTTGCGGGCGAGTTCGGGCTTGAGGATGCAATACCATGAGCGCGAGCGAATTCTCGCGCACCGTCAAACTGCGTCCACTGCCGGCGGCCCCGCTGGTGATCGAGGCGAGTGAAGCAGAACGCGCTGCGCTGGCGAACCGGTTTGGCCTGCCCCGGATCGATGCACTTACAGCCAGTGTCGATCTGGAGCAGCATGGCAAGGCGGTGCATGCCACCGGTCGGCTCGAAGCCAGGATCGTCCAGACCTGCGCCATTTCAGGCGAGGAATTTCGCACCGCGATTACCGAACCGCTGGCGCTGCGCTTCGTTGAAGAAGGCAGAGTGGACCCCGCTCTGCTGCGCGATGACGAAATCGAGATCGAGCTCGCTGCCGACGATCTCGACGAGATCGAGTATGCGGGTGACAGTTTCGACCTGGGTGAAGCGGTGGCCCAATCGCTGGGCTTGGCGATCGACCCCTATGCCGAAGGCCCCAATGCCGAACGCGTGCGGCAGGAAGCCGGTATCAGCAGCGACGATGCGCCTTCGGGGCCGCTGGCTGAAGCGCTTAAGGGATTGAAGCGGAACTGATCACTATAATGCAGGAGCGCTGAGGTAACCGCATGGGCTGACCGCATTACGGCCTTGATGGCCTTGCGCCCATGGTACTGCGCGCGATCCGCCCTACCAGTTCGATCATGCCGCTGTGATTCGCCCCGTCATAGGTCGAATTCAGGCCCAGTTCTGCCTTCAGCCGCCGGTGTGCCTCGGGCAGCGCATGATAAGGCATTGAAGGCATCAGGTGGTGCAGAGCGTGATAGCGCAGGCCCACCGGCGCCCATATCTCTGCGGCCAGGCCAGGTGGCGGCACGTTCACGCTGTCGAGGAATTGCGCGGTCACCGTCATCGGTTTGCCGTCATTCTCCCACAGATGCGCAACCAGTGTGCGCAATTGGTTGAGCACCGCGGTAAGCGAAACGATCGCCAGCGCGATCAGCAGCGGACGCCAGCCGATAAACTGCGTGCTGCCGATCAATACCCATGCCCACACGAAACCGCCCAGTTCCAGCCAGAATACACGATTTGCAAAGGCGCCTTCTGGCGGCTTGCGACGGAAATCAGGATTGATCATCAACGCCGAGGCCCGCTCCCAAAACATCTTGCGCAGCGGGGGGATTATCGCCCCCAGCGGTACCAGTATGGCAAAGCGCAGCAGCAGGCCGATCGGCGCGAGCAATGCAATCAGCACAAAGCTTGGCAGGCTCCACGGCTTCATCAACGCTAGCGGAAGATATTCGGGATCCTCGACCGTGCCATATTGCGTACGCTTGTGATGCAGGGTGTGGACCCCTTCATACATGAAGCTGGGCACCAGCATCGGGATTCCGACCAGCAGGTTCCATGCAGTGCGGAAACCAGGCAGCGCATCGCGGTGGATATGGGTCAGTTCGTGGATGAACATCAGCGCGCGATAAAGCGCCAGTGCGGACACGATCCCAAGCGCCACCGCGATCGCGGTGTTCTGCACCAGAATGGCCCCGGCCAGCGCGCCATAGCCCAAGCCTGCGGACAGCAGCATATCGGGCCAGTACCACGCACCACGCGCCTGCCCCAGATCCCTGGTCAGGTCTCGCGCTACACGCAGCATATCCTTGTCATCGCTGCTTATGAACTGCGCACGCGTGGCTGGCACTCTTGAGGTGTCGGACACTGCGCCGGGATCGAATGTCTGTTCCATCATCAATTCTCTGTTTCGCCTGCGCCTTACAGCAAAACGGCGGGCGAGGACAAACGCGACTTGTTGGCAAGAGTGATCGAATGGCTTGCTTAAGCGACATTCTCTCACCACACATTGACGCACCGCAAAATGGATTGGGCAATCTGAACGGGACATGCATGTGAACGCGAGCGATATAGTAGTAGAGCCGGTGAGCGGCAAGCGCGGGCGCGCGGCGTTTGTTGATCTTGGGCGCAGCTTTGCCACACGGGAACCGCATAGCGTACCGCAATTGCGCAGCGAACAAATCGAACTGATCGATCCAGGCCGCAACCCTTTCTTCGGGCATGGGCGCGCCGAGTTTTTCATTGCTAGTCGCGGCGGCAAGCAGGTGGGGCGGATCTCCGCGCATATTGACGAGCTCGCCCTGCAAATGCCGCCGGAGCAGGGTTTTGGTCCGGGCACCGGGATGTTCGGCTATTTCGATGCCGAGGACGAAGCCGCTGCCCATGCGCTGCTCGCAGCAGCCGAAGCATGGCTGCGCGGTGAAGGCATGATCCGCGTGCTCGGCCCCATTTCGCTGTCAGTCTGGGAAGAACCCGGCTTGCTGGTGCGGGGGCAGGATCACGCGCCGATGATCATGATGGGGCATCATCCGGCGCAGTATCGCGGCTGGATCGAAAGCTATGGCTTTGAACATGCCAAATCGCTGCTCACCTACGATCTCGACGTAACAAGGGAATTTCCGCCGCTGATCCAAAGGATCGTCAAATCGGGCGAACGCAACGAGCGCATTCGCGTGCGTCCGGTCGAAAAGAAGCGCTGGGACGAGGAAGCCGCGGTTGTGCTCGACATCCTCAACGATGCCTGGTCGAGCAATTGGGGTTTCGTGCCGTTCACGCCGGAAGAGGTTGCCTATGCAGGCAAGAAATTGCGCCCGATCATCTTCGAGCCACTCAACATGATCGCGGAACTGGACGGCAAACCGGTGGCCTTCATGCTGACTTTCCCTGACATCAATCAGGTGCTCAAACGCATCGATGGGAAGCTCTTTCCGCTGGGTTGGTTCCATTTGCTGCGCTGGCTTCGCCATCCCAAGGATGCAGGAATGCGCGTCCCGCTGATGGGTGTGAGGAAGGAATTGCACAATAGTCGCGTCGCGAGCCAGCTTGCCTTCATGATGATCAGCCAGATCCGCCGCAATGCCGCGGCCATCTATGGCTCGAAACGTGGCGAGATCGGCTGGATCCTGGATGACAACCGGGGAATGGTGGCAATCGCCGATTCGATCGACAGCAAGATCAACCGTGAATATGTTGTATTCGAGAAAACGCTCGGTTGACGCGCCGACGAATGAACAGTTCACGAAAAAGGCCTCCGTCATGAGGGACGGAGGCCTTCGGGATTGCATCACCGACGCTTGGACGGGAGGGGGTCGCGGCGGTGATATTGAAGAAATGACGCAAATCCAGCTCGGTTCCCCGGCTTTGAAAAAATTTTTTGTGCCTACCTGCTTGGCGCCTGTTGGAACCGGCCGGAGAACATTGGATAAGCCTTGGCCGCAAACTATCCAGCTTCGGTCAAGGAACATACTTCCGCCAAATTCGTTGGATGCGATGCACCGTTCGGGAAGGGACACAATGTCGTTGAGCACTCAGATTGCCGCAAATCTCCCCTATTTGCGCCGCTATGCCCGCGCACTGTGCGGCTCGCAGGAGAGCGGGGACAATTTCGTTCGCGCTACGCTGCAAGCGGCCCTGGCCGACGATGAACTCAAGGCTAGCCTGGCTGGGGGCCGCGTCCCGCTCTACCGCGCGTTCACGAAATTGTGGTCCTCAATTGCCGGAGGTGCTGCAACATCGGGGAGTGCGGTCGGGCGCGAAGGCGCTGCGCAGGCCATGCTCGGGGCTGTCACCCCGCTCAACCGTCAGGCATTGTTGCTGACTACGCTGGAAGAGTTCAGCCCTTCGCAGGCAGGCGAGATTCTGGGTATTCCCACCGCAGAGGTAGAACATCTGGTAGACGAAGCGGTGGCAGAGATCGACCGCGAATCCGTAACCAGCGTGCTGATTATCGAGGACGAACCGCTGATCTCAATGCAGCTTGAAGGCCTCGTCAAATCGCTCGGCCACGATGTATTCGCGACCGCAGCCACCCGCACTCAGGCACGCGATGCTGTGGCCGAAGCCATGCCCGGCCTGGTGCTGGCCGACATCCAGCTTGCCGACGGCTCCTCAGGGCTTGATGCGGTAGACGACATCCTTGCCATTGCTAACGTGCCGGTGATCTTCATCACTGCGTATCCGGAGCGGTTGTTGACCGGCGACAGGCCGGAGCCGACCTATCTTGTCACCAAGCCGTTCCAGGAACGCAGCATCCGCACCACGATCAGCCAGGCTCTGTTCTTCAGGGAAAACACACCGGCTGCCTGAGGTTCTCAGTCAATCAGCCGGGCCAGTCGCTCGCGGATCTGGAAGGCGCTGCGAACCCGCACGGGCACGCGCAGGGTGCAAGTTACCCCCTCAGGTTCGAACTGCAAATCGACCGGCTGGCGCAGTTCGTGTGCGACAATCTTCTCGATCAGATCGGTTCCGAAACCTCGCTTGCGATCCTGATCGACAGGCGGGCCGCCACGCTCCTGCCAACGCACCAGCACCAGATCATCGCGCTCGCGTTGCCAGTCTATAGTAACACGTCCCCCAGGTTCGCTGAGCGCGCCATATTTCGCCGCATTGGTGGTCAATTCGTGTACCGCAAGCCCCAGCGACAGCGCGTCATTGGGGGCGAGTTCAATTTCGGGGCCCTCCAGCCTGATATTGGCATCTGCCCCGGCATAGGGAGCTATCTCAGCTTCGATCACGGAGCGGACAGGGGTGGTGCCCCAATCGGACTGGGTAAGCAGATCGTGTGTGGCGGAAAGCGCCCGCACCCGGCCCTCGAGTCCGTCGACGAATTCATCGAGATCATCGGTCCGCCGCCGTGTCAGCGAGATGATCGACAAAATGCTTGCCAGCGTGTTCTTGACCCGGTGGTTGAGTTCGCGCGTCAGCGAGTTTCGGATCGAGTTCTGCTCCTCGAAAAAAGCCAACGAGGCTTCGTCTTCCAGCGCTTGCCGGGTAAGCAAGCGTGCGAGCATCATGAGCAGACTGGCAACCGCAAGCCCGAACAGCAGCGTCGCCATGGAAAGCGGCGAAAGGCTGCCCGTGCGGGCGGATTCGATCTCGATCAGTAACGGATGATTCCCGATGCTGACCTGCTGGACCATCACCTTGCCGGATGTCACCTGCGGGGCATGATTGGCAAGGAGGTTGGCAGGTTCCGCAGGTCCGTCATACAGGCGCACTCCCATGTGGCGGTGAGCCGAAATGTCCATCGCCGAACTAAGGAAATACTGCGCATCAAAAGGGCTATAGATGAAGCCCTTTAGCCGTCGGCCTTGCGGGGTTGTTTCGAACACCGGCATAAAGATCAGGAAACCGGCTGCTTCATCATCTCTCTCTTGTGCCAGCACCAGTTTACCGGTGGCAGTCGGGCGAACAAGGCGCGCTGCTTCATCCATTGCGGCGCGGCGTACCGGTTCGGAATAAAGGTCAAAGCCGATTGCCTGTCGGCTGCGCGGCGTATCAGGCTTTAGAAAGGTAACCGGCACCACAATGTCGCCAGTCGCGCCCGGTGCCCGCCGTACCCTGAATGGCGCGCCAAGCTCTGCGCTGGCTTCGGCTTCGAAAGCCGCAAGCCGTTCAAGCGGTACAACTTCAGCCCAGCCGATCCCTTCCGATCCGCGATCGTCAGCATGCAGCCTGAGTTCGCCAGCAAATCGGCGAAACAATGACAGCGGCACTTCATCCTTGGTCGAGAACAAGGCCGAACCGGCGCGCAGATAAGCCACCGCCACGCTTCCGCGGCGGTCAAGCGCAGAAGCAACCGACAGCGCAACCTCGCGCATGATCGCACGGTCACGCTGGTCCTCGCCCGCCTCGATGGCGACCACGCTGAAGCCGGTGATCATGGCAATTGCAAAGAAGATAGCAAGCGGAGCAGCACGCGGATAGCGCGCCAGCCAGCGCATGGCGCGCGCGCGCCGCAGCCGTTCCGTTGCTGTCTCATCGCTATCACGCATCACAAATTTGCATTATCCTCCGATCAGGAAGGGAACCATAGAGAGCGACTCTCGTTCCCCTTCCAGTGCCGCACTACCGACACATAGGGGTGCGAGCCAATGGGGCAAAGGCAACAGAGCACAGGCACGCGATGGCAGCAGACAAGCACAATCCGGAAAAGACGCCGCCCAAGGGTGGCGCGCGTGGCGCTGCCTGCAAGCATCGCAGACCCGATTGGGCTGACGGGCTGCGCGCGCTTTACGATTCGGTCGTCGATGAACCTTTGCCAGATAGCTTCAAGGATTTGCTGAACAGGCTTGATGACCCATCCGCGAACGGATCATCCTGATGGCAAGGGACCAGCGCAGTGCCACAGAGATAGCGGATTTCAAGCGTGAGCTGACGGCGGTCATCCCGCATCTTCGCGCTTTTGCGCGCGGATTATGCGGGCGGCCCGATATGGCCGACGACCTGGTTCAGGAAACCATGCTGAAAGCATGGGCCGCGCAAGAGCGCTTTGAACCCGGCACGTCAATGCGCGCATGGACATTCGTGATCCTGCGCAACGCCTACCTCACCGACATGCGCCGAAACCGATTCCGCGGCGATTATGACGAAACGGTGGCCGAACGCATTCTCACTGCCCCCGCCGGGCAGGAAGATCCGATTCATCTGGCCGATTTGCACCGTGCGCTGCAAACCCTGCCTCCCGAACGTCGCGAGGCGCTGCTGCTCGTGGGTGCGGGCGGATTCTCTTACGAAGAGGCCGCCAATATTTGTGATTGTGCGATTGGAACCATCAAGAGCCGCGTTGGGCGCGCGCGCGCCACGCTCAATGCGATGATGGAAGATGGTTCTATCCCGCACAGGTCAAGCAAGGATACAGGCGCGCATCGCGCGATCCTTGAGGAACTTGATGAACTCGCCGCCCGGCAGAAAGCAATCGCCGAAAACTAGCGCCAGGCCAATTCCTGGCGGTCGCAGTATATTGATTTGGCCCGCGCCTATTCGGGATAGGTCCAGATCGAACCGCGCGAGAGATTTTCCGACGCAAAGATCCAGTTGAGCTTCCCGTCGATCACCGCGTCAAGATAGGCCGGGCGCTTGTTCTGGTGATCGAGATAATAGGCGTGCTCCCACACGTCGATCGTCAGCAGTGGGTTGAAGTCACCGTCCGCCAGCGTGTCGCCATCATGGGTTTCCTTGATCGAGAGCCGGCCATCCTTCTCCGCCAGCCAGATCCAGCCGCTGCCGAAATGTCCTGCACCGCGCGTTTTCAACTGCTCTTTCAGGCCATCGAGCGAACCAAACGCCTCATCGATCTTTGCAATCAACTCTTTGGATGGCTCACCGCCATCCGGGCTGAGCGAATGCCAGTAAAAGGCGTGATTCCAGCTTTGCGCGGCGTTGTTGAACAGGCCTTCTTCGGAACCGCGCGCCGCAGCGATGATCTCTTCCAGCGGCTTGCCCATATGCATCGTGCCTTCGATCGCGGCATTGGTCTTGTCGACATAGGCTTTGTGGTGCTTGTCATAATGGTAGGACAGGGTCTCGGCCGAAATGGCCGGTTCAAGCGCGCTTGAATCAAACGGTAGGGGGATAAGCTTGAAAGACATAGTTGCTCCGTTTCTGGCGAAATTTGAAAGAGTTCACCTAATGAACGCACAGATGAGAGCAGGGTTGCACGTTTTAACTTGCAAAGATTGCAACCGACCGTGAACTGCCTTGGCTCAATCGTGTTTCACACGATCCACCACGCTCGCCACGGCGACGTTCATCGTGACATTGGCGAGAGTGCGCATGATGTCAGGCAACATCTCAACCGCGACCAGCAACGCCAGCGGCTCGATCGGCACGCCCATGGCGATGGCGATCGGGCCGATCGAAACGACGAAGCTTATCGATCCGGGCAGGCTGACTGAACCAATGCTGATGATCAGCGCCACCCCGATCCCCGCGATCAGCAAGGTTGGCGTCAAGGCAATTCCAGCCAGCTGCGCGACATAGATCGCCACTGCCATATTCATTGCCGGGCTGGTGGCGCGAAAGATCGCCACCGCCAGCGGCAATACGAATTCGGCAATGCTCTGGCGCAGCCCCAACCGCGCCGAGCTGTCGAGCATGGCGGGAAGGCTGGCAAGCGAGCTCTGGGTGGAAACAGCCACCGCCTGCGAAGGCAGGATGGCGCGGGCAAACCTCCACGGGCTGATCCCGCCAAGCAGCCAGGCCACCAGATATCCACCGACCAGCACGAAGCCGCCCATCGCGCTCACAACCAAAATGTAATGGCCCAGCGCCGCAAAGGCCCCGCCCCCTGCGCGCGCCGCCACGCCCAGCGCCAACGCGAATACGCCCGCAGGTGCCAGCCACAGCACCCAGCCGATGATCATCAGCATGGCATTGGCAAGCGCATGAAAAAATCCCAGCAAGGTCGCTGATTGCTCCGCCGGAAGCCGGGTGATCGCAACCGCGAACAGGGCAAAGAATATCGTCAGCGGCAGCATGGCCGTTTCCGCTGCAGCGGCGATGACATTGGGCGCGATCAGCGACGCGACAAAATCGGCCAGCTCGGGCACAGACTGCGCCTGTTGCGGCGTTTCGGCGAGAAAGGCAGTGGCCGAAGCCGGGATCGGCGCAATTTCCAGCAGCAGCGGCATCATGATTGCCGCAATCGCCCCGCTTGCGATGAGCACGCCGAATACCAGCAGCAACATGCGCCGCGCTGCCGCACCCGCGCTCGCCGCCGACACCAGCTGCGCAATCCCCAGCACCAGCAAGGCGGCCACGAGCGGGATGATCGTCATCTGGAGCGCGCGCAGCCAAAGGCTACCGACCGGGCTGGTCCATTCGAGCAATGGGCCGATAAGCGACCCTTCAGACAGGGCCATTCCGGCAAGCAAGCCGGCAACAAGCCCGGCAAAGGTCCATCCCACCGGCAGGTGGATCGTCGCCAGTTCGAAGCGGCCTGTCTGTGTCGCGGTCAATTTCTGCCTTTCATGCCCTTCCCTTCGCGCGATAACCGCGCCACAAGCGGCTGGCAATCTGCAGCGCGCAAACCAGGCGGAGACAGCACGAGAGATGGGACGCAAGTTCTTCGGTACAGACGGGATCAGGGGGCGCACCAACGAAGGGGTGATGACCGCCGCCATGGCGATGCGCGTGGGTCAGGCCGCCGGTGCCCATTTCGCACGCGGTGACCACAGGCACCGTGTGGTGATCGGCAAGGACACGCGCCTGTCGGGCTATATGATGGAAAATGCATTGGTGGCCGGGTTCACCAGCGTAGGGATGGATGTGATACTCACCGGCCCGCTGCCCACGCCTGCCATTGCCATGCTGACGCGCGAAATGCGCGCCGACATGGGCGTGATGATTTCCGCCAGCCATAATCCCTATGAGGACAACGGCATCAAGCTGTTCGGGCCTGACGGGTTCAAGCTGTCCGATACAGACGAAATGGCGATCGAGGCGTTGATCGAGGCCGAGCCCAGGCTGGCCGAGCCGGCGCGGATCGGGCGCGCGCGCCGGGTCGACGATGCGCAGGGGCGCTATATCCACGCGGTCAAGCAATCGGTCGCGTCCGACATCCGCTTCGATGGCCTGAAGGTGGTGATCGATTGCGCGCATGGCGCGGCGTACCAGGTTGCCCCCACCGCGATCTGGGAGCTGGGCGCCGATGTTGTCGCAATCGGCGTCAGCCCCAACGGGCTCAATATCAACGCCGGGGTCGGCTCGACCGCGATCGAGGCCCTGCAGGCCAGGGTGCTTGAAGAAGGCGCGGATGTCGGCATTGCGCTCGATGGCGATGCCGACCGGCTGATCGTGGTCGATGAGAAAGGCGCCAAGGTTGATGGCGACCAGCTGATGGCGCTGATCGCCACCCGCATGCTTGAAAAGGGCACGCTCACGGGCGGCGGGGTGGTTGCCACGGTAATGTCGAACCTCGGGCTCGAGCGTTACCTTGCCGGGCTGGGGCTCACGCTTGAGCGGACCAAGGTAGGGGATCGCTATGTGCTCGAACGAATGAAGGAAGGCGGCTTCAACCTTGGCGGCGAGCAATCGGGCCACATGATCCTGCTGGATCATGCGACCACCGGTGACGGCACGGTTGCGGCTCTGCGCGTGCTGGCAGGACTGGTGCGCTCGGGCAAACCGGCCAGTGAGCTGCTGCACCTGTTCGATCCGGTACCGCAGTTGCTCCAGAATGTACGCTTCAGTGGCGGCGCGCCGCTAGAGCACGCTTCGGTCAAGGCGGTGATTGCAGCGGCCGAGGCAGAGCTGGAGGGCAAGGGACGGCTCGTCATCCGGCCTTCAGGCACCGAACCGGTTATCCGCGTGATGGCCGAGGGCGACGACGCAGCTCAGGTCAAGACCATCGTCGAACGCATTTGCGCCGCAGTGCAGGAGGCTGGGTGATGCTTGAGATGCGGCCCGATTGCGAGCGTTGCGGCGGCGACCTGCCGGCCGAGGTGCCGGGTGCCTTCATCTGTAGCTTTGAGTGCACTTTCTGTGCCACCTGTGCCGAGACGCTGGACGATACCTGCCCCAATTGCGGCGGCGAATTGATGGACCGGCCCACCCGCGCCAAGAAGCTGCACCAGAAGTTCCCGCCTTCGACTGAGCGCAAATTCAAGGGATGACTACCAGCCCCCCTCCCCGCATCCTCAGCATCGCCGGTTCGGATTCGTCTGGCGGTGCGGGGATCCAGGCCGATATCAAGACCATTACCATGCTGGGCGGCTATGCGATGACGGCGATCACCGCCGCCACTGCGCAAAACACCGTGGGCGTTCAGGCGATCGTGCCCATGAGCGGCGCCTTCGTAGCGCAGCAAATCGCGTCATGTGTTGAGGATATCGGTGTCGATGCGGTCAAGATCGGGATGCTGCACGATCGTGACATTATCAAACATGTTGCGGCAGCGCTGGATGCGCTGCCGAGCGAAGTCCCCATTGTGCTCGACCCAGTGATGATCGCAACTTCCGGTTCACCGCTGATCGCACCCGATGCCATGGCCGCAATCGAAGACATGCTGTTCAGCCGGGCCACGCTGATCACTCCGAATTTGCCCGAACTTGAGCATATGGCCGAACGCGAACTGCGCGACACGGGGTTGATGGAAAGCGCCGCAGCCCAGCTTGCCCAGGCCTATGGCGCGCATGTGCTGGCCAAGGGGGGGCATACCGATACGAGCCAGGTGATCGACATGCTGGTCGCGCCCGATGGCAAGGCGCTGCAATACAGCCACAGACGAATTGAGACACGCCATACGCATGGCACCGGCTGCACGCTCTCGGCCGCGATCGCGACCTTTCTGGGCCATGGGCAACCGCTGGAGCACGCGATCACGCTGGCGCGCAATTTCGTCTACCGCGCGATCGAAGCTGCGCCAGGATTCGGTGAGGGCAACGGGCCGCTGGGGCACCAGGCAGTGCGCGGCAGCTAGCCCCGAATCAACATTCCAGATCGTAGAATTCGGAAATGTGGCACCAGGCCTCATCTGCGCTCTCGCACCAATGAAACAGGTCCAGGTCTTCGCGGTTGATCGTGCCTTCCTCTACCAGAGCGTCGAAATTGATCACCCGGCTCCAGAACTCCTTGCCGAACAGCAGCACAGGAATCGGCTTCATCTTGCCAGTTTGAATCAGTGTAAGCAGCTCGAGGAATTCATCGAGCGTTCCAAATCCGCCGGGAAACACCGCCACCGCGCGCGCTCGCAGCAGGAAGTGCATCTTGCGCAGCGCGAAATAGTGGAACTGGAAGCTGAGGCTGGGTGTGACATAGGTATTGGGATATTGTTCGTGCGGCAGCGAAATATTGAGCCCGATCGATTCGGCCCCTGCTTCGCTGGCCCCGCGATTTGCGGCCTCCATGATTGAAGGGCCACCGCCTGAGCAGATCACGAATTGCCGCTTGCCATTCTCGATAATCGCCAGCTCGCTCACCTGCCGCGCCAGCTTGTAGGCTTCGGTGTAGTATTTCGCCTTGTCGGCCAGCTTCTGCGCGATCGGCTTGCGCACTTCATCCGCCTCTTCAACCAGCCTATCGGCTTCCTCGGGCGAAGGTATGCGCGCCGAACCATACATCACCAGGGTTGAACCGACACCGGCCTCTTCCAGCAACATCTCCGGCTTGAGCAGCTCAAGCTGGAAACGTACCGGGCGCAATTCATCGCGCAGCAGGAACTCGCCATCGGCAAATGCCAGCCGGTAGGTTGGATGGCGGGTTTGCGGCGTGCCGGGATCTTCTGTGTGATCGCGGAAGGGGGCTTCCTGTTCTGCATGGTAGAACTTATGGTCCACCAGCTCGTGTTCTTTGTTTTTCTTGTCCATGCTTATTGGCCTAAGGCGTGCCACCCATGTCCGCAAGCGAAGATCGGCAGGCGGCCTGCAACCTATTGCGAAAACCTCAAAAAGTAGCGTTGCTCACCCCAATGACGCTACATAAGGTCGGGGCCGAGGGAGAATGAGCATGGTGGGATTCCCGTCGCATCCCGGTGAGGTGACAACCGAATGGCTGACCGCACAATTGCGCGATGCCGGAGTGGTTTCAGGCGGTGCGGTAACGGGGCTTCGCTGGGAGCCGATCGGCACCGGGCAAGTGGGAGACAGTGCGCGCTTCCACCTCAGCTACGATGGCTCAGCAAGCGGGCCGGCCAGCGTTGCAGGCAAATTTCCAGCCGAAAACCCCACCAGCCGCGGCACGGCGGCCATGCTGGGCCTTTATACCAGGGAAGTACGCTTTTACCGCGAAGTCGCGCCGCAGCTCGATGTGCGCGTGCCGGCCACCTATTGCGCCGAAGTAAGCGAGGATGGAGGAGCCTTCATCCTCCTGTTCGAAGACCTGGCGCCGCAGCGCGGGGGCAACCAGCTTGCCGGATGCAGCGTGGAGGATGCCCGCCATGCGATCATGCAGGCGGCCGGCATCCATGCGCCATCGTGGAACAATCCGGCAATCCTTGAGCTGGGCTGGCTGCAACCGGATCCGAATGCCACTGCCCAGGTTCGCACGCTATATCCGCAGGCACAGGCTTTGTTTGCCGAGCGTTATGCCGATACGCTGGAACCCGAGTTCATGGCGCTGTGCGAAGCGCTCGCTGCCAGCGACGCCTGGCTATCGCGCGAACATACGCGCATTGGCCTGGTGCACGGAGATTTCCGGCTCGACAACATGCTGTTCGGGATTGGCGCAGGCGCTGAGCCGATCGCCGTGCTTGACTGGCAGACAGTTGGCATCGGCAATCCGCTGACCGACATCGGCTATTTCCTCGGCTGCGGAATCGGCGACGAATTGCGCCGGAAGCACGAGTGTGAGTTGCTCGATCTCTATTGTGCCGAGATGACCCGTCGCGGGGTGAAGCTGACACGCGAGGATATCTGGCGCGACTATGTGATTGGCGCTCTGCATGGTGTATCGACGGCGGTGTTCAGTGCCGCATTTGTCGAACGCACCGAGCGCGGTGATGCCAATTTCCTGTCGATGGCGCGCGGTGCCTGTGCATTGGCGCTCGAACATGACAGCATGCGGCTGCTTGAGGAAGGATAAGACAATGGCGCTGAGCAAAGGTGATGACTTTCCGTTGCACCAGACCCCGGAACCGGTCGCCTATTCGGGAACGGATCGCAATTTCTACGACCGTTATTTCTTCAATGGCTACACCCCCGATGGCAGCGGCTTCTTCGCGCTGGCATTTGGCGTCTATCCCCACCTCGATGTGGCAGACGCGCACTTCAGCTTCGTCCGCGGCGGCACCCAATATTGCCTTCACGCCAGCTGTGAACTTGGCGTGGAGCGCATGTCAATGCGCGTTGGCCCGATCGCGATCGAGGTGATCGAGCCGCTGCAACGCCTCAAGGTGACGATTGACGAAACCCATGGGATCGCGGGCGAGTTCACCTTCACCGGGCGAGCTTTCCCGATTGAGGAGCCGCGTTTCACCCACCGCATCGGCCCACGCGCTTTCATGGACTATACCCGCATGACGCAGAACGGGCATTACGAGGGATGGATTTCGCTCGACGGTGCGCGCGAGGACATGGCGCCCGGCACAATGGGCACGCGCGACCGCAGTTGGGGCATAAGGCCGGTGGGCGCGCGCGACATGCAACCCATGCCCGGCGCCCCGATCCCCAGCTTCTTCTGGCAATGGACGCCAATCAATTTTGCAGGTGGCAGCCTGTTCTTCCACGTCAATAATGACGCACATGGCGAAGCCTGGAATACTCGCGCAGCCTGGGCGGGCGATGGTGCGAGCGCGGGCGAGATTGCCGAAGGGGTCGGGTCGATGCGCACCCGGCTCGCGCCCGGCACGCGCTGGCCGGGTGGCGGCACCCTGTCGCTGGCGGTCAGGGGGGCGCCCGAACAGATTACGTTCGAACCGCTCACACGCTTCCAGATGAAGGGGCTGGGCTATACCCACCCCGAATGGGGTCACGGCATGCATCACGGCCCGCTGAGGGTCGAACGTGAGGATATCGATCTTGCCGGGCTCGATCCGCTCGCTCCTGAAAACCTGCATGTGCAGATCTTAACCAGGGCGAACACGCCTGATGACCAGGGGATCGGCGTATTCGAACAGCTGATCATCGGCCCATTCAGCCCGCTGGGGCTCAAAGGCGTTAACGACGCGCAACCGGACTAGGCGGGCAAAACGGCCCGCCCATCAATGCACAGCCGGATCGAAAGGTTTGGATGCCCCGTGAGGATTCGAACCTCAATTGACGGAGTCAGAGTCCGTAGTCTTACCATTAGACGACGGGGCAATCGCCCCTCCGGCCCGAATTGACCGGTTGAGAGCGCAGGGCATCTAGTTTCCGCCAGCGCTCAGGTCAAGGCCCAGCCTGTGTGCGCGCTTGCCCAGCGCGCGTCCACACGCTAGCTAAGGGGCAGGTCCCCGTGCGCTACATGCGGCGGGAGGAAAGAAAGTATTTAATATGGCGGATTCTTCTCCGCCGGACGGAAAAAACAGGGCAGGCCCAAAAAGGGGCGGTAAGTCCGGCAAGGTAGCCGATTTTCGCTACAAGCGCCCCGCCAAGCCCAAGGATAAACGCCCCCCGCGCGGGGCCAATGCGCGCGGCATGGTAGCAGCGAAGCCTGCGAATAGCGATCTCGCTGAAAATCGTGCGAATCGAGGCCAGCCCAAGAAGCCGTTCAACATATCAGGCCCGCGCCCGGGGCAGGCCTATGCGGCAATCGACCTTGGCACCAACAACTGCCGCCTGCTGATCGCCCGTCCTTCGGGAGACGGCTTTACCGTAATCGACGCCTTCAGCCGTGTGGTGAAGCTGGGTGAAGGTTTGGCCAAAGCCGGCAAGCTCAGCGATGCAGCGATGGACCGCACCTTGCAGGCACTCACCGTGTGTGCTGAGAAGCTGCGCCGCCGCAATGTCCATCTGGCACGCTCGGTCGCCACTGAAGCCTGCCGCCGCGCCGCCAACGGAGCCGATTTTATCGCCCGCGTGCGCGAGGAAACCGGCATCGCGCTAGACATCATCAGCGCAGAAGAGGAAGCGCGCCTGGCGGTGCTCGGCTGCCAGATCCTGCTCGAACCTGGCACCGGGCCTGCAATCATATTCGACATCGGCGGGGGCTCGACCGAACTGGTGCTGCTCGAACAGGGCGGCGGTGTGCCCGAAATGCGTGATTGGCTGAGCGTGCCATGGGGCGTGGTTTCGCTTACCGACACCGTTGGCAAGGTCGAGGGCGATCCGCATGAACGCGCCGCACGCTATGCCGAAATGCGCCGCGTTGTGCGCGACAGCTTTGCCGATTTTGCCGAGCGTATCGCGCCTGCTGCAAAGGCGAAAAAGCTGCGCCTGCTGGGCACCAGCGGAACGGTGACCACACTGGCCAGCCTGCATCTCAAGCTGCCGCAATACGATCGCAATGCGGTTGATGGGTTGATCGTGCCCGCTCAATCCATGCGCGGAATTACAGCCCAACTGTCCGCGCTCTCTCCGCAGGAACGCAGCGAAGTTCCCTGCATCGGGCGCGACCGTGCCGAACTGGTGGTGGCTGGTTGCGCCATCCTGGATTCGATCCTCGACATCTGGCCCGCTACCCGCCTGGGCGTGGCCGATCGCGGAATCCGCGAAGGCATATTGCGCAGCCTGATGGCGCGTGAACTGGCTCACCCGCATCCACTGCATGAGAACCGTCCGGCATGGCCCGCACGCGATCCTTCGCTGAATCGTGCCAAATGAGCCGCTCCGGTCGCAATCCTGACAAGCGGGTCAAGAGCGCCCGCGGGCGCACCGCATCATCGACCCGCTGGCTTGAGCGCCAGCTCAACGATCCTTATGTCAAACAGGCCAAGGCAGAAGGCTATCGCAGTCGCGCAGCCTACAAGCTGATCGAGCTGGACGAGAAATTCAGCCTGATCCGCGGCGCCAAGCGCATTGTCGACCTGGGCATTGCGCCAGGCGGCTGGAGCCAGGTGGTGCGCAAGCTAGCTCCGAAAGCCACGGTGGTGGGGATCGACCTGCTGCCGACCGAACCGATCGAAGGCGTGACCATCTTCGAGATGGATTTCATGGACGATGGCGCCCCTGCCGCGCTGGAAGAGGCGCTTGGCGGCAAGGCCGATCTGATCCTGTCGGACATGGCGGCGAACACCGTTGGCCACAAGCAGACCGATCATTTGCGCACCATGGGGCTGGTCGAGGCAGGCGCCTGGTTTGCAGTCGAGAATCTTGCCCAAGGCGGCGCCTTCGTGGCGAAGGTGCTGGCCGGAGGCACCGATGACGAGCTGCTGAGGCTGCTCAAATCACACTTCAAATCGGTGAAGCATGCCAAGCCGCCCGCAAGCCGCAAGGGCTCATCCGAATGGTATGTGGTGGCACAGAGCTTCAAGGGCCACCGCGACTAGCGGCCTGCTGCAATAAAAAGGGGCCGCGCGATCAGATCGCACAGCCCCGAAATTCATGTTGCATGCGCTGGCGACAGCTCAGGCTTCGGCTTCCGTTCCCTCTGCGGGGGCTTCTTCAGCCGCTGCTTCGCCTTCTCCCTCGGCAGCAGCCTCCTCGGCAGGCGCCTCTTCCGCTACGACAGGTTCGGGCCTTGCGGGGGCACCGCCCATGCTTTCCATATAGACCATGACCGCGGCGCGATCTTCGGGCTTGGGCAGGCCGGCGAAGCTCATCTTGGTTCCGTCTGCGAAACCACGCGGGTTGGTGAGCCAGGCATCCATGTTTTCCCAGGTCCAGTTGCCACCATGGCCGGAGAGCGCCGGGCTGTAGGCGAAACCGGCGACATGCTGGCCGATCCCGGTTCCCATCACACCCCAGAGGTTGGGGCCGATACCGTTCGCCCCGCCCTGCTCGATCGTGTGGCAGGCTGCGCATTTGGCAAAGACCTTGGCCCCGGCTTCAGGCGTCGCAGCTGCAATCAGCGTGCCAAGATCCGGCGCTGCCTCTGCGCCCGCGCCTTCTGCCTCAACGCCTTCGATCTGGTAGCCAATTTTTTCAGGCCGCTCAGGCTTGTCCGCGTGGAAATACTTGCCACTGAGGACCGACAGGCCCAGCGCGATGATACCGGCGAAAAGCACCCAGCCGGCGGCAGTGTTGAAACGATCGTCCATGATGAAAGCAGATCCGCGAAATATCCCTGGTGAATTCGCCCGCCGCTCTAGTCGGCAGCGCACGGCTTAGCAAGACCGATCAAGGCACTATCTGTTGCAAGCCGCGCAATTGGCTTGCAGCAGGGGTTTACGGGCGATAGTCGCCTTGGCCATGCACAGTTTTCCTGCCCCGGCCCTTGCGATGGTCCAGACGATGCGCGAATCGGCGCAGGCCGCGCCAGAGCGCGCAATCGCGTTCCAGGGCTCGCCCGGGGCCAATTCGCACCGCGCCGCGAAAGAGGCTTGTCCGGAATATCTGCCGCTGCCCTGTTTCAGTTTCGAGGACGCGCTCGACACAGTGAAAGCGGGCAAGGCGGGCTGCGCGATCATCCCGATCGAGAATTCGCAGCATGGGCGCGTGGCTGATATCCACTTCCTGCTGCCCGAAAGCGGGCTGAAGATCGTGGGTGAATATTTCATGCCGATCGATCACGCGCTGATGGGCTTGGGCAAAGGGCCGTTCACCGCCGCCTACAGTCACCCGCAGGCGCTGGGCCAATCGCGCAAGTTCCTGCGTGAGCGCGGGATCGTGCCGATGAGCTATGCCGATACGGCAGGCGCCGCTGCCTTTGTTGCCGAAAAGGGAGATCCTTCGCTGGCAGCGATTTCGCCACCGATAGCTGCCGAGCTTTACGGGCTGGAAATCGCCGAACAGCATGTGCAGGATTCGCCAGACAATATGACGCGCTTCGTGATCTGCGCGCGCGAGGCGCTCGATCCCGCCACGCTTAGCGGCGAAGATACGATCACCACCTTCGTGTTCGAAGTGAAGAACATCCCTGCCGCGCTGTATAAGGCGATGGGCGGTTTCGCTACCAATGGCGTCAACATGACCAAGCTGGAAAGCTATCAGACCGGCACCAGTTTCTCAGCCACCATGTTCTATGCTGACATCATCGGTGCCCCTGGCGATCCAGCCGTTGACCGCGCGCTGGAAGAGCTCGCTTTCCACAGCAAGGAGCTGACCATTCTGGGGACTTACCGTCAGGCGCGCAAGCGGGGTTAAGCCCATGCCTGATAACACTTAAACAGCTTTTCAGGGAGCCGCTTGCGCCGCGCCCGCCTGCGTGCCACCAATGGAGTTCATGGCGGTTGCAGCAAATCAGGTTTCAACGGGTGGCGCAGCGCTCGCAGGCTGGGAAGAATTGCGCGCCGACCCTGCGATCCAGTTCGAACCGGTCAACCTGCCCGAACAGGCACCGCGCGAACCCGGCATGTTGCAGCGTTTTTTCGAATGGCTGGGCAATCTGATCGGGGATTCGCTGGGCGGCGCGCTGGGCAATGTCTGGCCAATGCTGCGCTGGGCTCTGCTGGCGATCATGATCGCGGCACTGTTGTTTGTCCTCTGGCGTATTTTCGATCCGCTTGCCCGCCGCAAACGTGTCTCCTCTCAGGATGCGGCAGAATCAGAATGGCGCCCTGACCAGAGTGCGGCTATCGCCTTGCTGGAAGATGCCGATCGGTTGGCATCGGAAGGCCGCTATGACGAGGCGACCCACTTGTTGCTGCTGCGCAGCGTGAACCAGATCGCCACTGCTCGGCCCGACTGGGTTCCACCATCCTCGACCGCGCGCGAACTGGCGCACCTGCCGACGCTGCCCGATGCTGCGCGGCACGCTTTCCAGACCATTTCGGAACGGGTCGAGCGCAGCCTGTTTGCGCTGCGCTCGCTCGAACAGGAAGACTGGGACGCCGCCCGAGAAGCCTATGCCGAGTTCGCGCATGTCCGGCTTGAAGGCATCACCGCATGAGCCAGCCGGGCACCTCACCCTTTTCGCCGCGCGCGGTGCTGGCTATCGTGCTTACCGGTGCGCTGTCGTTCCTCGCTCTGGTCTATTTCATCGGCGCGGGCGATACGGGCAACCGGAATGGCGATGGCGGCGCGCACGCCGCGTCCAAGGGACTCAACGGCTATGCCGGGCTGGTGCAGCTGCTCGAGGCGCAAGGCTATGCAGTAACGCAGTCGCGCAGCCCGGCTGCCTTCGAAACCTATGACTTGCTCGTGCTGACGCCGCCGATGAACGCCGATGCCGAGGAAATCGGCCAGATCCTGGATCAGCGGCGCGATCTGGGACCAACGATTGTGATCCTGCCCAAATGGGGCGTGACAGGTTTCAGGGGCAGGCTGCGCGAGCAGCTGGAAGGCAAGATCAGGGATGGCTGGGTGCGGCTGGTGTTTTCCAGCGCGCCAGAATGGGCCGGAGATTTGCCCGCGCCCTTCGCGGTGGAATTGAAGGAGGAACAACTCGATGGCGGCAAGCGAGCAGGTTGGAGCGGTTTCGACCTCACCGGCAGCCTGCCTGCAAGCGCGGTGATCTATGCCCAACCCAGCAAACTACACGAGGCCTGGGTAGCTGATGATGCCGGCCATTCGCTTGCGCATCTTGTGCTGGGCGAACAGGACAGCGACTATTACGCCGAGGCGCAATGGGTCGTCTTCGTGACCGAGCCCGATTTGATGAACAATTACGGGCTGGCCGATCCCCGGCGCGCGGCGCTGGCGCTCGCGCTGGTGCGCGAGGCCGGATATGATGATGATATGTCTGTCACCTTCGATCTCACGCTCAACGGGCTGGGATCGGCGCAAAACCTGCTGACGCTCGCTTTCCGCCCGCCTTTCCTGGCCGCGACACTGTGCCTGATCGTGGCTTTGTTCGTAGTTGGCTGGCGCGCTTTTCAGCGCTTCGGGCCGGCGCGGGCCGAAGCGCTGGCCGATGCTTTCGGCAAGAGCCGCCTGGTCACCAGCGGCGCACGGCTGGTGCTGCGCGCGCGGCGCCTGAGGCTGCTGACCGCGCCCTATGCCGACCTGACAGCGAGGCGGCTGGCACGCCGCCTGGGATTGATGCATGCGACCCCTGAGGCAATCGATGTGGCGCTGAAGCGCACCCTGCCGGAAGAGGAACCGTTTTCATCGCGTGCTGAGGCCCTGCGGCACGCGCGCAAACCATCTGAAATTCTCGGTGCGGCCGAGCATTTGCACGAGCTTGAAAGGAAATTGACCAGATGAGCGATGCATCCCGGACCCGGCTTGGCCCGATGCAGCCTGAGGAACTGCGCGATCTTGCGAATTCGATCAGGCGCGAAGTGAGCAAGGTGATTATCGGCCAGAGTGGTCTGATCGATCACTTGCTGATCGCCATGGTCAGCCAGGGACACGTACTGCTTGAGGGGCCACCGGGCACTGCCAAAACGCTGCTGGCACAAAGCTTTGCCGCGACATTGGGGCTCGATTTCGGGCGCATCCAGTTCACCCCTGACCTGCTGCCGGGCGATATTCTGGGCTCCAACCTGTTCAACTTCCAGACCAGCCAGTTCACCCTTACCCGCGGGCCGATCTTCTGTGACCTGTTGCTAGCTGACGAGATCAACCGCACCCCGCCCAAAACCCAGGCTGCCTTGCTCGAAGCGATGCAGGAACGGCGCGTGACGCTGGACGGCGAAACCCATGCGCTGACCGATCACTTCATGGTGATCGCAACGCAGAACCCGATCGAGAACCAGGGTGTCTATCCCTTGCCCGAAGCCCAGCTTGACCGGTTCCTGTTCAAACTGCTGGTGCCCTATCCCGAAGCGGAAGAGGAAGCCGCGATCGTGGCGCGCTTTGGCCAGCATCAGGGGCCGCCGCGCCCTGCCGATCTGGGGGTGAGCGCGGTAGCCGATGCCAGCCAGCTCGCCCGGGTTGCCGGGGTGATCAAGCGGGTAACCGCGGCGCAGGAGGTGATCGATTATGTCGTGCGGCTGGTGCGCGCGACGCGCGAGCATGCCGAACTGGCAGTGGGTGCAAGCCCGCGCGCGGCGGTGCTGCTGGCCAATGCAGCACGGGCGCGGGCTGCGCTGGAAGGGCGCGATTATGTCATCCCCGATGACGTAAAGGCGCTGGCCGTGGCGACGCTGCGCCACCGGTTGAGCCTTAGCCCTGCAGCCGAAATCGAAGGACGCGAAGTCGAAGCGCTGGTGGCCGAACTGGTCGAGGCGACCGAGGCTCCGCGCTGATCCGATGCCGCTGGTGCTCCCCTTTGTGCCCACCGAGCGCGCGGCCTGGCTGGCCGCCGCGCTGGCGCCTGTGGCACTGGTGATAGCAGCGAGCACGCCCGGTGCCTGGGTGGTTGCGCCGATTGCGGCAGGGGCATTGCTGGTCCTGGTATTGCTCGACGGCTGGATGGCGGGCCGCCTTGTGGATTGGGATATTACAGTGCCCGCCGATACCGAAGTGGGCGAGCCGCTCGAGATGATTATCTCGGGAAGTTTTGCCAGCGCCGCCATGCCGCAGCGGATCGAGGCCGCGCTGGCGTTCGATCCCCGGCTCGGGGACGGCGGGCGCGCCGAGGTGCGCCTTGGACCCGGAGATGAAACGGGGAGTTTTGCCGGGGCCCATTCCGCGGTGCCGGTGCGGCGCGGCACCGGCAGGCTGTTCCGGGGCTGGATACGCTGGGTCGGGCCGCTCGGCCTTGGCGCACGCCAGACGCAGCGCGAACTCGACCAGGAAGTGCGCATCTGGCCCGATCTCAGTCCGGTGCGCAGCCGCGACCTGCAAACTTTCCTGCGCAATGCCCAGCATGGCCTGATCGCCCGCCGCCTGCGCGGCGAAGGCAGCCAGTTCGAAGCGCTGAGCGAATACCAACCCGGCATGGATCGGCGCTGGATCGACTGGAAGGCGAGCGCCCGGCACACCAGGCTCTATGCCCGCGAAAACGAAGCTGAACGCAACAACCAGATCGTCTTCGCCTTCGATTGCGGCCAGGCAATGTGCGAGCCGGTTGACGGCCTACCGCGCATCGATCGGGCGGTTTCAGCCGCGCTCACCTGCGCTTATGTCGCGCTCAAGGGCGGTGACCGGGTGGCGCTGTTCGGCTTTGCCCAGCGGCCGGGTCCGATGACCCCCTTCATCGCGGAGACCCGCGCGTTCCCGCGCTTGCAGCGCGCCGCTGCCAGTCTCGATTACCATTCCGCAGAGCCCAATTTCACGCTGGCCATGGCGCATCTGACCGGCAAGCTCAAACGTCGTTCGATGATCGTGCTGTTCTCCGACTTCACCGATCCCACCGCTGCCGAGCTGATGGTGGAGAGCCTGGGGCGGCTGGTGCGTCACCATCTGGTGCTGTTCGTGACCATCGCCGATAGCGAGATCGAGGCATTCGTCGAGGCTGCGCCTACCGATCTCACCACGTTGGCTCGCAGCGTTACCGCCGACACGCTGGCGCGCCAGCGCGCGCTGGTGCTCGAACGCTTGCGGCAGCTCGGCATTGACGTGATCGAAGCGCCGTGGCGCAAGATCGGCCCGCAACTGATCGATCGTTATTTCGAAGTGAAACGGCACGAGGCGATCGGATGAAGCCGCCAGGTATCGCCAAATGGTTCGCTCCAGGCGAAATCGAGGCACCGCCCGACGCGGCCAGCGCAGCGCTGCGTTCGGACCGCTTCCGGCTCGAGCGCGAAACCGATTGGCGGCGACTCGAAGAAATCGTTGCGCGGATGGAGAAGGGCTCGATCCGGCGGGTGAACGATGCCGACTTGCTGGCTCTGCCGACTCTCTATCGCACCGCCGCCTCAAGCCTGGCCGTGGCGCGCGAGACTTCTCTCGACGCGGCAACTCTGGGTTATCTCAAGGCGCTGGTGCAACGCGCCTGGTTCCAGGTCTATGGCCCGCAAACCGGGTTGTGGGGCTGGCTGCGCGGGTTCCTGAAGGGCGGGTGGAGCCGCGCGGTGCGCGAAATCTGGCTCGACCTGTGTATTGCGCTGGCGGTGATGGTAGCGGGCGGCGTGGTCGGTTGGCTGCTGGTCGCGCGCGATAGCGAGTGGTTCTACGCGCTGGTACCGGGCGCAATGGCGGGCGGGCGCGTGCCAGGGGCCAGCCGCGAGCAATTGCTCGATACTTTGGCCACCGAAAACGGCGCCGACGGGCTTTCGATTTTTGCCGCCTCGCTATTCAGCAACAATGCGGGCGTGGCGATCCTGGCCTTCGCATTGGGTTTTGCCTTTGGTATCCCCTCTCTGATGCTGCTGCTGCACAACATGGCCCTGATGGGCGCAATGCTGTGGGTATTCGCGAGCCAGGACCTGACTTTCAACTTCCTCGCCTGGCTGAGCGTGCACGGCACGACCGAGCTGTTCGCGATCCTGCTGGCGGGAGCCGCCGGCCTGCACATCGGTCGGTCGATGGCCTTTCCGGGTGAGCGTTCAGTGCTTGTTGCCGCGCAGGAAAGCGGGCGCCGCGCCGCAGTGGTGATGGTCGGCGTCGTGCTGATGATGGTTGTCGCTGCCTTCCTCGAAGCCTTCCCGCGGCAGCTCCTCGCAGCGAGCACGGACCGCTTGCTCATCGGCGCCACAATGCTGGCACTGTGGCTGGCCTATTTCTTCGCTTATCGCCCGCGCGGCACGGGACAGAGCGAAGCATGAACAGTCATCGCACCGGCTTTGTACCGGCCACGCTGGCCAAGCGGCAGCGTTACATGCTGACGCCCGAAGGCATTGCCTTGCCGCTCACGATTGCTTCGCGCGGAGCGCGGGTGGGTGCGCTGGTGCTCGATTTCGTGATTATCGCAGCCGGGATGCTGGCCATTACCCTGGTGCTGTTCTGGACACTGGGCGACCTGATCGAACAGCTCATGGCTGGTATCGAAGATGAGATCGGCGGCGCGGCGGAACTGATCGGCGTGATCCTGATCCTGTTCAGCTTCCTGGCGCGCTATGGCTATTTCCTCGGCTTTGAACTGGGTCCGCGCGGGGCGACGCCGGGCAAGCGGATCGTAGGGATCAGGGTTGCCGCACGCGATGGCGGGCAGCTGAGAGCAGAAGCGGTGATCGCGCGCAACCTGCTGCGCGACATCGAGCTGTTCCTGCCGCTGGTGTTCCTGCAGGTCGCCCCCACTGGCGCCATGGGCAGCGCGGGGATCGCGGGCATGATATGGTTCCTTATCTTCATGGGTTTCCCCTTCTTCAACCGTGACGCCATGCGCGCGGGCGATATTATTGCGGGAACCTGGGTAGTGGAAACCCCGCGTGCGAATCTCGCGCAAACGCTTTCGACCCAGAGTGCTGCGGATGGCACCAGCCAGGTGACCGGCGCACGCTACAGCTTCGGCGAGGCCGAGCTTTCGGTCTATGGCGAGGAGGAATTGCAGACGCTCGAGCGCGTCTTGCGCGGTGGCGAGGAAAATGCTCTCGCTGCAGTCCATGCCGCGATTTGCCGCAAAATCGGCTGGGAGCCAGGGTCGGGTGACGAACGCGCTTTCCTTACGGCATTCTACGCCCAACTCAGGGCCAAGCTGGAAGGCGATATGCGCTTTGGCAAACGCAAAAGGGATAAATACTCATGACCCGGCTTTTCCCGATTTCCCGGCGTAGTGCGCTGGCTGGGCTTGCCTCGCTCGGTGCGGCGGCCTGCGTGCCGATCGATACCTCGCCGAGCGGCAGACTGGCGGCCCGCTTACGGATCATCGAGGCAGCGGCTGGCGGCACGCTGGGTGTGGCGCTGTATGAGAGCGGCAGCGGGCGAACGCTGGCCCATCGCGGAGATGAGCTGTTCGCACACTGCTCATCATTCAAGCTATCGCTCGCGGCCATGCTGCTCCATCACGACGAAGCTGGCAAGATCGAGGCGGGCGAGCATGTGCGCTGGTCCGCGCAGGAGCTGATGTCCGTTTCGCCCTTCACCAAACGCAGGCTGGAAGAAGGGGCCACGCTGCTCGAGCTTGCCAGGGCGACCCAGACCTTGGGCGACAACGCCGCGGCCAATATCCTGCTCAAGCGGCTGGGCGGACCCCAGGCCTTGACCGAATTCTGGCGCACGCTGGGCGATCCGGTCAGCCGGCTTGACCGCTACGAGCCTGATCTGAACCAAGTCCCCCCCGGTGAAGTGCGCGACACCACCAGCCCGCTGGCGATGGCGCGTACGCTGGAACAAATCCTGCATGGCGACGTGTTGAACCCCGCAAACGCCGCCTTGTTGATGCAGTGGATGAGCGAAACCCGCACCGGAGCGCGCCGCGTGCGGGCAAGCTTGCCGCAGGATTGGCAAAGCGGCGACAAGACCGGCACGTCGATTTGGCCCGGCGCGGACGCGATCTACGTCGACATCGGCTTTGCCCATGTGCCGGGCGGCGCGCGCTACACTTTTGCTACGTACTACCGTGCAGCACGAACACATAACGAGATGGACCCTGCTGCTGAGGCAGTGCTGGCGCAGGTCGGCGGTGTGCTGGCCGAATTTGCCCTATCCCGCGCTCAGTAGCCAGCGGCTCAATAGATCGCCGGATTGTAGCGCTGGCTTGCAAGTGGACGGACGGGTTGCAGCAATTCTATTTCATTGACAGCAAGCCTTTCGCCTTCATTGGCAAGGCCCAGGCTGTCAGCGAACAGCAACCGCCCGCCCGAAAGATTCATGAGCGCGATGCGGAACTGTTCCTCGCCCATGGCGAAGCAGCCGTTGGAACGGCCCAACCGTCCCCAGCGATCAATATGTTCCGGCTCGGCATAATTGGCGCGGTGCATCACGATCGCACGGCGAAAGGCTGCTTCATTGGTCGGATCGATCCCGCCCAGCCGGACTGAAGTGCCATAGCGCCCGACATACCATTCCCAGGTGACATAGGCGCCGCGGCTGGTCGCGTTCGAACCTTCAGTATTGGAATAACGCTTCAGGAAACCGTCATGCTCGGGGTCGGAGCCAGTGCCGTGGCTGACATGGTAGCTTTGCACTTCCTCGCGCTCGAGATTGACGAAGTGGAACCGGCGCTCGGCCGAATGGAGGCCGAAATCGGCAATACCCACAATGTCGCGTTTCCAGATCGCATCGCCAGCGCGGTCAAGCTCGCGCTTGGCCAATTCGAACAGTTCACGATCGCGGGCTGATCCCTTTTGCGGCATGGCAAAAGCGCGCGCAGGGACGGCAAGTGCCGCACCCGCAGCAAGTCCAGACTTGACGAGATCGCGCCTGTTCATCGCATCACACTATAGCGCAATTCTGGCTATCTGGTGAACAGACAATTTTTGCGCGGGTGAGAGCACGCATTTTCACACGATTCCGGTGTGCTCAACCAGGATCTTGCACCCCAGCGCAATCAGGATCACGCCGCCCGCAATCTCGGCAGTACGCCCGAAGCGGTCACCCGCGCGGCGACCCAGGACGACGCCGACCAGCGAAAGCGCGAAGGTCACAGCTGCGATCAGCGCGGCGGCGGGCAGCGGCGCGATATCCAGCGTGGGCAAGGTAATGCCCGCCGCCAGCGCGTCCACGCTGGTCGCAATGGAGGCCATGAACAACGCCGCGCCGGAAAGCTTCAAGGCTTCGTCCTGATGCTCGCCTGCAAAGATCATGCGCAGGCCGAGAAAGGCGAGCAGGGCAAAGGCGATCCAGTGATCCCAAGCCGCAACAAACTGCAAGGCAAAGGCGCCGATCACCCAGCCGATCAGCGGCATCACGCCCTGCGCTACGCCGAATGCAAGTGCGATTTGCACCGCGCCAAGTGCATGGGGGCGAAATCGTGCGCCTTGTGTCAGCGCCACAGCGAAAGCATCCATGGCCAGCGCAAGCGCCAGGATCAGGGCGGCGATCATTGCTGCCTTCTTGCCTGGCTATTCGGCGGCGACTGCATGCGCGGCATGAGGATCGAATGCCGCCGCTTCTCCCGCTTCGATCTCTGCCGCCTTGGCTTCCACCAGCGACACGATATGGTCGAGCATGTCCTCGCTCGCAACATGGTGGTCGGTAACTCCGCGCAGATAGACCATGTGCTTGCCCTTGCCGCCCCCGGTAAGGCCGATATCGGTTTCGCGCGCTTCTCCGGGGCCGTTGACCACGCAGCCGAGCACCGAAAGGCTCATCGGCGTTTTGATGTGTTCGAGCCGCTTTTCCAGCGCTTCCACTGTGCGGATCACATCGAAACCCTGGCGCGAACAGCTGGGGCAAGAGACCACCCGAACGCCGCGGGTCCGCAGCCCGAGCGATTTGAGAATTTCGAAACCGACCTTCACTTCCTGCTCCGGCTCCGCCGAAAGGCTGACCCGGATTGTATCTCCGATCCCGGCCCAAAGCAGCGATCCGATCCCGATCGAGCTTTTCACCGTGCCGCCGATCAGCCCGCCCGCTTCGGTAATACCCAGGTGCAACGGACAGTCGACCGTCTCAGCCAGGCCATGATAGGCCGCCACGGCCAGGAAAACGTCACTGGCCTTCACCGCCACCTTATATTCGTGGAAGTCATGGTCCTGCAGCAGCTTAATGTGATCGAGCGCGCTTTCGATCAGCGCTTCGGGGCAGGGCTCGCCATATTTCTCGAGCAGATCCTTCTCGAGACTGCCGGCATTGACGCCGATGCGGATGGCGCAGCCATTGGCCTTGGCCGCGCGGACGACTTCGGCAACGCGCTGCGACGAACCTATGTTGCCCGGGTTGATCCTGAGGCATGCCGCGCCTGCGTCTGCCGCCTCAAGCGCGCGCTTGTAATGGAAATGGATGTCCGCGACGATCGGTACCCGCGCCGCCCTGGTGATCTTGCTGAAAGCTGCGGTTGCCTCTTCGGTGGGGCAGGAAACGCGAATTATGTCCGCGCCCGCCTCCTCGCACCGGCGGATCTGGTCGATCGTCGCCACGGCATCTTCGGTGGGGGTATTGGTCATGGTCTGCACCGTAATCGGCGCATCGCCGCCTACAGGAACATTGCCGACCATGATCTGGCGGCTTTTGCGACGCATGATGTCGCGCCAAGGTCTGACTGAGGACATGGCGGGGATATAGCCATGCGCCGATGAAGGAGCAATGACGGGCTGCTCCCTTTCACGGAGCAGCCCCTGCCGATATCTACCAGCGGATGAGGCTGGGCACGGCCAGACGCCCGATCAGCGCCGCTACGGCAACCGGCGCGACGTGCCAGATGCCCATATGGGTCAGGCTGTCGATCGGGCAGGAAAGGCCATAGATCAACGTGCCCAATGCCCCTGCGGCGATCCCGGTAAACCAGCCAGCCGTTTCCAGTGATACTGGTGCCCCGCGCCTGAGCCAAAGGATCAGAGCGCCGCCGGTAAACAATGCCGATGCCAGCGATGCGACAAAGCAGTGAAGCGCCGAAAGATCGAACACTATCTCGCCTGTGCCGACGCGCGAAAACACACTGATCAGTGCCGCGAGCGGCAGCACGCCAAGCATCGCAGCCGCCCATTTGGGCGCATCGTGACGACTGCCCACGCCTGGCGAAGCCAGCGCGATGGCGGCACCGGCGCTTGCAAGCCCCAGCAGCAGGAGCAATCCATTGGTGATCCAGAAGAAAGGCGCAGCCTGGCCCTGGAACACTCGCGCGCCCAAGCCTTCGACCAGCATGACTGCGGCCAGCGTAACCACCGAAGCCGCCGCTACCAGTGCGGCCCCGTCACGCATCGCAAATGTGCGAACCGGCGCCAATTCCTTGGTCAGTCCGGAAATCAGATTATCGCGATACTTGTTCATCGCTCTTATGCTTTCTCAACGAGTGCGGACAATTTCTTGAGTCCGCGATGGATATTGACTTTGACCAGGCTTTCGCTCTGGCCAGTCTTTTGGGAGGCTTCGTGGATCGAAAGTCCTTCGATCTTGACCAGCTCGATTGCCTCGGCCTGGCTGGAAGGCAAGTGCACGAACAGCCGCTCCAGGCTGACCCGCGCTTCGATCACGTCCTCGTCACTGTCGACATAGGCGTCATTGTCTTCCAGCAGATCGCTTTCATGCTTGTAGACCTTGCGCAGATGATCGACCCAGCGATAGCGGGCGATCGCGGCCAGCCACGGCAGAAAGGGACGCGACCTATCATAAGTGTTGCGCTTTGCGTGCAGCGCCATCAGCACGTCCTGCACCAGATCGTCGAGCTGGTGGGGAGGAACGCGCCGACGGAAATAACGCTCCAACCACATTCCCGCCTCTGACAGCAGCACATTATAGGCAGGCTTGTCGCCTTTTTGTGCCGCCGCCATGAGGCGGGCGAGTGTGGCTTCGTCAGCTATCATTTTCCGCGCGCTTTGGCGATCAGGGCGTCAGCAGAGAACACCCCGCCACCGCGCACGATCAGGATAGCTGCCAAGGCTATTACGCCGATGGCCCAACCAAAGAAGTGCTCCGAGGTGGGGAAAACGAACACCTGGATGACCAGCGCCATAATCATCAGCGCCAGCGCCGAAAAACGCGTGGCGAGGCCGGCAACCAGCAATATGGGGAAAGCAAATTCCGCATAGGTTGCCATTGGCACGGCCAGATCGGTCGGCAGAGGAAGGCCCGAAAACTCCATCTCAAAGATCATGTATTGTACATCTTTGGTCTGGAGCCAGGTGCCTTCTTCCACCTTGGTCTGGTAGGATCGCCAGAAAATCCCGGCGAGCGCAACACGAGTGAAGAGCAGCGCCAGCCCCTCGACAAACGTACCGGAAGCGATTTTCACAAGGCGTTCGTAGATTGAGACCAGGCTGCTCATACTTCAACTCTCCTGTTCGGATACCGGCTTAATCAACGTTCGACAGGCGACAAGGAACCCTTGCCCTTGGGAGTCTCAATGCCGGTGCAGCTGCCCTTGGGCACCATCTTCCAGGCATTGCCCTGGTAATCGCGGGTCGAAGTTCCGGCGCAGCTCGTGCCCGGCCCGGCGGCGCAATCATTCTTGCCAGCCTTGGCAACGCCATAGCATTTTTCCATCGGCTGCTTCTGGGCCACTGCCGGAGTAGCGGCCAGGCCTGCGGCAACGCCGGCGGCAATCGCGAAACCTACGAAATTGGTGATTGATTTGGTCGTCATAATTCTTCTCCAGATATGCGAGTGTTGCAAGCGAACCTGCTGTTGAGGCCGCAACTATCGGCTGGTTCGGCGATTATTCGCATCTGGTTACAGCAAAAAAATCCAACCCCCAAGTAACCTCCCGCCTTCAATAAACGAACTCACTTGTATCCACACACGGACACCCCCGTTCCGGTCATGGTGGGAAATGGAGTGCTTGATGAAGATTGAAACCCGCAAAACCGCATTTGCAGCCCTTGCCGGCGCGATGGCGCTTTCCTCGGTCGCCGCTTTCGCTGCAGAGCCCCCCGCTGGCAGCAGCGGCGGCGCGCTAAACGCCGATGATGCGGTGCATTGTTATGGTGTGCATGCGTGCAAGGGCCAGGCTGACTGCGCTACCAGCGAAAATGCCTGCAAGGGCCAGAACGAATGCAAGGGCCACGGCTTCACGGAGATGAAGGCAGGCGAATGCCTGACGAAGGGCGGCACGATCGGCGATCTAGGCTGATCAGCTAGCCTCTCCGGCTAGATGGCCCGGCGCCCGCAATCCCAACCCCTGAATCCCTGTAGGGTGCCGGGCCATCACTTTTTGATGTATCTTGAATGGATATGAATCAGATCGAACCATTCGGCGGATTCGGGCTTGGCCTGCGCCGCACGCATTACGCCGATTTCCTTGATAGCGACGTGGCAGTCGATTTCGTCGAGGTTATCAGCGAGAATTACATGCTTGATGGCGGCCGTCCGCTGCGAATTCTCGAACAGGTGCGCGAAAAACATCCCGTGATCATTCACGGCGTGTCGATGTCAATCGGTTCTGCCAGCGGGCTCGATCGCCAATATCTCGACAAGCTCAAGCGGCTCGAACGCCGCATCAATCCGCTGTGGGTATCGGACCATTTGTGCTGGACCCGCACCAGCGCGCATAACAGCCACGATTTATTGCCGCTCCCGCTGACCGAGGAAGCGTTGGGCGTGGTCTGCGCCAATATCGAGCGCGCGCAGGATCATCTCGGGCGCGCGATGCTGTTCGAAAATCCCTCAAGTTACCTGACATTTCCCGAAGACGAGTTCACCGAATGGGAATTCATCAGCGAGATGGCGCGCCGCACAGGTTGCTACCTGCTGCTGGACGTCAACAATATCTATGTCAGCGCGCGCAACCACGGGTTCAGCGCGGGTGATTATATTGCCGGTCTGCCGATGGAGCGCGTGCGCCAAATTCACCTTGCCGGGCATACCCCTGGCCAGATCATCATCGACACGCATGACCGCGAAGTGTGTGACGAAGTCTGGGCGCTCTATGCCCGTGCGATGGCGAAGATCGAGCAGCCGGTCGCCACCATGATCGAGCGCGACGACAAGATCCCGCCGCTGGGCGAGCTGCTTGACGAGCTGGATCAGGCGCGCAAGCTTGCCGCCTCGGCCCGGCCGAGTGTTGCGGCATGAACGATACACCATCCCTTGCCGAGCGGCAGGCCGCCTTCATGGCACAAGTGCTGTTTGATGAGGCCCCGCTGCCGCAGGGCTGGAATGATCGCCACGCAGCGGGGATCGAGGTTTATCGCGGCAACTATCGATCTTCGCTCATCGAGGCGCTCAAAAGCACTTATGAAAAGACCGAGCGCTGGGTTGGTGAGGATGCCTTTCGCCGCGCCGCCGCGCATCATGTGATCACCAATCCGCCAACCAGCTGGACGCTTGACGATGCGGGCGCAGGGTTTGACGCAACCTGCGCCGAGCTGTTCCGCAACGACCCCGAAGTGGCAGAGCTTGCCTGGCTGGAATGGGCCATGTTTCAGGCATTCACTTCGGCCGATGTCGCATCGCTCGATGCTGACGGGTTTACCTGGCAGACGGGCGGCTTCGGGGAAGAGGAATGGACCAATCTACGGCTCGAATTCCTGCCGGGGGCCGCATCGCGCCAAGTCTCGCACAATATGCGGGCGATCTGGAACGCGCTTGGCGAAGACGAGCTGGTGCATGTGGCAACTGCGCTGGCCGAACCGCAATCGGTGCTGGTCTGGCGCGAAGGCGAACGCGCGACATTCATGATGGGAAGCGTTGAGGAAGCACGTGCCTTTGCCGCGCTCCAGGGCGGCATGCCCTATGGCGAGATGTGCATGATGCTGGCAGGCGAGGAGGCGACGGCCGATGAGGCGCAGCAGGCAGCGATGCGCGCGGGCGCATTGCTCGGGCGCTGGCTCAACGAAGGCCTGATTGCTGCGCTCAGAACCTGATGGCATCATGACCGGTCTGTAATCTCGCCGCGCCGGAGGGCGATTTCGCGGCGGGCCAGGGTTTGCAACCAGGCGTTAGATCTCGAAGTCTTCACCCACCAATCGCTCGCTCAGGCTCCACAGCCGTTCGGCCGTGGCGGGATCGAGTGCATAGCTGCGTACCCCGCGTTCGCTGGAAGTGTCATCGACTTCGGCGACATGGCAGTCCTCGCAATAAACCCCGCCCTTGCCCGCAAGCTCGGGCGCACTTGCCGCCCAGCAAGTTGTCGCCGCGCCCTGCTCTACCGTTTTCCAGGCGAAGTTCTGGTCCGCCTCTGTCACTCTAGCGAGCAGTGCGGCGCGATCCTGCTCCGTCAGATGGCGGCCAAGATTGGTCACGATCCCGCCCGGATGCACCGCAAACACATCGATCCCCTTGCCCTTGAGGCGTTCGTCCAGCGCCACCGTGAACAGCACATTGGCGGTTTTCGACTGGCCGTAACTGGCCCATTTTTCGTATTCGCGGTGCTCGAAATTGGGATCGTCGAGATGCACCTTGTCCATGTGGTGCCCCCGGCTCGAAAGGTTGACGATCCGCTTGCCAGCGCCTTTCTCGACCAATGGCAGAAGGTATTTTGTGAGCAAGAAATGCCCCAGATGATTGGTGCCGAACTGCATCTCGAACCCATCGGCGGTATGGCTGAACGGACACGCCATGACCCCGGCATTGTTGATCAGCAGGTCGATCCTGTCGAAACGCTGGTTCGCTTCCTTGCCGCAATTCCGCACGCTGGCGAGCGCAGCGAGATCCACCACGATCGTCTCGACAATTGCCCCCTCCACCTCGCGCTCGATCTCTTCCCTGGCCTGATCGAGCTTGTCCTGGTCGCGCGCCGCCAGGATGACATGCGCGCCTTTCGCGGCCATTGCCCGCGCGGTTTCCAGACCCAGGCCCGAGGCCCCACCCGTGATGAACACGATATTGCCGGAAAGATCATGCCCTGCCAGCACCTCGTCGGTGGTCGATTGTGCATTGAACTGGCTCATGGTCTTGTGCTCCTTTCGAGGCGTAATTCGTAGAGGAATTCCGGGTCGACATGATCGCCGACAGTGAAGGTGATATCCGCGATCTTGGCGAAACCATAGCGTTGATAGAACCGCTGTGCGCCGAAGTTTTCAGCATAGACAGAAAGCTGGATCGCGTCGCAGACCAGCGAGAGGGCGTGATCGAGCGCCCAATCCATCAACGCCGCGCCAATGCCTCGCCCGGTTTGGCCGGGCGCCGTATAGAGCTGCCCCAGCTCGATCGGGTTCTGCGCGTCGGAACGGGCGGTAAAACAGCTGGGATAGCGCAGCTTGCAATAGCCCACCAGTTCCCCGCCCTCCTCCGCCAGCGCGTGGCGGCATTCCGCGCCGGTCACCTCCTCCGCGACAGAATGCTGCGAATAGACCTGCTCGAGAAAGGCGGAGAGATCCTGTGGCCGATAGAGATGCGCGAAACTGGCGCAGAAGCTCTCGCGCCCGAGCCTTGCGAGTTCGGGAACGTCCTCAAGGGTGGCAGGCCGCAGGATCATTGCGCGGCTCTTATCCTGCCTCACCTCGGTTGTTAAGCGCTGGCGCCCAGCCAAGCCTATGATGGATGGGCAGCATGACGATTTTCAGACCGCTGCTCGCTGCCTTTGCTATCCTGTTCGCTTCACCTGCCCTGGCGCAGGACTGGTCAATCGCCATTCATTGCGGGGCGGGGACCTATGCCGACAATCGCAGCTGCGCCATTTCCGCCACCGGGTGGGGCGAATTCTTTATCCGCGTTGGGGTAGCCCACGAAATTTGCACCCGGATTAGGATTGGCAAGGAAAGCGAGAGCCGCAGCGTGCGCGGTGTGCTGCGTTCACTGACAGGCCAGCGCGACCGCGAAGCACGCCGCGCGCGAGAAGAACAACATGCGCAGGCAATTGCCGATGCGGTAATGAGTGAAGTGGCTGAACTGGGCGGCGATGGCGGTGTCATCCTGGTCACGCCCGAAGGCGACGCGCTGTTCAGCTTCAACACATCGGGCATGTATCGCCGCCGTGCATCCAGCAGCGGCATCAATGAAGTCGCGATTTTCGCTGAGGAATAACGCCCAGGGTCAGCCCGCAGCGCGAGGGTCGTTTTCGATCACGATCACTTCCTCGTCGCTGGTGCGCGCGCGATTCTGAACCCGCGGCTGGTCGAGGCTGGCAAGCAACGGCGCATCGCGCTCATAAATATCCTTGAAGGTCGCCAGTTCGCCATCGATGTCGCTCGCCATGGTGAAATAGGTGATATAGACGGGCAAGCGCTTCTCGATCGGCACCAGCGTATATTCGCCCGAGGTTGCGATCTCGACCGCCTCCTCCTTGCTCGCCCCCTTGCCCAGTATCGCCATGGTGATCGCCAGTTCCAGCGCCCGCTCGGTTCTGATGCAGCCATGGCTGAGCGCGCGATCGTCGGTAGCGAAGAGATGCCGCGAAGGCGTGTCATGCAGAAAGATCGCGTGCTCATTGGGCATTTCGAGCTTCATCCGGCCGAGCGAATTGCCCGGGCCAGGCTGCTGCACCACAGTGATCCAGCCGCCTTCGCCCTTTGTTGCCTTATAGCCATTGGCGCGCGCCCAGGCCGGGTTGCTGAGCACTTTCTGGCCCAGCCCTTCACCGACGACGATCGACTGCGGCACGGTCCACGTGGGGTTGAACACCACCCCTTCGACCATTTCGGCCAGCTGAGGGGTCGCGGTGCGGCCCGGCTTGCCCACGATGGTGCGATAGGTGCTGATAATCTTGTCATTCACAGTCAGGCGCAGCTGGTATTCGGGCACATTGGTGATCAGATACTGGCTGCCCAGGTCGCGGGCGAGCCAGCGCCAGCGGTCCATATTGGCACGGATAAGCTTGCGCTTCTCGACCTCATCCTGCGGCGTATCCGCCAAAGCCTGCCGCAGACGGGCATAATCGGGATGGCTCGGGTTGAGCTGCATCAGCGTGCCCGCGATGTCACCGCTCTCCAGCGCCGCGCGCATCAATTCGCCGCTGCGGTAGAGGTCACGGTCGGGATCGATCACGAACCACTGCTTGCGGGCCGACATTGGCGTGCGCCCGTCGCGCAAGTCCTCCACCAGCCACACAAAATTGCGACTGGCAATTTCATTCAACGCATCCGAGGCTCCGCGGCCGATCTCCGCCAACAGGCCTTCGAGTTCATAATCGGAACGGTTCAATCCTTCCGCTTCGATCCCGCGCATGACCATGGCCAGGGCCGATGCCTGTTGCGGCGTCCATGGCTGGACCAGCGGGACCACCTCGGCCCCGTATTCGCCCTGCACCACCGGATCGGAGACCATGCGCGGAAAAGCTTCTTCCATGCTTTGGGGCGCGCGCTCGTCCGCTTCATCCTGCGCAGCCTGCGCCAGCAAAGCCTCAGGCGTGCTTTCTTGCGCGAAAGCAGCCCCGCCCGCCAGCACTAGTACGGCCGATGCCATCAACCAATCGCGCACTCGACATGTCATTTCGATTCAAGCTCCTAAGCGCCGCTAACGGCGCGATTCCGGTGTGCTGGGCACAATACTGTACGTGCGAGCGTCTATCAATCACCGCGCCTTTCACTCGCCTGAATTGGCTCGTCAGTTAAGGAAGGATTTGAATGCGGCGCAGCTTGGTGCCTATAGCGCAAGGGTGAGCTCGCCGCGCCATTCCATCCTGCCATTTCTCGCCTGTCTGGCCGGCATCGCGCTGTTTTCGGCCATGGATGCAGTGATGAAAAGCGCCTCGCTGGCGGTAGGTGCCTACAGTGCCTATTTCCTGCGCTGCGTGATCGGCTTTTGCATGATCGCCCCGGTATGGTGGTGGCAGACACGCCGGTGGCCCCGGCGCGACGCGCTGAAGGTGCATCTCAAGCGCGGCGTGGTGGTCGCCTTCATGGGCTGGACCTTCTTCTTCGCGCTTACCCGCCTCCCACTGGCCGAAGCGATCGCGCTGTCCTTTATCGCCCCGTTGCTGGCGCTTTATCTTGCCTCTGTTCTGCTGGGCGAGAGGATCGAGCGCAAGGCCATCATCGCCGCGCTGCTGGGCCTTGCCGGAGTTATCGTGATCATTGGCGGGCGCATCGGGCGCGAGCGGATGAGCGACGAGGCCATGACCGGGCTTGTCGCGCTGCTGCTGTCGGCAATGCTTTATGCCTGGAGCCTGGTGCTGCAACGCCAGCAAGCCTTGCTGGCAAGCCCCAGTGAGGCAAGCACCTTCCAGAATGGCATCGCCGGCCTGGTGCTGCTTGGGGGCACCCCGCTGTTGCTGCAATGGCCGGGCAGCCAGCGCGTATGGCTGGAGATTTCCGCAAGCGCAGTGCTGGCGGTTGGCGCAGCGCTGTTCCTTACCTGGGCATACCGCCGCGCCGAGGCCCAGGCCCTGGTGCCGATCGAATACACCGGCTTCCTGTGGGCGGCGCTGTTTGGATGGCTGTTCTTCGCCGAACGGGTGACCGCCAGCACGGTCGCTGGAGCGCTGCTGATCGTGATTGGCTGCTGGATCGCGACCCGCGCCCGCCTGGAACAAAGCGCTGTCTAAGCGGATTTTACCTCCCGGCGCCCCCTTGACCAAACGCGCCGTGTAGAGCAGGTGCGCGGCAGAAATATCCGGCCCGCCGGCTCTCCAGGCGAGGCTGATCAAAATCTCTAAGAAAGGACGATCGCATGACCCAGATCGGCAAGGACACGCTCGCAACTCGCTCAACCCTGAAGGTAGGCGGGAAGGAATACGCCTATTACTCATTTGCCAAGGCTTCTGAGACGATCGGCGACATTTCGCGCCTGCCGATCTCGATGAAGGTGCTGCTGGAAAACATGCTGCGGTTCGAGGATGGCGGCTTTACCGTGGGCACAGACGATATCCAGGCCATCGCCGACTGGCAGAAGAACCCCGTCACCGGCAGCGAGATCCAGTACCGTCCGGCGCGCGTGCTGTTGCAGGATTTCACCGGCGTGCCTTGCGTGGTTGACCTGGCCGCGATGCGCGATGCGATCGCCAAACTGGGTGGCGACACCGCCAAGATCAATCCGCTGGTGCCAGTCAACCTGGTTATCGACCATTCGGTGATGGTCGACGAATTCGGACACCCCAAGGCCTTCGCAAAGAACGTCGAACTGGAATATGCCCGCAATGCCGAGCGTTACGACTTCCTCAAATGGGGCTCGAAGAGCTTCCAGAACTTCTCCGCTGTCCCCCCTGGTACCGGCATCTGCCACCAGGTGAACCTTGAGCACATCGGCAAGGGCGTGTGGTCGAGCGAAGACGAAAATGGCGAGCTCGTTGCCTATCCCGACACTTGCGTGGGCACTGACAGCCACACCACCATGATCAACGGCCTGGGTGTGCTGGGCTGGGGTGTGGGCGGCATCGAAGCCGAAGCGGCCATGCTAGGGCAGCCGGTATCGATGCTGATCCCCGAAGTCGCTGGCTTCCGGCTGGATGGTGCGCTGGGCGAAGGCGTGACCGCGACCGACCTCGTGCTCACCTGCGTGCAGATGCTGCGTGCGCATGGCGTGGTCGGCCGCTTCGTCGAATTCTACGGCCCGGGCGTGTCCAACCTCAGCCTGGCCGACCGCGCGACCATCGCCAATATGGCGCCCGAATATGGCGCAACCTGCGGCTTCTTCGGCGTGGACGACAAGACGCTTGATTACCTGCGCCTCACTGGCCGGAGCGAAGAGCAGATCGCGCTGGTCGAAGCCTATTCGAAGGAGCAGGGCATGTGGTTCGATCCGGCCAACGAGCCGGTCTTCTCCAGCACGCTGTCGCTCGACATGTCGGCAGTTGTGCCCTCGCTCGCCGGGCCCAAGCGCCCGCAGGACAAGGTCATCCTTCCCGAAGTGGACGAGCTGTTCAATTCTGACCTTTCCAAACTCTATGGCAAGTCCGCGCCCGCGCGCGTACCGGTCGAAGGCAAGGATCACGACATCGGCGATGGCGACGTTGTCATCGCCGCGATCACCAGCTGCACCAACACCTCGAATCCCGATGTGATGATTGCCGCCGGCCTGGTTGCCAAGAAGGCCAATGAGCGCGGCCTCAAGCCCAAGCCCTGGGTCAAGACCAGCCTCGCACCGGGATCGCAGGTGGTGACTGACTATCTCGTGAAATCCGGCCTGCAGAACCATCTCGATGCGATCGGATTCGATCTGGTCGGCTATGGCTGCACCACCTGTATCGGCAATTCCGGCCCGCTCGCCCCGCCGATCAGCAAGGCAATCAATGGCAATGACATTGTCGCCGCCTCGGTGCTGTCGGGCAACCGCAATTTCGAAGGCCGCGTGTCGCCCGACGTGCGCGCCAACTTCCTCGCTTCACCGCCGCTGGTGGTGGCCTATGCGCTTCTGGGCACGGTGACCGAAGACATCACCACCTCCCCGATCGGGCAGGACCAGCACGGTAACGACGTGATGCTGGCCGACATCTGGCCGTCGAACCTGGAGGTGGCTGATCTGCGCGCCAGCTCGATCGACCGCGAAATGTTCGAGAAACGCTATGCCGACGTCTACTTGGGCGACGAGCACTGGCAGGCGATCAAGGTCGAAGCCAGTGACACTTACCAATGGCGCCCGGGTTCGACCTATGTCGCCAACCCGCCCTATTTCGAGGGCATGGAAATGACCCCCGCCCCGGTGACCGATATCCGCGATGCCAGGCCCCTGGCGATCCTGGGTGACAGCGTAACCACCGATCACATCAGCCCCGCTGGTTCGATCAAGGAAGACAGCCCGGCCGGCAGCTATCTGATGGAAAACCAGGTTTCGAAGGCGGATTTCAACTCCTACGGATCGCGCCGCGGCAACCACGAAGTGATGATGCGCGGCACCTTTGCCAATATCCGTATCAAGAATGAAATGGTACCGGGCGTCGAAGGCGGCTTCACCAGCTACAATGGCGAGCAGATGGCCATTTACGACGCGGCGATGAAGCACAAGGCCGACGGCACCCCGCTGGTGGTGATCGGCGGCAAGGAGTACGGCACCGGTTCCAGCCGTGACTGGGCCGCCAAGGGCACTATCCTGCTGGGCGTTCGCGCGGTGATCGTCGAAAGCTTCGAGCGGATCCACCGGTCGAATCTGGTTGGCATGGGCGTGCTCCCGCTGCAGTTCAAGAATGGCGACACGCGCGAGACGCTGGGCCTGACCGGCGATGACAGCTTCACCATCAAGGGCCTTGCCAGCATGACGCCGCAACAGGACGTCGAAGTGGAGGTGACCCGCGCCGATGGCACCAGCTTCACCTTCACCGCGCAATCCCGGATCGATACCGCCAACGAGATGGAGTATTACCGCAATGGCGGCATCCTCCATTATGTGCTCAGGAAGCTTGCTGCCTAGGGCCGCAAGGCTGCTGCTGACGGCGCTGGCGGCGCTGGCGCTTGCCGCCTGCGCCGCGCCGGTCGATCCGTCCAAGGTTCAGGCGGTGGAGGCGGCCCAGCTTGCGGACGCGATCGATGCGGGCAAGGTTCGCCTGATCGACGTACGCCGCGCCGACGAAGTGGCCGAGGGCATGATCGCGGGGGCCGAGCATATCCCCATCGGTGAGTTCGATCCGGCTATGCTTGATCTTTCGGACGGGCGCGAAGTCGTATTCTATTGCCATTCCGGCCGCCGCTCCGCGCGGGCGGCACAGCAACTTTCAAACCGCATCGGCAAAAAGGTCAAACATCTTGAAGGCGGAATTGACGCATGGGAAGCCGCGGCGCTTCCCATAACCCGGCCCTGAGCGAGCAGGAAAGCGGCAAAAGAATGGGCGGCACCGCAATGCGCGAGCCGCCCTTTGACCAGGTTTAATCCCCATGTCGGAAGCTGGAGACTAAGCGCTTCCTCACAGGGCTTGCCTTAACCTGCTCCACGGGTCGCAGTGGAGCGGGCCAGTCACAAGAGGGTACCGGGCGGCTGCGGCGCCCCCCAAAATAGAGCCGCAGCCGCCCTGCGATTGGACCAGGCCAACCGGTTGATCCTGTTGGACCATGGCGGCCCGAGTCGCGGCAATGCAATTAACCATGTCTGGAACCCGATCGGCCCCTGAAACCTGCATAAATGCGCCAAGTCTGCATGCCCTGTCCCACTGCGGGACCGCCAGGACCGCAGGGATTAACCGATTCGCATTAACCCTCGTCCTCGAACAGGCCGACTTGCGAGCCCGGGGGCGCGGCTTTTGGCGGCTGCATTTCGAGATGCTCCCACCCGGCATCGTTGAGCACTCGCCCGCGCGCGGTGCGGGCAAGCAGGCCAAGCTGGATCAGGTAAGGTTCGATGACGTCTTCAACGGTGTCGCGCGGTTCGGCGAGCCCCGCCGCCAGCGTCTCGACCCCCACCGGGCCGCCTTTATAGGTCGTCGCGATCATGGCGAGATAGCGCCGGTCCATCGCATCTAGGCCCAGCCGGTCGATTTCCAGCCGGATCAGCGCATCATCGGCGATCGCGCGTGTCACCAGCCCGTCACCTGCCACATGGGCAAAGTCGCGCACCCGGCGCAGCAGACGCCCTGCAACGCGCGGGGTGCCGCGGCTGCGCCGCGCAATCTCGCGCGCGCCCTGTGCATCGATGTCGAGGCCCAAGAGGCGCGCGCCGCGCGATACCACCAGCTCAAGCTCGGCATGGGTGTAGAAATTGAGCCGCACCGGAATGCCGAAGCGATCGCGCAAAGGCGTGGTCAGCAGGCCCTGCCGCGTGGTCGCGCCGATCAGTGTGAAGGGCGGCAGGTCGATCCGCACGCTGCGCGCCGATGGCCCCTCGCCGATGATAAGGTCGAGCGCACGGTCCTCCATTGCCGGATAGAGAATTTCCTCCACCACCGGATTGAGGCGGTGGATCTCGTCGATGAACAGCACGTCATGCGGTTCGAGATTGGTGAGGAGGGCCGCAAGGTCGCCCGCCTTGGCGATCACCGGGCCGCTGGTGGCGCGAAAGCCTACGCCCAGTTCCTTCGCCACGATCTGCGCCAGCGTGGTCTTGCCCAGCCCCGGCGGGCCGAAGAACAGCGTGTGGTCCATCGCCTCTGCCCGCGAACGGGCGCTCTCGATGAACACGCGCAGATTGTCGCGCGCCGCCTCCTGCCCGATGAATTCGGCGAGCGATTTGGGCCGCAGCGCCGCATCGGGATCGTCGGGTTGGCGGTCAGCCGCATGGAGGGGAATGGGATCGGTCATCGAGAAATCCAGGCAAATCGCATGATGGATGCTGGAAGCGAAGCTGTGCTTTCGCAACCGGGTTCAGCATGACGGGAAGGATAAGCCGCCTCCATCACCCCGCCGCCCCCTTCAGCGCCAAATCCAAACCGTCATTGCGAGGGGCGAAGCCCCGCGGCAATCCAGCGGTCTGAATCTGGAGTGCGTCGCTACGCTCGCAATGACGAGAGTGGTTGACCATCACCCTGCCGCCTTCTTCAATGCCACGCGGATGAGGTCGGCTTCGCTTGCATCCTCGCCCAGTTCGCCCTGTGCGCGCGCGACTGCCTGCGCCGCCACGCCGGGCTTGAAGCCCAGGTTTTCCAGCGCGGAAACCGCATCGGCGCTAGCGCCGCCAACCGGCGCCGCGACTGCGCCTACCGCTCCGCCGCCGCCCGGCAGCACGCCCGCCCGATCCTTCAATTCGTTGACGATGCGCGCAGCGAGTTTCGGCCCCACGCCTTGCGCACGCGCGACCATTGCCGCATCGCCGCCCGCACAGGCATCGCGCAGTTCGCCCGTCGACAGCGCCGAAAGAACGCTGAGCGCCATCTTGCTCCCCACTCCCTGCACGCTGGTGAGCAAGCGGAACCAGTCACGCTCTGCGCTATCTGCAAAGCCCAGCAGGCGCATGTCGTTCTCGGAAACCTGAAGATCGGTATAGACCGTGCAGGCCTCTCCCTGCTCGCCAAGCGCGCTGAGCGTCCTGGCAGAACAATGGACGAGATAGCCCACGCCCTGCACGTCGATCACCGCCCAGTCGGTGCCAGTTTCATCGAGCAGGCCCCGAAGTTTCGCAATCATATGGCGCGCTTTGCGATCATGTTCTGTTCTTGGCGTAACGACCGGCGAATTTCCAGTGGATCGGTAGAGTTATCGTCATTGCGAATGAAGTGAAGCAATCCAGGGCCGGACGATGGATTGCCGCGCAGCCGTGCGGCTGCTCGCAATGACGAGGTGTGAGAACCAAATCCACGAGAGGAAATCCCACAGGATGGAACACATGGAACACGGTCCAATAGATAAAAAACAGGCAGGTGCATCCGCCGTGGGAACACGGGGCAGTCCGGGCGCAAGACGTGGGGCATTGCGCAATCCTGCCACACCGGTTCGAAGTAGGAAATTCGTCCCCCGCTCGACACGAACGGAGTAATCGCTATGAAACGGCGCCATGAGCTGGAACACATTCGGACGCGTGCTGCGCTTTACAACCTGGGGCGAGAGCCACGGCCCGGCGCTGGGCGCTGTGGTGGATGGCTGCCCTCCGCGCATCGCGTTGAGCGAGACCGACATCCAGCCCTTCCTCGATGCGCGCAGGCCGGGGCAGAATCGGTTCACCACGCAGCGGCAAGAGGCTGACCTGGTGCGCATCCTTTCGGGCGTGTTCGAAGGGCAGACCACCGGCACGCCGATTTCGCTGATGATCGAGAACACCGACCAGCGATCGAAAGATTATTCGGAGATCGCCAAGGCCTATCGTCCCGGCCATGCCGACTATGCTTATGACGCGAAATACGGCATCCGCGACTATCGCGGCGGCGGGCGTTCCTCTGCACGCGAAACCGCCGCAAGGGTGGCGGCGGGCGCGGTGGCGCGGCTGATCATCCCCGAAGTGAGCATCATGGCCTATGTCTGCGAACTGGGCGGCGATGCGATCGACCGCGAGGCGATCGACATGGAAGAGATTGGCAACAATGCCTTCTTCTGCCCCGATCCGGCAGCGGCGAAGCGCTGGGAGGAAAAGGTCGATGCCGCGCGCAAGGCAGGCAGTTCATTGGGCGCGGTGGTCGAATGCGTGGCAACGGGTGTGCCCGCCGGCTGGGGCGCGCCGGTCTATGCCAAGCTCGACAGCGATCTCGCCGCCGCGATGATGAGCATCAATGCGGTCAAGGGCATCGAGATCGGTGACGGTTTCGCCGCTGCGCGATTGACGGGCGAGGAAAATGCCGATCCGATGCGGCCCCCAGAGCCGGGAAGCAACGATGGCAAGCCGCGCTTCACTGCCAACCATGCCGGCGGCACGGCGGGCGGGATCTCGACCGGCCAGCCAGTAGTGTGCCGGGTGGCGTTCAAGCCCACCAGCTCGATCCTCACCCCGGTTGAAACGATCACGTCAGACGGCGAAGCTACCGAAATCCGCACCAAGGGACGGCATGATCCGTGCGTGGGCATTCGCGGCACCCCGGTGGTCGCGGCGATGATGGCGCTGGTGCTGGCTGACCACAAGCTGCTGCACCGGGCGCAGACAGGGTAGCGACAGCGCGGCAGAAGCGCCCTCCGGCCTTTGCAATAGCGCCTGGCTGAAATCGCTTCATTCGATCAATCAGCGCATTTTAATCGATTGGACAGTTCACGCCCAGAAGCGCATCCTATGGCTATAAAGCTCGGCTATCGTCCGAGTCCCCTAGCAAGAGGAGAAATTCCAGATGGACGCGAAGACCGGAGAAATGAGCGGCGGCTGTCCCTTCAACGGTGATGGCGTAGCTCGATCGCTGCTGGGCCGCACCAATAAGGATTGGTGGCCCGACCAGCTGCAACTCGATATCCTGACCCAATCGGGCAAGAACCCTGACCCGATGGGCGATGACTTCGATTATTGCGAAGCCTTCAACGCGCTCGACTACAAGGCGCTGAAGGCTGACCTGACCGCGCTGATGACCGACAGCCAGGACTGGTGGCCAGCCGATTATGGCCATTACGGCCCCTTCTTCATCCGTATGGCGTGGCACGCGGCAGGCACCTATCGCACTGGTGACGGGCGCGGCGGCGCGGGCAGCGGGCAGCAGCGCTTTGCTCCGCTCAACAGCTGGCCCGACAATGGCAATCTCGACAAGGCGCGCCGCCTGCTGTGGCCGATCAAGCAGAAATACGGCAAGCACATCAGCTGGGCCGATCTGTTCATCCTCACCGGCAATGTCGCCATCGAATCGATGGGCGGCCCGGTGTTCGGCTTTGGCGGCGGCCGCAAGGACGTGTTCGAGCCGGAGACGGTGTATTGGGGCACCGAAGAACAATGGGTCAACGAAGGCGTTGCCACCCGCATCCTGCCCGATGAAGGCAAGGCGCTGGAAAACCCGTTGGCGGCAATCCAGATGGGCCTGATATACGTCAATCCCGAAGGGCCGGGCGGCAACCCGCACGATCCCGAGGGCATGGCGCGCGACATCCGCGAAACCTTTGCCCGCATGGCGATGAACGACGAGGAGACGGTTGCGCTTACCGCCGGGGGCCACGCGTTTGGTAAGGCCCACGGCGCCCACCCGGCAGATACGTTCGGCGGCGCTCCGGAAAGCGAAACGCTGGAATTGCAGGGCTTTGGCTGGCTCAACGATCCCGAGGAAATCGCCAAGGGCAACATCACCACTTCGGGCATCGAAGGGGCATGGTCGAACAACCCCACCCAGTGGGGTGGCGATTACTTCCGCCTGCTGTTCAAATATGAATACGAGCTGGTGAAATCGCCTGCGGGCGCGTTTCAGTGGCAGCCGATCGGACAATCGGAAGAGGACATGGCGCCCGATGCGCGCGATCCGTCGAAAAAGGTCCCGACCATGATGACCACGGCGGACATGGCGCTGAAGCGCGATCCGGAATACCGCAAGATTTCCGAACGCTTCCGCGATGATCAGGCCGCGCTCGACGATGCCTTTGCCCGCGCATGGTTCAAGCTGTGCCACCGCGACATGGGCCCCAAGGTGCGTTACCTTGGCCCCGAAGTGCCGGCGGAAGATCTGATCTGGCAGGATCCGGTCCCGGCCGGCAGCACGCCTTCGGACAGCGCTGTCGCGCAATTCAAATCGGCAGTTCTGGCAAGCGGGCTCACCGTCAGCGAACTGGTCAAGGCAGCCTGGGCTTCAGCCTCGACCTATCGCAATTCGGACAATCGCGGCGGAGCCAATGGGGCGCGCTTGCGGCTTGCCCCGCAAAAGGGCTGGGCGGCCAACGATCCCGACGAACTGGCCAAGGTCCTTGCCAAGCTCGACGAATTGCGCGGCGATATCTCGATGGCCGATGCGATCGTGCTGGCGGGCGCCGCCGCGGTCGAAAAGGCGGCGAAGGATGGCGGCCATTCGGTCAGCGTCGATGTGACCACCGGGCGCGGCGATACCAGCCAGGAGCAGACCGATGCCGAAAGCTTCGAGCCGCTCGAACCCTTCGCTGACGGGTTCCGCAATTACCTGCGCACCAAGGCAAGCGTGAAGACCGAGGACATGCTGGTCGACAGGGCGCACCTGCTGGGCCTGTCGATCCCGGAAATGACGGCGCTGGTGGGCGGCATGCGGGCGCTGGGCGCCATCAGCGGCAATACCGGCCACGGCGTCCTGACCAATCGGGTTGGCACCTTGTCGAACGACTTCTTCGTCAACCTGCTCGACATGGGCACCAAGTGGGAAGCGGCGGAAGGCTCGGGCGATGAGGAATTCATCGGCCGCGATCGCAAGAGCGGCGCGGAAAAATGGCGCGCCACCCGCACCGATCTGGTGTTCGGTTCGAACTCGCAGCTGCGTGCAGTGGCGGAAACCTATGCCGAAGCCGGCGGCGAGGAACGCCTGGTGCGCGATTTCGCCAGGGCCTGGACCAAGGTGATGGATGCTGACCGCTTCGACATCACCCACGCCAAGTACCATAGCTGAGCGGCATCTGACCCTCGTGACCCGACGCCCTCAAGGGGCCGCAACAGAGCCCCCGGCCATCCGGCCGGGGGTTTTGCGTTGGCAGCTAGGCACAGGTGGCGCTTGGGACTAGAGCGCAGGAAATGAACCAGCCTCTCTCACGCACTGCCCGCCTTATTGCCGCAGCCATCGGGATGCTCGCATTGGCCAGCCTTGCACTGCAGACCACCATCAATCTCGAGAGTGATGGTTCGCCGCTGGTGTCTTTCGCGCTGCTGCTAAGGTTCTTCACCATCTGGAGCAATCTTGCAGCCGGACTGATCCTGCTGTGGGTCGCAGCCGGAAAGGGCATCGGCGAGCGGGTGCCGTTCGGGCTGGCGACCGCGCTTGGCGTGGTGGCCCTGGTCTATCACGCACTCCTCGCAGCCGATCATGATCCGGTCGGGCTCGACTGGTGGACCAATCTCGCCTTCCATACTGTGGTCCCGGCAGCCACCATCTTCTGGTGGATCGCCTGGTCCGACCGGGCGCAGCTGACCTGGCGCTCGCTGCCATTGGTGACGCCGGCACCGGTCGCCTACACCATTTTCGCGCTGCTCTATGGCGCGGCAAGCGGCTTCTATCCCTATTTCTTCCTCGATTTGCCAAGTGTCGGATGGCTGCAATTGCTGTTCAACATCACCGGGTTGGCGCTGTTCTTTGTGGCGATGGGCGCAATCCTGCTGGGCCTGAGGCGACTGTTGCCTAGCGCGCGCGTTTGAGCACCAGGTAGATCGCGCCTTCGCCGCCATGGCGGATATGCGCCTTGCGCACCGCAGAGATCGCACCGGAATGGCGGCTGGCGGCCAGCCAGTCGAGCAGCTTCGCCCGGATCGCGCCGCGGCGATGCTGGCGGTCTGCGGGATCGACCGGCCGTTCGCGGCCCGCGATCAGCAGCACCACGCGCGCGTCCATCGTGCGCGCCTGGTCGAGCCCCGCCATCAGCCTGTCATAGGCAGTTTCGAGCGTGTGGCCGTGCAGGTCGAGCGTGAAATCGGGCTGGACCATGCCGACCTTGAACCGGCGATCCCAATGCGAGTCGAGCCCCGGCGACGCAGGTGGCGCGTGGCGCACCGCAATCGCTGGCTTTGCCGCAGGCATCACGGGTTTGGGGGCGGGGCGCAGCAGCGTGTCGCCATGCGGTGCTGCATTGTTTGGCACCTTGGGCCGCTTGCGCCCCTCTAGCGGGGTCACGCTGGCGGCCAGTTTCGCCCAGGCTGCTTGTTCTTCGGCAGAAAGGCCGCGCGGGACACTCATGGTTCGCCCACGAGCCGTTCGACGGAAGGTTTGGGCAGCAGCACCAGCGCACTGCCCGATGCGCTCATCCCGCCTGCAATTTCGCGGGCATCATCGCCCGCCCCCCAGAATGTATCGAAGCGGTTGGCGCCCTTGATCGCGCCGCCGGTGTCCTGCGCGATCCACAGTCCGTCGGCCTCGTCGCGCTCCATGTCGAGCCAAACCGGAGCCCCCAGCGGCACGAAGCGCGGGTCCGCTGCGACCGAGCTTTCGCGCCGCACCGGCACTTCGAGCGCGCCCAGCGGCCCGTCTCCCTCAAGTTCGCGGAAGAACACCCAGCTGGGGTTCATCCGCATGACCTCTTGCCCTTCTGCCGGGTTGTCGCGCAGCCAGGCCACAATCCCCTGCATTGACAGCGGATATTGCCCCGGTCCCTCGCCCAGATAGCCGCGCTCGCGCAGCACTCGCCCGATCGCGACATATTCGTGACCGTTCTGCCCGGCATAGCCGATGCGAGTGACATGGCCATCGGGCGTCCTAAGCAGGCCCGAACCCTGGATCTGGAGGAAAAAGAATTCAACCTGATCGGCTGCCCATGCAAGCTCAAGCCCGCGCCCGGCCAGCGCACCATCGTCGATTTCGCCGCGGGTGTAATAGGGGATGAAGGCGCCGCTGGCGTCATATCGGCCAAGCGGCGGGCGGCCGCTGCGTTCAGCCTCGGGGACATCTGCTGGCCATGCCCGAACAAGCTCGGGCGGCATGGAGTAGACAGGCACTTCGCAGCCCGGCTGGCGGATGCGGCATCCGGCAATCTCGGGCTCGAAATAACCGGTCGCAAAGGCCGCGCCGTCAGCCACGCGAACCGCACTGAAAAAGCTTTCGAAAAAACCGCGCGCATTGCCATAGGTCCAGCCGGGCGCGGCGTCACAAGCGGCCTGCCAGTCGCTCGCCCGGGTCAAACCGCTCTGGTCATCACGCGCGAGCAGTTTGGGGCAGGATTCGGCAAAGCTAGCCAGCGCAGCTGCGGCATCGACCTCTTCCATACCCAGCGCGGCCAACTCAGCCCCGGCGGTCACCCCGGCCATCAGCGCGCTGGTGGGCGGCGGGGGCGAGCTCACGCGGGCGCAAGCCGCCAGCGCCAGCACAGCCACAACAACCGACGCGGATCTCGATCTGCGCCGGTTCATGGCGGTTCTCCTCAATAGGAATGCGGCGAGGCGCTCAGCCCTCGTCGGTCTCGTCAAGCAACCAGTCAGGCGCCGCGGACGTGACATCGCGCGAGAAGGTCCAGACATCGCGGCTTTCCACCGCATCGTCGAGCGATCCGGCGATGACATTGCCTTCCTTGTCGCGCGTGACCGCAGCGATATCCGACACGAACAGCACCGCAACACGCGCCATTCGCCCGTCAAGCACAGCCGAATGTATGCGGGTGTCCTCTATCCGGATCAACTTGTTGTCGAGCGTCTGCCGAGCCGCTTCCCGCGCGTCGATCGCGCCGCTGAAACCGGCGTAGACATCGTCATCGCACAGTTCCTTCAGCGTCTCGCGATCACCGTTCCAGAAGGCTTCCAGCACCATCTCATAAGCGCCCTTGGCACCCGCGAGAAAGGCGGTGATATCAAATCGCGGGTCAGCCGCGGCAATCTCGCGCACGCCCCGCTCAACCGCCGGCACCAGGCCATCAAGCCGGTTCTGTGGAGCAATCTGGACAACCGTTTGTGCGGCAGGTTTCGGGGCGGCGGCCTGGGCACGATCCTCATCACCTGCCCCGAAGCGATGCGGAATCGACTCTTCTTCATGTTCGGCACGCTGGCCAAGCACGGAATAGAGCCTGAGGCCAAGAAAGGCCGCAATCATGGCGAGAATGACAATTTCAACAATCACTTGATCTATCCAGCGGTTGGCAAGCGCGGAACAGCCGCGCCTTCTTTTGCCCCTTTGACGACAGATAGGACTTTAGAGGCCCCTCGACAACGGCGGATCGGGAGATTCGGTCCCTTTTTTCTGATGCCATGGTATAGTCGCATCGGTTGCGGGAACCGCGCTTGGATGCTAGGCGGCGCGCCAAACCACCACGCAGGTGGCATCCCGATCGTATATTCCTCACAAACAAACACGTGAAAGAGCACCGAACAATGGCCGACGAAGGCGATATCCTGACCGATCTCAATCCAACCCCACCGCAGGGCAATGGCGCAGATACACTGCCGTCCGCCGGAATTATCACGCAATATGTCAAAGATCTTTCGGTTGAGAATCCCAATGCGCCCGAGGTGTTCCAGTGGAAGGAACAACCGCAGATCGACTTGCAGTTCAACATCGGCGCAAACAAGATCAGCGATGAAGTGACCGAGGTCGAGCTCAAGGTGAATGTCACCGCCAAGTCATCGCAGGGCAACGCCTACCTGGTCGAGCTGGCTTATTGCGGACTTATCGGCATCCGTAATGTGCCCGAGGACCAGGCGCATGCCTTCCTTTTTGCCGAAGCGCCACGCCTGCTGTTCCCTTTCGCCCGCGCAGTTGTGGCCGACGCAGTACGTGACGCCGGGTTCCAGCCATTGATGATCGACCCGATCGATTTCAACGGGCTCTACATCCAGCAGCTGCAAGCCAAGCGCGAGCAGGAAGCGGCGGCTGCCGAATCGCCCGCCAGCGAGGCCTGAGCGAGCCTCGGTTTGATCGGGCGGTTCTGACATGAGCCTGGTCAAGAACGTGGGAACGATCGGTGGGCTGACCGCCGTCAGCCGCGTGTTCGGCTTTGTCCGCGACATCATGCTGGCCCGCGTACTGGGCGCGGGCGGCGTGGCCGACGCCTGGCAGCTTGCCTTCCAGCTGCCCAACCTGTTCCGCAGACTTTTCGCCGAAGGTGCCTTTGCCAGTGCCTTCGTGCCGCTATTCAACCGTCACATGGCCGAAGGCGAAAGCGAGGCCCGCCGCTTTGCCAGCGAAGTGCTGGCAATCCTGCTTCCGATACTGGTGCTGTTCGGCGCCATTATGATGTTGGCCATGCCGTGGGTGCTGTGGCTGTTCGCCAATGCCCAGTTGCGTGCAGACCCTGGAACCTATGCGCAGGCGGTCAAGATGGGGCAGATTGCCTTCCCCTATCTGCTGTTCATGAGCCTCGCCACGCTGACTGCGGCGGTTCTCAACTCGCTGTCGCGCTTTGCCGCAGCGGCAGCAGCTCCGATCCTGCTCAATATCTGCCTGCTGGTGGCGCTGTTCTGGGGGGCGGCCCAGCCGAGCGGTGAGGCGACACGCCAGCAGGTAGGGCTTTACCTGGCGGTTGCAGTCTCGGTTAGCGGGCTGCTCCAGCTCGCCTGGCTCGGCTACTGGATGCGCAGGGCGGGCTTTTCGATCCCGCTGCGCCGCCCGCGCCTCACCCGGCAGGTGAAGGAAATGTTCATCCTGATCGTGCCCGCCGTGTTCGGCGCCGGCGTTTACCAGATCAGCCGCTTCATCGATCTGGCCTTCATCCGCGTGCTGCCCGATGGCAGCCTGACCTATATGGCCATGGCTGACCGCTGGAACCAGCTGCCGCTGGGAATCATCGGTATCGCGCTGGGCACCGCTATACTGCCCGCGCTGAGCCGCTTCATCGCGCGTGAGGAGGGCGAGGAAGCGCAGCGCCTGCAATCCAACGCGATCGAACTGTCGATGCTGCTCACCGTGCCCGCCGCCGTGGCGTTGTTCGTAACCGGCAGCGCTTTTGTGCGGGTGTTCATGCAGGCCGGAGCATTCACGCCTGAAGATGCCGCGATCACGGGGATGCTGGTTTCCGGCCTGGTCATTGGCCTGCCGGCCTATGTGCTGGTCAAGGTGCTGACCCCCAATTTCTTCGCCCGCAAGGATACTCGCACCCCGGTGATCACCGCCGCGATCAGCCTGACGGTGGCGGTGGCGCTCAATCTCTATTTCGTGCCGCGCATCGGCGTACTTTCGCTCGCCGTGGCGGGCGCAGCGGGGGCCTGGGTCAACACAGCGATGCTCTATGGCATATTGGTGCGGCGCGGGTTTTTCCGTTTGACCGCACGCGTCACGGGCCGGCTGGCGCGCATCACCCTTGCCGCCCTGCCGATGGGTGCGGCGCTGTGGCTGGCGATGATCTATGGCGACCCCTATTTCAGCGGCTCGACAATCGAACGCGGGCTGTCGATCATGGCGCTGATGCTTATCGGCATCGCCACTTATGCGATTTTCGCCGTGTTGCTTGGGGTGCTCGACAAGGCGGCGGTCCAGCGCCTAATGCGCCGCCAGGCCTAAGTACCAGTTCAGAGAATCTTCCATGCGCGTTGTTTCCGGCATCCAGCCCACCGGCAAGCCCCACCTCGGCAATTACCTCGGTGCGATCCGCAATTATGTGAAACTGCAGCACGATGCCGTGGCAGCAGGCGGCGAGTGCCTGATCTTCATTGCCGATCTGCACGCCATTTCGATGCAGCATGATCCGCGGGAACTGCATTCCTCCACCCTTGAGCTGGTTGCCACGCTGGTCGCCTGCGGTCTCGATACCGACAAGGCGATCCTGTTCAACCAGGCGCAGGTGCCCGCGCATGCCGAACTGCAATGGTTGCTAGGCGGCACGGCGCGAATGGGTTGGCTGAACCGCATGACCCAGTGGAAGGACAAGGCTGGCAAGAACCGCGAGGGGGCCTCGGTTGCGCTGTTCACTTATCCGGTGCTGCAAGCAGCGGACGTACTGCTGTACCAGGCGACGCATGTGCCGGTAGGCGAGGACCAGAAGCAGCACCTGGAGCTGGCGCGCGACATCGCGCAGAAATTCAACAATGATTTCGCTTCCGATGAGGCGCCCGTGTTCACCCTGCCCGATCCGATCATCCCGCCCGAAGCGGCACGGATCATGAGCCTGCGCGATGGCAGCGCCAAGATGAGCAAGTCCGATCCCAGCGACATGAGCCGCATCAATCTGGCTGACGATGCCGACGAGATCATGAAGAAGGTCAAGAAGGCCAAAACCGATCCTGAACCGCTGCCGAGCGAGGCCAAGGGGCTGGAAGGCCGGCCCGAAGCATTGAACCTCGTCGGGATCTATGGCGCGCTTTCAGGCCAAGGCACGGATGCCGTGCTGAGTGAATTCGGCGGGCAAGGCTTCGGCGTGTTCAAGCCCGCCCTGGGCGAATTGCTGGTCGAAACTCTGGCGCCGATCGGCGTACGATTTCGAGAGCTCAAGGATGACCGCGAAACGCTCGACGCGATTCTGGCACGCGGCGCAGCGTGCGCCCGCGAGCTGGGCACCCCCACTCTCGATGCCGCCTACAAGGCGCTGGGGCTGGTGCGCGCACGCGGCTGAGGGGGAGGGTAGAATTGCACGGGGCAAATGCATTCAATTCCCGTTCACCCCTTTTGGTTTACTTCGCAGCACTTAAATGACAGCTTGCGTCGTCGAGGCGCAGCAATATGAGCGTCCTTTCGGCGCAAACCAGATTGAAGGTGGCGATATGACCAAGACAAGCCGTTTCAGCGCCCGCGCGCTCAGGATTGCGTCCGTGCCCATCTTGCTGGCAGGGCTGGCGGCCTGCGCTTCACCCGGCTTCAAAGCCGATGTGTCGCGCTTCCAGGCAACATTGCCCGCACCCGCAGGCGAGACTTTTGCCGTAGTGGCAGACGATCCGGCGCTTGCCGGTGGGCTCGAATTCGCGCTCTATGCCGATATGGTCGAAGCCCAGATGGAACGGCTGGGCTATACCCAGTCCAATCCAGAAAATGCCGGCCTGCTTGTGCGCTTTGACTATGGCGTCGACAACGGCCGCGAAAAGGTGCGCTCGACCGGGGCGGGTGCGTATGATCCGTTCTGGAGCCCGTGGTATCGCGGCTATTACCGCAGCGGGTTCCATCGCCCATACGGCGCCTGGGGTTATGGCTTCTACGATCCGTGGTTCGGCGGTCCGGATGTACGCAGCTACACCGTCTATACCAGCGGGATCGACTTGAAGATCGACGATACGGGAACTGGCGAACGGCTGTTCGAAGGCAAGGCGCAGGCGGTCTCTTCCTCGAACCGCCTGCAATATCTCGTGCCCAATCTGGTCGAGGCGATGTTCGTCGATTTCCCCGGAAATTCGGGCGAGACACTGCGGATTACGATCAAGCCCGAAGAGAACAAGGTCCGCCGGCTCGATAACTGATCAACTGCCGGTAGACGATCAGACCAGCTTCACGTGCCCACCGGTTGAGCCAAAGCCGCCGGTGCCGCGCGAGGTTTCGCTCAGTTCCTCGACTTCGTCCCAAGCCGCCTGAATAACCGGCGCCAGCACCAGCTGCGCCACGCGGTCTCCGCGTGCAATCGGGAACGGTTCGGGGCCGTGGTTGATCAGGATGATTTTGAGCTCGCCGCGATAATCGCTGTCGATAGTGCCCGGCGTGTTGGGTACGGTGATGCCGTGTTTCAGCGCAAGGCCGCTGCGCGGACGAACCTGAATTTCGTAACCCTGAGGGATCGCCATCGCCAGCCCGGTCGCCACGGCATACCGCGCACCAGGGGCAAGCGTGACGGTTTCGGCGGAAACCACGTCCATCCCGGCTGCCCCGTCGGTGGCGTAACGCGGCAATTCCAGACCCACGCCATTGGGCAGGCGTTTGACCTGCACCGCAACCTGATCAGCCATTGGCTTCCTTTTCTGCCAGCGCCTCTGCCATCCGCTGCACCAGCGCCAACGCCACTTCGAGCTTGGGCATTTCTTCCAGGCTCTCGACGCCCGCATCATTGATGATGTGCACCCGGTTGGTGTCCCCGCCCATCACGCTCTCGCCCTTGGGGCCAGAAACATCATTGGCAATGATCCAGTCAGCCGCCTTGCGCTTGCGCTTCTTCTTGGCGTTGTCGATCACATCCTCGGTCTCGGCGGCAAAGCCGATCACCAGCTTGGGCCGGTCAGTTGCTGCTGCGACGTTGGTGAGAATATCGGGGTTCTCCGTCAGCACCAGCGCGGGCGGAGCAGAGCCCCGCTTTTTCATCTTTTCGGGTTTGAAATCCTTGGGGCGCCAGTCAGCGACCGCAGCCACCATCACCGCGACATCTGCCGGCATGGCCTGCTTGACCGCTTCCGACATCTGCATCGCGCTTTCGACATCGACCCGCTTAACCCCTTCGGGCGTCTTGAGCGAGACCGGGCCGGACACCAGAGTGACCTTGGCTCCCAAAGCAGCGGCGGCTGCGGCAATGGTAAAGCCCTGTTTGCCAGAGGACCGGTTAGCAATGTAGCGGACCGGATCGATCGCTTCCCATGTCGGCCCGGCGGTGATCAGCACATGCTTGCCTTTGAGCGGGCGATGCCCGGCTGCGACCTTGAATTCGCCGCCGCCCAGCGCGTCTTCCTCGGCGGCCTCGACATCTCTTGCTTCAGGTGCCGGTGCGGGCATTTCGCCTTCCAAGGGTTCAGGCTCTGCGGCCCCCTCCTTGACGGTATGGTTCATCGCTTCGGGATCGGTTGGCGGGGCGGAACTTGCCCCGCCCTTCTTAGCCAGAATCGGGCCGCCTTCAACCGGCAACTCGCCTTCGCCCGCCTCTTCGCCTGCGGGCAAAGCCTCATCATTCTCGGCTTCGGCCGCCAGCATCGCGGCTTCCTCTTCGGCAAGGAATTCAGCCTCGATATCCTCGGCGGTACGCTTGGGAGTCGAGCGCGGGATGATCGAAGCCAGCAATCCGCCCAGCCCGCCGCCCTTGGGCGCAACCTCAGGCTCGATCGCTTCAACGACATCTTCGGATTCGGCTTCTTCGTCCGGCTCGATTGCTGGAGCGGCGACCGGCGTGGCCCCCACAGGCAATTCAACTTCGATTCCGAAGCGGCCCGCAATTTCGGCCCAGATAACTTCCGGCTCTGGCAGGCGGCCATAGCCGAATTCTCCGCAGGCCATCGCGCCCTGATCCGGATCTAGCACTGTCACGCCCGCTTCCCGCAGCCAGGCAAGATTGCGCTGCGTCGCTTCATGTTCCCACATGCGCACATTCATCGCCGGGACCGCGATCACCGGCTTGTCGGTCGCCAGTATCAGCGTGGTGGCCAGATCATCGGCAATCCCCGCCGCCATCTTGGCCATCAGGTCAGCCGTTGCCGGGCACACCACCACCAGGTCCGCCTCCCGGCTGAGCTGGATATGGCCCATCTCGGCTTCGTTCTTGAGATCCCACAAGGTCGTATGGACCTGGTTCTCGCTCAGCGCTGCCAGCGCCATGGGTGTGACGAACTGCTGGCCGCCTGCGGTCAGCACGCAAGTGACATCGCCCCCACCCTTGCGGATGAGGCGGACCAGCTCGCACGATTTATAGGCAGCGATACCGCCGCCCACGACGAGCAGAATTTTCGGTCCAGCACCGCTCACGAGCGAATTCCCGTGTCAGCGCCCAGCGACACACTCATAATTGCGTTGAGCTCCCCCTTGGTTGATCCGCGTCACGCTTAGCCGCACAGCCAGCCCCAGCCAACCCTGCAAGGCCAACCCTGCGACATAGTGGTTAAGTTTTACCTAGCGCTTTCCTAACATGCAGCTAACATCGCTGCGAGTTCTGAGGGGATATTTCCATGATTTTGGTGTTACGCGCGCTGCTTTTCGTTGGCGGTCTGTTCTTCGTAGCGATGGGAATTGGCTTCCTGCTGACCCCAGTCGGCTCGGCCGCCGGCTTCGGCCTTGCCCCGCAGGGCGTAATGGGCCTGGCCACAATCAGGGCCGATATGACTGCGTTTTTCGTGGTCGCTGGCGGATGTCTGATCTGGGGCGGCTGGTCGCGCAAGGGCGATCCCTTGCTGGTTTCAGCCGCGCTGATGGCAATCGCGCTGATCGGGCGGATCGTGACGCTGATGACCGACGGCCCCTATCAAGGGTTCTGGCAGCCAATGTTGGTTGAAGCGGTCATCGTGGTCATCGCGCTGATCGGCAGCCGCATGTTGCCGCACCATGCTTTCGAAGGCGAAGACTAGCCGATCCAGCCCAGCGCCAGGGCGCCGTAGAGCGCCGCTGCGCCCAGCGCCGCAGCAAGCAAATAGCCTGGCCAGCTGCGCTGTTTTCCTGTGCCAGGGCCAACGATCAGTTCGACGTCAGGCAATGGCGGCGGTTCGGGCGCGCCGCCCCTGGGCGGGAATTTCTCCTCCAGCCGCCGGACAAGGCCGGGCAAGCGCAGCAAGGTCGAAACATTCTCCCGAATCGCATCGGCCAAGGCCGCCTCGGGGCCCAGCTCGTCACGCACCCAGCTGCGCACATAGGGCGCAGACGTGTCCCACATGTTGATCTGGGGGTTGAGCTGGGTCGCAATGCCTTCGACCATGACCATGGTTTTCTGTAACAACAGCAAATGCGGCTGGGTCTGCATGTCGAAATCGCGGGTGATCGCAAACAAGCCGTCGAGCATCTGGCCCACGCTGAGTTCGCTCACCGGTTTGCCGCGCATCGGCTCGCCCACGGCTCGCAGCGCGGTCGCGAATTCATCGACCGAGTGATAGCTCGGCACATATTGCGCCTCGAAATGGATCTCTGCCACGCGGCGGTAATTGCCGGTGGTGAGGCCATAGAGGATTTCTGCCAGCCACACCCGCGCACGCCGATCGATCCGCCCCATGATGCCGAAATCGATCGCGGCGATCGTGCCATCATCCTCCACGAACAGATTGCCCTGGTGCATATCGGCGTGGAAATAACCGCCCGAGATTGCCTGCGTCAGGAATGCGAGCACCAGCCGATTGGCCAGTTCGGGCAGGTCATGTCCCTTGGCCCTGAGCTCGTCGACCTTGCTGATCTTGATGCCGTCGACCCATTCGATCGTCATCACCCGGCCATTGGTTCGATCCCAGTCGACCTCCGGAATGCGGTAGCCGACAAAACCCTTCATCGATTCTGCCAGTTCAGAGGCCGATGCCGCCTCGCGCCGCAAGTCCAGCTCGCGATTGGTCCAGCGCTTGAAATTGGCGATGGTCAGCCGCGGGCGGAGCCGGCGTGCCTCGTCACTGCCCAACGCCTCAAGATGCGCAGCGGCCCATTCATAGGTGCCAATGTCGCTCGCAAAGCGTTCGCGGATGCCGGGGCGCAGCACCTTCACCGCCACCTGGCGCCCGTCGCTCGTCACCGCGCGGTGGACCTGCGCGATCGAGGCTGCACCAACCGGAACCGGATCGATATGCTGGAACAGCTCGCTCAGTGGCTTGTCGAAAGTCGCGGTAATCGATGCCTCGATCTCGGCAAAGGGCACCGGCGGAAGGCTGTCCTGCAAGGTCAGCAGATTGTGCGCGGCCTCAACCCCGACCAGATCTGGCCGCGTTGCCAGCGTCTGGCCCAGCTTGATCGCGGCAGGGCCGATGTCCGTGAACGCACCGGCATAATCGGGAACCGCTGGCTGAAAAGTGCCCAATCGGGCGATGCGCGCCAGCCGCTTGACCGGCAGCGGGGTGTTGGGATCGCGTTCGATCCCGCGCAGCGCACCATGCCGCGCCAGCGTGCGGCCCCATTTGAGCAGCCGCCAGACATGCGTGGCCGGACGTGGCAACCTAAATCTTCCAACCCGAATGGATCGCGACCAGCCCGCCCATGATCGGTTCGACCCGCGTGTTCACAAAGCCTGCCTCGCGGATCATCCGTTCAAAGCTCGGCATATCGGGAAACCGGCGGATCGATTCTATCAGGTAGCGATAGGAATCCTCGTCATCGGCAATCGCCTTGCCGATCGCGGGCACCAGCCTGTGCGAATAAAGGTCATAGATTTCCTTGAAGCCGGGCCATTCGGTGGTCGAGAATTCGAGGCAGAAAAAGCGCCCGCCGGGCCTCAGCACCCGGTGCGCCTCGCGCAGTGCCCTGGGAATATCGGTGACGTTCCTGATCCCGAAAGCAATGGTGTAGGCATCAAAGGTGTTTGACGGGTATGTGAGCGTTTCAGCATTCTGGCATGACCATGACAGGCCATCTATCCCGCGTTCCATGGCGCGCTCGATCCCTACATCGAGCATGTCCTGGTTGATGTCAGCCACCACCACTTCGGCCCAACGCGCTGCCAGGCGGAAGGCGATGTCGCCCGTGCCGCCGGCCATATCCAGGATCGCCTCATGCGGCTGCGGTTTTACCCGGCGCACGAAACGATCCTTCCACAGCCGGTGCATCCCCCCCGACATGGCATCGTTCATCACGTCATATTTGCGCGCGACATTGGAAAACACAGCGCCGACGCGGCGGGTCTTTTCTTCGGGGGCTACATCTTCATAGCCAAAGGAAACTTTATCCGTCATCGCGAGGCGCCTTAGGATGAATTGCGGGCGTGGCAAAGGGTGTTAAAGGAACGTCCTTGTTGGGCTGAGCGCCAGCCGGTTCCGTCAATCAGAAGAAACCATGCCAGAACTTCCAGAAGTTGAGACAACGGTTCGCGGGCTCGCGCGGTTCCTTGACGGGGAACGGATCACCCGCGTGCGCGTAAACCGGGCCGATTTGCGCCGCCCCTTCCCGCCCGAGCTGGTGCAGGTGCTCACCGGTGCGCAAGTGACGGGGCTGGGGCGCCGCGCCAAATACGGCCTGATCCACACCGACCGCGACCAGACCATGGTGTTCCATCTGGGTATGAGCGGGAGGTGGCGGATCGATCCCGCCGACGCGGACCGGCATGACCATCTGGTGCTTGAAACCGCGCACAACCGCTTTGCGCTATGCGATCCGCGCCGGTTCGGCTCGGTCGATCTGGTCCAGACCGCCGCACTCGACCGCTGGGCGCCCTTTGCCGCGCTGGGGCCGGAGCCGCTGGGTGATGAATTCAGCGCGACCTATCTCAAATCCGCGCTCATCGGGCGCAAGCAGGCGATCAAGCTGTGCCTGCTCGACCAGCGCATCGTCGCCGGGCTCGGCAATATCTATGTCTGCGAGGCGCTGTGGCGTGCGGGCATCCACCCACGCAAGGCCGGCGCCAAGGTCACGCGTCCGCAGCTTGAACGGCTGGTGCCCGCGATCCGCCTAGTGCTCGAGCAATCGATCCGCGACGGCGGTTCCACCCTGCGTGACTATGCCGCGCCCGATGGTGCGCTGGGCTATTTCGCTTGCTCGTTCGATGTTTATGGCCGAGAGGGCGAAGCCTGCCACCGTGATGATGGGGGAGTGATCCGCCGCTTCGCGCAGGGCGGGCGCAGCAGCTGGTTTTGCGCGACGTGCCAGAGGTGAGCCTTTCCTTGACGATTTGGCGAGTCGCGACTATGTGGCGCGCTTTGCGGCGAGGAATCGCCGTTTTTCGTGCAACCTAAATAGTGATTTATCCGGCCGCACAGGGCGGTCGAGAGACAAGGACAGACATGGCCAATACGCCGCAAGCCAAAAAGCGCATCCGCCGCAACAACCGCCGCGCCGAAATCAACGGTGCACGCATGAGCCGCATCCGCAGCTTCGTGAAAAAGGTCGAAGCCGCATGCGAAACCGGTGACAAGGCCGCTGCTGCTGACGCGCTCAAGGCTGCGCAGCCTGAACTCGCTCGCGGCGTGGCCCGCGGCGTGCTCCACAAGAACACCGTTGCCCGCAAGATGTCGCGCCTGACGAAGCGAGTCGCTTCGCTCTGATTCGCGTTTCAGCGGCTTCGCGCCGCTGCCGCATGGCGCACTCCAGCACATAAGGGCCGGCCCTGTTTGGGTGCGGCCCTTTTGTTTTATCCCTGAAGCATAGGGTTCGGCACGAAACCCTAGGTTTTCCCGCGATTCGCATTGGCTTGAAGGGTATTTTGAAGCCGATTCAACCACTTCAACGCAAGTCTGCGGGTTTAAGGCGAGTCAATCAAAATATTTCTGATTTTTTACACCCATCCCCCTTGCGTGAAATAAAAAGGCGTAGATAAAACGTTGGTGCTTGGGGCGGGACAGTCCGGGTTTTTACAAGCTGAAGCGATGGGGGGAAGCGCGGAATCACGATTTCGCGCGGTGGCGAAGCTTTGCCTATCGTTGGTTCGAATAAATCACTCCGGCGCGTGACCGGGGTCGAGATAGGATTTTTTGGGGAATGGTCCAGAATCATGACAAGGCGCGAGCAGCAAAGCGGGCAATCGACGAAGATCTGATGGAAGACGCCGAAGCCGTAAATCTCGCCGCCGACTGGGCCGATATCAGCCAGGGCCTGCGCAAGGATCTGGGCCACCAGCTCCACAGCCAGTGGATCAAACCGATTCAGCTTGGCGGTATCTGCAAGGATTCCGGCACCCTGGATCTGTATCTGCCAACCGAATTTTCCGCCAATTGGGTCAACGACCGGTTCCATGACCGGCTGCAGCTGGCCTGGAAGATCATGCGCAGCGAAGTGCGCAAGGTGCGCATCTCGGTCCATCCGGGACGCCGCCAACTGCCTGAACTGATGCTCGGCAGTGGTCGCCGCCCGGCCAATGACGGCGGCGATGGCAGCGCGATAACGGTAGCCGCCGGCACGATCGGCGATGCCGGCTTCACCAGTTCGGTGGGGCTTGACCCCTCGCTTACCTTTGCCGCCTTTGTAACCGGCGAAGCCAATGTGCTTGCCAAAAACGCGGCAGAGCGCATGGCAGCCACCGAACAGCCACAGTTTTCGCCGCTCTACCTCAAGGCGGCAACCGGCCAGGGCAAGACCCACCTGCTCCACGCGATCGGCCATACCTATCTTTCGGCGCATCCGCGTGCACGCATCTTCTACTGCAGCGCAGAACGTTTCATGGTCGAATTCGTCCAGGCGCTCAAAGCCAACCAGATGATCGAATTCAAGGCCCGTTTGCGCAGTTTCGATTTGCTGCTGGTCGATGACATCCAGTTCATCATTGGCAAGGCGAGCGCGCAGGAAGAGCTGCTTTACACGATTGACGCGCTGCTGGCCGAAGGCAAGCGACTGGTGTTCGCCGCCGACCGCGCGCCGCAAGCGCTCGACGGGGTCGAGCCGCGCCTGCTCAGCCGGTTGTCGATGGGGCTGGTGGCTGATATCCAGCCCGCCGACATCGAACTGCGTCGGTCGATCCTCGAATCGAAGCTGACTCGCTTTGCCCCGCTCGATGTGCCCGATGATGTGATCGATTTCCTTGCCCGCACGATTACCCGCAATGTGCGCGAGCTGGTGGGCGGTCTCAACAAGCTGATCGCTTATGCCCAGCTGACCGGGCAAGAGGTTTCGCTTCAGCTCGCTGAAGAACAGCTGACCGATATTCTCTCGGCCAACCGCCGCAGGATCACGATTGACGAGATCCAGCGCACCGTGTGCCAATTCTACCGGATTGATCGCAGCGAAATGTCGTCAAAACGCCGCGCGCGCGCCGTGGTGCGCCCGCGTCAGGTGGCGATGTATCTGGCCAAGGTGCTGACCCCGCGCAGCTACCCTGAAATCGGGCGCAAGTTTGGCGGGCGGGACCACTCGACAGTTATCCACGCCGTGCGGCTGATCGAAGACCTCAGGAAACGCGATGCCGATATGGACGGCGATGTGCGCAGCCTGCTGCGGCAGCTGGAAAGTTAATTCACACATAATTTCCACAAGCGATGAACACAGTGATCGACAGGGCTATGAACAGCCCTGTCGACAGGCTGTGCACAGGCTGTAAACAGCTGTTCCATGACATTATCCCCTGCCCGGCTTGACCGTTTTGCCCGCCACATCGTGCTGCCGGAAATCGGCGGCGCGGGGCAGGTTGCACTAAGCGAAAAGCATGTCGCGGTGATCGGCCTGGGCGGGATCGGTTCGCCCGCGCTACAATATCTCGCCGCTGCGGGCATCGGGCGCTTTACGCTGGTCGATGACGACGCAGTCGACACCAGCAATCTGCAGCGTCAGACAATTTTCACCCAACGTGACGTGGGGCATGGCAAGGCGACCTCTGCGCGGCGCTGGCTGGCCAATTTCGACGAGGCACTGCAGGTCGAAATCAGCGACGCCCGGATCACGGTGGAAAATGCTCCCGCCTTGATCAAGGATGCCGATCTTGTGCTTGACGGGACGGACAATTTCGCCACCCGCCTGGCGGTATCGGATGCCTGCGTAGCGTCAGGCGTGCCGCTGCTGTCAGCCGCAGTTGGCCGGTTCCAGGGGCAGGTGGGTGCCTTCGCCGGGCATTTGCCGGACCAGCCCTGCTATCGCTGCTTCGTGGGCGATGCTTTCGATGCCGAGGATTGCGACACCTGCGCCGAAGACGGAATGCTGGGCGCGATGGCGGGATGGGTGGGCACCTTCGCCGCCATGCAGGCGGTGCGCCTGCTGCTGGCCGGGGTAAGCGCCTTTGGCGATCCGCAATGGGGCAGGCTGCACCTGCTCGACGGGATGCAGCCGGGCATGCGCGCACTCACCATCGCCAAAGACCCGGCGTGCAAGGGATGCGCCCACTAACCCTCTAGCAACTCATCCACCCACTGTAGCACCAGCTCTCCCGCCTTGCCCTGGCGCGATTCGTGGAACCAGTGTGAGCCTTCGCTGCGCTCAAGATTCAGTTCAAGTGTGAGCACACCAAGGTCGCGCGCATCGCGCACGAAGCCCGCTGCCGGATAGACTGCGCCAGAGGTGCCGATGCTGACAAACAGATCCGCGTCGCGCAGCGCGCCATAGATCCGGTCCATCTGGTAAGGCATCTCGCCGAACCATACGACATCGGGACGCAGGGTGCGCGCCTGGCACACCGGGCAAGGGGGGCAGTCACTTAGCGGCGCGTCCCACGGCGAACGCATTTCGCATGAGGTGCACAGCGCGCTTTTCAGCTCGCCATGCATGTGCAGCACGCGGCTGGCGCCAGCGCGCTCGTGCAAATCGTCGACATTCTGCGTCACGATCAGCAACTCACCGCCCCATCCTGCATCGAGCCGCGCCAGTGCCTGGTGCGCCGCATTGGGTTGCTTGCTGCGCAATGCCTCGCGCCGCATGTCGTAAAAGCCCAGCACAAGTTCTGGATCGCGCGCGAAGCCTTCGGGCGTGGCGACGTCCTCAACCCGGTGCCGCTCCCACAGCCCGCCCGCGTCACGAAAAGTATCGATTCCGCTTTCCGCGCTGATCCCCGCGCCGGTGAGAATGACGATGTTCTGGGGCATTTCCTCGCTTCCGTTCGCCTTGAGCCTGTCGAAAGGCTGTTCTTCTACTTGAAGAAAGTGCAGGGCTTCGACAAGTTCAGCCTGAACGGGGACAGATATGGCGCAATTCGGAATAATCGGACACAAAGGCCGGATGGGCCAGGCGCTGATGAAGGCGATTGCCGAAGCCGGTCATGAGGTTTCGGGCGGGGTCGATGCGGGCGAGCAGCCCGGCCCGCTGGCAACGCGCTGCCGTGTACTGGTGGATTTTTCCGCACCTGGTGCGCTCAAGGCCAATCTCGATGCGGCGCGCGTGGCGGGCGTGCCGCTTGTGATCGGCACAACCGGGCTTGCCGAAGAACACCACCGCATGATCGACGATGCCGCGCACGCTATACCGATATTGCAGACCGGTAATACATCGCTGGGCGTGACGCTGCTGGCGCATCTGGTGCGCGAGGCGGCCAGCAAGCTAGGCCCCGATTGGGACATCGAAATCGTCGAAATGCACCACCGGATGAAGGTGGATGCGCCGTCTGGCACCGCGCTGTTGCTGGGCAAAGCCGCCGCCGAAGGGCGCGGGATCGAACTTGGAGCGAACACCGAAAGCGGGCGTGACGGGAAGACCGGCGCGCGCAAACCGGGCGCGATCGGCTTTGCGAGCCTGCGCGGCGGCACCGTGGCGGGCGAGCACAGCGTCATCCTGGCGGGCAATGAAGAGCGGATCACGCTGTCGCACTCGGCCGAAAACCGCATGATCTTCGCGCGCGGCGCGGTCAGGGCTGCCGAATGGCTGATCGGCAAGGCGCCGGGGCGCTATACCATGCAGGACGTGCTCGGCCTGTGAGTTTCAATTCGTGACCCGCGACCAGATTTTCGAATTTTTCCGGCGGCTGGCCGAGGATAACCCCGCGCCCGAGACCGAGCTTGAATATGGCAATTGCTATCAGCTGCTGGTCGCGGTGGTGCTATCCGCGCAGGCAACCGATGTGGGGGTGAACAAGGCGACGCGCGCGCTGTTCGCGCGTGTCAAGACGCCGCAGGATATGCTCGATCTGGGCGAGGAAGGCCTCAAGGAGCACATCAAGACCATTGGGCTATTCAACTCCAAGGCGAAGAACGTGATCGCACTGTCGAGGTTGCTGGTGGAGCACCACGGCGGCGAGGTGCCCGGCACCCGCGAGGCGCTGACCGCGCTGCCCGGCGTGGGCCGCAAGACCGCCAATGTCGTGCTCAATTGCTGGTTCGGCGAGGAAACTTTCGCGGTCGACACCCATATCCTGCGCGTCGGCAACCGCACCGGCCTCGCCAAGGGCAAGACGCCCGAAGCGGTCGAAGCCAAGCTGGAAAAGCGCGTGCCGCAACCCTTCCGCCTCGGCGCGCATCACTGGTTGATCCTGCATGGCCGCTATGTCTGCAAGGCGCGCACGCCCGAGTGCTGGCGCTGCAAGGTGGCGGATTTGTGCAGTTTCCGCGAAAAAGTGTTAGAAAGACCCGACAGGGGAACCACCAAAGCCAAACGCGCCTGAATCTTTGGCGCGGTTGGGAAAGGAGTGCCTTAGATGCTTCGATCAATCTTGACTGCAAGCCTGCCATTGCTGGCGCTTGGCTGCGCCCCGATTGAAACCGACGAAGAATTCGTCAGCGACGGGCCGCCAGTGCGGGTAGTTGGCGAGGCACAAAGCTGCATTCCGCTAAGCCAGATCCGCAATTCGCGAGTGCACGACGATCGCACGATCGACTTCGAGATGAACGGCAACAGGGTTTATCGCAACACCCTGCCGAACACCTGCCCGCGGCTGGGATTTGAAGAAGCCTTCACTTACGAGACATCGCTGACCCAGTTATGCAGCACCGATATCATCTATGTGCTTGAGAATTTCGGCGGCGACCTGCGCCGCGGGGCAGGCTGCGGGCTGGGGAAATTTATCCCGGTCGAATATGTCGATCAGGATGATGGCAGCTAGGATCAAGGCCCGCAGGAACCTGTCACCAGCGTCAGGGCTCTAAACATCATCCGCGCTGATCATCTCGGCCCGGTCGATTTCGCCGGTCAGCGCGGCAACGGCGGTCGCCACCGCCGCATCGCCGGTGACATTGGTGGTGGTGCGCATCATGTCCATGATCCGGTCCACGCCCGCAACAAAGGCGATCGTTTCCAGCGGCACGCCCACCGCGCCGAACACCAGCGCCATCATGATGAGGCCCGCGCCCGGTATGCCCGCCGCGCCCACCGCGCCGAGCGTGGCGAGGATCGAGATCAGGAAATAATCGCCCATCGAAAGATCTACGCCGAAGACCTGCGCGCCGAACAACGTCGCCAGGCCCAGATACATCGCGGTGCCGTTCATGTTGATCGTCGCGCCCAATGAGATCACGAAGCTCGCCACCGAATTGCTGATGCCCAGGTTGCGTTCGGCGCAGCGCAGCGTGACCGGCAGCGTGGCATTGGAGGAAGCGGTGGAATAGCTCACCGCAATCGCGTCCACGATCCCGCGGAAGAACCCGATCACAGGCAGCCGGGCGATGAACTTGATCATCGCCGAATACATCACTCCGATGATCAGCAGGCAGCCGAGGTAGTTGAGGAACACCAGCTTGCCCAGCGCCGCCAGCGCATCAAGCCCCAGCGTGCCCGCCACCCACGCCATCAGCGCGAACACGCCGAAGGGGGTCAGCTCCATCACCACCATGGTGACTTTCTGCATCACCACCGCGCCCGAATCGAAAATCTTCAGGACTGGCTCGCCCTCTTCCTTGGCCATCAATATGCCGATGCCCATCAGCAGCGAGAAGATGATCAGCGGCAGCACGTTGACGTCCGCCATGACCTGCACCGGGCTTTGCGGAATCATGCCCAGCAACATTCCGCGCCACGTGGTTTCGCTTGGCTCGGGCACGGCGCCCATTTCGATCATCGAGGTATCGACGCCAATGCCGGGCTGGACCAAGGTGCCGAGGCCAAGCCCCAGCCACACAGCAATCTGGCCGCTGACCACAAACAGCAGCAAGGCCCGCCAGCCGACACTGCCGAGCTTGCGCAGATCGCCGATGCTGGCAACGCCGGCAACCAGGCTGAAGAAGATCAGCGGCACCACCAGCATCTTGATGAAAGCGACGAAGATATCGCCGATGAACTTGATGCTTTCCGCTTCGGGCCCCCAGACCAGACCGAGCGCAACGCCCAGCACCAGCGCGGCGATCACGCGCTGCCACAGTGGAATTCTGAACCATGTCTTCACGTCAGCGTCCCCTCACACTCTATCGTCATTGCGAGCGTAGCGAAGCAATCCAGGGGCGTCACGCAGAACAGCTGTGGATTGCCGCGTCGCCCCGAAACAAGTTGGGGCCTCCTCGCAATGACAAGATAAATTCATGCAGCGAGCGCAGCCTTGGCCACGCGCGCATAAATGCGGCTCAACGTATCGAGATCGGCCACCACAACCGCTTCATCGCGCTTATGCATCGTCGCGTTGCATAGGCCGAATTCGATCACCGGACACACCGCGCGCAGGAAGCGCGCATCGGACGTGCCGCCGCTTGTCGATGCCTCGGGATCGAGCCCAGTTTCCGCTTTCACTGCATCGGCAATGATCTGCGAGAACCTGCCGGGCGGTGTAAGGAAGGGTTCACCCGAAATCACCGGGCGCGCGCTGCCGCCGTGCCTCTCGGCAATTTCGATCACCTGCCGTGCAAGCGAGGCGCCCGAATGGCGATCGTTGAAACGAATCGAAATACGCGCCTTGGCTTTGGCGGGAATCACATTGTGTGCACGGTTGGCAATGTCGATTTCGGTGATCTCGAGATTGCTGGGCTGGAACCATTCGGTGCCGTCATCGAGGTGGAGACCGTTGAGTTCACTCAGCATCGCCACCATGCGCGGCAGCGGATTGTCCGCCAGATGCGGATAGGCGACATGGCCCTGCGTCCCCTCGACCTCCAGCCAGACATTGACCGACCCGCGCCGCCCGATCTTCATCATGTCGCCCAGCCGGTGAACGCTGGTCGGTTCACCCACCAGGCACAGATCTGGCTGGTGGCCGTGCTCGCGCATGAAATCGATCAGCGCGCGCGTGCCATGCAAGGCCGGCCCTTCCTCATCGCCGGTGATGATAAAGCTGATCGTGCCAGCATCAACGGGCACATGTGATGCCGCGTCGACCATCGCCGCGATCGCGCCTTTCATGTCCACCGCGCCGCGCCCGTAGAGCAGCTCGCCTCCCGGACTTGGCCGCACCTCAGGCTCAAACGGCGCGCTGGCCCAGCCCTCGCCCGGAGGAACGACATCAAGATGGCCCGCGAACGCGAAGTGTCGTGAGCCCTCCGGTCCCTTGCGAACGGCAAACAGGTTCTCTACCGGTGCCTCATCACTGCCTTCTTCGCCCTCGCCGCGCGTGAAGCGGTGGACCGCAAAGCCTAGCGGCGCAAGCATGCCTTCAAGCACATCGAACACCTCGCCGGTGGCAGGCGTAACACTGGGGGCGGCGATCAAACGCTTGGCGAGCTCAGCAGCGAAGTTCATTATGCCGCGATTAGCAGGAGTTTTCGCGAATGCCCAAGCTTGATATTGATGCCATCCCGCAAACCAATGTGACCGGCTATCCGTCACCTTATGATGAGCCGGTGCAAGGCCGATGGTATCGCCGCCTCGCACCTGTCGCCGGGCTTACCCTGCTCGGCGCCAGCCATGTCGTGCTCAAACCGGGCGGTTGGTCGTCGCAGCGCCATTGGCATCGCGGTGAGGACGAACTGGTGATCATACTGACGGGCGAGGCGGTGCTGGTCGAGGACGACGGCGAAACCACGGTGCGCGCGGGCGACATTCTGGCTTGGGCTGCCGGCAAAGCCAATGGCCATCATCTCCAGAACCGCTCAACGGAAGACTGCATATTCGTCGCCATCAGCGGCGGTGACCCCGATGCCGATTCGGGCGAATATCCCGATATCGACATGGTGTTCGACCCGGATGGCTATGCCCGCAAGGACGGGACGCGATACGAAACCAACCGCATTCCCTAGCGGCGTTCCCGTTCAGGCACCGGCAGCGGCCCCGGTGCAAACGCCTCGTCCAGCATCTGCGCCATGCGCAGGCCGGCCTGCGTCACGCGGCGCTGGCTTACGGGGATGGCGGCGACAATATCTTCCTGTGTCAGCGCGGTTTGTGATGGCAGTTCGCCGGTGCAGTCCTCGCAATCAAAGGCGTTGGGATAGACAAAGGTCCGGGCAATCTCCCAGCTTTCGCGGCCCCATTCCGCCGCATCGCCGCCAGCCAGCTCGGCCCGTTCGGCTGCGGTATAGCGGCGCACCAGCGACGGCTGCGCTGAAGAGATTGCGCGTTCGGCCAGCGGCCCGTCCCAGATCCAGTGCAGGTTCAGGCCGGGCACGATACCGTAATCGGTCACGCGGTCATTGCCGCCGCGATCGTTGTGATCGCCCGAATGGAGCGGCATGTGCACATCGCCAACGAAGTGGACCATGAAGGCCAGCGCCTCCAACCGGATATTGGCGGGCAGGCTTTCGTCGGCAAGGATACGCTGGTTGCGCTCGATCTGCGCCAGAATGCAATTGCCCCCGCTGCAATTGCTGCGCGGGCTGTAAGGCTCGCCAATCGGCGCAGTGCGATAGTGCCAGGCGAAGGTATAGCCCCAGCGCCAGCCGTCGCGGCGCAGGCAATCGGGCCACACGGTCGCATCGGGCAGGCTGCGCAGGCGGCAATCGGGCGTGCCGATCAGCGCCTCGGCCCGGAAAAGCCGCTCCATCGCTGAGCGCGTTTCGGGGCGAATATTGGCGAGCGCGATCTCGCCCGTCACCTGGTGGGCGTAAAAGCCCCAGGCCTGCGCCGGGGCGGGCAACAGGATTGCCAGAGCGGCGATCAGGCCCGCCAGATGTCGCAACATCAGGCCGGTTCCTTCTCGAATTGTTCGATCACCCACTCTTCATCCTCCGAGGCGGTGATCCATTCCTGCATCCAGTCATGCTCCCAGATCGCTTCCATATAAGCCTGGGCGAAGCCCGGCACGGCGATGCCATAAGTGACAAAGCGCGACACAACTGGCGCATAGAAAATGTCTGCCGCGCCGAAAGTGCCAAACAGGAAGGGGCCACTGTTGCCGAAGCGCGCGCGCGCCTCCGCCCACAGGCTCAGCACACGCACGATGCCGTGCTTTGCCTCATCCGAGACCGATGGCAGCTGGACCCGGCGGCGCACATTCATCGGCAGCTCGCGCCGCAATGGCAGGAAACCGCTGTGCATTTCAGCCACCATGGCGCGGGCCATTCCGCGGGCGCCCTCTTCCTTGGGCCAGAAGCGTTCACGCCCGACCTTGTCGGCCAGATATTCCATGATCGCCAGGCTGTCCCACACCACGGTTTCGCCATCCCACAGGATCGGAACCTTGCCTGATGAGGGCTGGACTTCGCCCATCGCCTGCTTGCGATGCCCCCATTCGTCGCCATCGATATTCACGATCAGCTCTTCGAAATGAAGCCCTGACTGTTTGGCCGCGAGCCAGCCGCGCATCGACCAGCTCGAATAGTTCTTGTTGCCGATGATCAGCTTCATGCACGCGCTCCACCTTGCTTGCCCATCACCTAGAAGTTCAGGAAAGCGAAGTCGAGCATGAACGGGTTTTTCGGCGTCAATCCAGCTGCCGTGGGTTAGTTTTTCTACGCAACCGGAAACGGAATGTGCCTGTTTATCATGGGGGTGCGGACTAATTGGGCTGTCTGAACAAGTCATAACAACCGGAACCGTCATGTCCCTCCCTGCAATCCGCCGTCTATCCTCCCTCGCCATACTGCCGCTGGCCGCAACCATGCTGGCGCCTGCCGCGCATGCGACGGACGGATATTTCCTGAACGGTGTGGGCGCCAAGTCAAAGGGCGCCGGGGGCGTTGCCATCGCCCTGCCGCAGGATGCGCTTTCGATCGCTGCCAACCCGGCTTCGGCGACAGAGCTGGGCCACCGCATCGACGGCGGGGTCGATATCTTCATTCCGCGTCGCGGAGCCAGCATCAGCGGCAACGCTGCGGGGCTTGACGGAGATTACAGCGGCAATGGCGCGAATCCGTTCGTGATGCCCGAATTCGGCTATGTCCGGCCGGTGTCGGACAATGTCTCGATCGGCCTTGCCATCTACGCCCATGGCGGGATGAACACGACCTATCGCGAAAGCCCCTTTGCGGCCTTTGGTGAAACCGGCCAGACCGGCGTTGACCTGAAACAGGTCTTCATCACCCCCACTGTCGCGGCACGGATCGCCCCGGGCCATTCGCTGGGCATTTCGGTGATCGGGGTTGTACAGGGCTTTCGCGCACGCGGGATAGCGCCCTTCTCTGGCGCATCGGCGGACCCGGCCAATTTTACCAATCGCGGCACCAGTGTGGCCTTCGGCTCGGGCGTGCAAGTGGGCTATCTTGGTCGCATTACCGACGAAATAAGCTTGGGTGCGTTTTACAAATCAAAGGTGTGGGCAGGCAAGTTTGGGCGCTATTCCGGGCTGTTCGCTCAAGAGGGCGGCTTCGACGTGCCCGCATCATGGGGCGGCGGGATAGCCGTGAAGCCCAGCGACCGGCTGACGCTGGCGGCAGACTTCAAGCGCATTGAATATTCCGATGTCCAATCGGTGGGCAATCCGCTGGCCCCGCTGTTCCAGGGCATCCCCTTCGGTGTGGAAGATGCACCCGGCTTTGGCTGGCGCGATATCTCGGTGGGCAAATTCGGCGCGGTCTACACGGCGAATGAGAGGCTTACCCTGCGCGCTGGCTATAGCATTGGCGGCAATCCGGTGCCGCAATCGGAAACCCTGCTCAACATCCTAGCCCCTGGCGTCGTCAAGGAGCACTTCACCGCAGGTGCATCGCTCAAGACCGGTTCCAAGCTGGAATTCAGCGCCTATGCCATGCACGCCCCGCGCAACACGGTGCGCGGCGAGGGCTCGATCCCAATGAACTTCGGCGGCGGCGAAGCCGACATACGGCTCAGCGAAACCTCGTTCGGGATTGCGGCAGGTGTCAGCTTCTGAGCGCATGCGGGCCCTTTCCCAACCCTTGCCGGCTGGTGTAAGCAAGGGGCATGAGCCTGCGCCCCTTCCACCTCGCCTTCCCCGTCGATGACCTTGCCGCCGCGCGCGCCTTCTATGGCGGGGTGATGGGCTGTGCCGAAGGCCGTTCGTCAGACGAGTGGATCGACTTCGACTTCTACGGCCACCAGATCGTGACCCATCTTGCGCCCGGTGGTGCCGGGGACCGTGCCAGCAACCATGTCGATGGGCACGGCGTGCCGGTGCCGCATTTCGGCATCGTGCTCAATATGGACGATTGGCAGGAGCTGGCTGACCGGCTGACTGCGGCGGGCACCCAATTCGTGATCGAGCCGACCATCCGCTTCAAGGGGCAGCCGGGCGAGCAGGCGACGATGTTCTTTCGCGACCCCGCCGGCAATGCGATCGAGATGAAGGCGTTCGAAAACCTCGACAGCCTGTTCGCGACGTAAGGCATTACGTCATTGCGAGGAGCGAAGCGACGAAGCAATCCATGGTCCAGCGCGAGGTCTTTCAACCGGTCGTCTACATGATGGCGAACCACAAGCGCGGCACGATCTACATCGGCGTTACCTCGAACCTCGTCCAGCGAGCCTGGCAACATCGGGAAGGCGCGCTGGACGGTTTCACCAGGCGCTACGGCTGCAAGAGGCTGGTCTGGTTCGAGTTGTGCGGAACAATGGAACACGCGATCCTGCGCGAGAAGCAGCTGAAGGCCGGATCGAGAGCCAAGAAGATTGCCTTGATCGAGAATGACAATCCGGAATGGCAGGACTCGTACGAAGCCCTTCTCGGCTGAGATGGTCGCAACGCAGCTTCGTGGATTGCTTCGCTTCGCTCGCAATGACGGTGTAACGACAGACTTGCGAAAGGCGCCAATTCCAGAGCCGGCAAAGACCCAATTCCCGCCGTTCGGGCGTTCAATTGCGTCGTCCTCAAGCGGTCGCCACTTACTCCGAAAGCCCGCCAGGCCCCAGCGCGTCCTGCACCACCGCCGCCCTGAGCGCGGCGATGCCCATGCCCTTTTCCGCGCTTGTTACATGCAGCTCTGGAAAAGCGGCGGAGTGTTTGCGCGCCTCTTCGGCGGTTGCCGCCACCACCTTGTCGAGTTCGCTGGCCTTGACCTTGTCCGCCTTGGTCAGGACTATGCGATAGCTGGCTGCCGCCTCGTCGAGCATTTTCATCATCTCGCGGTCGACTTCCTTGGGCCCGTGCCGGCTATCCACCAGCACCAGCGTGCGGTGGAGCGTCTGGCGCCCGCGCAGGTAATCGCGCACCAGCCGCTTCCACTTCTCGACCACCTTGGGCGGGGCCTTGGCAAAGCCATAGCCGGGCATATCGACCAGCCGGAACAGCGTGGGCTCGCCCACCTCGAAAAAGTTGAGTTCCTGCGTGCGGCCCGGCGTCACCGAAGCGCGCGCAATCGCCTTGCGCCCGGTCAGCGCGTTCAGCAGCGAGCTCTTGCCGACATTCGAGCGCCCGCAAAAGGCGATCTCCGGCACGGTGGGGTCGGGCAGGAACTTGAGCTGCGGCGCGGACAGCAGGAAGTCCACTCGGCCGGAGAACAGCCTGGATGCGGCCTCTTCGCGGGCGTTCTGTTCGCGCTCTTCCTCGGGTGTCACGGCCAGCCTCAGCCCTTGCGCTTATCGTCGCGCGCAGCAACCGCCGATTGGTCAGCCTTTTCCTTCTCAGCCGCCGCCTTCAACTGCGGATGCTTCGAATAGAGATAGGTCTGCTGCGCGAGCGTGAGCAGGTTCGAGGTTACCCAGTAGAGCAGCAGGCCCGCTGCAAACGGCGCCATCACGAACATCAATATCCAGGGCATGAACTGGAATATCTGCTGCTGTACCGGGTCCATTGCGGTGGGATTCAGCCTGAAGGTCAGCCACATGGTCACACCCAGCAACACCGCCAATATGCCGATGCCAAGGAAGCCCGGCGGATCGAACGGCAGTAGCCCGAACAGGTTGAGGATCTTGGCCGGATCGGGCGCGGAAAGATCGTTGATCCAGAGCACGAAGGGCTTGTGGCGCATGTCGATCGACAGCATCAGCGCCTTGTATAACGCGAAGAAGATCGGGATCTGCAACAGCAGCGGCAAGCACCCGGCGAGCGGGTTGACCCCCTCGTCCTTGTAGAGCTTCATGACCTCCTGCTGCTGCTTCTGCTTGTCGTCCTTGTAGCGTTCCTGGATCGCCTTCATCTTCGGCTGGACTGCCTTCATCGCTGCCATGCTGGCAAACTGCTTTTGTGCAATCGGGAACATCAACCCGCGAATGATGACGGTGAGCAGGATGATCGCAACGCCGAAATTGCCGACAAATTCATAAAGCGTGCGCAGCAGCCACATCATTGGCTTCACGAACCATTCGAACCAACCCCAATCGATTGCCTTGCCCAAATTCTCGACGCCGCCGTCGCGATACTGGTTGAGCAGCGCGCTTTCCTTGGCACCGGCGAAAAGCTGCGTCTCGCGTGTTGCACTGCCGCCTGCGGCAACCGTCTCCGGCGCATAGATCAGGTCGGCGCGATAGAGCTTGTCGCCCAACGCGCGAAAGCCGGGGGTCGCCTGTGCGCCCTGCTGCGGGATCAGCGCGGAAAGCCAATAGGTGTCGCTGAAGCCCAGCCAGTCAGGTGCGCCGCCTTCGGGCGTATAGGCACGGGCTTCATCCAGGTCTTCATAATCCGGGCCGTATTCGACCGTGTCGCCAAACGCACCCATGGGGCCGGCATGCGAAATGAACTGGCTGACACTGGCATTTTTCGAAGTGCGGGTGATCAGGCCAAAGGGTTGCACTACCACCGGCCCTGCAGCCTGGTTGCGCACCGTCTGGCGCGCCGTGAGCATGTAATTGTCATCGACCGAAAGCTCGATGGTGAATATCTGACCTTCGCCATTGTCATGGCTCAGCGTTACCGGAGCTTGCCGGGTCAACTGCGTGCGGTCAGCCTGCCACAACGTGTCCGCAGTTGGCAGGGCAACCCCCTGCCCGATCCAGCCGAACTGCGCGAAATATTGGCCTTCGGTGCCTGCCGGGGCCAGCAGCTGGACCGGGCGGCTGTCCTTGTCCACGCTTTCGCGGTGATCCTTCAGTTCGATATCGTCGATCCGCGCGCCAACCAGATTGATCGATCCTTCGATCCTGGGGGCGTCGATGCGCACCCGCTCGGGTGCGGCAAGCGCGCTTTCAAGATCGACAGGCCCAGCGCTTGCGCCGGTCTGGGGATCGATTTTGCCGCTGCTTGCCGGTGCCGCAGTAGCCGCCACCGATTCCGTCTGCTCAACCTGACCAGTGATCGAAGCCTGCGGATAGAAGAACCGTATCGCCATATCCCAGCCCAGGATAAGTAGGCCGGAAAGCGCCACGGCGAGCAGGAGATTGCGCTGATTGTCCAAGATCGTTCTCTTCGTTTTTCAGACTATCTGGGGTGGTGTCTTATAATAACAAGACACATGTCAAGGCACGGGATCGTGACCGTGCCCACCCCAAGGGTGGCAGCGCATTAGCCGCTTAATCGCCATCCATCCACCCTTGATCGCACCATATTTGCCCAGCGCCTCAACCGCGTACTGACTGCAGGACGGTGCATAGCGGCAGGTCGGCGGCAGAATCCGGCTTGGTCCCCATTGCCACAGGCGCGCAATGAAGATCAGAACATGCTTCATTTTCGCCCTCCCTGGCCCATTTCGCCGCGATTGCCCTTGCGCGGCCTGCGGGTCCTTGAGCCTCTGGGCGGATCGCCTTGCCCCGCTGCCGCACGGGCAAGCGCCCCAGCCAGTTCGCCTTGCAGCGCGGCAAAGTTACGCTCGATCGCGCCGTCGCGCGCAATCAGCACGTGATCGTGATCGGGCAGGCCGGCTTCGGGCAGGGCGGCGCGCAGCAATTCACGAAACCGGCGCTTGATCCGGTTGCGGACCACGGCATTGCCGACCTTCTTGGTTACGGTGATGCCGTATCGCTTGCCTCGGCCCTGGTTGGGGTGCGCCAAAAGCACGAAACCGGGGCGCGCCACGCGCAGGCCCCGGTTCGCAGCAATAAAGTCAGCGCGGCGACGCATCACCGCGATGTCATGTGTGTCAGGTGTTGCGCTTACGCACAAAGCGTCTTGCGGCCACGCTTGCGGCGTGCACGCAGGACCTTGCGACCACCCGGGGTCGCCTTGCGCGCGAAAAAGCCATGACGGCGGGCACGCACGAGATTGCTGGGCTGAAAAGTCCGCTTCATATCGTCCTCGAAATCAATTTTACGTGTCCTGCGGGAAATCCGAAGTGACACCAACAAAAAGGGCCGCCTGCAAAAGGCGACCGCCATTGCCGCGGCCCGTTAAGCCAAGCTGGAACCCGAGTCAAGATATAGCGCGTGGCGGATAGCCGCGCTCGAACCTGGCCATGTCCCTCGACATATACAGTAAAAACAGTCACTAGTCATCAATTGCACTGGATTTCAAAGGGTCGCCAGTGGTCGCACTAGTCAAGACAGTCGCCTATTTGGGGCTGGAAGCCAGAAGTGTCGAAGTTCAATGCCAGGTCGCGCCGGGTCTGCCGCGCTTTGCAATTGTCGGATTGCCCGACAAGGCGGTGAGCGAGAGCCGCGAACGCGTGCAATCGGCGCTGGCGGCAATGGGCCTGGCACTTCCCCCCAAGCGCATCACCATCAACCTCTCTCCCGCCGATCTGCCCAAGGACGGCTCGCATTATGACCTGCCGGTTGCGCTGGCATTGCTGGCAGCGATGGGCGTGACCGACGCCGAACAGCTGGTTGACTGGATCGCGGTGGGTGAACTGGCGCTCGATGGCCGGATCGTGCCTTCACCGGGCGTATTGCTGGCCGCGCTGCACGCCAGCGAGAGCGAAACAGGGCTGATCTGCCCTGCCGCGCAGGGTTCCGAAGCGCGTTGGGCAAGCGGCGTACCCGTGCTGGCCGCGCCCAATCTGGTCAGCCTGCTCAATCACCTGAAGGGCACGCAGGCCCTGCCTGAGCCGCCGCGCGGCGAGGTAGAGCGGGCCGTGCCGGTCGCTGACCTCAAGCAAGTGAAAGGACAGGAGGCTGCCAAACGCGCGCTGGAGATCGCGGCAGCGGGCGGGCACAATCTGCTGATGATCGGCCCTCCGGGCGCAGGCAAGAGCTTGCTGGCGAGCTGCCTGCCGGGAATATTGCCCGAGCTCACGCCAGCCGAGGCGCTGGAAGTGTCGATGGTTGCCTCGGTTGCAGGCACGCTTGAGGGCGGGCGAATCAGCCGCGCTCGGCCGTTCCGCGCGCCGCACCATTCGGCCAGCATGGCAGCGCTCACGGGTGGAGGCCTGAAAGTGCGCCCCGGCGAAGTAAGCCTGGCGCATCTGGGCGTGCTGTTCCTGGACGAACTGCCCGAATTCCAGCGGCCGGTGCTCGATTCGCTGCGCCAGCCGCTCGAAACTGGCAGCGTCGATGTTGCGCGCGCCAATGCGCACGTCACCTTTCCGGCACGGGTTCAACTGGTGGCGGCGATGAACCCGTGCCGCTGCGGGCATCTGGGCGATCCGGCGCTGGCCTGCTCGCGCGCGCCGCGCTGTGCCGCAGATTACCAGAGCAGGGTTTCGGGCCCGATGCTCGACCGGATTGATCTGCATGTAGAGGTCGATCCTGTGAGTTCGGCAGATATGGCGCTGCCCCCGCCAGCCGAAGGTTCAGCGCAGGTCGCAGCACGGGTGGCGGCTGCGCGCCATATCCAGACCTCGCGCGCCAAGGAAACAGGCGCGCGCAGCAATGCCGAGCTCAATGGCGATGCGCTGGAAAAATGGGCTTCTCCCGACGAGGCGGGCCAAAAGCTGCTGCTACAGGCCGCCGAAGCGATGCGCCTGTCAGCGCGCGGCTATACGCGGATGCTCAGGGTCGCGCGGACCATCGCCGATCTGGCGGGTTCGGAAGGCGTCGGACGGATACATATCGCCGAGGCTTTGAGTTACCGCCGGCAGGCGCCGCGGGCGTGATGTCCGAGTTTAGGTGGGGAGCGGACATTGCCAAATCACTATCAAATGGGCCAGGGTAAGTAATGGAAAGCCGCGACCAACAATACGAAATCATGGGCCTCGTTGCTCACGAGCGTGGCCTGCCCCGTGAAAAGGTGCACCTTTCAGACCGACTGCTTCATGACCTTGGCATGGATGGCGACGATGCCGTGGACTTCTTCAACAGCGTGCATGAGCGGTTCGGGACCGACTTGACGCACCTCCACGAGCAATGGAGCCACTACTTCGGACCGGAGGGGTTTTCGTGCTGGTATGGACTGGCTATTATCCCTGCTGCCGTCATTGGAGGCGCAGTGGCTAGCATGGCTGGCCTATCGGCACTCTGGGGATTTGTCATAACCGTGCCTCTGCTCGCGGCGGCGCTCTGGGCATTGCGGCGATGGGGACCCCCTGACAGGACGGTCCCTGTTACGGTTGGGGAAGTGGTCGCCGCTGTTGAGGCTGGTGCGTGGCCGTGCCGTCCTGAAAGCTAATGTCCGCAAGGGGGTCGTTAGCGGGCGCTAATCGCTCAGCCTGCGGCGCGTCGCTTTAGCTCTTCAAGGTCGACGACATCGCCGCGATTGACGCTGCCGTGTGCCTTTGCCTGCGTGCCATCGGCGCGGATGCCGACATTCTCACGCTTGGCCAGCCACAGGTCTTTCGGACCCAATATGCGGCCATCGTGCGACAGGATCGACACCGGGCCGATCGGCAGGCGATCAACCTCGTCCACCAGCACCGGATCCTCAACCACTTCGGCACCGTATTTCTGGCCCCATTGGCGCAGCGCGATCATTGCAGGCAGCAGGTCGAAGCCCTTTTCGGTGAGCCGATATTCGATTTTCCGGCGATCATCGGCGCATGGTTCACGCTTGAGGATGCCGTGCTCAACCAGCTTGGCGAGCCGGTTCGAGAGGATATTGCGCGCAATTCCCAGCTCGCTGAGGAATTCCTCGAAATGATGCACCCCGTTGAAGCTCGCCCGCAGGATCATGAATGACCAGCGTTCGCCCATCACCTCAAGCGCTTGCGGCAAACCGCATTCGATCAGATCGCGCAGTGGTTCTCTCAAATCGCCCATAAATCAGTCCTCTCTCTGCAACCTGCCTAGCGCGGGTTTTACCGCCTCGCAAAATTTTTTCAGTTTTTAGTTGCAACTTACATTCTAGCCCATTAGGTAGTGATTAGCAACTGGTTTTGATTCGAAACCTTATGCCGTTTAATCCAACCAAAGAAAGGAAACGACCATGACCCTCTCCCTGTCCAACACCGGTCGTCTCGGTACTCTCGTTCTGGCACTCGCCTATACCGTCATTACCTTCGGTGCGCTTACCGCACCTGCCCCAGGCTATGCCGCATCCAGCGGCCCCTATTATATCGCCGAACTCGCTGCGCCTGCCAGCGATGCCCGCACCGTGGCGGGCGGCGTGGCGTGGTTCTGCGAAGGCACCACCTGCAAAGCCGCGAAAGGCACGTCCAGCCCGCTGCGCATTTGCCGCGGCCTCGCCCGTGAATTTGGCGACGTGACCAGCTTCACCAGCAAAGGCGAAGCGCTGGCCGACGAAAAACTGGCGCAGTGCAACGGCAATTGAGCCGATAACCCACTTTGCCGGCTTCTCTCCAAAATCCCGGCAAACCCCAAGGTCCCCGGCGCCCCCTCGCCGGGGACCTTCTCGTTTAGGGAAGGCACAGCCTCGTTCAGCGTGGCAACAGGCCGCGCCCGGCCAGATCACGTTCCAGTTCGCCCGCATCACGAAAATGGTGCACTTGCCAGTCAAGCGCACGCGCGGCGGCAATATTGGCCGCATTGTCATCCACGAACAGCATCTCACCTGCCCGGTAGCCAAATCTGCGTTCAGCCAGCTTGAAAATTGCCGGATCGGGCTTGGCGATCTGCTCCTGACCCGAAACCACAATGTCGCGGAAATGCGACAACACCGGTTCGCTCGGAAAGAACTGCTCCCAGAACTCCGCCCCGAAATTGGTGATCGCGAATAGCGGCACCTCGCGCTTTGCCAGATGTTCGATCAGCCCGGCAGTGCCCGGAACCGGCCCCGGGATCGTATCGAGAAAGCGGTTCCGATAGGCATCGATCAAATGCGCATGCTCTGGAAATTGCGCCTTGCGCACGGGCAGCATCTCGTCAAGCGGAACCCCGGCATCGTGCTGGAAATGCCATTCCTCGGTCACGACATGGGTGCAGAACCAGTCAAGCTCAGCCGGGTCATCGATCAATTGCGCGAACAGGTGGCGCAGATCCCATTGCACGATCACCCGCCCGACATCGAACACCACCGCCTGCACCTGCCGAGTCATTTTGCCTGCTCCTGAAACAGCAACGGCCCGCGCTCCACGGGGGAGGCGGGCCGGTAACGCTGCGCAGCCGCCCCAGGGACGGCCCGCCATGCGGCGCGAATCAGCCCTGGCGGGCCTTGAATCGGCGGTTGGTCTTGTTGATCACATAGGTCCGGCCACGGCGGCGGATGACGCGGCAATCGCGGTGACGGTTCTTCAGCGACTTGAGGCTGTTACGGATCTTCATGGTTCTTTTCCAAAAGTAAACGCGCCGGAGCTGCCCCCGACGCGGCAAATTCGAAGCGCGCCGTTAGCGCGGGAACAGATTCGGGTCAAGCGCCTCCGCGGAGATCGGACAGTTTCCGCTCCCACTGCAAGGCGTGAGCAATGATCGTGTCGAGGTCATCAAATTGCGGTTGCCAGTGGATGGTTGCCCGCACCAGCGAAGGATCGGAGACGAGCGAAGCAACATCGCCTGCGCGGCGCGGCATCTGGCGGCGCTCGACAGGCTGGTTCGTCACCCGGTCTACTGCATCGAGCACTTCGAGCACGGAAAACCCGCGGCCATAGCCGACATTCATCGTCATCGATCGATCCGGATCGTCAATCAGTGCCTCAAGCGCCAGCACATGCGCCGATGCCAGATCGCTGACGTGGATATAGTCGCGCATGCCCGTTCCATCAGGTGTCGGATAGTCGTCACCGAAAATGGCGACATGATCGCGCTTGCCCAGCGCCGCCTCGACAGCGACCTTGATAAGATGCGTTGCGCCAATGGTCGCCTGCCCGCTGCGACCCTGCGGATCAGCGCCGCACACATTGAAATACCGCAGCACGCAGTGGTTCAGCGGATGCGCCTTGCTGACATCGGCCAGAATACGCTCCGTCATCAGCTTGCTCATGCCGTAGGGATTGACCGGCTGCAGCGGGTCTTCCTCGGTCAACGGCTTGACCTCGGGCTCGCCATAGACCGTAGCAGTCGAGGAAAAGATCACATGGCGAACACCGCCCGCCAGCGCAGATTCGATCAGCGTGCGGCTGTTGGCGGTGTTGTTGTGATAATATTTGAGCGGGTTCTCGACCGATTCGGGCACGATGATCGAGCCCGCAAAATGCATGATTGCGCGCGTGCCCTGCTCGGCAAAGATGCGCGCCAGCAGGCCTATGTCGGCGATATCGCCCTCGTAAAAGGGCACGCCATCGGGCACGGCGAAGCGGAAGCCGGTAGAAAGATTGTCAATCACCGCCACCGGCCAGCCTGCATCGAGCAGCGCCAGCACTGCATGACTGCCGATATAACCGGCGCCGCCGGTCACCAGCACGGGTACGCGTTTGTCAGTCGTCATGCCGCGCCGTTAGCAAGTTCCTGAGGCGAATGCGCAGAAAATTAACCGCCAGGCTGTTTTTAGGACTAAATACCCGTAGCGGCAGCGACATGCTGGCCATTGGCGTGCCGCACCGCTAGAGCCGGGCAGAGGAAGAGAACCATGAACAATCCACGCAATCTACTGTTTGCAATAGCCGCCGCTGCCGCGCTCGCCGGGTGCGCTTCGGTTCCGGCCCCAAGCCCGGTCGAAGTCACGCGCTTCCACAATGCGGCAGCATTGGGCGCGGCTGAGCGCGGCACCGTTTTTGTCACCAGCGCGCCGGGCAGCAGTTCCGATACCCTGGAACTGGCCTCATACAAGGCGGCGGTCGCTCAGGAGCTGGCGCAACTTGGCTATGGCGAAGCGGGCAGCGATGCTGCCGCGCTGGTCGCGCAGGTCCGGCTCGAACGCTACCGCATCGGCAGCGACGGCTCGCGCCGCGGCCCGGTGAGCGTGGGAGTGGGTGGCTCCACCGGCTCGTACGGCTCGGGTGTGGGCCTTGGTATCGGCTTCAACCTGGGCGGCGGCGGATCGAGCGAGCGGCTTGGCACCGAACTGGGCGTGATGCTGCGCGACAAGGTTAGCGGGCAGACCGTATGGGAAGGCCGCGCGCGCTTCACCGTGTCGCCCAAATCCGAACTGGCCGTTCCCGCACGCAATGCCGAAGTGATCGCCGACGCCCTGTTCCGCGAATTCCCCGGCAACAATGGTGAGACTGTAGAAGTGAAGGTTTCCGAGTGAACGACATCGCGATCGATGCCAATTTTGACAGCGGCAATATCGAAGTCCTTTCCGTTACGGGCAGCACCGCCAAGCTGACGATCCGCAAAGACCATCAAAGCGAGTTCGCGCAGTGGTTTCACTTTCGGGTTTGCGGCGCGGCGGGCAAGGAAATGCAGCTCAAGATTACCGGGCTGAACAGCTCGGCCTATCCGGGTGGCTGGCCAGGCTATGACACCTGCGTTTCCGAAGACCGCGAATACTGGGCCCGCGCGGCAAGCCGCTTCGACAAGGACGAGGAAGGCGGCACGCTGACGATCAGCTATACGTCAGCCAGCAACATCGCCTTTTTCGCCTACTTCGCCCCCTATTCGATGGAGCGGCATCACGATCTGGTGGCCGAAGCTGCCGCCAGCGAAGGGGTGGAGCTGCTGCGGCTCGGCACCACGCTCGACGGGCAGCCGCTCGACTGCCTCGAACTGGGCGAAGGCGACACGCAGGTCTGGATCACCGCGCGCCAGCATCCGGGTGAAACGCAGGCCGAATGGTGGGCCGAGGGCGCATTGGAATGCCTGACCGATCCCGCCGATCCTGTCGCGCGCGCCTTGCGTGCACGCTGCCGATTCCACATCGTGCCCAATTGCAATCCCGACGGCTCGCGCCGCGGGCATCTGCGCACCAATGCCGCAGGCACCAATCTCAACCGCGAATGGGACAACCCGACGGCTGATAAATCGCCCGAAGTTCTCGCTATCCTGGGCCATATGGACGCAACCGGCTGCGACTTTGCCATAGACGTGCATGGCGATGAGGCGATCCCGGCGGTGTTCCTGGCCGGCTATCACGGAATTCCCGGCCTCACGCCTGAACACCAGGCAGGGTATGACCGTTACCAGGCAATACTTGACCGGCGCACGCCCGATTTCCAGACCAAGCTGGGCTATCCCAAGGCCGCGCCCGGCAAGGCCAACCTCTCGATGTGCACGAACCAGGTAGCGCACCGGTTTGGCTGCACCGCGATGACGCTGGAAATGCCCTACAAGGATCTCGTCGATGCGCCCGAGCCTGAACAGGGCTGGAGCCCTGAACGCTGCAAGCTGCTGGCGCGTGATTGCCTCGCCGCGCTGCTCGAATGGCTTGACGAAATCCGCTGACAGCCCTGCGCTGGCCTGGCACTGGGCTGGCACTGGACCCTGCACTGGGCGGCGCCGTGCCCTGGTTCGCCTGGCTAACGGTTCATTCGCCCTTCGATCAACCGGTCGACCAGCGAAGGATCGGCCAGGGTCGAGGTATCGCCGAGCGAACTGAACTCGTTCTCGGCGATCTTCCGCAGGATGCGGCGCATGATCTTGCCGCTGCGCGTCTTGGGCAGGCCATCGGTAAAATGGATGTGATCAGGTGAAGCAATCGGGCCGATTTCCTTGCGCACGTGATTGCGCAGCTCGGTGTAAAGCTCGGCCGAACCTTCTTCGCCCGCGTTCAGCGTAACATAGCAATAGATGCCCTGCCCCTTGATGTCGTGCGGATAACCGACCACTGCCGCTTCGGCCACCAGCGCATGCAGCACCAGCGCGCTTTCAACTTCGGCGGTGCCCATGCGGTGGCCCGAGACATTGATCACATCGTCGACCCGCCCGGTGATCCAGTAATAGCCGTCTTCGTCACTGCGGCAGCCATCGCCGGTGAAATACTTGCCCTTGTAGGTGCTGAAATAGGTCTGCACGAAGCGCTCGTGATCGCCGTAGACGGTGCGCGCCTGCCCCGGCCAGCTATGGGTGAGGCACAGATTTCCGCTGGCCGGGCCTTCCAGCACTTCGCCTTCGCTGCCCACCAGTTGCGGGCGCACGCCGAAGAAGGGCTTGCCCGCGCTGCCCGGCTTCATGTCATGCGCGCCGGGCAAGGTTGTGATCATGCAGCCGCCGGTTTCGGTTTGCCACCAAGTATCGATGATCGGGCAGCGTCCTTCGCCCACGACGTCGAAATACCAGCGCCAGGCCTCGGGGTTGATCGGCTCGCCCACAGTGCCGAGCAGGCGCAGCGATTTGCGGCTGCGGCTGGTGACGAAGTGATCTCCTTCGCGCATCAGCGCCCGGATCGCGGTGGGGGCGGTGTAGATGATGTTTACCTGATGCTTGTCGACCACGTCCCAGAAGCGGCCATGATCGGGATAGTTGGGCACGCCTTCGAACACTACGGCAGTCGCACCGTTCATCAGCGGGCCATAGACGACATAGCTGTGCCCGGTGACCCAGCCGATATCGGCAGTGCACCAGAACACTTCGCCCGGCTGGTAATCGAAGATGTAATTGAAGGTGGCGGCGGTCCAAACGCCATATCCGCCAGTGGTGTGGAGCACCCCCTTGGGCTTGCCGGTCGAGCCCGAGGTGTAAAGGATGAACAGCGGATCTTCCGCGCCCATCTCCTCGCACGGGCAATCGGCATCGGATGCAAGGTCTTCGAACCAGTGATCGCGCCCATCGCGCATGGTGATTTCAGCACCGGTATGCCGCACCACCAGCACGCCATCGACTTCGACCCCGTGAAGCTCAAGCGCTGCATCGACATTGGCCTTGAGCGGCACAGATTTGCCGCCGCGCAGCCCGGTATCGGCGGTAACCACAAAACGGCTGCCGCAATCGGTGATACGGCCACTCAATGCCTCGGGCGAAAAGCCACCGAACACTACAGAATGCACCGCGCCGATCCGCGCGCAAGCGAGCATCGCCAGCACGCCTTCAATCACCATCGGCATGTAGATCGTGACCCGGTCGCCTTTCCTGACACCCAGTGCCTTGAGCGCATTGGCCATGCGCAGGACTTCGGCATGAAGCTCGCGATAGGTCAGGCTGCGGCCGGGCGAGGCGGGATCGTCAGGCTCGAAGATCAGGGCGGTGGTATCGCCGCGCTCGGCCAGATGGCGATCGACCGCATTGTGGCAGAGATTGAGCGCGCCATCGGCGAACCACTTGATATCGACCGGGTCATATGACCACTCGCCGCCCTTGGTGGGCGGCGTGGTCCAATCGAGCCGCTGCGCCTGCTCTAGCCAGAACGCATCGGGATCCTCGATGGATCGCCGGTACATCGCTTCATATTGCTCGGTTGTACAATGGGTCGGCCGGTCCTGGTAAGGGCGCCGCACAAATCCATCGCTCGCAGTTTGCATCGCTAACATTCTCCCCTTCTGTCGCGCCTTATACCCGAATCATTCCCTGGTGCATCACCCGGCTAGCCAAAATCGCGTCATGGCAGGTTTGAACTCCTTCCAAGCTGCTGTATGTGGCGTTTATGGACGCGATTGGCAGCACAGCACCAGCATCATTTTGCGACACCTGCACCGTGCGCAATCGGGCGATCTGCTCAGACTTGTCGCGTGATGAGCTGGCCGTGCTCAATGGCATCGGGCGCCAACGCAGGCTGAGCGCGGGCGAACAGCTGATCTGGGAAGGCGACGAGGCGGTGCTGGTCGCCAATGTGGTGGAGGGGCTGCTGAAGCTGTCCAGCTCAACGTCTGACGGGCGCGAACAGATCCTGGGCATTGCCTTTCCATCGGATTTTCTTGGCCGCCCCTTTGGCGGATCGACACCCTATGGCGTCGAAGCACTTACCGACGCGCAGGTATGTGTATTCGAGCGCAAGGATTTTGACCGGTTTGCCAAGGAGCATCCACGGCTTGAACACAAGCTGCTCGAACGCACGCTGGCCGAACTTGACCGGACGCGCAAATGGATGCTGCTGCTGGGCCGGATGAACGCCGAACAGAAGCTCGCCAGCTTCCTGCTTCAGGCTGCCGACCGCGCCAGCGAGGCTGGTGGCGACGGGCGCAGCTTCGACCTGCAACTATCGCGCCAGCAGATTGCCGACATTCTGGGGCTGACGATCGAAACCGTCAGCCGCCAGATGACAAAGATGAAGTCGCAAGGGCTGATCGATCTGCCCTCGCGCAGGGCCGTTGCGATCCTCGACCGCGAAGCGCTCGAGGATCGTGCCGAATAGCCTGCGGCACCCCGCGCGTCAGAAGGTGTAGGTTACACCCGCACTCAGCACCCAGGGATCAAGCTTGTGTTCGGTTTCGATCACTACCACATCCCCGGCAAACCAGCGCGCAGTCGTGTCGACGAAATAGCGTTTGGCATCCAGGCTTAGGCCAAGGCCCTTGTCCGACAGGGGGATGTCGATACCCGCCTGCAGCACGAAACCGAACTCGTCCGAAAAATCGGTATCGGTGATGCTCAGCGGCGCCGGGGTCGTGGCCGCACCCGGCTTGTCATTGATCCACAGGAAATAGGTCGCACCAGCGCCGATGTAGGGCTTCGCACCGCCCGCATCGAAATGATACTTGGCCGTGAAAGTCGCGGGAATGACGCGGGCGTTCGATACCAGCTCTGCCCCTGGCAGGCCGGAAACGGCGTCGACATCATGTTGCGTCATGCAGCAGATCGTTTCGACCGAGACATTGTTGGTGAAAAAATATTCGATCGCAATCGTCGGGACGTAATTGTCATTCGCCTTGGTTTGAGTGCCCGCAGGCAGACCAGGATCAACCCTGAGTTCGGTGATCTTTCCGTCGGGCAAGACGGCAGTGCCCAGCAGTTTGACCTGTACGTCGCCGGTGCGATCATTGTCCTGCGCGGCGGCGGGGCTGGCAAGCATCGCCAGTGAGGCGGTGGCAGCTGCCAATAGAATCTTCATCACATGGTTTCCCTGTGGCTGCAGCGACCGCCCCTTGCGGCCCAGGATTTTTGCAACCTGAGGTCGCAATTGCTCCGTTGGAAAGGATGGTTCATTGATCCTGATCAAAGACCGAAATCGCCAACCTGGGTAATTGCGATCATGTTCTCGTATCCGGAGCGATCGTGCCCAAGGAATCGTTTGACAGATTTCGCCGCCAGATCCTGACGCGCTGCGATTCAGCGCAGGTCAGCGAACGCCTGTCAGAAATCGGTCAGTTCCAGCAGACACGCCGGGCAGAACGAATAGTGCTTTCAGCGACCGGAGATCAGCTGGTGTTCTTGGCCGAGGGGGCAACCAAGCTGATTGTTCGAATGCCGGATGCCAGCGAGCATGTGCTGGCATTCCACTTTCCCGGCGACATGATCTATGTACCGCAGCCCGAACAGGGCGCGATCAGCATGCTCGCCCTGGCAGACTGCCGTACCATAGCCTTTCCCGCCAATAGCTTCCTCGAAATCGCGGAAGCAGAGCCTTCAGTGCTGCGCACCATCCTGGCCCGCACACTGCTGGCGCTGCAACGCTGCCGCAACAAGGCGATTCGGCTGGGCCGCAAGTCTGCGCAAGAAAGGATAACCGATTTCCTGCTGGCTATGGCTGACCGGATTGGCGTGCCCGATGGCGATTCGATCCGGCTCAACTTGCCAATGTCCCGCCGCGACATCGGCAACAGCCTGGGCCTGACGATCGAAACCGTCAGCCGCCAGTTCACCGAGTTGCGCAATGAGCACTTGATTTCAACTGCGGGTCGCTCAATTGTGCGGCTTCACCATCTGGACGAACTGGCCACGCGCGCGGGCCATGTTTCGCGCTCAAACACACAAGCCAAAATTTGCGCTGAATCAAAGAGTGGCCTGCGGCCCGGCGCTATCGCAGCGGCAGACTAGGGGAACATACAATGCAAGCAGTACTTGGCCGCATCGGCATCTGGTCCGTCGTCCTGCTCGCCGCGATCATGGCGATTGTGGCTGCGAAGGACACGGTCTTTGCCGTTCACATGACGATCGTCGCGATCGCCGCCTTTCTCTTGATCGTATTCACCGCAAGAAATTACGATCCGCTGGCCAAGGCGCAGAGCATGTTCCGGATGCCAGCCGGGCCATCGCGCTATGATGATGATCCGATCCGCTGGGGCGTGATTGCGACCATATTCTGGGGCATGGCCGGTTTCGCGGCGGGGCTGTTCATCGCGCTGCAGATGGTATTCCCCCAGCTCAATTTTGAGCCTTATCTCAATTTCGGCCGGCTACGCCCGCTGCACACTTCAGCGGTGATCTTCGCCTTTGGCGGCAATGCGCTGATCGCCACCAGTTTCTATGTCGTGCAGCGCACCTGCCGCGCCACTTTGGCCTTCCCCACGCTCGCGCGGTTCGTGTTCTGGGGCTACCAGCTGTTCATCGTACTGGCGGCCACCGGCTATCTGCTGGGTGTTACCCAGTCGCGCGAATATGCCGAGCCGGAATGGTATGTCGACTTGTGGTTGACGATTGTCTGGGTCGCCTATTTCATCGTGTTCATGGGCACGATCGTGCGCCGGAATGAACCGCATATCTATGTCGCCAACTGGTTCTACCTCGCCTTCATCATCACCATTGCCATGTTGCACATCGTCAACAATCTGGCGGTGCCCGTCAGCTTCCTCGGCGCGAAGAGCTACAGCGCCTTTTCCGGGGTGCAGGATGCGCTGACGCAGTGGTGGTATGGTCACAACGCGGTGGGCTTCTTCCTCACTGCTGGCTTCCTGGCGATGATGTACTACTTCGTGCCCAAGCAGGCCGAGCGGCCGGTCTATTCCTACCGCCTGTCGATCATTCACTTCTGGAGCCTGATCTTCCTCTATATCTGGGCCGGGCCGCACCACCTGCACTACACCGCCCTGCCTGACTGGGCGCAGACGTTGGGCATGGTTTTCAGCATCATGCTGTGGATGCCCAGCTGGGGCGGGATGATCAACGGGCTGATGACGCTCAATGGCGCATGGGACAAGGTCCGTACCGATCCGATCATCCGCATGATGGTGATGGCGCTCGCCTTCTACGGGATGAGCACATTCGAAGGCCCGATGATGAGCATCAAATGGGTCAACAGCCTGAGCCACTATACCGACTGGACCATTGGCCACGTTCACTCCGGCGCGCTGGGCTGGAACGGAATGATCACTTTTGCCTGCATCTACTTCCTGGTGCCGCGCTTGTGGCAACGCGAGCGGATGTATTCGCTGCGGATGATCAACTGGCACTTCTGGCTGGCAAGTGCGGGAATCGTCTTCTACGCGGGCAGCATGTGGGTGGCCGGGATCACTCAGGGCCTGATGTGGCGTGAATACGGAGTTGACGGCTATCTGGTGAACAGCTTCGTCGACACTGTCGCAGCGCTGAAGCCGATGTTCGCCCTGCGCGCTTTCGGGGGCCTGCTCTACCTCTCGGGCGCGGTCGTGATGAGCTACAACATCTGGATGACGATCGCAGGCAATCTGCGCGAGGAAGCTCCGATGACCGAGACCCCGCATAATGAAGCTGCCGACCGTCCCATTGCCGCAGTTCCGGCCGAATAGGAGCGCGATCCATGAGCAACTCGAACAACCAAACCTCGACGCGCCACCAGAAGCTGGAGCGCAATATCACGCTGATGGCGGTCGCCACGCTGGTAACGGTCGCGATCGGCGGGCTGGTGCAGCTCACCCCGCTGTTCTACCTCGACAACACGATTGAGAAGGTTGAGGGCATGCGCCCCTATACCCCGCTCGAACAAGCCGGGCGCGACATCTATGTCCGCGAAGGCTGCTATGTCTGCCACAGCCAGATGATCCGCCCATTCCGCGACGAGGTCGAGCGTTATGGCCCATACAGCCTGGCTGCGGAAAGCATGTATGACCACCCGTTCCAATGGGGATCGAAGCGCACCGGGCCGGATCTGGCGCGGGTTGGTGGGCGCTATTCGGATGAATGGCATGTCCAGCACCTCACCGATCCGCAAAGCGTGGTGCCTGAAAGCATCATGCCGCAATACGGCTTCCTGGGAGAGACCACGCTGCATGTGCCCGATGCGGCAGGCACGCTTGTCGCGCTCAGCCGGGTCGGCGTGCCCTATAGTGAAACCGATATCGAGATGGCCGAGGCGGACCTCATCGCGCAGGCCAATCCCGATGTCGATCCGGGCGACCTGGCAATGCGCTATCCCAAGGCGCAGATCCGCGATTTCGACGGCAATCCCAGGCGCGTCACCGAAATGGACGCGCTGGTTGCCTATCTCCAGATGCTGGGCACGTTGGTTGATGTCAGCAGTGCTGCCGCGCAGCAGGAGCTGGCCGAGGAGAAGGGGCGATGAGCGATTACGACACCTTGCGCCATTTCGCAGATAGTTATGGGCTGCTGGCAATGACCGTGCTGTTCCTGGCACTGTGCGCCTGGCCCTTCCGGCCCGGAGCAAGAGCTCGCAACCATGAAGCCGCCCACTCGATCCTGAAGGACCAAGACGATGGCGAATGATCCGAACACGCCCAATCGCATTGACGAGCCCACCGGCACCGAATTCGTCGGGCATGAATGGGACGGTATTGAAGAGCTCAACACACCGCTGCCGCGATGGTGGCTCTGGACCTTCTACGCCACAGTCGTCTGGGCGTTGGCCTATTCGGTTGCCTATCCCGCCTGGCCGATGCTCAGCCGGGCCACAGAGGGCGTGCTGGGCTGGACCAGCCGCGGCCAGTTGATGGAGGAAATGGGCGCCGCCGATGCAGCCCATCAAACGGTCAAGGAACAACTGGCCGCCGTTGACATCATCAAGTGGCAAGACAATCCGGAATTGATGCAGAAAGCCGTTGCCGGGGGCGCGGCGGCCTTCAAGGTCAATTGCGTACAATGCCACGGCTCTGGCGCGGCAGGTTCTGCCGGATATCCCAACCTCAATGATGACGACTGGTTGTGGGGCGGCGATATCGAAGCGATCGAGTTCACCATCAAGCACGGTATCCGCTGGGACGGTGACAGCCAGAGTCGCACCAGCCTGATGCCTGGATTTGACGGGATCTTCAGCGATGCCCAGGTCACCAGCCTTGTAGGCCATGTCCGCTCGCTCAGTGGGCAAGGCGAATCGAACGCAATTGGCGCGCAGTTGTACGCTGACAACTGCCTTGCCTGCCACGGCCCGGCCGGGGGCGGCGACCGATTGCAGGGCGCGCCCGCGCTCAATGACGCGATCTGGCTCTATGGTAGCGACGCAGCCAATATCCGCACGCAGATCCTCAGGCCCCGCCACGGAGTAATGCCAGGCTGGCAGGATCGGCTCGATCCGGTTACAGTCAAGATGCTGGCCGCCTATGTCCACTCGCTGGGCGGCGGCGAACAGGTGCCGGCGATGGCGCCGGAACCGGTAACGGAAGATAATGTCCAACCCTGACGATCGACCATCGGCAAGCGGCACACAGGATCGCTGGGCCAAGGCGGTACCGGGCGGTGGTGGGGGAACAGCAGCCCCCCACACATCTGCACCGCGCAAATCCGCACCCGCCGCCGCCGACCAGCTCTACGAGAAGCACAAGACCGTCCATAACAAGCGGATCGACGGGCCATTCCGGCGCTTCAAGTGGTTGGTGATGCTGATTACTCTGGGCATATACTACGTTACGCCGTGGCTCCGCTGGGATCGTGGACCCTACGCACCCGACCAGGCAGTGTTGATCGACCTCGCCAATCGCCGCTTCTACATGTTCGGGATCGAGATCTGGCCGCACGAATTCTATTTCGTCGCGGGCCTGCTGATCATGGCCGGGATCGGGCTGTTCCTGGTCACCAGTGCGGTGGGCCGCGCATGGTGCGGCTATGCTTGCCCGCAGACCGTGTGGACCGACCTGTTCCAGCATATCGACCGGCTCATTGACGGAGATCGAAACGCCCGCATCCGGCTTGATAATGCGCCCTGGACTGCATCAAAATTTGCGCGGCGGCTGTTCAAATGGTCCATCTATCTCGCCATCGCCTTTGCAACCGGCGGCGCCTGGATCCTGTATTTCGCTGACGCGCCAACTCTGTTCCGGGACTTTTTTACCCTTCAGGCCGCGCCGGTTGCCTATGGCACGGTAGCGATCCTGACCGCGACCACATTTGCCCTGGGCGGCTTCATGCGCGAACAGGTATGCATCTATATGTGTCCCTGGCCGCGCATCCAGACCGCGATGCTCGATGAGAAGTCGCTGATCGTCACCTATAAGGACTGGCGCGGCGAACCACGCGGCAGCTTGAAGAAGGCGGAGAAGAATCCCGAGGCCTTCGGCGATTGCATCGATTGCCTGCAATGTGTCGCGGTCTGCCCAACCGGGATCGACATTCGCGAAGGCCCGCAGATCGGCTGCATCACTTGCGCGCTGTGTATCGACGCCTGCGACCGGGTGATGAAGGATATCGGTCGGCCGCGTGGGCTGATCGATTATGCTACATTGGATGATTGCAAGGCCGAACAGGCTGGCGAGCCCCCGCGCCCTGCGTGGAAGGCGCTGCTCCACCCGCGCACTCTGGTCTACTTCACTATATGGGGTTCGATCGGCCTCGCACTGCTGTTTGCGCTCGGAACACGCAACCGCACCGATCTGACAGTCTCTCCCGATCGCAATCCACCCTTCATGCTGCTGCGCGATGGTTCGGTTCGCAATGCCTACACGCTCAAGCTGCGCAACATGGAAGGCCGCCCGCGCGCGATGGAAATCGCGCTTGAAGGTCTGCCCGGCGCGGTACTGTGGACCGACACCATCCCGCAGGGTTCGGCCGCGCGCAGCCAGGTGGTGAAAGTTCCCGCCGATCTCACGCAGACAGTGCGCGCCTATGTCGCCGCGCCTGCGGGAACCGGCGAGCAGAACTTCACTTTCGTCCTGACCTCGCAAGACGAGCAGGCTGAGAGCGACAGCGAGGAAACCCTCTTCAACGCTCCAGGAGGCCAATGATGAGGCGCGAATTCACCGGTCGGCATATGCTGATCGTGCTGGTCGCCGGCTTCGGCGTGGTGGTGGCGGTCAACTTCTTCATGGCCAGCCTCGCCGCGCGCGGTTTCAGCGGCGTGGTCGTCGAAAACAGCTATGTCGCGAGCCAGCATTTCAACGGCTGGCTGGCGCAGGCTGAAAGGCAGCAGGCGCTGGGCTGGGAGGCAAAGCTTGCCCGAGCGGAAGATGGCCGCTTGCGCGTCGAAACCAGCGGGGTACCGGCCTCTGCCACGCTTCGCGCAGACATCCGCCGCCCGCTGGGGGATCCGGAATTGGCCGAGCTTGAGCTGGTCCCTGACGGCGCCGATGCCTTTACCACGCCGGAACCGGTGGCTGACGGGCGCTGGATCATTCGCCTGTATATCGATGCCGGCGGGCAGGAATGGCGGCGGGAAGAGCACTTGCCGTGAATGCGCCGCAAACCATCCCCGCCGACGAAGCGCGGGAGCTGGTCGATACCCGCTTCACCGTGCCGGGGATGCGCTGCGCGGGCTGCATAGCCAAGCTTGAACGCGAATTGCCCAAGGTTCAGGGTATCGAAGATGCGCGAGTCAATTTCTCGGCAAAGCGGGTGGCGCTGCGGCATGTCCCGGAACTTGACGAAGACCGGCTGATCGAAGCGATCGAAGCGCTGGGCTTCGAGGCGCAGCGGGTCGCCGACAATCCGCTGGGTCAGGACGATGCCGATCGCAGGCTGCTGCTGCGCGCGCTGGCGGTGGCGGGCTTCGGCATGATGAATATCATGCTGCTCTCGGTCAGCGTGTGGTCGGGCGCGGGAGGCGTCACCAAGCAGCTGTTCCACTGGCTTTCGGCAATCATCGCCATCCCCGTGATCGCCTATGCGGGCAGGCCGTTCTTCGCTTCCGCCTGGATGGCGCTTAGCCACCGCCGCACCAATATGGACGTGCCGATTTCGATCGGCGTGCTGCTGGCGACAGCACTAAGTTTTTACGAAACGCTGACCGGCGGGGCGCATGCCTATTTCGACAGCGCGGTCATGCTGCTGTTCTTCCTGCTTACCGGACGCGCGCTTGATGCCATGATGCGCGGCAAGACCCGCGCCGGGATCGGCGCACTGCTTGGGCGCATGGGCAGGAGCGCTTCGGTGCTTGGCGCAGACGGCACCATCGAGCGAATGGCGGCGGAACAGCTCAGGCCGGGCATGGTGATGCTGGTCGCGGCCGGGGAATCGCTGGCCGCAGACGGCGAAGTGATCGAGGGCGCCAGTGCGATCGACAATTCGATGCTGACCGGCGAAAGCCGGCTCGAATCCGCCGGACCGGGCAGCGAAGTTCACGCCGGATCGATCAATGTCATGGCCCCGATCCGCGTGCGCGCCAAGGCCGTGGCGAGCGATACCAAGCTGGCCGAGATTGCGCGGCTCATGGACGAAGCGGGCCAATCGCGCAGCCGCTATGTCCGCATTGCAGATCGCGCATCGCGCATTTACGCCCCGGCGGTGCACACTCTGGCGCTGCTTGCCTTTGTCGGCTGGATGCTGGCGGGCGCTGGTTGGCATCAAGCGCTGCTGATCTCGATTGCGGTGCTGATTATTACTTGCCCTTGCGCGCTGGGGCTGGCGGTTCCCGCTGCGCAAGTGGTGGCAAGCAACGCGCTGCTCAGGCAGGGCCTGCTGGTGAAAGACGGCACCGCGCTCGAGCGGCTGGCGGAAGTCGATTGCGTACGCTTTGACAAGACCGGCACGCTGACGCTGGGCCAGCCGCGCCCGGATTTGCGCGGCCTCGATGAGGAGGCCAGGGCGATCGCGCTGGCACTGGCACAAAATTCGCGTCACCCGCTCAGCAAGGGTCTGGCACAGGCGCTGCTGGCCAATGGCGTTGTGCCCGCGTCGCTTACCGATGTGGAAGAGCGCCCCGGCGAAGGCATCTTTGCACTGTTCGACCGCTCCGAAGTCGCGCTCGCCCGACCCTCGGAGGCTTCGGACCATCCGATGAGCGAGTTGAGGATAGGCGATCGGCGAATCGCCATCCATTTCGCTGACCCACTGCGCGAGGATATTGCCGAAGCACTGCACCAACTCGCGCTGATGGGCTTGCATGCCGAATTGCTGTCGGGCGACCGCAAGGACGCTGTCGAGGCCGTGGCCCGTCAATTCAATCTGCCCGGCGCAGGCGGGCTTTCACCGGCTGACAAGCTTGACCTGCTCAACCGCCTGAAAGCGGACGGACATTACCCTTTGATGGTGGGTGACGGGCTTAACGATGGGCCAGCGCTCGCCGCCGCGCATGCCGCGATTGCACCGGGCAGTGCCAGCGATGCCAGCCAGCAGGCCGCCGATGCGGTGTTCATCGGCGAACGCCTGATGCCGGTCGCCAAGGCAGTGCAAGTGGCGCGAGCAACGATGCGCATCGTGAAGCAGAATTTCGCGCTCGCAATCGGCTACAACATCCTTGCCGTGCCGCTGGCGCTGGCGGGCCTCGTCACCCCGCTGATCGCCGCCATCGCCATGTCGCTGAGTTCGCTGATCGTGGTCGGCAATTCGCTGCGACTTGCAAGGGCCGCCTGATGACGGGGCTGATGTTCCTTATTCCGGTAGCGCTGGGGATGGGTGCGCTGGGCCTTGCCATGTTTTTCTGGGCGATGAAGAACGGCCAGTTCGAAGACCTCGACGGCGCTGCCCAACGCATTCTGATCGATGAAGACGAAGAGCAGGATGAGGACGAGAAATGTTGATCGCGCGGACCGCCGCCCTGGCGCTGCTGGTCGGCACGCTGCCGTTGCAACCGGCCTCCGCTCAAGGTGCCACGATCGCCGCCCGGCTCTGCGACGGCAGCAGCATAGCGATCCCCCTGGGCGATGATGAGGAGCCCCAGCCGCCTGTCCCCTGCCCAGCCAAGGCATGCCATGCCGGAACTTGCCGAAAGCAAATTGATCGATCTCAATGAATTCCTTTGCCGATCTGCCATTCATGATCGGCATGTGGCCCTATCATCCCGAACTGCTTGCGACGCCCGTCCCGCGTTACACCAGCTTTCCGACGGCGGCGGAATTCGGCCCTGTCAGCGCGCACCTCTTCATCGAGCAACTCGAACAGGTCGCAAGCGAGATCTCACTCTATGTCCACATCCCGTTCTGCGAGAAGATTTGCCATTACTGTGGCTGCAACACTGCCGCGGCAGGCCGGCGCCATCGGCTCGAAACCTATCTCGACGCGCTCCAGCGCGAAGCGGCACTGCTGGCTGACCATTTGCCGCCAAATGTAGCGGTCAGCCGCCTGTCCTTTGGCGGAGGCAGCCCCAATGCCATATCGCCGCTCGATTTTGCACGCCTGTTAAGCTGCCTCACGGTCCATTTCCGGCTTGCCAGCCCGCATATTTCGATCGAAGTCGATCCGCGCGCGATGAGCAGGGAATGGGCCGAAGTTATCGGAAGTTCGGGCATCACCCGCGCCAGCCTGGGGGTGCAAACCTTTGCGCCCGAAACCCAGGCTGCCATCGGCCGGGTCCAGCCGCCCGACATGATCGAACAAACCACTGCCTGGCTGCGCAAGGCCGGGGTAACCTCGCTCAATTATGACCTGATGTATGGCCTGCCCGGCCAGGAGTGGAGCGATCTGGAAGACACGCTGGAACGCAGCTGCGCCTTGGGTGCGGACCGCATCGCACTGTTCGGCTATGCCCATGTGCCGCATCTGATCCCGCGTCAGCGGGTGATCCCGGCGGACGATTTGCCTGGTCTCGATGCACGCTTCGAAATGGCTGCACGCGGATATGAATATCTTACCGCGCGTGGTTATGCGCCGGTGGGGTTCGATCATTTCGCCCTGCCCGCAGACCCGCTGGCAATCGCGGCACGCGATGGTTCGCTGCGGCGCAATTTCCAGGGTTTCACCGATGATACGGCGCCGGTGCTGATCGGGATTGGCGCCTCGGCGATCAGCAGCTTTCCCGAACTTCTGGTGCAGAATGAAAAGAACAGCGGCCGCTATCGCATGCAATTGTCGCAGGACCGTCTACCGATCGCCCATGGGATCAAACGCAGCGCCGATGGCCAGGCGCGCGGCAAGGTGATCGAGGCCTTGTTGTGCCAAGGCGCGGCAGACTTGCCACAGGCGCTATTGCGCGAGGCGAAGCCGCGGCTCGCACCGTTCCTCGATGCGGGGCTGGCTTCACTCGATGGCGCAATTCTGCAAATCGAACCAGGCGGGTTGCCCTATGCACGCAGCGTGGCCGCGCTGTTCGATCCCTATCGCCAGGATTCGCAGCGGCGCTTCAGCTCGGCAGTGTAAACCGCCGCGAGGTTAGTCGCGGTTTTCCAGCCCTTGCTCGGCGCGAGCAATTTGGTGCAGCCAGTCGGCATGGCGCGGCGCCTTCTTCGTCTGGCTCCATTCTTCGAGCATCAGCGGGGCAACGCGCCTCAGCTCTGCATATTGCTCATCAGTGCCAATATCGGCGGCGAGTTCGATGCGGTGGCCATTGGGATCGAAGAAATAGATCGACTTGAAGATGCCGTGGTGAGTCGGCCCGAGCACATCGATGCCCTGGGCCTCGATATGCGCCTTGGCGGCCAGCAGTTCGTCTTCCGACGCGACCCGGAAGGCCAGGTGCTGGACCCATTGCGGCGTGTTTCCGTCCCGCCCCATCTGCGGCTGGTTCGGAAGCTCGAAAAAGGCGAGGACGTTGCCATTCCCCGCATCGAGGAAGACATGCATGTAAGGATCGTACTCGCCGGTCGAGGGCACATTATCCTCGGCAAAGGCAGTGGTGTATTCCATGCCCAGCACGCGGTCGTACCATTCTACCGTTTCCTTCGCGTCCTTGCAGCGATAGGCGGCGTGGTGGATGCCGGAAGGCTTGATCGCGCTCATTCTGCCGGCTCCCCCTGTACTTCGAGCACGCCGCGGCGGATCTGGTCGCGCTCCATGCTTTCGAACAATGCCTTGAAATTTCCTTCGCCGAAACCTTCGTCACCCTTGCGCTGGATGAATTCGAAGAACACCGGGCCGACCTGAGCCTCGGCAAAGATCTGCAACAGCAGGCGCGGCTGGCCACCTTCGGTCGAACCGTCGAGCAGGATGCCGCGCATCTTGAGCTGGTCCACATCCTCGCCATGGCCGGGCAGGCGATCGCTGAGCATTTCGTAATAGGTCGCGGGCGGCGCGGTCATGAACGGCACGCCAAGCGCCTTGAGGTTATCCCAGCACTTGACCAGATCATCGCAGATCAGCGCGATATGCTGGATCCCTTCACCGTTGAACTGGCGCAGGAATTCCTCGATCTGGCCCTTCCCGCCCTCTCCCTCTTCGTTGAGCGGGATACGGATCTTGCCGTCCGGTGCAGTCAGCGCCTTGGAAGTGAGACCGGTATATTCGCCCTTGATGTCGAAGAAGCGGATTTCGCGGAAATTGAACAGGCTCTCGTAATAGTCCGCCCAGTATTTCATGCGGCCGGTGTAGACGTTGTGCGTCAGGTGATCGATCAGCTTGAAACCCGCGCCTTCAGGATGCCTGTCAACGCCCGGCAGATATTCGAAATCGATGTCATAGATCGACAGGCCCTCACCCTTCTCGTCAGGATAGCGATCGACCAGGTAGAGGATCGCCCCGCCGATGCCGCGGATCGCGGGGATTGCCAGTTCCATCGGGCCGGTTTCGACTGCAACGGGCTCCGCCCCCTGATCAATGAGATGCTCCCACGCCGCAGCGGCATTGCGCACCCGGAAAGCCATGCCGCAGGCCGAGGGACCATGCTCGCGCGCGAAATACCATGCCGCGCTGCGCGGCTCGTAATTGGCGATCAGATTGATCCCGCCTTGGCGCCACAGGTGCACATCCTTCGAACGGTGAGTCGCAACATGGGTGAAGCCCATCGCTTCGAACACGGGTTCGAGCACACCCTCCTCTGGCGCGCAGAACTCCACGAATTCAAAGCCATCGAGGCCGGCAGGGTTCTCAAACAGGTCGGACGGGTGCTTGGTCATGGCAATCCTTGGTTGGAATCAATATAGTTTCGTTTGAAACTAAATACGCGAAACCTGCCCGATTGTCAAAATCTGCCTCAATCTACCGCTGCCAGGGCGATCAGCCCGCCAGTCGGCCGATATTGAGGCCGCGTTCGTCCTGCGTCACGTTAAGCTTCGCGCCGAATGGCTCACCGCTTTCGAACAGCGCGCGGGTCGCCCCGTGCGAAAGATCCGCGTTGCCGCACACCCGCTCGCCCGCATCATTGCGCCCGATGAAAATCGCCACGCTGCCCTTCTTGCCATGGTTGATGGTGTAGCTTTCCACCGTGGTGCTGGAAAACGCGCCCTCGCCGCGCGGCACGGCGTCGGTCGCCTTCGCAAGCTTGGAAAAGCGATCATTTCCCGACCAGTCGGCAGGCTCGGTGGAGTAAATCCCGGTCGAATATTTGCTCATCCAACCACCATTGGCGCCGACCAGCGCGTAGGAGCCGCGATCCTTGCGCACCCGATCCACCGCTTCGCAGATGGCATGGGCCGAGTAGTTGTTCCCCGCTCCGCCGAAGAATGGCAGCCCGCCGGTAAGCGTCAGCCCGCGCGGATCATCTGGCGCAATGCCGAAATGGTCTATCGCGTTGAAAACGGGAATGGCGAAGCATGAATAGAAATCGAGATAGGCCATCTCGTCCATGCCCCTGCCCGCCCGCTCCAAGGCTCTCTCGAGCGACGCGATCGAGGCCGGGCTGCGGCTGAGATCGGGCCGCTGGGTCAACTCCAGCTCGGTCGCGGCGGACACGGCGTGGATGTGCACCCACTTGCCTTCCGGCACGCCCAGCTGCCGCGCCAGTCCGGCGCTGGCGATGATGATCGCCGCAGCCTGGTTCACCTGGTCACGCGCTACCGTCATGCGCGTATAGGGTTCTGCCACGATGCGGTTGCGCTCTGTCACCGTTGCGAGCTCCTCAGCGCTGCGTTCAACCGGGGCTGCGGAATGGGGATTGGCGGCGGCAACCCGGGTGAAGGGTGCGAACAGCTGGCCGATCTTCGCACGGTAATCCTGGAGCGACAGGCCAAGATCGGCGCGCCGCCGATTTTCGCACAGCGCGTAAAGCGGGATTGCACCAGCCGCACCATGCGCCATCAGCGAGGGCTCGAGCAAGCCATCTAGCCCGTAACCGCGATCCTCGATCTCGCCGCCAACTTGCTCAGACCAGTCGGGCTTCTCGCCCTTTGCAGAGAGCGCAAGTACGGTCGAAATTGCTTCCGAACCCACGATTGCCGCGCACTGGCTTTCGCCCGCCGCAATGGCTGCGGCGAATTCGCCGAGATATTGCTGGTTGGTCTGCCCGCCGGTGGTCGATAGGATTGCGCGCTTCGGGTTGGCGCCGACCCGCTTGGCATAGGCACGCGGCACATTGTCTGCCCCGCCAAATGGCCGCTCGGCACCCGGGCGCGACATCTCGAACTGGCGGATCGCCGCCAGCGTATCGATCGCCCCGGCCAGATCCCCGCTAGCGGTGCTGTCGGCAATGGCCGCTGCCAGCGCCCGCCCGCCAAGGTCCATATAGGATAGCGCCTGATATCCCTTGTCCTGCGGACGTTCGGAATATTGCCCTACCCCGATGATGACGGGCGTGTTGTCGGCAATCATGCCGCCTGCCTCAGTCGGCGAAGTCGGTCACACGTTCGACGATGATTGCGGGTGCCATGCCGCCTGCCGCACACATCGTGACAAGGCCATAGCGACCGCCGCGACGCTCAAGCTCGTCGATAATGGTACCGATCAGGATCGATCCGGTCGCGCCGATCGGGTGGCCAAGCGCGATCGAGCCGCCGTTGACGTTGACCTTGTCCCAATCGAGCCCGAGATCGCGCACGAATTTGGCCGCAACCACGGCGAAGGCCTCGTTAATTTCAAACAGGTCGATATCCTCAAGCGTCAATCCCGCCTTTTCCAGCACGCGCCTGGCGGCCGGCACCGGTGCATTGAGCATCAGCGTGGGATCATCGCCCATATTGGCGGTGGCGACGATCCGCGCACGCGGCTTCAGGCCATGGCTCTGCGCATATTCCTTGCTCGTCACCAGCACCGCCGCTGCACCATCGACCACGCCTGACGAATTGCCGGCATGGTGGAAATTCCTGATCTCGAGGTCAGGATATTTCTGGTTCACCAACTTACGGAACGTCGTCCCTTCCGCATCGAGCGGAACGTCCGCGATCTTGGTGAAGGCCGGTTCCAGCTGCGCCAGCCCTTCGCGCGTTGTCTGCGGGCGAGGATATTCGTCATGGTCGAGGATCACATTGCCTTCGTCGTCCACCACCGGAATGATCGATTTGGCAAAGCGCCCTTCGGCAATCGCTTCGGCGGCGCGCTGCTGGCTGCGATAGCCTACCTCATCGAGCTCTTCGCGGGTAATGCCCTCCATGCTGGCAATCGCATCGCCGCAAATGCCCTGGTGGCTCTGCGGATGCACCTTCTGCAGGCGCTCATTGTAGCTGCCCATCATCGGCGGCTTGATCCCGGCCTGCATCTTTTCTTTCGCCATCTGCGCGGTCAGGCTCATCATTTCGGTGCCGCCTGCGACCACGCAATCGGCCATACCGCTCATCACCTGTGCCGCTGCCAGGTTCACGGAAGTGATCCCGCCGCCGCAGAAGCGGTCAAGCGTCATGCCCGAACTGGTGATGTCATAGCCCGCGTCGAGCGAGGCCATGCGGCCCATGTCACCGCCCTGCATGCCGTCCTGGGTCGAGACTGACCAGATCACGTCATCAACCGTCTTGGTATCGAGATGGTTGCGATCCTTGATCGCCTTGAGCACGGTGGCTGCCAGATGCTGCGGATGTTCGGCAGAGAGTGCGCCCTTGCCCTGCTTGCCGATGCCGCGCGGCGTGCGGACTGCGTCAATGATATATGCCTCGCCCATGGGGTATCCTCTCGATTAGCGAAAATGCGGTTGACGCATTCGTAAAGCTTGGCCAGCACATGCACAAGAATTCAGTTGCAATTCAAAATGCCACAAATTGATAGGAGAGAGCGCCGATGAGCGAAGATCTGCTGACCGAAGAGCGTGACGGCATACTGATCATCACGATCAACCGCCCCGAAGCGAAAAATGCGATGAACAAGGCCGCTGCCGAAGGCATCGCTGCGGCGATCGACCGGCTCGACAGCGATGACAATCTTCGCGTCGGTATCCTTACCGGGGCGGGAGGCACCTTCTGTTCGGGCATGGATCTGAAAGGCTTCCTGCGCGGCGAATCGCCCAGTATCGAGGGGCGCGGATTTGGCGGCATCACGCAAAAGGGCCCGGTCAAGCCGCTGATCGCGGCGGTTGAAGGCTATGCCCTGGCCGGCGGTATGGAGCTGATGATCAGCTGCGATCTCATTGTGGCCAACAAGGATGCCAAATTCGGCATTCCCGAGGCCAAACGCGGGCTGGCAGCGGCAGCGGGCGGGTTGATGAAATTGCCCAGCATGATCCCGCCCAAGATCGCGATGGAGCTGGCGCTGACGGGCGAGTTCATCGACGCGGCGCGCGCCTATGAACTCGGCCTGCTCAACCGCGTGGTCGATGGCCCTGCGCTTGATGCTGCGATCGAACTCGCTCGCAAGATCAACGAAAACGGGCCGCTGGCGGTGCGGGTATCCAAGCAGATAGTCGACGAATCGCGCGGCTGGGGGCTTGAAGAACGCTGGGAAAAGCAGGCCAAGCTGCTGCCGCAGGTGTTCATGAGCGAAGACGCCCGCGAAGGCGCCGCCGCCTTTGCCGAGAAACGCAAGCCCAACTGGAAGGGCAAGTAAGCCCGCGCCACGCAAGCTATCCATTGGAGAGGAATAAAATGCCCGCGATCAATGTCCCCCAGCCCGAATTCATGGAAGACGAGGAAATCTCGATCTTCGCTGATGCGGTAGGCAAGTTCTATCAGCAACACGCACCGGAAAAGCGCATTCTGAAATGGCGCGAAGACGGGCAGGTTGAACGCGAGTTCTGGCATGAAGCCGGGCAGGCAGGCCTGCTGGGCGTTTCAGTGCCCGAGGAATACGGCGGCCACGGCGGCGATTTCCGGCATGATATGGTCGTTATCGACCAGCAGGCGAAACACGGCGTGGAAGGCTTTGCCGCCAGCCTCCACAACACCATTATCCTGCCCTATCTGGTGCGGCATGGCACCGAAGAGCAGAAGAAGAAATATCTGCCCAGGCTGGTGACGGGCGAACTGGTCAGCGCAATTGCGATGACCGAACCGGGCGTAGGCTCCGACTTGCAGAGCATCACCACTACCGCGCTGAAAGACGGCAATGGCTACCGCATCAGCGGCGCAAAAACCTATATCTCCAACGGCCAGACGGCCGACTTCATCATCGTCGTAGCCAAGACCGATCCCAACGAGCGAGCCAAGGGCATTTCGCTGATGCTGCTGGAGACCGAAGGCGCGCAAGGATTCCAGCGCGGCAAGAAGCTCGACAAGATCGGGCTTGATGCGGCCGATACTTCGGAACTGTTCTTTGATGATGTGTTCGTGCCGGCTGAAAACGTGCTGGGCGGAGTGGAAGGCAAGGGCTTCTACCAGCTGATGGGCGAGCTGCCGCAGGAACGCCTGATTATCGCGATGGGCGCGATGACGGGGATAGAGAAGGCACTCGAAACCACTCTGGAATTCGTAAAGGAACGCAAGGCGTTCGGCCAGACGATCTGGGATTTCCAGAACACCCAGTTCGTGCTGGCTGACCTCAACGCGCGCGGCACGGCGGCGCGGGTTTTCGTGAACGACTGCATCGCTCGGCACCTGAAAGGTGAACTTGACGTGGCGACCGCCTGCATGGCCAAATACTGGGTCACCGAGTTGCAAGGCGAGGTGGTGGACAAATGCCTGCAATTCCACGGCGGCGCAGGCTACATCAACGATTATCCGATCGCGCGGATGTATCGCGACAGTCGTATCACCCGGATCTTCGGCGGTTCGAACGAAGTCATGAAAATGGTCATTGCACGCTCGATGTAATTTGGGCGGCACAACCACGCACCAGCGAGTGCAAGGAAGAGGGGCGGCCCGCGCAGTGCGAGCCGCCCCTTCTTTGGTTCAGCCGTTACCGTTCGCGCCAGGGCGCGAACGACACGATCAGAATTTGATGCCTACCGCAACGCCGTAGCGGCGCGGATCGAGCGTGAAGATATTCGTGAACAGGCCCGACGAGGCATCGGTGATGTAGAGGCCGGTCACCGAATCGCTGTCGAAGATGTTCTGCACGAATGCTCGAGCGAACCAGCTGTCTTCCGCCGAATTGAGCTGGACCTGGGCATTCGCCTGGACGAACGGCGCGATGCGATTGACATTGCCGTTGAAGACATTGCCATATTGCTCGCCTGTCATCGCCACGTCGAAACGCGGCACCAACGTCATCCCGCTGGCAAATTCATGCGAATATTGCACGCCGACCGAGGCCTTCATTTCCGGCGCCTGCGGCAGCTTGTTGCCCCTCAGGTTCACTTCCACGCCGGGGCTAAGCACTTCGATGCCGCCGAACAGGCCGCCGATCGCCGCAGCCTGGGCTTGCAGCACCGAGCAGATGCTGAAAGCGCCCGATGAGGCGATGTTGCCGTCGGCCGGGAACTCGGTCACTCCTTGCAGATTGAGGGCCGGAGAGGCATTGATTGCGTTGACGAAGGCATCGGGCCCGCCGGGCGCACTGCCCGTGACCGCGCAGTTGGCGCCGTTGGTGATGTCCTTGATGATCACCGCATTGGGATCACCGCCGCCCGGATCCCGCGAATCCGAGAAGAACTGGTCACCGGCAACTTCGGCATTGAGGTAGCTGAAGTTCATGTTGATCAACCAGTTGTCATCGGGGCGGATCAAGGATTCAAGCTCGACCCCCCAGATGTTCGCGTCGATCGTATCGTTGACGGAAGTCCGGGCAATGATGCGGCTGAGCTGCAATCCCTTGTACTTGTAATAGAAGGCTGTGGCATTGAGCTGCAGCGCTCCGTTTGCGAAGGTATTCTTGGTCCCGATTTCGAATGCGTCGATCTGCTCCGGCCCGAAACTGTCGGGCACGGCAAAGATAGGCTGCAGCGGTGGGTTGATGCCGCCCGATTTGTAACCGCGCGAATAGGAAGCATAGACGAGATTGTCAGGCGTAACCTGGAAATCGGCCACGAAGCGTCCTGTCACCTCGTTGAAGCTTACCTCACGTTCCTGCCAAAGCTGGTTACCAGCGACGCCGGGATCGGCATCGAAGGAACCGACGAAGGGTGAATCGAAGGGATCGCCATCATTGCTGAAGGGGTTGAGGAAGCTCGCCAGGGTGGAACGAGCGCGTATTGCCTTCTGGTCGTCATTGTAGCGCAAGCCCGCTGTCAACTTGAAGCGATCTGACACTTCGAAATAGGCTTCCCCGAAGATGCCATAGCTTTTCAGCTTGAAGTCATCGGTATTGTTACGGAAAAACGATGTGGCAAGGTAGGACGGTGGGAGCGGCGCGGGATCACCATTCGCATCCGTGTTTCCCAGCGCGGTGAAGGTGCCCAGCACACTCACGACATAGTCAATCGCGAAGGCATTCACGAAATAGCTGTTTTCGGTCAGATGACTTTCCGCATAGATTCCGCCAAGCAGGAAATTGAACGGACCGTCAAAATCCGAACTGACGATCGATTCGACCGACCATGCCGAGCTGTCCTGATTGGACCGGTCGAACTGGGTCCCGTTAGGCGTGCAGATGCTGAAGCCCTCGAACGCGCCGAGATTGTCCTGCCGCGTCTCGGAAGTGCAAAGATTGCCCGCACTGTCGAACAGGCCCTCCACTACCGGTTGGAAATAGGACGCGACGAATGGGCCCACCGCCAGCGGATTGGCAAAGGTCTGGAGCGATCCGAAAGCAAGCGCGGCATTGGGAATCTCGCCGATGCCCTGGTTGTAATCCTGCCGGGAATCGACGCGAGCTTCCTGATAGGTGCCGTTCAGCGAAACTGAAATCGCGCCGAAATCATGATCCGCGTCGAACTGCAGCTGCAGCTCGTCAGCGAAGTATTCCGGCGTGAACTGGGTGCTTATCTGGCGGACATCCGGAGCTTCCACAAAATTCGCATAGGCGTCGGGGCCGTACAGGCTGTTGAGGCCGAAGGTGCTGGGGATGCCATTGATTGCCAGGAATTCCGACGAGCCCAGCGTGCCGGTGAACGTGGAATTGGAATTGGTCTTGGCAAAGTCGCGGCGGTTGTTGAGGCAGCCCAGCACGCCGGTCGGATCGCGCTGGCAAAGCTGCTTCTGGATGCGCATCCGGTTGTCATCTTCGCGGAAGTAATAGGCCATCAAGTCGATGGTCGTGTCCGGCCCCGGCTCCCACCGCAGCGAACCGCGCACGGCATACATGTCGCGGTCGTCGATATCCTGGCCGTTGAACAGGTTGGTCGTGTAGCCATCACGCTTGAGGTAGAAGCCCGCGATCCGCGCGCCGATGGTCTCGCCGATGGGCAGGTTGATCATGCCCTTGGCCTTGATGCTGTTGAAATTGCCGTATTCGAACTCACCGGCACCGGAAAACCCGCTGAGATCGGGCTTGGCGGTTACCACATTGACCACGCCCGAAGTCGCATTGCGACCGAACAAAGTGCCTTGCGGGCCGCGTAGCACCTCGACCCGTTCCAGGTCGAAATACTCGGTTTCGAACAGTCGGGTGCCGAACAGCGGCGCCGAATTGACGTGAATGGCGGTGGCACTGTCACAAGACACGCCAACGCACAGGTCGCCAATGCCGCGGATGGTGAAGCTGGATGAAGTGAAGTTGCTCTTGGTGAACGACACATTCGGCAGGGTCAGCTGCAGGTCGCTGGCATTCTCGATCTGCTGCGATTCCAATGCCTCGGCCGAGAAGGCGCTGACCGCAATCGGCACTTCCTGCAGGCTCTGCGCCTGGCGCTGAGCGGTAACGATGATCACATTGGTTGCGACTGCCTCTTCTTCATCACCCGCATCCTGCGCGAAAGCCGGTGTTGTTAAAAAAGTGCCGGCCATCAGGCCAGCTGCGGCAAAGCTTAGCTTGCGTTTCATAGGTTCTCTCTCCCAAAACCTCATGATTGTGCGCAAAGTCTACCAATCAGGTGATGAAAATTACAAGAGCCTACCCTTCATCCGTCAGTTGCGAACAGGCATAAGAGTGCAAAATTGTCACATGGTGCCGCAGCCTTGCTGGCTGCAAACCAGTGTCAAACGTCAGAAGCCGTAACGTAAACCGGCCCAAACCGTTCGCGGTGTGCCCAGGTCAAACGAACCGGCAGAATTCCGGGTAACGATGCGTTCGTCGGCCAGATTTTCGCCCCGCAGCACCAAAGACAGCCGGTTTTCGAGCTGAATCCGGGTGTAAAGATCAAGCGTGGTTGCCGCTGCGAGTCGGTCGGTTTGCTGGTCGTCTTCGAACTGCGCTCCGATATGGCGCAGCGTCAGCGCAAAGTCCCAACCAGGCACCGGCGCCCAACCAAGCGTGGTCGAGGCCGCCCATCGCGGGGTCTGCGGGGGGCGGTTGCCGGCAAGCGATGCCGAGTTTCCCCGCCCGTCGATTTCTGCATCGGTGTAGGCCAGTGAGCCGTTCAAGCGCCAGGCTCCGCGCTTGGCCGTGAGTGATGCCTCAATCCCCTGCGCGTCAATTGCAGGAAGGTTCTGCCGCTGGCGAACATTGGGCGCGAGGGTGACATTGGCGATGGCATTTTCGACGCGGTTATCGAATGCGGTGATCGAAAGGGTTACGTCTTGCCACGGTGCCAGATCAACCCCGGCTTCGAAACCTTCCAGCCGCTCGTTCCTGAGCGCCGCATTGGCCTCGGTCACAACCGGAAACACCACAAAGGGGCGATAGAGCTCGTTAAGGGTGGGCAACCGCATACCGGTATATGCGGCGGCACGCAGGCGCAGCATCGCGCTGGCATCATAGGCTGCGCCAGCGCGCCAGGTCACCGTCCAATCGCTCCGGTCAGCGGCAGTGATTTCGCTCACCAGAGTGCCGCTCGCATCAACTGCACGGAAAAAGCCATCGGCGATACGCGTGCGGTCCGCCCGTAGGCCCGCCGTCAATGTAAGAGCGCCAAGCTTCAAGTCATCCTCGGCAAATAACCCGAGATTTGTATTGGTCCCGCCGGCGCGGCGGCGCTCAGTCAGATTGCCGGTGAATGCACTGTAGGCTTCTTCCTGCAATTCGCCGTCAGCATGGCGATAATCGACCCCCAATCGCAGCGTATGCCCACCGCCAACCGGCGGGCGCAGTTCGAACTTGCCGCCCAGCCCGGTCGAGGGCGTATTGCGCTGGTCGAGAACACGAACAAAGCGGGTTGAGCTGATCACCACGTTGGAGAAATTGCGCGCCTGGACATAGGCAAGGGCATCGAATTGCCACTTTCCGCGGCCCACCATGCGAATGCTCGCATCCTGTCCTTCGCTGGAGGAATCCCCGCCATCGAAACGCAATGTCCGCTCGTCGCGAAAGGCCAGCGCGCGTGCCTGCAACTCGATCGTGTCGGATAGCGGTGCAACGGTGCGCACCCCCACCGACCATGCGTCAAACGCGGCGCGTGCGGTAGCCGGAACGCGCTCGTCCACCGGCGTTGTGAAAAAACCATCGCCCCTGTCCCAGCGCGCGCTGATCACGCCAAAACCTGCGCCCAGATCCTGCGCCAGCGTGGCGCTCGATTCGGTTTCGCCGCGATCATTCGCCAGCAGGCTCGCGCTGAACGGCCCCAGTGTAGCAGCATCTGCGCTCTGCAATTCGATAGTCCCGGCCAATGCGCCAGCACCAAACGGCCCCGATCCACCCCCGCGCGTGACGCGAATATTGGCCAGCCTCTCTGGAGCGATCGCGCTCAGCGGAATATAGCCGAAGAACGGATCGGCCATCGGCACTCCGTCAAGCAACACCAACGCGCGGCTCGTGGCATTGCCGCCCAGTGCGCGCAGCGTCACCCCCTGTGCGCTGGGGTTTGACGAGCGGCTATCGGAACGCCGAAACTGCTGGAATCCGGCAATATTCGACAGGACATCTTCAATCCGGCCCGAAGCCGAGGTAAGGATTTGAGGGCGATCAATCTCACTCACCGCATAGGCAGCCACGGATGGCGCCTGCTCCAACCCCTCACCGATCACGACAATCTCACGTTCCGGTCCATCTGAACCATCTGCGGGCTCCTGCGCCAGCAGTGGAGAGAGCGGGCATACCGCACATGCGGCAGGAATCAGGAGAGCAAGTCTGGCCATAGCGCGGTCGCCCTATCGCATCTGCCAACATCAGTCAGTTGCAAAATGCCATCGGGTCTAGCATTGTGGCAATCTGTATGCTTACATCAGTGTAAGCAGGGGAGATATTAGGATGCTTGCTACACCGCCCGATTTTGATGTGCTGATCGTTGGCGCCGGCATTTCCGGCATCGGCATGGCAGCGCATATGCGGATGAAGGTCCCAGAGATGACCTACACCGTGCTAGAGCGGCGCGAGGACCCTGGCGGCACGTGGGACCTGTTCCGTTATCCCGGCATTCGCACCGATAGCGACATGCACACTTTCGGCTACGAATTCGAGCCATGGCGCAGCGAGAACCGGATCGTCAGCGCGCAGGATATCAAGGACTACCTGAACGGGGTCATCGACAAATACGATATCCGCCGCCACATCCAGTATGGCCAGCATGTCATTTCGGCGGACTTCCGCCACGAGGATGCGCGCTGGCATGTCGTGGTCGAGGCCGATGGCATGAGGCGCGAATTGACCGCCAACTGGCTGTACCTCGGCACCGGCTATTACGATTATGACCAGGCCTATGACGCGGGTTTCGACTTTTCCAAGTTCGAAGGCCAGGTTCTTCATCCACAATTCTGGCCCAAGGATGTCGAATACGAAGGGAAGAACGTGGTCGTGATTGGATCGGGTGCAACTGCGATCACCATCGTTCCGGTGATGGCGCAGAAAGCAGCCAGGGTTACGATGCTGCAACGCACGCCGACCTGGATCCGAAATATACCCAGCCATGACTGGATGGCGGGAATCCTGCGCAAGATCCTGCCCGAAAATCTGGCGTACAAGATTGTCCGCTGGCGCAACATCCGCCTGACCAGCTGGATGATCAAGACCTGCGAGACCAAGCCCGAGAAGGTCGCCGAAAATCTCACCAAGCTGGCCAAGGAAAGCCTGGGCGAGAATTACAGGGCGGCCGATTTCACTCCGCCCTATCGCCCGTGGGAACAGCGCATGTGCTTCATCCCCGATGATGATCTGTTCGAGGCGATCAACCGCGGTAAGGCCGAAGTCATGACCGACACGATCGACCGGTTCGAAGGACGGGAGGTGGTGCTGAAATCAGGCAAGCGCCTGCCCGCTGATATCGTTGTAACTGCGACCGGGCTGCAACTGGCGATGGCAGGCAAGATCGGGTTGAGCGTTGAAGGCCAGCCGGTCCTTTTCAACGAGCACTTCTATTACAAGGGGTGCATGTTCTCGAACATTCCGAATTTTTCGGCCTTCTTCGGTTACACCAATGCCAGCTGGACGCTGCGGGTCGATGTAGTGTGCAACTATATCTGCCGTGTGTTCCAGCACATGCGCAGGACCGGGACGGAAATCGCCACACCCTATCTTGCGGAAAACCACACGATGCAGAAGCAGGAGTTCTTCAACCTGTCATCGAACTACATCAAGCGTTCGCTCGATATCCTGCCCAGCAACGGCTCCGAATGGCCGTGGCAGCTGGGTATGGATTACCTCGAGGATCGCAAGGTGATGCGCGATACACAGGTGGACGATGGCATCCTCAAGTTCGAGAACGCCTATGCCGATGCGCAACTCGAAGCGGCTGAGTAGCAAAGCCTCGTAATTGCGAGGAGGCCCGAACTCGTTTCGGGGCGACGCGGCAATCCATGGCCAAGGGTTTCGGCTGCCGAACGATCAGTCCCTGGATTGCTTCGCCTTCGGCTCGCAATGACGAATCTCTTTTGATCCGTCCCGTTCTCGCCTAATCTCACCTCATGACCTCTCCTGACAAGATATGGACCGCCGGGCTCGTCGTGATCGGCGACGAGATCCTGTCGGGTCGCACGCATGACAAGAATATCGCGCAGGTCGCGAGCTGGCTGCAGGTGCAGGGCATCCGTCTGGCCGAAGTGCGCGTGGTGCCCGATGTGGAGTCGCGGATTGTCGAAGCGGTCAACGCGCTGCGCAAGGCCTATGACTATCTCTTCACTACCGGCGGGATCGGCCCCACGCATGACGATATCACCGTCGATGCGGTCGCCGCCGCACTGGGCGTGCCGGTGATCGTGCATCCCGAGGCGCGAGCGATGCTTGAAAAATACTATGCCAGCCGGGGCATGGAGCTGACCGAGGCGCGGCTGCGCATGGCACGGGTGCCCGAAGGCGGCGAGCTGATCCCCAATCGCATGTCGGGCGCGCCGGGAATCAAGCTCGGCAATATCCACTTGATGGCAGGCGTGCCGCACATTACCGCCGGCATGCTCGACGCGCTGACGGGAACGCTGGAGGGCGGCGCGCCGCTGCTCAGCGAAACGATCGGCTGCTGGACCGCCGAAAGCGAAGTCGCCGAAATCCTGCGCGAAGTCGAGAGGGCGCATGCAAACTGCCAGATCGGCAGCTATCCCTTCTTCCGCGACGGGCGCGTGGGTGCGAACTTCGTGATCCGATCGACCAGCCGCGAGGATCTCGGCAGCGCAGTCGACACCTTGTGCGAAGCGCTGGGCGATCAAGGCCTCGATTTCACCCCCGGCGGGATCTAGGGTCAGGGCGTTTCCGGCTTCCTCGGTCAGGCAAAGAACGCTATCCTCCTGTGAAGGGGGAGAGCGGTCGCGATGAATTTCATGTTGATTGTCGTGCTGGGCGGAGCATTCGCCTGGCTGTGGAAACGGGTCGAGCGGCTGGAGCACCAGGTTGCGCAGCTCGAATTTCGCCCGGACAGGCCCGATTTCGAAACATCGCATGAACCGCTACCGTCGCACCCGGCGGCGAGCGTCCCGATCACGCGCCGGGAGGAGCCACCCGAAACGGACACCAGCCCAGAGCCAGCGCGCGAAACAGATTTCGCGGAGTCACACGAAGCGCCGGCCGAACCCGAGCCGCACGAACCTGCCGCGCCGCGCTTCCAGTTCGATTTCGAGGATATCTTCGGGCGGCGCCTGCCGATCTGGGCGGGCGGAATCACCCTTGCTATCGCGGGCGTGTTTCTGGTGCGCTATTCGATCGAGGCAGGCCTGCTGACGCCGGTAGTACGCGTCGCGCTTGCCTTCGTGTTCGGGTTCGTGCTGCTCGGCGGCGCCGAATGGGCCTATCGCAACGCGGAAAAACTCGCCGACGAGCGGGTACGCCAATCGCTCGCCGGGGCCGGCCTCGCCACGCTCTATGCGGCCTTCTATCTTGCCGGCACGCAATATGGCCTGGTGGGCCAGACCCTTGCTTTCCTGGGCCTGGCCGCGGTCACGGGAGGCGCGATCGCGCTGTCGTTCCGCTTCGGCCTGCCCTGCGTGGTGCTGGGCCTGGTGGGAGGTTTTGCCGCTCCTGCACTGGTCGGCGGAGAAGAAGCCAATCTGCCGCTGCTTTCGCTCTACCTCGGTCTTGTCACTGCCGGATTGACCGTCACCGCCAAGCAGCAGGCCCGGCCCTGGCTTTCGATCGCGGCGCTGGTGTTCGGCCTCGGCTGGGGCGCGATATTGCTGCTTGCGGGCGATCCCGGCGTAGCAGAGATCCTCGCGCTGGGGCTCTATTTCGTCGTGCTCGGCGCAGTCCTGCCTGCATTTGCCGGGGCCAGGAATTACGAACGGCCCGTGCGCATCGCCTCTGCCTTTGTCGCCAGCGTGCAATTGGCGCTACTGGTCGATCAGGGCGGCTATGCGCCGCTGGCATGGACGCTCTACCTGCTGCTCGGCGGCACGCTGGCGTTCCTGGCGTGGCGCAAGCCCGAATTGCGCGAAACGAGCGCGATCGCAGCGGTGGTGGCGGTGCTGCTGCTGGCGCAGTGGAACGATGCCGATCCGCTGATATTCGCGCTGGTTGCCGCAGGGATCGCCGCAGTACATGCCGGGGTTCCGCTGGCGCATGCCTGGCGCGGGTCCGATGCGCGTATCGACATTTTCCAATTGGCAGGCACTTCCTTTGCCCTCGGCATCATTGCCTATGCCACCTATGGCAAACCTGAAGGTGACATACTTGAAGCGCCACTGGCGCTTGCATTCGTGGCGTTCGCCATCCTGCCGCTGGCAGGTGCATGGCGGCTGTGGCGCACAGAACGGGCGAGCGATCTGGCGCTGCTGCTGGTGACCGGCGCGCTGATGCTGTCGGCAGCTGCCCTGCTGGTGACACCGGCATGGCTGGCGGTGGCTATGGCAGCCCTGGCCTTCGCCGGCCTGTTCGCCCTGCTGCAGCGACGTGACGAAGGGCCATTGCGGGCGATCCCCTGGGGTTTCGCCGCGATCGCGCTGGTGGCGCTGTTTGCGGTGCCAGCTATCAATTCCGAAGTCGAACGCTTGTTCGGCGGCGAGCAAGGCAGCAACACCGCCCAGGGTGTGATCCGCTGGCTCGCGGGCCTTGTTCCCTGGGTGGTGCTGGCCTGGCGCGAGCAGAACCACAGGGCGCGGTCGACCGCAGAGGTTCTTGCTGTCCTGCTGGCCTATGGCCTTATCGCGCAGGTGGTTGGGGAAATCGCGCTCACCTGGGCCGCCGCAATCGGTGCCATCACCCTGTGGCAGTTGCAGCGCGGCCGCGTGGCGGCGCAGGCGACGTTGGTGGCCATCGCTGGCCTGTGGGCGTTGGTGCCGCTGGGCGAATGGGCGGTGGGCAGTTTGGCAGCCCTTGCCGGGGATCCGCTGTTCCTGCGCGAGCTTCCCTCGCTGCGCGAACTCCTCACCCGGCTCTTGCCGTTCGCTGGCGCGCTGGCGTTGGTCAGCCTGCCCATGCGGGGCCGGTTCGATACGCGCTGGCTGGCTGCGCCAGTGGCCATAGTCATCGGGCACACGCTGTTCCGGCAGGCCTTTGCCGTCGATACGATCAGCTCATTCGTGTCGTTCGCACTGGCCGAACGCACCCTGTGGCAGGCCTTGCTGCTGGGGGCGGCTCTGGCCTTTGAGCGCGGTATCCCGCGATTGGGAGCGCAACCCCGGCTTGCGGTGGCATTCGCGGGCATGGCGCTGGCGCATGCGCTGTGGTTCAGCGCCGGGGTGCACAATCCGCTGTGGGATCGGCAGGCCGTGGGGCCGGCGCCAATCGCCAATCTCGTGCTCGCCGCAGGTACGGTTGCAATTCTCGCCGCCCTGCTGCTGCGCCGCCATGCCGCCGCGATCCAGCGTCCGTTGGTCGACGCGGTGGTGATGGCAGTGGCCAGCCTCACCGCGCTCGCATTGCTGCGGCAGGCATTCGCGGGCAGCATCCTGATCGACCTGCCGATGAGCCAGGCGGAGGACCTGCTGCGCTCGCTGCTCGGCATATTGCTGGCGCTCGGCTTCCTGTTCGTCGGCCAACGCCGCGGCGAACGCAGTTGGCGGATTGGTTCGCTGGTGCTGATGCTGCTGGCAGTGGCGAAGGTGTTCCTGTGGGATGCTGCAGGGCTCGAAGGCCTGCTGCGCATCGCCAGCTTCATGGCGCTGGGCTTCAGCCTGATCGGGATCGGCTGGATCTATGCCCGGCAATTGCGCGGCATTGCAGCCGGGAATTCGACCTAGCCGAACTGCTCGCCCCAGTCGCGCATCGCCTGGATGATGCCCCCCATGGCCCGCCCCTTGTCGGTCAGCACATATTCCGCGCGCGGCGGATTGTCCTCGTAGAATTCACGGCGGACGATCGCGGATTGCTCGAGCAGCTTGAGCCGATGCGACAGCGTGTTGGGCGCAATCCCCGGCAGGGCATCGAGTAGGTCCTGATAGCGCCGCCGCTCGTGCTGCAGCAATTCGCGCATGATCTGCGCGGTCCATTTCGAGCCGATGAACACTGCGGTCCGCGAAATCGGGCAGAGAGGGATATCGTGCCGGGTCACCCCTTTCCCATAGCGGCCAGGACACAGATTGACCATTCACTATATTTTTTATAGTTACTCTCTATTCAGAAGGAGAGGATGTTATGACAGTCGAAATCTGGTCGATCGTGGCGCTGCCGGTGATGCTGCTGGTGCTAACCGCAATACAGGGCAGCCTGGTCCCACTGACACAAGGGCTCAAATGGGGCCTTGGCAGCCGCGATGCACCGGTTGAGAAGAGCGCGCTGCAAGGCCGATTTGCGCGCACCGTGCAGAACCAGATCGAAGCCATGCTGATGTACCTGCCGCTGATGGCGTTGGTGCTGATGCTGGATCGCACCAGTTCGCTGACGGAGATCGCCGCCTGGCTGGTCATCCTTGGCCGCGCAGTCTTTATTCCTTGCTATCTGTTTGGCGTGTTTGGCCTGCGTTCTGCAGCCTACGGAACCGGCATGATCGGGATCTTCATGACCATCTGGGCGCTGTTCGCCTGATCGCTGGGCCATGACGGCACAAGGGCCGGAAGGATTGCTCCCCCGGCCCTTACGTCATCGATTCAGCTGTAGGAAAGTTCGGAGACCCGCGCTCAAGCAGCGAAGCGTTAGCGCGGGTCGACCAAAAGATTACGCGCCTTCTACTTCCGACAGGTCAACCTTGAGGCCGGGGCCCATGGACGAGGTCACGGTGACCTTGCGGACATACTTGCCCTTGGCGCCGCTCGGCTTGGCCTTGACCACCGCCTCGGTCAGTGCCTTGAAGTTGGCCTTCAGCGCAGCATCGTCAAACGACAGCTTGCCGATCCCCGAGTGGATGATGCCCTGCTTCTCGACACGGAATTCGACCTGGCCGCCCTTGGCATCCTTGACTGCCTGCGCCACGTTCGGAGTGACGGTGCCCAGCTTGGGGTTCGGCATCAGGCCCTTGGGGCCAAGCGTCTTACCCAACCTGCCAACCACACCCATCATGTCGGGCGAGGCGATGACGCGGTCGTAATCGAGGTTCCCGGCCAGCATGTCTTCCATCAGGTCTTCGGCGCCGACCTTGTCAGCACCGGCGGCCAGCGCCTTGTCGGCATTGTCGCCCTTGGCGAACACCGCCACGCGCACATCCTTGCCTGTGCCCGAAGGCAGCGAAACCATGCCGCGAACCATCTGGTCTGCATGGCGCGGGTCAACCCCCAAGTTCATCGCAACTTCGACGGTTTCGTCAAACTTGCCCTTGAACTGGCGCAGCACGCCCAGCGCTTCGTCAACGGTGTAAAGCTTCTCGCGATCGAGTTCGGCGAGGGTCTTCTGCTTCTTGGTCTGCTTTGCCATTGGATTAGCCCTCCACCACGTCGAGGCCCATCGAACGCGCTGAGCCTTCGATGATGCGCGTTGCCATTTCGATGTCGTTCGCGTTGAGATCGGCCATCTTGATTTCGGCGATTTCAGCCAGCGCGGAACGCTTGATGGTTCCGGCCGAAACCTTGCCCGGCTCCTTGGAGCCCGACTTCAGCTTGGCGGCCTTCTTGATCAGGAAGGTTGCCGGCGGGGTCTTGGTAATGAAGCTGAACGAACGATCGGCATAGACGGTGATGATCGTCGGGATCGGCATGCCCTTTTCAAGGCTGTCCGTCGCGGCGTTGAACGCCTTGCAGAATTCCATGATGTTCACGCCGCGCTGGCCCAGTGCAGGGCCGATCGGGGGTGAGGGGTTTGCAGTGCCAGCCGGCACCTGCAGCTTGATATAGCCGTCAATTTTCTTGGCCACTGGGGCCTCCTTTCACACTGTCAGACGCATTGGCGGAGATCGCCGTATCCGCGCCTTCATGTTAAGCGGTCAAACAGCCCGGTTGCCCGAACCTCCCGCACGGTTTTCCTGCCGGTTGGACAGGAAGGCGCGCACATAGCGCCTTTCGCGCAGAGTGCAAGCTAAACCCGCGAGCCAGGCCCTGCCGGATGGAACACATGGAACACGGTATAGAAGAAACAATTCCCCCGGGGGAAAGCGCCTTGTTGCGAGCTGCTTGCAAGAGATGACGCGCCATTCCCATATCGGCCCACCAACCACGAATGGCAGCGAGTAGGAAAGCCTGGCTGGAAGGCTCCGCGCGCCTTGACGCTGCCCCGCATCGTTCTACCCTACCGGTCGGTATCGGGGGAGAGAGGCGCAATGGCCAAGGGAATTACACGGCGCGAGGGGCTGAAGCTGGCCGGCGCCACGGCGCTGGCGGGCGCAGCGATAACCGCCACCGGCGCGGCGCGCGCGCAAACGGGATCGGGCGGCAATTTCGACGTCGCCGTGGTCGGCGCGGGCGTGTTCGGCGCGTGGAGCGCATGGATGCTGGCCAGGGCCGGATACCGGGTAGCGCTGATCGACCAGTACGGCCCAGCCAACGCCCGCGCCTCCTCCGCTGGCGAAAGCCGGGTGACGCGGATGGGCTACGGTGCGGACACGATCTATTCGCAGATGGCGGCGCGCTCGCTGCCGCACTGGCAGGCGCTATCGGCGCGCTGCGCGCTGCCGGTGCTCCACAAGATCGGTGTGCTGTGGTTCTCGCCAGCGGGCGATGCCTATATGCGCCAGAGCATCGAATGGCTGGGTGCCAATGGGCATGTATACTGGCACGGAGACGCCGCGGCCTTGCGCCAGCGCTATCCGCAGATGCGCTTTGCCGATGGCGAGGAGGGCTTTGTCGAGCTGGAAACCGGCGCGCTGATCGCGGGCCGTGCGGTGCAGACGCTGGTCAGGGAAAGCGGCGCGCCGCTCGTCATCGCCAAGGCGCAGCCGCCTGTCAAAACCAGCGATGGCAGCTATCTGGTGGCCGAAGGAGTCACTGCACGCCACGTCGTCTATGCTTGCGGCCCATGGCTGGGCAAGCTGTTCCCCGATATGCTGGGCGGGCGGATAATCCCCACACGGCAGGAAATCATGCATTTCGGCAGTGCGCCGGGCGATGCCCGCTTTGCCCCGCCTGCGCTGCCAGTATGGGCCGACAACAACGCGGGCGACATTGCCTATGGCCTGCCCGACCTCGAGAATCAGGGCTTCAAGATCGCCTTCGACCGGCATGGGCCGGTGGTCGATCCCGACAGCCAGGACCGGCGGCTCACCCCGGCAATGGTAGAGCAGGCACGCGAATATCTATCTCGGCGCTTCCCCGATCTCGCCGATGCGCCGTTGATCCATGGCCGGGTGTGCCAGTATGAAAACTCCTCGAACGGCGATTTTCTGGTCGATCGCCTGCCCGGGCATGATAGGGTGTGGCTGGTTGGCGGCGGATCGGGCCACGGCTTCAAGCACGGGCCGGCGGTGGGCGAACTGGTGGCGCGCCATATCGCCGATGCGCAGCTGGCGATCGAGCCGCGCTTCTCGCTTGCGACCAAGGGCACCGCCGCCGCGCGCAGCGTTTACTGACGCCGCGGAATTTGACCGAAGTCATTCGCCAACGGGCAATTCGCGGAGTAAACCGACATCCACCATCGAGAAGAGGATATCGACGATGATTATCAAAAGCGGAGCGCTGATTCTGGTAGCCGATGGGCGCAAATTGATGCTGTTGCGGAATGTTGGCGGCGCGACTGCCCCGGCCCTTGCCATGTTGGTTGAGCAGGAAGCGGACAATCCCCGCACCCACGAGCAAGGATCGGACCGACCGGGCCGGACACAGTCGCGCTTTGGCGAACGCCGCAGCAGCTATTCCGACACCGATTGGCAGGAGCAAGGAGAGGAATTATTCGCGCACCATGCCGCCAATGTCCTCGAAACCGCGGCGATCGACGAGCCAGACTCTGAAATCATTGTCATCGCCGACCCGCGTACGCTGGGCGAGCTACGCAACCTATACGGCAAGGAAACCACCCCGAGACTCAAGGGCGAGATCGCCAAAGACCTCACCGGCTATACCAGCGTTGCGTTAGCCAGCGCTGCGATCATCGAAGCGGTTGAAGCTTACGAACCTGCCTGAGCCCGCCCGAACCCTTACTTGACCAGTTCGACCTGCTCGAAGTCCAGCTCGACCGGGGTTGCGCGGCCGAAGATCGAAACCGAAACCTTGACCTTGGCCTTGTCGAAATCGAGCTCTTCCACCTCGCCGTTGAAGCTGGCGAAGGGCCCATCGAGCACCTTGACCTGGTCGCCGATCTCGTAATCGACGCTGATGTCCCTCTTGGGCGCAGCCTTGGCTTCCTCCACGCCGCCAAAATAGCGCGCGGCCTCTTTCTCACTGATCGGCTGCGGCTTGTTGTTCGAGCCGAGGAAACCCGTGACCTTGGGCGTGTTTTTGATCAGGTGGTACACGTCATCGGTCATTTTCAGCTTGGCGAGGACATAGCCGGGCATGAATTTGCGCTCGACCTGCACCTTCTTGCCGCGCTTGACCTCGGTCACCGTTTCGGTCGGGATCTGGACGTCCTCAACCGCGTCGGACAGCCCCAACCGTTCGGCTTCGGCGATGATCGCATCGCGGACCTTGTTCTCGAAACCCGAATAGGCGTGAATGATATACCAGCGAGCCATGGTGAATTCCCGTGAAATAAAATGCGCGGATCAGGCCAGCGACAGCAGCCATTGCACGATCGCGCTGAAGACCGTGTCGATACCGAGGAAGAACACCGAGAGAATCACCATCAGGATGAACACGAAGATCGCCGTGCGGATGGTTTCCTCACGGGTGGGCCACACCACCTTGTTCGTTTCGCTGCGAACCTGGTTCACAAATTCGGCGGGCGATGTCTTGCGCTTTTTCTCTTCGGCCATGGGGTGACCTTCCGTCCTCGATAATATTTGTTCCGCCTTCCAGGCTTGGCTTTCAGGTAGGGTTTCTCGCCGCCCCGAACAAGGTCCGGGAGGGGCTTAAGCTGATTCCAATGTCGGAAGACGATTGCGCGTTTAAGCGTGGCTTTACACAAAAGCAAGCGGGCTTGGCCATTTATGGGGCAAGGCCGGGGGTAAGCGGCGAAACCCCGTTGCAGATGTAACCACTTGGCCTTAGCGTGCCCGCCTTTACCGGGACGCAACAAGGGGACGATCGAACATGGCAACCAGTCAACCGGCCACTCTGGATGAACGCCTGCTGGGCCCTGTCACCAATGTGGCAGACTTTATCTGGGGCGGCACCTGGGACGGGGTGCAGCTGATTCCGATACCTCCGCTGGCGGTAATCCTGCTGGGTGCGGGCTTGTGGTTCATGATTGGCCTGCGGTTCTACCCGATCGTCAAGTTCGGTGCCGCCGTCAAAGGGCTGTTCGCAGGTCGCAAGGGCGCAGGAGCGGGTGAAATCTCTCCCTTCGCTGCGCTCTCGACTGCGCTTTCGGGGCAGGTTGGCACAGGCAATCTGGCCGGAGTCGCAACCGCGATCGCGCTGGGCGGACCGGGGGCGATCTTCTGGATGTGGATCACTGCCCTGTTCGGCATGGCGCTGGCCTTTGCCGAGGGTTCGCTGGCCATCCGTTACCGCGAGCAGACCAGCGACGGCGTTTATCGCGGCGGACCGATGAGCTACATCATGATGGGGCTGGGACCAAAATGGACCTGGCTGGCAATCGCTTTCTGTATTGGCACGCTGATTTCCGCGCTTGTTACCGGCAACGGCATCCAGGCCAATGCCGTGGCAGACGGGCTCAACGAACTGTTCGGGATCGAGGAATGGCTTGGCGGGCTGATCGTTGCCGTGCTGGTGTTCATCGTCATCATCGGCGGGATCAAATCGATCGGCAATGTCGCCGAGAAGGTCGTTCCCTTCATGGCCGCGACCTACATCATCATGGCGATTATCGCGATCCTGCTCAATATCCAGGACATTCCCGAAACCTTCAGCCGGATCTTCGGCGGGGCCTTCAATGCCCAGTCAGCCAGCGGCGGTTTTCTTGGGGCGGCGGTGATCCTGGCGATCCGCGCCGGTGTGGCACGCGGGCTGTTCTCGAACGAAGCGGGCCAGGGCTCGACCCCGATCGCCCACGCCGTGGCGCAAACCGACGATCCCGAATTCCAGGGCCGCATGGCCATGCTGGGCACCTTCATCGACACGATCGTGATCTGCACCATGACCGCGCTGGTAATCCTGACCGTGGAAGGCAATTTCACCCATAATGGCGAGCCGGTGCTGCATGCCTGGCAATCGGGCCTTCAGGGTTTCGCCATGACCAGCGGTGCCTTTGCCGCCGCCTTCCCACTGCAAATCGGGAGCGTTCCCCTCGGCACGCTTGTCGCCAGCATCGCGTTGCTGCTGTTCGTCTTCACCACATTGCTCACCTGGAGCTATTACGGCGAACGGGCAATCACATTCATTTATGACCGGTTCCCCGGTTCGACGCGTGGCGGCGAGAAGAAACTCCACCTTGCATGGCGGGTGCTGTGGTGCGTGGTCATCTTTATCGGGGCAAGCCGCGAATCGGATCTGATCTGGCGTATGGGTGACATTGCCAATGCCGTGATGGTTGCGCCCAACCTGCTGGCGCTGCTGCTGTTGTCTGGCGTGGTCTTCGCACTCGCGCGCGGCAACAAGACCGCCGGGCCGACCCACACCGCCGACACGCCGGAAGAACCAAACGAATATTGAGAGCGGCGAACAAAAGGGGCTGGCTCTGGGAAGAGTCAGCCCCTTTGCTGTTTGAACGGCAGGAAATGGCAGGGGTGACAGGATTCGAACCCGTGGCCCTCGGTTTTGGAGACCGATGCTCTACCAGCTGAGCTACACCCCTGCAGCCGGACGCTGCCCTCTATAGCCAAGCGCGCAGCATAGCAACATGGCAGTTTGCCCTTGCAGCCGGCGGATTTGCCTTGCCGCAATTGGGCAAGGCCCTGCTATAATGGCTGCAAGATGCATTCGCCCTATCCCCCGCCGATACCGCCGGAAATGCTGCTGCTCGCCTATCGCAGCGGAATTTTCCCGATGGCGGACCGGCGCGATGATCCCGAAGTATTCTGGGTCGAGCCCAAACAGCGCGCCATCATACCGCTTGAGCAATTCCATCTCTCGCGCAGCCTGCGCAAGGCGATTCGGCAGGATCGCTTCACAGTCACGATCGACCGCGATTTTGACAATGTGATCGCCGCCTGTGCCCAGCCGCGCCCCGATCATCCCGAAAGCTGGATCAGCGAACGGATCATCGCCAGCTATCGCCAGCTCCACCGGCTGGGCCACGCGCATTCGGTCGAATGCTGGGATGGCGCAACGCTGGTCGGCGGGCTCTACGGGGTCAGTTTCGACCGGGTATTCTGCGGCGAAAGCATGTTCAGCCACCGCAGCGATGCCAGCAAGGTGGCGCTGGCATGGCTGGTGGCGATGATGCGGCGGGCCGGATACCACCTGCTTGACTGCCAGTTCATGACCGAACATCTCGGCACGATGGGTGCTGTGGAGCTTACCCAGCGGCAGTATCTGGAAGGGTTGACGCGGGCCTCAGGGCAGCCTGGAATGAGCCTTCCGCAAGCCTATACGGACATAGTTCAGCAGGCCGCACGGGATCATTCGTCGCCCGGGAAACTCATCGCGCAATCCTTCACCCAGACATCATAGATCGGGTGTTCGACCACGTTGAGGCTGGGCGAACTCTCAAACAGCCAACCGGAGAAAATGCGTCGGAAATCCGACGTGCCGCGATCCTGCACGGAAACCTGGACGAAGGCCCCGGTCTCGCGCTGCATTTCCCACGGCGCGGTGCGTTCGCAGGCCTGCAAGCGGATGACGATGTCGCCGATCCGGCGCGATTCACCCGGACGCAGCTCTATATCCTGGCTCGAATTGTTTCGCTTGTTGAGCAGGCCCAGCGTCGCCACGCGTTCTTCCATCGGCGTGGCTCCAGCCACATCTGCGCCGATATCGGTTGGCGTGCCAGTGGCCGAAGGCGTCGCAAGTTCTTCCGGCAATTCGGTTTCGACCGGTACGGGCGCGGGCGTATCCTGCGAACAGGCGGCCAGGCCGATCACGCCCACCACCACCAAACCGATGCGCCAACCGGGCATGCTCAGCCTTCCGGGCTCCATGCCTCATAGTCGCCAGTGGCACGGGCGCGCTTCCCGCCGCGCTCAAGCGCGCCTTGCGGGCGATAGGCGGCAGGCGTGCCGGTGGCATTGGGCGTGAAATCAGTTTCCCAGATTCTGGGCGGCGGCAACCGGCTTTCGGGCACATCGTCAAATGCGCCGTGCAACCAGCCGTGCCATTCGCTGGGCACGCGGCTGGCATCGTTATTGCCGTTGTAGATTACCCAGCGGCGCTCCCGCTCACCCGGCTTGGGCCTGGAACGGTAATATTTGCTGCCTTGAGCATCGGTGCCGACATGCTCGCCCTTGCGCGCAGTGAACAGCATGGTGCCGATGGTCGCGCCATCCCACCAGGTGAATATCTTGCCGAGGATTCCCATGGCCAGCGCGATTAGCGGATAGTTGCCGCTGCGCCAAGCGGGAACCTTGCCTAGGGAAGCCTGTATTCGACAACGGCTCCCGGCCCGATGCCGAGTTCGGCAGCTCGCCCCCCTCGCAGCTCCAGAACTGCGCTGGCCATGCCGTCAGACCGGACCGATTCGAGCGAATAAGGCACGGTATTGGCCGCGACATTCAGAATCCGTCCGTCCATGCCGATAAAGATGATGTCGAGCGATAGCGGGGTGTTCTTCATCCAGAAGCTGCGGATACCGGGCCTGTCGGAAGGAAACAGCATGCCTTCATCATCGCCCAGCTCGGTGCGGAACATCAGCCCGCGTGCCTGAGCTTCGGGACTATCTGCCAGCTCGACCCTGAAATCGTGCCGTGCCCCGCCCGAGATCACTGCCAGATCGATCACCTTCAGGCCGGAAACCGGATGCAGCACTTCATCGCCGACGGTTTGCGCCCCGTCCTGCGTTTCAGCTGCCCCGGCGGCCCCTGCCTCGGGCGCGGGCGAACACGAAATCAGCGCCAAAACAACCGCCAGGGCCGTCCACTTATACTTCATCGCAATCATCCTGTGCTTCACGCGCCCAATCTTCGGCCTCGCCGGTGCTGGTGGTTTCGATCAATGCGCGTGCGATGCTATAGTCATGGCCTGCGCGGATCATTGCCGCAATCTGCTTTTCGCGCAGAGCGCGGTCAGGCGGCTCGCTGTCCGCCAGCGCGCCATAGGGTCCGAACCGGCGCTTGCGGGCCAACGCCAGGGCCGCTTGCCGTGCCGCCGCCTCGCCGGGCGCCAGTTCCTCTCGCAATTCGGCATTGATCCCGGCTGCATGCAGCGCCTGCTCCACCCGGCGCGCGCCATAGCCCCTGTGCAGCAATCCCTGGCTGCGCGCCCGGGCAAAGGCCTCTTCATCAATATAATGCAGCTCGATCAGCCGGTCAGCCACCGCCTCGGGATCGAGGGCAGGCCCATCCTCGCTCGCGCCGCGTTCGCGGATCTTGCGCTGCAGATAGGCCAGCAATTTGCCCCGCGTAGTGGCAAATCGCGCCACATAGGCCAGCGCGATTTCCTCGAGCCTGGCCTGATCCAGCGGCGGCGACTTGCGTCTTTTACGCGACAATCCGGTTTGCTTTGCAACCATTTCGCCTTATTCGTGCCACACTCCTTATCAAATGGGAAAGCTGGATTGGACGCGGACATGAGGGGAATTCCGCATTGGGGACTGAAATCGGCGCATTTTGCACCGCAAATAACGGGTATCGCTGAATAATATGACCGACGCCGCATTGAAGCCGACGCCGAATGATTGCCCCCTGCCACGCAGGCGGGCTGACTTCGCCACGTTCAACGAGGCTATCGATTACGCCGCCAGAAGCGAAAAGGGCCTCAATTTTCACGATATGCGGGGCGAACTGATACGCGCCTATCGCTTTGCCGAGATGCGCGATGACGCGCTGGTGATGGCGCGGCGCATGGCCGCCGCCGGTATCGGCAAGGAAGACCGGATCGCACTGATTGCGGAAACCGGCCCCGAATTTGCCGCTCTGTTCTGTGCCTGCATCTATGCCGGCGCCTGGCCGGTGCCACTGCCGCTGCCCACCACTTTCGGCGGCAAGGAAAGTTATATCGATCAGCTGGCGGTGCAGTTGCAGAGCTGCGACCCAAAGCTGCTGCTGTTCCCCGAAGAGATCGCCGAAATGGCCAGAACCGCCGCCGCCAAGCAAGGCTGCGCGAGCGAATCCTGGCAAGATTTCGCCCGGCGCGAGGCGCCCGAATGCGAATTGCCCGAGGCCGATCCGGAAGACATTTGCTACCTGCAATATTCCTCCGGCTCGACCCGCTTCCCTACCGGGGTGGCAGTGACGCACCGCGCCTTGCTGCACAATCTTTATGGTCACGCCACCTCGATGAACCTGGGCAGCGGTGACCGTGTGGTCAGCTGGCTGCCGTGGTATCACGATATGGGGCTGGTCGGGTGTTTCCTGTCGCTGATCGCCAACCAGGTAAGCTGTGACTATCTCAAGCCTGACCATTTCGCGCGCCGCCCGCTTGCCTGGCTCGACATGATCAGCCGCAATCCGGGCAATACACTCTCCTATTCGCCCACCTTCGGTTATGACATTTGCGCACGCCGCATTTCGAGCCAGAGCCATGTGGCAGAGCGCTTTGACCTGTCGCGCTGGCGGGTTGCAGGCAATGGCGCGGACATGATCCGGCCCGACGTAATGCAGAATTTCGTCAACGCCTTTTCCGACGCAGGGTTCAAAGCCAATGCCTTCACGCCCAGTTATGGCTTGGCTGAAGCTGTTCTGGCCGTGACTGTCATGCCGCCGGGCGAGGGGATCCGGGTCGAACTGGTGGAGGAAGAACGCCTTTCGGGCACCCCGCGCGATCTTTCGCGCCCGGCCCGCTATCGCGCGATCGTCAATTGCGGCAAGCCGCTGCCCGACATGGAGGTCGAGATCCGCGGCGAGAACGGCGAGCAGCGCGGCGATCACCAGATCGGCAAGGTGTGGTGCCGCGGCCCCAGCGTGATGCATTCCTATTTTCGCAATCCCGAAGCAACCGAAGACTGCCTTGTCCCAAGCAAGGATGGCAAGGGAGCCTGGCTCGACACGGGCGACATGGGCTATCTTGGCGATGGTTATCTGTTCGTTGTCGGCCGCGCGAAGGACATGATCATCATCAATGGCAAGAACCACTGGCCGCAAGACATCGAATGGGCGGTGGAACAGCTGCCCGGCTTCAACCATGGCGATATAGCAGCCTTTGCGATCGAGATGGACAATGGTGAAGAGGCGCCCGCAGTGCTGGTGCATTGCCGCGTGTCCGACCCCGAAGAGCGGGTACGCCTGCGTGACGAGATTGCCGACAAGGTTCGCTCTGTCACCGGCATGAGCTGCGTTGTCGAGCTGGTGCCGCCGCGCACCCTGCCGCGCACGTCATCGGGCAAATTGAGCCGCGCCAAGGCGAAGAAGCTGTATCTGTCGGGTGAAATCCAGCCGCTCGACCTGGCGGCCTGACTTCAAGGTTCAAGCAAGACCGTTCAGCCGAGTGCGGGCGAAGCACGCTCAATGATCGCGCGCGCATCAACCGCCTGATCGAACGCACCATAGGCCATGCCCCGTCCAGTAAGCCGCAGGCTGCAAAAAGCATCGGCAACGGGGCTTTCCCATTCCAGCAGAACCGCCGCCTGCGCCGCCAGGGCAGCACGCTCAACCGCTAGCCGAGCTGTCGCCTCGTTCACCCCGGCAAGATCGAACCCATCGAGCCAATTGTCATAGGCCCGGTTCTTGCCGCGTTGCTTCATCAGCCAGGCACGTAGCGCCTCGACTGCCTCTGGCTCGCGGCCAAGCGCGCGCAGCACATCAAGCGCGATGACATTGCCCGATCCCTCCCAGATCGCATTGAGCGGCGATTGTCGGAACAGGCGCGGCATCGGGCCGGTTTCGACATAGCCGGCGCCGCCATGTGCCTCCATCGCCTCATAGACCATCAGTGGCGCCCGCTTGCACACCCAATATTTGGCCACGGGCGTAAGTAGCCGCGCAAGTGGATCGCCTTCATCAAAGGTTTGCGCCAGGCGCATGCCCAGCGCGCACGCCGCCTCACTCTCCAGCGCCAGATCGGCCAGCACTGCCGCCATCGCAGGCTGGTCAATCAGCCGTTTCTGGAAGGCAGAGCGATGCGCGGTGTGCCACATTGCCTGCGCCAACGCCGCGCGCATCTGGCTGGCCGAACCCATCACGCAATCGAGCCTGGTGTGCTGCACCATCTGGATGATGGTTGCGACGCCGCGCCCCTCTGGCCCAACACGCTGCGCCAGTGCGCCGTGATATTCGACTTCGGACGAAGCGTTCGAGCGGTCACCCAGCTTGTCTTTCAGCCGCATCACACGAAAGCCGGGATTGCGCGTGCCATCGGGCAGCCAGCGCGGCAGCAGGAAGCAGGTCAAACCGCCCTCGGCATAGGCGAGCGTCAGGAAGGCATCGCACATCGGGGCGGAACAGAACCATTTGTGGCCGGTGAGACTGTACCAGCCATCTTCGCCGACCGGATCGGCCCGCGTGGTATTGGACCGCACATCGGAGCCGCCTTGCTTCTCGGTCATCGCCATGCCGATCGTAACGCCGGCCTTTTCGGGCGCGGGCCGCACAGCGGGATCGTAATGCCCGGCCTTGATCCGGGGCACCCACTCGCGCGCGACAGAATCCTCGGCCTGCAGCGACGGCACGGCGGCATAGGTCATCGTCATCGGGCAGGTAGTGCCGCAATCGACCTGCGCGGTGAGGTAAAGCACCGAAGCATGCGCCACATGCCCCGCCGGCTGCCCCGCCCAGGCAATCGAGGCAAAACCGTTGTCCAGGCCGAGTCGCATCAGCTCGTGGTAAGCCGGGTGGAAGCGCACTTCGTCGATGCGGTGGCCATAGCGGTCATGCGTTTCCAGCACGGGCAAGCTGCGATTGGCCTCTACCCCCCATTCGATCGCTTCACCGCTGCCACATATGGCGCCAAGCTTTGAAAGATGAGGGGCATGCACCGCACCGCCCGCTGCTGCGACGGCTTCATTCAGGGCCCGATCAGAGGCAAACAGATCCACACCTTCAAGCGGAGGGGGTTGGTTGTAAACCTCATGGGTTCCAAGTTCGCTCAGAGGCTTGATGGTGCTCAAATCCTTGCTTCCCATTCCAGCTTCATTTCACATCCAGGCAGCGGGTGAATTGCTATTGGTCAATTTCTCCCCAGCGTGCGCGCACATTGTCGGCGCGCCGGTCGGGCATTGCGGTGGCCGGGATCCCGCGCTCGGCCAACAGCGTAACCGTACGTTCGACATTCTCGGGATTGCCTTCGATCACGATCGGCAGGCCTAGCCGTTGTGCTCCCCAAACAATCAGCGACAGGGCGGCCTCACCCCTTGCCGTTGGCTCGCCATCGGCAAAGGGAATTGCCGGAAGCGGGCGGGTTGGCGGCAGCAGTTCAACCTGCCAGTCGGGCTCGGTTGAAACGATGCGCCGCTCCAGTTCGCGATAGGTCGAAAGCGTGGCGCCTTCGAGCGGCTTGGCCCGAACCACCGCACGGCGGCGCTGCCGATCGATCACCACGTCGTCCTCACTCACCCCTGCCACCAGCGCCAGGCGCTGGGCAAGGGCCTCTACGCGACGCGTCGCGGCGGCTTCCTCGCGCTCACGGGTGGCGGAAAGCTCCGCCTGCTGCGCGGCAGTGGCGCTGGTGCCGACCTGATACTGGTTGATCGTAAGTTGCACCGGGCGGCCCAGAACGCGCGCCAGGGATCGTTCGCCCTTTGCTTCGGCATCTGCAACAAGGCGCGGTGTCAACACGGTCGCATCGATCCGCACAGGATCTGCATCAAAATCAACGTCAACCTGGCTCAGCCGCGAGCGCGGGTCGAATTCGTCCAGGATCTCGCCGCGCACCTGCCGCTGCGCATTGGCTTCCCAGGCAATCTGCTGCAAGGAAAAACCAAGCGGAACAGCCAGTGCAACGAAGACCACCGCCACGGCGACATTCTGGTAGAATGTATTGCGCTCGCTCAGCGTGGTGCGGAAACCATAAAGCCGCGCCATCCCCCATGCGGTCAGCGCGATGGTGATGAGGTTGGTCACATACAGCAGTAACGCGCCCGAAAATACCGTCCAGTTGAAGGTCGCAAGGCCGAACCCGACCACCGCCAGCGGCGGCATCAAGGCGGTTGCGATCGCCACGCCCACGATCGTGCCCTCGCGCCCGCGGATCATCGCATAGGCACCGGCCAATGCCGAGAACAGCGCCACCAGCAGGTCGAACAGATTGGGCTGGGTGCGCGAGGCAATTTCAGGCGTCACGGTCTGGATCGGCGACAAGAACACCACGAGCGCGCACAGCACCACCGCCATCGCCGATCCCCAGGCGAGCGAGCGCGCGGATTGCTTGAGCCAGTTGTAATCCCCGATTGCCAGGGCAAAGCCCAGCCCCATGATCGGGCCCATCAGCGGCGATAGCAGCATGGCGCCGATAACCACCGCCGGGGACGAAAGCAGCAGGCCCAGGATCGCGATGCCGCCGGACATTGCGGTCATGAACAGATAACGCTCGCTCAGCCCGCACTCCTCGCGGCGATTCTCGATCACGGCAGCCTGGTCAACCGTGCCGACCACGTCCTGCAGCCACCAGCGGCGCCAGCTGAACAATACGCGCGAGAAACTGGATGACGTCCCGCGTGCGCCATCGCCAGGCGCGGCGCTTTGCGGTGCAGAAGTTTCAGCCAAATTTCCGTTCCGTTCCAAATGGCGGGCCAGGGCAATGTAGCCCCTTGAGCTGGCAAACGAAAGCATGGACGCGCGGGCGCGAATAAGCCACAATTCTTGAAGTTTGTGTTTTAGTGCACTAATACAGTATGCGAAGGGCGCTTACCGCCATCCCAGGGAGCTTGAAGACCGATCATGAGCACGCAGGAAACCCCAGCCAAGACGGCGACCGATTTCGAACTCAGCCCGCCCGATCCGGTGCCTACGATTACGCCGGAAAAGGCGGTCGGCCTGGTGCCGGTAAGCGAGGAAAAGCGCTCCAAGCTTGAGGAAAAGGTCGAAGGATTTGTGGCCGAACTGGTGGCCGAGGATGCCAATTCGCCCGCCTTCGGCGAAAAGGTCGACCAGATCACACGCATGGGCCAGGAACAGATCCGTGCCGCCGCCGCCATGTCCAACCGCTTCCTCGACCGCCCGGTGCGGGCAATGGACCAGGACAATGGCGTGGGCAATGATTTGCTCGAGCTGCGCAAGACTGTTGAGGACCTTGATCCCGGGCGCAAAGGAAAGATGCGCGGGCGCAAGCTGTTCGGGATCATCCCCTTCGGCAACAAGCTGCAGCGCTATTTTGACAGCTACACTTCCGCCCAGGGCCATATCCAGGCGATCCTTGAGCGGCTCGCCTCGGGCAAGAGGGAACTCTACGAGGACAATGCCGCAATCGATGTCGAGCGCCAGAAATTGTGGGAGGCGATGGGCGAGCTGGAACAGATGATCCATATCGCCAAAAAGCTCGACACCAGGCTGGAAGAAAAGGCGGACGAACTTGATTCGATCGATCCCGCCAAGGCCAAGGCACTGCGCGAAAGCGCGCTGTTCTATGTCCGCCAGCGCACGCAGGATCTGCTCACTCAAATGGCGGTGAGCGTGCAGGGTTACCTCGCGCTCGATCTCGTGAAGAAGAACAATGTCGAACTGGTCAAGGGCGTCGACCGTGCCAGCACCACCACTGTGGGGGCCTTGCGCACAGCAGTTACCGTGGCGCAGGCGATGACCAACCAGCGGCTGGTGCTGGGGCAGATCACTTCGCTCAACCAGACCACCAGCGACATCATCGATTCGACCAGCACCATGCTGCGCGACCAGACCGGCAAGATCCATGAACAGGCGGCCTCGAGCACGATCCCGCTCGAAACGCTGCAGCGCGCCTTCCAGAACATCTATGACACGATGGACGAGGTCGACGAGTTCAAGGTGCGCGCGCTTTCGAGCATGAAGCAGACAGTCGATACGCTATCCGCCGAGGTCGAGAAGTCGAAAGGATATATTGCGCGTGCGGAAGGGCAGGCGCAGGCGCAGAAGAAGGTTTCGTCCGAACCGGGTCTGTTGGCGCTTGAAAAATAATGGCCGATTCAACCAGAGAGTCTGACGCAATCCTGAGCGCGGCAGGCCGTTCGCTGCAGGTGCAGCGCGAAGGCGGCACGCATCGCCCGGCGAAGAACATCGGCAAGGGCTCTGCCGAGCTCAAGCTCAAGAACTGGATCCGCAGGGCAGGCTATTTCGGCGGCGCCGTGGTGGCGATCATGCTGGCGGCCACCGCTGCCGGGATCATCCTTGACGGGATAGGTTTCATCGGCGTGGTGATGACCTTCTTCGCGGTGGTCGCGGCGCTTGCAGTATTCGCCAATTTTCCCAAGGTGAAGGTGCCGCAGCGCGCCGACCTCAAGAAAGGCGATGCCAAGCAGATGGTGGCGCGCACCGAATTGTGGCTGGAGGCGCAGCGCCCTGCGCTGCCCCCGCCCGCAGTGCAGATCGTCGACCAGCTTGGCGTGCAGCTCGATGCGCTGGGGTTGCAATTGCAGGCCATCGACCAGGCCGATCCCGCGGTGAACGAAGTGCGCGAACTGGTGGGCGAATATATTCCCGAGACGATCGAGAATTACCGCAAGATCCCGGCCCATCTGCGCCGCGAGCAACATGTCGGCAAGACTGCCGACGAGCGGCTGATCGAAAGCCTTTCGAAGATCAGCGGCGAGGTTGATCGCGTGACCAGGCGGCTGGCCGAAGGCGCGCTTGACGATCTGGCGGTTAAATCGCGCTATCTCGACTATCGCTTCGGCGGCGCTGAAGCGCTGGAGGATCACAGCAAATGAGAGTCGCCCTGCCGCATGATCTTGGGCGCGAAGAGGTGCGCCATCGCCTGAGCACCCGCAGCCACGAAATTGCCGATTATCTGCCGGGTGGCATCGCCGATGTCGAGACTGACTGGGTCAGCGAGGATCGCATGGCGCTGCTGGTATCCGCCATGGGGCAGAACATCACCGGCCATATCGACATAGAGGACCGGCAGGTGATCTTCGAAATCACGCTGCCGAGGATGCTGTCGTTCATCGAGCCGGTGATCGAAAAGGCGATCCGCAAGGATGGCCCGAAAATGCTGGAAGCGCCGAAATAACGCGTCCTAAGCGGGGCGCATCAGCAAGCTCACACCCGCCCCGGAAAAATCGATCGCTTCGAGCGATGGCGCATAGGCGCAGCCCCCGGCCACCAGCACCCCGCCGCCATCAAGCGCAAGCTCTCCTTCAAGCGGGAGCGCCAGAAGCGCCCCGTCATATGCAAGGGCGAATTCCGCATCGGGCGCGCCCACGATCCGGTCGAGCCGGAAGTGCGGCCCGTCAACAAGACACTGCGTTCTCTCGGCTGTCCTTTGGCGCAAATCCGCCGGATAGGGTGCCCGCCGTGCCACGTCGAGCGCACGATCGAGATGCAATTCGCGCGGGCGGCCATAGTCATACAGACGAAAGGTGGTGTCGCTGTTCTGCTGCACTTCGACCAGCGACAGCCCAGGGCCTATGGCGTGGATCGTGCCGGCCGGGAGGTAGAAGAAATCTCCCGCCGCAACCTTGTGCCATGCCAATAGCTGCTCGATGCTGCCGTCCTGCGCCGCACGGCGCAGCTGCTCCTCGCCCGCCGTCTCGCGCAGGCCGATAGCAATGCACGCCTCCGGTTCGGCGGCGATGATCAGCCAGCATTCCTCCTTGCCCTGCTCGCCCGCAAGCGCCTGCGCATCGGAAGGATGGACCTGGACCGAAAGCTTGTCGCTGGTGAACAGGAACTTCACCAGCAGGTTGCCAAGCTCAGCTGGCGGTTCGAACCAGATTTCGCCGATCCGCTGGCCACAGGGTGCGGCAAAGGGCGGCGGCAGAGTATCCCTGCCCCACACTTTCTCGACCATCCGGGTGGTCAGCGCGCGGGCACTGGTCATTGCGGGGCTCATTGCTCCTTCGCCCCGCCCAGCTTGCCGACATGCGGGGCCGCATCGCGGGTGGTCACCAGAACCTCGTCCCCGTCAACGATCACGCACACATCCTTCAGCCCCAGCACCGAGATGCGCGGCCCGTCGCTCACCGCCAGCACGTTCTCGCAATCGACCAGTTCCGCATTTGCAGGGGCGTGATTGCCCGCGGCATCGCGGGGCATGGTATCCTGCAGGCTCGCCCAATTGCCAATGTCCGACCAGCCCATCGCCGCCGGCACCATTGCCGCGCGGCGCGTGTTTTCCATCACCGCATAGTCGATCGATTCGCCCTCGATTGCCGCGAAGGGCTCTGCCGCCGGGTTGAACTCCGCGCCCTTTACGCTGCCTTGGCGGACCGCCTGCTGGACCGCTTCGACCATCGCCGGGCGGTGGGTGGCAAGCTCTGCCAGCAATGCGCCCGCGCGGAATGCGAAGATGCCGCCGTTCCAGGCATAGGTGCCATCGGCGAGGAAGGCCTGCGCCGTCTCGAGCGAGGGCTTCTCGACGAAACGCTCGACCTCGAAGCCGCCTGCCAAGGCATCCCCGCGCTTGATATAGCCATAGCCGACCTCTGGCCGGTCAGGAGTGATCGCCAGCGACACCAGCCAGCCATCGCGCGCAAGAGCCGCTGCCGCCAGCGCCGCCGCATGGAAAGCTGCCGTGTCGGCGATATGATGATCGCTCGGGCACACCAGCATCACCGCATCGGGATCAAGCCGCGCCGCCGCCAGCGCCACCGCCGGCGCGGTGTTCTTCGCCGCCGGCTCGACGATCAGCGCGCCCGGCGCCAGCTCGCCCGCCTGCTCCCTTATCAACGGCACATGGTCCGCGCCGGCCACCAGCATGGGCGGTGCGAAGATGGCCTCGTCACTGCAGCGAGCGAGCGTCTGTTGCAGCAGCGTCTCATCGCCCAGCAGGGGCAGGAAAGGCTTGGGGCTTTGCTTGCGGCTGCGCGGCCACAGCCGGGTGCCCCCGCCGCCGCACAGGATCACCGGATGAATCAGCATGTCATTGGAGGAATGTGACATTCGCATGCTCTAACAAGGCCGGGGCAGGCAGGCCATAAGGAAACGCCTGGCGAGCGCACCTAGCGCGCGCGGCGAAAGCGCTGCTCCCAGCCGAATTCGGCTTCGATCGGTGTCCCGCGTGCGTTGCGCGCCGGCTTGAAACGAAAGCGTGCCATGGCCAGCTCGCAGGTGCGCGCGTCGGTTTCGGGCAGCCCGCTCGAGCGGAACACGCGGCAGCGCCTTGGCAAGCCGTCGGTGCCGACAAGGATCGCGATCCGCACCGCCCGGCCAAAACGCACTTCGCGCCCGCCATCAGGAACGGGATAATCGCGCGCCGAATCGATCGTGCCTGCGATTTTGACCGGGCCGGTGGCCATGCTGGAACCTTGGCCGCTGCCTTCATCCCCGCTGCCAGTGCCTGCGCCCTCACCGCTGGCACCGGTGCCTTCGCCGCTGGTGGTAGCACCGGAAGTTGCGGCGTCGCCGGTGGAGGATGCCTGCGGAAGAGCACGATCAGGCTTTGGCGTCACCCTGGGCGTGGGCGCGCTGACCGGATCGGGCACCGCCTCTTCCCCCGGATCGCCCGCCATCCCTTCATCGGGCTCATCGGGCGGGTCATCCGGCGGCGCGGTAACAGTGACGGTGAACGCCTCAACCACGCCGCGCTCGATCGTGGCGGTGACTTGCGGAACCAGCGCTTTCGCTAGCCCGTAAAGCGCGAGCAAATGGAGCAGCACAATCAGCGCGATCATGCCGGGGCGCAGCTTGCGGCGCTGCTTCAGAAACCCTTCGCCCGGACCAGCCATGAGGCACCAATATCGCGCCTCACCCCGAATACAAACCGCCCAAATGTAAACGGCGGAGCCCGAAGGCCCCGCCGCTCTGTTCACATTCTATGATCTACGGGGATCAGAATTTGTAGCGTGCTCCTACCTGGATCTTCCAGGCAGAGCTTGAGATCCCGACAGACGTATCATCGTCCGGATTAAAGCCGGAAATGACGTAGCGCCCTGCGCTATCTACCGCGACATCGACGACATCGACCTGACTGTTCCTGAACTTTAGCCGGTTCCAGCTACTGTCGAGGAAGTTGAGGAAGTTGTCGAAATCCATGAACAGCTCGACCTTGTCTTCTACAACGTTCGTCAAGCTTCCGAGGAAAGGCAACTCCTGGCTGAAACGCAGGTCCATATCATACTGCCATGGGTTGCGGCAGGAATTGCGCGCAATCGAAGCCCCCGGTGTGAACTTGCAGTTTGTAGTCCCGACATAATCGATCAGTGCCTGTACTGCCGCTGGGTCAGAGGTAGGTGCGAGATTCGGATCGTTCACACCTGACGGCACATAGAGCAGTGCATTGTCGCTCCCAGACGCGCTGTCGTTGAAAACCCCGCCCCCATCAAAGGTCAGGCTATAGGGCCTGCCCGAACTAGCACGGAAAAACACGCCCAGCCGCGTCGCAAAATCGCCGAAGAACTCTTCTTTGAAGCTGAGAGCTGCGGTGACGTTGTGGCGCGTTTCGAAATTCGAGGTCGATACCGCCGGATTTTGCCGGTCGAACGCAGCCGTGACATCAAACGACGAAGTCGCTGTCGAAGAGCCATTGTCACGATTGTTTTCCGAATCGGTATAGGCATAACCAAAGCGGAAGTTGACGCTGCCCCCATCGGTAAAGAGGCCATCGAACCGCTTCGACAGCAAGATCGAGGCGATATGGCTCTCATAATCAGGGCCATTAGTCAGCTGGATCTCGTCATCGCGGCCAATACGATTGAAGCAGGCAGCCGTGACATTCTGCCAAACCGGCGGTGTGCCGCCGGTGCCTGCCAGAGTGGCGTTACAGCCAGCAGCATCAGGATCGGTCGGATCAATCGCGGCATAGATTGGACGACCATCAACAGTAAAGCCATTGAGGCCGCGGCTAATATTAGGCGCTTGCGACAGATCGACAAAGTTGATCGTGTCATTGAACCGCGAATAGATATAATCAAGGTTCAGACGCCAATCGCTGAAGAACCCGCCATCGGTCCCGAACGTGGATGAAAAACCCAGATTGGCACGCAGCACCGTGGGGACATCGAAATTGGGATCGGTCGATTGCGTATCGGCAAGTCCGGCCGCTGCCTGCGCCGATCCGCCCGCCACAACGCAGCTGGGGAAACCGGCGAATTGTCCGCCGGACAGAACGCTGGTCGGGAATTCGCCTGGAGCGCAGCTGAGCGAAGTGCCGAGTCCGGTCGAGAATCCATTGTTCGAGAACGCGTTGGAGAAATAGACTACCGGATCCCCACCCGAGAACATGCCGACGCCGCCTGTCAGACGCGAGTTGGAAAGGAAGCCATCATTGTCGAATTCATAAGTTGCCGAAAGTCGCGGCAGGATGACCGGATCAAGGCTGCCAAAACTGACGGAATTGGTGAAGCCATAGCGTTCAAGGAAATTCGGGTTCGCACGAGGTGCACCACCCGAATAGGTCTGAACGCGGATGCCGGCGGTCAAGCTGAGTTGATCGGTCGCCTGCCAATCATCCTGGGCGTAGAATGACCAGATCTTGCGGCTGAACAGCGCAGCGGCCTCATTGATGTCTCCGCTGGGGGTAGCGTTGATATCAGCGCCATAGCTCGATCCGTCGAAGATCTCCTCCGCATCGGGGAAGAATTCGGTCCCCTGGTTGACGATGCCCTGCTCGAAGGCATCGAGATTGGCGAAATAGAGTGTCCCCGTTGCATTGACCGCAAACAGATTGAAGACCTGAAGATCATTCAGCTCGGCACCGATCTTGAATTGGTGATCGCCGCCGTCGATGTTCATCTGAAACTTCGCCTGATTAACCCGTGTATCGAGCTGGTTGGCTGAGCGGAAGATGCCAGGGCCAGTGCTCAGAACGCCGAAATCATCATCGCTCGTTCCCAGAATTCCGTCATCGCCTGGTGTGGAAGTGCCAACCGCCAGCCTGACAATCGGGTTTTCGCTTTGCGCTTCACCGCCCCCGAACGGGCCCTGAATGTCTCCTACCTCAGAGCGGCTGAGGCGCACTTCCGTTGAAACCTTGTCTGACCATTCGGAATAAAGGCGTAGCGAGAAATAATCCGATTTTGTGCCTTCATCCTCGAACGAATTGAGGCCGGTCAAATTATCTGAACCGAAATCGGGCTCGATATTCGATTCTTCAAGCCGCTGATAAGTCGCCTCCAGCCTGTGATCGTCAGAAATATACGCATCGATCCGGCCAAAATAGCGTTTGCTGGACTCATCAAGAGTACGCGGGAAGCCGCCAACGTCCTGGCCATACACGTTTTGCGCGATCGACGCGAAACGATCGAACTGATCCTGCGTGATGCCGTCCACTTCGTTGACAAAACCGCCACCTGTTGGCCCTTCGTCATTGGCATCGCCGAGATCGACCTGTTCGTATCCGAGATAAAAGAACAGGCGGTCCTTGATGATCGGTCCGCCCAAGGTGGCGCCCCAGCGTTTCTCGCTCCCAGAAGAAAGCGGCTGCTCCACACCGTCGCCATCGATGATGCTGTTGGCCAGCAGCCCTGAATCGAAATAGGTGTAAAAGGCGCTGCCGTGAAACTCGTTCTCGCCTGATTTGGTCACCACATTGACAAGGCAACCGGTAAAGTCAGAGAATTCAACGTCGAAAGGCGCAAATTCGACCGATGTCGATCGGATCACATCGAAGGGCAACGGCAGCGAGTTGCGCGCCGCGAATGGCGTTCCGTTCAGGCCGAATACGTCAGCCTGTACGATACCGTCGACAGTGAAAGTGTTTGAACGGTCATTACCACCCAAACACGAAATACGATCAACCTCGTTCGAACGTTCGAGACTGACGCGCGGATCAAGCCGAATGATGTCGCGCACATCGCGGCTGATCGAGGGAAAGGCCTCCAGAGTTGCCGTATCGAATGCAACGCCAGGGCCAACCGCCAGCTGAACGGCATTGGCCCGAGCGCCGGTAACCACGATCACACTGTCGCTGGCACCCGTTTCGGTGGCGGTGAGCGCAAAATTGAAACTGGTATTGCCCGAAATGCTGATCGACAGGTCTTCGACCGTCTGGCCTTGATAGCCGGGAGCGGTAACAGTGATCGTATAAGGTCCGCCCGGAACCAGCGCGATGGCACGGAAATTTCCATCGCTACCGGTGCTCAGTGTGCGAGTCTGGCTGGTACGCGTATCGGTGACGGTTACAGTGGCATCGGCGATCGCAGCGCCGCTTTCATCCGTAACGCGCCCTTCAACCCCCGAGGTGATCTGCTGCGCCGCTGCGGGCGTGGCAATCGTGGCGGCGGCAGAAATGCTGACAACGCTCGCTGCCAGAAGATATTTCAATTTCATGGTTAGGCCCCTGATGTGAATGCGAACCGGAATCTAGCGCTCGGCTAAGAACTGGTTAAACGCGCTGCACTGCGGCAAAAAGTCAGTTGCATGACAAAATTGTGAAACACCTGGCCGCACTGGCAGCGCGCAGGCCATCCACGCCCTCTTGACCGGCCTGAAAGCCGCAGAATCCCTAGCGCTTTGGCCAGTGTTGCCGGGGCGCAACAACGCCAGAAAATCAGGGGTATTTCCCCCTGCGTCGCTGAATTCAGGCCAGATTGATCTCGCGCAGACGCTGCTGGAGGAATTCGTGGCTCGAAATCGGCTCGGGAATGTCCGATTCGCTGCCCGCTTCAATGCAGCTGTCCAGCGTTTCGATCACGTAATCGGGCCGGAAATGCAGGAAGAACGGCATGGAGAAACGCGCGCGCCGGGCCGCGTCTCCCTTGGGGTTGACCACACGGTGCGTGGTCGAGCGGAGTTTGCCGTTGGTCAGCCGGTCAAGCATGTCGCCGACATTGATCACCAGCGCACCTTCGGGAACGTCGACCGATTTCCACTCGCCTTGCCTGGTCAGCAATTCAAGCCCGGCCTCTTCGGCGCCGAGCAGCAGGGTGATGGTATTGATGTCGCCATGCGCGGCGGCGCGGATTGCCCCTTCGGGCGCATCCTCGCTGAGCGGCGGATAATGCAGCAGCCGCATCACCGAATTGCCGTCTTCCACTGTGGGCGCAAAATATTCGCGGTCGAGCCCCAGATGCAGCGCAATTGCTTCGAGCACACGCCCGCCGGCCTTCTCGAACGCGGCATAGAGCTCGGTGAACGTCTCGCGAAAGCCCTCGACCTCATCCGGCCAGACATTGGGTGCCATATATTCCGCCAGCGGATGCCCCTCTGGAAGCGAGCGCCCGACGTGCCAGAACTCTTTCAGGTCCTGAACCTCGGCATCCTTGGCCTTTTCCGTACCGAAGGGGGTATAGCCGCGTGCACCGCCGCCGCCGGGAATGTGATAGCCGCGCTTCACCGCTTCCGGCAGCGCGAAGAATTCCTTCGACCTGGCTTCGGCCCGGTCGATCAATTCCTGCGGGATGCCGTGGTCACGAATGACGGCAAAGCCGAATTCGGCAAAGCTGCGGCCCAGTTCATCGGCGATGTTCTCGAGCGGTTGATCGAGTGAAACGGATGCGATTTCAGTCATGACACCATCTTAATAAGGCAGGAACAGGCTGGCCAGCGCCGCGCTCATGAGGTTGGCGAGGCTGCCGGCAGCAAGCGCTCTGATACCGAGCCGCGCTATCACCGGTCTTTGATTTGGCGCAAGCCCCCCCGTCACCGCCATCTGGATCGCGATCGAGGAGAAATTGGCGAAGCCGCACAGCGCGAAAGTGATAATCGCGCGGCTGCGTTCGGTCAGCCCCTCGAGCTGGCCCAGCTCGATGAAGGCGACGAATTCGTTGAGCACGATCTTGGTCCCGAACAGCCCGCCGGCGAGCTGCGCCTGCTGCCAGTCGGCGATGCCGATCAGATACATTACCGGGGCGAAGACCCAGCCGAGGATCCGCTGGAAGGTCAATTCGGGGTAGCCGACCCAACCGCCTAACCCACCGAGGATACCATTGGCCAGCGCCACCAGCGCCACGAACACCATCACCATCGCGCCCACGGCGACCGCCAGCTTGACCCCGGTCTGGGTGCCCTGCGCCGCCGCCTCGATCAGGTTGGCCGGGCGATGCCCTTCCTCGAACGTCTCGGCGACCTCGACTTCGTGGGTGCTGGACCCTTCGGTGATCGCGGCCGGTCCTTCGGCGCTGATCCGCGCATCAGGCAGCACGATCCGCCCCTCGGGCGCTGGCTCGCCTTCGTCGTCGGGCATGATGATCTTGGCCATCAGGATACCGCCGGGCGCCGACATGAAGGCGGCGGCGAGCAGGAAGGGCACCGCGTCCTCGCCGATAAAGCTGGCATAGGCCGCCAGGATCGTGCCGGCGACCCCAGCCATGCCGACGGTCATCAGGGTAAACAGGCGGCTGGGTGAAAGCGCGGCGAGATAGGGCCGCACCACCAGCGGGCTTTCGGACTGGCCGACGAAGATATTGGCCGCCGCGCCAAGTGCCTCGACCTTGCTGATCCCGGTGATCCAGCCGATCGCCCCGCCGACCCAGCGCACCAGCCGCTGCATCACGCCCCAGTGGTAGAGGATCGAGACGATCGCCGCGAAGAACACGATCACCGGCAGCGCCGCGATGACGAAAGTGTTGACGAAGGGGTTGGCGTCCATCGGTCCGAACACCGCGGAAATGCCGACCTTGGAATAGTCCAGCAGGGCAATCACCCCGTTGGACAGCCCCTGGATCGCAGTGACGCCCCATGGCGTACGTAGCACCAGCAGCGCCATCAGCATTTGCAGCGCGAAGGCGGCCCCGACAATCCGAAGCTTGATCCTTCTTTTCCCGTTCGACAGCACAAAGGCGATAGCCAGGATCGCGGCGATCCCGGCAAGACTTACAACAAACTGCGGCATCTGCGCCCCTTTGCGGCCCGACAAGTTGCGGATGAAATCAAACGCTGTCTTGCGCGCGCGCCGCCATTAGTCAATTTTCGCAAGGTGCGAGCGCAAGCTCCGTGCACAGATCATTTCTGCCAGAAGGGCTATTTCCAGCATGAGCGAACACGATACTCCGCAAGCTGCCGCCGCTGCTGCCATGCCGCGTGGCCTGTTCGTGTACATGCTTCTCTATGGCGGAATGACGGTGCTGGCGGGCGTGTTGGCTTATAAACAGGTGCAATTGCCGCCCAGCGATCTTGCGGTGGAAGCGGGCATTTTTGCCTTTCTGACGCTGGTGGTGATTTCGAGCACGGTGGCCCAGCTTTATGGTCAGAAGATTGCCAACCGGATCGTGTGGTGGGGCTTCGTTCCGCTGGGCGTATCGGCGGTGCTCATGCAATTGGTGCTGGCTCTTCCGCCATCGACCGAGATGGTCGCGTTCCGCCCAGACGACCTTGCCGCTTTCGAACAGGTGCACCGATCAACCTGGCGCGTATGGCTGGCCGGGCCCGCCGCCTATCTCACCTCACTGCTGCTCAATGTCTGGATCTTCTCGAAACTGCGCGGCAGCGGTGAGAATTCCACCTTTGGCCTGATGGCGCGCGGCGCGATCGCCTCTGCATTAAGTCAGGCGGTCGATTCGGTGATTTTCATCACGCTCGCCTTCTATGGCGAATTCGACATCACCAATCTGATGATCGGCCAGGTGCTGGCCAAGGTCGCGCTCAGCTTCGTGCTGGTGCCGTTCCTGATCACTGGCGGGGTGGCGCTGGCGCGCAGGCTCGACGCTTCGGCCCGGTAGGCCGGGGCGCACGCCTGTGCGCCGCCGCAGAAAGATCAATCAAGTGCGAAGGTGGTGAATGGCGCAGTCCCGATCTAACCAGTCTCGGGCCTCCATTTCCCTGATTTGCAGGGAATCTACAGGGAAATCGAAATTTTTGGGCCTTTTCGCGCCGCATTGCAGCGCTTGAAACCCGCAGAATACTGCCATTTCTTGAGCCAATTTCCCTACTCTAAGAGCAGGGAAATTTTCTGACTGATCAGGGAAATCGTGACGTCCCTGCAGGGAAGCTGCGCAAGCCTCCAGGGAAAAGAGTTTCGGCTAGATCGCGGTGAGAGGTGGGAGGCAGTATAGCGCGCTATCCCCAGAATTGTTCTTGCTTTGTGCTGACATTTTAATTGGCTTATGTTATCGAGAAGATCCCCATCGCTGTGACAGCTGAAGGAAGATAAGATGACGGAAGTACCTACGGGCGTGATTGAGCGCTCCATTCAATCCTTGCGGCCCTATCCGGGCAACGCGAGAACCCACTCCAAAAAGCAGATTGCCCAGATTGCCCGCTCGATCGAGCGCTTCGGGTTCACCAATCCCGTTCTCATCTCGGACGATGGCGAGATCATTGCGGGGCATGGCCGGGTCGAGGCGGCGAAGACGCTCGGCATCAGATCGGTCCCGACGCTGGCCCTGTCGCATCTCTCCGAGACCGAGCGCCGCGCATACGTGCTCGCGGACAACAAGCTCGCGCTAAATGCGGGCTGGGACAAGGAGGTGCTGGCGATCGAGCTGCAGGCTCTGGTCGATCTCGAGTTCGACACCGAGCTCACCGGGTTCAGCCTGGCCGAGGTTGACCTGGTTCTCGACGAGGCCGGCGAAGCCGACCCTGATGCCATTGATACTGCTGAGGACCTCGTTCCAGCGAAGGCAGGCGATGTGGTATCACGGCGAGGCGATCTCTGGACACTTGGCAACCACCACCTGCTGTGCGGTGACACCCAGCTTCAGCTCGACCTCGAACGGCTGATGGCGGGCGAGCGCGCGGACATCGTGTTTACCGATCCGCCCTACAATGTTGCGATCGACGGCAATGTCTGCGGCCTCGGTGCAGTCAAGCACCGCGAGTTCGCCTTTGCCAGCGGCGAGATGGACCGGACGCAGTTCGTGGCGTTCCTGAAGTCAACGCTGGGGAACATGGCTCGCGTCATGCGCGATGGTGCGATCGCCTATGTCTGCATGGACTGGCGCCATATGGGCGAACTGGTCGAAGCGGGCGAGGCCAGTTTCACAGAGCTCAAGAACCTCGTGGTCTGGAACAAGACCAATGGCGGGATGGGCGCTTTCTATCGTTCGAAGCACGAGCTCATCTTCGTGTTCAAGCAGGGCACGGCCGCGCATACAAACAGCTTCGGGCTCGGTGAGACCGGGCGCTATCGTACCAACGTCTGGGACTATGCCGGGATATCCTCGATCAGCGCTGATCGCTCCGATGAGCTGGCGATGCATCCCACGGTCAAACCGGTCGCGCTGATCGCCGATGCGCTGCGCGATTGTTCGCGCCGCGGCGAGATCGTGCTCGACGGGTTCGGTGGTTCGGGCAGCACGCTCATTGCTGCGCAGAAGACCGGCCGCAAGGCGCGCCTTGTCGAATACGATCCGCTCTACTGCGATACAATCATCAGGCGCTGGGAGAATTACACCGGGAAGAAGGCGCGGCTCGATACAACAGGGGCTTCCTTTGAAGAGATAGCCGACGAGCGCCTGGGCCTTGATCTCGAGGCTGCAGAATGACCCAGCTAGAACGCAAGGATGAGCAGCGCGGCCCTGAAGATAAGGACAACGTCGTCCCCTACACGGTCGGCTACGGCAAGCCGCCGGTCGAGCACCGGTTCCAGAAAGGTCAGTCGGGCAACTCCAAGGGGCGCGCGAAGGGCTCGACCAACAAGCCAAAGATCAACACGGGTCACGGCATGCGCGCGGCTGAAGAGTTCCTGCGCCATGAGGCATATCGGCCCGTCACCTTGCGCGAGGATGGTCAGCTTATCGAACTACCGGCGATCCAGGCGGTGTTCCGCGCGATGGGTGTGGCCGCGATGAAGGGCAACCGGTTCGCGCAGAAGACCATGGCGGAACTGGTCACCGGCCTTGAACAGCGCGATGCCGACGCACACTCGGAATTGCTGGGCAACGCGCTCGATTACAAGCGCGAATGGACCGAGGTGATCGAACATTGCGAAAAGAACGGCAAACCCGTGCCTGAGCCGATCCCGCATCCCGACGACATCATCATCAATCCGAACACGGGCGATGTGCGTATCCTAGGCCCGCAAACCAAGGAGCAGAAGGCCCATTACGACAAAGCCGCCGCACGCCGACTCGAGGCACAGGAAGAGGTAAGCTATTTTGCGGACAAGTATCGCAAAGCGAGAAACGAGCTGAAGAAGCAGCAATACCTGGAGGAATGGCACTGGGAGCAGCGCATGTTCGACATCATCAACGATGCCATGCCCGAGCGCTACAAGATGAGACTTGAGGATCGCTCATACCGGGAGGGCGCATCACGCGCTGGTGAAACTATCAAACAGTTCATGAAAGATCGAGAGAAGCCTCCAGAACAGCGTCAATGGGGAGACTATGTTGGAGATTGATTCGGCGTAAAAGAGCAACAGCAGCTCGATGCTAACTAGTCATAATGGCAGCTTTGCGCCCTAACTCCGGTCATTCGAGTTCTGCCTGAGAATGCCTAAGAGCGGACCGGCAGCTATGCTCCGTTAGCGACCATCAAGTCAGCTCCAAGACAGCTGGTCCTTGGGCAATCTATTTGCCGGGTCAAAAACCTCCACTTTCGCAGGCAACTCTGGCCCCCACTTCCAAAGGATGAGATTACAATTATCCGGCGTAGCTCCCGGGTAGAAACTTGGTGCGAGCATTCCGACGAAACCATTCTCCTTTAGACCGTCGACAACCAACCAAGAGGGAGCATCTTCGCCATTCAGAAGATATGTCAGCCATGGGCACGCAAGTTCTGGAAGCGCAACCCCGTAGTTTGCTCTACCACCGTCATCACGCAAGTCAGCGATGGGCTCACAGTCGACTTCGTACTCGCACATCGTAAGCGGTTCGAGACGACGTGTTAGGCCTTGCGTACACTCCCCCACCGAGGTGACGATGTCTAGAGATAGATACAGGGTCGGTTCGCCAACACGATTAAATCGTCCACCCGTGATGGCGGCCCCTTCGCCAGATATCGGCGTGAAGGACCACCGAGGATCATGTCCCCGGTAACACCTTCCCTGAAACCTCAAGCGTAGCCACCAACAGCCATGTGGTCCAAATAAGTCCGGACAGCACCAGCCCTTCCGTCTTTGACCAACGCCTCAGCGGTCCTGCCATCTAGCGCAGGGATCGGCTGAGATCGGTACCAGGCCAAGGCCTGAGTTGCACCTCCAGACCATTCGCGTACTCGGGAGATGATCTCCAACATTTCTCGTACTCTCGACTGAGTGCGAGGAGCAATTCGTCGATCAGCCTTACTGATCGCCGCGACGTTCAGGCCAATAGTCTCTGCCAGCTGCCCTTTGGTGATATGGAACTCTCCAGTCACTCGCTCTAGATCGATTAGGCCAGCCTTATCGAAGTAGGAGATCACTCCGGCACCAGCAAGTTTTCCTCTCTTGGGAACGGCCTTTTTGGCATACACTTTCTTAGAATGTGCCTTCACACTGGTCGCCGATCGACGCGACGCGGCAGCACTCCGGCGCTTAGCATTTTCAGAAGCTCCAGCCTTACCGCCATCTTTCACATCAGCCGCCATTGCCTCATTCTCCTGCCATATATGGGACAATATCTGGGACATTCCGACAAAAGTCAAGGGATCGAAGCCCTTCGGGAAATGTTGCGATTTCTATTTTGATCCCGGCCAAGAAACTCGGAATTTGCTCATTGATTCGAGTGCTCACCAACGAGTGCAGTCTCCAGGCCGGGGCAAGTCTGGCGCTGACTCGTTCGGTTTCACCATCTCATTTGCCACGATCGCACTCTCTGAAAAAGGCTCTTATCTCCTAGAAGCCGACCGTCCGCAATCAGCCCAGTTGCCGCATTACCGGAACTTGCAATCCTGCCGGTCAGAAATGCGCCCCAATCCAAGACATTGCAATCTCAGATCTAAGCTCCTGAAAGTCGACGTTCGCTCAGGTCTCACAATCAGAAGATCAATGGATCGCGGACATAGAGGAGGAACCATTGAGCAATGTGTCCTGTGATTTTCGTATAGCTTATCCTTGGCCCAGTTCTGCTTCCATCATTTTGCGCATTTCAAACTTCTGCGCCTTTCCCGTTACCGTCATTACAAAACTGTCGACCATGCGTACGTAGCGCGGCACCTTGTAATGCGCGATATTGCTCTTGCAGTAGGACCTTATGTCATCGTCCGACAATATTGCGCCATTTTTGAGTATGACCCACGCGCAAACTTCTTCTCCGTACCTGTCGTCCGAAACGCCGAATACCTGCGCATCAGATATATCCGGATGTGTGAGCAGAAATTCCTCGATCTCGCGCGGATAGATGTTTTCTCCTCCTCGGATGATCATGTCCTTGATTCGGCCGGTGATGCTGACGTAGCCTTCCTCATCCATCACGGCGAGATCACCCGTGTGCATCCAGCCGTCCGCGTCTATCGCCTCTTCTGTTTTCTCCTTACCATCCCAATATCCGAGCATCACCGCATAGCCGCGCGAGCAATATTCACCTTGCTCACCTCGCGGTAAGGTGGCGCCATCGGGTCCGATTATTTTTGCTTCGGCATGAGGATGGACCCGGCCGACCGTTTCTACTCGCTTGTCGAGAGGATCGTCCAGCGAGGTCTGAGTAGTGACCGGACTGGTTTCAGTCATGCCGTAAGCGATAGTCACCTCGCTCATGTTGAGCTTGTCCATGACTTTGCGCATTGTGGCCGTCGGGCAAGGCGATCCTGCCATAATACCCGTGCGAAGCGTCGAGACATCGTACTGCGTTAGATCAGGCAGGTTGAGCATTGCAATGAACATGGTCGGCACGCCATAGAGAGCGGTGCACCCCTCCGCAGCCACTGCTTCGAGAGTCTTCGCGGAGTCGAACGCTTCGTCCGGATAGACCATCGCCGCGCCCGTCGTAACCGCGGCGAGATTTCCCATGACCATGCCGAAGCAATGATAAAGGGGAACGGGAATGCAGATGCGGTCTGACTGTTCAAGGCGCAGCGTATAGGCCGTAAACCTACCGTTGTTGAGGATATTGTGATGCGTAAGGGTGGCACCCTTGGGAAATCCCGTGGTCCCACTGGTGAATTGAATGTTGACCGGGTCATTGAAATCGATTTCCTTGCCAATCGAGGAGAGGCGGGGCTTTTCTGCCTGAACCCGCAAAGCGTTCCACGGCACGAAGCCGTCGACCTCCTCCTCTCCGATGGAAATCATACAGCGCAACTGAGGGAGTTTCTCCCGCCCAAGTTCGCGCAACATGCCAACATAGTCGCTGGTCTTGAATGATTGTGCGGTAACAATGACACTGCACCCGACCTTGTTCAGCGCATATTCGAGCTCGGTAACACGATAGGCCGGGTTAATCGTCACGAGTATCGCGCCAATCCTTGCGGTAGCAAATTGAGTCAGCGCCCATTCGGCACAGTTGGGCGACCAGATGCCGACGCGGTCCCCCTTCCTCACTCCACGATCAAGCAATCCGGTCGCTATGCGATCGGCCTCAGCGTTGAGTTCGGACCAACTATACCGGATTCCCTGGTGGCGTGACACGAGCGCCAGTGAACTGCCCCAGGCGGAAGCAGCTCGGTCAAGGGCGTCACCGATACTGTACTGAAGCAGAGGCTGATCGACAGCACCTCTGGCATGGCTGAGAGTTGTCACCTCGGCGTCCCGCAATCAATTTCCCACGAGAATTTCGCTGAGCAAGCGCCAGCTCCTATGCAACAACCTTCGATCCTGCACTGATAGCGGAACCATCAATCTGACCATCTGCCATTCTCGCAAGTTCTTCCCAACCCAGATAGCTCGTGAAGCTGTCATCGTCATGGAAAATGAGCGGCCCGTTGCATATGAAAAGGTACTCGGTGTCCTCTAGCGCTGTTGTCGCACCGTGGAGCATGCCGTTCGGCTCATAGACATAGTCACCCGCATTCAGGATACCCTCCCGGACCTGCAACTTTCCACTCATGACGTACACATGGGCCGCGCTGAGGTGCTTGTGGCCACCGGCTACATAACCCTTCTTCCACTTGAAGATTGCCGCCCAGGCCCCTGTCTCGGAGCCCGTCCACAACACCTTGATCCATGCCATGCCGGGTTCGGTTTCAAGCCATTCAACTTTTCCGGTTTCTACAACCGTATCGGCCAACTGATCATTCAACGGCGTGATATCTTGGGGTAGCGGCATCTCAATTCTCCTATTTCTCGTTCATGGGCATACGCAAACGTAGCGGTTTACTTCCCTCGCCTGGACCGGCGGACTATTGTTAGAAATCGTAACCCACCGACACGATGAAGCGCTGAGCTTGGCCGAACGTGCCGATGACGATCTGGCCTGGCTCGCCAGGGTTCAGTGTCCCGGCAAAATTGGGAAATTCCTGCACGTCCGTGAAATATTTCTTGTCGAATATATTCTCGGCACGGGCCCCGATGTTGACATTACCCAGTTCGAAGCCCGCGGCCAGATCGAAGACAAAATAGCTCGGGTTGACGAATATGGGATAGTCATCACCTGGTACGTCGAAGAATTGGGCGTTGGTCGAGCTCTTGCCCTTGTAGCGGGCCTGGCCGCGCACGAAGAATTCACCTTTGCCCAAATCGCCTTCATATTCCAGCGCGCCTGAGCCGCTCCACTTGGCAACATTTGGCGGCTGAACGCCCCCGAGATCCAGGCCGGTTACAGGCGAAACAACCCCGTCATCCCACTCGGCATCGATATAGCCGGCACCACCGGAAAAGGTCAGACTGCTTGACAGTTGCCAGACAAAATCGACTTCGATTCCCCTCTGCGTCGAATCGCCGACGTTGACGATCCCCTCAACCGGTGTCTCGGTAGCTGGATCAACCGTTTGCAATTCGAACTGGCGGTCCTTGTAGTCGACGTAAAATGCAGCAATGGTCAGGAAGAGATTATTGTCGAGCAGTCGGCCCTTGTAACCTATTTCAATCTGATCCGCCGTTTCCTTGTCGTACCGCAACAGAGAGTTCGCGGTCGACAAATTGGACAGGGAAAAATCTGCCGGCTCAAACCCTTGCGAAAATGTGGCGTACAGAAGCGTGGTTTCGTCCAAATTTGACCAAGCGACCGACGCCCGGCCCAGAACCACTGTTTCTTCGGCCTTCCCGGATAGCCCGGTATCGAGATTGTCGCGCTCGGAGGTGGTGTTGTCGACCCGCAGCCCGCCGCTCAGTTCGATCTGGCCCAACTGGTACGATGCGTTGACGAAGGCTGCCAGTTGATCGCGAGACCGCCGACTTACTTCAAACGGGACTTCAGCAAGTATCTCGTCATCGTTCTGACCTAGCGGCGCGCAGGTACCAGGATCAAGGAAACAGAACGCCTCACGAATTATCAGGACACTGTCCAGATCCCGGCTCAGGTCAAGGAAGTAACCGCCTACCTGCCAAACGAATGGACCTGTATCATCGGAACTAAGCCTGATTTCCTGCGTGAAGGCTTCGAAGTCTTCCGGCCGGAAAAGATCGAGCACGAATTCGTTCTGGATGTCGAGGTCGGTTTCACGACGCGATTCAGTCTCGGTGTAAGACGATATCGATTGCAAGGTCACATTGCCGATCGGTATATCGACGTGCCCCGTCAATCCGAACGTTTCTCTCGTGTTGCGTGGATTGTAGCTCAGATCAACCGTACGCGAATACTGGAAGTCCCCATCGAGTTCGCGTATCCAGAGATTGTTCGGACCGTCGAGCTCATTGTAGCGGGCAGTAATGTAGATTTCCGGACCGCCCAGGTCGCCATAAAGAGCACCACGAATGCCGTATTGCTCCCGCTTTCCGATGTCTTTGGAGCCGTCGGCTGACCGGCCATTTTCACGGGGCGTTTGCGCATTGGTGAGGAAGCTATCATCGGTTTCGCCGAATGCGAAAGCCTTGAAGGCCCAATTGGAACCAAGTGGAACATTCAGTTCGATCTCACCATCGAAATAGTTGTCCGTGCCCGCTTTGGCGGCGATCCGCCCTTCGAAAGCCCCCAGTTCTGGCCTCGCACTCACGAACTTGACCGCACCGCCGATGTTCGAGCCGCCGTAAAGGATACCCTGCGGGCCCTTCAGGACCTCGATACGCTCCAGATCGCCAAAGCGAGAGGACGCGTCCGAGAAAAGCTGTACGTCGTCGAGGTAGAAGCCGACGCCTTGAGTGTTGCCAAACCCGCCGAGCCCGCGAACCGTCACATTCGGGAATCCGTCTGCGCGCGTACTGAGTTGCAGGTTGGGAACGGCAAGGCCCACGTCATCGATGTCCTCGATGTTCGCGCGTTCCAGTGTCTCGGCCGAAAATGCGGTGACGGATTCCGGGACTTCCAATGTCGTTTCGGCACGTTTCCGTGCCGTGACGATGATTACACCAGGCGAAGATTCTTCCGCAATTCTGTCCGAGGCGGAGTCCTGCGCATTTACCGGTCCTCCGAGTACCAATCCCAGGGCAATACCCGTCATTGGCACCCCGCGGACGACTGGACTCAGTAGGTAATCCTTTTGAAGATATCGCAGCATTGGCCCCTCCCAGTGATATTTATCCGGGACCTTATTGAGCCATCATGGAACAACTCGCTGTTCCGGTTGTGCAAGTCGCAAGGTGTCATTTGTGCAATGGAAAATTAGGGGGATCAGCGGTTCAATCAGGCTGCGTGAGGCTTCCTGAGCATGCGGCGCAATTCGCTCGGAGAGCAGCCATATTCCGCCTTGACCTTGCGTCCGAAATGCGCGGAATTAGAAAATCCCCACGAGAACGCGATGTCGGTAATGCTGCGGTGGCTTTGCTCGGAGTTCTGCAGATCCCTTTTGCACCCTTCGAGCCGCTGGTTGACGACATAACGCCACGGCGTGGTGTCGCTCGCTTCGAATAACCAGTGAAGATACCGCAGCGAAATTCGGTTCCTCGCGGCAATCATATTCAGATCGAGATCTGGGTCCCGCAGCATTGGCTGAATTTTGGTTTTGATGGTCTCCAATTGCGCCAGCCTTTGGCTGCTATCGACATCTCGCTTCGCAATGGGCGCTACCAGAATGGCGATCGCCGCCTCGATCAACGCATTATAACGCATAGGATTATTTTCGAAGTCGATCGTCGACAAAGACCGAATATAGCTTCCCAGCATTGCCGCGCTCGCCTCTCCGCGCTTGAGGTATCGTGGAAGATTCCGCCAATCATTGGGGGCCCAGCTCCTTAGTCTCTCCAGTGGCAGAACAAGGGACATTTTGTGCAATGGCTCAAGCACCGAAAACCGTATCGGCTGTGTGTCGTCCCAGACGAAAATATCGCCTTCGGAAAGCGATGCCTCCTGATCGCCCATCTGAATACTCTCGCTGCCGGACAGCACGAGTTGAATGGTCAATTGCTCTTCATGGATGGCCTGCGCATCTCGTCGGGTACGCTGGGCTCCGCATGGGTCGCATTCACATTCGACAAGCGCCATACCTGGCAATTTGCTCGCCCTCACGCTGGCAAGGAATCCGGTCGAATTCGGCAGCTCCGGTCGCCATGTCCCATAGGTCTCGTTGAGTGCTGCGACCCAGGAATCGTACTGTTCGCGAACCGCCACGTCGTTGGTAGACCAGTTTATCTGGTCGATGCTAGCTCCCATAAAACTCTCTCCCGACCAAACCACTGTTTTCTTTTCAATCTATGGCTAGGTCATATGTATCGCCCTGTCGGCAAATCGGGTTCTGGTGCCCGTCGGCACGATAGATGAGATTCCACCAAACGGCAATGTTCAACGAGGCTAAGACCATCCCCGCATCCGCGAGGTCTTGCCAATACCTGGATTGAGTGTGTTGGTGGGATCGAGCGATTGATAAAAACCTGCCACTTCCGGTGGTGCTTCGTAAAGATGCCCGAAATTGTGTTCAGCGGGCATTTGGCCGCCGCGCTCTTCCACCAATTGTTTTACCTCGCCCTCGAACAGTTCCTTGTCCACTCCGGGCCGGAGGAGGAAATCGAGGTGGAATACATGGCACAGAAAATGCCCGTAGGCGGCTTTCACCAAGACCTGCTCTTCGAGTCGCTCGGGGAGGACGAACTGCCAATCAGTCGCGCCTCGGGGAAGTGCGATGTCGAGCGAAGACAGTTCGATCGCCTTGCGCGACAACTCCTGCATTCGGACCGTTGCACCGGCACTGGAAAACCTCAACCGGAACGCAGCGTTTGCCTGTCCGCGATCGAGTACGCTAAACTGCATCGAATGATCCGTGCAAGCTCGTTGCAGCAGGTTACTCAGTTGCGCGATCCCATCGTCGTCCGTGGTCAAAAGCAAGGCATGTTCGTGCGCATCGAACATGGCACGTAGATCGGCTGCCAGCGGATGCGGGGTAGCGCGGGAAATCGTTTGGGATAGCCTGGCTGACAGATTTGGCCTCAGGCCGAGTTTGCTGCCGACTATGTCAAGCCTGCGTTGCATTTGCTGTATGATCGGCATGGCCCCCGCCCCGAAGGCAGCCAGAAGGTGGCAAATGTCACGACCGAATCGAGCAGCAAGTTGGCGGGCATCGCGATCTAGGTACTCGCAAGTGCTGGGAACGGTGACGAGGTCGGAGAGAATGGCACGGCGCAATGCGCCAAGTCGTGCTGCATCGTCGGTTGTAACCAGAAACGTCTGTTCCTTCCTGGGAGCAGGGTAGGTCGGCACTCGCACTGCAAAGACAATCAGCTTTCCCGCACATCCCGATGCCTCGAACAATCGCCGTGGATCGGCGTTGTAACGGGCCGGCGTGCTGTCAAACTGACGCAGGTGGCTTAGATAATCCCCCCCGGCTTCAGCGCCATCGTTCTCATCGGCAGTACCCGCGTCACCAGCGTCCAGACTTCGGAGTATGGATTCTGGGCTTGAGCCAAGATCACGCCCGAGATGGTTTACGAGTTGAAGAATGCCGTGGGCATCAATTCGCGCAAAAAGCGCGTGACGTGTAAACGCAGGCCCTCGACGCACGAGCGAACCACCCGAATTGTTGCAAATGCCGCCAACCACTGACGCTCCAAGGCAGGAAGAGCCAATCACCGAGTGGGGTAACCGCGCGGATGGCTCGATTGCCCTTGCTAGATTTGTGAGCGTACTGCCTGCCAGGCAGATGACATCCGTGCTGTCATCGAGGGGCAGAACAGCATCAAGCATAAGGGTCGAAATTACGATGACCGGTCGGTCGTAGCTGCCGAATGGCGTGGAACCGCCCGTCAATCCTGTGTTTGCGGCTTGCAGGATGATAATCGATTGGTGGCGAACGCAGACTTGGGCCACGCGCCACAATTCCAAGCACGTTCCAGGGCGAACGACTGCCAGAGCGGCCCCGTCGCCAACGCGATAGCCGGATCGATACGACTGCGTCTCTCTGCAATCCGTGAGAACCTGACCTCTTCTTACCGCATTGCGGAGTTCATCGACCAGGCGGCCGTTACATTCAGCCAGCGGTGGCGCTTTCCCACGCTGCCTGCGCGCCATCCCAGGTCACCAGCGCAAGAGTTTCGCCTCCTGGCTTGTCCACGAATTGCAGCGGTCCGAGAAACGTCATGTAGAACTCGCTGTCGACCGGGAAATAGGTCTTACCATGGAACGCGCTGGTCGCTTCGTAGCCATAGGCGGGAGCCGTGACAGTATCTCCGCCATCGTCAGATCCGCCGCGCACCTCCATTCGGCCTTTCGTCAGGAAATATTCGCCCGGACCGATATGATGGTGGCTGTTGAAGGACGAGCCCGCAGGGCAGTCAAATATCGCAGCCCAAGAGCCCAACTCAGGTGCCACGTTCAAGAGTTTCCAGCGGATACCCCCAGCGCTCAATGAATCGGGGAAGGGCACCCAGTCGATGTCGTCGAGTTGGACTGCCCGTCCCTCAACAGGACTAAAATTCTTCGTCATTGGCTATCTATCCCTTTTTTCTCAACGCAACTCTCAACTACTGCAAATCACAGTACTGTTTGCAGGATTGAGGATTTCGATCCAGTACCCGTCGGGGTCCTTAATAAAGGCCAAGCCCTTCATTTTCCCCTCGTTGGGGCGTTTGACGAACGCAACTCCGAGAGCCTCGAACCTTTTGCATGCCTCATCCACATCGGGGACAGCCAGGCCAATATGGCCAAACCCCCTCGGGTCATCATTGCCGCTATGGTAAACCTCACCAGTTTCGTCTTCGGTGCCCCAGTTATGCGTTAGTTCTAGCATGGCTGGCTGCCCGAAGGCGTAATGCAGACGACCCTCCGCGTCGTCAGGCAATTCATCAGCCGACCCGACATAGCCAAGAAAGTAGAGCGTGAATTCCATCTCAGGAAAAGGGATCTCCTTCACCAGGGTCATCCCCAAGACATGCTGGTAGAACGGCAGCGAACGCGCGGGATCCTTGATACGCAGCATCGTCTGGTTGAACACGAAACCCTTGGTTTCCGCGGGAGCGGATATGTCCCCTTCCGGGCGTTGATCGGGCAAATCTGGCATCTTACTAAATTTCTCTCGGTTCTCGACGCAATCAGGCGTGTTCGCACCTTTTCAAGCATATCGTCATCACCGATTGACGCTTGCCTGATCCTGCAAACTAACTTGTCAGCCTGCGCAAAGACGAAGTCCCCCTTCCTGAACGCTTGCGGAAAGGCAGCATTCGCAGCAATCGTTGCAAAAAGCTGACGGACCGCTAGCGGCCCACTTTCGGTCATCACAGCCATTTGGCTCGAAGGGCAGCTTCTGGGCCGGTTTCAGACATTCCGCTTGCAGATCAGAAGGTCGGCAAAGCGGACATTCAGTCAACGACCCCGTTCAGGATCATTTGAACGGCAAAATGAAACAGCTAAGAGGGTGTCGCCAGAGCCAATGTGCCACATACACATTCGAGCTTTCAGGACACAAAGCCAGCAAGCTGCCGACCCGTTGCTTGCTCGTGTGCCGTGAGCAAATGATCGCCCATCGAAGCCGCCGCGTCATCATCAGACTTGCGCAAGAACAATTGCCTAATGCAATCAATTAATCCAAGAGGCCACCAAAAGGGGATCGATGATGAAGCGAATCGGGATCGGGCTGGTGGTTGTTGCGGCGATCGTGGCGGCGGCAGCATTTCTGTTTCAGAAGCAGATCGGTCATTATGTCGTGCAGCGGGCTACCCAGCAAATGGCTGGCCGTGACCAACTCACTAGCCTCGATGACGGCCTTCACGTCGGCCTGTGCGGTACGGGCTCGCCGATGCCCAATCCGCAGCGCGCCGGACCCTGCAGCGTCGTTATCGCGGGAAGCCAGGTGTTTGTGGTCGATATGGGCGAGACCGGTAATCGCAACCTCAACCTGATGGGCGTCAGCGCCGGCGATGTCGACGCCTTGCTGCTCACACACTTCCATTCGGATCATATCGACGGCATTGGCCCGCTTCTATTGTACCACTGGACCCGCAGTGCAAGCACCGCCCCGCTGCCGATTTATGGCCCCGAAGGCGTCGAGCAGGTCGTGGCGGGCTTCAATGCGGCCTATGCGCTCGATCACACTTACCGGATCGCCCACCACGGCGAGACCGTCGTGCCGAGCAGCGGCGGCGGGGCGGAGGCGCGGCCCTTTGCCATCAAAGGCGACAGCGCGATTATCCTCCAAGGCGGTGGCCTGACCGTTAGGGCCTTCAAGGTCGATCACGATCCGATCAAACCTGCGGTCGGCTATCGCTTCGACTACAAGGGGCGCGCGGTGTGTATCAGCGGCGACGCCGCCAAATCGGCCAAGCTGATTGCCACCTGCAAGGGGACGGACCTGATCGTCCACGATGCCTTGCAGCCGCGGATGCTGGAGGACATCGAGGCGGCCTTCGCAGCGCAAGGCAATGCCAATACCGCCAAGATCTTCCACGACATCCAGGATTACCATGCCACGCCCGAACAGGCGGCGGAGAGCGCGCAGGAAGCGGGCGCGCGGATGCTGGTGCTCTCGCATCTCGTTCCGCCGGTGCCAATGGACTATCTATACCCTGCCTTTCTCGGCGATGCGCCCGAGCGGTTCGACGGCAGTATTGTCGTGGGTGAGGACGGGATGCTGTTCTCGCTCCCGCCGAACAGCGAGGCTATCGATCGCCGCAAGCTGCTGTAGGACAGGGCACAATGTACAAACTCCACGGCGCACTCGCCTCCCCCTATTCGATGAAGATGCGGGCGGTCCTGCGCTATCGCCGAATCCCGCATGTCTGGTCGCAAGGCCCGGCGACGCGCGCGGCGCAGGCGCATGTGAAGGCGCCGGTCATCCCGGTGCTGGAGTATCCCGAAGGGCATTTCGCCAATGACAGCACGCCGCTGATCCACGATCTCGAAGCAAGGCACCTCGAACGCTCGATTATCCCCGAGGATCCGGCGCAGGCGTTCATCGCGCAGCTGATCGAGGATTTCGCCGATGAATGGCTGACCAAGGCCATGTTCGGCTATCGCTGGCTTGAGGCGGTGGATCAGGATCAGATGAGCCACTGGCTCGCCTTCGATCTGTTCCAGGGCGGCGGATTGGCTCAGATCGAGAGCTTCGCTACCGCCTTCCGCGACCGGCAGGTCGGGCGCATGGCGCTGGTCGGCTGCACGCGTGAAAATTTCCCGCTGATCGAGGCCTCGACCCGCCGGGTGCTGGCCGCGCTGGAAGCGCATGTGACGACGCGCCACTGGCTGTTCGGCACCCGCCCGTCGATGGCTGAGTTCGGGATCTACGGGCAGATCTCGCAGCTCGGCGTCGATCCGACCGCGCAGGCGATGATGCGCCGCGACTATCCTTACACCTATCGCTGGCTCGCCCATGTCGACGATGCTTCGGGGGTGGAAGGCGATTGGGCGCCGGGCTGGGACCCTGTGGTCGAGGCGCTGGTCGGCGAAGCGGGCCGCATCTACGCGCCTTTCCTCTTGGCCAACGCCGCGGCCCTTGCCGCGGGTGAGGGTAGCTTCCGGATTGAAGTAGACGGATTGCCCTATGTACAGAGCACGTTCGGCTATCAAGTGAAGTGCCTCGATGCCTTGCGCCGCAGCCATGCCGAATTGCCCCCGGCCGCGCGCGAGGAGGTCGATGCGCTGCTGACGCGCCATGATTTGCTCACGCTCTTCGCCTAGCGCGGCGCAGGCCGTTCGTTGTCCACGAGGCGAAACCCGATGTGATCGGTGCCGAGATCGCGCTCCTGAAACTGGCGGGCAGCGGGGCGGTAGCGTGCGCAATAGTTGGCCGCACACAGGAACGAGCCGCCTTTGATCACATTGACCGGCTGGCCGGGGCGCGCGGCATTGGTGGTCCATTCCCAGACATTGCCGATCATATCGTGCAGGCCGAATGCATTGGCTGGAAAGCAGCCCACCGGTGCGCGCGCGGTGAAGCCGTCTTCGCCCGTATCGCGGGCGGGGAAGACGCCCTGATAGTAGTTGGCGGTCGGCTTGCCCAAGGCATCCTTTGGTTCAGGCAAAACGTCAGCACCGGCGCGCGCGGCGAACTCCCACTGCTCCTCGCTAGGCAGACTCAGGCCCGCCCATTGGGCATAGGCGAGCGCATCATTATAGGTGACCTGCACCACCGGATCGGTGTCGCGCCCGCGGATCGTAGTGTGCGGTCCAGAGGGGTGGCGCCATTGTGCACCCGGCACCCAATTCCACCAGTTGCGGTTGTCCGGCGTGGGCACCCGGAACACGGCGGAGCCGGGCTCAAGCATCTCGGGCGGCGCGCCGGCAAGCGGCGGCGGATCGCGCTCGGCCTCGGTGCGGTAGCCGGTCGCGGCAACGAATGCGGCAAACTGGGCATTGGTAACTTCGGTCCGGCTCATCCAGAACCCATCGACTTCCACCTCGCGCGGCGGACCTTCTTCGGGGTAATAGGCATCCGCACCCATGGTGAAACGGCCCCCGGCGATCCAGACCATACCGGGCTCGGCCAACCCCTCGCAGGCTGCGGCAGCAAGCGGAGTAGAGTCCTGACCATCGCTCTCTCCACAGGCGGAGACGGCGAGCAGAACGGGAAGAAATAGTCGCTTCACAACAGTCTTTCTGACGAGGCGCTGGGAATCTGCATCCATTGACACACATTGCAATGGTAATATACTGCATTAAATCAGCGGTGAAGAGGGGTTTGCATGAAAGCGGGTCAATTGGTTCTGGTGGGGCTTGTCGCTTTGATAGCGCTATTCATGGGCTTGAACGCAACGCTCTGGCTGACCGCACCGGAGCGCGCGGCGCGGGCGCTAGAGATGCCCCTGCTGACAGGCAGTGGCTTGAGCAGCCAGATGGACATCGGTGCCCTGTTTCTGGGCGCTGCCAGCTTCGCCGTGCTGGGGCTGATCGCCCGTGATCGGCCGTGGTTCGTTGCGGCGGCAGTGCTGATCCTCGGCGCAGCGGCGTACCGCACCAATGCTTATCTGTTTCACGGTGCTTCATTCCTCGCCCATTTTGTCGCGATCGAGATCGTGATGGGCAGCGTGCTTCTTGTGGCCAGCCGCATCCTCGGACGCGCACCCGCCAGGGTTGGGTAAGGCTGTGACATCGCTGCGTGCCTGCCTGTTATTGCCGCTATTTGCGGTCGCCTCCCTGGTGGACGCGAACAGCCTTGCCAACCCGGCTGGCAAGCCACCCAACATTGTCGTCATCCTCGCCGACGACGTGGCGCTGATGGACTTCGGTGCCTATGGGGGCGAGGCGCGCACCCCCAATATCGACGCTCTGGCCGGACGCGGGGCGCTCTTTACCCAGTACCGCGCTTCGCCTTTGTGTTCACCTTCGCGCGCGATGCTGTTGACGGGGATGGACGCGCACCTCACCGGCATTGCCACCATTCCCGAAGTCCTGCCCAGAGAGCAGCGCGGCAGGCCCGGCTACAAAATGGCACTCGAGCCGGGGGTGCTGACGCTGGCCGACCGCTTGCGGGCACAGGGCTATCGCACCGTCATGGCGGGCAAGTGGCACATGGGCGAGGCGCCGGACGAGATGCCGCAGGCGCACGGCTTCGACCGCAGCTTTGCGCTCGCTGCATCGGGCGCGGACAATTGGGACGACCGGTCCTACATGCCCTATTACAAGGACGCGCCGTGGTTCGAGGATGGGGTCGAGACCAACCTGCCGGAGGATTTCTATTCTTCGCGCTTTATCGTCGATACGGCGATCAAATATCTGGAAGAGACCGATCCCGCCAAGCCGTTCTTCGCCTATCTGCCGTTTCAGGCGGTCCACATCCCGGTACAGGCGCCGCAGGAATTCATCGACCGCTACAAGGGCCGCTATGACGCCGGCTGGGAGGTGCTGCGCAAGGAGCGGCATGAACGGGCGCAGGCGCTCGGTCTGATCCCGCAAGGCGCACCGCTCGCCGCCCTGCCGCCCGATTTTCGTCCGTGGGCCAGTCTCTCGGACGAAGACCGCGCGCTCTATGCCGCGCGCATGGAGGTGAACGCAGCGATGCTGGAGGCGATGGACTTCCACATCGGACGGCTGATCGTACACCTCAAAACCATCGGAGAATACCACAACACGATCTTCATCGTCTCGTCGGACAATGGCCCGGAGCCTTCACGCGGCGACGATAGCGCAACCCTCAGCCTGTTCCACTGGCTGACCGGTTATGACATCGGGCCTGAGACCATGGGCGGTCCTGGGCACTGGGGCTTCATCGGGCCCGAATGGGCTGCAGCGGCCGCCACTCCCGGTGCGTGGTACAAGTTCTACGCGACCGAGGGCGGGATCAGGGTGCCGCTGATCATGGCGGGCCCCGGCATCGAGCCGCAACGCATCGACAGCCCGGCGATGGTGACCGATATCGCTCCGACCGTGCTCGAATGGTTGGAGGTCGATCCCGGAGCCAGCGCAGGCAAGCCGATGACCGGGCGCAGCCTGTTGCCGGTGCTCGCAGGCGAGGCCGAGAGCGCCTATGGCGCTGACGAAGCCCGCGCGATCGAGGTTTCGGGCAATTCAGCGCTCTATCTGGGCGACCACAAGATCACCCGCAGCGTGCCCCCGGTCGGCGATGGCCAGTGGAGGCTCTATAACATTGTGCGCGACCCGGGTGAGACGACCGATCTCAGCGCGCGCGAGCGAGCGGTCAAGGCGAAGCTGCTGGCAGCCTATGATGCTTACACCGAGCGGGTCGGCGTGCTGGCCATGCCGGAAGGGTATGATTCGATCGCCGAGGTCAACCGCAACATCGGGGCGCGGCTGTTGACCAACTACCCCTGGCTTTACGCCGTGCTTGGAGTTGTCCTGCTGGTGTTGGCGCTGATAATCAGGTTGGTGGTGCGAAGGGTCGTTGTGCTGGTGCGCCGGCGCAGGGCCGCTCAATAGGCGCGGATGGCGACCACACGGGTGCGTTTGAGCCCCTCGTCCCGGTCGCCGAGTGCGCGGCGGTAGAATGGGAATTGTTCCATCGCGAAAATCGCGGTCGGATCGGGATAGATCATCGCGGCGAGATCGTCCCAGGGCTCCTGCCATTGCGGCTCTTGCGGTTCGGCCAGCACCGAAGTGATCTGGCCGGCAAACAGGAACTGGCCGCCAACAGCGTGAACGGCTCGCATGGCCTGGCGGCCATAGCGATGATACGCCGCGCGCCCATCCGCAGCGTCGCCTTTGGCGATGGCAGGATATTCGAGAAAGTTCATCATGGCCAAAGTCATGTCCGAAGGCAGGGCCTGCGCGTTGGCGATGGCTTCAATGGTGGGCAGCACATCGCGCCGCCCCTCGATATGGTCGAGTGCGCTCGGCAATGGCGCGGCAGGCCTGCGGGTGAGACCAAGCAAATGGCGCAGCCGCAGTACGCCAAGCGCAATTGCCGGGACCGGTGTAAGGGCGAGTTCCACCACATACAGGTCCGAAACCCCCGGCTGCGCCTTCAGTTCTGCCACATCCAAGCCGCCGGGCGGGAAGATCAGGTATTGGGTCCAATAGGGCTCGCCACCACCGATCAGCGTGAACAGCGCCGAGCCTCGCCACAGCGTCTTGCCGGCGATCAGGTTGTCGGCGGTCAGGCGCGCGCCAGTTTGGTCCTGCCGGATGGCGGCAAGGATGACGGTGCGATAGCGGTAGATGCGGCGCGATGGCTGGCGCAGACCAATGACCCCGACCACGACGATGGCGAGCACGATAATCCCGCCAACCACAGCCATTCCGGAGAGCACGATGTTCATTCCGGTCACTCCCTCAATTGGGCCAGAGGATGTATTCATCCTCCTTGGCCACCGCCTGATCGATGGTCTTGTCGATCACGATCGGGCTGATCAGGCTGTGCGGCCACAGCGAGGGAACTGCATTGGCGTGATGGGTAGCGAGCAGCGCCTTCAACTCAGCCACCTTTTTGGGCTGCTTTACCGCAAGGTTTTTGCGCTCCCCCGGATCGGCGGCGAGGTTGAACAGCCAGAGCTTGTTCTGATAGCCATCCACCTGCAGCTTCCAGTCGCCCGCGCGCACCACCCGGTAGTTGCCCGATTGCCAGAAGATCGCATTGTCCTTGCGGGTGACCGGCCCAGTTCCGAAGGCGGCGGGCATGAAGTCGACCCCGTCGATCACACGGTCGCTGGGGAGGGCCACACCGGCGGCTGAGGCGAGGCTGGGGAACAGGTCGATATGCGCCACCGGCGTATCGACCACCGTGCCCGCCGCGATGCGCTGCGGCCACTTGACGAACATTGGCACGCGGATGCCGCCTTCGAACAGGGTGATCTTCCAGCCCCGGAACGGCGCATTGACCTCGGGGATGCCGATATAACCGGGCGCGCCATTGTCGCTGCTCAGGATTACGATGGTGTTGTCAGCCAGCCCTTCGGCCTCAAGCTTGTCCATTACCCGCCCAATGCTGCGATCCACCGCGCGGATCATCGCGGCATAGACCCGCTCGTGATGCGTCCCGAATTCGCCGACCGCGTCGAAATCCGCCTTGGTGGCCTGCAGCGGCGTGTGCGGCGCCCAGTGCGCAAGGTGGAGGAAGAACGGACGGTGGCGATTGGCCTCGATTACCCGCAGCGTTTCGTCGGTCCACCAATCGGTGAGATAGCCGCCCGGTGTGAACGGCTCACCGCCATTGTAGGATGCGGCAAAGCTCATCGCGGCCCACAGGAACTTGTCGATGGGATCGAATTCGAGCCGAGCGTTGACGACGTTCGGGTCATCCTCAGGCAGGTACAGCCCGCTGTGCATCAGCAGGCTCTCGTCGAAACCTTGGGCATTGGGCAGGAATTGCGGGCTGTTGCCGAGATGCCATTTGCCGATATGGACGGTGTGATAATCGCGCTGCTTGAGCAGCTCGGCAATGGTGATTTCCGATTGCGGCAGGCCCTTGTTGCGAAACGGCAGGTCTTCATCATTGACCGCGGGATTGACTTCAAGCGAGGGTAGGTGTGGTTGCTCGCGGCCTGCGGCGAAGGCGGCGATCACATTGGTCATGCCATCGGGCGTCGGGGTGAATTCGAACCCGGTGCGCGTCGGGTAGCGCCCGGTCATCAGCATCGCGCGGGACGGCGCGCAGGTGCCGGTGCCGGAATAGGCCTGCGAGAAGATCGCGCCTTGTGCTGCCAGCCGATCGATATTGGGGGTGGGCACCTTGCCGCCACCAATGCCCCCGCCGAAGGTGGTGATGTCGTTATAGCCGAGGTCATCGAGCAGGATAAAGACGATGTTGGGCGGCCGGTCGGCGAGCGGCGTGCTCGCCTCGGCGGGGCCCTTGCTCCACGGAACGGTCTGGGTCGGGTCGGCCTCGATCCGGTTCGCCTCGGCACGGTTCAGCGCGATCATCTGAATAATCGTCGCGCGGTTGAACCACCCGAGCGCTCCGATCAGCAGCACAGCGACAAGCCCGACGATCCCGATCTTCTTCAGCATTCGCATCCTACTCCCTGCCGCGTTCCGGTCTCCGGCATACCAGTGCAGCCGGTCTTACCGCCGCTTGCAAACCCGTTTGAGCAATGGTTAATGGGTTCGATTAGAAAAGGCAATGCACCGCTACAAAGCGGGTGCTCCGGACCTTTGCCCCCTGCCTGCAACTCACCCCTTGCAGGTCACAAAATAATGTATACCATTAATGCAATCAATCATCCGGCACATTGAATGTCGGCTGTGGACTTGGGAGGGAATAGTGCTGCAATCTCGCCGGGGGGATCAACCCGTCACATTTTGTTCGAAGTTGGCACTTGGTGCCGCATTTCCGGCCCTCCTGATCGGCATGGGCACGCCGCTCCTTGCGCAGGAACAGGCCGATCCTGACCAGCCGGACGTGTCGACCCCGCGGGTCCCCGTCATTGTCGTGACCGCGACCAAGCGCGAGCAGACCCTCCAGGAAACCCCGGTCGCCGTCTCGGTGGTCGGTGCCGAGGGAATCGAGCAGGCCGAAATTCAGGACCTCGCTGATCTCCAGACACTGGTGCCCTCGCTGGCGGTGCGGCAGGGGCAGACTTCGGGCAATACCACCTTCTTCATTCGCGGCTTTGGCAACGGCCAGAACGCGATCGGGCTTGAGCCTTCGGTCGGTGTCTTCATCGACGGGGTCTACCGTTCACGCTCGGCAGCGGCGATCTCGGACCTGCCCAACCTTGAACGGGTCGAGGTGCTGCGTGGGCCGCAGTCGACGCTGTTCGGCAAGAACGCTTCAGCCGGGATCATTTCGGTGACCACCCGCAAGCCGCAATTCGAACTTTCCGGAGCGGTCGAAGCCAGCATCGGCAATTACGATCTGCGCCGCTTCGATGCCTATGTCACCGGGCCGCTGACCGAGAATCTCGCTGCCTCGCTTTCGGGCAATTACAACCGCCGCGATGGCTTTTTCGAGGATCTGGGCACGGGCGCCGATTACAACCAGCGCGACCGTTGGGGCGTGCGCGGGGATATCTTGTGGGAGCCGACGCTCGATGTCTCGTTCCGCCTGATCGGCGATTATGACAAGATCAACGAGGTCTGCTGCGGCGTCACCAACCTCGTCGAGGGTCCGACCGGCGCCAATATCCGCGCGCTGGGCGGACAGTTCGTCTCGGAAGATCCGTACTCTTACGAGGTGTTCTATGACGTTGCGCCAGCCAACGAGATCGAGAACGCAGGCTTATCGCTGCAGGGTGATGTCGATCTGGGCTTTGCCGCGCTGACCAGCATCACCGCCTATCGCAGCAACACCAATTCATCCGATTTCGATGCCGACGTAACTGATCTTTCGCTGTTCGGCACGGTAAATCAAAGCAGCGAGATCGAAACCTTCACGCAGGAAATCCGGCTGCAGTCGGTCGGCGCGGGCAATCTGATCGATTGGACCGTCGGCGGCTATTACTTTGATGAGACGCTGGATGTGAACAACCAGATTCTCAATGGCGCGGATTATCGCCGCTATCTCGACTCGCTGATCGGCAACCCGCAGGTTCTGGTCAATCTTCAGAACCTCGTCACCCAGTCCACCGGGACCCCATCGCCCACGCTAGGCGGCGAGGGTCAGGGGATCACCGATACCGGGCATCAGGACAACACGGCGTGGTCGATCTTCGCTTCGGCTGATATCAACATCACCGACCGGCTGACCGCCACATTCGGCATAAGCTACACCGACGACCACAAGGAAGTGAGCCTGAACGCGGTCAGCACCGAGGCGCTGGCCAGCCTCAATCTCGAACAGCTGGGCTATGCAGCGACCCTTGGGCAGCTGCTGACAGGCAGGGGCGTCAATCCTACCAACCCCGCACAGGTCGGCATGTTCATCCAGACCAACCCGCAGCTCTACGCCCAGCTCCAGCAACAGGCGCTGACGGTGGCGCAAGGGCCCACCAATCCATTCAACGCGGTGCGTGCCTTGCAGCCATTTCCGCCCTTTCTCGGCTTTCCCAACGCGGTCGAGGACGGGATAAGCAACGACAACAGCACCGATTTTACCGCGCGGCTGGCCTATGACGTGACCGACAACATCAATGTCTACGTCTCCTATGCGACTGGCTTCAAGGCGACCTCGTGGAACCTGTCGCGCCAGAGCCGTCCGTTCCCGGAGGATTATACCGCCGGCAATCCCGTGTTCGACCGGTTCACGCAGCGTCCGGTGTTTTCGACCCCCTCATCGCCGATCACCGATGCCGGGCTCAACCTTGTGAACCTGTCATCGGGCACTCGTTTTGCTGGTCCTGAGGATTCTGAGGTTTATGAGCTTGGGATCAAGGCGGCCTTCGACACGCTGAGCTTCAACCTCACCGTGTTTGATCAGACCATTCAGAATTTCCAGACCAACGTCTTCACCGAAGACGGATTCGTGCTTGCCAATGCGGCCGAGCAGTCGACCTTCGGGGTCGAGTTCGACTTCACCTGGAGCCCGTATCTGGGGCTGGTCCTGTCCGGCGGCGCGACCTTCCTCGATCCGGTCTATGACAGCTTCCCCAATTTCGGAGACGGGATCGATATCTCCGGACAAAAGCCGCAGGGCATCGCCGAAACCCAGTTCAGCCTGGCGGCCGCTTACGGGTTCACGATCGGCGATCTCGACGCTTTCGTGCGGGCCGACTGGCAGCATATTGGCGATTCGCCCTTCTTCGACAATCCCGCAGAGCAGGCGATCATCGATGCGACCGATTACACGCGCGAACAGAACCTGATCAACGCCGCGCTCGGCATCCGCACGCAGAGCGGGCTTGGCATCAGCCTGTGGGCGCGCAACCTGTTCGATGACCAATATCTTGTGTTTGCATCGCCAACGGTGTTGCAGGCCGGCTCGTTCAGCGGCGCACCGGGCCAGCCGCGCACCTTCGGGGCGACCCTGCGCAAGACGTTCTGAGCCGGGTGGTGACAAGGATTCTTAGATACCTCGTCCAGCTGCCGCCCGTGCTGCTGGCGCTGATTTTCGGCGCACAGGGCATCGTGTGGCTCGTCAATCCTGCGCGTGCCGCGCAGTTCGGGGAGTTTGTCGTCCCAGATGGCGGGCTGGGGCTCAGCACGATGATCGGGGTGATGGCAGGTTGGTCGCTGACCATTGCCGTCTCTCTGTTGCTGGGCGTGATCCGCAAGGAGCGCGTGTGGTACTATCCGCCGATGCTGATCTTCGGGGTGCTCGCGTTCGGACGGATCATGGCCACCGCGCTCCACGGCGCACCGCTCTTGCCAGAACGGATCGTGCCCGAGCTGGTGTTCGTCGGGCTATTGCTTTTCGCCGCACGCTCCGCCGGAGCACCGCGAGAAGCTTGATCGCCGTAAAGATTGGCCTTAGAAGCTTCGCGTAATGCGATGCATTAGTGTTGGCTGCCGAAAGGCGCGGGAGATTTCTGGATGATGATGAAGCTGTTGATCGGGCTGGGTATCGTGGCGATTCCTGCGATTGCCGGGATCTGGTGGATGACCCGCGAGGGCGCGCTGGTCACGCCGCAAGGGTCAGGCACGGTGGTCACCGCTTCGGGCGAGTTCGAGGGCTTTCCCCTGCCCGATTATGCTCACGAGGTGCTGCCCGCAGGCTACAAGAGTTATCTCATCGAGGTTGAGCCAGGAATCAAGATCCACATACTCGAAGCGGGATCGGGCACCCCGGTCTATCTTCAGCACGGCAACCCCACCAACGGCCTGCTGTACCGCAAGACCTGGCAGGAATTGCCGACCGACCGGATGCGGTTGATAATGCCGACCATGGTCGGGCTGGGCTTCTCCACCAAGGTTCCGGCGAGCCAGCACACGCTTGAAAACCACATCCGCTGGATGAATGCGGCGCTGCGCCAGCTTGATCTGGGCGGGACGGTCTATGTCGGCCAGGACTGGGGCGGCGCGGTCGGGCTTGGCGCGATGATGCGCTCGCCTGAGCTGATCAAGGGCATGGTCGTCCTCAACACGGGCTGGACCGCGCCCAAGGAGAAGTTCGAGCTTTCGCGACCCCACGCGATTGCCGCGACCCCGATCGTGGGCGAAATCCTGTTGGAGAACGTCGTCTCGGTGTTCGATCGGTTGCACGAGACGCAGGGAGACCCCGCCTCGATCCCGCCGGAAGTCGCCGCGCTCTATTCCCGCCCGGTGCGCGACAGCGGCAATATCAAGGGCCCGCTGGCGCTGATGCGGATGGTCCCCACCGGTCCCGATCACGCGAGCTCGCCAGCGATGGCAGAGGTTGAAGCCTATGCCAAATCGCTCAAGGTGCCGACCGAGATCGTGTGGGGGATGCGCGACCCGATCCTCTCGCGCATTCTGCCGGTGATGACGGAAATGTTCCCCGAGGCCCGCGTGACCGAAACTCAGGCCGGCCATTTCCTTCAGGAAGAGGTGCCGAGCGAGATTGCAGAAGCCATCGAACGCGTGGTCGCGGCGGTTGAGGCGGAGTAACCGGCGGGGGCCAACCGGCTTGGGGGAGCGTCAGCGGCCCAGCTGGCGCAGGTTCTCCTCGTGGGTGGCCTCGTCGATCTGATATTGCGCGATCAGGGCGATCATCGTCAGCCACAGCGCCAGTACCAGCGGCACATACAGCGTGCCCATCCACCACAGGGTGTCAGCGCTGACCTCCTCCACCCCGGCCCCGGTCGGCAGAGCGGCCAGCGTCAGCACCGCGCTTGCCGCCATCACACCGATCCCCCGCACCGATTTGTCGATGAAGGTCTCGGCCGCATTGAACACGCCTTCGGAGCGCCGCCCTGTCCGCAACTCGCTGTCCTCGACCAGGTCGGCCAGCATCGCTGCGAACAGGATCTGGAAACAGATGATGAGGCCGACATCGATGATCTGCGCCACCAAGACGAACCAGAACACGAAAGGATCGTCATTGGGCGGCAACAGTCCGACGAGCCGCAACACAATCGGCAAGGGCGCGCCGAGGAAGGCGACGAGCCCCACAATGATCGCCCCGCGCCTCTTGCCCATGCGCCGTGAAACAATCTGGGCCAGCACAAAGCCGATCAACGCAGCAACGAAGGTGCCGAGGAACAGCATGCCGGTCTCGATCTCACTGAAGCCCCAGAAATAGGTGAAGAAATAAAGCGACATGCCTGAACTCAGCCCCGCTGCGATGCCGAACAGCATGGCGCCTGCGAAGAGCGCCAGAAACGAGCGATTCGAAAGCGTTTCGAACAATTCGCCGAAAATCAGCCTGAGAGTGAAGCGGCGCTTGGGCGGCGCGGGGGTAAGGTAGGGGATGCGCGAATGCGTCCCAACCGAACCAATCAGGATCGACAGCAGGATCACCACCGCCGCCAAGATGCCATAATTGATGTATGCGTCCGGATTGAACCGACCATCGGCAATCGTCTCGGTCGAGGAGCGTGGGAACAGGATGAAGAACATCCACACCGCGATGGCATTGCCGCCCGTCCACCCGAGGAAATAGCGCAGGCTGATGAGCTTGGTACGCTCCCCGTAATCGGTGGTCAGATCGGGGGTCAGCGCAGCCGATGGGGTGCGGTAAAACGTGATCGCGGTGCGCACGATGACGGCCAGCACCAGCAGATACCAGAACAGCACCGTCTGGCTCGCGCCTTCGGGCGGCGCCCAAAGCAGGAAAAAGCCCAGCGCCACCGGGATGGCCGAGGCATACATCATCGGGTGTCGACGGCCCCAAAGTGAGCGGAAATTATCCGACCAATAGCCGACAATCGGATCGCTGATCGCATCGCAGACGAGCGCGATCAGGATCGCCAGCCCCACAAGCCGCGCATCAAGTCCTACCACCTGGCTGTAATAGATAAGCAGGAAAAACTCGAAGCCGCCCGTGGTCACGCCCGGCGCGACGGCCCCGAAACCGAATGCCAGCTTCGTCCAGCGACCCAGCGGCGGGGTGCCAGCCGCAGGCTTTGCGGCAACCGCGCCGTGATCAGCTTCATTCACAGGCGCTCTCCCCAGGACGCTCCATGGCGTTGCCTCATCATGTGCCCTCGGCTTGCTATCTCATTGGGAGCAATGATAAGACACGACATTGCCATTCTAATGCTTGGCATTATTAGCGGGTGTTATGGAAGTATCAAGTCGTCAGGACACCAAGGCCGAATTGCTGCGATCGGCTGAGCGGCTGATCGCCGAAAAGGGGATCGGCTCGGTCTCAGTAAAGATGATCACGACCGATGCTGGCGCCCGCAATCCGAGCGCGGTGCATTACCATTTCGGCAGCATCGAAGGCCTGATCAGGGAAGTCTTCGCCAAGCGCTATCGCGCGATCGAGGCGGAGCGGGCTGTTCGGCTTCAGAAGGTCGACGAGAGCGATCCGGAAGCCCGCGTGGTGGCGCTGATCGAGGCGGCAATCGGCCCCTTCATGGAAGCCTGCCTTGAAGAGAGTGGCCGGATGTATGTCAGCTTTGCCCTGCAATTCGGCACCGACCCCCGCTTTGACCTGTCGCAATCGACGGTCGAGGCGGGTCTGGAAAGCCTGTTGTGGCTGCGCGGAGAGCTGGTCTCCTGCCTGCCGCATGTGCCGCTGGACAAACTTGTCTCGCGGATGCGCCACTCTTTCATGATCTCGCTGGTTCAAGCGGCAGATTATGCCGGGAAGGTCGAGGCCGGAACCGCGCCGCCGATTGACGACGCAGTGAAGGACGCGGCCACCTGCATTGCCGCCTATCTCGGGGCATAGCCATCCTAGCATAGGCCAAGGCGATCACCCCGCTCGCTTGACTTTCTAATGTGATACATTAAGTCTCTAAGCGTCGTAGCATCAGCGCTGCGGCGGCGCTTTGGTGCGCCGGATTTCGCGACTGGACCCCGCATGTGACGGCGAGACACCCGGCGCGCGGACCAGGTCAGACAAGAGGCAAACACAATGACTACGGTGCTCGACAAGGCTGACATCAAGGCGAAATATTCCGCCGAACGCGCGAAGCGCCTGCGCCCTGAAGGCAACGATCAATATCAGCGGCTCTCGGGCAAGTTCGCCGCGCTCGCTGCCGATCCCTACACACCCTATACCGAGCGCGAGCCGGTGGCCGATCATGTCACCTTTGCCTTTGTCGGGGCGGGCATGTCGGGCCTCGTGGTCGGCGCGCGGCTCAAGGAGGCCGGGATCGACAGCTTTCGCCTGATCGACAAGGCCGGCGGGGTCGGCGGCACCTGGTACTGGAACCGCTATCCCGGCGCGCGCTGCGATACGGCGGCGATGATCTATCTGCCGCTGCTCGAAGAGACCGGCTATTGCCCAAGCGAGAAGTACGTCCGCGGCCCCGAAATCCTCGCCCATTGCGAGCGGATCGCCAAGCATTTCGACCTCTACGACAAGGCGCTGTTCCACACCGAGGTGTCGAGCATCGAGTGGCAGGAGGCCCCGCGGGTCTGGCGGATCACCACCAACCGCGGCGACAATTTTACCGCAAAATATGTTGCCATCGGCACCGGCCCGCTGCACGTGGCGAAGCTGCCGGGCATTCCGGGGATCGAGACCTTCAAGGGCAAGTCGTTCCACACCAGCCGCTGGGATTACGAATACACTGGCGGGGACGCGAATGGCGCGCCGATGGACAAGCTGTCCGACAAACGGGTCGCGGTGATCGGCACCGGGGCAACCGGCGTGCAATGCATCCCGCAGGTCGCCAAGACCGCCAAGCAGCTTTATGTGTTCCAGCGCACGCCGTCCTCGGTCGATGTACGGAACAACCATCCGATCGATCCCGAATGGTTCGCCAGCATTGCCAAGCCGGGTTGGCAGAAGCGCTGGATGGACAATTTCGTCGAGAACATGGGCGGTAGCCTCCCGACGGAAGACCTGATCAACGACGGCTGGACCGCAATCTCGCGCCGAATCCGTGAAAAGGCGCTGGGCGGCACGCCGCTGTGGCTCGCCCGGCTGGTGGCGCGGTTTCGCAAAGTCTTCAACACCGCGCCCGGCCAGCAAAGCACCGCGCGCGTGCGCGCCGCATTCGAGGACGCGGATATCGAGAAGATGGAGCAAATCCGGGCCCGGGTGGAAACCGTGGTTCAGGACCCGGACACTGCCGAGCACCTGAAGCCGTGGTATTCGCAGCTCTGCAAGCGCCCGTGCTTCAGCGATGAATACCTCCCCGCCTATAACAGCCCCAACACCACGCTGGTCGACACCGATGGGAAGGGGGTTGAGCAGATCACCGAAACCGGGCTGGTGGCCGGGGGAAAGCGCTACGAGGTCGATTGCATCGTCTATGCCTCGGGCTTCGAGTATGGGGCCAATTTCCAGCTCAAGACCGGCTTCGACCTCAAGGGGCGCGGCGGGCAGATGCTGTCCGAGTATTGGGCGGACGGCCTTCAGACCCTTCACGGCCTGCACATGTATGGCTTCCCCAACGCCTTTGCGGTGCAGATGAACCAGGGGGCCAACATGGTCTCGAACATCCCACACAACATCGTCGATCATGCAGCGACCATCGCGCAGGTTGCCGCTCATGCCGAGCGACACGGCTTCGCCGAGATCGAGCCCACCCAGGCAGCGGTTACGGATTGGGTGAAACTGATTCTGACAACGCCGCCTTCCATGATCACCTCGTCGGACTGCACGCCCGGCTTCTGGAACAACGAGGGCCAGGGCTGGGACGAGAAGTTCCGCCGGTCACAAGGTCACCCGGGCGGCGCCGAAGGCTTCTTCCGGCACATCGAGGCCTGGCGCCGGTCGGGTGACTTCAAGGGCCTTGTTTTCAGCAAGTAACGTGGCGCGGGGTGGGTTGCTCGGCGCACTTATGCAGGTAAGCCTTCACGGCGGAAAGGGAGCAAACCATGAGCGAGACCGTCGATGTATACTGGTCCTTCCGCAGTCCCTATTCGCGGTTGGTCACGGCCGACCTGCTGCAGCTGCGCGAGGACTATGATGTCAATGTGCAGCTGCGCGTCGTCCTGCCGCTGGCGGTCCGCAATCCGCAGGCACTGTTCGATCCGGCCAACCGCAAACCGCCGCGATATATCGCGATGGACAGCATCCGCCGCGGTGAGATGCTCGGGCGGCCGATTGTCTTCCCAACAGACCCCGACCCGATTGTGCAGGATTTCAGGACGATGGAGGTCGCCAAGGACCAGCCCTATATCTACCGCCTGTCCAAGCTGGGGGTGGAGGCCAATCGCCGCGGCCTGGGCATGGAACTGGCCGACCGCGTCGCAGCGCTGATTTTCGGCGGCACCAGGGGTTGGAACACCGGCGATCCGCTCATGGATGCTGTGGCCGATGCCGGGCTGGATCTGGCCGAGCTTGATGCGGCGATCGTCGATGGCGATCACCTCGAAGAGATCGAGCGCAATCAGGACGCACTCGATGCCGCCGGCCATTGGGGCGTGCCCACGATGGTGTTTCGCGGCGAGCCGTTCTTCGGCCAGGACAGGGTCGACAGCCTGCGCTGGAGGCTCGACCGCGCTGGACTCGCCTAGAGCTAGGCTTTGCGCAGCGCCAAACCAACGACTGTATGGCTTCAGTTAATGTTGTACATTATACCAAGCAAGTGAGGCGGCTGGTGGCGGTACTGCGATTCTCTGGCTGCTCTCATGCCTGACCCATGAACTCTCTGGAGATTGTCCCATGAAGACCCTTGCAAAGATTGCTGCATTTGCCGCTGCCACGATGATTTTCGCCCCCGCCGCTCATGCCGATGCTTATCAGGACCGGCTGACCGAGCTGCGGACCAAGTTCAGGGCCTCCGACAAGAACAAGGACGGCAAGTTGACCCAGCAAGAAGCCAAGGATGGCGGCATGACCCGCATCGCCGCTAATTTCAGCCGTGTCGATACCGACAAGGATGGCTATGTCTCCCTGGCGCAACTCGAGACTCAGCTCGCCGCGCGCTTCAAGTAGGCCGGCCAGCGCGGAGCGCGCCGTTTTGGAGGATCGGCGCGCTACATTGCGCGAGCCAGTGTGGACTCGGCTAATAGCCCTCATTACTTCCGGCGAGCGCAGACGCTTTGTTGGTGGGCTCACTCGGGCGGAATGTCTGCGAGCATGTTCGTGACCCCAGCGCGGATCATCCCTAGATTGACACCGCCAAACCGTCCTGCGGCTTCCGAGGTGTTGATCGTCTCGATCCCAGCCGCCAGCTAAACCAACACCCTGCTCTTCACACCATTGATGTCGATCGCCAGCGCTCCTTCGATGTAGCTGCGCATTCCGGCGGAAGTCCGGGTCAACGCCGTTGCCGTCATTAAGGTACGGCGGAGCGGAGAAGTGAGCGAAAGAATCGAATGACTCCGGCGAAAACAGACATCACTTCAGCGCAGCCATTACGACTGCTTTCAGGTCGCGGAGATGTCTGGTCGAACGACCGAGATTGGGGCGCATTTCCGCCATTCGGCGATGGGTGGAACGAGAGTGGCCGAAAGCTCGCAGAAAGAACTCGACTAGTGCGGACATTCGAGCATGCATGGCTTTCAGGAGAACGTCATGACAGCGGATGCAAAGAACGAAGCGCTCGAACGGATGACCCCAGCCCAGCTCCATCAGGAATGGCGCAGGATGTTTGGAAGAACAGCACCGCCAGCACTTGGTTTGGCTCTCATGACTCGAGCACTTTCGGCGCGCTACCAAGAGAAAGAGCAAGGCAGGCTCACCAAGGCTGAATTGAGACAACTCTCGTCACTTGGGCGAAAGGACGAGCGCCGCAAAGAAGGTCGGCTCTCGACACAAGCAAAGCCTGGCACTTGGCTCTCACGCACATGGCATGGCGAAGTGCACGAAGTGGTCGTGCTAGAAAGTGGCTGCGAATATCGCGGCAGAACGTTCGGATCGCTCAGCGCAGTGGCGCAGCACATAACCGGTGCTAAGTGGTCAGGTCCGCGCTTCTTTGGCCTTACCAGTCCGCGCCTTGGTGAACTGAAGGTCGCCGCCATTGGCTAGATCACAGAAGAAACTGCGCTGCGCGATCTATACCCGCAAGTCGACCGATGAGGGCCTGGACAAGGACTTCAATAGCCTTGATGCCCAGCGCGAAGCGTGTGCAGCCTACGTGGTGAGCCAGCAGCACGAAGGCTGGACTCTTCTGCCGGATCTCTATGATGATGGAGGCCATTCAGGCGGCACCCTGGATCGGCCAGCACTCAGACAGCTCCTGGCCGATGTCGAGAGCGGCAAGATCGATGTAGTCGTCGTCTACAAGATCGATCGCTTAACGCGGAGCCTCGCTGACTTTGCCAAGATCGTTGATGTGCTCGATGACGCTGAAGCCTCATTCGTGAGCGTAACGCAAGCCTTCTCAACAACGAGTTCCATGGGCAGGCTGACTCTCAATGTGCTGCTTTCCTTTGCTCAGTTTGAACGTGAGGTCGGAGCCGAGCGCATCCGGGACAAGATCGCAGCATCCAAGGCCAAAGGCATGTGGATGGGCGGCGGCGTACCGCTTGGCTACGACGCTGTAGATCGCAAGCTCGTTCCTATCCCTGAAGAGGCCAAAACCGTCCACTCAATCATGCAGCGCTATCTTGAGACCCCTTCAATCAGAACGCTGGTTCAAGAGCTGGAGCGCGACGGCATTGTCAGCAAGATGCGCGTCTCGAAGAGGGGTAATATATCAGGGAGCGTGCCCTTCAAGCGCGGTGCGCTCAAATGGCTCTTATCCAACCCGATCTATGTCGGCATGATCAGGCACAAGGATAGAGTCTATCCCGGTCAGCACGAGGCCATTGTCGATCGCGAGTTGTTTGATGCAGTGCAGGCGAAGCTTAAGGCCAAAACAACATCAGATGGCAAAGCAGGAGCGCATCGAAGGGTATCGCTGCTAGCCGGAATGATCCGCGATGATCGGGGAAGACCCATGTCTCCAACTCACACGCAAAACCACGGCAGGCGCTACACATACTACGCTTCCAACCTGAATGATGATCCAGGCGCACCAGCACTTCGCTTGCCTGCTGGCGAAATCGAACAAGCGGTTCGCACTGCAATTGCTAAATGGCTTCAGGACCAATCGAACCTCCGAAAGTTGGTCGAAGCTCTGCCAGCAGATCGGAAGCAATCGATCTTTGAGAAGGCCGGGGAACTGTCTGATGACATCCAAAGCGCACCAAACGGAGAAGCACGCGCTATTCTACAGAAGCTGAAGCTCAAGATATCAGTCAGCGACAGATGCATTGAGGGCGGCTTTGATCCTAATAGGGCAATAGAACTTGGAGGTGATGAACGCGCAGCGTCCACAAGAGCTCAACTCACCGTCCCGATCGAACGTCAAAGCTATGGCCACGAACCACGTCTGCGACTGGTCCCTACTATCGAAGACAAGATGACAAGAGACCAACGCATGGTCGAGTTGCTGGGACGAGCCTTTCAAGCCCGCGACACTTTGTTCACGATGAGTGAAGCGGAGACGAAGTCGATGAAGGCCACCAGGCTTCGGCATCTGCAGCGGCTCGCGAGACTGAGCTATCTCGATCCACACATCGCGCGCAGCATCCTCGCTGGAACCCAGCCCAAGAGAATCAGCTCACGGAGCCTTTGGCGAATGGGTGATCTCCCATTGCGCTTTGCAGACCAGCGAGCAGCCCTAGGCTTCGAACCTTCCTAAATCAAAGCAGTAGGTCACTAAATCGAGCGCGGAGAACCTTGCCCATTCTCGCCTCGAATGAGTAGGTCAATGAGTCTCCAAATGCGAAATGCTTCATTCCCTTCGCCGCAAAGTCCCGGAATTGCGGGCACAATTTGGGGCGAGCCGAGCCGCCGTGCGAGCAACCGAGTCTTTTTGAGGAAAGGTGGTGAGCCCTGCTGGGCTCGAACCAGCGACCTACTGATTAAAAGTCAGTTGCTCTACCGACTGAGCTAAGGGCCCACCTGACATGCCCGCGCTGATCTCAAGCGCGGCACAGAGCGCGTCACCTAGGGACAGGTCGCGGCTTGGTCAAGCGTGCATAAAGCTGCGCAATCGACAATCCTGTCACCGGATCGCGCCAACCCGGCGCGATGGCCTTTGCCGGGCGCAGCACGAAGTCTCGCTGGCGGAATTGCGGATGCGGAATAGCGAGCCCCCGCCCGGCCCAGATCCCGCCATCCCACAGCACAATGTCAAGATCGAGCACCCGCGCCGCCCACCGCTGCCCGCGCCGCCTGCCGAACGCCTGCTCAATCCCCTTGAACAGTTCCAGCAAAGCTGCCGGATCACGGTGCGTCTCGATTACCGCCGCGGCATTGGCAAAGCGCCGCTGCGACGGCCCCATCGGAAAGCTATCGCTGATGGGCGAGGCAGCGTGGAACAGCAGTCCAACATCTTCGAGCACTTCGATCGCGGCCCGCAAGACTTCACGCGGCGGCCCGTCTGCCGGATGCCGGATATTCGAGCCCAGCGCGATGAGATAAACGTTTGATGCAGCGGCCATCATGCCGTGCGTCCTAGCGCGGGCGGGCGTGCTTGCAAGCGCAGTCGACTTTGCTGCTGGCAAAAGCTAGGCAATCGGATTGTGACAAGGGGGAACCGGAATCATGCGTTGCTTTAAACTTCTCGGGACTGTGGCCGCATTTGCTGCGGCAGCCGCATCGCTGCCAGCCGGTGCATATGACGAACACGGCCGCGAGCTGACGAGCGATCAACAGGTCGCGCTCGACATTTACAGGGATATTGTGAGCTTCCGAACGTCGCGGGGCCACGGGCAGGTTCCGGCCATGGTCAGCTATCTGGTCGAGCGGTTGAAAGCTGGCGGTTTCGCCAATGAAGATATCATGGTCACCGATTATGACAGCGAAGGCGAACCGACCCAGGGGCTGATGGTGCGTTATCGAGGCGATGGCGCTTCGGGCGAAAAGCCGATCGTGTTGCTTGCCCATATGGATGTGGTGGACGCGCTGCCGGAAGACTGGGAACGCGCTCCGTTCACGCTGACATCCGAAGAGGGTTATTTCTTCGGACGCGGGACAATGGACAACAAATATGGCGTGATGAATCTGACACAGACTTTCCTGCGGCTGAAGCGTGAAGGCTGGGCACCCGGGCGTGATCTGTATCTGGTATTCTCGGGCGATGAGGAAACGGGAATGATTTCCACCCGCGCACAGGCGCGCTGGGTGGCCGAAAACGTCGATCCGGCGTTCGTCCTGAACAGCGATGCAGGCGGGTTGGCGTTGAGCAATGATTATGCCCCGCTCGCGATGCGGGTGCAGGCCGCTGAAAAGACCTTTGCCACCTTCGAGCTTACCATCACCAACCCGGGCGGCCATTCATCCCGCCCGCGCAAGGACAATGCGATCTACGAGTTGGCAGAAGCACTTGGCCGAATTGCACAATACCAGTTCCCGGTCCGCGCCACGCCGCTAACGCGATCATATCTTGGCGCCTTGGGGCAACAGGCGCCCGGAGAGCTGGGGCAGGCAATGCGCACATTCGCCGCCAATCCGGACAGCCCACAAGCGATTGCGGTGCTGCAAGCCGATCCCGAGACGGTCGGCACGCTGGGAACTACCTGTGTGGCGACCATGCTGCGCGCCGGACACGCCGAAAACGCTCTGCCACAAAGCGCTACTGCCACAGTCAATTGCCGCATTTTTCCCGGTGTCGGCGCAGCGGCCACCGAAGCCACGCTGCGCGAAGTGGCCGGCAATGACAATATCTCCTTCAAACTCATCACGGATGTTACGGAGAGCCCGGAGTCAGGCTTGCGGGAGGACGTGAAGGCAGCGCTGGCCAAGAGCCTGAAAGCACGCTGGGACGCAGAAATCCCGATCATTCCCTATATGGAATCGGGCGGTACGGACGGCATGCATTACCGCACGCTCGGCTATGATACAGTCGCGATCAGCGGCGCAGGCTCCCGCCCGCAAGACATGTTTGCCCACGGGCTCAACGAAAGGCTCCACGCCGATACCTTCTTCCGCGGGCTCGATCACTGGTACATCATGCTGAAGGAACTCGCCGGCGGCTGAGCCCAGGGTCAGGACCCTATAGCGGTTGTCGCATTGCTTTTTGCAGAAAACCGGTGCCCACTTTTCTGCGCAATGCTCCCGCCGGATCAGATATCTTCGGCGATCCGCCCGTAAAGTTGCGGCCGGCGATCGCGGAAGAAGCCCATGCCCGCGCGGTGCGTGGCGGCCTGGTCAAGATCGAGCGTAGTCACCAGCACTCCCGATTCCTCCTTGCCGAATTCGCACACCAGGTCGCCCCATTCGTTGGTGATGAAGCTGTGGCCATAAAAGGCCTGCCCCTGCTCCACCCCGATGCGGTTCGATGCCACCACCGGCATGCAGTTCGACACCGAATGCCCCTGCATCGCGCGGCGCCACATGCGGCTGGTGTCAAGATCGGCGTCATAGGGCTCCGAACCGATCGCGGTGGGATAAAACAGCACTTCGGCGCCCTTCAATGCCATCACCCGCGCGCATTCGGGATACCACTGGTCCCAGCATACCCCCACGCCGATACGAGCGGGGCCGCAGGAGGTTGCCACGTCCCACACCTTGAACCCGTCATTTCCGGGGCGGAAGTAGAACTTCTCCTCATAGCCCGGGCCATCGGGAATGTGGCTTTTGCGATAGGTGCCCATGATCTCGCCATCAGGCCCAATCATCGCCAGAGTATTGTAGTAATGATGCCCGTCGCGCTCGAAAAAGCTGGTCGGGATCGTGACTTTGAGCTGGGCGGCGAGCTTGCGCATGGCGATGACCGAAGGATGGTCCATGGTCGGGCGGGCCAGCGCGAACTGCGCCTCGTCTTCGGTTTTGCAGAAATAGGGTCCGGAAAACAGCTCGGGCGGGAGCACGATGTCCGCACCGCGCGCGGCAGCCTGCTCAACCAGCGCGGTGACCGCAGCGATGTTTTCGTGCTCGTCTTCGCTGCCAAGGGCGAGCTGGAGGGCGGCGACAGTGATTTCTCTCATGCGCCGCCCTTTAGCTTTACGGTCGCTTCTTGAACAGCAGCGTCATGCGATCGCTCTCGCCCAGGTCCTTGAGCTCCTCGCGCTTGGTCCGCCATACCGGCGGCATTTCCCACACGCCCAGTGGGTGATCGGCGCTATCCTGCGGATTGGCGTTGACCTCGCTCTTGCCAACGAGCTCAAAGCCATTGACCTGCATGAAGGCGATCACATCGGCTTCGCGCAGATAGCCCTTCGAGCCGTCGACATAGGACCATGGCGCATCCGCTTTCGCACGATGCTGGACGATGCCGATCATGCCGTCATCCTTGAGCAGTTCGCGCATGGACTTGATCTCGCTGTCGGCGGTGCTCGAGCGCAACATGTTGTGCAGCATGCGAATCACGAGAATTCGGTCGAAGGTGCCACGCTGCTCGTCGGGAATGGTTTCGAGCGTCATGCCGCCAAACTTCTCCGCCGGCAGCCCGGTAAATCCGGCCACTTCAGCGGGAAAGGCCGCAGCCGCATCGCGCACGCGCTGCTGGCGAACGGGATCCGAAGTTGCGGTCAGCGGATTGGCGTAGATGCCGACCAACTGGCCCTCGCCGCCCAGATAATGGCCCAGCAGGCGCGAATACCACCCGCCGCCGGGGGCATATTCACCCACTTTCATGTGTGGGCCAACATGGAAGAAGGCGAGCGTTTCGCCGGGATGGCGATGCTTGTCGCGCGCCCGATCCTGCGCGCGGGTCGGGTGGTTGATCGCGCCCGACAGGGCTTCGCCGTGATGCTTCATGAAAGTGGCTTCGTTGTGCTGCCCATGATGCGGCTGCTCGCCGGATCTGTGGTGATCGGCATTGGCTGTTGCCGCCAGTGCCAGCGCAGGCAGCGCAGAGGCCAGGATCAGCTTTTTCATTGGTCCAGTTCCTTTCCCGAATAATTTCGTAGCTGCTGATAGATAGACAGCTAACGATGACAATAACGCAGTGGTTCCCTATCTTCCCAAGCGAAGGAGAATTCAATGAACGATGTGCAACGGGCAATCGTGGCTGGGGGGTGTTTCTGGTGCACTGAAGCGGTGTTCCGCGACGTGGTTGGCGTGAGCGAGGTCGAAAGCGGCTATATCGGCGGCACCACTGCGCACCCGACCTACAAGCAAGTGTGCAGCGGCACGACCGGCCATGCCGAGGCGATCCGCGTCAGCTTCGATCCCGGCGTAATCTCGCTCGCAGAAATTCTCGACGTGTTCATGGGCACGCATGACCCGACGCAGCTCAACCGCCAGGGCAACGATATCGGCACGCAATATCGCAGCGCGATCTTCCTGTCGGACGATCTCGACCGGGATGCAGCCGAAGCCGCCATCGCACGCTGGCATGCAGAGCATCCTGGCGAAACTGCCGTGACCACTATCGAAGGCCCCGCCGAATGGTATCCGGCCGAAGACTATCACCAGGAATATTGGGAGGGCGAAGGCCAGCGCAATCCCTATTGCCTGGCAGTGATCCCGCCCAAGCTGCAGAAGCTGCGCAAGAGCTTTGCGGCGAAGGTCAAGGGCTAGCGCTCCGCTGCGGAGAGCCGCCAGGGTGGGAAACGTCGATCCGGCCCGGCATGGAACAGGCACAGCCGATTGCCCGATGGATCGCTGAAGCGCGCTTCGCGCCAATTCCAGCGCTCGTCGCGCGGCGGGCTGTCGAAAATGATGCCAGCGGCTTCAAGTTCCGCATGTTTTCCGTCGATATCGTCAACTTCGAAATAGAGCAGCGTATCGCCGGGCGAATGCACGGCATCGTGGTGAAGCGAAAGCGTCGACGAGCCCGAGGGCAGCTCGAACCGCGCATAGCGCCCCTCTGTCAGTACGATCAACTTGAGCCCGAGCTTGCGATAGAACGCTAGCGAGGCGTCAAAATCGCGCGCGCCGATCGTCACCTGATTGAGATCCATTGTCAGTCCTTTCCAATTCGCATCAATTTTCCAGGACTGAATATATGCAAGCTCAAGCACACTTGAGGTCAAGCCCTTTTATGCAAATGCTTGTCGCAATCCGCTCGCTCTGCAATCGTGCCAGCCATGCCGCAGACACCCGACCGATCCTATACCCGTGGCAACACCGTCCAAGACGACGGCACAGTCGCCTTCACCTGCTCGACCGATTGCGCTGAATGGCCCTGGCTCGAATTGCCGCCGCAACATCCGATCGTGATCCAGACGCAGAATTTCTGGACCAGCATTGGCGCCTCCGCCGCACTGGGCACGCTTGAAGATGGCAAGTGGAGCGCATTGACCTGGACTGACTGGGAACTGGGCGATCGCAGCACAGGCCACGCCGCGCGCGGCACATTCGCCCGCACGCTGGTGGATGACAAGCTCGCCTTCGAAACGCGGTTGTTCGACGATGCAGAGCGGCTGATCGTTGCCATGCGCGGGCGCGGTGTCGTGTTCCGAAACCGCAATTTCGAGGCCTGGCGCGAGGGGGCAAAGCGGGAAGTCGTCCGCCGCTCACCGCCGGAGGGATTCCCATATGCACCGCGCCGCTTGCTCGGCCTGTCCGAGCGCGAGCCGCCGCTTGTTTCACGCCTCGACGGACCGCAAGCGAGCGCGCTGATTACCAAGGCGAACGGGCTGATGCCCGGCCACCCCTATTTCACCGGATCGGGCGATCATGTAAATGCGCCGCATCTGGCCGAGGTGGCCCGCCAGATTGCCAGCCTGTTATGCGACGGCGCAGCATTGCTGGTGACTGGCGGCGAGATGGACATGCACCGCTATGTCGAGCTTGATTGTCCCTTCGATATTCGTGTCACCGCGCACAGCGCGGGTTCGGCAGTGATGGAAGTGGCCCAGATGGATCGCCCATGCGCACTGCTGACGCTGCGCTGGGAAGTGCTCAGCGCCTGATCCACCGCGCGATGAAGAAGCCATCCAGCCCGCCTTCACCGGCCAGCATTCCGGGATGCGTGCGCAGCCAGCCCTGAGGCGTGGGTGAAAGTCCCGTCGGCAGTTCTTCCGGTGTGATCGGCAGCGGCTCCAGCGCAACCTGCACGGCCTGATCCTCGCCCTCTTCGCGCTCGAGCGAGCACACCGCATAGACCAGCACGCCGCCGGGCTTGAGCCAAGCTGTGGCGCGTTCAAGCAGCGCCGCCTGCAGCTCGGTCATCTCCCCGATCTGGCGCGGGCCGATGCGGTGCAGCACATCGGGGTGGCGGCGGCAGGTGCCGGTGGCGGTGCAGGGCGCATCAAGCAGGATCGCGTCGAAATGGTGTTTCGGCTCCCAGCTGAGCGCATCGGCGCGGATGGGAGATGCCTTGAGGCCAGTGCGCTTGAGATTGTCCTTGAGCAGGTCAAGCCGGCGCTTGCTGAGATCGAGCGCGGTGACCTGCCAGCCAGCCGCCGCGAGCTGCATGGTCTTGCCGCCCGGCGCCGCGCACAGGTCAAGCGCATGCTTGCCATCCCCCGCGCCGAGCAGACGCGCGGGCAATGACGCGGCCAGATCCTGCACCCACCATGCGCCGTCGCTGAATCCTTCGATCTTCTCGATCGCTTCCCCGCGCGGCAGGCGCAGGTGGCCGGGCAGCAGGCTGTCTGCGGCAAGCTGGGTTGCCCAGCGCTGCGTTTCGGCAGGATTTCGCAAGGTCAGGTCAAGCGGAGGAGGATCGGCAAGGCCGCTGGCGATTGCCTGAGCCTGCTCGCCCCACCGAGCGCGAACCGCCCCGGGCAGGGTCGGCGCATCGGGCAACGCCACTTCGCGCTTGATCAGCGCAGAAAACACGCCATGCGCCAGCCGCCTTGGCCCACCGGAAAGCAGGGGCAATGCGGTGGCGATCACGGCATGCGGCGGGGTATCCAGCCGCAGCCACTGTGCCAGCATCATGCGCAGGACACTGCGCGGCTTGGCATCACCGGGCAAGTTGGTCTTGGTGGCGCTGTCGATCAGCGCATCGAGATCGGTCAGCCAGCGCAGGCTCTCGTTGGCGATGGCCCGGGCCAGTGCCTTGTCGGGCCCGCTGCGCACCGCTTTCAGCGCGGCATGTTCGGCCTGTTCAAGCGTTTCGCCGCGGCGCAGCACCGCGTCTAGCATCTGCAGGGCGGCGCGGCGCGCGTGGATTCCGGGGGGTTGAGCCATGGCGCGGCCCTTAGGCCGTATCGACATCAAGCGCCAGCGGGCGCATAAGGCCTGCCATGGAACGCCCCGCAAAACGCACCGGCAAACGCCCCGACGCCTTCAAAAAGCCCGCGCACTGGACCAGCGATCCCCCGCCCGAACCGAAGGAAGGCAAGGTCGAGGAGAAGCTTTCCCCCACGCGCTATGGCGATTGGGAGAAAAACGGCATCGCGATTGATTTTTGAGACCACGCGTCATTGGGAGCCGCAGGCGAAGCAATCCAGCTATTGGCCTTGCGGCTATGACAAATGTCGCTTGCTGGATTGCCGCGTCGCCCTTGCGGGCTCCTCGCAATGACGTTCAAAGCGAACGAAAAACCACCTTCAACCCGTCCTTGGGCTTGGGAATCGGCCAGGGCTGCCACTCGGGATCATAGCCCTCTGCGATCTCGATCGAGTATCTCTGCAACAGCTCCGCCAGCAGGATCTTCACCTGCATATATGCGAAATGTAGCCCCAGGCACATATGCGCGCCGCCGCCAAACGGCACCCAGGCATATTTGTGCCGCGCCTTCACCTTGTCCGGCGTAAAGCGCATCGGGTCGAATCTGTCCGGCTCGGGCCAGTATTCCTCCATATGGTGCACCATGTGGATGTTGATCCCCACCATCGCGCCCGCGGGAATGGTGTAGCCGCCATATTCGAAGCTCTTGAGCGCGCGGCGCGGCATCGAGGGCACCGGCGGAATCATCCGCAGCGCTTCCTTGAACGCCATTTCGGTCAGTTCGAGCTTGCCAAGATCGTCATAGGATAGCGGGCGCGGATTGCCACTCGCATCGGGCCCGCCGGTGACCGCGATAATCTCCTGCCGCAGCTTTTCCTGCCAGTCCGGGTTCTTGGCCAGCAGGTAGATCAGCGAAGTGGCGCTGGAAGTGATCGTGTCATGCGCCGCCATCATCAGGAAATTCATGTGATCGACCACCTCGTCGACCGGCAGCAGCGAACCGTCCTCGCGCGTGGCGGTGGCGAACTGGCTGAACATGTCCTGCCCGCCGCCTTCGGCGCGGCGGCGATGGGTTTCACGGGTGAAATAGTCGACGAGATAGCTGCGTCCATCAACGCCCTTCTTCATCTGCGTGAAGGGCAGCGGCCTACGCACCGGGGCGACCGAGGCCTGCACCATATCGACAAATGCCTTGTTGATCTTGTCTGCTTCCGGGCCCCAGGAAATGCCGATGAAACTGTCCGCCGCAAGATCGAGCGTGAGCTGCTTGATTGCGGGATAGAACAGCATCGGCTTGCCGCCCCAGCTCGCCACTTCGCGGGCAATCCCGCGCCCCAGCGCACCCGCATAATGCCGCATGGGTTCCGGCTTGAACGCGATCGACAGCGCCCGCCGGTCAGCCCGATGATGGTCGAAGTCGATCAGCATCAGTCCACGCGGAAACAGCTGGTCGAGGATCGGCCCCCAACCCTGCTCGCTGGAAAAGATCTTGTCGCGGTCAAACAACAGCAGTTCGTTGGCCTCAGCGCCGATCAGTGCCACCTGCCAGCCGCCGAACGCCTTGCCCTTGTAAACCTTGCCGTATTTCGCGACCATTTCCTTCGCAAAACCATGCGGATTTGCCAGCATTCGAAAAGTGTTGCCGACGATCGGCCAGCCGGCCTCGCCCGGTATATGATCGAGCGCTTCAGGCGGCAGCTTTTCCGACCAGTGCTTGGGGTGAAATTCTTCGGCAAGCTCGGTCGCGGGCGCGGATTTAACAAGCGTGGCCATCGGGAAGTCCTCAATCGGGTGGTGAATTGCTACTTACCTATGTGTAAATAATCGCTCGCCGCAAATCCAGTTCCGATTGCCCGGAAAATCGTCAGATCCAGCCAGCCAGCTCGCGCCGGGTGATCGTCTCGAGCATGTCCATGCCGGCGGTGGAAGCATTGAGGCACGATAGCACCGCATAATGTTCGCCCCCCGCAGCTTCGAACTGTTCGCGACCGGCGATGGCAAGCTCTTCCAGCGTCTCGACGCAATCGGCGGAAAAGCCCGGCGCGGCCACCGCCAGCCGCCGCGTGCCCTTGCCGGCCTCGGCCTCGAGCGTGGCGTCGGTGGCGGGCTCGAGCCATTTGGCGCGCCCGAAACGCGACTGGAACGTTGTCTCGATCCGTAGATCGACATATTCAGCGCGGGCCGCCAGCCGTTCACTCAAGAGCCGTGCAGTCTTGCGGCACTGGCAGTGATAGGGATCGCCCAGTTCAAGCGTGCGTTGCGGCATCCCGTGAAAGCTCAGCAGCAGCACTTCAGGCTCGAATTCGAGCGCCATAAGCTGGCGCGTGATGTCAGCTTCCAGGGCATCGATATAGGCCGCATCGTCATGATAGGCGGGCAAGGTGCGCAAGGCCGGTTGCCAGCGCATCTTGCCCAGCGTTTCTGCCGCCTTGTCGACCACGGTCGCCGTCGTCGCGGCACAATATTGCGGATAGAGCGGGGCCAGCAGGATGCGCTCGCAACCCGAAGCATGCAGCGCCTCGATCTGGGCGGGAATAGAGGGCTGCCCATAACGCATGGCGTGGCGCACGATCACCGCATCGCCGAGCCGCTGCTGAAGCCCCGCCGCCTGGTCCTGCGTGATCGCTGACAGCGGTGAACCGCGATCGGTCCACACCTTCGCATAGGCCTGGGCACTCTTCTTCGGGCGCGTGTTGAGGATGATCCCGCGCAGGATCACCTGCCAGATGATCTGCGGAATCTCGATCACCCGCGGGTCAGACAGGAATTCCTTCAGGTAGCGCTTCACCGAAGGCGCGTCAGGCGCATCGGGCGTGCCCAGATTGACCACCAGCACGCCGATCCTGCCGCTCTTAACGGGCTTGTGATCTGACGGAAGTTCTTGAGGCAGCCAGGTCATAGACCGCCTGAAAGTAGGGGCAGGCGGCGCAAGCGCAAGCCGGTGGCCGAGTAAAAGGCATTGGCAATCGCCGGAGCAGCGATCACTGCGCCAAGTTCGCCCGGATCGAATGCTGGCGCCTCGCTGGCGATGAAATCCACCTCGATATCCGGGCAATCGGCCAGCAGGGGCAGGGCCAGCGCGGCAAGCTGCTGCGCTTGCGGCAGGCCGCCGGAATAGCGCGTACTGGCCCCCATCGCACTGGCCAGGCCGAACACCAGCCCCCCTTCGATCTGCTGGCGTGCGATATCGATATTGACGATCCGGCCGATGTCGACCGCCGCCACGAGGCGGCTCACGCGCACGCCCCCTTCGCCCTGGCGCGCAGTCGCAACGCAGGCGATGCGTCCGCCGCTTTCGACATCACCGATGCGGTGGCAGGCGATCCCCTGCCCGCTCTGATCACCCCCGCCGCCCCATTCGGCCAGCCGCGCGGCGCGCTGGAGACAGGCGGCGAGCCGCGTGTCATCCCCCAGCATCGCCATGCGGAAAGATAGCGGTTCGCGCCCGTTGCGGCTGGCGATCTCGTCAATGAAGCATTCCATCGCAAAGGCGGTATAGCCATGAGCATTGCCGCGCATCCGCGAAACCGGCAATCCGATCTCCACCGGGATATGGTCAACCGCGAGATGAGGGATGGCATAGGGCGGCATCGCACCCTCCATCGCCAGCGCGTCAGCTGCGCCTTCGGAGTCGCGGATCGCCGCCCAGCTCGTCTTGTTCTCGAACAGGCGCTGGCCGAATTCGAGATTGGCCGGCGGCATGGCGATGCGCGTGCGCAGCGCCTCGATCCGCGCCTCGCCATCCCGGCTCAGCCTGGCGCGCAGTACCAGCGCTGCGGGCGATCGGGGGCGGGCGGCCAGCATTTCCTGCCAGCGCGACCAGATCAACTGCACCGGGCGGCCAATCTCGCGCGCGATCAGAGCCGCTTCGATCGCGTGGTCATGCTCATAGCGGCGATCGAAGCTGCCGCCTGCCGCCATCGGGTACAGCACGACATCCTCAACCCCGATGCCTAGCGCACGGGCCGCCGCGATGCGCGCCTGTTCCGGCGCCTGCGAGGCAATCCACAGCTCGAGCTTTCCATCATTGTAGCGCGCGGTGGCGCTTGAGGTTTCGAGCGCGGCGTGCACGCCAGCCTCGATATCATAGCGCAGCGCCAGATCCGGCTCTTTCACCAGGGCATCGACATCGCCGAGGCTGGCGATCCGTTTCGCCTTGCCGGTGGCCAGCGCATCATCGATCCGTTGCTCGATTTCATCGCTGTCAACCACATGATCGACCCGGAAACGCGCGCGCATGGTGTCGAGCGCCTGTTCGGCAGCCCACCAACTGGTCGCCGCCACCGCCAGCCAGCGCTTTCCCTCAACCGCGCCCACAATCCCGCGGATATTGCGCGCGTTGAAGGGGTTGAACTCGACCAGCTCCGCCTTGTCGACCGGCCCGTGACGGATCGCGGCATAGACCATGCCGGGCAGCCGCACGTCGCTCGCGAACTGGAACGTGCCGTCAACCTTTGATGGCAGGTCCAGCCTTGGATAGGCCGTTTGCGCATCGGCATTGCCAGGCAGGCTATCCTCGCCATTGGGCTGCGGGCGCAGCGGGGGCGGATCGGGCGGATCGAATTCCACTGCTTCTGCCGCCAGTTCGCCAAAGCTCAGGCGATTTTCGCCGTGCCGGATAAAGCCGCCCTCTGCCTCGCATTGTTCCCAAGCCACGCCCCAACGCTCGGCCGCCGCCTGCGCCAGCATGGCGCGCGCAGCCGCGGCAGCTTCGCGGCATGGCTGCTCGAATGCATCCAGCGAAGTTCCGTCGCCTGTGGCGTTGAAGCGGTTGTTTTCGGCAAAACGCCGCGCCAGGAAAGCGTCAGGTTCATCGGCAAGGCCAGGCGCAAAGGGCATCCACAAGGGCGCCCAGCGCGCGGCAAGCGGGACATTGGCATATCTTCCGCTGACCGGTGCCGGTTCAACCGCGATCTGGCGCCAGTCCGCGCCCAGCTCTGCCGCCACAATCTGCGGCAAAAGCGTGGTGATGCCCTGCCCCATCTCGAGCTGCGGCACCGCCACGGTGATCACCCCGTCGGCTGCGATCTTGAACCAGGCGTCGAACACCTGCTCGTTTTCGCGCGGCTCAAGCGGATTGGGGAAGCTGCGCGGATAGAGCGTCCATGCCACCAGCAGGCCGCCGCCAATCGCGGCCCCGGTCAGCAATCCGCGGCGAGTAACCGGCATGATCAGCCCTGTTCCTGTGCCAGCCATTCAGCGACCTGCCGCGCAATCCCCGCAAAAGCCTCACCTTCCGGTGTGTCCTGCGCGGCGGGGGGATTGCCGCTATCGCCCGCCTCGCGAATCGGCAGGGCAAGCGCGATCCGCCCGAGGAAGGGCAAGTCGACCTTCGCTGCCATGGCTTCGAACCCGCCCTTGCCGAAGGGATCGGAAACTTCGCCGCAATGCGGGCATTGGTATCCGGCCATGTTTTCAACCAGCCCGATCACCGGCACCTGGCCCTGCTCGAACAGCTGGCCGGCCCGCGCCGCATCGATCAGCGCAAGGTCTTGCGGGGTCGAAACCAGGATCGCCCCGTCTGGCTTGTGCTTCTGCAACATCGAAAGCTGCACATCGCCGGTGCCCGGCGGCAGGTCGATCAGCAGCAATTCCGTGTCGCCCCAGTCGGCATCTATCAATTGCGACAGCGCATTGCCCGCCATCGGCCCGCGCCAGGCAAGCGCCTGCGCCGGCTTGACCAGAAATCCCATCGACAGCACCGGCACGCCGTGTTTGCCAGTGACGGGCACGAGCTTGTCATCACGCGCTTCGGGTTTCCTGCCCTCAAGCCCGAGTAGCTTGGGCTGCGAGGGGCCATAGATATCGGCATCAACCACGCCGACCTTCATGCCCAGCCGCTGCAGCGCGACCGCCAGATTGGCGGTTAGCGTGGACTTGCCTACGCCGCCCTTGCCCGAACCCACCGCAATGATCCGGCGGCGCACGCGGTCCGCCATCATGGCCACGCGCACTTCTCCCACACCGCCGAGCGCGCCCAGACTGGCGGTGACCTCCTGCTCGATCGCGTCGCGTTCGGCGGCGGTCATTCCGGTCGCATCGACCACCACCACGGCGCGGTCACCCACCAGTTTGGCCGACTTGATGCGCGGCGCGATAGCTTCGGGAATGTGGTTTGCCAGATCCTGCGAATTCATAGATGCCGCACCTAGCACCAATTTCGCACACGCAACCCCTGTTTTTCGCAGAAACCACCCCTATAAGAGTTCCATGGATATGTTCGACAATTTCAAAAGATCGATCGGCCTTGCCATGGCCGGCAAGAAAAACCCGTGGGGCGGGGGCGACGGTCAAAGGCCTTCCGGCGAAGAGGGAGACGGCTCCGGCGGCGATGACAAGGGAGCTGGCGAAGGGCCGCGCAACCCATGGCTTCCCGGTGGCGACAACGAGAAACAGGATCGTGGGCGCCGCTCTGCCAATATCGAGGATATCTTCAGACAGCGCGGCCCCGAAGGCCCCCGGCGGCGCGGTGGTGGGCCGGGCGGACCCAACTTCCGCTTTCCCGAGCGGCCGGGAGGCAAGAGCTGGCTACCGTTGATACTGGGCGGGCTTGCCGCACTGTGGCTGTTCACCACTGGCGTGCACTTCGTCCAGCCGCGCGAGCAGGGCATCGTTACCTGGCTGGGCGGGAAATTTTCCGACACGCTCAATCCCGGCACGAATATCACCATGCCATGGCCGATCCAGCAGGTGGAAGTGGAGAATGTCAGCCAGATCCGCTCTGAAAAGATTCCCGATGGCGATCAGGAGAAGCTGATCCTCACCTCTGACCAGAACCTCGTTGATCTGAGTTATCTGATCCGCTGGAACATTTCCGATCTGTCTCTGTACAATTTTCAGCTCCTGGACCCGCGCGAAACGCTGCTGGAAGTGGGCGAATCCGCTATGCGCGCGGCGGTTGCCAAGCATGATCTCGACACGGTGTTGACAGGTGCCGGGCGCGCCGAGATCGAACAGGAAGTGCGCGAGCGGATGCAGGCACGGCTCGATGCCTATCGGTCGGGCATCAAGGTGCAGGGTATCGAAATCAACAAGACCGATCCGCCCAGCCGGGTTGAAGAGGCATTCAAGGACGTCTCCTCGGCGCAGCAGGATGCCGATGCGGCGATGAACCGTGCCCGCGCAATCGCGCAGCAATTGCTTGCCCGGGCGCAAGGCGACGCGGCTGAATTCAATAACATCTACGCCGAATACCGGCTGGCACCAGAAGTGACGCGGCGCCGGCTCTATTACGAAACCATGGAAAGCGTGTTGTCCAAGACCGACAAGACCATCATCGAAGCTGACGGGGTCACACCCTATCTGCCGCTGCCTGAAGTGAAACGCCGGGCACAGCAACCACCCCAAGCGCAGCCGCAAGGAGGCCAATGATCATGGAATCGATCTGGCAAGCCTATAAGGGCGCGATCATTGCCGTCGGCATTCTGCTCGCCCTCACCTTCAGCAGCATGGTGATCGTGCCTGAAACGCAACAAGCAGTGGTGATCCGCACTGGTGAACCCGTGCGCACGATCAACAGGTTCAAGCCCGATGTGCCGTTTGGCCAGACTGGCGCGGGCGTTGCCTGGCGCGTGCCCCTGATCGAACAGGTGCAAATGGTCGACCGGCGTGTGCTGGACCTCGACATGGAGCGTCAGCAGGTCCTCTCGAACGACCAGCAGCGCCTGCAAGTTGATGCCTATGCCCGCTACCGGATCATTGATCCGGTGCGAATGGTGGAACGCGCCGGGACAGAGGAGCAGTTGGAATCCGCGCTCGTGCCGATCCTCACTTCGGTCTTGCGGCAGGAACTGGGGCGGCGGCCCTTCGCTTCGCTGATCAACGCCGAACGCGGCACGGCGATGCAGAACATCACCACTGTTTTTGACCGGCAGGCGCGGCAATATGGCGCGCAGGTGCTCGACGTGCGGATCAAGCGCGCGGACTTGCCCGAAGGGCGCCCGCTTGATGCTGCCTTCATCCGCATGGAGACAGACCGCCAGGAAGAAGCGGCCGCGATCCGCGCTGCGGGCCAGCGCGACGCACAGATCATCCAGGCCGAGGCGCAAGCCGAAGCTGCGCGGATCTACGCCGATGCCTATGGCAAGGATCCGGAATTTTACGACTTCTACCGCGCGATGGAAAGCTATCGCCGGACATTCGAACAGGGCGCTGGCGAAAGCTCGATGATCCTGTCGGGTGACAACGAATACTTCCGCCAGTTCGGCGGTCGCCGCTGATCGGGCCGCGCCATCGCACTGATGGCATAGCGAGCCGACGAACCGCCCAATGCGGTCTGCCGGTGACAGGCACCGTTCAAATGCGGTTAAGTGCCGTTGTAGCCATAAACAGACCGCAACCGGGGATTGAGAACGGCGCTGCTTCGGAAACGATCCGAAGCAGCGCGCCAACCGAGAAGCAACAAGAGGACGAAAAGCCTGTGCGTTACGTATACGGACTGACAACCGCGCTGCTGGTGGGTGGCGCAACCCTGTCGCTGGCCACTGGTTACCCTGCCGGTGCCCAGGTGGCGCAGAATGACCAGACCAGGATCGAACAGATCGTGCCGCGCAATGGTGCGCCGGCAAGCTTTGCCGATCTGACCGAGCAATTGCAGCCCGCAGTGGTCAATATCTCGACCCGCCAGCGAATCGAGGTCAACACCAATCCGTTCGCGGGAACGCCCTTCGCCGACCTGTTCGGCAGCAGAGGCCAGGCGCAGCCGCAAACCCGTGAGGCGCAATCGCTCGGCTCAGGCTTCATCGTTTCATCTGACGGCTACGTTGTGACCAATAATCACGTGATCGCGCCTGACAATCGCGCCACGCTGGAAGAGATCACCGTGACCATGCCCAACGGCACAGAGTATCGGGCAGAGCTGGTTGGCGCCGATGCCGCGTCTGACCTGGCAGTGCTCAAGATCCAGTCAGACCGTGACTTTCCGTTCGTCAAATTCGGCAGTTCGGGCAATGTGCGCGCAGGCGACTGGGTGATCGCGATCGGCAATCCGTTCGGCCTGGGCGGCACAGTCACGAGCGGAATCGTGTCCGCGGTTCTGCGCAATGCCGGTGGCGGTGCCTATGACCGCTATATCCAGACCGATGCCAGCATCAACCGCGGCAATTCGGGCGGCCCGCTGTTCGATATGCAGGGCAATGTGATCGGCATCAACAACGCCATCATCTCGCCCACAGGCGGCAGCGTGGGTATCGGTTTTGCCATTCCGGCCGACACTGCCGCACCAATCGTTGAGCAACTGCGGTCCGGCGCGGAAATCGAACGCGGCTTCCTGGGCGTGAGCATTATGCCGGTAAGCGATGATCTGGCCGATTCCCTCGGCCTGCCGCGCAATCGCGGCGAGTTCGTCCAGACCGTGGTGGCCGATGGCGCGGCCGACCGCGCCGGCATCAAGCCGGGCGACGTGGTGACGGCCGTCAACGGCAAGCCGGTGACGAAAGATCAGACGCTGTCCTTCCTGGTCGCCAATATCGCGCCGGGCACCCGCATCCCGATCGACCTGATCCGCGACGGTGAGGAACTTCGCGTTTCCGCAACGGTAAGCAAGCGCCCGACCGAAGACGAATTGCGGCGCCAGCAGACTTTCGACCCCGAAGCCGAGCCGGAAAATGTGCCCGATTCCAACGGTGCAATTGAAAAAAAGCTGGGCCTGCAAGTGCTGACGTTGACGCCGCAGATCGCGGGCCAGCTGGGCGCTAGCCAGGACACAGTCGGCCTGGTGATCGGCGCGGTCGATGGCAATGCCGACGCCGCAGCCAAAGGGCTGAGGCGCGGGGACATCATCCTGTCTGCGAACTATCGCCCGGTCGCCTCGCCCGCAGACCTTGAAGCCATCGTGAACGAGGCGCAGAAGGCAGGCCGCGAAGCCGTGCTGCTGCGCGTGCAGCGCCGGGGCGGATCGCCAAGTTATGTCCCGGTGCGGATGCGCTAGACCAGGCCTGGCCTGACTATTGCGAAGGGGTGCTGCGGCCGGGGCTGCAGTGCCCCTTTGCTATTGCGGCGAAGGAAATGGCGCTGGCGTTAGCGTTGTTCGGCGCGCTGGCGTGCTGTCTGGGCGGGCTGGATAGTACGCGGCATCGGCGGCCCGGGCGGCAATTCCTGCCCGGTCGCCTGCTCAAGGAATGCATCGCTCGCTGCCTGGCCCGCTTCTCCAGCGGGTGCGGGGTTTTGCGGCCGGCCCGGCACCTGCTCTCCATCCACGCCAAATGGCCCGCCGCCTTCGCCGCGATTGGGCTCAATCAGGTTGCCTTGTTCGTCGATGTAATAATATTCGCCGGGATCACCGAACAGATATTCATCGTCAGGCTCCAGCATCCAGCCCGGCAATTGCACTTCCGTGTCGAATTGTTCGATCGGGCGATCCTTGACTGCAACCCGCATATAATCCGAAAAAGCACGAGCGGGGGCCCGCCCACCGGCCAGCCCGCCCACTGCGCGCGCATCGTCGCGGCCCATCCATACGCCAGTGGTGACACCCGAAGAAAAGCCCACGAACCAGCCGTCCTTGTTCGAACTGGTGGTCCCTGTCTTGCCTGCCACCGGCCGGCCGATCTGCGCCGCCTGGCCAGTGCCGGTGGCAACCGCAGTTTGCAGCAAGTCGGTGATCCCCGCGGCGACATAGCCCGGAACCAGCTGGCTCGTGCGGGGGCGGTTATAGCGGTAAATCTCGTCGCCGCTTGCCGTGACAACGCGCGTAATTCCATACGGCTCAACCGACGTCCCTTTGGCCGACACGGCCGCAAAAGCGCGCGCCATATCGATCAGCCGCACCTCGCTGGTGCCCAGCACCATCGAGGGAAAGGTCGAAATCGGTGAGGAAATGCCAAAACGCCGCGCCATCGATGCAACCGTGCCAAAGCCGACATCCTGGCCAAGCTGCGCCGCCACAGTGTTGATCGAATAGGCGAAGGCGGTGCGCACATCGATTTCGCCCACGAACTTGCCATTCGAATTGCGCGGGCTCCACCCGTCGATTTCAGTGGGTGTGTCAACCACCCGGTCATCCGGCGTATAGCCCGCTTCAAGCGCAGCGAGGTAGACAAACAGCTTCCAGGCCGAGCCAGGCTGGCGCTGTGCATTGGTGGCACGGTTGTAATTGGTTGCAACGTAATCGGTGCCGCCCACCATCGCCAGGATCGCGCCGTCCCGATCGAGGCTGACAAGCGCCCCCTGCGCGCCGGTGGGCGTGTTGGCGGTCACGGCTGCGGTGGCGGCTTCCTGCAGCTTTACGTCAAGCGTGGTCCAGACCTCGATCGGCTCGAATGTTTCGGGCAACAGCAGGTCGAGCTGCGGCAGCACGTAATCGGTGAAATAGCGCACCGAGTTCTCTGCGCCGCGGGGCTTGAGCCGTACGGCATCGACATCGACCGAGGCCTGCTGCGGGGTGATATAGCCCTGTTCGCGCATCAACTGCAGCACCACGCGCGCACGGCCCACCGCGGCATCGACATCGGCAGTGGGGGAATAACGCGAAGGCGCCTTGACCAGCCCGGCGATAATCGCGGCCTCGGCGATCGAAAGCTCGGTCGCGGGATGGCTGAAGAAGTTGCGGCTGGCGCTGTCAATGCCATAGGCGCCGCCGCCGAAATAGACCTTGTTGAGATAGAGCTCGAGGATCTGCTCCTTGGAGAATTTCCATTCCAGCGCCAGCGCCAGCACCGCTTCACGCAATTTGCGATCCAGCGAGCGGTTGCTGTTGAGGAACAGGTTGCGCGCGAGCTGCTGCGAGATGGTGGAAGTGCCGCCAATCCGCTTGTCGCCAGTGAAGGATTCCACCACGGCGCCGGTCAGGCGGATCGGGTCAATCCCGAAATGCGAGAAATAGCGGCGATCCTCTACCGCCACCATCGCGTCCTTCATCTCCTGCGGGATTTCGGCATAGTCGAGCCATTCGCCGAAGCTGGGGCCAAGCTCGACGATTTCGGTGCCATCGCGCGCGCGCACCACGATGGTCTGGCCGGTCTGGGTCGCCTGGAGCTGGTAATAGCTGGGCAGCGATTGCGCAGCAAATCCCACTGCAATGCCAAGGGCAAGGAGCCCCAGCAACACCAGCGCCAGGCCGCCCATCATGACGCGCTTGATCAATCGTCGCCCACGCGAGCCACCACCCCTGTGCCCCTTGGACTTGCGGCTTGGCGGCATCGCACCCTGCTCACGCGCAGCGGCCGCACGGCGAGAGCCGCGCTTGTTCTGGTTGACCATGCGATTACCGCGCTTCGACATCGGAAACTACGTGAAAGCCCTGCTGCAACTGACCACCGTGCGGCTTGCATAGGCGAGTTGTAACCCCGCGTGAACGGGGCGCGGGGCGATATCCTCCGGCAAGGTCAGCTGTCGGGGTCGAAGTCGAGCGCGGCGGAGTTGATGCAATAACGCATTCCGCCCGCTTCGGAAGGTCCATCGGGGAAGACATGGCCCAGATGCCCACCGCATTTGGCGCACAGCACTTCGGTGCGGACCATGCCAAAGGAAATATCGCGCCGCTCCTCCACCATGTCACTTTCCGCAGGGCGGGTGAATGCCGGCCAACCGCAGCCCGAATTGTATTTGGCATCGCTGGCGAACAGTTTCGTGCCGCAACCCGCGCACATATATTCGCCCTCATCAAAATGCTTGTCATACTGGCCGGTGAAGGCCCGCTCGGTGCCTGCCTCGCGCAGCACGTGATATTGTTCGGGCGTGAGCCGCTCGCGCCACTCTTCCTCAGACAGCTCGATTTTCTCGCTCATTTCCGGTCCTCACATATCCAGCTTGGCATAATGCGCGGGCGGTTGAATCACGCCCATGCGCTCGCTCAGCAGCGGGCGGAAGCTGGGGCGGCTCTTGAAAACCGAATACCAGCCGCGCGTCTGCTCATGCCCGGCCCAGTCAATCCCGCCCAGGTAATCCGCCACGGAAATCTGCGCCGCAGCGGCCAAATCGGCCAGGCTCATGCTCGAACCAGCCAGCCACGGACGGTTATCGATCAACCAATCCATATAGTCCAGGTGGCCGTGCGCCAACTTCATCGCCTCGCGCAACATGCGCGAATCAGGCGGCTGGTTCAGCACCAACCGCTTCTTCATCCGTTCGTTGAGCATCGGTGCGGTGACGTCATTATAGAAATTCTCGTCAAACAGCGCGACCAGCCGGCGGATCTCCGCGCGATTGGTGGCGGTGCCGTTGATCATCGGTGCCTTGTCCACCGTTTCCTCGAAATACTCGGCGATCGCGCGGCTGTCGCACAGCACCGTGTCGCGCTCCTGATGCACCAGTACCGGCGTGCGCCCCGCAGGGTTGAGATTCCAGAAATAATCACTGGCCGTCCACGGATCTTCACGCACCAATTCGTAGGCAACGTTCTTCTCGCTCAGCAGCAAGCGGATCTTGCGGCTGAATGGACAGAGGGGAAATTGGTAGAGGCGCCACATGCTATCCACGCCCTTGCCTCAATTCGCGCAGCAAATCCACCGGCTCAAGCGCTGGAATGGCGGTTATCAGATCCCCGATCCATCCAGCATCAACAGGCACGCCGGCATGACGGCATCGACTTGCTGCTGATCGAGCAGGCGCTGGGCCTCTGCCTTTGCCAGCTGGGCCACTGCTTCGCGATCCAGGCCGGTATCGTCCATCACCCGGGCCAGCGCGCGGACGAAGAATTCGCGCCCGCGGGGATCGATCGAGGGCCATTTGAGCGAAGCCTCCTGGCCGCTCGCCTGCCCGAAGGACACCAGAGCAAAGGCAGCGGAACAGCGCAGCAGCGCGGCGTTTTCCTGCGACAATTCGGGCGCCGGAACAGGTGCCGGAGGGGAAGCCTGAATGGCTATCGGGGCAAGGCCAAATGCGGCTGCGATCAGGATCATGTTCATCGGGTTTGACTATACCAGCGAAACTGAACCGCGCGCTACAATATGTGGCGCCGCAGCGCGAGAATGTTGCGCCAGTGCCAGCGCTAGCCTTGGCGACTTAACTGGAACAGCGCGAATTCGGCGCGGAGATTGGCCGCAAAATTGCCGATTTCATGCCCACCGGAGAAGAACCAGCTGTTTTCCACCGTCACGCCCTTTTCCGCCACCAGTTCGCGGAAATCGGCGATTGTCACGTGGTGGATGTTCTGCGTCTCGTACCAGCTCACCGGCAAAGCGCGGGTCACCGGCATGCGCCCACCCAGCATTAGCGCGCTGCGGGTGCGCCAATGTGCGAAATTGGGAAAGCTGACGAAGGTCTGCCGCCCCACCCGCAGCAATTCGTCGAGCATGCGGTCGGGCCGCGCGGCGGTTTGCAACGTCTGCGACAGGATCGCATAGTCGAACGCCTTGTCAGGATAGTTGGCAAGATCGCTGCCGGCATCGCCCTGCACCACCGACAGCCCGCGCGCCACGCAGCGTTCGACCAGCTGCGGATCGATTTCGAGCCCGCGCGCATCGATCCCGTGGCTTTCGACCAGCTCGGCCATCAGCTTGCCGTCACCGCAGCCGATGTCGAGGACGCGGCTACCCGGCGCGATATTCTGCGCGATTACGGCAAGGTCTGGCCGCAAGCGCTCAGCCATCGATAAACCCCTTCATCACCCGGTCGAGCGCGGGCACATCGAGCAGGAAGCTGTCATGCCCGAATGGTGCCGACAGCTCGACGAAACTCACCGGCGCGCCCGCTGCATTGAGCGCGTGCACGATGTGGCGGCTTTCCACGGTGGGATAAAGCCAGTCGCTATCGAAGCTGATCACGCAGAAACGCGCGCCCTTGCCGTTCACCGATGTGAGCCCGTGCCCGGCAAAGGCATCGGCCAGCTTACCGCCATGTTCTTCGGCAAGGTCGAAATAATCCATCGCGCGGGTGATATAGAGGTAGGAATTGGCATCGAAGCGCTGGGTAAAGCCGCTGCCCTGATAGCGCAGATAGCTTTCGACCTGGAAATCGGCATCGAAGCCGAAGCTCTTCGTCCCCTTTGTACCGTCGGGCCGGTCCTGCAGGCGGCGCCCGAACTTCTCGGTCAGCCCCTCTTCCGAAAGATAGGTGATATGCGCGGCCATGCGCGCCACCGCGAGGCCGGCATCGGGCGTGGAGCCGCCGTAATAATCGCCCCCGCGCCAGTTGGGATCGGCCATGATCGCCTGCCGCCCCACTTCGTGGAAGGCGATATTCTGCGCCGAATGCCGCGCGGTGGTGGCGATCGCCAGCACGCGCGCCGCGCGATCGGGCCAGTTGGCGGCGAGGCTCAATGCCTGCATCCCGCCCATCGATCCGCCGATCACTGTGTGGAGCCGCTCGATGCCGAGCCCGTCGAGCAGGCCGATAAGGCCGCGCACCATGTCGCGGATGGTGATGACAGGGAAACGCATGCCATAAGGCTTGCCGTCGCTCGCCTCGCTAGCCGGGCCGGTCGAACCCATGCAGCTGCCGATTACATTGGCGCAGATGACATGGAAGCGATTGGTATCGACGACCTTGCCCGGCCCCACCATCCGTTCCCACCAGCCCGGCTTGCCGGTAATCGGGTGGCTCGAGGCGACATACTGGTCCCCCGTCAGGGCATGGCATATCAGCACCGCATTACCCTTGTCCGCCGCCAGTTCGCCATAGGTTTCATAGGCGATCTCGACACGCGGAAGCACCTGCCCGCTGTCAAGCGGCAGATCGTTGCTGAGCGTAAGGCGCTTCGAGGGCAGCGTTGGTGCCATGGGCCGCACCGATTGGGCGAGGGCGCGGCTTAAGTCAATTGCACTGTTTTTCGGCAGCGAAAGCGGTTATGCGCCGCCGCGCCATGACCGAACAAGCAAGCTCCCGTCCCGAAGGCAAACCCTGGATCATGGGCATTCATGCCTATGTGCCAGGAAAGGCAGTGGCTGCGGATGGGCGCCAGCTGGTCAAGCTATCGGCAAACGAGAACCCGCTCGGCACCAGCACCGCCGCCGCCGAGGCACGGCGCGCGGTTGCGGGCAGCGCCGAATATCCCGATCCCGACGCGCGCGATCTGCGAGCCGCCATCGGCGCGCTGCATGGCATTGATCCGGCACGGATCGTGTGCGGCACCGGCTCGGACGAACTGCTCAACCTCGCCGCTCAGGGCTTTGCCGGGCCAGGGGATGAAGTGCTGTTCAGCCGCTTCAGCTTCATTGTCTATGACATCGCTGCAAGGCGCTGCGGCGCGACGCCGGTGGAAGCACCGGACAGCGACTATGCCACGGATGTCGATGCGCTGCTGACTGCCGTTACGGATCGCACGCGGGTGGTCTTTATCGCCAACCCCAACAACCCCACCGGAACCTACCTGCCGCGCGCTGAGGTCGAGCGGCTCCACGCCGGGCTGCCAGCCGATGTGCTGCTGGTAATCGATCAGGCCTATGCCGAATATCTCGGCGAAGGCGAGGACGATGGCGGGCTGGAGCTGGCTGCGCGCCATGAAAACGTGCTCGTCACCCGCACCTTCTCGAAGATCTACGGGCTGGCGGGCGAGCGGATCGGCTGGGCCACCGGAGCGCCGCAAATGATCGATGTACTGAACCGCATCCGCGGGCCGTTCAATGTCACCACCAGCGGGCAGGCTGCGGCCTTGGCCGCGCTGGGCGATCAGGATTTCGTTGCCCGCAGCCGTGAGCACAATGCCGAGGAACTGGCCCATTTCACCGCAGCGATCGAGGCGCTCGGCAATCACGGACTGCGGCCAATTCCCAGCAAGGCCAATTTCCTGCTGGTGCTATTCGAAGGCGAAGTGAGCGCGGCACAGGCGCTCGAGGCGATTGGCGAAGCAGGCTTTGCCGTGCGGCACCTGCCGGGCCAGGGCCTGCCCCATGCGCTGCGCATCACCATCGGCACGCACAAGCAGATGGACGCGATCGCCGCCGCTCTGCGCGAACTGGTTGGCGAAGGCGCATGAGTATCGAGAAGGTCGCGATCATCGGGCTGGGCCTGTTGGGCGGTTCGATCGGGCTGGCAGTTCAAGCGCGCGCAGCGCATATTGCCACCAGTGGCTATGATGCCAGCCCCGCCGCGCGCGCCAAGGCTGCCGAACGCGGATTGGTGGGCAGGGTGTATGACAGCGCCGAAGAAGCCGTGCGTGGGGCCGATCTGGTGATCCTGTGCGTGCCGGTGGGCGCGATGCGCGAAGCTGCCATGGCAATTGCCGATGTTCTGCCACCGCATGCGATCGTGAGCGATGTCGGTTCTTCAAAGCAGAGCGTGGCTGAGGATCTTGCAGCCGCGCTTCCCGGTGCCACGGTCATTCCGGCCCACCCAGTCGCGGGCACCGAACAAAGCGGGCCGGAAGCCGGATTCGCCACATTGTTCGAAAACCGCTGGTGCATCCTGACTCCGCCTGCCGGCGCAGAGCAAGCCGCGGTCGACACGCTGGCCGAATTCTGGCGCACGCTGGGCGCGCGGATCGAGATCATGGACCCGCAGCATCACGATCTGGTGCTGGCGGTGACCAGCCACATCCCGCACCTGATCGCCTATACCATCGTTGGCACGGCGAGCGATCTGGAAGACGTGACCCGCAGCGAGGTGATCAAGTATTCGGCCGGCGGTTTCCGCGATTTCACCCGCATCGCCGCTTCCGATCCGGTGATGTGGCGCGACGTGTTCCTGCACAACAAGTCTGCGGTTCTGGAGATGCTGGGCCGTTTCACCGAGGATCTCACCGCGCTGCAACGTGCGATCCGTTCGGGCGATGGCGAAACGCTGCACGAATTGTTCAGCCGCACCCGCGCAATCCGCCGCGGGATCATCGAGGAAGGGCAGGATGATGAGCGGCCCGACTTTGGCCGGGAGCACTAGCCCCCGTCGTTCAGAGCATTGATCGCCGCCTGTACACGGGCTTCGGCCTCGGCGCGCGACAACCCTGCGGGAATCAAATCGCCGAATTTATAGGTGATCACCCCGCCGCGCTTCCACAAGCGGTGGTATAGCGGCCCGCTGTTGACCGCGCATGGGATCACCGGAACACCCAGCAGCTTGTAGATACCGGCAAATCCAGCCTGCAGAGAAGCGGGCTTGCCATGCGGGACGCGCGTTCCCTCCGGGAAAATCAGCAAGGGGCGGCCTTCAGCCAGCCTTTGCTTCGCCGCGCTCAGCATCTGGCGCAGCGCCCGGGCACCTTCGTCGCGTGAGACCGGGGTCAACCCATAGACCCGCGCAGACCGCCCCCAGACCGGGATCTTGAACAGCTCGCGCTTGGCAAAGACGGATGGATAGGGCAGCAGGGTAGGCGCATCGATCGCCTCGAAGAAGCTTTCGTGCTTCATTGCGATCAGCACCGGCCCGGCCGGAATTTTTCCCTCGACGCGTATTTCGATGCCCAGAATACAGGTCACGCACCAGCGATGCCAGTTGGTCCACCAGCGCACTACGGCGCGCAGTGTCTCGCTCCCTAGGTACGAGGCAAGACCTGCCGCAAAAACCAGCACGGCGCTTCCCCCGTAAAACAGCGGGTAATAGAGCAGGCTGCGCAGCACCGACATCGCGTTCAACTCAGGCTTTGACCAGGCCGGTCAGATAGGTGACCACCAGCTTGTGATATTCGAGCAGCAGCACGCCGAAACCCGGCTCGCTGCGCACCGCATCGGGCACCACGGTAACGGTGCTGGGCAAAGTGCGGTTAAGTTCGCTCGCCACGCGGCGCATATGCCAGTCACTGGTCACAAGCCGGATCGAACCAACCCGGTGTTCCACCACCCATTTGGCGATTTCTTCAGCATTGCCGCGCGTGTCGATGGCAGCGAAGCCCAGGTCGATGCAGCAGCGCATCTGCCGCTGCGAAACCCCGAACTCCGCAGCGAATTCATCCGGCCTGACTTCCAGATCGACCCCGCTGACCAGCATCCGTTCAGCCCACCCCTTGTCGAGCACTTCGATTCCGCGCTGAATCCGCCCGGCAGCGCCGGTGGGCACGATCACGGCATCTGTTTCAATCTTGCCGACAGGCGCAGGCAGCGTGGCAAAGAACCACACGAAGCCAAACGCCCAGGCCAGGAAGATCGTGGAAAGGAGTCTCAATATCATAACATTCGCCTCAAGGCTGACATCACCGTGATGCGCGCGGTCAGCATGGCAAGCAAGACCCCGGCCAGCGGAATTGCCGCTAGCACAAGCCAGTCAAGGCGCCGCAGGTTTCCGCCTGCGACCATGCCCGAATCGATTGCAGCAAACTGGCCGCCAATCAGCCAGACCGCAAGCGCGCCCAGGGCAAGGCCGATCACACCGCCTACCATAGCATCGATCGTCACGCTGCGCTGGAACACCTGCGCAATCTGGCGATCAGTGCCGCCAAGCAGGTGGACGATTTCCACTGTCTTGCGATGGTTGGCGAAAGAGCTGCGCGCTGCAAGCCACACCGCCCCCGCACTGGTCAAGGCGAGCAAGGCGATCAGTGCCAGCGCAAGATATTGCAGCGCTGCCAGCGCATCATAAACCGGTCGCAGCCAATCAGATTGCGCATCGACCCGCGCGCCGGGAATCTCGCTCACCAGCATCGCATTGAGCCGGGCAATTTCAGCCGTATCCGCTAGAGTGCTGAGCTGGACATCGATCAGCGCCGGAATCGGCACCGCATCGAAGCCACCATCACCGCTGCCACCACCGGCTCCGATCCATGGGGCCAGAAGTTCGGCCAGTTCATCCTGCGGGATCACGCGCAGTCCCGCGACCGCCTTGTCAGCCCGCAGCAGTTCGGCGGCACGCTGCGCCTGGGTAGCGCGCAATTCGGCATTCGCCTCGACAATCTGCACTGTCAGCGCGCCAGACAGGTCAGCCCGTGCGCGGTCTGCCAGATTGCCCAGCGCCAGTCCTGCTGCAGCCGCCATCACTGTCAGCGCGATCATGATCGCGATCACCCAGGGCATCGGACCGCTGGCAAGCTTGCGCGGCACCAGATTGGCCGCACGCCGCCCGCGGAACGGCACCAGATCACGCACCAGCGAATGACCGATAGCCGGTTCGCCGTTCATGCCTCGCTTCCCCGCTCACTTGCCCGCGGCGCCAGCCGCGGGGGAAACCGCAGTGCGCCTGTGGGGTCTAGCAGACTGCCTTTCTGCAGCCGCATGATCAGCGAATCCGGTACCTGGCGCAGCAAATGGATATCATGCGTCGCCACGATCACCGTGGTCCCGAGGCGGTTGAGCCGTTCGAACAACTGCAGCAATTTCAACGCCATGTCGGGATCGACATTGCCGGTTGGCTCGTCGGCGATCAGCAGGTCGGGCCGCCCGATCACCGCACGCGCGATGGCAACGCGCTGCTGCTCGCCACCCGACATGGTGGCGGGAACTCCGTCCATCCGCTTCGCCAGGCCGACCCATTCCAGCATTTCGCTGACTGGCCGGACCAGCTCGCTTTCGCGCACACCCGCCAAACGCAAGGGCAGCGCGACATTGTCGAATGCCGAAAGATGCTCGATCAGGCGGAAGTCCTGGAACACAACTCCCAGCTTCCGGCGAAACATGGGCAACCGGTCGCGCGGCAAGGTAATCATGTCATTGCCGAACATGCGGATCGCCCCGCGCGAGGGGCGCTGGGCCAGGTAGAGCAGCTTGAGCAGGCTGGTCTTGCCCGCGCCGCTGGCACCGGTGAGGAAATAAAACCGCCCGGCGAATAGCGTGAAGGCAAGATCGCGCAGCACCTCTGGTTCGGTGCCATACCGCAGCCCGACATTGTCGAAGGTCACGATTTCGCCTGCCCCATGGGTCATCGCGCGGCTCTATCCCAAGATCGGGGCAGTGCAAGGTCAATCATCGCCACCGGGGGGCTATAGCGGGGCTTCGGTGTGGAAAAAAGGCGGCTTTCGCCCTCTCGCGCGTAACGCGCTCTTGCTAGCGCCATACCACGCCGCGTAAGGCTTTGTTTGCCATGATCATCGCCTGTCCAGCCTGTCGCACACGTTATGTTGTGCCTGACACGGCCATCGGCATCGATGGACGCACGGTCCGCTGCGCCAAATGCAAGCACAGCTGGTTCCAGGATGGCCCCGTGCTTGAACCCTCGACCGCTGCCGAACCGGCACCCGCTGAAGAGGTTGCGTCTCCGCCCCGTGACGAGGCGCCCGAGCAGGCAGATCAACCCGAGCCGACAGAAAGAGAGGTAGCGCCCGATACAGCGGAGCCGGCCGATCCCGATGCGCGGCCCTCGATCAACTTCTGGCGCTCGAGCGATCGCCGCGGCGAGGCCGAAGCCGATGAGGGTGAAGCGGATCGGGAACCAGCCGCTGTGAGCGAGCCTGCGGCCGCGCCGGGAGTGCCGACCTCTCCCGATGTCGAAGCAGACGATGCGCCCGGCTACACCGAAGAGCCGGATGGCGATTATTCGCAGTTCGAGCACGAGCCGCCGTTCCGCCCGCGCCGCAACCCGCTCAAGCTGTGGACTGCGGCGGCGGTGCTGTTTTTTATTGCCGCAAGCGGCGCAGCGGTGGCGGTCAATTATTACGGCCTGCCCGCCTGGGTGCCGATCCAGCGGCCCACTTTCGGGATGGAGCAGCCGCAATTGCAGCTCGATTTCCCCGCCGAACAGCAGGATCTGCGGACCCTGCCCAACGGCACAGAGTATTTCGAAGTCAACGGGTCTGTTACCAACACCGGCCGCACGGGCGCTTCGGTGCCACCGATCCTGATCGTGCTGCGCGACGAGCAGGACCGCATCGTTTACACGTGGGAACTGGCCCCGCCGCAAAGCGAACTTGCACCCGGCGAAACCGTGACAATACGCGAAGCCATGGTCGATGTGCCGCGGTCTGCCAGCGTGGTCGAGATCGGCTGGAAGCCCACCTGAACGGCACGACCGCAAAGCCTGCGGTAAATTGCTTGCGGAGCCGCACCGCTGTTGCTAGTGGCGCGCTCCTGTTCGCAAGGGACGTTCGCTCCCTTGAACGACTGGGTGCGGTCGTGGCGGAATTGGTAGACGCGCAACGTTGAGGTCGTTGTGGGCTAACGCCCGTGGAAGTTCGAGTCTTCTCGACCGCACCAAACAGCTCTGGGTCGCACAGCTGATCACCCCCCTCTGGCGTTAGGGCGTCAACCGCCGAAGCCCAGGCTTTCCGCTACCGCTGCATTGACGATCCGGCCCTGGTGCACGTTGAGGCCAAGCATCAGGTGCGGATCATCCTCGCACGCGGCTATGCCCTTTGCCGCCAGCGCCAGGCCGAACGGCAGCGTGGCGTTGTTGAGCGCGTAAGACGAGGTCAGCGGCACCGCGCCGGGCATATTGGCAACGCAATAATGGATGATCCCGTCCACCTCATAGGTCGGTGCATCATGCGTGGTGGGATGCGAGGTCTCAAAGCAGCCGCCCTGATCGATCGCGACATCTACCAGCACCGCGCGCGGCTTCATCAGGCCCAGCATTTCGCGCGTTACCAGATGCGGCGCGGAGGCGCCCGGAATCAGCACCGCACCCACCACCAAATCGGCATCGGCGATCGATTGTTCGATCGTCGAGATGGTCGAATAACGCGTGGCTACCCGGCCCTGGAACATCTCGTCAAGCTGGCGGATACGCGGCAGCGACTTGTCGAAAATCTCGACCCGCGCGCCAAGCCCCGCCGCCATGCGCGCCGCCTGTGTGCCGACCACGCCGCCGCCCAGCACCACCACCTTGGCCGGGAGCACGCCGGGCACCCCGCCCATCAGCGTGCCGCGCCCGCCATTGTGCGCGTAAAGCGCCGTGGCACCCGCTTCGATCGAAAGCCGCCCGGCCACTTCGCTCATCGGCGCGAGTAGCGGCAGCGAACGATCAGGCGCGGTAACCGTTTCATAGGCCACCGCCGAAACACCCGATGCCATCAGGCCCCGCGCCTGATCGGGATCGGGCGCCAGGTGGAGATAAGTAAACAGGATCTGCCCTTCGCGCAGCTGCACCCATTCATTGGGCTGTGGTTCCTTCACCTTGACCACCATCTCGGCCCGCGCGAACACTTCAGCCGCGCTGCTGACGATTTCGGCCCCGGCGGCGCGATAGACCTCGTCACCCTTGCTGATGCCCTCGCCCGCTGTGGTCTCGACGATCACCTGGTGTCCGGCGCTGACATATTCGCGCACCGCTTCAGGCGTCAGGCCGACGCGATATTCATGGGCTTTGATTTCCTTGGGAACACCTACGAGCATGCGGAAAACCTCTTTGATCGGACTCGGCAGACTTTGCAGGCGATTCCTATCGCAAGGGTTAGAAAATTACAATCTATTGGTATTTTGTTTGGCCTCACCGGGCGGGAATCACCCGGTCGAATAATCAGGGAAGTTGCGCAGGCAGGCTTCGAGCATGTGTTCGACCCGCTCGGCATCGGCACCGCTGGCACCCTGCGGCAGCGGCCGCATTTTGGCTGGCGGTGGGAAGGTGCCGTATCCGGCAAACAGGCAATGCCAGCTCAGCGAGGAATAGACCGGATCGGCATAAGTTGCGGCATTCGCCTGCGCCATGTCCTGATGCGTGAACCAGGCAGTCATCATCGCCTTGAGATTGTCCGACAGCGCCTGGTTGGCGGCATTGTCGCGCCAGTAATCCGTGTCATGGCGCTGGTTCATGCGGTAATGGGCGACGATATAGTCGCGGATACCGTCATAGCGTGCGCCGATCGCGGAGTTGAAGGTATCGCGGTTGGCTGCGGTGAAACCGCCTGCCTCGCAGGCATCGGCAAACTCCAGCGCAGTGGCGATCACGATATGCAGTGCGGTTGCCTCGAGCGGCTCGATGAAGCCCTGCGCCAGCCCTGCGGCAAGGCAATTGCGGTGCCAGCTTTCAGCCACGCGGCCGACCTTCATTTTCAGAAAACGCGCCTCTTGCCCGGTATCGTCCACACCGATTGCGGTGCGCAGTTCCGCTTCGGCCTCCTCGTCCGAAATATGGCGCGAGGAATAGACATAGCCATTGCCCACGCGCGAGGTGAGCGGGATTGACCAGCGCCAGCCTGCCCGCATCGCGATGCTGTCGGTCTGGGGATGGAACGGCACTTGCGGCGCAGTCGGGATCACAACCGCGCGGTCGTTGAACAGGTTTTCAGCGAAAGAGTAGAACGGCACACCGAGTGCCTGCTGCGCGATCAGGCTGCGGAACCCTGAACAATCGACGAAAATGTCGCCTTCGATCCGGCGCCCGTCACCGAGCAAAAGCGCGCCGACATCGCCATTGCCGCACAGCTCGACCTCGGCCACTGTCGCCGGAACATGCACCACGCCCCGCGCGCTCGCCCATTCGCGCAGAAAACCGCCCAGCCGGTGCGCATCGAAATGATAGCCATAGCTGGGGGCGAAGGGGAAATTCTCGGATGGGTGCGGTCCCTTGCGCGCGTGCGCCAGCCGCGCCGCCAGGAACCAGTGATCGGGGTGCGCGGGGACCGCAAAGCCCCGCCGCGCCAGCAGGCAGTTCTGCACGAAGCCGGGCTCGCTATGCAGGTCGGTCGGCCCGGGAAAGGGATGGAAATAGCTGTCAAAACCCTCGCGCTCGCTCCAGCCCGTGAAGCGGATGCCGAGCTTGTAGGTCGCATCGCAGGCCGCCATCCACTCGCTTTCGGCAATGCCGAGATGGTCGAAGAAGGCCTTAAGCTGCGGGGTCGAGCCCTCGCCCACGCCGATGATTCCGATTTCCGGGCTCTCGACAACTGTGACGCTGCCGCCGCGCGCTGCCCATTGATGGTGGAGCAAACAGGCAGTGATCCAGCCGGCGCTGCCGCCGCCAAGGATGACAACGCGGGGGGGAACTCGCTCACTCACCTCACTGCCGGTACCAGCCTTATCGCAAAGCCGCCACCCGGCGCCATCGCCAGGTCGAGCGCATCGGCCGATGTCACCGCCCGGCTTTCGATCAAGATATCGAACCTCCCCGGCCCGTCATAGGTTGCCGTTGGTCCATCGCGGTATATTTCGGCGCGATAGGCGCGGCCCGGGTCAAGGAAATCGAGCGCGACCGAAAGCTTGCGCCCCTGCTCGCCAGCGGCGCCGCCGACATACCATGCGTCGCTGCTGCGGTCCTTGCGCGCGGTGACGACATAATCGCCGACTTCGGCCGCCAGCACACGGCTGTCAGACCAGTCTGTGGGCACGTCCTTGATGAACTGGAATGCCGCCTTGTGCTGCGCATAATGTTCCGGCAGGTCAGCCACCATCTGGATCGGCGAATAGATCACGACATATTCCGCCAGCGCGCGTGCTAGCGTCATCTGCAGGGGTTGGCCGCGCCCCTCAAGGCTGAGGATGCCGGGGGTATAGTCCATCGGCCCCGCCAGCATCCGGGTGAACACCATGGTCGGGACATGGTCCGGCCCGTTGGGCGGAACACCCCAGGCGTTGTACTCCATGCCCCGCGCACCCTCGCGGCTGACCCAGTTGGGATAGGTCCGGCGCAGCCCGGTGTCCTTGACCGGTTCGTGCGGATTGATTGCAATGTGCCGCCTGGCCGCTTCAGTCACGACCTTGAGGTGGTGGCGCTGCATCACCTGGCTTTCGGTGCATTCGCGTGTCTCGCGCCCGTCGGGATGGACATAGCGCAAGTTGCAGGCATCGGTGACATAGCCGGTCTTGATCGTGCCGACGCCATTGGCGGCCATCAGGTCAAGCGCAGCGGGCAGTTGCGCTTCGTAATTGCCGACATCGCCTGAAGTTTCGTGATGGCCGATGATCGCTATACCCTTGTTCGCGGCATAGCGAGCCAGCGCCGCCAGATCGTAATCGGGATAGCTTTGGGTAAAGCTGAAGTCGGCGCCGTTGAAGAACCAGTTGCCGTCCCAGCCGATGTTCCAGCCTTCGACCAGCACACCCTTGAACCCGTTGGCGGCGGCGAAATCGATGTAGCGCTTGACGTTGGCGGTATTGGCACCGTGACTTGGCCCCGAACCCCAGCTTTCCGTTTCGAGATGAAGCGACCACCACACGCCAACATATTTGTGCGGTGTGAACCAGCTGACATCGCCCAGCCGGTTGGGCTCGTTGAGATTGAGCCCGATATCGCTCATCGCCAGGCCCGCCGCATCGGGCGCAATCAGCACTGTTCGCCACGGCGTGGCGAAGGGAACGTCGCGCACCGCGCGGGCCGCGCCCGATCCGGTCGGCGCCAGCGTAGCGCGAAATCCCGTGCCGGTGGTGCGCTTGATCCACATCCCGGCGAAATCGACCAGCGCCGCCTCGTGGATTGCCAGGTGCGTCCCGTTGTCGAGCCGGAAGGTCAACGGCGTATGCGCCAGCGAGACCGCGCTGATCGGCGTCTCCTGATAGAGATATTCGTAGCGGTTCCATTCGCCGCCGGGAATCCACCACGCCTTGCCGTCTGCCGCGATGTTGAACTCGGTCAGTTCCTCGGCAATGCGCACGGTCTGGCCCATGCTGGTATCATCGAACAGATAGCGAAAACCGATCCCGTCATCGAACACCCGGAAGATGACGCCAAAACGGCGCTGCGCATCGCTCTCTTCCTCGAAGCGCACGGTCAGCTGGTTGTGGTGGTCACGGACATAGCGCCGCTCGCCCCAGGGCTGCTCCCACGTCTCATCATTGCTGGAAGTTTCAGACCCGATGATCCTGAGACGGCGCTCGAGCTTGTCCTGGTCGGTCAGCAGGAAACCCAGGCGGCTCGCGTCGAGCACCGGCACCCCGTCTTTCTCCACCCGGTAGAAGGGCTTGCCTTCACCATCGACGTCGATCGTCACACTGATCTGCCCATCGGGCGAGGTCACTCGTTCTTCTGCCCTGACCGGAATGGCAAGCGCCGCGATCAGGACGGTGGCAACAGCTAGAAAACGCAAGATCATGGTTTGGTCACCAAGGCTCCAAGGGGCGGCAAACGATCGGGTGTGGCACTGTTGGCAGAGTGCACCAGCTCTCTGCCTGCCAGATGCCGGGGCACCTCGATTGGCGTATGGCCGAGATTGAACAGACAGCGCAGCATTTCATCGCCATGGCCGCGCTCGATAACCAGCAGATCGCCCCGCACCTCGCAGCGTGTGACCGCGCCCAGCTTGAGCGACGGATGGGCGTTCCGCAGAGCCAGCACCGCGCGGGTGTGGTGCAGCAGCGAAGCCGGATCAGCCTCTTGCTGGTCGACCGATCGTGCGACATTTTGTTCGCCCAGCGGCAACCACGGATCGGCGATGGTAAAGCCGGCATGGCGGGCGTCATGGCTCCACGGCATCGGGGTGCGCGCGCCATCACGCGAAAGCGTAAGCGGCCAATTGGCGATCGCTTCGGGATCGTGCAGCTGCTTGAACGGGATGTCGATCTGGGTCAAACCCAGTTCCTCGCCGTAATAAAGGATGATGTTGCCGCGCAAGCAAGCCAGCAGCAGAATCTTCATGCGCGCTGCGGCGGCGCGTTCGTCTGCGCTCCACCAGCGCGACAGGGCACGCGGGGCATCGTGGTTTTCGAATGCCCAGCTGGGCCAGCCCAGTCCGGGTTCGTCCGGCCACTGGGCCAGCGCCGCGCAAACCAGGCCGGGCGTCAGCCGTTCAGCATACAGGAAGTTGAAGCCATAAGCCGAATTGAGATGCCGGCCATCAGCGGTGAAAGCCTTCATTTCGCCTTCGGCTTCGTCGCCACCGACTTCGGCTACGGTAAACACCGCGTCATACTCGTCTGTCAGTGCGCGGATCCGGGCGATGAAGGCCGGAATGGCAGGGTGCGACTTGTTGTAGGTCTGCCGCTGGAAATCGAAACTGCGCGTGCGCGGCTTGTCCGATGGCGGCGCGGGCGGATTGTCGCGCAGCTGCGGATCGTGCATCGCGAAATTGAGCGCATCGAGGCGGAAACCGTCAACCCCGCGATCGAGCCAGAATCTGGCCACGCCCAGCAATGCCTCCTGCACCTGCGGATTGTGGCCGTTCAGCTGCGGCTGGGAGCTGAGGAAATTGTGCAGGTAGTATTGCTGGCGGCGCGCATCCCAGGTCCAGGCGGGGCCGCCGAACACCGATTGCCAGTTTGAAGGGGGCGAGCCGTCCGCCTTGGGATCGGCCCAGACATACCAGTCAGCCCTGGGGTTGGTGCGGCTGGAACGGCTTTCGGCGAACCATTCGTGTTCATCCGAAGTGTGCGAATAAACCTGGTCAATCAGCACCCGCAGCCCCAGCTCGTGCGCGCGGGCGACCAGTGCATCAAAATCGGCCAGCGTGCCGAAGATGGGATCGACGCCGCAATAATCGGCCACGTCGTAACCGAAATCCTTCATCGGCGAGGTGAAGAAAGGCGAAACCCAGATCGCATCTACCGCGAGCGACGCAACATGATCCAGCCGCGCGGTAATGCCCGGCAGATCGCCGATCCCGTCGCCATTCGAATCCTGGAAGCTGCGCGGATAGATCTGGTAGATCGCCGCGCCCTTCCACCAGGGTTCTAGATTGGCGTCGGCGGCTTGCGCGGAAGGAGAGCTCAACCTGTTCACCGGGCAAGCTCGCTCACGCGGCAGATCGCCCAGCCGAATGGAGCAAGGCGAAATGCCGCGCTACCCGGTGCCGTGACGGATAAGGGGCAATCGCCCGCCAGCGATTCAAAGGTGCGGGCATCGTAACCGAGCGCCACATTGGCCGTCCTTTCCTGTGCGGTGGTATTGAAAGCAAGCAGGTATTCTCCACCAGTGGCCGGATCGAAACGCGAGACTGCAAAGATACCGGGCGCCTGTTCGTAATGCCGCACCAGCTGGCGCCCGGTGGCCAGCGCCGGATGCGCCTTGCGGATCGCGGCAAAGCTGGCGATCAGCCGGTAGAGCGGATGGGTGCGGTCGAAATTGGCCTGCGCCGTGGTCGCGGAAGTGCCGATCAGTTGGTTGTCATTATAGACCGCTGTGCGTGAGGGAAACATGTCCTCACGCGCCAGTTGGTCATCGCCATCCCCGACAAAGCCCTGCTCGTCGCCGTAATAGATCACGGGTGAACCGCGCAGCGTCAGCAACATGGCATGGCCGAGCATGACCCGGGCCAACAACTCATCTTGCCCGATGCCGGGCATGTCCTGCCGGATCAGGGTCGCAAACCGGCCCATGTCGTGATTGCCAAGAAAGGTCGGCAGGCGCAGCGCCGCAGCTTCACCGCCTTCGTAAAGCACATCGCCATCGAACATGTGTGCCAGCACGACCGTGCCCTTGCCCCGCCCCAACACTTCGCGCATCGCCGCCTGGAAGGCGAAATCGAGCACCGCCGGGAAACCGTCGCGCCGGGTGTATTCCGCGATATATCCGTTCTGCGGGATATCCTTGAACACCTCGCCGAAGATGTAGAAATTGGGTATGCCCGCCGCCCGCGCGGTGTCCTGCATCGCCGGGATGAACTCCTGCCAGAATTCAGGATTCACATGCCGCGCGGTATCGACCCGGAACCCGTCGATCCCGAACTCGCGGATCCAGCCGGCATAGATGTCTATCATTCCCGCAACCACGCGCGGATGTTCGGTGAACAAATCGTCGAGGCCCGAAAAATCGCCGAAACGGCTATCCTCGCCCGTGAAGCTGGAATTGCCGCGATTGTGGTAATAAATCGGATCGTTGAGCCAGGCTGGGACCTTCACGTCCTTTTCCGCATCGGGAACGATGGGCACATAGGCATAGGCCGGATCGACGAGCCGGGCGAAATTGGCGGCGCTGCGATCCTCATCGCCCATGAAACCGGGGTTTATGGGCGGCCCGTCGACCCCGCCACGGGTCGAATAGGGATAGTCGCCCCGGCTGCGATATTCGTAATTGGTCGCATCGCCGTCAGCATAGCGGATCACGTCCGCAGTGTGATTGGTGATGATGTCCATATAGACCTTCATGCCCCGCGCATGGGCGGCATCGACAAAGGCCTTGAGCTCGGCGCTGGTGCCGAAATGCGCATCGGGCCGGGTGAAGTCGGTCACCCAATAGCCATGATAGCCTGCGCTTTCCTGCCCGGGTGGCCCTTGCACCGGCTTGTTCTGGAAGATCGGCGCGAACCAGATGGCGGTGATGCCCATCTGCTCGAGATAGTCGAGCCGCGCGGTCAGCCCTTTCAGATCGCCGCCATGGAAGAAGCCCTTGTGCGCGGGGTCGAACCCAGTCTGCAGCGGGCCGCCCGCGAGCCCGCCGCGATCATTCGCAGGATCGCCGTTTTCGAACCGGTCAGGCAGGACGAAATAGACCACTTCCTCGGCCGGATCGCGCAGCCGCAGCGGCGCGGCGGCGACCGATGTTGCTGCGGCCCCATCCACCGCCGGCTGCTGCGCCGCGGATCCGCTCGCGCCAACCAGCGCGCAGGCGGCAAGGCCGGACAGGATCAGCCCGCGCGCGATCATGCGCCAACCTGTTCGGGCGCAGCCTGGCCGACAAAGGCGCGGAGGAAATCGAGATGGTATGGCATGGTGCGGGCTTCCTCCTCGCAGCGGCGTTCATGTTCTTCGAGCAGCGCCGCCAGTTGTGCGACCGGAAGGGTGTCAGCGATCGGATTGTAGCCATGGGAAACAATGCCCTGGCCAACCAGCACCTGGAACCAGCCGACCGGAGTGAACAGTTCTTCATGCTCGCGATGGATGAAGGCACCCGCCTGCCATTGGGATATCTTGCGTTGCAGCGTTTCGGGCAGCTCCATGTGGCGTACCAGGTCCCAGAAGGGTTCGCCCTCGCGCTGGTTGGCCCAGTAATGCAGGATCAGGAAATCGCGGATCCGGCTCCATTCGAACGCGGCCTGGCGGTTGAATTCGTCAGCCAGCGCCTGCTCCACCCGTTCCCCCGGCAGCATCGCCAGGAAACGCGAGATCGAGCTCTGGATCAGGTGGATGCTGGTGGATTCGAGCGGCTCCATGAAGCCGGCGGACAGCCCTATGGCAAGGCAGTTGCGAACCCAGTGCTGCCGCCGTGTACCGGTGGCAAAACGGAACGGGCGGGGATCGCCCAGCGGCGCGCCGTCGAGATTGGCGAGCAGGATCGAGGCCGCTTCGTCATCCGACATATGCGCGCTCGAATAGACGTGGCCATTGCCGATCCGGTGCTGCAGCGGGATGCGCCATTGCCACCCGGCCTTGCGCGCGATCGAGCGGGTATAGGGGGTGAAATCGCCTGCCCCCTCGCAGGCAATTGCCATCGCCCGGTCGCACGGCAACCAGTGGCTCCAGTCCTCGAACCCGGATTCGAGCGCGCCTTCGATCAGCAATGCGCGAAAGCCAGTGCAATCGATGAAGAAGCGCCCGGCGATGCGATCGCCGCCTTCAAGCCGCACCGCCGCAATATCGCCGCTCTCGCCGTCACGCTCGACCGCTTCGACCACGCCTTCGCGCCGTACCACGCCGCGCGCTTCGGCATAACGGCGCAGGTGCGCGGCATAGAGCCCGGCATCGAAATGATAGGCATAGGGCATTTCGGGCGATTGCGGCGTGCGCCGCCCACGCTGCATCCGCATCTTGCGCGCGGCCAGTTCGTTGAGCGAATAACGCTGGAGCGGCTTGGCCAGCCCGAGCTGGCTGGCCCGGACCCAATAATGCTGGAACGGCAGCAGCCCCATACCCTGCCCGACATTGCCGAAGGCGTGCATATAGCTTTCGCCTTCGCGCAGCCAGCCGTCAAACTCGATGCCAAGCTTGAAGCTGCCCCTGGTTTCACGCAGGAATTCAGCCTCGTCGAGATCAAGCGCGGCATTGAACAGGTGGATCTGGGGAATGGTCGCTTCGCCCACCCCGACCGTGCCGATAGCTTCGCTTTCGACCAGCATGACCGAGCGGCCCGGCGCGAAGCGCGCCAGCGCGGCCGCAGCCATCCAGCCGGCGGTCCCGCCGCCCACGATCACGAAATCCGTAGCTGCCTGCGCCGTCATGAACGATCCCCGACATGCCCCGAAACGAATGGGGAGAGCACAACCCGGACCCCATTAAGCGGTAGAGCGGCGGGTCTTTCAAGTATCCGGCGGAAATTCGAAAGACCCGGCGCCCCCCTCATGGCTGGTCAGAAGCGATAGGACACACCCACCAGATAGGTGCGGCCATATTCTTCATAATCGATCACATGGGTGCGATCGCCATCGGTGAAGTTGACGAATGGTTCGTTGGTCAGGTTAAGCGCCTGCAGCGAGACCGAAACCCCTTCGAGCGCCCCTGCCTCGAAGCGATAGCCGATCTGCGCGTCAAAGATCGATTCCGCATAGGTCCGCCGGAACGCGCGGCTGGCCGAGATACCGATGAATTCGGCCAGGTACGACGAACGATACCGGTTACTGATGCGGGCCTCGAACCCGTCCTTCTCGAAATAGGCGGTCGAATTGATGACCCACTTCGACAGGCCCGGCGTATCGACGTTGAAGCTCGTCCCGTCAGGCTGCGTCACGTCGAGCCTGCTCTTGGTGTAGGACACGCTGGTCTGGAAGCCGAAACCTTCCAGCGCCGAAGTAACCATTCCAAAGGGAACCGCCGTGCTCGCCTCCACACCGAAGATGTAGCCATCGGCCCCGTTGTCCGGACCCGTCACCAGGCCCAGCGTATTGTTGCCCGTGGCCGCGAAGGCCGCCTGCTGGGTCGGCGTCAGCAGCGGGACGAGGTTGGAAAAGTCGCGCAGCACCGGTGCGCTGGGGTTCACGAAATCATCAAGCCATTTGTAATAGGTGGCGATGGCCAGATATCCCGCGCCGCCAAAGTAATATTCGAACGATGCGTCGATCCCGTCGGACACGAACGGCCGCAGCTGCGGGTTGCCGCCGCTGCCGCTGAAGATCGAGTTGAAGCCGTCGGCCGGCGGTGCATTGGCGATCCCGGCATTGAACGAGGCATTAAGCTGGTCCATGCGCGGGCGAGCCAGGGTGCGGGCCGCACCGACGCGCAGCTTCATGTCATCCGATAGTTCGAAATTCAGGTTCAGGCTCGGCAAGACATGGGAATATCTGTCGCCGTCGGTGACCGGGGTCTGCACCGCGCCGATCCCGCCCGGCGAGTTGAAGCCATTGGATGACTGGTCTGTAAAGACCAGCTGCACACCCAGATTGCCGGTGACCGGCAAACCGCTGACCTGCGTATCGATATCGGCCCGCACGTATCCCTGCGTGACCTTTTCGGACACGGTCCAGTCACCCGGGAAGGGCAAGCTCGAACTCTGGACATCGGTCAGCACATAAGTGCCGTTGCTCAGGAGCACAAAGGGATCATAGGCAACCTGCGGCCCGAAGCCCAGGAAGCTGAGGCTGGCGATCGAAGGCAGCAGCGCATCCGCCGGGATCGGCAGGCGGGTCACGGCGCCATCGGCCGCGAACACCGAGGGTCCGCCGGCGAGGCTGAGGAAGTTCTGCGTGATGTCGCGCGCCTTGCTGCGATCCGAATAGGACAGGCCGGCCACGAGATGCTTGATGATCGCATTGTCGACCTTGCCCACGACTTCGCCGCGGACCGTCCATAGCTCGTCATCCGTCAGGGTGTCGTTGATGAAGCCGGCCTGGACCAGCCCGCCCGCACCCCAGCCGCGCGGATCGGTCAGCTGGATGAGATTGGTGTCCGAATAGTCGATCGAATTGGTGAAGGCGAAGGGGAAGCCTTTCGGGCTGCGGGTGTAAGTCACCGTGTCCGAAGGACCGGCCGGATTGGCCGCATAGGTCAGGCCCGCATAGCTTTCGATCTGCTGCAAGCGGCGATCCGACGAGGAATAGGATGCGTCGAGTTCGAGAATGACCGCGTCGTTTTCGTATTTGGTGTTCCACCCGGCCGAGAAGGTTTCGGTATCCTTGCGGTCGAAATCATTGCGCACCACCGGCTGGACACCCGAAAAGCTGACCGTATCGGGGAAATCGCCGCCGCTGTTCGAGGTAATCGTGGCTCCCGAACCCCAGCCGGGATTAAGCGGGAATTCGATGCCGCGCAGCGGAATGCGTTCGCGATAGTCGGCGTAGAACAGATCGAGCGACGTGCTCCATTCGTCGCTAGGCTGCCATTCGAGCGTGCCGAACGCGCCGAGGCGATCGAGGTCGACCGACTTGGCGAAGGGCTTCATTCCGCCGAGCACGGTGAAACCGGCATCGTTGGGATAGCCCCAGGCGTTGAACTTCTTCACCTGGCTCGGGCTCGACTGGTAAGCGACGCCCACAGCCAGGCCAAGTGTGTCGCCTGCGAACTGGTCGACATAGGTGGCGGTCGCGCGATAGCCGCGGCCTTTGACATCGGGGTTGAGCGAGCCATCCTCGTTGAACTCGCCGCGGGCTGCGAGTGAGACGATCCGCTCGCCCTTCTCGAGCGGACGGATGGTCTTTAGGTCGACCGTACCGGCCAGGCCCTGGCCGATGAGGCCGGCATAGGGCACCTTGTAAATGATGCCGCGGTCGATCAGTTCGGACGGATACTGGTCATATTCGACCCCGCGGTTATCGCTTGAGGAGACCAGTTCGCGGCCATTGAGGAGCGAGGTGGAAAAGTCCGGGCCAAGACCACGCACCGACAGGTTCTGCGCGCGGCCGTCGATCCGCTGCACCGCCAGGCCGGGCAGGCGGCCCAGCGTTTCGGCGATCGAGACATCTGGCAGTTTGCCGATGTCTTCGGCCGAGAAGGCTTCCGCAATCACGGTCGATTGACGCTTGGTGTTGATCGAGCTCTCCAGCGAGGCACGAAAGCCGGTAACGACGATGGCGTCGCCTTCCGGGGACGCTTCCGCTTCGGCCGCGTCTTCGGCACCTGCGTCCTGCGCCATTGCAACCTGCGGGAACGCGGCCGCGCCCAGCGCAACCGAAAAGGCCGCCATGCTCACGCCGACGGAAAGCTTGCTACGAATTGCCATGTGAATTTCCTCCCCTGCACGGCGATCAGGCATCTGCTGTGCCCGCCTGCGTGCTGATCCAGTCCCGGCTCGGAAGGCGAAAGTGCCCCCCGGCTTGGACGCAGGAATAGCCGGTCAAAGTCGGCATGCGAAAGATAGCATACGTATACGTTAATATATTCAATGGCTTACAACGATCTTTCAACCTGCTGACCAGGTCCTTTGAGGGCGCCATCTGGCCTCATATGACCGAATTGCCAAACCCCGGTGCAAAGCCTAAAGTTTCGGGCGATCGCCAAACGGCGGCTGTTCGCAGGAGAGGAACTTGGGTCGCAAGCCTACCGGCAGGCCGACTAGCTTCGATATCGCCTATCTGGCGGGGGTATCGCAGCCAACCGTCAGCCGCGCGCTGCGTGGAGACCCTTCGGTCAGCGCCACAACGCGCGAACGCATCCGTCTTATCGCGGAAGACCTCAGATACACTGTCGACAAGAACGCATCATCGCTGCGTTCCCAGCGCTCGAACACCATCGCATTGCTGTTCTTCGAAGATCCCACGCCAGATGAGAGCATGATCAATCCCTTCTTTCTGGCAATGCTTGGATCGATCACCCGTGCCTGTGCCAATCATGGGCTTGACCTGTTGATTTCATTCCAGCGGATGGAAGATGACTGGCACGTCCAATACCAGGACAGCCATAGAGCCGACGGGCTGATCCTGCTCGGATACGGCGATTTCACGGTTTACCGCGAACGGCTGAATCAACTGGCGCGGCAGGGCACGCATTTTGCCCGCTGGGGATCGGTCAGCGGCGATTCTTCCGGCAGTACCATCGGTTCGGACAATTTCGGCGCAGGCAAGCTGGTAGGGGCGCATCTGATCGAGCGCGGGCGGCGCAGGCTGGCCTTTCTCGGCCATGCGGACGATCACTATCCCGAATTCGCCCAGCGCTATCGCGGCATGTGCCAGGCGCTGGAGGATGCCGGCATAGCGCCCGAGCGCGCCTTGCAGCGCGATGCCATCACCACCGAGGAAGCAGGCTATGCTGCCACCCGCAGCCTGATTGCGAGCGGTCAGCGGTTCGACGGCATTTTCGCCGCCAGCGATCTGATCGCTATCGGTGCGATGCGCGCCCTGGCCGAGGCCGGGCTGAAGGTGCCTGGCGATGTGGCGCTAGTCGGGTTCGACGATATTCCCTCCGCCAGCCTCACCAACCCGCCACTGACCACGATCATGCAGGATATCGGCGGCGCGGGCGAACGGCTGGTGGAAACGCTGCTGGCCAAGATCGAGGAACGCGATGGGCCTGACAACCGCCTGCCCACCCGCCTGATCGTGCGTGCCAGCAGCGGCGGTGCGTCCGTCGCCCCGGCCGCACCAACACCGCCCGCGCCGCCTGTTCCGCTCGCCTGAGATCCCGATACATTCGTATACGTGTTGTCGGCTCAAGGCTTTCATGCCAGCCCTCCGGTATTGACGCGGGACGGCAATGACCGCTCGCGCAAGGGGAAGGGACAATAGAGGCAATGGAAAAACCGCGTCAGAATTTCTGGGGACTGTGGAATATCAGCTTCGGATTTTTCGGGATCCAGATCGGCTTCGCGCTGCAGAATTCGAACATGAGCCGCGTATTCCAGACATTGGGCGCGAGCATGGACGATCTGCCCGCGCTGTGGGTAGCCGCCCCGCTGACGGGCCTGATCGTGCAGCCGATCATCGGCCATCTGTCAGACAAGACATGGAACCGGCTGGGCCGCCGCCGTCCCTATTTCCTGACCGGAGCGATTTTCTCCGCGCTGGCGCTGTTCGCGATGCCGCTGGCGCCCACTGTGGCCGCGCCGCTGTTGTTTGCCGCCGCCATGCTGTGGGTGCTCGATGCCAGCCTCAACGTCTCGATGGAACCGTTCCGTGCCTTTGTCGGCGATATGCTGCGCACAGATCAGCACAGCGCGGGCTATGCCGTGCAAACCGCCTTCATCGGCGCGGGCGCAGTGGTAGGATCGATCTTTCCCTATCTTCTCGAAACGCTGGGTGTCGCCAATGTCGCACCCGATGGCGGCCTGCCGGACACCGTGCGCTGGAGCTTTTGGGCGGGGGCGGCGGCGCTGTTCACGGCGGTGATGTGGACCGTACTGTTCACTCGCGAATACAGCCCGGAAGAACAGGCCGTCTTTGCCCAAGAAGCCCCGCTCGAAAGCGGCCAGCCGGTGCGGTTGCTGGCGGAAAAGAGCTTCGTTTCGGCGGCAGTCTGGACCGTGCTGGGTGCGATCGTTCTGTTGCTGGTCAACGCGCTGGAACTGGAAAAGGAAGTCTTCCTGCTGGGCGGATTGCTGGTGTTCTACGGCGTGCTCAGCGCGGTCGCCATCAACCTGGCGAAGCAGGGCCGGACCGCCAACATGCTGTCCAGCATCGTCGGCGATTTTTCCGGCATGCCGGAAATCATGAAACGCCTGGCTGTGGTGCAGTTTTTCAGCTGGTCGGCACTGTTCATCATGTGGATCAACACCACCCCGGTGGTGACGCAATATGTCTTCGGATCGAGCGATACGGCAAGCGCCGCCTATAATGAAGGCGCCAGCTGGGTGAACGTGCTGTTCACTGTTTACAACGGCGTGGCCGCCATCGCCGCGCTGGCGCTGCTACCGTGGCTGTCACGCAAGGTCGGGCAGGTCTTGACGCATTCGATCTGTCTGACGCTGGGCGCGGCGGGTTTCCTGATGTTCTTCGTGGTGCGCGATGCGCAGATGCTGCTGCTGGCCGAAGTGGGCATCGGGATCGCCTGGGCCAGCATCCTGGCCATGCCCTATGCCATCATCGCATCCAATTTGCCGCAAGCGAAGCTGGGCATCTACATGGGCCTGTTCAACATCTTCATCGTCGTGCCGCAACTGCTGGTGGCAACGGTGATGGGATCGATCATGCAGGCCTTCTTCCCGGGCGAGCCGGTGTGGACGATGCTGTTTGCCGCGCTGGCATGGCTAGTGGCCGCCGCCGCGATGCTGCGCGTCACTGCCGCCCTTCCCGCCAGAATTGCAGAGGTCTCCCATGCGTAAAATTGCCCTCCCGCTCACCGCTGCCGCAGCGCTGGCGCTGCTCACCTCGTGCTCGGGCGATACCGGCGAGGCCGAGTGGCAGCCCGCCGCCTATGTCGAACTGACGCATCCCGAATGGAGCCGCGATGCGGTGCTGTATCAAATCAACACGCGCCAGTTTACCCCCGAAGGGACGTTCAAGGCCGCGCAGAAAGAGCTGCCGCGGCTCAAGGCGCTGGGTGTCGACATTTTGTGGCTGATGCCGATCCACCCGATCGGCGAAAAGAACCGCAAGGGCACGCTGGGCAGCCCCTATTCGGTGCAGGATTATTACGCCGTGAACCCTGAATTCGGCACGCCCGAGGATCTCAAGGCCTTCATCGCCGCCGCACACGAGCAGGGTTTCAAGGTGATCCTTGACTGGGTTGCCAATCACACCGCCTGGGACAACGCCCTGGCGAGCGAGCACCCCGACTGGTACGAAAAGGACTGGAAGGGTGATTTCCGTCCCACCCCGTGGTGGGACTGGTCGGATGTAATCGATCTCGACTGGTCGCAGCCCGGCGTGCGCCAGCATGTGGGCGAAGCAATGGAGATGTGGGTCCGCGATTTCGATGTCGATGGTTTCCGCGCCGACGTGGCCGGATATGTCCCGCTCGATTTCTGGGAAAGCGAGCGCGCCCGGCTCGATGCGATCAAACCGGTCTTCATGCTGGCCGAATGGAAAAGCTCTGAACTCCACCGCCGCGCCTTCGACGCCACCTATGCCTGGGAATGGCACCAAACGGTCAAGAACATCGCCCAGGGCAAGGCCGACGCCACCGCGCTGTTCGGCTATTACGCCGAAAACGAAAGCGCCTGGCCCGCTCAGGCGATGCGGCTGACCTATATCGCCAATCATGACAGCAATGCCTGGGAAGGGACGCAATACGAGAATTTCGGCCCGGCACTGCCTGCATTCCTCGCGCTGAGCTTCACCGGCGAAGGCCTGCCGATGATCTACAACGGGCAGGAAGCCTGCAACGCAAAACGCCTTGCCTTCTTCGAGAAGGATCCGATCGACTGGAGCCAGGGCGAAGGTTGCCAGCTGGACGAACTGCTGACCGATCTGATCGCCTTCCGCAAGGCTAACCCGGCACTCGCCAATGGCCAGTGGGGCGCGCGCATGAGCCAGGTCGTGACCGACAAGCCGCAGCAGATGTTTGCCTGGGTCCGGGAGAAAGACGGCAACAAGGTACTGGGCCTGTTCAATCTGTCGCCCCGCCCGGTCAGCGCGGTGCTGGCCGATGGCCATGCTGCGGGAACCTACCGCGAATTCCGCAGCGGGGCCGCGACCAGCCTGGCCGCTGGCGACACGGTCACGCTGCCAGCCTGGGGCTATCGCCTGCTGGCCACGCAATAGTCGGCTGCAGCCACGCCTACGCCAGTGGTGGCGGAGCCACTGCACCGACGGCGCATAGATAGCGCGTAGGGTTTGACAATGGCTGCCGCTACTATAGTTCTCACGCTTGGGCGCCTTCCTTGGCCGGGGACATGTAATAACTTACGACCAGAAGCCGCCGCGGGTGGTGGGGCTTGCGGGCGCCATCCTGATCAATCTCAACGGCGTTGTCGGAGCGGGAATATTCGCCCTGCCGGCCTTGCTCTATGCCAGCGCGGGCAGTTTCTCGCCGCTCGCCATCCTGGCCTTCGCGCTGCTCTATGCCTGCCTGATCGCGGTGCTGGCCAAGCTGTCGACGGTCTTTCGCCAGTCGGGCGGGCCGCAGCTATATGCGCAGCACGCCTTCGGGCCGCTGGCGGGGTTTCTGGTCGGCTGGTTCAACCTGGCGGCGAACATGTCTGGCAGGGCGGCCAATTTCCACGTGCTGGTATCTTACCTTGCAGCGATATTCCCCTTCTTCGACAACCCATTCGTGCGGCTTGCCACGATTGTTGCGCTCATCGCCGCATTCATGATGATCAGCATCGTTGGCACCAGGCGCTCGATCGCGGTCATGTGGGTCGGAACTGTCGCAAAGCTGGCTCCGATCCTGTTTCTGTGCCTAGTCGGGCTTTACGCGAACGGGATTCCCACCCGGGTCAGCCTGCCGCAATTTTCGCAGATCGAAGCCGTCGCGCTGCTGCTTGCCTATGCCTTTTCAGGCGCTGGAATAGTAACGGTTGCCGCAGGGGAAACGAAGCAACCGCGATCACATATCACGCGCTCGATCTTCATCAACCTCGCCGGGGTGGCGGTCTTCTATGCGATTGTGCAGCTGGCCTATATCGCGATCGCTCCCGATCCATCGGCAATCGACAGTCCGCTCGCGGCTGCGGGAGAAAAAGTCTTTGGCGCTGCGGGAACCTTGCTGATCAGTTTTGCCGCGATCTTTTCAATTGGGACCAACCAGCTCAGCAGCTTCGTGGCCATGCCCCGCATCGCCTATGGCATGGCTCGCCGCGGGCTGCTGCCCAATTTCTTCGCTTATGTCTCGCCGCGCTTTGAAACCCCGGCCATTGCCATCACCGCCTATTCGCTGATCGTTGCCGGCCTGGCCATATCCGGCTCCTTTGCCATCCTTGCCATGCTGGTGGTTGCGGTCGAGCAATTGATATTCATCGCGTCGGTCGGCGCTCTGCTCAAGATGTGGCACCGCAATGACGGGGGTGTTGCTGATGCGATGGGGCCGCGCTGGCTGGTCATCATGCCCATCGCGATCGGCATGATCGTGTGGCTGACATCGCAGGTTCCGCTCAGCTCGGCGCTATCCACACTGGCCCTGGTGGCAACCGGACTGGTGCTCTACGCGCTGTCAAAGGGCGGCGCGGTCAAGCATGAGGGCGTGATCCTGCCCGAACGCCGTGCCTAGCCGTACATCCCGCGCTTTGGCCCGAGATAGCCGAACAGGTATGCTGCCACCTTGCGCATCTGGATTTCCTCCGCCCCTTCGGTGATGCGATAGCGGCGGTGGTGGCGATAGATGTGTTCGAACGTCTTGTGCCGCGAATAGCCGATCCCGCCATGCACCTGCATCGCCCGGTCGGCCGCCTCGCACACCAGCCGGTTCGCCCAGTAATTGCACATGCTGACCTTGTCGGAGATCGTCCGCTCGATCTCCTCATGCGGCATGTTGTCCATTTCCCAGGCGGTCTTGTAGATCAGCAGCCGCAGCATTTCGCACTGTGTGGCAAGCTCCACCAGCGGGAACTGGATCGCCTGGTTCTTCGCCAGTTCCTCGCCAAAGGGCTTGCGGGTGCGCGCATATCGCACGCTCTCATCGACGCAAAATTGCGCCGCGCCGAGCGAGCTTGCCGCCTGGCGGATGCGGTTCTGGTGGACGAAGCTTTGCGCCAGCGCGAGGCCGCGGCCTTCCACCCCCAGGATCGCAGAATCCGGCACCCAGACATTGCTGACTGACAGCCGCGGATGATCCGTCGGCATGTTGAAGGTCCACATCCATTCCTCGATCTCGAGCCCCGGCGTGGGATTGGGGACGAGGAAGCAGGTGATCCCGCTGGCATCGCCATCCTTGCCCGATGTGCGGGCGAACATGGCGCAGTGCGTGGCGACATGCATGCCGGTGATCCACATCTTCTCGCCATCGATGCGCCAGCCATCGACCCCGTCGCGCGCCTCGCGCACGGCGCGGGTTTCCATATGGGTGGCGTCGGAGCCATGGTTCGCTTCAGTGAGGCCGAAGGCAACCCGCCGAGTGCCTTCGAACCCGCCGAGGATGAATTCCTGTTTCTGTTCCTCCGTCCCGAAAGTCTCGAACATGGCGACGAAGGGGAAATTGCCAACGATGCTGTGCTCGTTCTGCAAATCATTGTGGAGGCCCAGCCCCTTCCGCGCGAAGTTGTCGCGGATCACCGCCATCCACAAATTGGAGCCGTCCTTGCCGCCATATTTCTTCGGCGCGGAAAAGCGCCAATGGCCGGCCTTGTCGGCGCGGCGCTTGGCCTCGATCAGCAGTTCTTCCCACTCGTGGCGGGGCAACCCGCCGCGCTCCCAATCGGTGCGCGCATGCTCGCGGCGGTGGTCGAAGAAACGGATATTGTCATCCTGCTGCTCCAGCGGCTTGATCTCGGCTTCGATGAAGGCGTCGAGCTCGTCCAGGTAGGCCTGCAAATCTGCGGGAATGGCGAAGTCCATGCGGTTATTCCTCTCCGGTCCAGAGTTTGCGCGCCACGGCGAGCGCAGGATATTTGGGAATGTCGGCCTCCAGCTTGTCGAGCGCCTTGCGCCGCAGCAAGGCGAGCAGGCCAGGCTCGGCAAGGTCGCGCTCTCCGCCGAGCAGCGCGCGGGCGATGGCGCGGTCCTCGGCGCGCAGACCGCTCGCCTCCTCGCGCGCGATCATGCCCAGCGCATTGCGTGCCACGGCCAGCTGGAAACGGTCATGCCCTTCCATCCGGTCTTTCACCGTTGCCAGCCATTCGCCGATCGCGGTGGCCACTTCGCCCGCAGTGGCCTCGCCGCTCGATACGGGCACCCGCCCGGCGGGCGGCAGGCTGCGCGCGCGTTCCTGCTGCGGAGCTTCCTGTTCGAGCAGCATCAGCAGGTCCAGCTCGTTCTCCGAAGTGCGGCGCGAGATCACCACCCGTTCGAGCATGCGATCCTCGCCGCTGCGCCAGATGCGCGCATTGCGCAGACAGCCGAGCGCCCACCATACGGTGCGGTGCACCAGCCAGTAGCGGAACCGGGCGCGGTCGACCGTGCGTCCGCTTTCGGCCTCATAGGCGGCGAAATAATCGTCCAGCGAACCCAGCCCCAGCGCGGGCCGGTCATACCGGGCAAAGCGCCACACCGCCATGCAACCGAAGGCGAGATCCTCGTGCGGGTCGCCGAAATGGGCCAGCTCCCAGTCGAGCACGCCGGTGAGGTGACCATTCTCGGCGAGAATATTGCCCATGCGAAAATCGCCGTGGTTGAGCACAGGCTCGCACTGATCGGGGCAATTGTCCTCCATCCACCTCAGCCCCAGCGCAATGATCGGGCGGTCGCCGCCCGCTTCCTCGAACTGCTGGCGCAGGTCTGCAATCGCCGCGCGGTAATCCATCACCGGCACGTCAAGCGGCAGGTCTTCCCGCTTTAACGAATGAATGCGCGCCAGATCGCGCGCCGCTTCGGCCAGGATCGTGCCAGCACCTTCCATCGCCAATATCTGGCGCGGATCGGGCGTGCCGGGCAGGGCGCGCATGATGAAGCCGCTGCCGATCCCGTCGCCCGGCTCCAGCACCGCCACCACTTCGGGCGCGGTCACGCCCGCACCATGCGCGGCGCGGATGATCGCCGCCTCGGTGGCGTGCCCGTAGGGCCGACCCTCCATGAAGGCGAGCGAAGGCGCGCGGCGGAGCACGAAATCCTCCGCCCCGCTCGAGAAGCGCCAGCTTTCCATGGTTGCCCCGCCGGTGAGCCGCGCCAGGCCTGACGGTGCAGGCAGCCCGACCCGCGAGCCTCCCAGTCTGGAGAGGGCGCGGGCCAGGCCCTGCTCTATCGCCTGTGGGTCGCTGCTGCTCACCGTTCAGCAGCGATCAGGCCGGGATATTGTCCCTCTTGACGGTAATTACCTGCGAGTAGGTGAATTCCTCGAGCCCTTCCTTGCCGTATTCGGCACCAAAGCCCGATTGCTTGTGCCCGCCAAAGGGAGCGAAGGGCGAAATGTGCATGAACTCGTTGATCCAGACGGTGCCGGTTTCAAGTTGCTCGGCAATCTCGATGCCTTTTTCGGGATTGGCAGTCCACACCGCGCCGGCAAGGCCATAGTCGGAATTGTTGGCGCGCGCGATCACCTCTTCTTCGGTCGAGAACTTCATCAGCGGCATGACCGGGCCGAACTGTTCCTCGGCCACGATCCGCGCGTCTTCGGGCGGATTGTCGAGGATGGTGATCGGCACGTAATAACCGCTGCCCGTGGGATCGGCATCGCCGCCAACCAGGAACTTGTAGCCATTGTCCTTCGCGTCCTCGATCAGTTCGAGCACGCGCTCATATTGCTTCTTGTTCTGGATCGGGCCGACACCGGTGCCCTGCTGCGAGCCGTCACCCACCTTCACCGTCTTGGCATAGTCGGCAATCGCCTGGCTCAGCTCGTCATAGATATCCTCGTGGATATAGATGCGCTTGGCCGCGATACAGACCTGCCCGGCATTGGTGAAGCTCGACCAGAACAGCTGCTCTGCCACCTTCTTGGGGTCAGCATCGGGCAGCACGATCGAGGCATCATTGCCGCCCAGTTCAAGCGTGATGCGCTTCAGATCCTTCGAGGCGCCCTCCATGATCTTCTTGCCGGTCGCGGTCGAGCCGGTGAAGGTGATCTTGTCGATATCGGGGTGGCTGGTCATCAGCGGGCCCAATGAATCCTCGCCAGTGATGAAATTGACCACACCGGCGGGCACGGTGTCCTTGATCAGTTCGGCAAAGCGCAGCGTGGTGAGCGGAGTGAAGGGCGAAGGTTTCAGGACGATGGTGCAGCCTGAAAGCAGCGCCGGCACGATCTTCTGCACCGCCATCAGCAGCGGGAAGTTCCACGGCACGATGCCGCCGACCACGCCCACCGGCACCCGCCGGGTGCGGCTGAGCCGCTGCGCCGAATCCTCGGTCACCTCGTCTTCGAGGCTGAGTGTCGACTGGCTGGCAATCATATAGGCCGACCCCATGATTTCGCCCTTGGCCTGTTCATGCGGCTTGCCCTGCTCGCTGGTCAGCAGCCGGTACAGCTCTTCGTGATTGTCCTGGATGATCTTGGCCATCGCCTGCAGCGCGGCGCGGCGTTCCTCGATCGGTGTCTTGCGCCAGCTCTTGAAGGCAGCGCGGGCAGCGGCCACCGCGCGGTCAAGCTCGGCCGCGCCGCAAGCCGGAACCTGGCCGATGACCTGTTCATTGGCCGGGTTGACCACGTCGAGCCATTCGCCCGATTCAACCAATTCGCCATTGATGAGATTCTTGTATTGGGTAGCCATGGGGCCTCTCTCCAGTCTGAACTGCCAGTGTGCAGGAATGTCTCGAGTCGCCAAGATGGGACGCCGCCGCCCCAAGGGCAAATACTTTCCTTGCATCATAGAGCGCGACAGCGTGTCGCGCGCCTATCCATTGCGCTATGCAACTGATAGCCGCATGAAAGCGAGCGAAAAAGCATAGCTGAAGAGGATTCCCGCATGGCCGATCTCGTCGTTTACGGCAGCCCCGTTTCCCCCTTTGTGCGCAAGGTCCAGGCGGTCTGTATCGAAAAGGGCGTGGAATTCGAAACCAACGCGGTCAACGTGTTCGATCCGCCCGACTGGTTTCGCGAGATCTCGCCATTGAAACGAATCCCGGTCCTGCGCGATCGCTCGATTGCCGAAGAGGGTATTCCTGGGACGATTGCGGACAGCTCTGCCATCTGCGGCTATATCGAGAGGAAGCACCCCCAGGTGCCGCTCTATCCCGCCGATCCCTTCGCCTATGGGCATGCGCTGTGGATCGAGGAGTATGCCGACAGCCATCTGGCCGCAACCGGCGGGCTGGGCATTTTCCGTCCGATCGCCTTTGCCGCCATGCAGGGGAAAGAGCCCGATCTCGACACCGCGCGGGCATGCTGGACAGAAAAGATGCCGCCGATCCTGGCCTATCTCGACGGCGCGCTGGGCGATGGCGAATTCTATGCCGGCGACGCGCTGTCGATCGCCGATATCACCGTCACCACCTGCCTGATGCAGCTCTCGCTCGCTGCCAGGCTGCCGCTCGATACCTATCCCGCGCTCGCCGCGCACCAGAAGCGCATGCAGGCGCGCGATTCGATTGCCGTGCCTTATGCCAAGGCGGAAGCTTTTATCCGCAGGTCGGTGCCTGAACCCCATGATCTGGCGTGATTTCCCGCGGCTAACGACGCAAGGCTAACCATTTCTTTGCCATGACGCGGCATTGAGCGATAAAGCTTGCCGTACAGGCACGCAAACAGGGGAAATGCATGACCAGCCCGTGGACCATCGGGATCATCGGCGGATCGGGGCTCTACGCGATAGAGGGGCTTGAAGACGCGCAATGGATCGCGATCGACAGCCCGTGGGGCAAGCCCAGCGACGAGGTGCTGTGCGGACGCATCGGCGATGTGCGGGTGCGCTTCCTCCCGCGCCACGGGCGGGGGCACCCGATCGCGCCCGGCGAGCTCAATGCGCGCGCCAATATCGATGTGCTCAAGCGCGCAGGCTGCACCGACATTCTTGCCATCTCTGCGGTTGGCTCCCTGCGTGAGCAGATCGAGCCGGGGCGCTTTGCCATTGTCGAACAGTTCATCGACCGCACCAATCGCACACCGCGCAGCTTCTTCGGCACCGGCCTCGTCACGCATGTCTCGATGGCCGATCCGGTTTGCCCGCGCCTGTCCGAAATGGCCGCCGCCGCGATCGCTGGCGCCAAGGGAAAGGTGGCGACCGGTGCAACCTATCTTGCCATGGAGGGCCCGCAATTCTCGACCCGCGCCGAAAGCCGGATGTACCGCGAATGGGGGGCGGACGTGGTGGGCATGACCGCCATGCCCGAAGCCAAACTGGCGCGTGAGGCGGAGCTGCCCTATGCCCTGATCGGCATGGTGACCGATTACGATTGCTGGCGGGAAGGCGAAGCGGTCGACGTGGCACAGGTGGTTGCGCAGATGCAGCTCAACAGCAAGCTGGCGCGCGACATGCTGACCCGCTTCATCAACGCACTGCCTGACCAGCGCGAGCCTTCGCCGATCGACTTCGCGCTGGATGATGCAGTGATCACCGCGCCCGACAAGCTTGATCCGGCGCTGCTGGCAAAGCTTGACGCAGTTGCCGGCCGGTTGCTTGCCGGGGGCTAGCGGCCCGCGACCTGCGCGAAGTGATCGAGCACTTCGGCCATCCCCACCACATCGCCATATTTGGCGTTCATGTCGAACAGATTGGCGCGGTGTACAGCCACGTGCCGGTCGCCCACCGCCTCTTCCACCACGATCGGGATGAAGCCGTGCTGGCAGGCATCGACGCAGCTGGCGCGGATGCAGCCACTGGTGGTGACGCCGGTGATCACCAGGCTGTCAATGCCCATGGCGGTGAGCGTGGAGGCGAGCGAGGTGCCGAAAAAGGCGCTGGCATATTGCTTGGTGATGACGAGTTCATCCCCGCCCGGCTCAAGCCCCGCAGGCCAGGCGCCAAGCGGGTTGCCGCGCGCAAAGCTTTTCAGCGCGTCGATCTTGCGAGCGAAGATCCCCCCGTCCGCCATCGAAGGATGGAACTCGACATTGGTATAGATCACCGGCACACCCGCCGTGCGTGCCGCATCGCGCAGCCGCAAGGCCGCCTCCAATGCGGGCTCGACGCCTGCGTAAAGCGGGCTGCCCTTGGCCAAATAGGCCTCTACAAAGTCGATCAGGATCAGCGCGGGCCTTTTCCCGAAACCGATCCGACCTTCGAAGACGCCGGCATAATTGCTCTTCACGTCCTCAGCGCTCACCCAAAGAGCTCCTCTCGCACGCTCGCGTGTGTGAACAGCTTATCCTAGAATTTGTAGCCAAACTCCACCCCGAAGCGCCGCAACATCCCCGGAGAAATGAACGATCCGCCAAATTCGATCGCCGGGATCGCCTCGGCAATGTATTTTTCGTTGGTGAGATTGTCGGCAAAGGCCGTGACCGACCAGCTGCCGGTTTCCAGCCCGATACGCGTGTTGAGCACGCCGAAAGTATCGCGCCGGGTAAGCGAGTAATCCGCATCGCCCACGAATGAAGGCAGGGCCAGCGCCGATCCCGGAAGCAGCCCGCTGAACAGCGTGGGCGAGGTGTTGTTCTGCATGGTGTGGAACCAGGTCGGCCCGGTGATGCGGTAATCGGCCCGGGCAACGAAATCGAGCGTGTCGGTTACCGGCAGGTCAAGCTGGGTGCCCAGGTTGAGGGTGTAGTCCGCGGTATAGGGCGACTTGTTGCCGACCGTGACCGGCCGAGAGGCATTCTCCTTGATCTCGCTCTCCGTCACATTGGCTGAACCGAACACGCTCCAGCCCGGCATGATCTCGGCAGACAGGTTGAGCTCGGCGCCATAGATCTCGACCTCGTCGATATTCGACACCACGCGCAGCAGGCCGAAGCCGCCAACGAAGAATTCGAAGAACTGCATGTCGTCGATCTTGGTATAGTAACCTGCAAGATCGAATGTCACCGCGCCGCCCAGAAGGTCGCCCTTCATACCCGCTTCGAAGGCGCTCGATTTCTCTTTGCGGAACTGGTCCTCGATCAGCACGTCCGTGCCGATGAACTGGTTGAAGGCCTGGTCAACGATCGCGGCCGAGCCCTGATTGTTGAACCCGCCCGATTTGAAGCCGATGCCCCAGTTGGCGTAGAGATTGACGTCATCCGAAAGCTCGTAGCGCAGCGAGATCTTGGGCTGGAGCTGCTTGAAGCTCTTCGACTGGTCGGGGATCGGCCCGAAGGCCTGGCCCGGATTGATCGGGCCGCCGGTAAAGGGATCGGTGGCATTGGGCACGAGGTTGCGCACCTTGCGGTCCTCGATGTCATAGCGCGCTGCCAGCCCGAGTTCGAAGCGTTCGCTCACCTCGAAATCTGCCGAGCCGAACACGGCATAGACATCGGTCGAGAAATCATCGTGGTAGAGCTGGGTGGTGGGATTGGCAGAACCAGCCGGATTGAACAGTTCCGTACTGGCGCCATTGCCCAGGTCTGCGCCCAGGCTGACCCCAACTTCCCGGTCGATATGGAGGTAGTAACCACCCACCTGCCAGTCGACCATGCTATCGCCGTTCGAGGCGAGCCTCACTTCGGCGCTGAAATCGCTCTGGTTGCGAACCTGTAGCTGGGTGCCGTCACAGGTTGTGGGACCGAAGGGGCCGAAGGTCGACCCGTTGACGGGATCGAAGATGAAGGGCACCGGCGTCGCCCCGATGAAACCCGGCGGGTTGACCGGGAAGCCGGTCAGCGAGGCGGTGCTGGCAAAGCAGGCATTCGAAGCGTCGACCGAATCCTGCGTCGCCCCTGGGAAGGTGAAGCGCGCAAAATCTGCCGAAGTGCCATCGGCGGTCAGCAATTGTTCGACATCGCTATAAAGCGCCCAGGCCGTCAGCGTGACGCTGTCGAATTCGTGCTCGATCTTGGCCGATGCCTCGAAGGTCTGCTGGGTATTGGTGGGGCGAATGTTGGAATAGAAATTGAACGGGTGCTCGTTGACGTCCTCGAAAAAGGCACCGCCGAAATTGGGCAGCGCAAAGGCCGCGTTGTAATTGATCGATGCGCCCTTGAGATCGGCATAGCGCGCCTTGACATCAAGCTCCGTCGACGGACCCAGTTCGGCCACGAAGCGCCCGTCGACCGACCACACTTCCTGGTCATCGACTGTATTCGAATCCAGCAGCACGTTGCGATAGAAGCCGTCGGTGGTCGAATAACTGCCCGACAGGACCAGCCCGGCCCCCTCGCCCACCGGCGTCGAAACATAGGCCGAGGCCTTGTAGGTCTCGTCCTCTGCGGCGCTCACCTTGATGCCGCCTTCCAGGAAGCCAGCCGGCTTGAGCGTCTGTATCACGATCGCGCCAGCTGCAGCATTGCGGCCGTAAAGCGCGCCCTGCGGGCCTTTGAGGATTTCAATCTGGCGCAGCGTGCCCTGATCCTGGTTGAGCTGTGCAGTGTTGGTCTTGAGAATGCCGTCCACCACCAGCGCGACCGAGCTTTCCGCGTCGCGGGCGCCATTGATGCCGCGAATGTTGATCTGGGTATCGCCCGCTTCCGCAGTGCCGGTGACAATCGTCACGCCGGGCGTCAGCTGGACGAATTCCTCAGCCCGGTCGATCCCGGTCTTCTCCAGCGTATCTGCGGTGAACACGGTGATCGCGCTCGGAACCTCGGCCAGCGTTTCGGACTGGCGCCGCGCGGTCACGATAATGGCGTTGCTGCCGGTAGCGTCTTCCGCAACTGCTTCGCTGCCGACATCCTGCGCCAATGCGGGGTTGGCCATAATGATCGCGCCAAACGCCGCGCCGCACGCAAGGGTGTACTTGAAGGTGGTCATCTGTCGTATCTCCCCTGAACCTTTAGCCGGTACGGGATTTTTCCCGGACTTGCCGGCTGCAGGCAAACGCTACCCAATTAATTGACGCAATATTGTATACAATTTATCCTGGTCAAGCTTAATGTGCAAGAACGGGGGGAAGGCCGTGGTGTGTGGCAAAATGGTCGCGATGGCAGCTTGCGGGGGAGCGTTTGTGCACCTTTCAGCTGCTTCTCTGTGCTTTTCAGTATCCTTTGTGTCCTTTTCAGTCCCCTTCGGGCGCACAGCAGCCTAGGGTTCCGGGATGAGCCGCGCCTCCGACCTCGCCTATGACAAGATCCGCGCCCACCTGCTCAGCGGCGCGGTCAAGCCGGGCGCACAGCTGACCGAGGACCAGCTGACGCAGATCACCGGCGTCAGCCGCACGCCGGTGCGCGAGGCGGTGCGGCGGCTGGAGAGCGAGATGCTGCTGGTGCGCAGCGAATCGAAGCGCATCTTCGTGGCCGACTGGAGCCGCGACGACATCGACGAGATGTTCACCTTGAGGCAGATGCTCGAGGGCCATGCCGCCGAGCGCGCGGCGCGCCGCCTTTCAGGCGAGCAGATCGACCGACTCGAGCAAGTCAACCAGCAGCTGCACCTGGCGGTGACGATGGAGCCGCCCGACGTAGTGCGCTTTCTCGATGCCAACCGCAGCTTCCACGAGATCATCACCGAAGCAGCGCATTCGCCGCGCCTGGCGCAGGTGCTGGCCATGCTGGTCGAGCAGCCGGTGGTACTGCGCACCGCGCGCAGCTATTCGGTGGAAGATCTGAGGCAGTCGGCGCGCGACCATGACGAACTGATCGCCGCCTTCCGCGCGCGCGATCCGGGCTGGGCCCGCGCGGTCATGGGCAGCCATCTGCGCCGCGCCTTTCACACCTTTGCGAATGCGGCCGAGGCGGCGGAGTAGAGCGGCTGCGCCGGGTTAGATAATCCCGCGTTCTTCCAGCTCGGCGCGCTTGCGCGAATCCATCCCCAGCAGCCCGCCGTAGATTTCCTCGTTATGCTGGCCCAGCTCCGGCCCGACCCATTCGACATGGCCGGGCGTTTCCGACAGCTTGGGCGCGACATTCTGCATCTTGAAGTTATCATATTTGGGATGCGGCATTTCGATGATCGCCTCGCGCGCGGCGAAATGCGGATCAGCCAGCATCTCGGGCGCGCGGTAGATATTGCCCGCCGGCACGCCGTGCTCTTCGCACAGGTCGAGCACCTGCTGGCTGGTGCGCTGCCTGGTCCATTCGCCGATCAGCGCGTCGAGCTCGGCCTGCCGTTCGCCGCGGGCGACGTGCGAATTGTAGCGCGGATCATCGCCCAGTTCGGGCACGCTCATCATCGCCGCCATGCGCTTCCACACGCTGTCCTGGTTCCCCGCCACCAGCACGCTGCCATCGCTGGTGGGATAGACGTTGGAGGGCGCGATCTTGGGCAGGATCGAGCCGGTGCGTTCGCGGATATGGCCGGTCACCGTATATTCGGGCACGGTCGATTCCATCATCGCCAGCACCGCTTCATAGATCGCCGAATCGACCACCTGCCCCTGCCCCGTCTTGTGCCGGTGGTTGAGCGCCATCAGCGCGCCGAGGCAGGCATAGGTCGCGGCGAGCGAATCGCCGATCGAGATACCGGCCCGGCTTGGCGGGCGGTCCGGCTCACCCGCGATGTATCGCATGCCGCCCATCGCCTCGCCGATCCCGCCATAGCCAGCGCGCGGGGAATAGGGGCCGCTCTGGCCATAGCCCGAAACGCGGATCATGATCAGCGCCTGGTTGATCGCGTGCAGATCGTCCCACCCCAGGTTCCAGCGCTCGAGCGTGCCGGGACGGAAATTCTCGAGCAGGAAATCGGCCCTGGCGGCGAGCTGGCGGACAATCTCCTGCCCTTCCTTCTCGCGCAGATTGAGGGTGATCGATTTCTTGTTGCGCGCGACGACCGAGAACCACAGCGGGATACCCTGCCCCCAGTTGCGCATCGCATCGCCCACCTTGGGCGGCTCGATCTTGATCACTTCGGCACCGTGATCGGCCATCAGCTGGCCGCAGAATGGCCCCGCGATCAGCTGGCCCATTTCGATCAGCCGCAGTCCCGAAAGCGCTCCCTCGGCCATGTCACCCCTTTCGCATCGTCAAAATTCCAGCGCCACACAGCTATTTACTCAAGGCGCACCCTAAAGGCACACAAAGGGTACAGAGAGCGACACAAGCGGCGCTCAAGCGGACCCGAACGTGACCGGGCCTATACAAGCGCCATTTGCATTTGTATACAATTTGCGTATCACGCGCCCAGCCGTTTTTTGCCAGCGAGACTATTCCCATGGCTGCCCAAAGCATCGAACTCGTCGAAGTCGGCCCGCGCGACGGGCTGCAGAACGAACCCGAGATCATCCCCAGCGCAGTCAAGCTGGCGATGATCGGGCGGATGCTCGACTATGGCGCGCGGCGGCTGGAGGTGGCGAGCTTCGTCCACCCGCAGCGCGTGCCGCAGATGACCGATGCGGAAGACGTGATCGCCGGCCTGCCCAATCGCAAAGATGCGACCTATATCGGCCTGGTACTCAACAAGCGCGGGGTGATGCGCGCGCTGGCAACGCGCGAGGGCGGAGCCCGCGGCATCGACCAGATCGGCTGCGTGATCGTGGCCAGCGACACATTCGGGCAGAAGAACCAGGGCCAGACCATCGCACAGGGCATCGCCGAGAACCGCGCCATGATCCGCTTCGCCCGCGAACAGGGGATGCGCGCGCAGGTAACGATCAGCGCCGCCTTTGGCTGCCCGTTCGAGGGCGAGGTGCAGCCTGAAACCGTGCTCGCCATTGCCGAGGAAATGGCCGCCGAAGGGCCGGAGGAAATCGCGCTGGCGGATACCATCGGCGTGGGCGTTCCGGCGCAGGTGGGGGATTTGTTCGGGCGCCTGGGTGAACTGCTTGGCGGCAGGATCCCGATGCGCGCGCATTTCCACGATACGCGCGGCACCGGCATCGCCAATGCCTGGGCAGCGTATCAGGCGGGCGTGCGCATATTCGACGCATCGCTTGGCGGGCTGGGCGGCTGCCCCTTTGCCCCCAAGGCGACGGGGAATATTGCCACAGAGGATCTGGTTTACATGATGGAGCGTTCGGGCATCGACACGGGTATCGAGCTCGAGGCAGCCATCGCCGCCAACCATTGGTTCGCCGAAAGACTGGGCCGGGCCTTGCCATCCTTGGTCGCACGAGCGGCCTGACCGAATATAGCCACGGAGAGACTATGACTTACAGGCCCGATAAGTACAGATTGGGCGTCGATGTGGGGGGGACCTTCACCGACCTGCTGCTGTTCGACGAGCAAAGCGGAAAATTCTGGCGCCACAAGACGCCCTCAACCCCGCATGACAGCTCGGAAGGGATACTCAACGGGGTGAAGGCGATCACCGCCGAAGCGGGCGTTTCGGCCAGCGACATCTCCTATTTCCTCCACGGCACTACGGTGGCGACCAATGCCGTGCTTGAAGGCAAGGGCGCCAAGGTCGGGCTCATCACCACCGAGGGTTACCGCGACATCATGCAGATCGCGCGCAGCTTCGTGCCCGGCGGCCTTGCTGCATGGATCGTGTGGCCCAAGCCGCAGCCGCTCGCGCATCTGGAAGATACGGTTGAAGTGCCGGGGCGGATGGATGCCGATGGCCGGGAAGTGCGCCCGCTTGATGAAAAGGCGGTGCGTGCCGCGCTGCGCAAGCTCAAGGGGCAAGGGATCGAAGCACTCACCGTCAGCCTGATCAACGCCTATGTCAACGGCGCGCATGAAAAGCGCATCGGCGAGATCGCGGCAGAGGAACTGCCCGGCATTCCCGTGTCGCTGAGCCACGAAGTGCTGCCCGAGATGCAGGAATACGAACGTACGCTGTCGACCGTTGCCAACGCCGCGGTGCGCCCGGTGGTGAGCAAATATGTCTCCAACCTGCGCAGCAAGCTGGAGGACGAAGGGCTCAAGGGCAAGCTCTCGCTGCTGCGCTCGGACGGCGGGCTGATGAGCAGCCAGAAGGCCGAGGAGCACCCGGTCAACATATTGATGTCCGGCCCCGCAGGCGGGGTTACCGGCGCGCTGTGGGTGGCGAAGAATGCCGGCTTCACCAACATTCTCACGCTCGACGTCGGCGGCACCTCGACCGATGTCGCGCTGATCGAAGGGCTTGAGCCGCGCCGGGTCCGTTCGACCGAGGTTGGCCATCTGTCGGTGCGCGCGTCCTCGCTCGACGTGAAGACCGTGGGCGCGGGTGGCGGTTCGATCGCGCATGTGCCCCAGCTGACCGGGGCGCTGCGGGTTGGCCCCGAAAGCGCGGGCGCGGTGCCCGGCCCAGTCGCCTATGGCAAGGGCGGCGAACTGCCGACGGTGACCGACGCCAATGTCGTGCTGGGCTATTTGCCCGAAGACCTGCTGGGCGGCAGTTTCAAGCTTGACCGCGAAGGCGCGAAAAAGGCGGTACAGACGATTGCCGATGCGTTGGGTGTCACCTTGATGGAGGCGGCGCGCGGGATCATCGATATCGTCAACGAGAACATGTTCGGCGCGCTCAGGATGATCAGCGTGCAGCAAGGATATGACCCGCGCGAATTCGCGCTGATGGGCTTTGGCGGGGCAGGTCCGCTGCATGTCAATGCGGTGGCGCGGCTGATGGGCAGCTGGCCTGCGATCTCGCCCGTTTCGCCGGGCGTGCTGTGCGCGCTGGGTGATGCAACCACGCGGATGCGCACTGAAACCGCGCGCAGCTTCAACCGCCTGGCAAAGGATATCGGCATTGCCGATCTCGAAGCCGTGCTTGATGAAATGGCGGCGCAGACCCGCAGTGAGCTGCTGGCTGACGGGGTGCCGGAAAAGCAGGTTACCACGCAGTTCGAAGTCGATATCCGCTATACCGGGCAGGCCTTCGAAGTGCCGCTGACGATCGACAAGGCGGTGCTCGAGAAAGACGGGATCGAAGGTATATTGGCGCGCTTCGACGAGGAGCATTTGCGGCTGTTCACCTTCAACATGGATACACCGCATGAAATCGTGAACCTGCGCGCGGTGGCGCTGGGCCAGGCGCCGGCGCTTCCCGCCGCCGAGCTGGAAAAGGGCGACGGCGACCCAGCGGCCGCCAAGATCCGCGACCATGTGCTGTGGATGGACGGGCGCGAGCAGGCCGCAGCGATCTATGACCGCAGTCGGCTGCGCCAAGGCGATGTGATTCCCGGCCCCGCGATCATCACCGAAATGGATTCGACCACGCTGGTCGAAAGCGGCTGCGTGGCCAGGGTCGATGCAGTCGGCAATATTCTCATCAATCCGGTGTCGGAATGACGCCCGTCTTTTCCCTTTCACGTCACCCCGGCGCAGGCCGGGGTCCAGCGCGGAACCACCTTCGCCGCATCTGGATTCCGGCCTTCGCCGGAATGACGAATTAGAGATTTCAGGAGCAAGCGATGCCGGCACAAATCATCGAAACCAACCCCACGCCCTTCGAGAAGGTCAGGATCGACCCGGTCACGCTCGACATCATCGAGAACGCGCTGCGCAATGCCCGCATCGAGATGGACGCCACGCTGGTGCGCACCGCAATGAGCCCCGGCATCCGCGAACAGGGTGACGCCTTCCCGCTAATCGCGGACCCCAAGGGCAAGATGATCGTCGGCCAGTTCGGCAGCTTCATCGGCGGCTTCCTCAAGGGCTATGACGATACGCTGGAGGATGGCGACATGATCTTCCTCAGCGACCCATATTCCTGCGAAGGCGCGATTAGCCATTCGAACGACTGGCTGGTGCTGCTGCCGGTGTTCAAGGACGGGCGGCTGATCGCCTATACCGCCATGTTCGGCCACCAGAGCGACATCGGCGGCTCGGTGCCCGGATCGATGCCGATCGGCGCCAGCTCGATCTTCGAGGAAGGGGTGCGCATCCCGCCGGTGAAGATCTGGAAAAAGGGCGAATACAATGCCGATCTGATGAAGCTGGTGATGCACCAGACGCGCAAGCCCGACTGGTGCCAGGCCGATCTGAACGCGCTGATCGCATCGTGCCGGGTCGCCGCGCGCCGCGTGATCGAAATGGCCGATCGCTTCGGCGACGATGTCTATTACTCGGCGACGCAGGAACTGCTCGACCGCAATTATCGCGCAATGAAGGCGCTGATCGGCATGGCAGTGGCCGAGGAGCCGGTGAGCTTCGAGGATTACATCTGCGACGATGGCAAGGGCTTTGGCCCCTACCGGATCAGATGCACCATGTGGCGCGAGGGCGACAAGGTGGTGCTCGATTTCGACGGCACCGACCCGCAATCCGCCGCCTCGATCAATTTCTATCTCAACGAGAACATGTTCAAGATGTTCTTCGGTATCTACATGATCATGGTGTTCGATCCGCAGATCCTGTTCAATGACGGGTTCTACGATCTGATCGAAGTGCGCATCCCGGAGGGATCGCTGCTGAAGCCGAAATTCCCTGCCGCGCTTTCGGGCCGCACTCATGCGCTGGGCCGTATCTTCGACATTCTGGGGGGATTGCTGGGCCAGGGCACGCCCGAATTCCTCAATGCGGCAGGCTTCAGTTCAAGCCCGCACCTGTTCTATTCCGGCTGGGACGCGCGAGACGACAAGCCGCCCGAATGGTTCCAACTGTTCCAGATCGGCTTTGGCGGCATTCCCGGCCGGCCGCTGGGCGACGGGCCGGACGGACATTCGCTGTGGCCCGGCTTCACCAATGTCCCCAACGAATTCCTCGAGCGTTATTTCCCGCTGCGGATCGAACGCTACTCGACCGAGCCCGACAGCGGCGGCGCGGGGCTGCACCGCGGCGGCAATGGCATCCACATGACCTACCGCTTTTTGGCCGATGGCGAGATCGCGGTGCATGATGACCGCTGGTTCGTCCCGCCATGGGGCGTCAACGGCGGGCATCCCGGCACGCGCGCGAAGAAAGTGCTCGAACGCGCCGACGGCACCACCGAAATCATCGGCAACAAGGTGGAGGATGTGCCGGTCAAGGCCGGCGACCTGCTGCATTATATCACCTGGGGCGGCGGCGGCTGGGGTGATCCGCTTGAGCGCGATCCGGAGCTGGTCGGTCTGGAAATTCGCCAGGGCCTGGTCACACCGGAAGGCGCGCGCCCCTATGGCGTGGTGGCTGATGAAAACGGCACGGTCGATAGTGCGGCGACGGACAAGCTGCGCACCGCAATCCGCGCCGGGCGCGGCGAACTGCCGCTGTTCGATTATGGACCCGGAATCGACAAGTTGCGCGAATCCTGCGAAGCGGAAACCGGCCTGCCCGCGCCGATACAGCCGGTGTGGGCGGGAGCCGCCTGAGGTTGCACTGCCGGAACTTATGCGGTTGCCGTCGCTTGATAAGGCTATGGATTGGCGCAATTTGCTGCAACGACGGGAGCAGGCATGGGCGAGAACGAGATCATCGAGGAAGCGCAAGCTCCGCCTGATTCGCTGACATCGCCGCAGATCTATATCGAAGTCGCGCGCGAGGGGATCGAGGAGATGGGGCGCCCCTCGGCCTCGCTGTTCTGGTCGGCAGTGGCGGCGGGCTTTCTGCTGTCCTTCTCGCTGTTGCTCAAGGCGGTGCTCCATGCCGAAACCAAGGGTATGGCGGCGGGCCATGCGATCGACAGCCTGGGCTATACCGTGGGCTTCGTGCTGGTGATTTTCTGCCGCCTGCAACTCTTTACAGAGAACACCATTACCCCGGTGCTGCCAACGATTGCCTCGCCATCGGCCAGGAATGTCGGCAATCTGTCACGCGTGTGGGCGATCAGCCTGGCGGCCAATTTGATCGGCACCGCCACTATGGCGCTGATGTTCGCCAAGACGCCCATGGTGACGCCCGAAACGCTCGCCGCCATGCTCGAAATCAGCCATAAGGTGGCCGATCTCAGCGTCACCGAAAGCTTTGTGAAAGGGCTGCCATCGGGCCTGCTGATTGCCGCGCTGGTGTGGATGCGGCCGAGTTCGGGCAACAGCTTCCTGGGCATGGTCTTGCTGGTCACCTATGTTATTGCCGTGGGCGATTTCACCCATGTCGTGGTCGGATCGTGCGAGATATTCCTGCTGGCATGGATCGGCGAGGGTGCGATCGGCGAAATGGTGCTGAACAATATCCTGCCTACGCTGATCGGCAATGTCATGGGCGGCACGGTGCTGTTCGCGCTGATCGCCTGGGCACAGATCCGGCGCGAACTGAAGGCCACCGTCAACCGCCTGCACGACGAGGCGGATGCCAGCCGCACCCGGATGTAGGGCAAAAGCGACACGGGAGAACATATGACCACGACATACCTGCGCGCGCAGATCAGCCGCTTCGGCGGCCCCGAAGTGATCGAATGGGCGGAAGGCGATTTGCCGGTGCCGGCACCGGGTGAAGTGCTGATCGAACACAGCGCTGTCGGGCTCAACTTCATCGACACCTATCACCGCAGCGGCCTCTATCCAGTGGAATTGCCAAGCGGGCTGGGGCTGGAAGCCGCAGGGCGCATCATTGCGCTCGGTGCGGGCGTGACAGGCCATGCCATGGGCGACCGCGTCGCCTATATGGGGCCGGGCCTTGGTGCCTATGCCACCCACCGGGCGATGCCCGCCGATGCGCTGTTCAAGCTGCCCGGCAATGTCAGCGATGAACTGGCCGCAGCTGCGCTTGTCAAGGCTGCCACGGTCGAGGCGCTGGTCGAACGCTGCGCCGACCTTGAGGCCGGCGACACGGTGCTGGTCCACGCCGCCGCGGGCGGGGTTGGCCTGATCATGGTGCAATGGCTCAAGGCAATCGGGGTCAAGGTGATCGGCACGGTTTCTTCCGATGCCAAGGCCGCCACCGTGCGTGAGGCCGGCTGCGATCACGTGATCCGCTATGACCGTGAGGATATCGCCCCGCGCGTGCGGGAACTGACCGCCGGGGCCGGCGTGCCGGTGGTGTTCGACGGGGTGGGCAAGGTCACTTTCATGCCCTCGCTCGACAGCCTTTGCCCGCGCGGCCTGCTGGTAAGTTTCGGCAATGCCTCGGGCCCGGTCGAAGGCGTCAATTTGGGCCTGCTGGCGCAGAAGGGCTCGCTATTCGTGACCCGCCCGACGATTTTCCACTATTACGCCACGCCCGAAGACCGCACGCTAGGCATCACCCGTGTGTGGGACATGCTGGGATCGGGGCAGGTCAAGGTCACCATCGGCCAGACCTATGCCCTGAAGGATGCAGCCCAGGCGCAGATTGACCTGGAAGCGAGACGCACGACCGGTTCGACCGTGCTGGTTCCCTGAGTGCCCGACAAGCGGAAAGAGCCACGCCGGGCTTGCCCTTTGCCGGAACACAGCGATAATAGCCGCGCAATGGGCCGCATTTTCACCATCCTGCTTGCTGCATTTTCGCTCGGCTGGGCTTCGCCTGTGCTGGCCGAGGTCAAGCTCAGCTTCCACAGCTTCAATGGCTCGGTGCTGGTGGGGCGTTATCCGCATGCCTTCATCGTGATGGAGGGCACGCTGGAGGAGACCGGCAAGAAGGTGAGCGAGAATTACGGCTTCACCGCCAAGAAGGTGTCCACCGCGATCCTCAACGGCCCGGTCGAACACGATGTGATGGTGGAAGAGCCGAAATATATCGCCAGGACCAACCGCCATTTCACTGTGACGATAAGCGACGAGCAATATCGCGAAATTGCCGCGCTGGTGAAGGCATGGCGAGATGCACCGGGCAAGTATTACGACCTCGAAAAGCGCAATTGCATCCATTTCGTGGGCGAGATTGCCAGGATCGCCGGGATCAAGGTGACCTATCCCCAGGACATGCTACGCCGGCCAAAAAAGTGGCTCAACTACATCACTTCGCTCAATCCCAGGCTACGCGCCGCACTGATCGACTGACACTGGCGGCGAACGCCAACTGTTGGCCAATGCGCATCACAATCGGTCCATTACCAGCCAATCACGATTGCCGATCCATGCCTTGTCCAATGCTGCAGACGCAGCCTTCGCCTCCAGCTCGTTTCCGAGTTTCGCTTCGGTCTGGGCAAGACCGTAAAGTGCCCAGCCACTGTTCGGCGCCTGGAACAATGCTTGACGAAAGGCCGCCTGTGCATCCCGGTATTTGCCAGCCTTGTACAGCGATGCACCCAGCGATTGGGCGATCGGATAATACCAATAAGGCGGTTCGGTATAGGGAATGGTCCGTTCGATCGCCTGTGCTGCCCGATAATGATCCGCAGCCGCGTCAAACTTGCCCTTGCTGTGTGCGTGGCGTCCCTTTGCGACCAGCGCAGCCAGCCTGATTATGTCTGGAGCGGGAAAGCCTGCATCTACCATCGCGGTTACTTGCGGCTCGCTCGCAAGCTGGTGCATCTTTTCAATCTCGGCGGAAAAAGCCTGGTCGTTGCCAATTCTTGCGTAAGCCACGGCTCGGGCGTAGTGGCGCATCGCCTCGACATAGGAAAGTTCGGATGGCTGCTGGGTCAATGCCAGCACCGCATCGTTCGAAGCGAATTGGGTCAACGCAAAGGATGGCGCCGCGTGAATGGCCTGCACCCAGGGCATTTCTCGCGCTGCCTCTACTCCGACAATCCGCTTGAGGCGCTCAGTCTCGTTCGCGACCGTAAGCATGTCGCCTGCCATCTGCGCCGATGTGAGCAGGAAATGCACATTGTGAGGGTAATAACCGAACCGGTACAAACCGTCATCGCCGGCAAGATGCAGATACTCCTCGTCGGCTCGCGCAGCCTTGATATTGGCTGCAATCGAATCCTTGTATCGCCCGATCCGATAGAAAATGTGCGCGGGCATGTGGACCAGATGCCCCAGCGTTGGAGGCGCATGTGTGACCAGGCGATCGGCGGCAACTTCGCCCATGCTGGGATTGGGCCCGTTTTCTGTAAGATGGATATAGAGATGGGACGCTTGGGGATGGGCAGGGTTTCGTTCCATCACCTTGTCGATCAGTGCGATCGCCGCTGCAATCTGCGGTTTGGCCACTCGCTTTCCGTCACTATCGACCCAGTAATCCCAGGGGGTTGTGTTCATGGCGGATTCCGCTGCCAGAACCGCAATGTCATCGCTCGCCGGGAAGCGGCGGGCAATTTCCATCATCGAGTTGGAATACTCCCGTTCAAGCGCGCCACGATCTGCCGATAGATCATCGGGAAAGCGCAGTGCCGCCGCTGCGATCAGCGCTTTTTCGGCAGGGCTGGAATCTGCCGACAATCTTTGTGCTTGCTTGATTGCAAAGATTGCACGGCGATTTTGCTCCTCGTTTATACCGGCGTTGATGTTCAGGCCATTGGCCGTTGCTTCACCCCACCAGCACATGGCGCATTCCGGGGCGAAACTGCGGGCCGTTCGAAACGATTTGACCGCAGCCTTGTGGTTGAAGCCGTACAGGAAGGATACGCCTTGGTCGAAATATCTGCGCGCCTCGCCTGACATGCCCGTTACATCGATATCCGAAGCGGGTATCTGGGAGTAAAGAGGGAAGGTGGTGGCAGAAACCGACGAAAGCAGCTGCGGTGATTTCGCCGCAGCAATTTCCAGCCTCTTGTCCAGCAACGCGCCGTTCGCGTCGATACCCCGGCACGCATTTCGGCCAGCTAACGATGGATCAAGCGCTGCCAGCTTGCGGGTTTCAACCATTGCAGCATTGTCGAAATAGGCTGACGCGGCAATCCCGCTCGACCCGATCAACAGTGCCGACAGTCCCATGAATCTTAGCATAGCGGTCCCTCCCAAAAAGGTTTCGCGCGACCCGCCAGGTTTTTGGCTTGAGGCAGAAATCGGTCTTCCCGAAGCCACCAAGCCAGATTCTCAATAGCTGAACTGTAGCGCAGAATTCTCCGATTGGCCATTCCGGCTCCGGCGCCCGGACGAATTCGGCTTTGTCCGCAGCTGGGCGATTGGCACATGGTCCGCATTCCAGGGGTCATCGGGGCACCGCTTTCAAAGTCTCCCCCAGATAAAACCGTTCCCCCGCTTGCCGCCCTCATCACAATCGGGAATCACTCTCCCATGGCGATTCTTTCCGACAAGTGGATCCGCGACAAGGCGCTGAGCGAAGGCATGATCGAGCCCTTCGTCGAGGCGCAGAGACGCGAAGGCTGCATTTCCTATGGGCTCAGTTCCTTTGGCTATGACGCCCGCGTGGCTGACGAGTTCAAGATCTTCACCAATGTCGACAGCGCGGTGGTCGATCCCAAGGATTTCGCCGCCAACAGTTTTGTCGACCGCAAGACCGATGTCTGCGTGATCCCGCCCAACAGCTTTGCGCTTGCCCGCACGGTGGAATATTTCCGCGTGCCCGAGGATGTGCTGGTGATCTGCCTTGGCAAAAGCACCTATGCCCGCTGCGGGATCATCGTCAACGTCACTCCGCTTGAGCCGGGCTGGGAAGGGCATGTGACGCTGGAGTTTTCCAACACCACTCCGCTGCCCGCCAGAATCTATGCCAATGAGGGCGCGTGCCAGTTCCTGTTCCTGGCTGGGAACGAGCGACCTGAAGTAACCTACGCTGACCGCGCCGGCAAATATATGGGCCAGCGCGGGGTCACGCTGCCGCGGCTCTGAAAGGAGGATGTGATGGACACTGCGCCGCTGTTTGACCAATGGCGCAGCCGCTCGCCGCATTATGACGAAAGCCACGAGGCGGTGTGTGCCAGCGTGCGCGCCTTCGTTGCCCGAGAGATCATGCCGCATGTCGACGAATGGGAGCGTGCGGGCCAATTGCCGCGCGAACTGCACCGGAAAGCCGCCGAGGCGGGCGTGCTGGGGCTTGGCTATCCGCAGGAATATGGCGGCAGCGGCACGCTGGATCAGGGCGGCTTCGACATCTTCCACTCGCTGGTCCAGTCAGAGGAAATGTGCCGCCCCGGCGCTGGCGGCATCCCGGCCTCGCTGATGATCCACGGCATCGGCTTGCCCCCGGTGATCGCGGCGGGCAGCGAAGAGCTCAAACAGCGCATCGCGCCGCAGGTGCTAAGCGGTGAGAAGATCATCTGCCTTGGCATCACCGAGCCGGGCGGCGGATCGGACGTTGCCAATCTTCGTACCCGCGCGGAAAGGCGCGGGAATCTTTATGTGGTCAATGGCGCCAAGACACTGATCACCTCGGGCATGCGCGCCGACTATATTTCGCTGGCGGTGCGCACCGGCGGCGAGGGCATGGGCGGGGTTTCGCTGTTGCTGGTCGAGCTTGACCAGCCAGGCGTGTCGCGCACGCCGCTGGAAAAGATGGGCTGGCATGCGTCTGACACCGCGACGATCCATTTCGACGATGTCGAAGTGCCGGCCGAAAACCTGATCGGGCCGGAAAACGCGGGCTTCGGCGCGATCATGCGCAATTTCAACGGCGAGCGGCTGGGCATGGCGCAGCAGGCCGCCGCCTATGCACGGATCTGCTACGAAGACGCGCTCGACTGGGCGCGGAGCCGAGAGACCTTTGGCCGACCGCTGGTGACGCGGCAGGCGATCCGCCACAAGCTGGCGCGCATGCTGCAGATGATCGGCGCGACGCAGGCGATGATCGACCATGCCGCCTGGACGGTGAAACACGGCTGCGCCTTCCCCGGCGATTTCGCGCTGCTCAAGGTCCAGGCGACCCAGACGCTGGAGTATTGCGCGCGTGAGGCGTGCCAGATCCTGGGCGGGGCAAGCTTCGTGCGCGGCGGGCGGGTCGAGCGGATCTATCGCGAGGTGCGCGTGATGGCGATCGGCGGCGGATCGGAAGAGATCATGTACGATCTTGCGAGCCGCCAGTTCGGCTTTTGATGCGGGAACGTAAACTGCCGTAGCGGCTTTGACTCTCTGAAGCGCCCGGCGCATGCAGGGCACAAAGGAGAGCATCCATGTCCAGCGACAACCGCGAATTCGACATCATCGTTTACGGCGCCACCGGCTATACCGGGCGGCTCGTCGCCGAATATCTCGCTCATCACTATGGCCCGCGCGCAGACGGCCCCAAATGGGCTATGGCTGGGCGCAGCCTCGACAAGCTGGAGGCGGTGCGCGACGCAATCGGCGCGCCCGATACCACCCCGCTGGTTGTAGCCAATGCCGATGACCCGGCCAGCCTTGAAGCAATGTGCAATCGCACGCGGGTGGTGATCACCACAGTTGGCCCCTACCAGCTCTATGGCGATGCGCTGGTCGAGGCCTGCGTCAAGACCGGCACCGATTATGCCGATCTGTGCGGCGAGCCGGCCTGGATGCGTGAGAAGATCGACCAACATCACGAAGCGGCAAAGGCCAGCGGCGCACGCATCTGCTTTTCCAGCGGGTTCGATTCGATCCCGTTCGATCTGGGCGTGTTGATGGCGCAGAAGGAAGCGGTGAAGCGCTTCGGCAAGCCTGCGCCGCGCATCCGCGGGCGGGTGCGCGCGATGCAGGGCACCTTCTCGGGCGGTACTGCCGCCAGCCTCACTGCAACGATGAAGGCTGCGGCAACCAACCCGCGGATCATCCAGGTTCTGCGCAATGCGTTCGGTTTGACGCCCGGTTTCGAAGGGCCAGACCAGCCATCCGGCATGATCCCGCACTACGAGAAGGACCTGGACAAATGGGCCGCCCCTTTCGTGATGGCGCCGATCAACACCAAGAACGTGCACCGCACCAATTTCCTGGCCGGCTTCCCTTATGGCGAGGACTTCCGCTATGACGAGATGGTGCTGACCAGCCCCGGCGAAGCGGGCAGGAAGATGGCCGAGGCTGCGACCGAACTGATGAAGAATCCGTTCGGGGCCAAGCCGCCCAAGCCCGGCGAAGGGCCAAGCAAGGAAGAGCGCGAGAATGGGTTTTACGACGTGCTGTTCGTGGCCGACATGCCGGATGGCGAGCACCTGCGTTACGGCGTCAAGGGCAAGTACGATCCGGGCTATGGTTCGACCAGCCGCATGATCGCCGAAACCGCGATCGGCCTGCTATCATGCGACAAGCCGGGCGGTATCGGCACGCCGGGTTATTTCCTGGGCGAAGCGCTGGTCAACCGGCTGCAGGAACACGCCGAGATCAGCTTCGCAGTCGAAGACTGAGCCGGTAGGGAAAGGTGCCCGCGCTCAGAAACTGAAGCGCAGGCTGGCCTTGAAATTGCGCCCGGCCAGCGGCACGAAATCCTTGGTAAAGCTGGCGTGGCGGCGGCCGACGACGTCAAACAAATTGTCCGCCGCCAACACCAGCGCAACGCCCTTGCTGTCCTTGATCGGACGCCAGGTGAGCGAAAGATTGACCAGCGTAAAACTGGCGGTTTCGGTTTCGAAAGAGGCCACCCGGTCCTGCTTCGCGGACCATTGGACTTCGGCCCGCGCGTCGAAACTGCTGGTCTGCGCCTCGATCGCGCCCAGCAGGCTCACCGGCGGGATACGCGGGACGGGCGTCCCATCGTCGAGTGTCGCGCGAATATAATCGCCGCGCAGATCGGCCATCAGTGTCAAGCCATCCTGCTCGAAGAACGGAAATGTAACCTCGCCTTCGATTCCGAAATAGGTGGCATCGTCCTGCAAGTATTGGAACACGGGCAGGCCGTCTTCTTCCAGACCCGTTTCGAGCAGGAAGATGTAGTTATCGAACCAGTTCTGGTAAACTGCCACGCTGATTTTCGCCGCGCCCAGATGGCCGCGGGCATATCCCTCGATCCCGATGGCACTTTCGCTGACCAGATCGGGATCGCCGATCTCGAATGCTTGCGTTGCGATGTGCGGCCCCTCGGAAAACAGCTCTTCCGCGCTCGGCGCACGCTCGGCGCGCGACAGGTTGACGCCCATGCGCATTCTGCCGGGCCCCTCATGCACCAGCCCCAGTGCGCCCGAGAAGGTCGAGAAGTTGCGAGCGAGCCCCAGCGGCTGCGATTCGACATCGGTGAATTCGGCGCGACCGCCCGCTTCAAACTGGATCGGCCCAGTGCCAAATTCCTGCAATGTAAATAGTGAGAACTGGTCGGTCCGGTTGGGCGGCACATAGGCTTCTTCGCCCACGGCGAGAAAATCGCGATAGTAATACTGCGCCCCGCTCGATCCGCGCCAGCCGCCGCGTTCGTTTTGCACAAGTTCCAGCCGCGCCTCTATCCCTTCGACATCGAAGGTGGTGCCAACCTCGTCGCCTTCGAATTCGGTGTGACTATAGTTGCTGTAACCGACGCGGGCCTTGAGTTGGGACAAAAACCCATCGCCCAGCCCTGCCTCCGCACGCAAATCGGCCCGGAACTGTTCGAGGCCGATCGTGACACGTTCTTCGCCGGCCTCCTCTTCGCCGCCTTCCCCGTGATGCTCAGTGCCGGGGCGCACCGGAACGCCGTAGCGTGTATCGTACCAGCCGACAGCGACGCCAAGCGTGTTGTCGCCATCGATAAAGGCCGCACCTGCGTTCGCAGTCCAGGTGCGGGTTGCGCTGGAGGGCAGGATGTCGCGCTGTCCAGCAGCTTCACGCAGCTCGGCGGCCGCCTCATCATTGCCCTCGCCCGCTTCCTCGTCCGCCGCCTCTAGCAGCTCGGACCGCAGTGCTTGCGACATGACAAATCCACCGATTTCGAGATCGTTGGTCTCGCGGTAAGTGCCATCGGCGTGAATAACGAAGCGCCCCGTAACCGGCACATCGACCGAGACTCCGCCCTCGCGCAAATCAAAGGCCGAATTCCAGCTCGCCAGCCCGTCGACATGAACCGGTTCGTCAGGCACGCGGCGCGGAATACGCTTGTCGATCACGTTGACCGCGCCGCCGATCGCCTGGCTTCCGAACAGCAGCACTGCGGGACCGCGCAGCACTTCGATCCGTTCGGCGGTGAGCGGATCGATCGTGGTCGCGTGGTCAGCCGAAGTGTTGGACACGTCGGTCGTCCCCAGCCCGTCGATCAGCACACGCACACGCTCACCCTGGAAGCCCCGCAGCACCGGGCGCGAGGCGCCGGGCGAAAAACTGGTCGCAGAAACGCCGGGCAGTTTGGCCAGCACCTCGCCGATCTGGCCGTTGAGGTTGTTCTGGATATCCGCCGCTTCGAAAACCGAGGTGCCCGCGAGCAGATCGAGCTGGGCCAATCCGGTTGCGCTGACCATGATATTGCCCTGGTAGTCGACCTTGCGATCATGCACATCGTCTTCGACACTCTCGGCCTGTGCCTGCGGGTTCTGCGGCTTCTGGCTATCCTGGGCAGCTGCCGGAACAGACACAGCACACGCTACAAGCATCGTGGCCAATGCGGCATAGGAAACGGAGTGATTCGCCTGACGGATCAATGGACAACCCTTATAATGTGATAACATATCATGTGCTGTAGCAATGCCTGCGCCCGGCGCAAGGTCCAATTGCGCACAATCGATGGAAGGTTGACTATGGCGGACGAAATGCCGCGATGACAGCGGGGCCTGTCCTTGCGGAGATTTCCTGAAGAAACTGGAGCGGGCGAAGAGATTCGAACTCTCGACCCCAACCTTGGCAAGGTTGTGCTCTACCCCTGAGCTACGCCCGCTCACTGACGCTCAGCAATGCGGCCCGATCGGCACACCATCACTGGAGAGGCGGCGCGATTAGCAGCGGGCAGTCGTGCCCGCAAGCGGAAAATGTCGCCCTTGCAGTCGCGCGATGGGGGCGGCACAGTCCCCCTTCACATTCGGCGTGGCAGCCCCACATGAGGGAGGCACAATACGGGGTACACTGCCCCGGGTAAAATCGAATCAGGAGCGCGAATCTTGGCAAGCATGGGCCTCAATCTCGACGAACAGAAGGCAGTCGACCGTTTCAGGACCAACGTGGTCGAACCTTCGATGACGCAGCTCGTCATCCTCGATTTCTGGGCCGAATGGTGCGGGCCGTGCAAGGCGCTGACCCCGGTGCTGGAAAAGGTATCCGCGGAATATGCCGATAAGGGCGTGGTGCTGGTGAAGGTGAATGTCGATGAAGAGAAATTCATCGCCGCGCAGTTTCAGGTCCGCTCGATCCCAACGGTTTACGCGATGTTCCAGGGCCAGCCGGTGGCAGAACTGACCCAGGCACGCACCGAGACGCAGCTGAAGCAGATGCTGGACCAGATTCTGGCGCAGCTGCCGGTGCAGCCCGGTGCTGGAGGCGCGAACGGCGGCCAGCAACCGCAGCAGGATATCGGCCAGTTCGTCGACATGGCCGAACAGGTGCTGGCCGACGGCGATGCCGCCCGCGCCGCGACGATCTTTGCGCAAGTGGTCGAAATGGCGCCGGACAATGTCGCGGCACATTCGGGCCTGGTCCGCGCCCTGGTAGCCGCAGGCGAAGCCGTGCAGGCGCAGCAGATCTTCGACGCGCTGGAACCCGCCATTCAACAGGACGCAGCGATGGCGCCGGCCAAGAGTGCGCTGGAGCTGGCCGCAAACCAGGTCGATGACAGCGAACTTGCCGCTCTGCGCGAGGCCGCCGCAGCCAGGCCTGACGATATGGAGGCGCAGTTCGCCTTTGCCGAGGCCGCCTTTGCCAGCGGCGCACGTGACGATGCGGCCGATGCACTGCTGGCCATGATCGCCCGGGACATCGAGTGGAATGAAGGCGCGGCCAAGGCCAGGTTGCTGCAGATCTTCGAAGCGGTGGGCCTGGAAGACGAATGGGTTGTCGCCAGGCGCCGCCGCCTGTCGCAAATCCTGTTCGGCTAGGGCACGTGACCACACGGCTTTCGATCTTTCCGCTGCCGGGCGTGATCCTGTTTCCCGGCCTGCAATTGCCGCTCCACATCTTCGAGCCGCGATATCGCGCGCTGGTGGGTGATGCGCTGGTGCGCGATCGCCGCATAGGAATGATCCAGCCGCAGCGCCCGGTGGAAAGCGCGCCGCTCTACAGTATCGGCTGCGTCGGCCGGATCGGCAATATCGAGGCGATGGATGACGGGCGATACAACCTTGTGCTCGAAGGCGAGGCACGCTTCCGGATTATCCGCGAGCTTGATGTCACCACGGCTTTTCGCCAGGTCGAGGCCGAACTGCTCGAGGAAGACGATGATGCCGCGCTGTCCGCGGTCGAACGCGCGGGGTTCGAACGGGAAGCGCGCCGCTTTGCCGACAACCAGGGCTACAGCGTCGATTGGGCATCGGTCGAACGGCTCGATGACGAATCGCTCATCAACGGCGTATCGCAGATTGCACCGTTCGATCCTGCTTCGAAGCAGGCTCTGCTTGAAGCGCCGGACCTTCCCGCACGCTGCGAACTCTTGATCCAGCTGATGTATTTCTATGGCCGGCGCGACGGCGATGACGACCGCGTGACGCTGCAATAGGACGCGCTTTTGCGACCCGACGTTGCAATTGGTGGCTTTGCAAGTTCAGTGAAAATAACTAACCGGTTATTTATGAACTATGCAGACTTCCCCACCAAGGGCGAGCGTACGCGCGCGCATATCGTGGCCACCGCAGCCGAGATGTTCTGGCAGCGCAGCTTCAACGGCGTCTCGGTTGACGAGATCGCCAATGCCGCGAGCGTCAACAAGGCAACGATCTATCGCTATTTCGCCGACAAGGGCGATCTTGCGCTGGCGGCCACGCGCCACCAGGGCATATTGACGCTGGAGCAGATCTTCGAAGCCAGCTTCGCTGCCCACAAGGCGCCCGATCAGCGGCTTATTGCTATCTACACCAAGGCCTACCGCGGCAATATCGAGATGAAGCAGGAGAGGGGCGACCTGCTTGGCTGCCCGGTGCTCGGCCTGGTGCTGGAACTGGGCTTCGAAATGCCTGAAATCCGCCGTGAGGCAGGCCATATCTTCGACCGGGTCCAAAGCTACTTCACCGGAATTGCGCGCGATGCCATTGCCGCAGGCCGGACCGATGGAGCACCGGACAAGATCGGCCGCGCGCTGATGCAGTTGCACCACGGTGCCTGCGCCAGTTCACGGATCGCCGCAGAGCCCGAATATATCCTCGACGCCGGGCGCACCTCGCTCCAGCTCATTGGCTATCCGGAAGCGGCGCTGGCGATCTAGCCCTAGGGTCAGGACCCTAGATCCCGAAACTGCCCCTCAGCCCGTCGATCACATATTGTGCCGCCAACGCTGCAAGGAGCACGCCAAGCAGCCGGGTAATCACCGCTTCCACCCGTGCGCCCAGCAGGCGGATCAGCGGGCCTGCGGCAACCAGCGCTGCAGCGGTGATCAGCAATACCGCAGCCAGCGCCGCCAGCACGGTCAGAGATTGCTGCAGCGTGTCGGCTTCGTTCATCAGCAGCATAATGGCCGCAATCGCCCCCGGCCCGGCCAGCATCGGCATCGCCATGGGAAAAACCGAGACATCCTCCACCTCGGGGCTGGCGGCGACCTTTTCGGCCCGTTCCTCGCGCCGCTGGGTGCGCTTTTCGAACACCATTTCAAAGGCGATGAAGAACAGCATCAGCCCGCCCGCGATGCGGAAACTGTCGAGCTGGATATGCAGCGCGTTGAGCAGTTCCTGGCCCAGAAGGGCGAAGAACAGCAGGATCGCGCTTGCTATGAAACTGGCGCGCAGCGCCATATTGCGCGCTTGCGCCGCCGATGCCCCCTTGGTCAGCCCGGCATAGATCGGCGCACACCCCGGCGGATCGATCACCACGAACAGTGTGATGAAGGCTGATACGAACAGCTCGAACATGGCCTAGCCCGCATCCCCGGCCGGCATTTGCTCGTCGAGTGCGCCCTGCCATTTGCCCTGATAGAAATAGTCGACCACCACGCGCCGCTGCCCGCTTCCGCGATCTTCCCAGCGCCAGCGCAGGGTGCCATCGTTCGACACTTTGCCCCCCTGGGTGAAATCCTCGGCAATCGAGAATGCAGGCGGCGCGGGCACTTCAACGCCGCGACGCGGGCAATCGGCGATCCCGGCCTTGATCGCGTCGATCGACGTCACCACGATATCGCCGTCATCGAACTGCGCGGGCGGGGGCGGCTGGGGATTGTCGGGCGAACCGACATCATAAGTCCATTTGTAGGCGCCATCCGACTGGCGTTCCCATACGGTGATGAAATTTCCCACGGTCCCGTCAGGTTCGCGGAAACGCCCGTGGCTCACAGCCAGCGCGCCGTCGCAGCTCATCCATACCGCGCGCGGTTCCCACTGCACCGAAACCGGCGGATTGCTTTGCGCTGCCAGCCAAGGTTCGGCCATGATCGGCCCCTCGCGGCCATGGATCAGCGCGCCCGGAGCGGCGAAGGCACGAAACGCGCTCCATTGCCCCGTTTCGCGCGCCGCGCGGGCAAACTCCAGCTCGCGCGCGACGATCTTGCCCGGTTGGGCTTCCCCCGGTGCACCGGCGAGCACGCGGTTGATCATCTGCGTGGGGATCGCTTGGCGAGGGGCGGAAGCGCAGGCCGAAAGGGCGGCCAGCGCCGCTATTGAAATCACAGTTCTGAACATGGGAAGCGGTCTAGCCACACAAACCAGCCTTGTCGAAGGTGAAAACGCTCACAGTCCCTCGGGTACGGCAAGCCCTTCTTTGCGGTGCGCGGCGACCAGCGTGTTCCTGAGCAAAACGGCAATGGTCATTGGGCCTACGCCGCCCGGCACGGGAGTGATCGCGCCGGCGACCTCGCTCGCTTCGTCAAAGGCGACGTCGCCCACCAGCCGTCCCTTTTCCTTGCCGGGTTCAGGCGGCAGGCGGTTGATACCTACGTCGATCACCGTCGCGCCGGGCTTGAGCCAGTCGCCCCTGACCATTTCGGGCCGACCCACAGCGGCGACAACGATATCGGCGCGGCGCACCACAGCGGGCAGGTCTTTCGTACGGCTATGCGCGATGGTGACAGTGGCATTGGCATCGAGCAGCAGCTGCGCCATCGGCTTGCCGACGATGTTCGAACGGCCGATCACCACCGCTTCGAGGCCCGAAAGATCGCCCAGCAGGTCTGTCAGCATCATCATGCAGCCAAGCGGCGTACAGGGCACGAAGCCGCGCTGGCCCACGCTGAGCCGCCCGGCATTGATGACATGGAACCCGTCCACATCCTTGTCGGGGCTGATCGCGGAGATAATCGCCTGTTCGTCCAGATGATCAGGCAGCGGCAATTGCACCAGGATGCCGTCAACCGCGGGATCGCTGTTGAGCCGTTCGACCAGCGCCAGCAGATCGGCCTTGCTGGTATCGGCAGGCAAGCGGTGTTCGAAGCTGGCCATGTTGGCGGCCACGGTTGCCTTGCCCTTGCTGCCAACATAGACCTGGCTCGCCGGGTCATCGCCCACCAGCACCACTGCAAGGCCTGCCTTGCGCCCGGCTGCCTCTTCAAATTTCGCTGCAACTTCGCCTACCCGCTCGCCCAGGCGCGCGGCAAATGCCTTGCCGTCGATCAGCGTTGCGCCCATCGGATCAGCCGCCCGTGATAATGCTGCTCAGGACGATCAGCACGATCTGCAACACGATGATGAGCACCAGGGGAGAGAAGTCGATCGCGCCGGTTTGCGGCATCATGTTGCGGATCGGGCGCAGCACCGGATCGAGCAATCGGTTGATCGAATTGTAGAACGCCATCAGGAATTCGTTCGATGCGCTCACCACGTTGAAGGCAAACAGCAACCCGATAACGAACTGGATGATGATCAGCATCACCAATACATTGGTGAGCAAGGAGATGATTTCGTAGATCGCGTATAGAGCCTGCATGTTACCCGTTTCCGTATTCTGCGTCCCGCTTCCGTATTACCTTGGTAATACGCCTGAAGCCACCCCCATGGTGAAAGCTACGCCGCGGGACCAAGCCTGTTCCCGCGCTAGCGCATCGTTCAGGCGCGCACCAGCGTACCGGCGCCGTGTGTTGTGAAGAATTCGAGCAGCATCGCATGCGGCACGCGCCCATCGAGCACCACCGCCGCCTCGCAGCCGGATTCGACCGCCTTCACGCAGGTTTCCAGCTTGGGGATCATCCCGCCCGAAATCGTGCCGTCTTCGCGCAGCCTGGCAATATCCGCCGGGTTGAGATCGGTCAGCAGCTTGCCTTGCTTGTCGAGCACGCCCGTAACATCGGTCAGCAGGAACAGCCGCGCCGCGCCCAGCGCCGCCGCGATGGCGCCGGCCATGGTATCGGCGTTGATATTGTAGGTGTGCCCATCATCGCCCGCACCGATCGGCGCGATGACCGGGATCATGCCCGATGCAACCACGGTATCGATCACGGTTGTATCGACCTGTTCGGGTTCGCCGACAAAGCCGAGATCGACCGCCTGTTCGATATTGCTGTCCGGGTCCCGCGTGGTCCGTTCCACCTTGCGCGCCTTCACCAGTCCGCCATCCTTGCCCGAAATGCCGATCGCCTTGCCGCCTGCGCCCGCGATCCAGCCCACCAGCTGCTTGTTGATCGCGCCCGACAGGACCATTTCGGCAATTTCGGCGGTGGCCTTGTCGGTCACGCGAAGGCCGTCGACAAAGGTGCTTTCAACGCCCAGCTTTTTCAGCATCGCACCAATCTGCGGGCCGCCGCCATGCACCACCACCGGGTTGATGCCGACCGCCTTCAGCAGCACGATATCCTCGGCAAAATCGCGCGCCGCCTCAGGATCGCCCATCGCATGGCCGCCATATTTGACCACGAAGGTGCGCCCGGCATAGCGCTGGAAATAGGGCAGCGCCTCGATCAGCACCTCGGCCTTTTCAAGATTGCCTGGTGCCAGCATGTTGGGATCGCTGCTCGCGCTCATCCAGAATCCTTTCGTCGCGCCCGCAAGCCCGGGCTCGCCAGCGCGCTTAGCGGCAAGGAAGGGCGCTGCAAAGCATGAAGCCGCGCAGCATGCGTCACCCCACGGCGCAATTCTACCAAGGAACTGTGTTTTCAGACCGGATTTCAGCGGGTTCTATTGACCTTCTTTTGAACCGGTGGTTGATCGCGATCAGGGTCTGGAAAGAGGGAATCCTTCTATGAAGTTGAATGCGTTCCGGCTCGGCCTGATGGCCGGTGCCATGGTCTTCGCCATGCCTGCCCTTGCGCAGGAAAGCGAAGCACCGGTTGAAGCTCTGGCAGCAAGCGATAGTGCGACCGAACCCGCAGTCGAACCGGCAAAGCCGTGTGAACTGCATGTCTGGCCAACCGAGAATTATATCGGCGTCAAGATGGGGCTGTTCTCGGGCTTCGGCCTGGTTGGCGCGGCGATCGACCAGGCAGGCCATGCCCAGGGCGTGAAGACGGTGAAGGACCTGATGCGCGAATATCTTGGCCCGCAGGTGCAACTGGGCGAACTGGACAGGCTCGAATTCGTCGGGCTGCTTGGTCTCGATCCGGACAAATACGAGGTGATCGTGCAGCAGCCGACACCCTGGAACGAAGACCTGAAGAACAATCCCGAGCTCAAGGCCGAGGTCAAGGCCTTCAACAAGAAGCTCAAGGGCGGCGAGCGGCTGACCGAAAGCGACAACGCCTGCTACGCCGAACTGGTCACCACGCACATCTTCTATCACAAGGCGATGATGTACGGCTCAAACCTGTTCACGGGCTGGGTATTCCGCCAGTTCGACGGCAAAAATGTGACGCGCGAAGGCACCGGCCAGGTCAAGAACCCGCTCGAACATTTCCCGCCAACGGACGAAACGATGATCGAGGCAGCGCAAGCCGAGCTGCGCGATGCCTATTCGAAAGACTTCACCGAGTATGTCGAGAAGAAAGTGAACCTCTGATCGCCACTTGATTCCGGGCGGGGCGAATCCGGCCCTGCCCGGGACGGGATGTAAGCCTGCCTACCCGTCAAGCTCTGCCGCGAGCGAGGCAAAGTTACCGTGGCCCGTAACAGGCGCGACGCGTTCGGCCCACATGGCATCGATCTGCTCGGCAATGGCCGGTGGCACCTGTTTGGGATCGCTCCCCTTTGCCTGAGCCTTGGTCGAATCGCGATCAGGCGGGAAGCCGAGCTTGCGTTCGAGCGCGGCGCCGAACATTGCATCGTCGAAACGGTCCTTATGCGCATACATGAATTCCCGGCTGGTCATATCCTCGACTATCGACGCCAATTCTTCGCTTAGTTCGATGCCGCAGAATTCTGCCAACCGGGCAATCATCGCCCGCTTGTTCTTCACCGCCCAGCGATAGGTGGCAAGCAGCGTGTCGGGCTCATCGCGGCGCGCCCACCAGCTCAGCAAGTGGGTGTAATAATCGCATCCGCCCGGCCCGCCGGTCATCCATATGGGGAAGAATTCCTCCAGGCTTATCGCTCCCGGCTCCATCACCCATCCGTCGAAGAAGCGGTGCATGGAAATATAGGTTTCGTGCGGATCGCGCAGCGTGACCACATAGCGGCAGTCTGATGGCAGACGCTCATATTCGCGGTGAGTCTTGAAGCCGCGCGGGCTGGCACGCTGCGCCCCGTTGATGTCGTGGTCGATCACAGGGGCACTGTCTTCCCACGGAGTCATGCGGCTGATGTCGTCGAAATCCATATCGCCCTTGCCGGTCGCGGCACCCATGCGCAGCTGGTGGAACATCTGCTGCATCATGGTGGTGCCGCTCTTGGCCCAGCAGGCGATGAACACATCGCCTGATTCTGCCTTGAGCGGGCGAAAGTTTTGTGGCGGGATCGCGGCCAGCGCGCCCATATTGATGCCGAATTCCTCTACACTGCGCGCGCGGCGCCCCAATCCTGCTGTCATCGCGATGACCCCTGCCCAAAGCGCAACCCCAACAGTTGACTGACACCTTCGCGTGATCCTTGCAATCGCCCGCTGTTCAGAAATTTTTGTAACCTTTCCCCGTGCTGCAGCGAAATCACCGATGACTCCGCAAGAGATTGGGGGTCTGGCTTGCGACAGTTGGGAGTTACGCAAATGAATTCGATACACTTTAAAGGTGGCCTTACGCTGGCCATCGCCGCCGGGATTGCCGCCGCCTGCTCGCCGAGCGGAGACAGCGGTGCGTCGCAGAATGCAACCACGGTTGACAGTTCGGATCCGCAGCAGGTTGCCGCTGCCGAGAACCCGAAAGGTGACAAGGAAAAATGCTATGGCGTCGCCAAGGCAGGCAAGAATGATTGCGCGGCCGGGCCGGGCACCAGCTGCGCCGGAACCAGCACTGCCGATTATCAGGGCAATGCCTGGACATATGTCGATGCCGGCACGTGCCTGACAATCGAAACGCCCAATGGCACCGGATCACTCGAGCCCATCGAAGCTTAACTGAGCTCGGGTCGCACGTTTTCCTTTCCTTGAGGAAGACGCGAGTGAGGCGGGCCAGCAGGACAGCGACCCTGCTGGCCCGTTTTCGTTGGTCGGGAAGACCGATCCGAATAGGTCAGCCGCCAGCGCTATTGTGATCGCCCGCTAGGCTTGGCCGTAACGCTCACGGTGCACATCCTCTACCATTGCCGCAAATGCCGCATAGGGCGCCGGGTTATCGATATTGCCCGCCGCGCGCGCTCGTGAACCTGCGCGGATAATTGGATCGGCGGTAATGCCAGTACCCTCTACCAACCGGTTCATCAGGTTGAAAAGGCCGGTTACTGCAACGGTAGTGAACAAGGCCTCCTCGCCCCATCCGGCATCGTAAACCGCCTGCGCCAGCCGGTCACCAACCATCGCCGGCGTCAAGGTCAATACCCGGGCATATTCCAGCAGCGGCAGAAGCCGCGCATCCACGCCTGCAGCCGCCGGATCGGCGATCAGCTTTTCAAACACTTCGGGATCGATGCCATGAACTTCGGCATAGGTGCGGTGTGACCCATGGCAGAAACTGCACTGGTTGAGGCCCGAGACATAGGCCGCGATCAGCTCGCGCTCAGCCACACTCAACTCCGATGGGCCGCGCAGGATTGCATCGTGATAATCGCACAGCGCCGCAAAGCCTTGCGGGTATTTTGCCAGCACGTCGATCATTTCGGGATTTTCGGGAAGCGTGGGTAGTTTGGCCATGGTGACTCCTGCGATGAATCTATTGCGGCATAGTGGCTGCGCCCAATTCCAACCAGCGCAGCAGCCCGGCTTGATCCTTCAAGCAAAGGGCCGCGGCTTGATGATCCCTGACGCTGAATAAAAACGCGATTCCCGGGGCGGGAAGGCCGATCAATAAGGATTGATGGTGAATCCGCGCCGCTGCAGCTCAGCGTGGGCCACGGTGGCGCTGGGCGCCATTTTCACGCCTTCGAGCAAATGAGCATTGCCGACGCGGTGATATTTCGCCGCCACGCCGCACACCCAGATTTCCGCTCCCCGAGCGACCAGATCGGCCACATTGTTGTAGTTCTGGTTGCGCAGCGGCTCGCCGCTCTCGCTCTGGTACTTGGCGCCATAGCGCGCATCATTGACTACATCGAACACTGCCGGGCCGTGGATGACGATGGCGACCTTGACATTGTCAGGATCGACCCCGGCGCCTTCCATCGCGCGGATGAAGGCGAGGGCGCGGGCAAAGGCACCATTGGGCTTGCCGGCTTCGGATTCGTAAGCATCGAAACTGTGCTTCCATTCGCCATCGGCGGGAAAGCTCATATCCGAGGTGACGATGACCTCGCCCGGCGCGTGATGATCGGCAAGCGCCGGAGCGGCAAGCAGGCACAGCGACAGGGCCGCCAACGCGATCGATCTCTTCAAGATTGTCCTCCCTTGGTTTTGTCCGGGCTTCTAGTGCCATCGCGGTGCAGCGGCGGCAAGTACTGGCTGGGATTGCCCGCGCCTATTGCGGCAGGGCTTCGTCGATCAGCGTGCGTGCCGCGTCCTTCATGTCGCCCACCACCAACTGCGGCCCGGCAAGGTGTGCCATAACGATCGCGCCTTCCTTGACCAACAGCAGACGGCGCGCCAGCCCTTGCGGATCGGGCGCCCCCGCCGCTTCGGCCAACCCGGAGAAATAGCGCGTAAGCAGCTTCTTGTGCTCGGCCGACATGGCATGGATCGGATGATCGCGGTTCTGGTATTCAGACGATGCCTTGATGAACATGCAGCTCTTGAAGCCAGGCTCCTCGAACCAATCCGCCAACGCATCGAAGATCGCCAGCAACCGGCCGCGCGGGTCCGGCGTAGCCGCCTCGGTCCGGCGATAGAGCCAGTTGCGGAACTGCTCGTCACGCAGCCGCAGCGTAGCCAGGATCAGATCCTCCTTGCTGCGGAAGTGTTTGTAGATCGCCGTCTTGGAGACGCCGGTTTCCTTCGCCAACCGGTCCATCCCGATCGCATGGAAGCCCCCCCGATAGAACGAATCGAGGGCCTTCTGGACCAGCTCGTCGCGCTTCGAAGCGCTCATCTTTTGCTCCTTACATTGACATAACGGTCAATAGCGTGATGGCCGGCGCCTTTCAACTTGTCCGGTATAAATGCCTATTATCAGTAATGTAAATATACTCCATCGCCTGCCCCACGCTGCCGCAGCGGAAATCTTGCACAAGATGGTTGACTGATCGGTAATTGTGTAATAGATCCACAGTGACAGATCGGTTAACCCAATCCGGTCATTGTCCGTTTCGCGCGCTTCGCCGTGCAGGAGGCAAAAATGTTGAGCCCGATCGAGAACCCCGAATTCGATCCCGATCTGAGCCCCGGGCCAGGGCCGGTCACGTTTGTCGCCATCATTGCCGCGTTTCTCGGCGTCGCCTGCATCATCGCCCTGGCCGATCCGTTGGCACCAGCAACCCTTCCCGCGCAGCATGCCGAAAGCGGGGCCTGACGTACACGATACCCCAAGGCCGGGCGTCCCAGCCCGGCGGCCCCCCGCTGCGGGGCACGACCGCCCCATATCGCCCCCGTGCCCCGCAGCCCCCCTTCCCACTGGGTCATCCGTTGAGGCCCACCATTCAGGATCGCAGAGATACATATGACCACGCCCCCCATCATTGCCCCGCCCTTCACCGAGGAAACCGCCCGCGCCAAGGTGCAGGCCGCCGAGGATGCCTGGAACACGCGTGATCCGGAGCGAGTGGCGCTTGCCTATACGCCCGACAGCGAGTGGCGGAACCGCGACCGTTTCCTCAACGGACGCGACGAGATCCGCGCTTTCCTGGCTGACAAATGGTCGCGCGAACTGGATTATCGCCTCAAGAAGGAACTGTGGGCCTTCACCGACAACCGCATCGCGGTGCGCTTCTTCTATGAATGGCATGACGCCGAGGGGCAGTGGTATCGCAGCCACGGCAACGAGATGTGGGAATTCGACGCGGCCGGGCTGATGCGCCAGCGCTTCGCCAGCGTCAATGACGAGCCGATTTCCGCGCTCGACCGGCGCCTTTGACAGCTTCGCCTTAAAGGAGAACCCCGTATGCCCCGCGCCTATGCCGAACTGACCTTCACCCCCAATGTGCTGGAGATGCAGCGCAAGCAGGGCAGCGCGGAAAGCTATGCCCGCTTCCTGTCGCCCGACGTGTCAGGCGGCGATGCCTTCACCATGCGCGAGGCCGAATTCATCGCCGCGCGTGACGGGTTCTACCAGGCGACGGTGTCCGAAACCGGCTGGCCCTATGTCCAGTTCCGCGGCGGCCCTCGCGGCTTCCTCAAAGTGATTGACGAGAAACGGCTCGCCTATGTCGATTTCCGCGGCAACCGGCAGTATCTCAGCGTCGGGAACCTCAAGGCCAACAACCGCATCTCGCTGTTCCTGATGGATTACCCCAATCGCCGGAGGCTCAAGATCCTCGGCACGGTCGATGTGGTCGAGATTGCCGACAATCCGCAACTGGTCGAACGGCTGCATGATCCGGCATATCGCGCCGTGCCCGAGCGCGCCTTTGTGATCACGCTGGCGGGGTTTGACTGGAACTGCCCGCAGCATATCCCGCAGCGCTATACGCTGGAGGAACTTGCCGCGCTGGAACAGGGCGGGGAAATCTAGCCCGCCGCCTTGCGCGCCTGCTCAAGCAGCGCGGAAATCTCGTCAAGCATGGCGAGGCGCTGTTTCTTGAGCCCCTCGGCATGATCGTCGCTGGCGGGCTCGATCTCGCTTTCGATCCGGTGGATCGCGCGGTTCACTTCGTGATAGCGTTCGGCCAGATTGGCGAAATGCCGGTCATCAACCTTGAGCCGGGTGAGCAGCGCGATATCCTCGGGGAAGGCCTGGTGGAGTTCGTGCGGGGTATGCTGTGACATGGCAATGCCTCTCGATCTGTGATGGAATTCAGGCCCGCGCCTTCTCATGCGCGGCGAGCAGCTTTTGCAGCACCGCGACCCGCGCGCGCTCTTGCGGATAGGCTCGTTCGGGATGCGCCTCAAGCTTGTCGAGCAGGTCGCGCAGCTCCTTGTGGCGATCGGCCAGGCTTGTTTCCTGCATGGTTCTCTCTCCTTTCGTGGCGGGCAGCATAGCACATTTTGCGCCCAGGGATTTGCGGGAGGTCAAACGGGGGCGGTGTGGCGACGCGGTTTGACCCGCCGCCAATCCGGCGCGATGGAACACATGGAACACGGTCCTGAAGTAAAAACCGCCCGAAAGCCTCCAATGTGTAAACCTGGGGTGGAAATGTGTGACCCTTGGCCGCACAGCGTGAACCTGCCGCGCGATAGCGTGACCTTGCGGCGCGCGAAGTGTCACCTTGCAGGGAGGGAGATGTGACCTTGAGGCAGGTTCCCTGGGGCAGCGACATTGGAGCTGGGGTGAGCGGGAGTGGGCTGGCATGGCCTGAAGCCTAACGGGCCCGCCCTCCTGTAGGAAAGCGGGCTTGCGCTTTATGGCGCACCCGCACCAATGGTATTCGCTTGTGCTGCCGGGCGGGTGTTAGGACGCACTTCGTCATTCCCGCGGTTGCGAAGCACAGCCGCAGGCTGAACGCGGGAATCCAGAGCAACGCAGTGCCACGTTTGTTTTCTCGCTGGGCCCCGGCCTTCGCCGGGGTGACGGAGCGGGTTCACGCGAAGGCGCTAAGCCGCGAAGGCGCTAAGGAACGCGCCGCCCCCCACTTTGAACCTTTACGTGAGGAATTAGGCATACTGTCCCCGGAATTCCGGCAGCCGATCAAAACCTCCACATCAACGAACCGCTGATCCGGTTGCTGATATTGCCGCCCGCCAGCGTGGTCAGGTCGTGGTTCAGCCGCAGCATCAGGTTGTGCAGGTTTCCTTCGATCCCCAGGCCACCGGCGAAGGTCGATGAATCAACCCCTTGTCCAGTGATTGCAAAGGGCGAGCCCTGCGCGCCCTGGATGTCGGCATAGTCGAGCAACTGGGTGTAGTCGCCGCTGATCCGGATGCGGTACTCGGCCTTGGCGATCAGCTTCCAGACGCTGCCCTTGCCCAGGGGTAACCGGGCCCGGGTCCCGGCGGAGCCGCTGAAGTTATTCTCGTCCGCAGCCTGGAAGGCCAGCGCCCAGAAGGGTGATCCGGTTTCGGTATAGGAGTCGAGATGCACCCAGATCCCGTCGGCCCGCAGGTAGGGGGCGAACTCGATCCCGCTACCCAGTTTTGTTTCGTAGGTCCCGATCAGCGCGGCGAAAGTCTGCTCGCTCTCACGCTTGCCGTCGAGGAACACCGCGCCGGTGCTGGAGAAGCGGGTGGTGTCAATCGTGCCGTAACCCTTGCCGATCAGCCCATCGACGAACAGCTTCGATGCCGCCCGCCAGCTGCCATAGAAGGTCAGCGAGCCGTTGGTCGCATCGTTTTCCGATCCGTTGGTGCCGATCCGGGTGTGATCCCAGGCAAAACCGAAGGCCGCGCCCAGCTTCAGGTTGGCGTTGATCTTGCCATCGATGCCGACCGTGATCCCCGACGAGGTGAAGCGTTGTTCGACCGCCCCGTTGGGCTGTTCCTTGCCGAAGTTGACGTCGCCGCTCGCCCAGATACGAAAAGCGCGGCGCTCGAGCTGTTCGCCCGCTGCATGGCGGGTGCCGGCGCTCTCGCCGCCACTGCCGCCGCCCATCGCGACCGGAGCCATGCCCAAGGGCGCGCCCGGCAGCCACGCTGCGTTCGGGTCGAATGCGGCCAGTATGGCCCCGCCGCCTGCAAGCGGCTGGGTATTGCTGTAGCTATAACCATAACCGTCAGTGCCGCCTTGCAGGCCCTGGCTACCGCCAGGGATCCCGTTGTGCCATTGTGGCCGGGTCTGGCTGAAACGCAGGTTCATGCTGTCCTGTCCTTCGCCGTCCGAGTGCAGCTGGCTCAGGCGGTTTTCGACATTGGTCATCTGAGTGCGGACGAAGCGTTCGGCGGTGCGGAACTGCGAGTCGATGGAGCTGCGCGTATCCGGATCCTGCGCCGGGTTAGGCCGGGCGTTGACCGTCACGCTGATCGCGGCCGAAGTGCCCGGAAGGTTGCTGGCATCGCCCAGATAGGAGGCGGTCAGTTGGCGGGTCCCGGCCGCCAGGGCCGAGGTGGTGAAAGTGGCGCTGCCGCCGCTCAGCGTCGCGGTGCCCAGCATGGTGTCGCCGTCATTGAACTCGACCGTTCCGGTCGGCGAAACGCCGCTCACGGTGGCGGTCAGGGTGACCGGCACTCTGAAGAACACTGTCGAGGCCGAACTGGTCAGCGCGACCGTGGTCGCCGCAGGGGCAATCTCGAAACTTTGGCTGACCTGCGGCGCGGCCTGGAACTCGGCGTTGCCGGCCTGGTTGGCCTGCACGGTGCAGGTACCAACCGCCAGCAGGTTGACCGCCCCGCCGCTCACCGAACAGATCGCCGGGGTGGCGGAGGTATAGGTGACCGCCAGGCCCGAGCTTGCGGTTGCGGTCAGGTCGAAGCTGCCGCTTCCCAGCGACCGGGTGGCCAACGCCGGGAAGGTGATCGTGTTGGTCCCGGGGGTGATCGTGAAAGTCTGGGTGACCGGTGCGGCAGCGGCAAAGTTGCTGTCGCCGGCCTGCGAAGCCGTGACCGAACAGGTCCCGGCGGTGACGAAGCTGATCGCGCCTCCCGAGACTGTGCAGATCCCGGTTGAGTTCGAGGCATAGCTGATCGCCAGGCCCGAGCTGGCCGTTGCGACAAGCGCCGGCGGAGCGGAGGTGAAGGCCGTATCGGCCAGCGCCGGGAAGGTGATCGTGTTGGTGCCGGGGGTGATCGTGAAAGTCTGGGTGACCGGTGCGGCGGCGGCGAAGTTGCTGTCACCGGCCTGCGAAGCCGTGACCGAACAGGTCCCGGCGGTGACGAAGCTGATCGCGCCTCCCGAGACTGTGCAGATTGCGGTCGAGTTCGAAGCATAGCTGATCGCCAGGCCCGAGCTTGCCGTTGCGCCAAGCACCGGCGGGGCGGAGGTGAAGGCGGTATCGCTCAGCGCCGGGAAGGTGATCGTGTTGACCCCTGGAGTAACAGCGAAGGTGTTGGTCACCGGGGTGGCAGCGGCAAAGTTGCTGTCACCCGCCTGCGATGCCGTGACCGAACAGGTCCCGGCCGCGACGAAGCTGATCGCGCCGCCCGAGACCGTGCAGATTGCGGTCGAGTTCGAGGCATAGCTGATCGCCAGGCCCGAGCTGGCCGTTGCGACAAGCGCCGGCGGAGCGGAGGTGAAGGCGGTATCGGCCAGCGCCGGGAAGGTGATCGTGTTGGTGCCTGGAGTAACAGCGAAGGTGTTGGTCACCGGTGCGGCGGTCTGGTAGGTGACATTGCCCGCCTGCGTGGCGGTGATCGAGCAGATGCCTCCTGTGACGAAGCTGATCGTTCCGCCCGAAACAGTGCAGATGCCGGTCGAGTTCGAGGCATAGCTGATCGCCAGGCCCGAGCTTGCCGTTGCGCCAAGCACCGGCGGGGCCGATGTGAAAGGCGTATCGCTCAGCGGCGGGAAGGTGATGACATTGGGAGACTGGGTGACCGCGAAAGTCTGTGTGACGGGCGTGGCCGCTACATAATTGGTGTTCCCAGCCTGTGATGCAGTGACCGAGCAGGTGCCGCCAGCGACAAAGCTGATCGTTCCGCCTGAAACGGTGCAAACGCTGGTGGAGTTCGAGTTGTAGCTGATCGCCAGGCCCGAGCTGGCCGTTGCCGAAAGCACCGGCGGGGCGGAGGTGAAGGCGGTATCGCTCAGCGCCGGGAAGGTGATGATATTGGCACCCTGGCCGACCGCGAAGGCCTGTTGAACCTGCGGAGCTGCATTGTAAGCGGTGTTGCCGGCCTGGTTCGCGTTGATCGTGCAGGTGCCGATTCCCTGGAACGACACCGTGCTGCCTGCAATCGAGCAGACGTTGCTGGCGCTCGGGTCGACCGAATAGCTGACCGCCAAGCCCGAAGTGGCCGACGCCGCAACCGTATAGGTCGCTCCGCCCACAACCGCCGAGGCAGGCGCCGAGCTGGTGAAGGTTATGGCCTGATTCTGCTTGGCCCAGGTCAGGGTAACGACATCCGAGGTGACCGAGCCTGCCGTGTTCGTGAACACAACCTTCGCAAGGACAACCTTGGGTGACAACGAGTCCAGGCTGAACGACAGCGCGCTAGAAACGAACTGGTAGGTTGCTCCGTTATCTTCGGAAATGGACCAACTCGCGGTGGGCGTCGGACTGCCCGTGGCCGCGGCGGACAGCGGGATGCTGCTTCCCGGCGCTGCAGTTCCGCCTACCGGCTGGGTGGTGATCACCGGGGGAGCCTGGATCGACAATGTGGCGGCCGCAGTGGTCGCGCTGCCGAGAGAATTTGTGTAAACCGCGCGGTATTGATTGCCATGGTCAGCTGCAGTCGTGGCAAATGTCAGGATGTCCATTGTGGTGGCAATGTTTGTGGCACCCGCAATGTTATTGAAGGTTCCGCCGCCGTCGGTTGAAACCTGCCACTGCACGCTTGGCGTGGGCTTACCCACTGCGGAAGCGTCGAAGGTTGCATTGTTGCCGGCGAGAACCACCACGCTGAATGGGTCGAATAGGACCACGGGCGGCGTGTCGGGCGCAACATAGTCCGATCGCATGACCGGGCCGGCGAAAGTCGACGGCGTCGAGAATGAAATCATTGTGACCGTCGGCTGGTCCTGGACAAACCCCCCATTCAATGCGTCGCTGCCAGTGGTGGTATAGGTCGCCGTGCAGGTAAAGTTGACATTCGTGTTCACTGTGTCTGCGATCGGACAGCTATAAACCAGGCCTTTCGGGCTGGTCACAGTCGCGCTGCTGGCAACCCTGTTCCCGGAATTGACCGTAAACGAGAATGTAATTGTCTGGCCGCTGCCGCTGTAGGTACTCGGCGTAGCCGATGATGCGACAACCGTCTGCGCTGCGGCCGGTGCGGCGAACAGGAACATGGCCAGCAAGGCCAGCAGGCCCCCGGTCACCATGCGAATTGCCGAAGTGCAGATGTGCCGCAGGCCACCGAAAATTACGCGACCTGGCGCAGGCCCAGGCGGCATCGCGATCGTGGAAATCCTGTGTTGCACGACAACTTCTCGTGCGCGCGCGCCCGCCTGCTTGCCCAATTACTTGCTCCGACCCATTGTTGCGGCACCGACGGTTCGCGTCGGCACTCGCGTTTATTATTGGTTGCGGTCGCTGACGATTCAGCCCCCCCGCGGTGCGCGGTTAATCACACCAGACTCACAAAGTAAATACCTAAATTGCAACACATTTTTCTGATTCCGAGTAATTTTATAGTGAATGAAAATTAACCTTTCCCCTGCGCGGCTCCATCGCAGTCCGGGTGGGCAAAAGCAGCAATTTTGCTCGCGGCAAGTGGATGGTGGAGAACGGGTATCGGGTTGTTCGCTTCACCAATGCTGACGTGCTCGGAAATGTCGAAGGTGTCGCTACCTGCATCTGCGAAGAGATCGGCAGGCTTCGGTCCCTCCCGCTTGCGGGAGGGGGACTAGGCTGGTGCGCGATGCTCAGCGCGCATGTGTGGTATTCGCTTGTGCTGCCGGGCGGGTGTTAGGGCGCACTTCGTTATTCCCACGGTTGCGAAGCACAGCCGCAGGCTGAACGCGGGAATCCAGAGCAACGCAGTGCCACGCTTGTTTTCTCGCTGGGCCCCGGCCTTCGCCGGGGTGACGGAGCGGGTTCACGCGAAGGCGCTAAGGAACGCGCCGCGCGGTTCTTCACGCCTTTGCGTGGGGAATTAGGTATACTGTCCCCGGAATTCCGAATTTTAGCCGTTAAGCCTTTCTGAAACGAGAGCAGCGAGCGCGCGGAGCGGACCCTTTCGATTTTCCTCTATCGCAACAATACCTTTACGAGCGCAAATCGCACTCAAGTCTGATTTCACTTTGGCCTTTACGCCCTCATTCCAAATTCGCCCGCTCTGATCAAATGCGCCTTTAAGTCTGACTGAGAATTTCTTTTTCTTCAGCCCAGCAGGAAGATTCTCAAGAGTGACTTTGTGCTCATCCTTGAGGTATTCCTCGACTAGATCGTCTCTTAACAGGTCTTCGAATTCCGACTCATCCTTGCCAAGCCGCTTTGCAAAAACTGCATCTTGTTCAGAAAGAAGGCCATCATCACAGGCGGTTTGGAAGGCGGTGCGTCCTGACTTGTCGTCATCCAGAAAACAGACCGGTTCGCAAATTGAGTTTTGAATTGAATTTACAGAGTAGGAAAGGTTTCCTCCACCTCCCAATCCACTAAACGCCACTTCGCCGTTCTTGAGTGGCAACTGAAGTTCTGGAGCCAAATCGCAGAGCAATCGAGTCAAGGCTTGGTCGTCGTTTTTACCTTCGCAAACTATGCTGAGTCGTGAGTTAGTGAGGTTGTCCGACACACGGACCCCAAGAACATCGCGAATCTCCGAGATATCCGCTGCTGGTCTGGCCTGACTATCCCTTACGATAATATTCTCTTCCACATTGAGACGGTTAGCAAGCGAAGGTGAATGGGTAGTGATAATTACTTGGACCTCGCCGCCCAATTGGTCGAGAATGGCGCGTATGTTGTGAATAGCTCTTGGATGGAGGTGGGATTCCGGCTCCTCGATAGCCAAAATTAGGTTGATGCCGTCACTTGCTAAGCTATCGATTCTCGATAGCAACGCCATTCCGACAAGACTGATAATTCCGTCGCCCTTGCTTGCCAACGGCGTCAAGCGGCCATCATCGATACCAATCTCAACTGAACGCATTAAGTGCCGGCGGTCACCACTGATCTGTAGGCTCACATCGCTAATCGATGGAACGAAAGTTTCTAAGGAACCTTTCAGCCTACTTTCGAGCTGCTCCAATACTGGGCGCTGAAGGTCGTCAATCGTCTTCATCGCTTGCTGGTAAGCTTCAGTCCTTTCGACTCCACGTAAGGCGGAAGATACTAAGCGTTCGACAGATCTCGCGGAGTGGTCCGCAGTGCGGACCGCCGGGATGTAGTTAATAGACAGCTTGCTACCAACAAACGCAGCGATATCGGAAGACTTCCCAGTCAGCGCCTTATAGCCCTTTCCGGGTTTATTGACCTCAAACTCCGGGATGCCATTTCGGCCGATCCTGATGGTTATGGGCAAGTGGTGATTAATGTGGCTTTGGATTTCCGAATAGAATTCGTCGCGATCACTTTCCTCGAGATGAAACTCCAATTTAAATTCCGTCTTCAGATCCAACTTTTCTTGTTGGTCGATCGGAAAATCCCGCGTCCATTCGTACTGACGGCTGCGAGAGATCATAGAACGGCGTGGGACGCCTAGGCGTCCAGGCCCCGAAGCGTGCTCTTCAAGCAACTCCAGGCCGGTGACTAAAGCGCGCACCAAATTGGATTTGCCCTCATTGTTTGGCCCGATAATCGTTAGATTAGTCGCTACACTTATCAGTGGAGTTGACTTAATACTTCGATAATTGCGAACCTTAAAGCGCTTAAGATGCAAAGCCCTCTACTCCGCCGCCTGCGCGCCCTCACCACCAGCATCCCCGAACATGTCCGGCCCGTCATCAACAGCCTCTTCCTCATTCGCGGCTTTCGCCTTCTGGCGCTTGTCGAAGCTGGCCCAGACAGTGTTCCAATCACCCTTGGTCGCAGCCTTGGAATATTCGGTAGCGCGCTGTTCGAAGAAATTGGCGTGCTCGACCCCGTTCAATAGCGGGGCGAGCCAGGGCAGCGGGTGATCATCGATCATATAGATCGGCTGCAGGCCCAGCTGGCCCAGCCGCCAGTCCGCGATATAGCGGATGTATTTCTTGATCTCCTTCGCGGTCATGCCGGAAACCGGCCCCATCTCGAAGGCGAGATCGATGAAATTATCCTCCAGCCGCACCGATTTCTGGCAGATGTCGATGATGTCTTCCTTCACCGCCTTGGTGTAGCAATCGCGCTCGCGCACGAATTCGTGGAACAGCCGCACGATCCCTTCGCAGTGCAGGCTTTCGTCGCGCACGCTCCAGCTCACGATCTGGCCCATGCCCTTCATCTTGTTGAAGCGCGGGAAGTTCATCAGCATGGCAAAACTGGCGAACAGCTGCATCCCTTCGGTGAAGCCGCCGAACACCGCCAGGGTGCGGGCGATATCCTCGTCGGTATCAACGCCGAACAGCTGCAAATAATCGTGCTTGTCCTTCATTTCCTCATATTCGAGGAAGGCGGAATATTCGCTTTCGGGCATGCCGATGGTGTCAAGCAGATGCGAATAGGCGGCGATGTGCACCGTCTCCATGTTGCTGAACGCGGTCAGCATCATCTTGATCTCGGTCGGCTTGAACACGCGGCCGTATTTGTCGTGATAGCAATCCTGCACCTCGACATCGGCCTGGGTGAAGAAACGGAAGATCTGGGTGAGCAGATTGCGCTCGTGATCGGTGATCTTCTGCGCCCAGTCACGGCAATCCTCGCCCAGGGGAACTTCCTCGGGCATCCAGTGGATCTGCTGCTGGCGTTTCCAGAACTCGTAAGCCCAGGGGTATTCAAAGGGCTTGTAGGTCTTACGAGCTTCGAGCAACGACATCTTGTGGCCTCCGTGAATCAGTACAAACGTCAATATAGGGAATCATGGTGGCAATTCGAAGGCAAGCAGGCACGATTGGGCGGGGATAAGCCGTGCTTTTTTCGAGTCGGGCGGAGCAGGCGAATCGCGCTGCGGCGTGGGCAGCCCAAAAGCCCGGATCAGCCACTGATTCGCCCCCCTTATATCGGCGTTAACCCTTTTCCGGCCGAAGGAGGGTGGTGTTAACCATCGTGTGCCGCGGAAATCCTGCAAAAACCGTGCTTTAGGAGATGATTAACGGCCTTTCGGCTAACTTTTGGGGGTTATGTCAGCGAATCCCCCTCCTCACAGCTTCACATTGCGCGAAGAGCTTGATGCGGCACTGCTGCGCCGCACCGACTTTGACGCATGGTCGCCCGAACTCAAAGAGGCGCTGGCAAGCCATCAGAGCGGCAACGAATTCGTGCTGCTGCGCTATCATTTGCTGGTGGGGCTGGCGATCAGCGCAATAGCGCTGATGTGGGACATAATCGCGGTGCCGCAAAAGGCCGATGTCGCCATTGCCTGGCGCTTGCTCACCTCCTTGCCGTTGGCGCTGTTCGGCCTGTTCGTGCTGCGCTCGGGCGATGTCAGAAAGATCAAGCTGGTGATCGCGCTTTCGCTTGTCGGCGTGGGCGTGCTGGCCATCCATCTGGCCAGTTTCAGCTCGCCCGAGATCATGTCGCGCTATACCATGGCGACCAGTTTCCTCCTCGGGCTGGCGTGCCTGGCGCTGCCCTGCCCCCCGCAGGAGATCAAGCGGTTCGCGCTGATATTCGGGCTGGCAACCTCGATCGCCGGGCTGTGGCCCAATGCGCTGCCGCCGGGTGAACTGGGGCTCCATATCATCTTCACTGCATTGATCGGCATCCCCGCCTGGGCAATCGCGCGGCAGCACTGGAATGTCAGGGCGCGCTCGATCCTGCTCGACATGCGCGACGATCTGACGCGGCACGAGCTGGAGCAGAACAACGAAATGCTGCGCCAATTGTCGGAACAGGATCCGCTCACCGGCATGCCCAACCGGCGCAAGTTCGAACGCGTCGTGTCCGAACGGCTGGAGGGGCGGCGGCCCGATCGGGCCTGGCCGGGAAAGCTGGCAGTGATGATGATCGATCTCGATCACTTCAAGGCGTTCAACGATCGCCACGGCCACCAGGCCGGTGACCGCTGCCTGGCGATGGCGGCGGCCCAGTTGCAGGCCGTATTCCCGCGCGAATACGGTGTGCTGGCCCGCTACGGCGGGGAAGAGTTCATCGCCGCCGTGCGCGAGCGCGAGCCCGGGGAGGCTGTGAGGCTGGCCGAAACCATGCGGGCAGCGATCGAAGAGATGCTGGTGCCGGTTCGCGACACGTCAAGGCCGCTGATCACCACCAGCATCGGGATGGCGCTGGTCGCAGCCGATACAACGCTCGAGCTTGAGGACATGATCGAGGCGGCCGATGTTGCGCTTTATAGCGCCAAGCGCGCCGGGCGGAACCGGGTCGAGATCGTCGAGGTGAGCGATCAGTCCGCAGCTTTACCTCATGCGAATGCTTCGGGACGGAAGGCCTGAATGGCCAGCCGCAATGGTTGGGGCCGCTATCGTTTCGCCCGTTTCGAGCTGAACCAGCTGCCCCCTCCCAGCACGGTGATGCCGAGAAAGAAGCCGAAATCATACCAGCCGCCGGTGTTGGGCACGGCATAAACGGCGATGCCTGAATCGAACAGCGAACCGATCCAGGCGAAGGGGAACACGAACCCATGCCACAGCCCCCACCAGAAGCCGGGCACTTCGGGCCCACTGGCCACGCCCGCGTCGAGCTGCGAAGCGCAGGCAGACAGTAGCAGCAAGGCTGCCGACAGGGTCAGGATACGAACGGGTCTGGTCATGGCACGGCTCCCAGGGCGGTGTGATCCGATCCTATTCGCTGCCTTCATCCGGCACAAGAGATTGCGATCGTCGTGCGAAAACAGCGCATTTGCCGCCCTTCGCCACGAGCCGTGGCTGAGGCGGGGTGAGACGAGGACCGATCCGCCCGCTCACCCGTTGATGACATGTAACCAACTCAAAAAAGGAGGAAAAACATGTTCGAGAAGCTACGCATCAAGGAACATATGGAAGTCAGCGACGCCAAGGGCCGCCACGTCGGCACGGTCGACGAGGTAAAGGATGAGATGATCCGGCTGACCAAGTCTGACAGCATGGACGGCAAGCACCACGTGCTGCCGCTCGCGGATGTCGACAAGATTGAGGAGAACCGCGTTTACCTGAAGGAAGACGCGAAGATTCCAATCGGGCTAGGGAACAAGGCCTCGGTCGGCCTCTAGCTTCAACCTGACCAAGTCTGCCGCGCCGCAAGGCCGCAGGCAGCTGCCCCGGTTTCGCCTGTCCCCCGATATGCGCGAGACCGGGGTTTTACGTGGGCGAGCGCAAAGAGCGGTGCGGCGAGGGCGAGGAATAAGCCACAACGGCAAGCCGGCGAATGGTCATCCCAGCCATATCCAGATCAATACAACCATGCCAAGCAGTCCAACAAGTCCGGTGCGCAAATCATACCAATGGCTGTCCGGACCGAAGCGTTTTTCCAGTTCTGCCTGCGCTTCAGGCGTGCCTTCGCCAAGATCCCGATTGATTACATCGCGATCTGCATTGTCCGGGGCAATAAATCGCTGGGCACTGACGAAGAATTCGTAGAGGCTCCAGCCGACCGCGATCAGTCCCAAAGCAGCGATCCCGATGATCCCCGCGCTGTTCAATGCCCCCTCACTGGCAGGCCAGGCACTCGTCGTAATCGGTCGTCGGCAATTGATACACTGCGGCCTCGGCGGTGTTGTCCGCCTCCACCCCGCCGGCAAAGCCCGCGCGCTGGACCGATTTCGAGCGCAGGTAATAGAGCGACTTGATGCCCTTCTCCCACGCCTGGAAGTGCAGCATCATCAGGTCCCACTTGTCGACATCGGCCGGGATGAACAGGTTCAGCGACTGCGCCTGATCGATATAGGGCGTGCGATCGGCCGCGAATTCGAGCAGCCAGCGCTGGTCGATTTCGAAGCTGGTCTTGAACACCGCCTTTTCCTCTACCGAGAGGAAATCGAGATGCTGGACCGAGCCCCCCTTTTCCAGGATCGAGTTCCACACCTGGGTCGAATCCTTGCTCTTCTCGCGCAGGATTTTCTCCAGATAGGGGTTCTTGACGATGAAGCTGCCCGACAATGTCTTGTGGGTGTAGATATTGGCCGGGATCGGTTCGATGCAGGCGCTGGTGCCGCCGCAGATGATACTGATCGACGCGGTTGGCGCGATCGCCATCTTGCAGCTGAAGCGCTCCATCGCGCCCATTTCCTTGGCATCGGGGCAGGCGCCGCGTTCATGCGCCAGCAGCATGGAAGCCTCGGATGCCTTGCCCTGGATGTGCTTGAACATTTTCAGGTTCCACACCTTGGCCATCGGGCTTTCGAAGCCGATCTGCTTCATTTGCAGGAAGGAGTGGAAGCCCATCACGCCCAGGCCCACGCTGCGTTCGCGGCTGGCGGAATATTTGGCGCGCGACATCTCATCCGGCGCACGGTCGATATAGTCCTGCAGGACATTGTCGAGGAAGCGCATCACGTCCTCGATGAAATCCTTCTCGGTCGACCACTCGTCCCACTTTTCAAGGTTGAGTGAGCTGAGGCAGCACACCGCCGTGCGGTCATTGCCAAGATGGTCAATCCCGGTGGGCAGGGTGATTTCGCTGCACAGGTTCGAAGTCGAGACCTTGAGGCCCAGCTCGCGGTGATGCTTGGGCATCATCCGGTTCACCGTGTCGGAAAAGACGATATAGGGCTCACCGGTAGCCAGCCGGGTTTCAACCAGTTTCTGGAACAGGCTGCGCGCGTCAACCTTGCCGCGCACGCTGCCATCGCGCGGCGATTTCAGCTCGAACTCGCTGCCCGAACGCACCGCTTCCATGAATTCATCGGTCAGCAGCACGCCGTGATGCAGATTGAGCGCCTTGCGGTTGAAATCCCCCGATGGCTTGCGGATCTCCAGGAACTCCTCGATCTCCGGGTGCGCGATATCGATATAGCAGGCGGCCGAACCGCGCCGCAGCGAACCTTGCGAGATTGCCAGCGTCAGCGAATCCATCACCCGCACGAAGGGGATGATGCCGCTGGTCTTGCCGTTCAGGCCCACCGGCTCGCCAATGCCGCGCACATTGCCCCAATAGGTGCCGATGCCGCCGCCCTTGGAAGCAAGCCAGACATTCTCGTTCCATGTGCCGACAATGCCTTCAAGGCTGTCCTCGACCGAGTTCAGGTAACAGCTGATTGGCAGGCCGCGATTGGTGCCGCCATTGGAAAGGACGGGGGTGGCGGGCATGAACCACAGGCGCGAAATATAGTCATAAAGCCGCTGGGCATGTTCCTGATCATCGGCATAGGCATCGGCCACACGCGCGAACAGGTCCTGGAAATTCTCGCCTGGCAACAGGTAGCGGTCAATCAGGGTTTCCTTGCCGAATTCGGTCAGATTGGCGTCACGCGTTTCGTCCGTAATGACGGTGAAGCGGCGGTCATTGACCTTCTTGCTGTCCACCTGTGCGGCAGACTTGGCGGCGGCAGCCATCGCACCGGCCAGGGCTTCGCCGGCCTTCTGTGCAACCAGTTCTTCGCTGCCCTTGTCTTCGGTTTCCATCGCCACTGCCTTGGCCTTACCTTTTTCGCGGGCTGGCTGGCCCTTTTTTGCGGCTGCCCCGGCTTCCGTTTCGTTCGTATCTTCCGTGCCGTGATCCAGCCCCAATGTCGCCTCGTCGCCAGTCCTGAAATCCATCATTTGCCCCGCTTCCGTTCGCCCGTTTGATCCTCTCGCGGCACCCGCCCCTTGAATGGCGATGTTCCGCTTGTGTTCGAATCGGCGGGATCGCTCCCACCTAGCAATTTCGCGGGCCCAAGGGGGAAATAGTTTTCCCCTTTTTGCCCACAGAACCTGCGCGTTTCCCCGCGGAAGACCGAATCCTCTCTTAATCCGCAGATATGGGAACTGCGGCTAAAATGACTAGGTCTAGTAGGTGCCCCTGCGCCATGTACCACTAGATACTGAATCAGAGGCGAGTCCGGCGCAAGAGGGTAAATACCGATTCACCATGTTTGAGCGACCCGGAGGCAAGGTGTATTGCCTTGCTGCAACGCCGCGACGCATGGGAAATCCTTGGCTGGCGTGCAGCGCAAGCCCCAAAATGAATCTGGGAAAAAATTTTTGCGGGCAAAACGGGTTTACAGGACTTGTGAATCTTTCGAATCCGGGCACGCAATTTTCGAATCCGACGACTGCCCTCGAAAGCGTGAACAAGATGAATCGCATTGCCTTGAGAACATGCCTTACCGGCCCCGTCTTGCGGCGTTCGTTGAAGGTCGCATTGATTATCGGCACCCTGCTTACGGCCATCAACCAGGGCGATCTTATCATGGCCGGCCAGCAGCCGGTGATCTGGAAAGTTGCGCTGACTTATCTCGTGCCGTTCCTGGTCGCCAGCTATGGTGCCTATTCTGCGCTGGCCATGCGCGACTACTAGGGTCAGGGCCCTGGCTGCCTCACCCTAGCCTGCCGCCTGCGCATGTTCGGCAATCGCATTGGCAATCGGATCGACCAGCTCCACCGGCAGATCGTGGCCCCAGCCGGGAATGGTCTTGATTCTGGCGCCGGGAATTGCGGCCGCAGTTGCATGGCCGCATGCCACCTTGACCAGGGGATCATCCTCGCCATGCAGAACCAGCGCGGGCGCGTTTACGGACTTCAAACGTTCGGTCCGGTCCCCATCATCGATGATCGCCGCCATTTGGCGGAACAGCCCCTCGGGATAAACGGAACGGCGAACATATCCCGTCACCCGCTCACGCAGGTTCTTGGGGTCTGGCCTGAAGCCCGGGCTGCCAATTGCAGTCGCCACCATCATGCCGTGTTCAACCAGCACTTCTTCTTCCTCTGATGCCGGTCGCTTGGTCAGCGCCTCTATCGCCGCCTTGTCGGCCTGCGGAAGCTTGTGATGGCCCGTGGTCGAAAAGATGGAGGTGAGGCTGAGGACGCGTTGCGGATGCTCGATAGCCATCAATTGCGCGATCATCCCGCCCATCGAAGCGCCGACAATATGCGCGCGCTCGATTCCAAGCGCATCAAGCACACCGATCCCGTCTGCCGCCATATCGCTAAGCGAATAAGGAACCTTGGGCGGAAAACCGAAGCGCTTGCGGATCATATGCCAGATCATGCCGGGCACTTTTTCGCCGTGAAACTTGTGGCTCAGGCCGATGTCGCGATTGTCATAGCGGATCACGTGGAAACCGCGGCCTGCCAGCGCCTCGACCAATTCGATCGGCCAGAATGTCATCTGCGCGCCCAGCCCCATCACCAGCAATATTGGCGGGTGCGACGGATCGCCATGGGTATCGTAATGGATGGTAATTCCGTTGGCGGTGATTTCTGGCAAGCTTTCCTCCTGTGGTACTCGCTGCTTTGGCCATATTGGCGCGCTTGCGACAAGGGCGAAGCGGAATTTTTGCCCTCACGATGAACCGGATTGGCCTTCACGCCCACTATACTGGTGAACGGCAGAAGCGAGGACATGATGCAATCTACCGCCCGCCTCCTTGACGAATATCTGGTTGCGAGCGCGCAGACGGGCAGCCGCGAGGCGTTTGGTCAGCTGGCGCGGCGCTGGCACCCGAAACTCGTCGCGCATGCGCTGCGCCTGACTGGCGAGCGCGAGTTGGCGATGGATGCGGTCCAGCTGGCCTGGGCAGCAATCGTCAAGGGGATCGCCCGGCTGAAGGATCCGCGCGCATTCCCCGCCTGGGCTTACCGGATCACGTCGCGGGCTTGCGCAGGCGAGATCGGCCATGCCGTGGCCCGCCGCAGGCTGGCACAGGCGTGGTCGAGCGAACCGCGCGAAGCGAGCATCGAGCCGGAGGAGCCATCGCAGCCTGGCAGGCTTCAGGCGGCGATCCGCCAGTTACCTGCAGGGGAGCGTGCTGCGATTGCTCTCTACCATTTCGAGGAATTGCGCGTGGCCGAGGTTGCGGTCGCGCTCGCTGTGCCGGTCGGCACGGTCAAGACACGACTGATGAATGCCCGCCGCAAATTGCGCGCGATACTGGAAGGAGAACACCAATGAGCACCAAAATGAATGATTCGCTTGATGCGATGATTGATGAGACCCTCGATGCCGAGGAGCGCGAATTGCTGCGCCAGATCGGCGAGGAACCGGGCTATCTCAGCCAGATCCACGGCCTGTTCGGCGGCAGGCTGGGCTGGGTAAGCTGGCTGATGATGTTCTGGCAGACCGTGATGTTCATCGCTGCTGTCTATTGCGCGGTGCAATTCTTCCAGGCCAACGAAACGCTCGAGGCGCTGCGCTGGGGAATGCCTTCCGCGGTGCTGCTGATCATGGCGGGCATGCTCAAGCTGGCGCTGTGGCCCAGCCTGCAAACCAACCGCGTTCTGCGCGAACTGAAGCGGGTCGAACTGCAAATCGCGCGTGCCAACGCAAAAAGGTGAACTGCCCTGGGCAGGTCCTAGGCCACAACTGCGCCGAACAACCTGCCCACCGCTGCCGTCACCGCCATCGCCAGCGCGCCCCAGAACACCACGCGCGCGACCGACCGCAGAACCGGAGCGCCCCCAGCGCGGCCACTGAAAATGCCGAGCACGGCGAGCGCAACCAGCGAAGTGGCCCCGACTCCGATGGTCAGGGCGTCTGTTGGCAGAAGCAGTACTACCAGCAGCGGCAAGGCCGCGCCGATCGAGAAAGTGAATGCCGAAGCGAATGCCGCCTGCAGCGGACGGGCAGCGGTCGCATCCGAGAGCCCCAGCTCATCTCGCCGATGAGCGGCCATGGCGTCATGAGCAGTGAGCTGTTCGGCAACCTGCCGCGCCAGACCGGGTTCGAGCCCGCGCCCGACATAAATACCGGTCAGCTCGGCCAGCTCGGCCTCTGGCTGGGTAGCGAGCTCAGCTGTCTCGCGGGCGATGTCGGCATTCTCGGTATCGGCCTGCGAGCTGACCGAAACATATTCGCCCGCCGCCATCGAGAGGGCGCCTGCCACAAGCCCGGCAATGCCAGCCAGCAGCACTTCCTCCCGCCCGGCCGCTGCAGCGGCCACGCCAACGATCAGACTGGCGGTCGAAACGATCCCGTCATTGGCGCCGAGCACGGCGGCGCGCAGCCAGCCGATGCGCTCGATGTTGTGGCTTTCAACGTGCAGTCGGCTCATAATGTTCTCCTGTGCATGCCCCTTAAGGCACAAGCACGGTATCGCGCGCTACCTCCGCCGTTTCGGGATAGTCGAGCGTATAGTGCAAGCCCCGGCTTTCATGGCGGCGGAGCGCTGAAGTGACGATCAGGTCGGCCGCTTCGATCAGGTTTCGCAGTTCGATGAGGTCGGTGGTGACGCGAAAGGCGCTGTAATAATCATGCACCTCCTTGCGCAGCAGGGCGATACGGTGCGCCGCGCGTTCCAGCCGCTTTGTGGTGCGCACGATCCCGACATAGTTCCACATGAAGCGGCGAATCTCGGTCCAGGTCTGCTTGATCACCACTTCCTCGTCGGAATCGGTCACGCGGCTTTCATCCCACTCGCGGATCGGGGGCGGGGCGCCGAGTTCGTCCCAGCGGGCCAGGATGTCTTTCGCCGCCGCCTCGCCGAACACGAAGCATTCAAGCAGGCTGTTCGAAGCCAGCCGGTTGGCCCCATGCAGCCCTGATTCGGTGCATTCGCCGGCTGCCCACAGGCCTGGCAAATCGGTGCGCGCGTCAAGCCCCACCAGCACCCCGCCGCAGGTGTAATGCTGCGCCGGGACCACGGGGATCGGCCCTGTGGTCATGTCGATGCCGAGGCCGATCAGCTTCTCGTGAATGGTCGGGAAATGCGCGCGAACGAATTCGGGCGGCTGGTGCGAAATGTCGAGATGGACATAATCGAGGCCATAACGCTTGATCTGGTCGTCGATCGCGCGCGCCACCACATCGCGCGGGGCCAGTTCCATCCGTTCCGGGTCGTAATCGGCCATGAACCGGTGCCCGGTTTCGGGGTGGAGCAAATGCCCGCCTTCGCCGCGCACCGCCTCGGTGATGAGGAAATTCTTGACCTCGAGATTGTACAGACAAGTGGGGTGAAACTGCATCATTTCCATGTTGGAGACGCGGCAGCCCGCGCGCCAGGCCATGGCGATCCCGTCACCGGTCGCGCCGCGCGGGGCGGTGCTGAACTGGTAGACGCGGCCCGCGCCGCCCGCCGCCAGCACGGTAGCGCGCGCCACATGCCGTTCGACCTTGCCGGTCGCTTCGTCGAGCGCATAGGCGCCCCACACCCTGCCATCGCCCGAAAAACGCTCGCCGTGCCTGCCAGTGATCAGGTCGATGCAACTGCGGCCCGGCAGCAGCGTGATGTTGGGATTGGCCTGGGCCGCCCTGAGCAAGGCGTCCTGCACCGCCCAGCCGGTGGCATCGGCAACATGGACGATACGGCGATGGCTATGCCCACCCTCGCGGGTGAGGTGCAGATTCTCGCCCTCGGTGTTGAAGGGCACGCCCAGATCCGCCAGCCGGGCGATCGATCGCGGTGCGTTCTCGATCACGAACTCCACAGTTTCGCGCCGGTTTAGCCCCGCACCCGCCACCATGGTGTCACGGATATGGTTCTCGAATGTGTCGCCCGTATCCAGCACTGCGGCGATGCCGCCCTGTGCCCAGGCGGTGCTGCCACCGGTGAGCGAGCCCTTGGCCAGCACCAGCACCTTTTTCACCTGCGCCAGTTCGAGCGCGGCAGTAAGCCCGGCGGCACCGGAACCGATTATCAGGACATCATGCGTCACTTGCGTCATGGCTTGCGCGCTATCACCAGCCGATAGCCCATGTCACCCGCCCCGACATTGAGCACTGTTTGCGCATCGCCCAGCGCGGCGTGGATTTGGGCGGCAATGCGGGGGTCGGGACGGCGCAGATTGGCGTAACCGACCCCGATCGTGTCGTAGAACGCATTCATTGCGCGCCCGTCAGTTGCACGAACACGTCTTCGAGGTCGGGCTCGCGCGTTGTCACATCCTCGATTGTATAGCCATGCGACTGGACCTTGGCGAGCACTTGCCCGGCGTTGGCTTGGTCGCGGTCATAAGTAATCTCCAGCACGCGCGGCTCGATCAATTCGACCTTGTGGAAGCCTTCTTCCACCACTGGCCCCGCCAGATCCCGGTCAACGGTCACGCGCACGATCTTCTCGCGAGCCATGTTGATGAGTTCGCGAGTCGGCTTCTTCGCGATCAGCTCGCCATGGTTGATGATCGCGATCTGGTCACACAACTGCTCGGCTTCTTCCAGATAATGCGTGGTCAGCACGATAGTGACGCCATCATTATTGAGCTGCGTGACCAGTTCCCACAGCTGCTTGCGCAATTCGACATCGACCCCGGCCGTCGGCTCGTCAAGCACCAGGATCGGCGGCGAATGGACCATCGCCTTGGCCACCAGCAGGCGCCGCTTCATCCCGCCTGACAGCGTACGGGCATAGGCATCGCGCTTGTCTGTCAAACGCACCGCTTCGAGCAGTTCCTCGCTGCGCCGCAGATGCTTGGCAATGCCGTAAAACCCGCCCTGGTTTTCCAGCACTTCGAACGGGGTGAAGAAAGGATCGAACACGATTTCCTGCGGTACGATCCCGATCGAGCGGCTGGCATTGCGGCGGTGCTCGTCGATATCGAAGCCCCAGATTTCCGCGCTGCCGCCGCTCTTCATCACCATCCCGGCAAGGATATTGATCAAGGTTGATTTGCCCGCCCCATTGGGGCCAAGCAGGCCGAAAATCTCGCCCTGCGGCACATCGAAGCTTACGCCCTTGAGCGCTTCCTTGCCCGGTTCGCCTTTCACCCCGGCGTAGGTTTTTCTGAGGTCGCGGATCGAAATGGCGGGCGGTGTGCTCATGGACGCCGCACTAATGCCAATCCCTGTGCACTGCAAAGCCCTTCGTCACCAGTTGCGAATCCGCAGCGATCCGATTATCGGCAAACCCATGAACATTGCACCGCCCGAAGTTATCACAGTCGAGACAGCGCGCGTCAGTTGCGATGGTGCCAGCGCCATTCGCGGGGGCGAGAATTATCGCCCTGCTGCGCTTGGCCACCCCAGGATCTATCTCGAAATCGACGAGCATGGCTATGTCGATTGCGGCTATTGCGACCGGCGTTTTGTATTGAAGGGCGGCCCTGCCGATGGCGCGGACCATGCGAAATTGCCCGATATTTCCGAAGGCGCAAGCCCGCAATAAGCCTGACTTATTGGTCACTTCCCGCTCATCACCGGTTCAGCATCGCGCGTTATATTGGCTGCAAGGAAGATACCTTGAGAGGAGTCCAGCTATGACCCGATTCTTTCGCCCCGCCCTGATCGCCGCAGCATTTTCCGGTGTGCTGGCCGCCCCGGTATTCGCAAGTGACGAGCCTGGGCAGGATTCCGCAGACCAGCAGGAATTGACCAAGGGCGAAAAGGAGCTTGCCCAGCTGCTCGAAGGCCGCGTGGCAGGCGAGCCTGTGAGCTGTATCAGCAACTATCCCAACCAGAGCCTGCGCGTGATCGATGATACCGCCTATGTCTATGGCCGGGGCAACACGATTTACGTGCAGCGCACCAAACACCCACAAGATATCGATGATGACGATATCCTGGTCCTCAAGACATTCACCGGCTCGCAATTGTGCCGGCTTGATAATGTGACCACCGTCGATCGAACCAGCGGCTTCTTCAGCGGCGCCGTGTTCTTCGACGATTTCATCCCCTACACCAGGGCCGATGACGCTGGAGCCGGTGAAGGCTAGACTCCAGACCTGACCGAACGACGGCCCTGATCACGGCAGGTCAGGGCTGCCGACAGGTCACCCGGCCTGCAGCCTGTTCAACCGGGCGATGATGGCATCGGCCTCGCTCATGATCCGGTCGATCAGTTCCTGGCAAGTGGGGATGTCATGGATCAGGCCCGCCACCATGCCGCAGCTCCACGCGCCTGCATCCATGTCGCCTTCCATCATGATCCGCGGATAGACGCCCGCGACCTGTTCGATGATATCCTCGAACTTCAGGTCGTCGCCCTTTTCCTTTTCGGTCCGCAGCAATTGCTCGACTGCATCGTTCGTCATCACCCGCTCGGTATTGCGCAGCGGACGCATCACCAGCCTTGTGTCGAGTTCGCTCGCGGCGACGATCGCCTGCTTCACATTCTCATGCACCGGCGCTTCCTTGGTGGCGATGAAGCGCGTGCCCATGTTCATGCCCTCCGCGCCCATCGCCAGGCTGGCGATCAGGCTGCGCCCGTCGGCCATGCCGCCCGATGAGACGAAGGGGATCTCCAGTTCGTCCGCCGCGCGCGGCAGCAGGATGAAGTTGGGAATGTCATCCTCGCCCGGATGGCCGCCGCATTCGAACCCGTCGACAGAAACTGCGTCGCAGCCGATCTCCTGCGCCTTCAGCGAATGGCGCACGCTGGTGCATTTGTGGATCACCTTGATCCCGGCATCCTTCAGCGCGGGCATGACCTGCACCGGGTTGCGCCCGGCCGTCTCGACCACTTTCACGCCCCCGTCGATGATCGCCTTGACCAGGCCGGGATAGTCGGGCGGGGTGAGGCTGGGCAGGAAGGTGAGGTTCACGCCGAACGGCTTGTCGGTCATGTCGCGGCACTTCGCGATTTCATTGGCGAGCTTTTCGGGCGTGCCCTGGGTCAGCCCGGTGATGATGCCCAGCCCGCCCGCGTTGCTGACCGCAGCCGCCAGCTCGGCAAAGCCGACGAAATGCATGCCCCCCTGGATGATCGGGTGCTTGATGCCGAACATTTCGGTGATGGCGGTTTTCATGGCTGGAATCTCCCCTGCGCTGGCTGGTTTCATACAGGGATTGCGGATCGCGCGCCGCCGCGCAAGCTCCGTTTTGGTTAGGTGATGATACCGTAGCGTCAGGTGCCGCGCTGTGTCCTGTCCTCGCAGTCCGTAGCGGGAGTGCAGCGCATGATCTGCGCCGCCTCATTCACTCCCACTCGATCGTGCCCGGCGGCTTGCTGGTATAGTCATAGACCACGCGGTTGATGCCCTGCACCTCGTTGACGATGCGGGTGGCGCAGCCCGTAAGAAATCCCGCGTCGAAAGGATAGACATCGGCGGTCATGCCGTCAGTGCTGGTCACCGCGCGCAAGGCACACACGCTGTCATAGGTGCGGTAATCGCCCATCACGCCCACCGTCTTGACCGGCAGCAGCACGGCAAAGGCCTGCCAGATCGCATCGTAAAGCCCGGCCTTGCGGATTTCGTCGAGATAGATCGCATCGGCCTTGCGCAGGATGTCGCAGCGCTCTTGCGTGACTTCGCCCGGAATGCGGATGGCAAGGCCTGGCCCGGGGAAGGGATGGCGGCCGACGAACTGCTCGTTCAGGCCCAGTTCGCGGCCCAATTCGCGCACCTCGTCCTTGAACAATTCGCGCAAGGGCTCGACCAGCTTCATGTTCATCCGCTCGGGCAGGCCACCGACATTGTGATGGCTCTTGATCGTGACCGACGGCCCGCCAGTGAAGCTGACGCTTTCGATCACATCGGGATAAAGCGTGCCCTGCGCCAGGAAATCCGCCCCGCCCAGCTTGTTCGCCTCTTCCTCGAACACGGCGATGAATTCGGCGCCGATGAACTTGCGTTTCTTTTCCGGGTCGGTGACGCCGGCAAGCCCCGCCATGAAACGCTCTTCCGCATCCACCACCACCAGCGGGATGTTGTAATGATCGCGGAACAGGCTTTCGACCTGTTCGCGCTCATTGAGGCGCAGCAGGCCATGATCGACGAATACGCAGGTGAGCTGGTCGCCCACCGCCTCGTGAATCAGGATTGCTGCGACCGAGCTGTCGACCCCGCCTGACAGGCCGCAAATCACGCGGCCAGATCCGACCTGTTCGCGGATCTCAGCCACCTTGGTTTCGCGATAGGCGGCCATGGTCCAGTCGCCCGCCAGCCCGCACACCCTATGCACGAAATTGGCGATCAGCCTGGCCCCATCGGGGGTGTGGACCACCTCGGGGTGGAACTGCGTGCCGTAATATTTTCGCGCCTCGTCCGCGATGACCGCGAAGGGTGCACCGTCGCTGGTGGCGACGATCTCGAAGCCGGGGGCGAATCGGGTTACCTTGTCGCCGTGGCTCATCCACACCTGGTGGCGCTCGCCTTCGCTCCACAAACCGTCGAACAGCGCGCATGATTTGGTCACGGTGAGGAAGGCACGGCCAAATTCGCCGCCCTCCCCTGTCTCGTGCCCGGGGCGGACCTCGCCGCCAAGCTGCTGGCTCATCACCTGCTGGCCGTAGCAGATGCCCAGGATCGGCAAGCCGGAATCAAACAGCACCTGCGGCGCACGCGGGCTGCCTTCGTCGCATACGCTTGCCGGACTGCCCGACAGGATGATGCCCTTGGGCTTCATCCGGTGGAATGCCTCTTCCGCCGCGGAGAAGGGAGCGATCTCGGAATAGACTCCCGCCTCGCGCACGCGGCGCGCGATCAGCTGGGTTACCTGGCTGCCGAAATCGACGATCAGGATGGAATCGGGGAGATGCGTAGGGTCCATGGCCGCCCGTTAAGGATGCGTAGCGTGACTGTCCAGCATGCGGCGTACGCTATGCACGAAGCGGCGGCCCTGCGGCAGCTGCAACACCCACGAATGTTACAGTTACAGAGTTGCGTTTTTTGCAACATGTTACGTGGTTTTCTCATTTGTGTTCAATCGTACGAAATATTATTTCGCTGTCTCCGCTGCAAATAGGGAAATCCTCCCCCCTTTATCTGCAGCGCGTCAGGACAATCGGCCTCCTTCCCCCCGGATAGCCGCGTCCTGACAGCCGGTCGCTGGCGTTCCAACCTCTCCCAAGGAACGCCGACGGGTCCGTGCCGCATAGGCCGGACCCGGGCGACCAGCGAAGCGAGCGAGGCGCGATCACCGCCAGTCCTCCCCCCAACCAACAGGCGGACGCGCCTCTCTCGCAATAGCTTGCCGCAGCGGCGCACCCGGCTGCGCGCAATCTGCCTTCAGCCAAATTCACCTGTAACCAAAATGAGGTTGATCGCGAACCAGTTAGCAGATGCCTTGCAGTGGCCGGTGAAAACGAAACGGGCCACTTTCAGGCAGTAAAGTAAAGATCTGAACGCTCGCCAGATCGCAGTGATCGGCACCGGTGCGGAATGATCGAAGATATAGCTGATGCCTGAGAATCTCCCTCCCCTCAGGCCAGCGAGGCGCGGCTGCCGCACCCCGTGACACAGCCCCCCCGTCCGGGCGGGAGCCGCGCCTCACCACTTCACCGCATCTGATAATGCGATCAGGCACTCGGGCCACTTGGCCCAATTGTACTGCCTATTTCGACATCTTGACCGTCCAGCGGTTGTTGCCGACAACATGTGAAGACCACTCAGAGGTCAGCCTGAAACTGCTGCTTTCCCCAACATACCAAGGCAGCTCATCGTTCCGCGCTCGCAGTGGCGCGTTCGCGCAGCTCGGTCTTGAGCAATTTGCCGATATGGCTGCGCGGCATTTCCGCGATCGCCTTGAGCGCAGAGAGCCGCTGGGTCTTGCCCAGCCGAGCATTGACCGTGCCGAGGATATCATCGACCTCGCTCTCCGCGACCCCCACCGTTAGCCTGACAAAACCATAAGGCGTCTCGCCCCAGCGTTCGGAGGGAATCCCGATCACCGCGGCCTCGGCGACGCGCGGATCCTTTTCCAGCTCAGCCTCGAGATCGCTCGGGTAGATATTGAAACCGCCGGAAATGATCATGTCCTTGGCCCGGCCGACCAACTCGACGAATCCATCCTCGTCAACCCGGCCGATATCGCCCATGCGCTGCCACACATCGCCGTTTTCAGGATCGGTCCAGTAACCCTCGCGGGTTTTATCGGGCTGGTTCTTGTAGCCGCTCATCATCGTCTGCGAACGCCCGATGAGGTTGCCCGGTGTGCCCGGCGGCACAGGCCTGTCTTCATCGTCGAGCACCTTCAATTCGCTGCCCGGTGCGGGCCGGCCCACCGTGTGCAGCTTGTCGGGGAATTCGTGGCATGCCAGCAGGCACACCACGCCGCCTTCGGTCATCGAGTAAATCTCGATCAGCCCGCCCGGCATGCGCCGCAGCACCTCGGCCTTGAGCTCGGCGGAGAAGGGCGCCGAGGTGCAATATTTCAGCAGCAGCGAGGAGAGGTCGAATTCGTCGAAGCGCGGTTCGGCCATCAGCCGCTGGTATTGCACCGGCACCAGCATGGTGATGGTCACTTCGTGCTCCTGCGCGACCTGAAGCCAGTCCATAGTATTGAACTTGCCCATGATGTTGACCGTGCCGCCCGCCAGCAGCGGGGGCAGGAAGGCAACCATGGTGGTGTTCGAATAGAGCGGGGTCGAGGCGAGCGAGCGCACCGGAATGCCTGCCTCGAGATAGCTTGAAGCGGTGCTGGCAAATTGCCGCCAGCGCATCAGGTGCGAATGGACGATGCCCTTGGGGATGCCGGTGGTGCCGCTGGAATAGATGATGTTGAACGGATCTTTCGGCCCAGGCGTGAAAGCCGGGGCAAGGGTTCCAGCGGGCGCCATCCAGCTCTCGATCTGCTCAAGCGCGATATGATCGAGCGCGGGCATGAAATCCGCGCCCAGCTCGGCGCTTTTCGCCGCATCGATGAACAGGTGCCGCGCCCCGCTGTCACCCGCCATGCCGATCAGCTGCTCCTTCGAGGCGCTGGTGGTAAGCGGCGCAGCCACCCCGCCCGCACGCACTGCGGCGAGGAACACCAGCGCATAATTGATGCAGCTCGTGCCCAGGATCGCGACCGATTGCCCGCGTTCGAGGCCTGTCTCGACCAGCCTTGCGGCGATCCGCTCAACCCGATCACCAAGCTCGCCCCAGGTCAGCTCGCGTTCGCCATCGCGCAGCGCAACCTTGCCGGGCTGACGCTGTGCCCAATTTGCGATGATATCCGGAAAATTGCCGAACTCGGACTGAAGTGTTTCCAGCATCGCGTGCTTCTCTCCCTGTTTCGCATTGCTTTAGTGCGTGCGACTTTGCAGTCTGGCAATCCAATGCCAAGGAGAATCGGGATGAGCAAACCCTGCAATCGGATAGTAGCGGGTGCGTTGGTGCTTGCGGCGCTTGCGGCGCTTGCGGCGCTTGCGGCAATTCCGGCCGCTCATGCCCAAAGCGCGGCCGCTGCACCGCGCATCTTGGCGGTTTTCGCGCACCCCGATGACGAAGTGTTCGTGGCCCCCATGCTGGCCGCAATGGCACGCGAAGGCGCGGCGGTAAGCGTGGTCTATGCCACCAGCGGCGATGTAGGCCCGGGCGTTTCGGAGTTCGAGGCCGGCGCTGAACTGGCTAGCGCGCGCGAAGCCGAAGCGCGATGTTCCGCCGATGCATTGGGCGTTCACCAAACAGTGTTCCTGCGGCTGGGCGACGGGACACTGGGAGTGGGGGCCAGCAAGCCGGGCAGTGCCGCGCGCAGACTTGCGGCAGGGCTGGATGCGATCCTGCAAGAGGGTGATTATGACCGGGTGATAACGTGGGGGCCGGATGGCGGATATGGCCATTCGGACCATCGCATGGTCAGCGCGATCACCACCCAGCTGGTCCAGTCAATGGAAGAAGACCGGCCCGAACTGCTCTATCCCGGCATCCGCAAGGGAACCCTGCCCCCCGTCCCCGAGATGCAGGACTGGGCTGAAACCGATCCTGAGTTGCTGACGCTGGCCTATGGCTACAATTCCGGCGACCTGGCCGCGGCGGCGCGGGCCACCGCCTGCCACGAGACTCAATTCGATGCCCCGACAAGGGCAGGAATGATGGCACTGTTCGACCAGACTATCTGGCAAGGATCGGTGCATTTGCGCGCGGGTTTCTAGCGGGCGGCTACACATCGTGGAAAACCGCCGCCTGAAGGGGGGAAAAGCTTGGGAATTACCCCTCTCCGGCCTATATAATCAGCATGTCAGAAAACCCTGAAAAAATTCCTGAAAAAATCGTCCAGATGGGCGAATATGGCGCCGATTCGATCAAGGTCCTCAAAGGGCTCGATGCGGTGCGCAAGCGCCCCGGCATGTATATCGGCGATACCGATGACGGCAGCGGCCTGCACCACATGGTATTCGAGGTTTCGGACAATGCGATCGACGAAGCTTTGGCGGGCCATTGCGACCTGGTGCTGATCGAACTCAATCCCGACGGATCGGTATCGGTCGAGGACAATGGCCGCGGCATCCCTGTCGGCATGCACAAGGAAGAAGGCGTTTCGGCAGCCGAAGTCATCATGACCCAGCTGCACGCCGGGGGCAAATTCGAGAACACTTCGGAGGACAACGCCTACAAGGTCTCGGGCGGCCTCCACGGCGTGGGCGTTTCAGTGGTGAACGCGCTTTCCGAATGGCTCGAACTCGTCATCTGGCGGGACGGCAAGGAATACTGGATGCGCTTCGAGCATGGCGATGCGGTTGCCTCGCTTGAAGTGCGGGGCGATGCCCCGCCAGCCGCCAGCAATGGCGATGCGAACGGCTTGAAGAAAGGCACGCGCGTGACCTTCAAGGCTTCGCACAACACCTTCAAGAACGTGACGGAATTCGATTTCGACAAGCTTGAACATCGATACCGCGAACTGGCATTTCTGAATTCGGGTGTGCGCATCCTGCTGCGCGACAACCGGCACGAGCAACCGCTCGAGCACGACCTGTTCTATGAAGGCGGCATCGCAGCCTTTGTGAGCTGGCTCGATCGCAACAAGCAGCCGCTGATCAGCTCCCCGATTTCGGTTTCGGCGGAAAAAGACGGGATCGGGATCGATGTCGCGCTGCAATGGAACGACAGCTATTACGAAAACGTGCTGTGCTTCACCAACAACATTCCGCAGCGCGATGGCGGCACCCACCTGGCCGCGTTCCGCGCCGCGCTGACACGCACGATCAACAATTACGCTTCCAGCTCCGGGCTGATGAAGAAGGAAAAGGTCAGTCTGTCGGGCGAAGACATGCGCGAAGGGCTGACTGCGATCGTTTCCGTCAAGCTGCCTGATCCCAAATTCGGCAGCCAGACGAAAGACAAGCTGGTTTCTTCGGAAGTGCGCCAGCCGCTCGAAAGCCTGATGAGCGAAAAGATGACCGAATGGCTGGAGGAAAATCCGGCAGATGCCAAGGCGATCATCCAGAAGATCATCGATGCCGCCGCCGCACGCGAGGCCGCTCGCAAGGCGCGCGAAATGAGCCGCAAGGGTGCGATGAGCGTGGCCAGCCTGCCGGGCAAACTGGCTGATTGCCAGGAGCGCGATCCGGCAAAGAGTGAACTGTTCCTGGTCGAGGGCGATTCAGCCGGCGGCTCCGCCAAACAGGGCCGCGATCGCAAGACCCAGGCGATCCTGCCGCTGAAGGGCAAGATCCTGAACGTCGAGCGCGCCCGGTTTGACCGGATCATCAGCTCGAAGGAAGTGGGCACGTTGATCCAGGCCATGGGCACGGGCATCCGCGACGAGTTCGACCTTGATAAGCTGCGCTATCACAAGATCGTGATCATGACCGACGCTGACGTGGACGGCGCACACATCCGCACGCTGCTGCTCACCTTCTTCCACCGCCAGATGCCGGAGATCATCAAGGCCGGACATCTTTTCATCGCGCAGCCCCCGTTGTTCAAGGTCGCCAAGGGCCGCAGCGAAGTTTATCTGAAAGACCAGGCCGCGCTCGACCGCCATCTGGTCGATGCCGGGCTGCAGGGTCGCGTGCTCGAATCGGTCGGCGGTGCGCGCTCGGGCGCAGACCTGCGCGCGCTGGTCGAACATGCACTGCGCCTGCGCAATTTGCTGGGCTTCGTCCCGCGCAAGTATGATCTGGCGATCATCGAACAGATGGCCCTGTCGGGCGCGCTCGATCCTTCGCTCGATCGCCCTACGCGGGCGCAGGCGCTGCAATTCACGGCTGAACGGCTGGGCATGGCCGACCCCGAGGCAAAATGGTCAGCGAGAATCGGCGAGGATGGTGTGGTTCGCTTCGAGCGGGTCTGGCGCGGTGTAACCGACGTGCACGAGATCGAGGCCAAGTTCCTGATCAGCGCCGAGGCACACAAGTTGCACGGCCTTGCCGGCAGCCATGCCGAAACCTATGCCCGCCCGGCGCGGCTGGTAAAATCAGGCGCCGAGCCCGATGCAGTCCCGGACGATGATGTAGAGGCGGACGATCTGCCCGCCGCCACCGCAGTTGATGCCATCATGCGCCCGACCGAACTGCTCGACGCCGTGCTTGCAGCCGGTCGCAAGGGAGTTTCGGTGCAGCGCTACAAGGGGCTGGGCGAAATGAATGCCGAGCAATTGTGGGAAACCACGCTCGACCCGGACAACCGCGCGCTGCTTCAGGTCAAGGTTGAAGACGCCGACGTGACCGACGAAATATTCACCCGTCTGATGGGCGACGTTGTGGAGCCACGCCGTGAGTTCATCCAGGAAAACGCGCTCAATGTGGCCAATCTCGACGTGTGATCCAGCTCCTGGCCCGGAGCTGTTTCCTGATCGCAGCCGGGTGGCTGGCTTTTGTCAGCCTGGTTTTTCTGATTGCTCCACGCGACTGGCATCATCGATTGCCATCATCGATCCAACCATTGGTTGGCACAGCGCCTCGCGCGGCAGTTATTTGACCTATTCGCCCTGCCGACACTTTCAGCGGCAGCGGCGATAGCTTATGCCGCGTTGTGAGAGTTAATGGAGGCACTGATGAGTGAGAGCCAGCAGCGCGGCGACGGTTACGAACACCTGGGTTTCGTCTTGCTGCTGGGCTTGCTTACCGCGGGCGTCACCTTCGTGGTCTGGCCCTTTGCCACACCGGTTTTGTGGGCAGCGCTGGCAGCGATCATGTTCCAGCCGCTCTACCAATGGTTTCTTGCCCGGCTCAATGGCGGCAAGAACAGGGCGGCGGCCGCCACACTGTTGTTCATTACCTTTGCGGTGCTGTTGCCCTCGCTATTCATTGGCGGCCTGATCGTCGAGCAGGCGGCCAATGTGGTGATCGCCTTCCAGCAGGGCGATCTCGACGTAGCGGCCTGGTTCTCGCAGATCATGCTCGCGCTTCCCACCGCGCTGCGCGATCCACTGGAGCAGCTTGGATTGGCAGACTTTGGTGAACTGCAAGCGCGGGCCCAGGAATTGCTGACGGAAAGCGCCGGGATGATCGCCCGGCAAGCGGTAGCCATCGGTGGCGGATTGTTCAGTTTTGTCCTCTCGTTCCTGCTTGGCCTTTATGTGACCTATTTCCTGCTGCGCGACGGCAAGAAGATCAGCCACGCGATTCTGTGCGGCCTGCCGCTGGAACTGGAAATCGCCGAGCGCCTGGCCGAACGCTTCCTGTCAATCGTGAGGGCGACGATCAAGGGATCGGTCGTGGTCGGGCTTGTACAGGGCGGGCTGGGGGCGATCACCTTCTGGATTGTTGACGTCGAGGCGGCATTATTGCTGGGCCTGCTGATGGCGATCTTCTCGCTTCTGCCTGCAGTCGGCACCGGCATCGTGTGGGTGCCGATGGCAATCTATCTGCTTGCGTCCGGATCGACATGGGAAGGCGTGCTGGTGGCAATATCGGGGATCGCGGTGATCGGTATGGCCGACAATGTGCTGCGTCCGATCTTGGTTGGCCGCGACACGGGAATTCCCGACTGGATCATCTTGATCACCACGCTTGGGGGCATTGCCACCATGGGGCTTTCCGGGGTGGTGCTCGGGCCGTTGCTGGCCGGGTTGTTCCTTGCCGCATGGTCGATTGCGCAGGAATATTTGCTCCACCACAAGATTGCAGGCAGCGACAGTTGAGCCGCGCCGCATGAGGCGGGCTGTACCCGGATCGCAAGCCGAACAGCTGGGGCGGCTGTTTCTTGCAGGCGTGCTGGTGGTGTTCGCGCCGCACCTGCCACTGGGCAATTACCTGATCTATCCTTTCATGATTCTGGGCACCTGGTTCCACGAGATGGGGCACGGCCTTGCGGCGCTGGCACTGGGCTTTGAATTCGACCGGCTGCTGATCTTTCCTGACGGGTCAGGCCTGGCGGAAAGCCGCACGCCGGCGGGCATATCGCCGCTGGCGCGGGCTGCAATCGCTGCTGGCGGCCCGTTGGGGCCCAGCGTGATCGGATCGGTGCTGATCCTGGCCAGCGCCCGGCACAAGCTGTGGCGCGCGGCACTGATAGGATTGGCAGCAATTATCGGGATCTCGACAGTGGTCTGGGTGCGCACCACTACTGGCTGGATCGTGCTGCCGCTGATCGCTGCGGCGCTGGCCCTGCTGGCATGGCGCGGTCAAGAGGGGATTGGGCGCTTCACGCTGCAATTTCTCGGCATGCTGGCCGGGCTCAGCATGTTTTTGTCGTGGGACTATCTGTTCATGGAAAGCGCGTTGATCAATGGCCAGTTGATCCTGTCAGATACCGGCGCGATTGCGGCCAACCTGCTGTTGCCGCACTGGGTCTGGGCGATGCTGCTGGTGGCAATCGCTGCACTGATGATCGGTACCAGTCTGAAATACGCGCTGAAGGAATATGGGCGCAGTGGCCGCCGCTAGAGTGATTTCGAGTGAAATGGAACATTTCTCGGCTCGGAAATCACGGTAAACCAAGAATCTAGACTCAGATTTTGATTCAGCCAAAATCGAACAGAGTCTAGATCGCAAGCTCGCGGTGCTCAGGTCGCAATCCGGATGGTGTTGATCCCGCGTGAGCCGCCATCTTCCCCCGACAAACCGACAAAGATCGTGTCGATGATACGCGCCAGCTTCTCTTCGTTCAGCTTGTCATCGAGATAGGTCAGCGCTTCGGGCATGGTATAATTGGCAACCATCTGGTTGATCAGCGACAAGGTCTGGTCGATTTCCAGCCCGGGAAAGTACCCCTCGGCCTGAGCCTGCGCGATTACTTCGCACAGATAGTGGTCGGCCAGGTCGACAAAGCTTCGCACCCGTTCGAAGCGGGCTGCTCCGGCTTCACACATCAGCGCAAAACTGGCTGGATCGCTGCGAAACCGCTCACGGTTGACACGGAAACGCCGGACGAAGAATTCGTACATCTTGCGATTGGGCGGCAGATCGCTGGCGACAACCTCTTCCATCGCAGCCACATGCGGCTCGAACCAGAGCTCCACCGTCGCTTCGAACAGATCGTCATCATGCTCGAAAAGCTCGTCCAGAATGCGGCGCGGGATACGGCCCGATGCCGCAAGATCAGCGATGCGAACTTCCTCGCCGCGCTGCTCGAACAATTCATTCGCCAGCAGTGCTGCGCGCCTGCGCTCCGTCTGTCGCGTTTCCCGTGCCATCATCGCCTTGACCTCGCATTCGAGGGGCAATTTAGGGGTTCAGATGCCAGGCTTAAACCCGCAATGCCCGATTTAATTTGCACCGGCCGGCTGCGCCTTCTTCAGGAAAGAGTTTTTGGCGGGAGCGGGACAAATGCCGAAGTCCTGCGCTTGTAATCGGCGTATTTGTCACCCTTGCTGCGGTCCATCCCCTTTTCAAGCAATGCCACGCCCGACCATTTGGTGAGCGTGAAGCTGAGGAAAATCGGCCCGGCCAATGTATAAAGCGCGTATTCCCAGCCAGCCGATGCGCACGCCAGCCAGATCCCCCACCAGGCGGCAAAATCGCCAAAATAGTTGGGGTGGCGGGTATAGCGCCACAGACCGCTATCGAGCACCTGCCCTTCATTGGCGGGATCAGCCTTGAATCTCGCCAATTGCCAATCGCCAACCCATTCGAAGAAGATCCCGGTCAGGAATATCGCCAGCCCCGCCCAGGCAAGGGCTGTGATGGGGGCGGCGTCGCCTGACGCAAGAATGCCGACCTGCGCCGGGCTCGACACCAGAAACAGCAGCACTGCCTGCATCAGCCACACCTTGGTTAGCGCGGCGAACGCGAAATTGCCGCGTTCGCGATCCTTTTTCAGGATCATCCTGTAGCGCTTGTCCTCACCCTCGCGCATCCAGCGCCGCAGCAAGTAAACGCCCAGGCGAAAGCCCCATGCGGCGGTCATCACCATGATCAGCGTAGCCAGCGCACCGGGGCGGGCCAGCTGAAAATAACTGGCAAGCGCCATTATGCCCATGCCCGCGCCCCAGAAGGCATCGACAAAGGAGACATCGCTGATCTTCACGGAAATGAGCCACAGCACCACAATCAGTGCAAGCAGGATAGCGGCATTGAAAAGCAGGGCATCGATCATGGCTTTGTGTCCTCGATCAGGCTTAGCGCTTGCGCTTCCAGCACCTTGAAGCGCTCATATTCAGGAAGTTTGGAACGCATGAAACGGGCGATTTTCAACAGATCCTGTCCATAATCCCCGGTGGGCCAGATCGGTTCCCCGAAACCCAGCACCATGCGCTTGTTACATACCCACGCAGGCACGATCGGAACATTTGCCGCGAGCGCGATGTTGTAAAAGCCCGACTTCCAGCTCCCGTCTGTGCTACGCGTTCCCTCCGCCGCGATTACCAGCGCTAGCCGGTCACGCCGTTCGAATTCGGCAGCTACCTGTTCGACGACATTGCTGCGCTTGGTCCGGTCGATCGGGATGCCGCCCATGTCCAGCATGAAGCGGCGCATATATCCGGAGAACAGCGTGTGCTTGCCCATGAAATTGGGTTCGACTCCTTCTTCGGCGGTTGCACCGATAAAGAATACAAAGTCCCAGTTGGAAGTATGCGGCGCGCCGGCGATGACATATTTCGGGATCGGCGGCAGATGCCCGTCGAGCGTCCACCCCTTCCAGCGATATATGGCCAGGATGATGCGCCGCACAATGCGCGACATGATGGAACGCTTGCGAGCGGGCTTGGACGACACTTTTCTCTCCCCGTACATGCCTAGCATCCGCGCGCGGGATTGCGAGGGGGATTTGCAAAGCAGGAGCGGGCAGGATCACGCCTTCCTCAGACAAAGAAGAAGATTGAGTTCCCGAAATTATGCGCAACGATGGGGAGCAACAGGCTGCCCGAACGCTCACGCATCCACACGCCCAGGAAAGAGGGAATGAAGGTCATCGCCATAATCATGGCATCAAAGCTGATTCCATCGGCGGACGAATAGCTGAATGCGTGGGCAAGGCCGAACAGCACGCTTGTGAGCACTGCCGACCATCCCCAGTTCACCCCCGCCATGCGGATGCGGCCACGAAACGCCTCGTACAGCATGAACAGCAGCAGGCCGCGATAGAATATCTCTTCCTCAAGCCCCGGCATGGTCAGCTGGAACGCCAAAGCGTCGGCGCGGATCGGATCGTTGGGGAACATCGAGGCAATTGCGACGAAGAACAGGCAATAGGCGGAAGCTATGGCCAGAGTGCCCAACAAGCCTTCGCGCTTCTGCGCCAGCGTGAGCCCGATCTGCTTCCAGCTGATCGCGGGGTGGAGCGCAATCGCCAGCGAAGCGACCAGAGCAAGGAGCTTGCCCTGCCAGTTCCAGTCACTGTCCGGGAGGAAGGAAGGAAGATTGCCGTAGAAATTCGTCAGCAATGCATCGTTGAAGAACACCAGCGCCGCGCCCGCCATTAGCCAGCGGGGGGCGAAATTCGCGCGATCCATCAGTCCAATGATCAAACCTGACCCAACCAGGATTGCACAGATCAACCCTATCGAAACCACCGCATCCATTGCTTGCGACCCTTGTTATATGTTTGTATTTATTCGGTTTGATTGGGGATTTCCAGCATAGGTCGAACCAGCGGCGCAGACGACGAAAGTTCCCTCTCCCCCGCACATGCATAGCAATTGCGCGCGGGAATGCGAGAGGGATCAATTCGCGCCATTTATCACGGCGTTCGTCAGCTTGCTTCCGGTGTGCGCTCCACAGCAAGCGCGGGATGGCTCTGCGGCAAAAGCGCCCGGGCGCGGGAGACTATTTCGTCGGCCGCAGCGCCGGACTCTTCAATGATATGTTTGGCAGTTATCCGCATCGTGGCAATTCCTGCGCGCTTCAGCCAGTCGTCCCGCACCGGATCAACCGTCGAAGCATCAAGCTCGATCGCAAGCCGTGCGTCGGGACAGTAGAAGTCATGGACATATTTGCCAGTCGCGCGCCGCCTGTTGAACCTCAGCCCGCTCGGCCGCGATCTCAACTGCCGCCATAGTAAACCCTCCAGCAAATGCATGTTGCCATGCATCTTGGGCAAAGCAGCATTTTCCCGCTTGCTGGGCGGTGGCGCGTGATTCTGTTCCAAATCCGAATCCTTTGTCGCCTGACTTGCATGCAGATGGAGCGCAGACAAGCAATCGCGAGGATCGTCACATTTCCTACATATTGTCCCGCTGCAAGGCGCCGGATTGCCAGGCGAGAGAGCCTGCTATCACATCCTGAACACGCCAAACGCAGGTCTATTAGCAATAGGCGCTTCAAGCGTTGCGGCCAGGGCCAGCCCCAGCACGTCGCGGGTCTGGACCGGATCCACCACCCCGTCGTCCCACAGCCGCGCGGTGGCGTAATAGGGATTGCCCTCATCCTCGTATTTCTGGCGGATCGGCGCCTTGAACGCCTCGGCTTGCTCGGGCGTCCAGCTTTCCGCATCGCGGTGGACGGTCGCAAGCACGGATGCGGCCTGCTCCCCGCCCATCACGCTGATGCGCGCATTGGGCCAGGTGAACAGGAAGCGCGGGGAATAGGCCCGCCCGCACATGCCATAATTGCCCGCGCCGAACGATCCGCCGATCACCAGGGTGAGTTTGGGCACGGTGGCGGTGGCGACTGCCGTCACCAGCTTCGCGCCATGCTTGGCGATCCCTTCGGCTTCGTATTTCCCGCCGACCATGAAGCCGCTGATATTCTGCAGGAACAGCAGCGGAATGCGCCGCTGGCAGGCAAGCTCGATGAAATGCGCGCCCTTTTGCGCGCTTTCGGAAAACAGCACGCCATTGTTGGCGAGGATTGCCACGGGAATGCCCCAGATATGGGCGAAACCGCAAACCAGCGTGCTGCCGAAATGCGCCTTGAACTCGTGGAATTCGCTACCGTCAACCAGCCGCGCGATCACCTCATGCACATCATAGGGCGCGCGCACGTCATCGGGGATCAGGGCATAGAGGTCTTCCGCATCGAACTTGGGCGGGCGCTGGTCTTTCAACGCCACATCTGCCGCCGCGCCGGTGTTTGCGCCCAGATGGCTGACGATATCGCGCACGATGGTGAGCGCGTGCTCGTCATTCTCGGCAAGGTGATCGACCACGCCCGATTTGCGCGCATGGAGGTCGCCGCCGCCAAGGTCCTCTGCTGAAATCTCCTCGCCCGTCGCGGCCTTGACCAGCGGCGGGCCGGCAAGGAAGATCGTGCCCTGTTCGCGCACGATCACGCTCTCGTCGGACATGGCGGGCACGTAAGCGCCGCCTGCGGTGCAGCTGCCCATGACGCAGGCGATCTGCGGGATACCGAGCGCCGACATATTGGCCTGATTGAAGAATATCCGCCCGAAATGGTCCCGGTCAGGGAAGACCTCGGCCTGATGCGGCAGGTTCGCGCCGCCAGAGTCCACCAGATAGATGCACGGCAGGCGGTTCTCCTGCGCGATCTCTTGTGCGCGCAGGTGCTTCTTCACCGTCATCGGGTAGTAGGTGCCGCCCTTTACGGTCGCGTCGTTGCACACGATCATGCACTGTCGCCCCGAGACGCGCCCGATCCCCGCGATCATCGACGCGCCATTGACGTCGCCTTCGTACATGCCGTTCGCGGCCAACTGCCCGATCTCGAGGAAGGGCGAGCCCGGATCGAGCAGGCGCTCGACGCGCTCCCGTGGCAGGAGTTTGCCGCGTGCAACATGCCGCTCGCGGTGCTTCTCTGGCCCGCCGAGCGCGGCTTCGGCCACGGCGGCGCGCAGCTCGTCAGCCAAGCCCTTGTTGTGCGCGAACCGCGCCTTCGCCTCGGGGCTTTCGCGATCGAGCTTCGATGTGAGGACAGGTGCAGTCATTCCAGATCCTCCCCGTCATGCTGAACTTGTTTCAGCATCCATTTCTCCAATAGCAATGAAGGCTCGCCGTCGCACAATGGACCCTGAAACAAGTTCAGGGTGACGAGGGGAGTATCGGGGAGGATCAAGAAGCCGCCCCGATCAGTTCGCGCCCGATCAGCATCCGGCGAATTTCGTTGGTCCCCGCGCCGATGTCGAGCAGCTTGGCATCGCGCAGGTAGCGTTCGACCGGCCAGTCCTTGGTATAGCCCGCGCCGCCCAGTGCCTGCACGCTTTCCCCCGCCACACGGAACGCATTCTCGCTCGCCAGCAGGATCGCGCCCGCCGCGTCGAACCGGGTGGTCTGCCCAGCGTCGCAGGCCTTGGCCACCGCATAGGTGTAGGCGCGGGCCGATTGCAGCGCGACATACATGTCCGCCATCTTGGCCTGCATCAGCTGGAAGCTGCCGATGGGTTTGCCGAACTGCTTGCGCTCGCGCAGATAGGGTATCACCGTGTCGAGGCACGCCTGCATGATGCCCAGCTGCAATCCGGCCAGCACCACGCGCTCGTAATCGAGCCCGCTCATCAGCACGCCGACCCCGCCGTTGACAGGGCCCATCACGTTCTCTTCGGGCACCTCGCAATCACTGAACACCAGCTCTGCCGTAGGGCTGCCGCGCATCCCCATCTTGTCGATCTTCTGCCCGATGGAGAAGCCAGGCATGTCCTTCTCGATCAGGAAGGCGGTGATCCCGCGCGATCCGGCGTGGCCATCGGTCCGGGCATAGACCACCAGAGTGTCGGCGCAGGTGGCGTTGGTGATCCAGAACTTGGTGCCGTTGAGAACATAACCCCCCTGTACCTGTTCGGCTTTCAGCTTCATCGAAACCACGTCCGACCCGGCGCCAGCTTCCGACATGGCGAGCGAGCCGACATGCTCTCCGCTGATCAATTTGGGCAGATATCTTGCCTTCTGTTCGTCATTGCCCCAGCGGCGGATCTGGTTGACACACAGGTTCGAATGCGCGCCATAGCTGAGGCCGATTGAGGCGCTTGCGCGGCTCACTTCTTCCACCGCGATTACGTGTTCGAGATAGCCCAGGCCAAGCCCGCCCCATTCTTCCTCCACGGTAATCCCGTGCAGGCCCAACGCGCCCATGGCCTGCCACAATTCGTCGCGCGGGAACCAGTCCTCACGGTCAGCCTGCGCGGCCAGCGGCGCGATCTGCTCATCGGCGAAACGGCCCGCCGCCTCACGGATCATCTCGGCGCTTTCGCCCAGCTGGAAATCGAACTCAGGGGTGGCGCGCATGTTCAGACAATCTCCTCGCATTGGCCCATACCAGCGCGCGCGCGGCACGCAAACCGGTTGCGACTGCAATCAATCGCTAATCCACGGTGTGCGCAATCGGCCTTGGCCGCGCGCGATCCGCCGCCTAGGGTATGGGGTGAAGGTAATTCCGGAGGGTCAGACATGCGCATCACCCCGCTCATTGCGTCCACCTTGCTGCTGGCCGCCTGCAATCCGCCGCAGGACGGGGCAGCCAATGAAATCAGCCTGGGGGCCGATGCGAGCAGCGAAGCTGGCGGCGGAGAGGATCAGGGGCAACAGGCCCCCGATGCCGGACAGGTTGATGAGGCCACCCAACCCTCCGCCGAAGAGCTGGCCATGGCCAACACCGCGTGGCGCGCGACCGGCGAAGACGGTGCAATCTATACCACCTTTCTTGATCCCGAAGGCCAGTACCGCGACATGAAGAACGGCGAACCATGGGCTGACGGCACCTGGGAACGGCTGGGCGATGGGCGGCTTTGCTTCACGCCGTCCGATGAGACCCGCGCGGGCGCCTGCTGGACCTTGGGCAAGCACAAGAAGAACGGCACCATGCGGGTCACCAGCGAAGAGGGTCGCGAAGTGCTGCTGCAACAGGTGACCTACCTCGCCCCGACAGGCCCTGAAGAAGGCTGAAACGATCTTTCCCGAGCCTGAACCCGGCCATGGCGCGATGATCGCCTTCGATGCGGTGACGCGCCGCTATGGCGAAGTGGTGGCGGTGGACGGCGTGAGCTGCGACATCGCGCAGGGCAGTTTCGTGGCGCTGGTGGGCGCCTCCGGATCGGGCAAGTCGACGCTGCTCAAGATGGTCAATGCGCTCACCATTCCCAGCAGCGGGCGCGTGTGCCTGGAAGGCATCGATGTCACCACGCTGCCGCCGCCCGCGCTGCGGCGCCGGATCGGCTATGTCTTCCAGGGCATCGGCCTGTTTCCGCACATGAACGTGGCGGAAAATATCGCGATCGGCCCGCGTCTTGGCGGCGAGAAGCTTGCCGATCGGCGTGTGGCCGAACTGCTCGAACTGGTCGAGCTTGAGCCTGAAATGGCTGGCCGAATGTCCGACGAGCTATCGGGCGGGCAGCGCCAGCGGGTGGGCGTGGCGCGCGCGCTGGCAAACGATCCCCAGGTGCTTCTGCTCGACGAGCCTTTCGGCGCGCTCGATCCGATCACGCGCGATGCCCTGGGCGAGCGGGTGCGGGCGCTCCATGACCGGCTGGGCCTCACCAGCGTGATGGTGACGCATGACATGGCCGAGGCGCTGCTGCTGGCTGACCGGGTGCTGGCGATGGAAGCCGGCCGGATCGTCGCGGACGAGACCCCGCAGGCTCTTGTCGCTGGCAAGGGAGGCGAGGTAGCGCAAGGCCTCGTCGCGGTGCCGCGCGCGCAGGCCGAACGGCTCGCCGCGATGGAGCGCGATGGAGGCCCGGCATGAGCGATTTCCTCGCTGCGCTCGCCGGTCTCGGCCCGCAGCTCGCCGCCCATGTGCTGCTGGCCGCTTCGGCGATCGCGCTGGGAATCGCGGTGGCGCTGCCGCTGGCTGTCTGGGCCAGCCGATCCCCACCGGTCGCACGCGTCACGCTGGGATTTGCCAGCCTGGTGCAGACCGTTCCCGCACTGGCGCTGCTGGCGCTGTTCTTCCCGATCCTGCTGAGCCTGCGCGCCGTGTTCGGCGAAGGCCTGCCCACGCTGGGCTTCCTGCCCGCATTGCTGGCACTGGCGCTTTATGCCTTGCTGCCGATCCTGCGCAACGCCGTGACCGCGCAGGCCAATCTCGACCCGGGCGTGCTTGAAGCGGCTGACGGCGTGGGGATGACCGGGTGGCAGAAGCTGCGGCTGGTCGAAGCGCCGCTGACCGCGCCCTTCATCATGGCGGGTATCCGCACCGCCAGCGTCTGGACCATCGGCGCGGCCACGCTGGCCACCACCATCGGCCAGCCCAGCCTGGGCGATCCGATCTTCGCCGGGCTTCAGACGCAGAACTGGGCACTGGTGCTCGCCGGCTGCATCGCCTCTGCCGGGCTCGCACTGGTGGCGGACAATTTGCTCGGCCTGATCGAACGCGGGATGGCCGAGCGCAGGCGCAGCCTGTCGCTGAGCGGGCTCGCCGTGGTTGTGCTGGGCATTACTGCAGCGCTCTTCGCGCAATTCGGCAGCGGCGAACGTGACCGCGTGCTGATCGGCGCAAAGGGCTTTTCCGAGCAATATGTGCTCGCCCGGCTGATCGGCCAGCAACTTGAGGCGGCAGGATACAGGGTTGCATATCGCGACGGGCTGGGCTCCGCAGTGGCGCATAGCGCAGTCTCGAGCGGAGATATCGATCTGCTGGTCGACTATACTGGCACTATCTGGACCAACCAGATGAAACGCCGCGACAACCCGCCGCGCGGCACCATGCTGGCCGAAATCGAGCAATGGGAACAGGCGACCAGCGGCACCCGCGTGCTGGGGCGGTTGGGGTTCGAAAATGCCTATGCCTTCGCCATGCGCGAGGACCGCGCGGCGGCGCTCGGCGTGGAGGACCTGGCCGATCTCGCGCGCGTTGCCCCGCAGCTGACCGTTGGCGGCGATCCCGAATTCTTCGAGCGGCCCGAATGGGCGGCGGTGCGCGATGCCTATGGCCTCAAATTCGCCAGCCAGCGCAATTTTGCCCCCACCTTCATGTACAACGCGCTGCAATCGGGTGAGGCGGACGTGATCGGCGCCTATACTTCCGACGGGCGAATCGCCGCAGACCGGCTGCGCGTGCTGGAGGACAAGCGGCAGGCCTTCCCCAATTACGATGCCGTGCTGCTGGCCAGCCCCGGGCGTGCCGACGACTCCGCGTTTGTTGCCGCATTGCAGCCGCTGATGGGCGCGGTCGATGTCGATGCCATGCGCGCGGCGAATTTTGCGGTCGACCGCGATGAGGAAAAGCTGACGCCCGATGAAGCCGCGCGCCAGCTTGCGCGGCGGGTGGGCCTCTAGAAACCCGGCGCTTCGGCAGGCCAGCCCTTGCCGGACAGACCCATCACCTTGAACAGCAGGCCCATCTGGTCTTCCGCGACCAGGCGGGCGTGCTGCCGCGCGAGTTTCTCGGCCTGGTCAGGCGCGCGGCGTTTGAGCGCCTCCATCCGCATGTCGATCCCCAGCGCGCTTAGCCATTCGCCTTGCATCTGAACCCCCAGCAAATTCGCGCCCTGGCGCTGCGCGACATGGCTGAGCACTTCAAAATCGACATGCGCGGTCAGGTCCATCTCGCCGGGGGCCGAAAAGACATCGACCTTCTGATGCCCCTTGATCGCCTGCAGTGTTGAACCAGCACGGCTCTCACGCGAACCATAGTCGATCATCAGCGCCGCCCCGCCCTGCGCCACCAGGCGGTCGGCAAGCTCGCTCATTACCGCTGCCGCAGCCGGGCTTGTTTCGATCACCGTGCCCTGGCTTGCATGGCGCCAGCTTTGCGGCACAGCGGCATCCATCGGCCGATCGCCATAAACGAACACCAGCCGATCACCTTCAAGCCCAACCATCCGCTCGCGCCAGCCCTCTGCGGCGCGCAGCAATTGCCGCACCGGCAGCGCGTCAAAGAATTCATTGGCGATGATCAGCAGCGGGCCATCTTCTGGCAGGGTGGTGACATCGGCGTGATGCGTCACTCCGCGAATCGTGCCGCGCTGGATTTGCCGCAAGGCATCCGAACCCTCGACGAAATGCACCTGCGGGATGAGCCCGTAGCGCCCGGCCGTGCGCAGCGCGTCAGACGCCAGAGTGCCGCGTCCGGGGCCCAGTTCGACATAGTGCACCGGCCCGGGCCGCCCCGCCCGCACCCAGATGTCTGCCAGCCACAGCCCGATCAGCTCGCCGAATACCTGGCTTACTTCAGGCGCGGTAATGAAATCGCCCGCGTCACCCAACGGATCGCGGCTGGTGTAATAGTGCGCGTTGCTTTCGCCCATATACTGGGCAAGGCTGATCGGGCCTGTTTCGCGGATCAGCCGTCGGAAAGTGCCCGCCAGATCGGCCCGTGCACCGCCGCTCATACCCCGGCCGGCTTGCTCCCGCCGGTCCCGACCGGGCCGCGGCTGAGCGCGTAGAGCGTTACAATCAATCCAAGCAGAATCAGCGGTATTGTGAGCCATTGCCCCATCGAAAGCCCGGTTGTCGCAGCGAATTCGGCCAGATGTGCATCAGGTTCCCGGAAGAATTCGTTAATGAAACGCGCAGTCGCGATGCCGGTGGTGAAAATGCCCACCATCAGCCCGGGGCGGTAGCGCGCGCCGGTCTTCCAGAACAGCGGCAGCATGATCGCCAGCATCAGCAGCCCTTCCAGTCCGGCCTGGTAGAGCTGGCTGGGATGGCGCACGATGAAGGTAGTGGCGCATTCACCCGGCAAGCTGGGAAGATCGCAGAACACCATGCCCCACGGCACATCGGTTTCGCGGCCCCACAGCTCGCCATTGTTGAAATTGGCAAGCCGGCCCAGGAACATGCCCATCGGCACATTGACCGCGACATAATCGGTCACGCGCAGGAGCGGCAGCTTGCCGCGCCAGGAAACCCAGGCCATCGCCGCCAGCACGCCCAGCAGCCCGCCGTGGAAGCTCATGCCGCCATCCCACAAACGCAGCAGTTCCCAGCTCACGAAGCCCTGACCTTCGAAGCTGACAAACAGTTCGGGGCGATAGAATGCAGCATAGCCCAGCCGCCCACCCAAAATCACACCCAGTGTGCAATAGAAGAACAGGTCATCGACATGGCGCTGCGCCATGGGCGCTCCTGGTGCCTTGATCATCTTGCTGAGATGCCAATAGGCGAACAGGATCCCGCCAAGATAGGCCATCGAATAGAAGCGCAGGGTGAAAAAGCCGAGGTCGATCCCCTCGACAAGGCCCAGGTCTTTCCAGAAAATCGGGTCAGCGGTACCGCCGACGACGGCCCCGGTGGCGGCAAGTAGTGACAGCACGAAGCGAACCTCTATATAGGGGTATGCCGGTCCGGCACACCGTTCGGAGCGGCTTTTGGCACAGCCGGGGATTGGGGGAAAGCCCGTTCGCGGAGAGAAACTCCGCTGACAGGCTGCAGGACGCGGCATCAACGGCATAACGGCAAACGCACACTGGCGTATTGGCTTGGCGTGCGCTGTGAAGATGTCGAACAACCGGGATGACAAGGAGAGAGATTCGCATGCCCACCGATCTTGATACAGCCCTCGATGCTATCATGGACAAACTGACCGCCGCCGGAGCCCCCGCTGAGACCGTGCCGGTCAGTCGCGGCGGCGTGGACATGCCCTCGCTAAAGAACGCCCCGCCCAGCCTGGTCCATTACTTTGCCCATTACTGCAACCAGCATGGCGACCTGCCATTTCTTATCGACGGCGACATCCGGATCAGCTTTGCCCAGGCCTGGGATGCGGCGCAGCACGTTGCCGCCGGGCTGATTGCCAATCACGGTGTCGCACGCGGCGACCGCGTGGGCATTGCGGCACGCAATTCGGCCAACTGGATCATCGCCTATATGGGCATATTGGCCGCCGGCGGTTGCGCCACGCTGCTCAATGGATTTTCCAGTGGCGAAGAGCTGGCGGACCAGATCGAGCTGGTCGGCTGCCGCCTGCTGCTGGCCGATGCGCAGCGCGCCCAGCGGCTCGACGGGCACAATCATGGCGCCCGGATCGTCCTGTTCGACCATGACGAGCAACCTTCGCGCGGGCTTGGCGAATTGTGGGCTGATCCCGCCACTGCCAGTTTCCCCGAAATGGGGCCTCTGGACTACGCCACCATCCTCTACACTTCGGGTTCGACCGGCAAATCCAAAGGGGCATGGTCCGATCACCTCGGCGTGGTCAGCGGTGCGCTCAGCTATGCCATGCAGTCGCTGATGGCGTTCACCTATTTCGATAGTATCGGCAACGCGCCATCCACTCAGGCCTGCGCGCTGGTGGCGGTGCCGCTGTTCCACGTTACCGGAGAGGTTCCTGTGTTCCTGCAAAGCTTCGCGCTCGGCCGCAAGCTGGTGCTGATGCCGCGCTGGGACGCGGGCGAGGCGCTGCGGCTGATGGACAAGGAGAAGGTCAGCTATTTCGCCGGCGTGCCGCTGATGAGCTATGAAATCGCAACCCATCCTGACCGGCACAAATATGACATCAGCTCTTGCACCGGCTTTGCCGCTGGCGGCGCACCGCGCCCGGTTGATCATGTCGGCAAGATCAGGGAAGCCTTCCCCGACGGTTTCCCGCTGCTGGGCTATGGCCTGACAGAGACCAACGGCGTTGGCTGCGCCAATTTCAACGAAAACTATCTCGCCAAGCCTTCCTCGACCGGGAAGCCAAGCCGCCCGCTGGTAGATCTGGCGATACTCGACGATGCCGGCAAGCCCCTGGCGCAGGGCCAGATCGGCGAAATCTCGATCCGTTCCGTGTGCAATTTCATCGGCTATTGGAATAATGAGGAAGCAACCGCAGCGGCCTTTACCGCCGACGGGTATTTCCGCACCGGCGATCTCGGGCGGGTCGATGAAGACGGCTATGTCTATATTGTCGACCGCAAGAAGGACATCATCATCCGCGGCGGCGAAAACATCACCTGCATCGAGGTGGAAGAAGCGATCTATGCGCATGATGCGATCGCCGAATGTTCGGTGTTCGGCATTCCCGACGAGCGAATGGGCGAAGTGCCAGCGGCGGTGTTCTATCTCAAACCGGGGCACAGCCTGAGCGGGCCCGAACTGCGCGAATTCCTGCTCGCGCATATCGCCCCGTTCAAGGTGCCGCTGGCAGATCACATCTGGGTTTCGGAAAAAGCGCTGCCGCGGCTCGGCACCCAGAAGATCGACAAACGCACCGTGCGCAACATGTTTACCGCCGAACAGGCGGCGGCGTAGGCCTTGATCGTTTCAGGCGGAATCAACTGAAACGTGAATCAAGGTCTCATCATATTGATAAGAGCCTGATGCACGTGTGAGATCGAAACCGAAGCGCTTCAATCTCACACGATCAGGCTCTAGCAGCGAGGCAGAGAACCGGCTTGAGTTCCCCCAAGGTCACAAACCAGCGGGCGATTATCGATCGCCGTGCGCTTGCCGAAGCGATCGACGCGCTCGCCTCCGACAAGGGTGAAAAGGCGCGCCCGCAGATCGTCAAGCTGCTGCGCGACGCGCTCGACACAGGTCGCGCCGAGATAGCCCGTCGTCTTGAGGAAAGACCATCCGCCGGGCACGAATGCACCGGCGCGCAATCGTTCCTGATCGATCAGATCGTGCGCGTGGTGCACGATCACGTAACCGAGCACGTCTACCCGGTGGCCAATCGTAGCCGTGCTGAACGGCTCGCGATCCTGGCGGTGGGAGGATACGGCCGGGCTGAAATGGCGCCTCATTCAGACGTCGATATCGCCTTTATCACACCGACAAAGCGTGCGCCGTGGTGCGAGCAGGTGATTGAGGCAATGCTCTATTACCTGTGGGACCTGGGCCTGAAAGTGGGGCACTCGAGCCGCACTGTAGATGACACTATCCGCATGGCGCGCGAGGATCTGACCATCCGCACTGCGCTGCTCGAAAGCCGGTTCATCTGGGGCGACCGCAAGCTCGACGAGGAAGCCAGTGCCCGTTTCTGGGCCGATGTTGTCAAGGGCAGCGAGCGGCAATTCCTCAGCGAAAAGCTGGCAGAGCGCAATGCCCGCCATAAACGGATGGGGGACAGCCGCTATGTGGTCGAGCCCAATATCAAGGAAGGCAAAGGCGGCCTGCGCGATCTGCAGACGCTGTACTGGATCGGCAAATATATTCACCGGGTGCGCAGCGCCGCCGAGCTGGTCGATGTCGGCCTGCTGACCCGGCCCGAATACCGCAGCTTCCGCCGCGCCGAGGGCTTCCTGCTGGCGGTGCGGTGCCACATGCACATCATCACCGGGCGCCCGGATGACCGGCTGACTTTCGACTTGCAACGCGAAGTTGCCGCGCGAATGAATTTCGCCGACCGCCCCGGCAAAAGCGCGGTCGAACGCTTCATGCAGTTCTATTTCCTCCAGGCCAAGCGGGTGGGCAGCCTGACCGGCGTGTTCCTCTCTCATCTCGACAATGAATTTGCAGGCAAGCGGGCGCGCAAGGGCTTCTTTGCCGGCTGGGCGCAGAAATCGCGCCTGCTGAAGGGCTACCGCGTATTTGGCGGCAAGATCGCGGCACCATCGGATGACTGGTTTCGCCAGGATCCGGTGCGGCTGATCGAAATCTTCCAGCTGGCTGAAGCCAACAGTCTGGAGATCCACCCTGAAACCATGCGCCTGGCTGATCGCGACAGCGCGCTGATCAGATCCGATGTGCGCGAAGACCCGCAGGCCAATGCGCTGTTCCTTGAGTTGCTGGCGGGCCGCAACGATCCCGAAACGGTGCTGCGCTGGATGAACGAAGCTGGGGTATTTGGCCGCTTCATACCCGATTTCGGCCGGGTCAATGCGCAGATGCAGTTCGACATGTATCATCACTACACCGTCGATGAGCATACGATCCGCGCCATCGGGCTATTGAGCCGGATCGAGAAGGGTGAACTCAATGCCGACCATCCGCGCTCAGCGCGGCTGATCCACCGCATCAATTCACGCCGTGCGCTTTATGTCGCGGTGCTGCTGCACGATATCGCCAAGGGGCGCGGCGGCGATCATTCGGTACTGGGGGCGGAGGTCGCGCGTGAATTGTGCCCACGTTTAGGCCTGAGCGAAAACGAAACCGATCTCATCGCCTGGCTGGTGCGGCAACACCTGCTGATGAGCGCGACCGCCTTCAAGCGCGATCTGACCGATCCCAAGACGATTGAGGACTTCGTGGGCGAAGTGCAAAGCCTGGAGCGCCTGCGCAATCTCGTGATGCTTACAGCGGTCGATATCCGCGCGGTGGGGCCGGGCACGTGGAACAGCTGGAAGCGGCAATTGCTGGGCGAGCTATACGATGCCGCACAAGAACGCCTGCGGCTGGGCCATATGCGCGAGGGGCGCCGCCAGCGCGTGGCGGCAAAGCGCGAGGCTGTGCGCGAATTACTGGGCGACAAGGCGAATCTGGTCGAGGAAGTCGGCGCGCTGCTCGACGATTCCTATTGGATCGCCGAACCCGAAGCCATGATCGCGCGCAATCTGGTGCAATATGATGCGGCGCGACTGGTCGAGGAACACCTTTCGATCGAGTGCGAATTCGACCCGGAACGCGGGGCCACTTTGGTCAGTGTGATTGCCGCTGACCACCCCGGCCTGTTCTATCGTATTGCCGGGGGCATCGCGCTGGCCGGCGCGAACATCATCGACGCGCGTATTCATACCGCGCGGTCGGGCTGGGCGGTCGACAATTTCCTGGTGCAGGACCCGCTTGGCATGCCGTTCTGTGAAGAAGGGCAATTGGAACGGCTGCGCAAATCGATCGGTGACGCGCTCGCCAACCGGATCGAGCTGGTGCCAAAGCTGGCGGCGCGTCCGCTGCCGCGCAGCCGCGCGGGAGCCTTCGATGTTGCGCCGCGCGTTACCTATGACAACAATGCCTCGAACCGTTTCACGGTCATCGAAGTCAATGCGCGGGACCGCCCGGCATTGCTCAATCGGCTTGCACGCGCTCTGTTTGAAAGCAATCTTGTGGTCCAGTCCGCGCATATCACCTCATACGGCGAGCGCGCGGCTGATACCTTCTACGTGACCGATCTGACCGGCGACAAGATTACCGCGGCAGACCGGCTCGCCGAAATCGAGCAACGCCTGCTCTATGCCGCAAGCGACACGCGCCAAAGGCAGCTCGAACAAGCCTGAACGGGGGTGCGGGCAGATGTGGCCAGGCAGGTGTGGCAAAAACGATACCGGCCTGTGAATTGCATCCTGTGGGTGCGGCATGCCGGTTGCATCGGGCTACCGTTAACTTATCATACCGGCAAGTTTTTGAGAGGAGACGGAAATGATCCATAAATTCAGTTCGCTTTCTGCGCTGGCAATGCTGGGCGCTGGAATGGCGCTCGCCCCGGCGGCTATGGCGCAGGACAACGCCGGAACGGCACAGGATGAAGCTGGCGATATCCCTTACGCAAGCGAGATCATCGTTACGGCACAAGGCCGCGCACAGTCTCTGGCAGATGTTCCGATCGCAGTATCGGCGGTATCGGGTGAAGTGCTCGAGAAGTCGGGGGTCAACGATATCCGCGATCTGACACAGATCGCTCCTTCGCTGCTCGTTTCCTCAACCGGCAACGAAGCCAATGGCTCTGCCCGCGTTCGCGGGATCGGCACCGTGGGTGACAACCCGGGCCTCGAAAGCTCGGTCGTGGTGTTTGTCGACAACGTCTATCGTTCGCGTTCGGGCAATGCGCTCAGCGAGCTTGGGCCGATCGAGTCGATCGAAATTCGCCGCGGTCCGCAAGGTACGCTGGGCGGGCGCAACTCCAGCGCAGGCGTGATCAGTGTCAACACCGCACCTCCCGAATTCGTCTTCAGCGGCCATGGCGCCTTTACCTATGGCAATTTCGACGCCATTCGGGTCGAGGCTGGCGTCAACGCACCGCTCAGCGACAAGATCGCGGCCAGGATCGATGGTGTCTATTTCGAACGTGACGGCTTTATCGAGGATGCGGTCAACAATACGACGGTCAACGATCGCGACCGCTATCTGATCCGCGCACAAGCGCTGTTCGAACCGACTGGCGATATAAGCTTCCACCTGATCGGCGATTATTCGCGCAAGGAAGAAGCCTGCTGCGCCGCAACGTTCGTGCAGCCCGACTTCGCTCCGCTGGCCAGGATGAGCCCCGGCCTGGACTCTTTCACCCGGCCCGTGGGCGGTCCGGCGCTGACCAGCACATCGAACCCGATCGTCCCGATCCTGCTGGCGCTGGGGCAGGATCCGCGGGCGCTCACACAGAGCACGTTCGAGCGCACTATCTATCCCACAGCAGGGCGCAGCTATGACGGGGTAACCGAAGATTACGGCATTTCGGGCGAGCTCAACTGGAGCTTTGGCGATGTTACGATGACATCGATCACCGCCTATCGCGAATATTTCAATACCCAGGCTTCCGACACCGATTACACCGGGGTCGACATCCTGTACCGGGCTCCAGGCCGCAACGCCGGCGCGCGCGATTTTGAAACCTTCACGCAGGAACTGCGATTCAACGGCAGCGCCTTCGGCGGTCGGCTCGACTGGCTGGTCGGCGGCTTCTACACCAATGAGAAGCTGCAAACGCGCGATAATCTGCGTTTCGGCACGCAATATGGCACCTTCGCCGCGTGCCGCATCGCACTGGCTATCAATCCGGCGCTGGCCAATCCCGGCGCGACCGATTGCTTCGGCGCGAATATCGCTGCCCTGACAAATGCCAATGGCGGCGCGGGCGCATTTGGTGCGGCAACACCGCTGATCGTTCAGGGCATCACCAATCTATCGAACGTCCGCGACGTTGGCGGCACGGGTGACGTGTTCAACCAGAAGAGCGAAAGCATCGCGGTGTTCACGCACAACATCTTCCACATCACTGACCAGCTCGATCTCACGCTCGGCCTGCGTTACACCGATGAATCGAAGAAGCTGGATGCCACCTTCGCCAATGACAACGTGTTCTGTCCGCAGAACCGGGCGTTGCTGAGCGGGTTGCTGGGCGGCCCTCTTGCCGGGTTGGCAGGCGGGTTGATCGCACTGTCCTGCCAGGGCAATTCGAACGCCGAGCTTGACGGTGTCTCGATCGACGACAAGCGGAGTGAGAATGAATTCACCGGCACAGCGGTGCTTTCGTACAAGGTGGATCCCGATCTGCTGCTCTATGCCAGCTATTCGCGCGGCTACAAGGCGGGCGGTTTTAACCTCGATCGTTCGGCACTGGCCAATCCGCTGTTCCTTGATGCCAACAATCTCAACACCGCCAATCTTCAGTTCGACGAGGAAACGGTCAATGCCTTTGAAATCGGCGCTAAATATTCAACCCGTGCCTTTTCGGCCAGCATTGCAGCATTCCGCCAGCAGTTCAGCAATTTCCAGCTGAATACCTTCAATGGCTCGGTATTCCTGGTGCAGAACATCAATGGCTGCAGCGCCGATCTTGGTGGAGCTGACCGCGATGCCAGCGCCGCCACGGGCGCCTGCGACACTGACGACGTGAAGTTTGGCGTGGTGGCCCAGGGCTTCGAGCTGGAAGCCACTGTTTCACCGATCCCGGATCTATCGGCGAGCTTTGGCATCACCTACGCGGATACGAGCTATGGCAAGAATCTGATCGGTAATGACACCGGCACGCCGCTTGATCCGGCGTTGCGCCTGCTTCCGGGTGACAATTTGTCGAACGCACCGGAACTGGTGGCCACGGCTTCGCTCAACTGGAGCCCGCCGATCGGTGATTCCGGCCTTACCGGCCTGTTCTTCGTCAACGCCCGCATGACCGATGATTTCAATACCGGTTCCGACCTGCTGTTCGGCAAGGAGCAGGACGGATATGTCATCGTCAACGGCCGTGTCGGGGTAGTCGGCCCCGACCGCGCCTGGGCAGTCGAATTCTGGGCCAACAACCTGCTCAACAAGGATTATACGCAGGTTGCGTTCAACACGCCCTTCGTTGCTCCGCAGCAGACCTACTCGGCCTTCCTGGCAGAGCCGCGCACCTATGGGGTGACCTTGCGCGGCCAGTTCTGAAGCATCGGCCAAGACACCAACAAGCGGGCGGCCTTCGGGTCGCCCGTTTTTTGCAGAAGCATACGGCCCGCAGGGCCGCAAGGGCGACCGCCCGCCCGCAGCGAAGGTCGGCATGCCGACCGAAAGCGAGGAAAGCCAAGGCTGCGGATGCAGCCGCTGGCGCTTGAAGCGAACTAAAAACGTTTTCCAAACAGCGCAGTGCCCACGCGCACATGCGTCGCACCCAGCATCACTGCGGTTGGATAATCGCTGCTCATCCCCATGCTGAGGCCGCCCGAATCTCTGTCCAGTCCATTGTCCGCCGCGAGTTTTGCGAGCAGCGCAAAGAAGGGTGCGGGTTCGATATCGAAGGGCGGGATGCACATCAGCCCGGCGACCAGGATATGCGCCGCCCGCACCTGTTCGATCAATGCAGGCAGATCGGCAATGGCGCAGCCGCCCTTCTGCTCTTCCTCGCCGACATTGACCTGGATAAAGCACGGAACGCGTTTGCCAGCCTTGTCCATCGCCCTGGCCAACGCTTTGACGAGGCTGGCCCGGTCAAGCGCGTGGATATAGTCGAACAGCGCAACAGCTTCATCCGCCTTGTTCGATTGCAGCTGGCCAATGAGATGCAGCTCTACATCGGGATAAGCTTCGCGCAGCGCGGGCCATTTGCCCTGCGCTTCCTGCACCCGGTTTTCGCCGAATACCCGCTGCCCCTGTTCGAGCAGCGGCACGATCCGTTCGGCCGGTTGCGTCTTGCTGACCGCGATCAGGGTGATGTCCGCAGGATCGCGGCGCGCGGCCTTGCAGGCGCGGGCGATATTGGCGTGCACCTGGTTAAGCGGATTGTCTGCCATTTCCATCGCGCTGCGCTATAGCGTTCCCATGGCGAAGATACAGGCCCTTCCTGCGCTTTGGCTGATATCGGACGCGCGCAATGACGCAGCGCTGGAGGAGGCACTGCGCCAACTGCCGCGTGGATCGGGCTTCGTCTTTCGCCACTATCACCTGAATGATCAGGCGCGCCGCAAGAGGTTTCGCCAACTCGCTTCAATTGCCTGTGCGAGCGATCATCTTGCCATATTGTCAGGCCACGCCGATTTGGCTGTCGAATGGGGCGCAGACGGAGTCTATGGTCCGCCTGGCAAGCTGGGCAACAGACCGGGTTTGCTTCGCTTCGCCACAGCGCATGACGCAGGGGAGATTTTGCTCGCGAATCGCGCAATGGTCGATGGCGTGTTTCTTTCGCCGGTTTTTCCCACCCGTTCCCATAAAGGTGGCGCTTGTCTCGGAATATCACATTTCAAGGCACTCGCTTTGCAGGCGGAGATGCCGGTTATCGCCTTGGGCGGTATGAATGCAGAACGTGCAAAGGAACTCGATTGGCCGCGTTGGGCGGCGATTGACGGGCTCATCTGAACAATTGTTCCGCGCCGCTCATCCGGGCGCGCGATATCCTCGCTCATGTGACCCAACGGTCACGTCGCTGCGGACGGCCGGTCGGCCTTGTGGCTGCTATCCAGCCATTTCCAATTCCTGTCATTCAACGCACTCCGCTTGACCGCGACTCCGCGAAGATTCATGGTGTGTTCCAGCAGGAGGAAAAAGCCATGGCCACCCGCGCGATGAGCAAGAAGGGCGCGACAGATTGGCGCGCGGCGTTTCGCCGCTCGATGCGCCGCGCTGCGCAGATGGCCGGTGCCGGCGGGTTATTCGCGTTGATGCTGTTCCTCGCCCTCGCCCTGGCGAGCTATACCCAAACCGATCCCTCTGGCTCAACCGCCGCCTCAGGAGAGGACATCCGCAACTGGATGGGCGCGAGCGGGGCATGGGTGGCCGATAAGGTGCTGTCAACTTTCGGCATAACGTCGGTGTTGCTATTGCCGCTTCTCTATATCGGCGCGCGCAAATTGTGGCGCGATGTCGAGCATGAGGATGAGCCCGATTCCACCCGCTGGTGGCTGCCCTTGGCAATGCTGGTGCTGGCCATGATCCTGCTTTCAAGCGTGCTGGGCCTGACATTCGAAGGACCGGGCAGCACGCTTCCCGCGCAAATGGGCGGCATGTCGGGCCTGCTGGGTGCCGCAGCGATTGAAGCGGTGGCTGCGCGCTTCGGCGAAGGGGCATCGGGCTGGGTTACACTGGGCCTGGCACTGGCAAGCCTGGCGATTGGCATTGCACTCACTACCCGCGTCTTCGCGATCGATTGGCGCAGCCTGCTGACGCTGCCCGATTTCATGCACCGGTTGAGGCCCCACCACGCTACCCGTGAAATCAGCGATGATTCCGGGCAAATTGCGCTGGCGCGCGGCAAAGCGCGCCGCACCAAACCCGTAACCGATCCGAGGCCAGAGCCCGCCCCGCGGCGCGCACCGGAAATCAGCGATCCTTCCGCGCCGCCCAAAAAGGCGGTTCTGGCCGAGACCATACAGCGTGACATGTTCGCCAGCTTCGATTTGCCCAGCCTCGACCTGCTGGCCGACCCGCCCGAGGACAAGGGTGTGAAGCTCGACAAGATGGCACTGGAACGCAACGCCCGCCTGCTTGAGAATGTGCTCGACGATTTCAATGTGAAGGGCGAAATCACTGCGGTGCGCACCGGCCCGGTGGTGACCATGTACGAGCTTGAGCCTGCCCCCGGCATCAAGGCCAGCCGGGTGATTGGCCTGGCAGAAGACATCGCCCGCAACATGAGTGCGATCTCTGCCCGCGTGTCACCGATCCCGGGCAGGACGGTAATGGGGATCGAACTGCCCAATACCGCAAGGCAGATGGTCAGCTTCAAGGAACTGGCCGCTTGCGCCGCCTTTGCCGAGGCCAAAGGCAATCTGCCGATTATCCTGGGCAAGGATATAGCGGGCGAACCGATCGTGGCGGATCTTGCCGCCATGCCGCATTTGCTGGTCGCGGGTACCACCGGATCGGGCAAGTCGGTAGGCCTCAACGCGATCCTGCTGTCGCTGCTCTATCGCTTTACCCCGGCCGAATGCCGGCTGATCCTGATCGATCCCAAGGTGCTCGAGCTCAAGACCTATGATGACATCCCGCACCTGCTCTCTCCAGTGGTTACCGAACCTCACAAATCGGTGCGCGCGCTGAAATGGGCGGTCGAGGAGATGGAGCGGCGCTATCGCATGATGAGCTCGGTCAATTCGCGCAACATCAATTCCTTCAACGAGAAGATCACTGCGGCGGCCGCCAAGGGCAAGCCGCTTGGCCGCCGGGTTCAAACCGGATTCGACCCTGAGACCGGCGAGGAACTGTTCGAGGAAGAACAGCTCGATTACGAACCGCTGCCGCAGATCGTGCTGATCGTCGATGAGCTGGCCGATCTGATGGTGACAGTGGGCAAGGAAATCGAAGTGCTGATCCAGCGGCTTTCGCAAAAATCGCGCGCCGCCGGCATCCATCTGATCATGGCGACGCAGCGCCCCTCGGTCGATGTCATTACCGGCGTGATCAAGGCCAATTTGCCCACCCGCATCAGCTTCAAGGTCACCAGCCGGATCGACAGCCGCACCATTCTGGGCGAACAGGGGGCAGAACAGCTGCTGGGCAAGGGCGACATGCTCTACAAACCCAATACCGGTGCACTGATCCGCGTGCATGGGCCCTTTGTCGGCGATGACGAGGTGGAGCGCGTGGCCGATTTCTGGCGCGCTCAGGGCAAGCCCGAATATGTCGATGCGGTCACTGAAGAGCCCGAAGACGGCGGCTTCTCCTACGAGGATGAATTCACCGCCAGCGACAATCCCGAAGAGCGCAAATACCGCCAGGCGTGCCAGATCGTGATCGAGAACCAGAAGGCTTCGGGCTCATGGCTGCAACGCCAGATGGGCGTGGGCTACAACACCGCAGCCAAGTGGATCGAGCGGATGGAAAGCGAGGGGCTGGTCGGACCCGCAAACCATGTCGGAAGGCGCGAGATCTTCCGCGACCAGGACGGCAATCCTCTCTGATCCGCCGCGCAGCACGCCTCAACGGCCATACCGCCAGCGTCGTCACGATCGATCCGTACGACCGCGTTTGGCGCGGGACGCGCTCTGCCGTCAATTAAATGCACTGTCACCGCAGCCCGTCACCGCAGCCCACTCTAATTCTCAGGCGTGACTACCACCGGCGGCGGAGGCAGCGCATCGTCTACGCGCTGCGGATCGCGGGCCGCGCGCTCCTCGTCCGTCAACGGGCGGAAGCTGATCTCCCGCGGCGTGATCAGCCCGTCATCGCGCTGGCGGATGCGGACAATGCCGCGCAGGTCGCGATCGGCCAGCTTTTCCTGCAGTTCGCCTGAGCGCGTCTGCGCGATGTACAGTCGGCCGTTCCGCAGCCCTGTGTCTCCATAGATCGAACCGGTGCTGATGCGCGCCGGATGGGCGCAGACGGCAAGATCGTCTACAGGCACGATCCGGTCGATCACGGGCGCTTCGCCCTCGATGCAGAACTGTGTCAGATAGAAATTGTCATCGCGCGTTTCGCCCGGCCATTCGTAGGCGAATTCGACATAGTGCCCGCGCAGCAGGTCGCGCGGATCGTACCCCGCAACCGGCACGTCCCAATCGGTGCCCTGACGGCTCTTGTAATCGCTCCAGCCCCACAGGGCCGCGAGGCCGGCAACCGGCAAGGCAAGCGCTGCGATGTGCCATGGCTTGCCCGTCATTTCGCCTCTCCCGAGGCGGGCGCATAATGCCTGGAAATCCGCAGCGCGGCCCAGGCAATGCCCAGGATCAGCAGCCCGGCGAGGATCAGGCCGAAGCCGCTGGTGAGCAGGTCGCTCGCCAGTTCGAAGCTCAGGACGATCAGCCGCAGCGCCACCACCGCCACCGAGGCCTGGAACACCCCGCGCCACCCCGCGTGCAGCGCCGCTGCCGCGATGCCGAACCACAGCGCCATCAGCAGCAATCCACCCGCCAACTCCTCGCCCGACAGGGGATAGGCGATCAGGCACACGATGCCCGTTCCGGCAATGACCGCCGCGCTCGCCTCGTCCGAAGGATTGCGCCGCACCAGATAGACGAGAGCCGCCGCCGCCAGCGCCAGAACCGTACGCACCGTTTGCGCATCGAGCGCCATCACGTTTTCGTCGAATTTCTCGATCCCTGCCGCAATCGCGACCAGCGATGCGCCGCCTACTGCATAGACAAAGGCAAGCTGCTCGATCCGCTTCCAGAACACTTCCCGCGGGCTGCGTCCCCGCATCCATGCGCCCAGCGGGGCGGCCAGCACCGGCACCGCGGTGACCAGCGCCAGCCAACTGTCGGGAAGCTGCTGATCCGCGCCGAAATATCGATCGTATGCGAAGGCATAATCCCAGCATGCATAGACGAGCACGCCCATGACCAGCACGGCCAGCAGCCAGCTTTGCCCGCGCGAGAGCATGAGCGGTGCAAACAGCACCAGCCAGACGGCGAGCGGTTGCCACAAAGGTGAACCGGTCTGATAGACCTGTCCCAGATGCCCGAAAAAGGCCAGGCCCAGCACGCCAAGCAGGAACAGCGTCACCTCCGCCGCCCAGGGCTGGTCGCGCCCGATCCGCTCGCCGCGCAGCAGGATGAAACCCGCAAGCGCTCCGATCAGCGCCAGGTGGATTGCGAGGCGCACCTGCCCCGGCACGTCTTCCCAATTGGCGGCGATGACCGAGATCACGCCCAGCCCGATCGCCAGTGCGCCGATTCCGAACGCCGCCCACAGCGCCAGCGGGCGCGCATGCTGGGCCTCGTGCGCACGGATACGCTCCGCCGTGGCCGCGTCGATCAGGCCCGCTTCGATCCAGCCGTTGAGCTTGCGCACACCCATCGCGGCGCAAACTAACCTATTGTGGTGGCGTGGCAAGCGATGCTGCGGAAAACTCTCGCCAAAACGCGAAACGCCGCCCCGTCTGCGTGACGGAGCGGCGCTTCTCGATGAAGTAGCGAGTGAGAAACTTACTTCAGCTCGTCAGCCGTCATAACGATGGCTTCTTTCGCAACCTTTTCATACTTGGTGAGTTTGTCCTCGGGCGAAATGATCAATCCGATCTTCGCCAGCCGACCGCCCTGCCCCCATGACTGGGTCCATTCCACCAGGAATTCATTCAGCCCGGGAATTACTCCAAGATGCGCCTTCTTGGTGTAGATGAACATTTCACGGGCGCCCGGATAGGCCCCGCTCACGACATTTTCGTAGGTTGGCGCAACGCCGTTCATCGGCAATCCCTGCACCTTGCCCAGGTTCTCTTCAAGGAAGGAGTAGCCAAACACCCCGACAGCCTTGGAGTTGCCGGTCAGCTTCTGGACAATCAGATTGTCCTGCTCGCCCTGATCGACATAACTGCCATCGGAGCGGACCTCGGTGCAGACCTGATCATACTTGTCTTCGTCGGTTTCCTTGAGCGTCTTCATCGCGGGATCGCTTTGGCATCCCTTTTCGAGAATCAGTTCCTTGAGCGAATCGCGTGTGCCCGAAGTGGACGGCGGGCCGTAAACAAGGATCGGTTCATTCGGCAGCGAAGGATCTACATCCGCCCATGTCTTGGCAGCCTGCGGCTCGCCGTAGGGATTGGCCGCGAGCGCTTCATAAACGATCTTGGGTGACAGGTTCATGGTGAGCCCGCCCGCTTTCGAGGCAAACACCAGCCCGTCGAGCCCGATCTGCATTTCGATGATTTCGGTTACGCCGTTCTTCTGGCAAGTCTCGAATTCGGAAAGTTTCATCCGGCGCGATGCATTGGTCACATCAGGCGTGCTGGCGCCAATGCCCGAACAGAACAGTTTCATGCCGCCGCCGGTGCCGGTCGATTCGATCAGCGGCGACTTCAAATTCGGATTGGTGTTCTGGAAGCTCTCCGCCACCGCCTTGGCGAAGGGGAATACGGTCGAAGAGCCGACGGCACGGATTGAATCGCGTGTGCCCGAATTGCCGCTTTCACCGCAGGCAGCAAGCGCAAGGGTTGAAAGGGCGATCAGGCAGGTGGTCTTGAAGTGACGCATGGAATTATCCTTGATTTGCTCCCGGTTGGATTAGACGCCCGACTAGGCGTCAACCGTGACAAGAGTGTGACAATAATTTGAGGTGGTGCCGGTCAGAAATCGACCTGCGCACGCACACCCACAACATCGACACCATAAGCGGTGTCACCGCCCGCCGCCGGATGGACTGCGCGCGAATAATCGAGCCTGCCATAATTGGCGAGCAGCATGGTGTAATCGGTCGGCTTCCACACCAGCGAGAGGAAAAAGCCGTCCTGCGTACCGCCAAGGATGCCGGCATCGCTGAGGTCAAGGCGATCATAACGCAAATTGAGCTGCACTGATCCCATGCCGCCTTCGCCAACAGGATTGGCGGGCTTGGTACGGTCAAACTTGCCGCCCTTGTAACCGCGCGTATCGCCCTTGGTCAGGAAGTAGCCGACTTCGGCATAGCCACCGAAGAAGGTCGGATCGGCCATCCCGGTGGGCATGTTGACGTTCTGCCAGAAGCCTTCTGCCGCCGCGTGGAACGGGCCAGAGATAACCGCACCTTCGAGCCCGAGGCCGAATTCACTGCCTCCACCGAGGTTGCCGGTATTTATAAAACGTTCCGAGGTGAAGTGGACCAGTGGACGCTGGCGATAGCGGACCGTCTCGCCCGCCTCGAGATCGGTGTAATGCAGCGAACCGCCGAAATGGAGCTGCGCATTGCCAAGCCGGGGCATGAACACCACGCGGCCGTCTGCGCCCCATTTCTTGTTGGAGAGGTCTTCCATATTGTCGGTGAACAGGCCGCCCTGGACCAGCACGTCCTTGCCGCCAAATTCAGCCGCCGCACCGACACGGCGCTCAAAGCCAAAGGCATCTGTGAAGGCGGCGCGTTCGATGAAACTGGTGTGCAGCGAGCTGGTCAGTTCTTCCAGCGACTGGAAATTGTTGAACTGGCCGACGCTGATCTCGGCTCCGCCAGCGTCATAGGAAATGAGAGCGTCGGTCACAGCGACAGAATTTCCGGCGAAGTCGACTTCGAACTTGTAGCCAAGGCCGCCCGGCATATCGCCCGAAACGCCCAGCCGCGCGCGGCGTGCTTCGCTGCCGAAGCCATCGCTGCGGCCGGTCGTGGAAGGTACCGAGGTAAAGCCTGCATCATACTGAAGGCGACCGCGCGGCTTGAAGCTCCAGCCGCCCTCGCCCTTGATCTCTGGTGCGCCCTTGAAGGCGATCCTGACTCCATCATCGGCTTTCTCTGCCTTTGCAACGGCGGTTGCCGCGGCTTCATTCGCAGCGCTCGCTTCAGCGCTGGCCGCGTCAGACTTGGCCTCTGCCTGGGCAAGCTCGGCCTCGAGCGTGTCGATGCGCTGCGCCATCGCGGCCATGGCCGCGCGCATTTCAGCCAGTTCGGCGCGCAGTTGCGGGTCATCCGGCTGCGCCAGCGCGGGTGTAGAAAGGCCAAGGCCAAGGCCAAGCGCGAGAAGGGGGGCCGTGTGCTTCACAATGTTACTCATTGGTTTCCGTTTGGTTGAGGTTTGATGGCGTGATTACGGCGCTGATGCGACAGTTTGATGACATTTTCCGTCCACAGCGGCGGAGCCGAAAGATCCATATAATATGCTGAATATAAGCATGAAAATATGCCTGCATGCACAGCTGTGCTGAGTCCTTGACGGAAGAAAAAGGCCGCTATCTTGTGGGCCGCGCCGAGCTGGCTTTGATTGAGAATAGTGGTTAATACTTAGGGTTAATACCTAGGAAAGTCTTCGGTAGATTTAACCGTCCATCAATCGCTTCCTGCCATAGGCCGGTTGATGGGAAGGGTGATTTACATCGCAGCGGCGCTGCTGGCTGCCCTGGCTGCACTTGCAGCCCTGCTGCTCATTGCGCCGGGCAACGCCCAAACGGAAGGCGCGGCCATCAAGCCTGCCTGTCATGCCAATTCAGATCTCGCGCGCAATTTTGCGGACATGGCTGCTCGTGATGCGGGGTGGAATTGCAGCAACAGCAACTGGCAGGCAAACCAGCCTGTTTCATGGCTGCGCTTCGATGCAACCGGGTGGCGGGCAGACCAACTGCCGCAGAACTTTTTCACACGGATATCGCGCCATAAAAGCATTGCCATCGCGGCGATAGATACTGACGGGACAATTCGCGAAAAGCACTGGAACGAAGCAGATGGTCGAGCGCTGGCCAATGGGCCGGTGTTCGAACTCGCCCTGCCCGAAATCAGGCCCGATACTCGACATATCCTGGTGCGGATCGAACTGCCGCATAGCCTTCCGCTGCTGACCAAAGCGCGGCTCACCGCAACTGCCGGGCAGAGCCATTGGTCGCAGCGAGATGTCATAATCCTGGCAATCTTGTGCGGGATGCTGATCCTGCCGTTATTCTTCGACGTCAATTTCTACATCGTCCTGCGCGAGAAATTTGTGCTGGTGCACGCGGCCATGGTCGTTGCCATGATCAACTACGTGCTGTTTGCAGGCGGGCTGATTTCTGCCTTTGTGCAACTGCCAGTGGCGGTGATTTCGGTTGCTGGAATCTTTGCCTGGATTTTGGGCGTGTGCTGCTCGATCCTATTTCTCCTCACCTATCTGGAAAAGAGCGCGCAATCGCCGCTTATGCACTTTTTGAGCAAGGCGTTCGTAATATGGACGCTGCTGGTGCCCGGGTTTTTCGCCTTGCAGCTCCACTCAACCCAGGCATTCGACGATCAGGGGTATTTCTACAGCATCACAGCCACGCTCGTCTTTATCGCAATCGCGCTCGCCGAAGCGCTCTTGCGTGGCAGCAGGGGTGCGCGTTTCGTCACGCTGGCCTGGTTGCCGATCATGGTCGCATCAATCGAAAGGCTGATGCGCGGGTTGGGCAGCCATGTCGGGTCGCCCTCGCTCGAACTGCTGCTTTTCATTGCCATCGGGTTCGAGGTGATCGTCATCTCCCTGGCAGTGGCTGAGCGTTTCTTTGTGATCAAACGCGAGCGGGACATTGCCCTGTCGCGGGCAGACGCGTTGGGCGAACTGACCGAGCGCGATCCGCTCACCGGCCTGCTCAACCGGCGCGCCATCGATGCGCGGTTCGCCGATCTGCATGCTGCCGGTTATGATACCTTCGCGCTGATCGATCTCGACCATTTCAAGCGGGTCAATGATACCGCCGGCCACAGCACGGGTGACAGGGTGCTGCAGATCGTTGCCGAAGTCCTTAACGATGACAAAGCGAGTATCGCGATCCGCATGGGAGGCGAGGAGTTTCTGCTGCTAATGCGTGGAGACGATGCCGAGCTACGGCTGGAGCAATTGCGCAAGCAGATCCCCATCAGAGTGGCCCATGCCGTGCCCCAGCTTGAAGGACTCGTGACTGCCAGTGTGGGCATGATCGTTGCGCCCCGCCGCGCCTTACCCAAGGCTGAATTCTCGTTGCTATACAACCATGCCGACCGGCTGCTCTATGACGCGAAATCGCGCGGGCGAAACCGGATCGCGTGCGAGAAGTTGCGCGGGTTCGAACGCCGGACAGGCGATCGCCGCAGGGCGCAGCAGAGAAAGGCAACGGCGGCCTGATTCAGTCCGTGTTCGGCCCTATGAACGGCGCGATCACTTCAGGTCGCACGCGCACCAGGCGCTGTGTTTCCCGATCGAGCATTGCCCAGTTTGTCCGCGCTGAAATGATCACCTTGCCCGCTGCGCCGTAGAAATCGACCCGCCGGATCGAGGTCGCCCCCTGCGCCGCCCCGTCAATCCAGGTTTCGCCGGTCACGCTTTCGCCTTCCGCGATATTGCCGCGATAGTCGATCTCGTGCCGCACCACGACCCAGAAGAAGGCGGCGCGATCCTGAGGGCGCGCCACTGCGTCCCAATGCGCGGTGGCAATATCCTGCACCCAGCTGACCCACACCGCATTGTTGACATGCCCCAGCTCGTCGATGTGCTGGGGCTCAGCGGTGAAGGTGCGGGTGAAGCGCGCGGTCAATCCTTGTCCGCTTTCCCGGCCAGCCCCATCTGCCACAGGATGAAGGCGTATTCCTCTGCCACTTCGTAAAGCGAATTCCAGCGGCCTGACTTGCCGCCATGCCCTGCGCCCATATTGGTCTTGAGCAGCAGCTCGTTGCTGTCGGTCTTCACATCACGCAGCTTGGCGACCCATTTGGCCGGTTCCCAATAGGTCACGCGCGGATCGTTGAGCCCGGCGGTCACCAGCAGCGGCGGATAGTCCTTCGCCACCACCTGATCGTAAGGCGAATAGCTGAGCATATAGGCGAAGGCTTCCTTGTCGGTAATGGGGTTGCCCCATTCCTGCCATTCGCCCGGCGTTAGCGGCAGGCTTTCATCAAGCATCGTATTGACCACATCGACGAAGGGCACATGCGCCACCACCGCCCCGAACAGTTGGGGCGCCTGGTTGATCACCGCCCCCATCAGCTCGCCGCCAGCCGAGCCACCGCTGGCCGTGATCTTGCCCTTTTCGGTGTAGCCTTTCTCGACCAGGCCTTTCGCCACGTCGACAAAGTCATTGAAGGTGTTGCGCCGCTCGAGCATCTTGCCCTGCAGGTACCAGCGACGGCCGAGATCATCGCCGCCACGGATATGCGCGATGGCATAGGCGAAACCGCGGTCGATCAGGCTTAGGCGGCTGGTCGAAAAGCCCGGCGGCACGGCATAGCCATAAGCGCCATAAGCATAAAGGTGCAGCGGGCCGGCGCCCCCATCCTTATCCGGCGCGCGATCCTTGCGCATTACCACACTGACCGGAACCATGGTGCCATCGCGCGCTTCGATTTCGAAACGCGCGGTAGTGTAAAGCGAGGGATCATAGCCGCTGGGAATTTCCTGCTGTTTAAGCAGTTCAAGCTGTCCCGATCCGATATCGTAATCATAGACCGAAGCTGGCGTGACCATACTCTGGTAGGACAGCCGCAGCTTCCTCACGTCATATTCCGGGTTGTTCGACAGGCCGGTGCTGTAGCTGGCTTCGGGGAAAGCAATCGGCGTCAGTTTCGATGGATCTGCATAGGAACGGATCTGGATCTGATCGAGGCCATTCAGGCGCCCTTCGGTGACATAGAAGCCCTTGAACAGCTCGAATCCGGTCAGGTAGAACTCGTCGGACCCGGCGATCGCCGTTTGCCATTCGCCCGGCTTGTCGAGCGAGGCCTTGGCGAGGCGGAAATTGATGTGATCGTCATTGGTGTGGACATAGAGAACACCGTCGCGCACATCGACCGCGTATTCGACGCCCTTGCTGCGGGGTTTGACCAGAATCGGCTCGGCAGTGGGATTGGCGGCTGGCACCAGCCGCACTTCGCTCGTCTCATTGTCGCCGGTGGCGATGATCAGCCAGTCTTCCTGCGCCGACAGGCCGGTGCCCACGCCGAAGCTCTCGTCATCTTCCTTGTAGAGCGTGACGTCTGCATCAACCGGTGTGCCGATCACGTGCAGCTTTGCCTCAAGCGTGCGCCATTCCTCGGTCGACGGGCCGTAAACCAGCGCGGTATCATTTGCGACCCAGGTCAGGCCCCCGCGCAAATTGGTCAGCTCATCGGGCAGCAATTCGCCGGTTTCGAGATCCTTGATCCGCGCGGTGTAACGTTCCGAACCATTGGTGTCGGTCGAATAGGCGAGAAAGCGCCCGTTCTTGCTGACCGAGGCTGCTCCGAGGCGAAAATATTCATGCCCTTCCGCCAACTGGTTCTCATCGAGCATCAGTTCGCTTGCACCATCCACAGCGCTTGTGACTGGACGGCGATAGTGCTTGCGATATTGCGCGCCTTCCTCGAATTCGGACCAGTAGACCCAGTCGCCATCCTTTTGCGGCACGGTGCTGTCGTCTTCCTTGATCCGCGCCTTCATCTCTTCGAACAATGTGTCCGTCAGCGCCTGTTGCGGCGCCATGCGCGTTTCGAACCAGGCATTCTCGGCCTTGACGTAATCGAGCACGTCCTCGTCATCGACCGTGGGATAGGATTGATCTTTCAGCCAGTGATACGGGTCGCTGATCGTGATGCCGTGATGAGTGTAATTGTGCTCGCGCTTCTCGGCAATGGGCGGAGCGGCCGGAGCCTTGGCTGTCACTGGTGCATTATCCTTGTCTGTGGCGGCGCTGGCTGCAGCAAGCGGCACAATGGCCATGCAGGCTGCGATCGCGCTCGATGCGATGCGAGAAAACGTCATGAGAACGGGCATCCTTCCTTGCGACCCGGTGCGGCTGGAAACATGCGCACCGGAAGACTATGACGGGTATATTTAGAGGATGGCGTGTGTGCCGCAAGCACTAAGCGCCACAAATCAGGATCAGCCAAATGCTCATGCAAACCCACGAAGCCCGCCTGAACGCCTTGCGCAAAGAATTGAAGCGCCGCGAGCTGGACGGCTTCATAGTGCCCATATCCGACGAACACATGAGCGAATATGTCGGCGACTATGCCCAGCGGCTCAATTGGCTGACCGGCTTTGGCGGCAGCGCCGGCAGCGCTGTTGTATTGCAGGATTCGGCCGCGATCTTCGTCGACGGGCGTTACACGGTGCAGGTGCGCGATCAGGTAGATGAAAAACTGTTCGAATACCGCTCCGTACCCAAGGACACGATCGGCGGATGGATCGCCCAGCACGCCGCGAATGGCGCGCGGATCGGCTATGATCCCTGGCTCCACAGCCGCAAATGGGTGGACGCGGTGCGCCTGGCCGCGGCCAGGAACAACGTCGAACTGGTCGCGCTTGAAAGCAATCCGATCGACGCGGTATGGCAAGACCAGCCCGAACCGTCAGGCGCCGCCGCACTGATCCAGGATGACCGGCACGCCGGACGCTCATCATCCGAAAAACGGGCCGAAATTGCCGATTGGCTCAAGGCCGAAGGGCACGATGCGGTGGTCATATCGGCGCTCGATTCGGTTGCCTGGCTGCTCAATATCCGCGGCGCTGACATTTCGCACACACCGGTGGCGCTGAGCTATGTCATCGCACATGCCGACGGCACGGCGGAACTGTTCATTGCGCCTGAAAAACTCACGCCCGCGCTCGTCCAGCATCTCGGCAATGCCGTGACTCTGCGTGATCGCGGCGCATTTGCCGATGCGCTTGGATCAATGGCGGGCAAGCGCGTGGCGGTAGATCCCGAGTATGGCGTGGCGGCGATTGCCCAACTGCTGGAGGCTGGCGAAGCAAAGGTCAGCTTTGAGCGCGACCCCACGATCCTGCCACGCGCGATCAAGAACCCGGTCGAGCAGCAGGGGCACCGCGATGCGCAGGCCCGCGACGGCGTGGCGGTTGCGCGTTTCCTGCGCTGGCTTGAGGAAAACGCCCCCTCGGGCGAGATCGATGAACTGGGCGCCGCAGCCAAGCTCAAGCAGCTGCGCGAAGAGCTTGGCAACCTCAAGGATCTCTCGTTTGACACCATTTCGGCGGCTGCCGGTCATGCCGCGCTGCCGCATTACAAAGTGGACGAAAACAGCAATATCCCGATCCCGCCGGGCTCGATCTATCTGGTCGATTCGGGCGGGCAATATCCCGCCGGCACAACCGACATCACCCGCACCGTATGGATCGGGACGCCAGATGGATTGGGCGAACCGACCGCAGAGATGAAGGATCGCTTCACCCGCGTGCTCAAGGGCCATATCGCGCTTGACCGGGCGGTATTCCCGCAAGGTACCGTGGGCGGTCAGCTGGATGCCTTTGCCCGCCAGTATCTGTGGCAGGCAGGCGTCGACTATGCACATGGCACCGGGCACGGTGTGGGCAGCTTCCTCTCGGTCCATGAGGGTCCGCAGCGTATTGCCAAGCTGGGCGGCGGACAGGCAGGCGCTGACCAGGAACTGTTTGCCGGGATGATCCTTTCGAACGAGCCCGGCTATTACAAGCAGGGCCATTTCGGCATCAGGATCGAGAACCTTGTGCTGACCGTGCAGCGCAAGCTCGACGGGGCGGAGGGGGATTACCTCGGCTTTGAAACGCTTACCTTCGTACCGATCGACCGCACTCTGGTGCAAAAGGCTCTGCTAACGCCTGACGAAATCGCCTGGTGGAACGAGTATCACGCCAAGGTTCATGGCATTCTCGCCCCTCAGATGGAGGGTGACGATCTGGCATGGCTTGAGCGCCACTGCGCCCCGCTGTGAGCCGACATTACCATGCAATTGCGCTTGCGGGATCAGCTTTGTTCACTTAATGTTCCACTTGCACGAGTCGCAATTGGGGCGACTCCATCAGGAGAGCAAGCATGATCGGATATGTGACACTTGGCACGAATGACCTGGCGCGCGCGGCAAAATTCTATGACGCGATAGCCGAGGAGATGGGCGTCGGGCGAATGATGGATTTTGACACCTTCATTGCATGGGGAACGTGGGATGGCGGCGCTGGAATCGCCGCGACCAAGCCGTTTGACGGCAAAGAGGCCACAGTGGGCAATGGTACGATGGTGGCGATCGGGGCGGCCGACAAGGCGCAAGTCCACCGGCTCTACGATATCGCGATGGCGCATGGCGGCAGTGACGAGGGCGCACCCGGGCCGCGCGGCGAGCCCGACCAGAACGGCAAGGTGTTCTACGCCGGCTATTTCCGCGATCCTGACGGTAACAAGCTCAACGCATTCTGCATGGCGGATGCGTGACTTCTACGTTGCGCGCGGATGAATGCCGCGCATAGCGCGATACATTGCGCGACAATTTCCTGCAAAACCGGCATAATCCTGCGACGTGGCGGGGTTAGAACAACAGGACGAGCTGCGAAGGATCTGGCGAACGAATTTCGGCCTGTCCCCCTGATGGCCGGGCCAACCTTCGCGGCTCCCCCGAAAAGATTGCAGGAGAATTGAATCATGCACAAACTGACACTCACCCTATCCGCAGCCGCCCTGGCACTCGGCGCTGCGTCCATCGCCTATGCCGCGCATCACGGCGGCAAGCATGATGGAGCAGATGCCAATGGCGACGGCATTGTGACGCTGGCTGAAACCAAGGCGCACTCCGCCGCCATGTTCGCCAGAATGGATGCCAACGGCGACGGCGTGATCAATGCCGAAGACCGCGCGGCACATCATGCCGAGCGCTTCGCCGAACCCGATGCCAATTCTGACGGTGAAGTCTCGCAGGAAGAAATGCAGACAGCACGCGAAGCGCGCAAAGAGAGGATGCAGGAACGCGGCGCCGATCGGCACGCCGCGATGTTCGCCCGCGCAGATGCCGATGGCAATGGCACTCTGTCCGAAGCAGAAATGCGCGCGGCCCACGAGGCGCGGCAGTCCATGCGGCATGGCCGGATGGGCGAACACGGGGGCGAACGCGGGGGCAAGGGCGATCACGACGGCAAGATGATGCTCGGCCATGGCCGCGGCGGCGGCATGGCGATGCTTCGCCAGGCTGACACCGATGGTGACAAATCCGTGACTCGCGCCGAATTCGATGCAGCCGTCGAAGCGCGCTTCAAACAGGCAGATAGCGATGGCTCTGGCACGATTACCGCCGAAGAGCGCGCTGCCGCTCACACCGCAATGAAGGAGCGCATGCAGCAGCGCCGTGATGGCAAATAGGGTGTATGCCCCCGGTTGAGCGACAGGCAAAGCTGCGGCAAGGTGATCTGGCATGACGCTTGACGCACCCACGCAGTTACTGCTGGTCGATGACGAACCGACCCTGCGCGAACCCCTGGCCGAGTACCTAACCGGTCAGGGGTTCAGCGTGCGTCAGGCGGAAAGCGCCGCGCTGGCACGCAGTGAATTGCGCGTTCAGCGGCCTGACCTTGTTTTGCTCGATATCATGATGCCGGGCGAGGATGGACTTTCGCTGACCCGCCATCTGGTCGAAACTCAACGCGTTCCCGTGATCCTGCTGACCGCACGCGGTGAAGCAATGGATCGGATACTGGGGCTGGAAATGGGCGCGGACGACTACATCGTGAAACCATTCGAACCGCGCGAACTCGTAGCACGGATCCGCTCCGTGCTTCGCCGCGCGGCGCAGCCACCTACCAGCGATCCGGCAAACGGCGATCGGCACTACAGTTTCGAAGGTTGGCGGCTTGATCCCCTGAAGCGCCGCCTGACTGATCCCGAGGGCACTTTGGTGCCGATATCGACCGCCGAATTCCGTATGCTACGCGCTTTCCTCGACCATCCGCGCGAAGTGCTCGATCGCGACCGCCTGCTCGATATGGTTCAGGGCCGTGAAGCGCATCTGTTCGATCGCGCGGTCGACAACCAGATCAGCCGCCTGCGCCGCAAGATCGAATCCGACAGCCGCGATCCGCAGCTGATCCTCACCGTTCGCGGCGGAGGTTACCGCCTGGCGGCGGATGTCACACGCCCGGCTCCGGACGCAAGGTAATGGCGCGCCTCCTTCCCCGGAGCCTGCAGGGCCAGGTCATGCTGGTGCTTGCGGTCGGACTGCTGGTGGGCCAGGCGATCTCGGGCATATTGCTCTATCGCGCCGCCGAACAGCGCCGTGACGCAAATGCAGTCAACCAGATCGCCTTGCACCTCCTCACCGCCGAGGAACGCGCCGCCCAGCGCCGCGCCATGCGCGAAGCCGTTCGTGAAGCGCGCGAGCGGCCTGTAATGCCGCACGAGGAGGATCACATCGGGCCGATGCGCCGGATGATGCGGTTGGAACGATCGGGCATCGAACAAAGCGACACCCCGCCAATGCTACCCGGCGAAGTGCGGATGCCGCGCTTCGAATCCGCGCTTGGCGAGATACTGGCCGAGCAGGGGATGTCGCCGCGCAGCATCCAGATCGTGGCGCGGCGGGGCAATGATGACCCGTTGATCGCCGCGAGCCCCCGCCTGAAGCGGCGGTTGGGCGATCTCGACTGGCGCAACAAGAAGGTGCTGGTTGCGGGGATCGAGCGCGCCGACGGGAACGGATGGACGATCGTCCGCCATCCGCTGCCTGACCGCCCGAAGGGCGCGGCAAGGACAATCCTGTTCCAGACGCTGGTCATCTTTGCGGTGCTGTTCGTGCCCCTGTTCCTGGTTCTGCGGCGCATGACCCGCCCTCTGGCCCAATTGACCGCGCGAGTTGGCGATTTCTCGCTTCGGCCGGAAAATGCGGTCCGCCTGGAAGAACGCGGCCCCCAGGACATGCGCCGCCTGATCGCTGCGCACAACGCAATGGAAGCGCGCATCGCCGCCATGCTCGACGAGAAGGACGTTATGCTGGGCGCGATCGGGCACGATCTCAAGACACCGCTCGCCGCGCTGCGGGTGCGGATCGAAAGCGTTCCGGATGGAACGCAGCGTGCCCGCATGGCCGAAAGCATCGAGGATATCACCCGCACGCTGGACGATATCCTTGAACTGGCGCGGATCGGCCGGCCTGGTGAAGCGGTAGAGGTAACCGATCTCGGCGCGCTGGTCGCTTCGGTGGTGGAGGAATACGAAGATCTCGAAAAACCGGTCGAAGCGGGCGACTTACCTCGAATTGCACTGCCGCTTCGCTCGACATTGCTACGCCGCGCAATCCGCAACCTTGTCGACAACGCGCTGCGCTACGGCAAGCGTGCCCGGGTTTCAGTGGTGCAACAGCAAGGCTGGGCAGTGATCCGCATCGTAGACGAAGGCCCGGGCATCCCGGCGGAGCAGATTGCTGTCATGCTCGAACCTTTCCAGCGCGGCGAGGCAAGCCGCAACCGCGGCACTGGCGGTGCGGGCCTGGGCCTGACGCTCGCCCGCGCGATCGCCCTTCAGCATCGCGGCGAGCTGGAGCTCGCCAATCGCCCGGAAGGCGGCCTTCGCGCGGATATCCGCTTGCCAACAGGCTGACAGGCGCTCAACCATCGACCGCCGCAGATTTCCACATTCACGAGCCGACATGGGAGAAACAATTTGCCGAACATTCTTTATGGCGCCCCGCTGTCGCTCTTTTCAGGCAAGGCACGCGCCTATTTTGACTGGAAAGGCGTGGAATATGAGGAACGGCTGCCTACGCCGGATGTCTATCGTGACGTGATTCTGCCCAATGTCGGGCGGCCGGTCATCCCGGTTGTCCAAACATCCGGCGGCGAGATCCTGCAGGATACCACCTGCATAATCGACCATTTCGAACGGGCCGAACCCGGCCCCTCGGTCTATCCTGAAACACCGCGCCAGCGGCTCGCCGCGCTGCTGCTCGAATGTTTCGGCGATGAATGGCTGGTGATCCCGGCGATGCACTATCGCTGGCACTACAATGAAGACTTTGCCTATGGCGAGTTCGGCAAGACTGCCGCGCCCGGCGCATCGGCGGGAGAACAATATCGGCTGGGCAAGGAACGCGCAGGGCCGTTTCGCGGCTCGCTGCCCATTCTTGGCGTCAACGATGAGACTGTCCCGGCGATCGAGGCCAGCTATGAAGCGCTGCTGACCGATCTGGACGCCCATTTTGCCGAGCACCCGTTCTTGTTCGGCTCGCGCCCTTCGATCGGCGATTATGGCCTTATCGGTCCGCTCTATGCCCATCTTTATCGTGATCCAGCCTCGGGCGAGATCATGGAGCGGTTGGCCCCGCGCGTCGCGAAATGGGTGCGGCGCATGGTCAATGTCGAAGCGCCGCAGTCAGGCGATTTCCTGCCCGATGACGAAGTGCCGGAAACGCTTCATCCCGTTTTGCGGCGGATGATGGAGGAGCAAGTCCCGCATCTGCAGGGCGTGGCGCGCATGCTGGGGGAATGGGCCCGCCACAATGAGGGGAATGAGCCGCCGCGCGGGCTGGGCATGGCCGATTTCACTATCGAGGGAATAGTCTCGCAGCGGATGGCCTTCCCGTTCAGCTTGTGGATGCTGCAACGCGGCCTTGACTATCTGGCATCGCTTTCAGGTGCGGATCGCGCCGCATGTGAGGCTCTGCTACGCCAGGTGGGCGGCGAAGCGCTGCTGAATTTCGACCTGCCGCTGCGGCTGACGTTTGAAAACCATCGTCTCGGCATTGCGCGCTAGCGCATCAGCCCGCCGATCAAATTGCGCACAAAGCGCCCGGCAATGCCGCCGCCATACTCGGTTGCGATTGCGCCGGCCGCCGAAGTGGCCGCGGATCTCATCGGATTGGCGCGCGATTTCTTGCCCAGCACAGCGGCAGCGGCGATCGAGGCGGTAGAGCCGGCCGCGGCAGCGGTCGCGCGCTTGATTGCCTTGTCCCACACCGAAGTGGTCTTGCGGCTGCGCTTGCGCACTTCTTCCTCGCCCTTCTCTTCCACCTCCTGTGCAGTTTGGGCCGCGTCGAGTGCCTTGGTGGCAAGCACCTCCATCGCGCTTTCACGATCGACCCGCGTATCATATTTACCATCCACCGGACTGACCGACTGGATGATCGCGCGCTCCTTGGGCGTGACCGGGCCGAGCCGCGAGCGCGGCGGCTTGATCAGCGTGCGTTGCACCACCGTGGGTGCGCCGTCTTCATCGAGCGTGGAAACCAGCGCTTCGCCCACTTTCAGCTGGGTGATCGCCTGCTCGACATCGAGATCGGGATTGATGCGGAAGGTTTCAGCCGCAGCCTTGATTGCGCGCTGATCACGCGGGGTGAAGGCACGCAGCGCGTGCTGCACACGGTTGCCGAGCTGGCCAGCGATCTCTTCCGGGATGTCGATCGGGTTCTGCGTGACGAAATAGACCCCAACGCCCTTCGACCGGATCAGGCGCACGACCTGTTCGATCTTGTCCTCAAGCGCCTTGGGCGCATCGTCGAACAACAGGTGCGCCTCGTCGAAAAAGAACACCAGCTTGGGCTTTTCCGGGTCGCCCACTTCGGGCAGGCTTTCGAACAGTTCCGCCAGCAGCCACAGCAGGAAGGTGGCATAAAGCTTGGGGCTGCGCATCAACTGATCGGCAGCCAGCACATTAATTATGCCGCGGCCCTGTTCGTCCAGCTTCAGGAAATCGTCAATCTCGAGCGCCGGCTCGCCAAAGAACCGGTCCGCGCCCTGCGCCTCGAAACTCAGTAATTGGCGCTGGATTGTGCCAACTGTGGGCTTGGCCACGTTGCCATACTTGCCGGACAGTTCAGCGGCATTCTCCGCTGCCCAGGCCAGCACCGCTTGCAGATCGGCAAAGTCCAGCAACAACAGCCCGTTCTCGTCAGCGTGGCGGAACACGATCTGCAGCACGCCTTCCTGCGTGTCGTTGAGATCGAGTAGGCGCGCCAGCAGCAGCGGCCCCATTTCGGAAATCGTGGTGCGGATCGGGTGGCCCTGTTCACCATAAAGGTCCCAGAACACCACCGGATTGTCGGAATAGGCATAATCCTCCATGCCCAGTTCCTTCGCGCGCGACTCCAGCTTGTCGGCATGCTTGAAAGTAGGCGATCCGGGCAGGGCAACGCCCGACAAATCGCCTTTCACATCTGCGACAAAGACCGGCACGCCCTCGGCAGAGAAACTCTCAGCCAGTCCCTGCAAAGTCACCGTCTTGCCGGTTCCGGTGGCGCCCGCGATCAAACCATGACGGTTGGCCCGCGACAAATCGAGATATTGCTTCTCGCCATTGGCGGCGAGGCCCATGAAAATGCTATTCATGATGGTTGCCGGTGTCCCTTTGCCCGAGAATTGCGACATTCTGTGTGGCGCACCGCAGGCAGCGCGGTCAAGTGCTCGACTTGCTGGCGCGATAAGCTAAGGCGTGAATCATGAGCCAGGCCGCTCCCTTTATCCTGCTTGACGATGCGCGCGGCGTCGATCCCGCTGCGGCGCACCTGTTCGAGAATCCGCGCAAGCTGTTCGTCGCGCAGCGGGCAAATGAAGTGGCCGATGTGCTGGCCGCGGCAGATGCCGCACGGCTCGCAAGTGGTGGAACGCTGGCGGGCTATCTCGCTTACGAGGCAGGGCTAGCGCTTGAGCCAAAACTGGCGCCGCTGGCCGATGCGCGAACCGGCGCGGCAGGCCCGCTCGTGTGGCTCGGCCTGTTCGATGAGACGCGCGAACTTGCCGCCGATGAAGTGCCGCTATGGCTTGCCTCGCGCGCCAGCGGCGAGGCTTCGCTTGGCCCGTTGGAGCCGCAGCTTTCCGCCGGCGGTTACCAGGCGGCATTCGCGCGGTTGCAGGAAGCGATCCGCGCAGGCGACATCTATCAGGTCAACCTGACTTACCGGCTCGCCGGCTCATATCGCGGCGATCCGCTCGCGCTCTATGCTGCGCTGCGCCCCGCCGCCGAAGCGGGCTACGGCGGGGTGATCTTCGACGGGTCGCATTGGCTGCTGAGCCTCAGCCCCGAGCTGTTCGTCTCGCTCCGGGGTGGCGAAGCCAAGGTCAAGCCGATGAAGGGCACTCGCCCGCGCGGTGCAACCGAGGCGGCGGATCGTGCGCTGGCCGATGACCTGGCCAATTCGGCCAAGGACAGGGCTGAAAACCTGATGATTGTCGACCTGATGCGCAACGATCTTGGCCGCGTGGCCGAAGCGGGCAGCGTGCGGGTGGACGCGCCCTTCACCGTCGAATCCTATCCCACCGTGCACCAGATGGTTTCCACCGTGCGTGCGCGGCTGCAAACCGGCATCGGCGCGGCTGACCTGATCCGCGCAATCTTTCCCTGCGGCTCGATTACCGGTGCACCCAAGATCCGCGCGATGGAACTGATCGACGAGATCGAACGCGATGCGCGTGGCCTCTATTGCGGGGCGATCGGGCGGATCGATCCAAATGGCGATGCTGCCTTCAATGTGGCGATCCGCACGCTGCGGCTGACGCTCGAGGAAAACGATCGCGGGCGCGCGGTTATGGGGGTGGGCTCAGCCATCGTGGCAGATAGCGAAGCCATGGCCGAACGGCGCGAATGCGACGTCAAGGCAGGCTTCCTGCGCCGCAGCGCGCCAAATCACCGCGCGGCGGATTGCGATCTGATCGAGACCATGCTGTTCGATCCCGAAAGCGGCATCGACCTGCTCGAACTGCATCTGGAGCGGATCAAGGCCTCGGCGCATGAGCTGGGTTTTTCTTTCGATCGCCATGCCGCGCGCAACCAGATTCAGGCGCTGTGCTTTAACCTGGAGACGCGCGCCAAACTGCGCCTGCTGGCTTCGCGCCGGGGCGCGCTGGCGCTGGAAGCTGGGCCTGCTCCCGAACCGGCAGGCGAGCCCCTGGCCTGCATCGCGCTGCCGCTGCCGGTCGATCCGGGCGACTGGCGGCTGCGGCACAAGACCAGCGACCGCGGGTTCTATGAAGAGGCGTTGGCCGCAGCACACAGCGAGGGCGCAGACGAAGCGCTGCTGGTGCATCCATCAGGCCTGGTGAGCGAAGGCAGCTTCACCAACATCTTCGTCGAGCGGGACGGGGCGCTGGTTACCCCGCCCGCCGCACTCGGCCTGCTGCCCGGCGTGCTGCGCCGATCGCTGATTGAGGCGGGCAAGGCGCGCGAAGCGGAATTGACGCTGGATGACCTTGCGGATGGTTTCTGGCTCGGCAATGCCGTGCGCGGGCTGGTAAAGGCGCGGCTACTGATATGATCGAAATACTTTATGAAGATGGCGAGGCACTGGTCATCAACAAACCCGGCGGGCTACCGATCGAGCGACCGCGCCGGGGCGGACCTTCGCTTGAAGACCACCTCGACCAGCTGAAGCTCGGCTTCCAGCGCGCGCCGATGCCGGTCCACCGGCTTGACACCGATACCAGTGGCTGCCTGCTGCTGGCGCGCAACCCCAAGGCACTGGCGCGCCTGTCCCGCGCGTTCGAGGATCGGGCGGTTTCGAAAAGCTATCTTGGCCTGGTGGCGGGCGAGCTGAGCGAGAAGGAGGGCCGGATCGAGCTGGCACTGTCCAAGATCAGCTCCAAAGAGGCTGGCTGGCGCATGATCCCGGCCCGAAAGGGCAAGCCGTCGATCACGGATTGGCACCTTCTATGGGTAGGTGAGGGATTCTCGCTGGTCCAGTTCCGCCCGGTTACGGGCCGCACGCACCAGATCCGCGTACATGCCGCTGCCGGACTGGGCTTCCCACTGGTAGGCGATCCGGTTTACGGCCAGGTTGATCCGCGTTGCCGCCGTACCATGCTGCACGCCTCTTCGCTGGTGGTACGGCGAGGGGCCAAAACCCCGATCATCGCTACCAGCCCGGTTCCGGCGGATTTTTCCGCATTCGGTATCGCCCCGATGGAACAATGGACAAGCCCGGCTTGATAGACCGCGCATTCGCGCTGGCCGAGGAAAGCTTCCTCGCCGGAAGCGGGCCGGGCGGGCAGAACGCCAATAAAGTGGCCACCACAGTGCAATTGCGGGTCGATGTGTTCCAGCTTGGATTGCCGCCGGATGCGTTCGGCAGATTGAAGGATATTGCCGGAAGCAAGCTGACCAAGGATGGCGAGATCGTGCTGACCGCGCGCGAATACCGCACCCGAGAACAGAACCGCGAGGCGGCGCGCGAAAGGCTCGCGGCGCTGCTGGAGGAGGCGCTTGTCCCTGCGAAGAAGCGCGCCCGATCACGGCTGAACCGCGTGGGTAAAGCCCAGCGACTGAAACAGAAGAAAGCGCGCGGCGACGTGAAATCCAAACGGGGCAAGGTCAACCGTTCAGATTGGTGAGTCTTGCTTGACTTTCGCGGCAGAATCACCCAATGGCGCGCCTCTGGAAGGCGGTGCGGCACGCGCCGCCCGTATTTTTTCGGCTGATGACCAGCCTTTTTGCAAGTTTTAGGATATCGTCATGGCGAAGCCAGCAACCGTCAAGATCAAGCTCGTCTCGACCGCGGACACGGGCTTCTATTATGTGACGAAGAAGAACCCGCGCAACATCACCGAGAAGATGACCTTCCGCAAGTATGACCCGGTCGTGCGCAAGCATGTCGAGTTCAAGGAAGCCAAGATCAAGTGATCTTGCTGAACGGCTGAACGCCAACAGGTTCAGTGACAGTTCAACGCAACGCCGGTAAGGCGCGCTGCATGGACAAGTTCAAACCCTTTACCAAACGCCCGTTGCGCACCGCGCTGGCGGGCGCTTTGTTATGTACGCTGCCCGCAGGAGCAGTCATCGCACCGGCTGCTACGGCTCAATCTGCCGCCGGCGATCTTGACCGTGCGGTCAGCGCGCTGCGTGCAGTGTCAACCTTGCGCGCAGACTTTTCACAGACAGACCGCCAGGGTCAGGTTGCGACGGGGGTGATGACGCTTGCGCGTGGCGGCAAGATCCGTTTCCAGTACGGGAATGACGTTCCCCTGCTGATCGTTTCGAACGGGAAATCGCTCTACCTCATCGATTACGAGGTCAATCAGGTTCAGCGCTGGCCGATCCGCAATTCGCCGCTCGGCGCACTGCTTGATCCTGATCGCGACATCTCGCGTTATGGCAAGCTGGTGCCGACGGGCAATCCCGACGTGGTCAGCATCGAAGTTCGCGACCCCAAGCGCCCCGAGTTCGGCATGATAACGATGATCTTCGTGCGCGACGCCAAGGCGCCGGGCGGGCTCGAGCTCAATACATGGGTGGCGCTTGATGCACAGAACAATCGCACCACCGTGCGGCTGCGCAACCATCGCTATGGAGTCGCGGTGGATGACAGTGCTTTTCGCTTCCGCGATCCGCGCCAATCGTCTCGTCGACCGCGCTGAACGGTTCGACCGCGCGCGGTTGTAAGAATACGACAAGACGCTGCATCCCATTCATTTACGCGAAAGCTGAAATCGCCTAGTTTGCTTGAGCAAGGCAAGCGAAGGCGGGTTTCCCCCCTGTTGCCCCAACCTTCAACAAGGCTGCCTTGCAACAGCGTGACGAACGCTCAAAAAGGACCCTCGTGCCAATGCCCCCGGCACGAGGGTTTCTTCTTTGGATTCGGTATTGTTTGGCTGCGAGTTGCGCTAATCATTCCAGCCAAGTGCCTTGACGATAATGTCGTAGATCAGGTTTTGCTCGATCACGCCTCGCACGCGCTCTGCACCAGGGCCCTGGCCGTATAGCGCCACATCCTCGCCGCCATGCGTTTCGCTGCCCATGGGAACGGTCGCCTGCTGGTGCGCATGAACTCCGGTTTCGGGCATCGGTCGCTCAGCCATGTTCGCAATCGCGCCCGGGCCGTTGCCATAGCCCAGGGTAGTGTAAGGCTTGCCGTCTGCGACCAGCCTCGGCCCGCCTGCGGTACCGGCATGCTCCGCATCCCTCTCGCCCGGGGGCACGACCAGGCCCAGGATCGGATTACCGCGCCTGGGATATCCGGCCATGGTGAATACATGGCTGTGATCCGCCGTGACCAGGATCAGCGTCTCGTCTGGATCTGTGTTGTCGATCGCATACTGGATCGCGCGGGCAAACTCGACCGCTTCCTCCAGCGCATAGCCCGCCTGCCCGGCGTGGTGGCCGTGATCGATCCGTCCTCCTTCAACCATCAGGTAATAGCCGTCAGGATCCTGATCGAGCCGCCCGATGGCAGCGGCGGTCATTTCGGTCAGCGTTGGCTCGGCCGAGTCCCCGGCCCGGTCAACCATGTAGGTCATATGGCTGGGTGAAAACAGGCCCAGCACTGGCTTGCCTTGCGGGGCCGCTTCGAGCTCCGCCGCAGTTTCAACATAGCTGCCCCCGCTTGCCGCGGTCCATACAGCGGGCAAATCGGCACCGGGGTCAAGCCGTCGCCCGCCCTGCTCGCCGCCGAAGAAAACTGCACGCCCCCCGCCCAAGGCGACATCAAACTGCTTGGATACAAGCTGGCTGGCGATATCGGTGCAGCCCTTGCCGCGCTGTGCCTTGGGAATCGCGGCATCGGATTCCCAGTCGCGATCGGGCGCATAGGCATAGACCGCCGCCGGGGTCGCATGGGTGATCCGCGTGGTCGTGACAATTCCCAGCGCCAGCCCGCGTTGCTTCACCTGTTCGCCAAGCAACGGCAGCCGGTGCTGCAGCGAGGCCGCGCAATCGCCGCGCCGCGCCTCCGGGCCTATGCCCAGCATGCCGATATTGGTCTTTTTCCCGGTATGCATCGCGCTGGTCGTGCCCGCGCTGTCAGCCACCTGGGCATTGGTGTTGTAGGTCTTCACCAATGCCACATTGCCGAACCTCTCGAACGGCAGAACATGTTCCTCACCGCTCAGGCCAAGCTTCTGCCCGGCATAGATGCGCGCGGCGGTGACGGTCGAAATTCCCATTCCGTCACCGATAAACAGGATGACATTCTTTGCCTTGGGCGCGGGTGCTTCGCTTAGCGCGGTAGAGGCGCTTGCAACCGCGCCTTGTGTATAGGATGCCGGAACACAAGCGCCGAGCGGCAATGCCAATGCTGCCGCGAGAATGATTGAATGGTGCAGGCGGGTCACGGGGTTATCTCCTTGTCTTGGACGCTTCGCTATCGGCGACCAATGTGACGCGAAAGAGAAAGCTGCGACTGGACCGATAAGATTGCGCACCCTAAGTGCTGTGCGCATGGTTTCTATCGCTACCTGGAACATCAATTCGGTGCGGCTGCGGCTGCCGATCGTCGAGCGCTTCCTCAAGGAGGAGGCACCCGATGTCCTATGCCTGCAGGAAATCAAATGCCAGGAACACCAGTTTCCGGCCAAGGCGCTGGCCGAGCTTGGCTATGAACATCAGGCGATCCACGGGCAAAAGGGTTATCACGGGGTCGCGACTGTAAGCCGCATTCCGCTGAGGGAATTCAGCCGCCACGATTGGCAGGATAATGGCGAGGCGCGCCATGTGGGCGTGGAACTGCTCGGCCCGGGCCAGGGGATGATTCTGGAGAACGTCTATGTTCCCGCAGGCGGCGACGAGCCCGACCGAGACATAAACCCCAAATTCGGGCAAAAGCTCGATTTCCTGGCCCGGATGACCGCGTGGGCCGGAAAGGTTGATCGCCCGACAATGATTGTGGGTGATTTCAATATCGCCCCGCTCGAAAGCGATGTGTGGAACCACAAGCAGCTGCTCAAGGTCGTGAGCCACACACCGGTCGAGGTCGAAACGCTCGAACGCTTCCAGCAGGCTCACGGCTGGGTTGACCTGGGGCGAGAGTTTATTCGTGACCCCCAGCGTTACTACAGCTGGTGGAGCTACCGCGCGAAGGACTGGAAAGCGAATGACCGTGGGCGGCGGCTCGATCACATGTGGGCCAGCCCCGAACTTGCGAAACAAGCTACCAGCCACCGCCTGCGCGAAGATGCGCGCGACTGGGGCAAGCCCAGCGACCATATCCCGCTGGTGACGGAGTTTACGCTCTGACTTTAGCCGCGCCTTCCCCTTCGCGCCGGGTCGCGCAGGCGGTGGATGCCTTGCGTCACGGCTGGCCATTGCAGTTTGCCGGTGGGCCATGCTTGTTGCCCGCTGAAACCGCAATAACTGCTGACGCGGCATCGCAGCACATGCTGATCTCCGCAGCCCGCGCCGCCACGCTCAAGCTTGCCAACCAGCGCGAGGCGGCAGTTCCGCATGCCCCGGTGTTGATCCGCGCGGGCGAGCCATTCACCCTTGCCGAAGCGCGCGCCGTAGCAGACCCGGCGCTCGACCTGGTCCACCCTTTGAAGGGCCCCTACAAGGCCGAAGCGCTGGATTGGCGCGAGGTAGCGGAAGCTGCGCTGGAATTGGCGCGGATCGCGGGTATCCTGCCAGCATATCTCGTCGATCCGGCTGGAGCGGGAGAAGCTGTGCCGGTTGCAGTCAGCGATCTTGCCGCATGGGCTGACCGCGCGCAGCTGGGCATCGCCACGCGCGCCCACCTGCCGGTTGCAGCGTGCGAAAGTGCCGAGATCGTGGCTTTCCGCAGCGCGGATGACACGCGCGAGCATATCGCGCTGGTGATTGGCGAGCAGCGCGGAGATGTAGTGCCGCTGGTGCGGCTGCACTCCGAATGCCTGACCGGCGACATCCTCGGCAGCCTCAAATGCGATTGCGGGCCGCAACTGGATGCGGCGCTCGCGGCAATGGCCGAAGAAGCTGCCAAAGGTGGCTGGGGGGCGTTGCTCTATTTGCGACAGGAAGGGCGCGGGATCGGCCTTGTCAACAAGCTGCGTGCCTATCGCTTGCAGGACCAGGGCTTTGACACCGTCGAAGCCAATGAGCGGCTCGGCTTGCCCGATGAAGCGCGCGATTTCCCCACCGCTGCACGCATGCTGGAACTGCTTGGCGCACACGAAGTGCGCTTGATGACCAACAATCCGAAGAAGGTCGCTGCGCTCGAAGCCGCAGGCATAACCGTCAGCGAGCGCGTGCCGCATCAGCTGGCCGACAACCCGCACAATGCCCGCTACCTGGCGACCAAGCGCGACAGGTCTGGTCACCTGCTCGAGTAGTCGCAGCAAACGGTTCACCGATTAATACTTGGCTCGGTGCAATTGCTAAGGCTATGCCAGCAAGCCGCGCAAAAGCGCACAAGTTTCTGGACCTTGGGAGAACCCACGATGAGAAGAATCGCCTTTACGCTGCTGGCTGGTGCCGGCGCCATGGCCCTGGCCGCGTGCGGCTCGTCCGATGACGCTTCGGTAGAAGCCGAGGCCGACACGGTTGAAATGCCGGCTGACGCAGCGCTTGACGACATTACGGATGTTCCGGTCGAAGATCCCGATGCCAACGCAGCGGGTGCAACAGTGAGTGAAGAGATGGCTACGGATGCAGCCGACGCTGCAGCAGATGTAGCTGCTGCGGCAGAAGCGGCTGCAGATACGGCAGCCGATGAGGCGGCAGACGACGAGCAATAACCGCCCTGCCCGATGTGGCAGAGTGCAAAATAGTCGAGCGGACGGGTTGCCATCGGGCGATTCGTCCGCTTTTTCATTTACTGGCAGCAAGCCTGCGCGGCAGGGTGTACGAACACTGCCGGATTCGGCAGGTGACAGCCGGTTTCGCACGCCCGATGGGCGAGCGCAGTCGAAATGCACACTTGGCTTGCGGCGAGAGGAACACAGAGTGACACAACACACCGGAATGGACCCTGAAACCTTCGAACAGTTCATCGAGCAGCTTGACCGCTATGTGCGCGAGCGGCTGATCCCGGCGGAAAGGGATGTGATCGAGAACGATCGCCTGCCTGACGATATCCTCGCCGAAATGAAGGAAATGGGTCTGTTCGGCCTGACCGTGCCCGAAGAATATGGCGGCGCGGGGCTCAACACCTCGCAATATGCCCGCACTGTGAAGTGCATGAGCTACGCCGCGCCGGCCTTCCGCTCGATCTTCTCGATCAATGTCGGAATGTTCAACTCGGCGATCAAGAATGGCGCCACCGATGCGCAGAAGGCCGAATGGTGGCCGCGCATCGCGGGCGGCGAGATCGCCTGCTTCGGCCTGACCGAACCGGGCTCTGGCTCGGACAGCGCTGCAATGCAGACTTTCGCCAAGCCCGACCCGAGCGGCAACGGCTGGATCCTCAACGGCACCAAGCGCTACATCACCAACGCCCCCCACGCCAATGTCGCGCTGATCATGGCGCGCACCGAAAAGGAGGCATTGCCCAAGAACGCGCATGTCAGCGCCTTCATCGTGCCAATGGATACGCCGGGCGTTTCGACCGGCAGCCCGGACAAGAAGATGGGGCAGGCTGGCGCGCATATCTCCGACATCATGCTCGACGATGTGCATGTGCCGGGTGACGCGCTGCTGGGCGGCGAGACGGGCAAGGGCTTCATCTTTGCCATGAAAAGCCTCGACAATGGCCGCATTTCGGTGGGCGCGGCCAGCACCGGCTATGCCCGCCGCGCGCTCGATTCCGCGCTGCGCTATGCCAATGAGCGCAAGGCCTTTGGCGAACCGATCGCCAATTTCCAGTTGATCCAGCAGATGCTGGCTGAAAGCGAGACCGAGATCTACGCCGCCGAAGCGATGATGGCCGATGTCACCGCGCGTGCCGACGCGGGCGAGAATATCCTGGTAAAGGCAGCCGCGTTCAAGGTTTTCGCGTCCGAGATGTGCGGCCGGGTGGTCGACCGCGTGGTGCAGATCTATGGCGGCGCGGGCTATCTGGCGGAATATGACGCCGAACGTTTCTTCCGCGATGCGCGCATCTATCGCATCTACGAAGGCACCACGCAGATCCTGCAGCTCCAGATTGCCAAGCACATGCTGCGCGAATGGAATGCTTCTTGATTCTCCGCACGCCATCCGGCGCGCGAAATCCTCGCTCACGCGATCTGAAGATCGCATCGCTGCGGGCGGGCGCCAGAAGACTTTGGCGCCCTTCCGGCTCGCTAGCGAGCCGTTCGCTGCGACAATCACGATAGGCTGCCGATCAGATGTATCAACTCCTCAAGGGCCTCTCGATCATCGAAGTTTCCAGCTTCGTCGCATCGCCAACCATCGGGCTCTACTGCGCGCAGATGGGCGCGGAGGTGATCCGCGTCGATCACAAGGCGGGCGGGCTTGATTACGACCGCTATCTGCTGACGCGGGAAGGCCGCTCGCTGAGCTGGGAGAATCTCAACCGCGGCAAGAAATCGCTCGCGCTCGACCTGCGCTCGGGCGAAGGGCGCGAGCTGTGCGTCGAGCTGGCGCGCACTGTTGGCCAATGCGTCACCAACCTGCCCGAACAGAGCTTCCTCAGCCACGGCGCCATGGCAGACGGGCGGCCCGACATGGTGAGCGTGCGGATCATGGGCTGGCATGACGGGCGCCAGGCAATGGATTTCACCGTCAATGCCGCCAGCGGCTATCCGCTGATGTGCGGGCCGGAAGAATGGGATCAGTCCACTGCCCCGCCGGTAAACCAGGTACTGCCCGCGTGGGATTTCATCACCGGTGCCTATGGCTCGTTCGCCCTGCTCGCCGCGCTGCGCCACCGCGATGCCACCGGCGAAGGCAGCGAAGTGCGCATCCCGCTGGGCAATGTCGCGATTGGCACCATGGCCAATTCCGGCTCAATGGCGGAAATGCTCTATCGCGGGGGGGATCGCGAGCGGCTTGGCAATGCCATCTGGGGCGCCTTCGGGCGCGACTTCATGAGCAGGGACGGCAAACGCTTCATGGTCGCGGCGCTCACGCCGAAACAGTGGGATGGGCTGGTGGCTGCCTTCGGGATCGCCGGAGACATCGCCGCGCTCGAGGCCGAATTGGGCGTGCGCTTCGCCGACGGCGATACCCCGCGCTTCACCCATCGCAAGCGCCTGTTCGCGCTGTTCCAGCAGGCCGCCGGGGCGCATGATTATGACACGCTGGCGGCGCGCATGGGCGAGCAGGGTTGCACTTTCGAGCGCTATCGCACCATGCACGAAGCCGCGAACGATCCGGTGCTGGTGGCGGACAATCCTCTGTTCGGGCCATCACCCGCCAACCCCAGCGGGTTCGCATATCCGGCCACGCGCAGCTTTGCCAGCATGCCGGAAAAGCAGGCGGGCGATCCGGCGCCCGCACCCTATCTCGGCGAGCACAGCGAAGAGGTGCTGGCGGAAAAGCTGGGCCTTTCCTCCGGCGCAATCGGCAGGCTGGTCGACACCGGGACAGTCGCTCTTTCAGACAAGGACAGATGATGAGCAAAAGACGCGCCGCAATCGTTTCACCCCTGCGCACCCCGGTGGGCAAGTTCGGGGGTTCGCTTGCCCCGCTCAATGCCGGCCAGCTGGGTGCGGTCATCCTGAAGGCGCTGGTCGAGCGCAGCGGAATCGACCCCGAGCGGGTTGACGACGTGGTATTCAGCCAGGGTTATGGCAATGGCGAGGCCCCTGCGATCGGCCACTGGAGCTGGCTTGCCGCCGGGCTGCCACTGGAAGTACCCGGTTTCCAGCTTGACCGGCGCTGCGGCTCGGGCGTGCAGGCGGTCGCCACCGCCGCGATGATGGTGGAAACCGGCATGGCCGATGTGGTGGTCGCGGGCGGGTGCGAAAGCATGTCGAACGTCGAGCACTACACCACCGATCTGCGCGGCGGTGTGCGCATGGGCGACATGGTGCTGCATGACCGGCTTACGCGCGGGCGGCTGATGAGCCAGCCGATCGAGCGTTTCGGCGTCATCACCGGTATGATCGAGACTGCGGAGAACCTTGCCAAGGATTACGATATCAGCCGTGAGGAAGCCGATGCCTTTGCCGTTCGTTCGCACCGGAATGCGGCCACGGCCTGGGCCGAACGCAAGTTCGACGGCCACCTCGTCCCTGTCGAAATCCCTCAGAGGCGCGGTGATCCGCTAACCTTCGACCACGACGAAGGCTATCGCGCCGACGCCAGCATGGAATCGCTCGGATCCTTGCGTGCGATCGACCTCAAACGCGATCCCGATGCCATTGTCACTGCGGGCAATGCCAGCCAGCAGAACGATGCGGCAGCGGCCTGCCTGGTGGTGGCCGAGGACAAGCTTGAAGAACTGGGCCTCGTACCGTCGCTGTGGTTCCATGGCTGGGCGGCGGCGGGCTGCGATCCCAGCCGCATGGGCATCGGCCCGGTCCCGGCGACCCAGCGCCTGTTCGCGCGCACCGGGATCGGCTGGGACGACATCGGCCTGGTCGAACTCAACGAAGCTTTCGCGCCGCAAGTGCTCGCCGTGCTCAAGGGCTGGGGCTGGTCTGACGATGACAGCCGCCGCGAAATCCTCAACGTCAATGGCTCGGGCATATCGCTCGGCCACCCGATCGGCGCGACCGGCGGGCGCATCCTGGCCGACATGGCCGCCGAGATGCATCGCCGCAAGGTGCGCTACGGCCTTGAGACGATGTGCATCGGCGGCGGGCAGGGCATTGCCGCGATCTTCGAGCGGGCTGCCTGATGTCGCAATGGGATAGCTGGATCGGGCGCGAGGCCCGGCAGGAAGACACGCTGGGTGCGTCGCTGGCACGGCGCTGGTGCGGCACCTTCGATCTCGAGCCGCCAGCCGATGGCGTGATGCCGCAGGGCATCCATTTGTGCCTGTGCACGCCCGAGGCCGCGCAAGCTGCGCTGGGCGAAGACGGGCATCCGGCACGCGGCAACAGCGCAGACAGTTTCTTCCCGCCGATCCCGCTGCCGCGCCGCATGTGGGCGGCGAGCGATATCGCCTTCCTGAAGCCGCTCGTCATCGGTCAACGGATCGAACGGATCAGCCGGATTGCCTCGATTGCCGAGAAGGAAGGATCGACCGGTAAGCTCGGCTTCGTCGAGGTGGAGCATGTCACGCATGCCGATGGCACGGAGGCGATCCGCGAGGTGCAAACGCTGGTCTATCGTGACGCGGTGCCGACCGATGCGCCGCTAAGCCCGCCGGAACCGGGCGATGGCGCCTTCGATCCTTCGGGCTGGGACGTGCATAATGTCATCACGCCCGATCCGCGGCTGCTGTTCCGCTTTTCTGCGCTGACCTTCAACACGCACCGCATCCATTATGACCTGCCTTATGCGCGCGATGTCGAGCGCTATCGCGGCCTCGTCGTCCACGGACCGCTGATGGCGAGCCTGCTGCTGCAGATGGCGGCGCGTGAATTGGGCGAGAACAGACTGAAGCGATTTTCCTTCCGCGCCGTGAGCCCGGCCATCGCCGATGAGCCGCTGCATCTTGCCTTGCGACAGGGCGATGAGGGGTATGAGCTGGGTACTTTCGCCAGTGACGGCCGCCAGTGCGTGAAGGCGACCGCCAGCGCCTAGCCCTCTTGCGCAACCGGATAATCGGCAATCGGCTGCAGCACTGAATAGCTCTCGGGTTGCGGCTGGCGGCCCAGCTCGGGATAATCAATCGGCGGGGGATCGATCCTGGTATCGGGCAGCCGGTCAAGCAGGTCACGTATCAGCGTCAGCCGTCCGCGTTTCTGGTCGTTGAAGTCAACCAGTGTCCACGGTGCCCATGCGCTATGGGTCGCCTTGAGCATGGCCTCGCGCGCCTCGGTATAGGCATCGTAATGGCTGCGCGCGGCGAGGTCGATCGGCGAGAGCTTCCAACGCTTGAGCGGGTCTGCCAGCCGCTCTGCCAGCCGCTCTTCCTGCCGGGCCTGGTCGGTCGTGAGCCAGTATTTGAACAGCAGGATACCGTCATCGGCGAGCTGTTTTTCGAACACCGGCGCTTGTTTCAGAAATGCCTCAACCTGTTCTTCGCTGGCATAGCCCATCACTTTCTCGACCCCGGCGCGGTTGTACCAGCTGCGGTCGAACAGTACGATTTCGCCCGCGCTGGGCAAGTGCTTGATGTAGCGCTGGAAATACCACTGGGTCTGCTCGTCATCGCTCGGCTTAGACAGCGCCACGGTGCGGCACTGGCGCGGATTGAGCCGCTCGCTCACTGCCCGGATCGCTCCGCCCTTGCCCGCGGTATCGCGCCCTTCGAACAGCACGCAAATGCGCGCGCCCACAGCCTTGGTCCAACGCGCCATCGCCACCAGCTCTTCCTCGAGCGGTTCGAGCAGCTCCTCATACTGCTTGCGTTTGAGCGTTTCCAAGCGCACCTCCCGTTTGCACCACGCGCGGTGACGTGATATAGTTGCATTTGAAACTATGGCTACGATCGCAAAACCACAGCAGGACTTTTCGATCCTGCCCGATTTGCCGGCGGATGTCTTTACCGCTCCGCTGAAAAAGCCCGCGCATGTCGGCGACGACTGGCTCGAGCCCGAACAGACCAATTACACTGCCGAAGACCACGCGATCTGGGACGATCTGTTCGCCCGCCAGATGCAAGTGCTGCCCGGCCGCGCCGCAAGCGCCTTCATGGCCGGGCTTGAAAAGCTCGATCTGGGGCGCGGCGGAGTGCCCGAATTTGGCCAGCTATCGGAAGAACTCGGGGCGCTGACCGGGTGGAGCGTGGTGCCGGTGCCAATGCTGATTCCCGATCACGTGTTCTTCTGGCACCTCGCCAATCGCCGCTTCCCCGCCGGCAATTTCATCCGCACGCGCGAGACATTCGACTATATCCAGGAACCCGATGTGTTCCACGATGTGTTCGGCCATGCCCCGATGCTGACCGATCCGGTGTTCGCCGATTACATGCAGGAATATGGCCGCGCCGGGTGGAAGGCGATGCGCTACAACCACTTGAAGGCACTGGGTGCGCTCTACTGGTACACGGTGGAATTCGGCCTGATCGAGGAGGCGCCGGGAGATATCCGGGCCTATGGCGCGGGCATATTGTCAGGCCCCACCGAAGCGGTGTTTTCAGTCGAGGCGCAGAGCCCCAACCGGATCATGCTCAATGTCGACCGGGTGATGCGCACCGATTACGTGATCAGCGATCTGCAGCCGACCTATTTCGTGATCGAGAGCTTCGAGGACCTCTATCGCCAGACGGTGGAGCGCGATTTCGACCGGCTTTATCGCAGCCTTGGCGCCAGCTTCACCTATGCCAATACGGCGGTGATCGATGTCGACAATGTGATCCATCAGGGAACGCAGGAATATCTCCTGCGCGGCGGGCGCGGCAGCGGCGCCAAGCCGGTCTAGCGGCTCAGGAAGTGCCTCTTCGCTGCACAAACTTGTAAATCGCAGGCACCAGCATTGCGGCGGCAATGCCAGCGATCAGCGCCGTCCAGTTCAGCCCACCCAGCAGCACGCCCTTGTTGGCAACCAAACCGCCGATCAAGGCGCCGCCCACGCCCAGCGCGATGTCGCGGCGAATGCCCGGAACATCCTCGACCCGGGTCAGGATCGAGGCCAACCAGCCGATCAGCACACCGATCAGGATCAGGATGATTATCGACATTCGTACATATACTCGGGCCAGTTCACTTTCCTGCGCTCTATGCCCTTGAACAGCACACAAGACGAATGGTTCCAAACCGGCGGTTCAAAAGAAGTATAACAGCCCCGCCCCCAGCAGCACCCGGTAGACCACAAAAACCATCATTGAGGCCTTCTTGAGAAAGTTCATCAGGAAGGCCATGGTCGCGAAAGCGGCAATGAATGTGAAGGCGCCGGTCAGCAAGGCGTCCCACTGCATCTGCGCGCTTGCTTCAGCCAGGTCGAGCACGGCCAGCAGGCCTGCACCCGCCACTGCGGGGATAGCGAGGAGGAACGAGAAGCGTGCAGCTTCAACCCGCCCATATCCCAGGAAGCGCGCCATGGTCATGGTCGATCCCGAACGGCTGGTGCCGGGGATCAGCGCCAGCGCCTGCGCCATGCCAACCAGCACCGCATCGCGCAGTGTTAAATCCTCATAACGCTTTTCCTGCCTGCCGAACCGGTCTGCCAGACCCAGCAGCACGCCATAGACGATCAGGTTGATCGCCACGAGATCGGTGCTGCGAAAGCTTTCGAGATAGCCGTTGAGCTTGAAGAACAGCCCCAGCGCGACTGCGGGGATCGTGCCGATTACCACCCACCAGAACAGCCGCTTCTGAAGCGGATCGCTGCCAATTCCGACTGCCGAAAAGCCGCCCCGCGCCAGCCCCAGCACATCGCGCCAGAAATATATGATGATCGCCAGCAGTGACCCGACATGCACCGCGACATCGATCATCGGGCCCTGATCGGGCAACTCGGTGAAATAGGGGATCAGGATCAGGTGGCCTGACGAGGAGATCGGCAGGAATTCGGTGATCCCTTGGACGATGGCGATGATTAGCTGCTGGAACAAGGTCATGGAATTCGCCTCTTGAGCGAAGGGCAGGACAAGTCAAGCGACCTGCCCTGCCCCAACAAATAATACTGACCTGTTGCTGTTTACCAGATCCGCACGCGTTCCTCCGGCGGCAGGTAAAGCGCATCGTCCTCTGTGACGTTGAATGCTTCATACCACGGATCGAAATTGCGCACCGCGCCATTGGCACGATACTCTTCAGGGCTGTGCGAATCGGTCCGCAACCGCTGGCGATAGGCGTCCTCGCGCTGAGCCGAACGCCATACCTGCGCCCAGGCAAGGAAGAAGCGCTGATCGCCTGTAAACCCGTCGATCACCGGCACGTCCTGCCCCTCGGTTGCAAGCTTGTAGGCACGGTAGGCCATGCTAAGTCCGCCGACATCGCCAATGTTCTCGCCCAGCGTTAGCCGGCCGTTGACACAGGTTTTGCCCTCATCGAGCGGGCAGAAAGCGTTATACTGGGCGACCAGCGCATCGCCGCGCGCATCGAAGGCCTTGCGATCTTCGTCTGTCCACCAGTTCCTGAGCTGGCCTGCGGCATCGCTTTTGGAGCCCTGATCGTCAAAACCGTGCCCCATTTCGTGGCCGATCACCCCGCCGATCGCGCCGTAGTTGACAGCGATATCGGCGCCGATGCCGAAGAAGGGCTGCTGCAGGATCGCCGCCGGGAATACGATCTCGTTCTTGGTCGGATTGTAGTAGGCGTTGACCGTCTGCGGCAGCATGAACCACTCGGTGCGGTCAATCGGCTGGCCCAGCTTGGCGGAATTATCGGCTGATTGCCAGGCTTGCGCCGCCACTTCATTGGCAAGCGGATCATGGGGGGTGATCGCCAGCCCTTCATAGGTTTCAAGATTGTCGCGGTAGCCGATCTTGGGATCGAAGCTTGCCAGTTTGGCGCGGGCCTGCTGCTTGGTTTCCTCGCCCATCCACTCGATCTCGTCGATGGATTGCGCCATGGCGCGGCGAAGGTTGGCGACCAGCTGCGTCATCGCGGCCTTGTTTTCAGGCGGGAAATAGCGCGCGACATAGCTTTTGCCGATCAGCTCGCCCAGCGCGCCTTCGGTGGCATCAACTGCGCGCTTCCAGCGCGGGCGTTGCTCTGGCACGCCCTGCAAGGTGCGGCTGAAGAAGTCGAACCGCGCATCGTCGAAACGGCTCGGCAAGACATCCGCATGGCTCGACAGGAATGACTTGATCGTCCATGCCTGCAACGTCGCTAGCGGCGTTTCATTGATCAGCTCCAGCATACCGGGCAGGCCCTTGCCGATCTTGGCCAGAACTTCGGGGGTAAGCCCCAGTTCCTTGGCCCGTTCATCGCTGGGCGGAATCGCGCTAACCACGAAGATCGGCGACTTCGTCCAGCCAAGTTCCTCGATCATCGCGGCGAAGGGCAGGTCGCCTGCCATCTTGCTCAGCTCATCGGCGGTGAGCGCATTGTAGGTCAGATCGCGGTTGCGCTGAACGTCACGCGCCCATGACACTTCGCGCGCAATCCGGTCCTCAAAGGCATATACCGCCAACGCGGCGGCGGCGGGATCGGCATAACCCGCTTCGCCGAACAGGAAGGTGAGATATTCGCGGTATTTGGCCTGGATTTCCCGGCCTTTGTCGGTTTCATCGAGATAGTAATCACGGTCAGGAAGGCCAAGCCCGCCGCTGCCCAGATAGGTGACATAGCGGTCCGGCTGCTTGGCATCGACGCTTACGAAGCCGCCGATCGGGCCCGGATACCCCGGTGTCGCCCACAGCATTGCAAGGTCGGCCAGCGAGTTCGCGGTCACGATCTTGTCGAGATAGGGCTGCGCCGCAGACATGCCCGCTGCATCGATCGCCGCGACATCGAGATAGGCGTTGTACGCATCGACAATGCGCTTCTCGTCACTGCTGAGCATTGCCACATCCTTGGCCACCAGATCGTCGATCAGCGCCTTGACATCACTGGTCGATTTCTCGCGCAACAGGTTGAACGCGCCAAAGCGGCTGAATTCGGGCGGCAGCGGATTGGCATCGAGCCACTGCTTGTTGACATAGGCGAAGAAGTCATCGCCCGGATCGATGCTGTCATCGAGCATTTCCGGATCGACCCCCCAGGAGCCGAAGTCCATCGCCGGTGCGGCGGCGGGTTGTTGTGCACCCTTATCGCCTTGGTCATCGGCGAATGCAGGTGTAGCGAGCGCCAGCGCGATCGCGCTGCCACCTGCGGCAAGCAGTGTCTTGATCATGTTAATGCGTCCCTATTGCAGTTTGCGACCAGCGCTTGCGCGCGCTCCATGCGGGTGGGAATAAACTATCTGGCCACCCGGCAGGCGGCATTAGTCGGCTGAAGTTGCAGTTCGTCGAATAGTTACAGCGCAAACCAGCGGATCAGGCGGCCTCGCCCGCTGTAAACTGCAGCTTGGCCAGCCGCGCATATAGCCCGCCCGCCCCGGCAAGCTGATCATGCGTGCCCTGCTCCACAATCCGGCCGTTATCGAGCACCACAATCCGATTAGCCGCCCTGACCGTTGCCAGCCGGTGCGCGATCACCAGCGTGGTGCGATCCTTCATCAGCCCGTCAAGCGCCTGCTGGACCAATTGTTCGCTTTCCGCATCAAGCGCGCTGGTCGCTTCGTCCAGCAGCAGGATCGGCGCGTCGCGCAGCAGCGCGCGGGCGATGGCAACACGCTGCTGCTGCCCGCCCGATAGCCGGGTGCCGCCTTCTCCCAGATAGGTATCGAGCCCATCGGGAAGGTCGCGCAGGAAGCTTTCCGCATTGGCAGCGCGCGCCGCTTGCCAGATTTCTTCCTCGCTCGCATCCCAGCGGCCATAGCGCAGATTGTCGCGTGCATTGGCGCTGAACAGCACGCCGTCTTGCGGCACAAAGGCAATCCGCGCACGGATATCGGCAGGATCAACCTTTGTCAGCGGCATGCCGTCGAGCCTGATCGTGCCCGCCTGCGGGTCATAGAAGCGCTCGACCAGCTGGAAAATGGTCGATTTGCCCGCGCCCGAAGGCCCCACGATCGCCACTGTCTCGCCAGGCTCCACCTCGAGCGTGAAATCCTTGAGCGCGGCGGCTTCGGGGCGCGTGGGATAACGGAAGGTGACATTGCGGAATGACAGGCTGCCGCGCGGCGGCTCAGGCAGTTTTTCGGCCCGCAATGGCGGCGCAATCGAAGGCCGGGCGTTGAGGAGTTCGCTCAAGCGGCTGGCCGCCCCAGCGCCGCGCAGCAGATCGCCATAAACCTCGGTGAGAGAGCCGAACGAGCCTGCCACCAGCCCGCCAGTGATCACGAAGGCCGCGATCGTCCCGCCCGAGATCGCGCCTTCGGAAACGGCGATCGCGCCGCGCCACATCACCATGGTAATCCCGCCGAAAATCAGCACGATCACAATCGCTGTCATCGCCGCGCGCAGCAGGATGCGCTGTTTCGCAGTGGCAAAGGTGCGCTCCACCGCATCGCTGAAACGCTGACCCTCTCGACCTTCCTGCCCGAAGGCCTGGACGATCTTCATCGCCGAGAGCACTTCAGTCACCATCGCGCCAACATCCGCCACCCGGTCCTGGCTCGAACGCGACACCGTGCGGATGCGGCGGCCGAAAAACACGATTGGCGCGATCACCAGCGGTATCCCTATCAGCAGGCCGATTGTGAGCGTGGGCGCGAGATAGAGCAGCAGCAGCGTGCCGCCAATCGCGGTCAAGGTGTTGCGCAGCGCGATCGAAACTGTGGTGCCAACCACCTGCTCGATAACCGCCGTGTCGCTGGTCATGCGGCTCGAAATCTCTTTCGGGCTGTTTTCCTCATAGAATGCCGGCGCCAGCCGCAGCAGGTTGCGCTGCACGCTGGTGCGAATATCGGCCACCACGCGCTCACCGATCCAGCTGACGAAATAGAACCGCAACGCAGTGCCGATCCCCAGCACCAGCACGATCATCAGCAGATACTGGAAGGCATGGGCGATCTGGTCAGGTCCGGTGGTGCCTCCGAAAGCCTCGTCAATGATCACCTTGAAGCGCCATGGAATTGCCAGCGTCGCCCCGGCGGTTGTCAGCAGCGCAAGAAAGGCCAGCGCGATTTGCGCCGGATATTGGGCTGCGGCCGCAAACACCATCTTGAGCGGCCCCAGGCTCTTCACCCTGGGCAACGCATCCTTGTCCAGATCTTCGGCCTCGCGGCTGCGAAACAAGCCCCAACGGCGCCTTTGCACCTGTTCTGTATCTTCATGCCCGTCCATTGGTGGCCACAGGTAGACTTACAACGCGCAAATTTCACGCGCTAAATCCGCGCGGCGTCGGTCATTAGCAATGCATGCCGATAATTGTGCATTGCACAAGGGCGATCACAGGTCCAAGATGTGGCATTCAGGCGCCTGGGCAAAGGCGCCGCTTGAAAAATAACAACAGGGGAACGCCTTGCTTTACCACGCCTATGAGTTGCAGCGCGCCTGGCTTTCCAGCGCCAGCGCCATGGCCTCGATCGGGGCAGAACTGCTTACTAATCCGGTCAATCCGGTGGGTTATACCGGCCTGGGCCCGATGGCGGCGAGCGCGCTGGACGTATTTGCCCACGCCACCGCAAGCTATGACAAGCCGGCCTTTGGCATCAAGAGCGTCGCGGTCGGTAGCAAGATACACCAGGTCGAAGAAGCAATTGTCGTCAACAAGCCGTTCGGCGATCTCATGCGCTTCCGCCGCGATGGCCTGCCCGAAGATGCGCCGCGCCTTTTGATCGTAGCTCCGATGAGCGGCCATTACGCCACGCTGCTGCGCGGCACGGTCGAGCGTATGATCGAAAATTGCGAGGTTTACATCACCGATTGGGCCGATGCGAAAACGGTGCCGCTGCACGAAGGCAGCTTCGATCTCGACGACTACATCGATTATCTGATTGAGTTCCTGCAGTATATCGGCGTCGATTCTCAGGGCAAACGGCCGCATATGATGGCGGTGTGCCAGCCATCCGTGCCGGCCTTTGCCACTGCCGCCTTGATGAACCTGCACCGGGATCCGGCCACACCCGCCACGCTGACCATGATGGGCGGGCCGATCGACACGCGCTGCTCGCCCACAACGGTCAACAATCTGGCTATGGAGCGACCGATAGAATGGTTCCGGCAGACGGTGATCGCGACAGTTCCAATGAACCATAGTGGCGGCGGCCGCCGGGTCTATCCCGGCTTCCTGCAGCTTGCCGGGTTTATGAGCATGAATCTGGGCAGCCATCTGATGAGCCATTACGAGATGTTCAAACACCTCACGGCAGGGGACGATGACAGTGCCCAGGCGACCAAGGATTTCTACGACGAGTATCGCAGCGTGTGCGACATGACCGCAGAATTCTATCTCCAGACGGTTGAGGAGGTGTTCCAGAAACATTCGATCCCCAATGGCGAGTTCCGCCACAAGGGCGAGATCGTGGATCTGGGCAAGATCGCCGACACCGCCTTGCTGGCGATCGAAGGCGAGCGTGACGATATTTCGGGGCTCGGCCAGACCAGGGCCGCGCTGGACCTCGCGACTGGCCTCTCAACGAAGAAGAAACGCTACTACATGGCCGAAGGTGCCGGACATTACGGCATCTTCAACGGCAGCAGGTGGCGGACGAAAGTTGCACCGGTGGTCGAGGAATTTATCGCGGCGCATGCGGGCTAGATCCGACGAAGCTGGACTGGCAGGTTTGGCAAGCCTTGTACCCAAACCCGCCTTCCAGCTAGCGACCCAATTGCGGACCCCGAGTAGCACTTCAAAAACGGCCAACTCCGTGGTTTTAGTGAGGATTCATAAAGGGTTGATGATTAGCGTTCAGCCGGTAGAATGAATTAGTCAGAACCGTTGGGGGGCGATCTATGGCAGTACTCTTCACGTTGATATTTCTTGCTGCAATTGTCGGCACCTTAAAGCCCTATGTCAAAGGCAGCAAAAGATGGCATTTCGGCCTCGCCGCCTTCATCTCTTTCATTGCGATTGGTGTCACCGCTCCAGCAACCTCCGACGAGGACCCAGCCAAAGTTGCAAATGCGGAGTTGGGCAATAAGAGCGACTTACAGCCCGACGAAAGCTCAGAGCAAATTGAAGCGCCCCGATCGCCACAAAGTCGCTGGGTCTACCAAGAAGATGTTGACCAAATGAGGGGCGATACAAGTTATTATGCTCAGTTGAGTGGGACGAACACCATCGATCTCGATTTTCCTTATGGCGAACAGCAAGGGAGAATTTTAATACGTCAGTCCCCTAAGTTCGGATTTGATATTCTGGTGGGCGTAGAAAGCGGGCAAATAATGTGCAGTAGCTATCGCGACTCATATCTAAATGTGAAATTTGATGACGGACCAATCAGGAAGTATCGTTGCACCGATGCAAGTGATGGTTCAAGCGAGATGGTGTTCGTTAGAGATGCACGAGGGTTTCTTGCTAATCTAAAGAACTCAAAGAAGTTGATTGTGGAAGCGGAGTTTTATCAAAACGGACTTCAGCAGATGACGTTTGATACGGCTGGATTGGAATGGGAGTATTGAGCGCAATGGCACAAGTTCAAAGAGAAGTCAGTGACCGCACCATTTTCGGCAAAATCTGCAAGTGGCTTTTCATTATGTTCAACGTTTTGATGATTATTTGGCTCGTATCTGCCATTGGAGCGGTTGGAGAAATGGATGCGCCGCGGAACTCGGCAGAAGAGGCCGGAACGGCCATCGGTGCGACCATAGGCTTCGGCATGCTTTTGTTTGTTTGGGCCGTCGGTGATTTAATCCTCGGCATGTTTGTCCTCTTCACAAGGAGGAAGAAGATCATAACGACCGACGACTAACATTTTCTGGGCTCTATGGTCAGTCTGCCTCAGCGACTGTCCGCTTCCAACCCACAACTCGTCATTCCCGCGAACGCGGGAATCCATTTCAATGCAGCGGCTCGAACCCGAAATCCTCGGCTAGATCGCGCCATTTCGGATTGCCCGCATCGATCAATTCGGTCTTCCACGCGCGACGCCACTTCTTAATCCGCTTTTCGCGCAGGATCGCCTGTTCCATAGTCGAATGCTGTTCAAACCAAACGAGCCTGTGCACTCCATATCGGTTCGAGAATCCCTGGAAGGTTCCATCACGATGTTGCGCGATGCGCTGGAGCAGGTCCGATGTGACGCCGAGATACAGCGTGCCATTGTAGTCAGAGGCAAGCAAATAGACGGTCGGCTGGAAGTCCCGGTGCATCAGTGGCTTGCTAGTGGATACCCGCTTTCGCGGGAATGACGAATATTCGGATGTCCGCGCCCCACCCACTTCCTGCCTAATGAGCTTCTGGATCGCTTCCCGAAAGCGGAAGTCTAGGTCGCTGCCATCCGCCCAACAAAGAACGGCGCGAGATTGCTCCCGCGCCGTCTTGAACTGCATCGCCCTTAGGCGCTCATTCAAAGCACTTCGAACAGGCCCGCTGCGCCCTGGCCGCCGCCGATGCACATGGTGACAACCACATACTTCGCCCCGCGCCGCTTGCCTTCGATCAGTGCGTGGCCGGTGCAGCGCGCACCGGTCATGCCGAAGGGGTGCCCGATCGAGATCGAGCCGCCGTTGACGTTGAGCAGCTCGTCAGGAATGCCGAGCTTGTCGCGGCAGTAAAGCACCTGCACGGCAAAGGCTTCGTTCAGTTCCCACAGCCCGATATCGTCCAGCTTGAGCCCGTTTCGTTCGAGCAGCTTGGGGATGGCAAAGACCGGGCCGATGCCCATTTCATCGGGCTCGGTGCCCGCAACCGCCATCCCGACATAGCGGCCCAGCGGCTGGAGCCCGCGCTTTTCAGCCGTCTTGGCTTCCATCACCACACAGGCCGAGGAACCGTCCGAAAGCTGGCTGGCATTGCCTGCGGTGATGCAATGACCTTCGCCCATCACGGGCTTGAGGCTGGCGAGCCCTTCCAGCGTGGTGTCGGGCCGGTTGCAGTCGTCACGATCTGCCGTGACTTCCTGATAGGAGACTTCCTTGGTTTCCTTGTCGACGACGGCCATGGTGGCAGCGCAGGGGACGATCTCGTCATCGAACTTGCCTGCGGCCTGCGCGGCGGCGGTGCGCTGCTGCGACCGGAGCGAGTATTCGTCCTGGTATTCACGGCTGATGTTGTAGCGCTTGGCCACGACTTCCGCCGTGCCGATCATCGGCATGTAGATATGCGGATGCATTTCCAGCAGTTCCCGATCGGGTTCCACGAACAGCTTGCCGCTGCCCGAAACCTTGGAAATGCTTTCGACCCCGCCGGCAACGCAGATATCCATATTGTCGACCAGCACCTGCTTGGCGGCAGTAGCGATGGTCATCAGGCCCGAGGAGCACTGGCGATCGATCGTCATCGCCGGAACCGTTACCGGCAGGCCGGCACGCAGAGCGGCAAGGCGCGCAACATTGGTACCGGTCGAGCCCTGCTGCACCGCGCAGCCCATCAGCACGTCATCCACTTCGCCGCCTTCGAGGCCCGCCCGCTCAACCGCAGCCTTGATCGACCATGCGCCCAGCGTGGCGCCGGTGGTATTGTTGAATGCGCCGCGCCCGGCCTTGGTTAGCGGGGTACGGGCGGTTGAAACGATAACTGCGTCGCGTGACATTGGGAATTCCTAGCTCGTCATCCCAGCGAAAGCTGGGATCATTTTCGGTTTGGCGCTCGGTAGAGAGCGATCCCAGCTTTCGCTGGGATGACGGTCAGATAAAGAACTGCGTGATCCACTCGCAGATCAGCGCAGGTTTTTCCTCGCCTTCGATCTCGATCGTGATTTCGGCGGTCTGCTGCCACTGGCCGGGGCGCTTCTCGACCATTTCGGCCAGCTTCCAGTGCCCACGAATGCGCTTGCCTGCACGTACCGGCGAGATGAAGCGGGTTTTGTTGCCGCCATAGTTCACGCCCATCTTGACGCCGTCGACCTTGGGAATGTCGCTGTTGGCGGAAAGATAGGGGATCATCGACAATGTCAGGAAGCCATGCGCGATCGTGCCGCCGAACGGTGTCAGCTTGGCCTTTTCCGGATCAACATGGATAAACTGGTGGTCCCCGGTCGCATCGGCAAACATGTTGATGCGGTCCTGGCTCATTTCCACCCATTGACTGGTTCCGATTACTTCGCCGGTCCTGGCGGCCAAATCCTGCGGGCTCATGCGGCTCTCTCCTCAAAAAGCGGATCTCGAAATTGCGCAAATCCGGGCGACTCCGGCCACCCGACACCCGGGCTTCATGGCGCATCCCGAGCCGGATGGCAACGCGGTTTCCGTAAACGTCAACCTGCCGCTACGGCATGGCGGGGCAGAAACAAGGCGAGCTTGTGCACGCGCGCAGCGTCAGCGCCCGGCCCTGCATCGATTCGTGACCCTGCCCCCCAAGCCTGGTCGTTATCGAGTGCTTTACCCTGCCTTGCTATCATGCCGCCGAAGCAGGGAGCGCGCACCAGCCATGGTCCAAAACAGTTTCTACCGTAGCAAAGCCGCACCGCTGAGCCGACATCCAGCATTCGTGCCCTTGGTAACCCTGTGGTTTGCCGCGCTGCTGGGCGGATCGGTGGCAGTCATGCCGGCCGGACGGGCAACCGGACTTACGCAAGGTTTCGGGCTCATATTGCCGCCCTCTGTATTTAACAGCGAGGTCATGATCGCTGTGGCAGCTATGTTGATCGGCGGCTTGGTGGGTTTTGCGGCGGCACGCATTGCCGCATCGCTCCAGTCGTTCAAACCGGCAGAGACGGCAACGCTTAGCGAAGCGCCAACGGTGCGCGCCAGATCGCTCGTTGAAGCTGACACTGAACCGCCCCGGCCACCCGATGCTGAGGCAGCACCGCCTGAACCCCAAGTCTCGCCCTTTCCAGAGCCACCCACGCGCCACGGCAAGGCCGTCCGCCTGCTACGTTCCCAGGACACCGCCGATCTCGCCATGCCGCAATTGATCGAGCGGTTTGCAGTCGCGCTTGATGACCATCGCCGCCGTGGTGAAGGGGCCGCGCATACGTATACCGGCCTGCGCCCGTCAGCCGATCTGGCCACTCGCTTGCGCAAGCTCAATCCGGCCTGACAGTCTCCGGCCCCGGCCAGGCCGGGACCAAAGCACGCAAACTGCGATAGCAGGGCCTTGGGCGGCTCAAACATTGCTATTCTCTTCGCGGTTGCAAAAATCATTTCATGTCGCCATGAGGGCCCTCAGCAATGGAAATGCTGCGCGCTGCGGCAGCAAGAATTGCGCTTAATTGCCGGTCGACACCTTCGGGACGGTCGCAACTTCCGGCATCTGACAGAATGGACTTTGCAAAATGGGATACCCGGCGCCCCAGGGCTTGTATGATCCGCGCAACGAACATGACGCCTGCGGCGTCGGTTTTGTCGCGCATATCAAGGGCAAACAGTCGCACGACATCGTTACCCAGGCGCTCGAAATCCTCAAAAACATCGACCATCGCGGCGCAGTGGGCGCTGACCCCTTGCTGGGCGATGGAGCAGGCATCCTGCTGCAAATTCCCGATCCGCTGATTCGCAAATGGGCGAAGAGCGAAGGCAAGGAACTGCCCGCGCCCGGCGATTATGGCATTGCCATGTGCTTCATGCCGCAGGACGAATCGGCGCGCGCCTTCGTGACCGAACAGTTCGAGAAATTCACCGCCAAGGAGGGCCAGCGCCTGATCGGCTGGCGCGATGTGCCAACCTCGCTCGACGGGCTGGGCAAGGCGGTGGTCGATTCGATGCCGGTGATCCAGCAGGCCATCATCGCGCGGGGCGAGAATTGCGCCGATCAGGATGCCTTCGAGCGCAAGCTGATCGTGATTCGCAAGCAGACGCTCAACCCGCTTGCCGCGCAGGCCGAAAAGCACGGCCTGCCCGGACTGACGCAGGCCTATATCGCAAGCTTTTCAAGCCGCACGATCGTTTACAAGGGGCTGCTGCTGGCGAACCAGGTCGGCAGCTTTTACGACGATCTGCGCGATCCCGATTGCGTGAGCGCGCTGGGCCTGGTGCACCAGCGCTTCAGCACCAACACCTTCCCCAGCTGGCGGCTCGCCCACCCCTATCGCTTCATGGCGCACAATGGCGAGATCAACACCGTGCGCGGAAACGTCAACTGGATGAACGCACGCCGCCGGACGATGGAATCGCCGCTGCTGGGCGCCGATCTCGACAAGATGTGGCCGCTGATCCCGCATGGGCAGTCTGACACGGCATGTCTCGACAATGCGCTCGAGCTGCTGCTCGCGGGCGGATACAGCCTCGCGCATGCGATGATGATGCTGATGCCCGAAGCATGGGCCAGGAACGATCTGATGGATCCTGCGCGCCGGGCATTCTACGAATATCACGCCGCCTTGATGGAGCCGTGGGATGGCCCGGCCGCGGTGGCCTTTACCGATGGCCGCCAGATCGGCGCGACGCTCGACCGCAACGGCCTGCGCCCCGCACGCTTCTGCGTCACCAGGGACGATATCGTGTGTCTGGCATCGGAAAGCGGCGTGCTGCCGTTCGCCGAAGAGGACATCGTGCGCAAATGGCGCCTCCAGCCGGGCAAGATGCTGCTGATCGACTTCAACCAAGGGCGCATCATCGAGGATGGCGAGCTGAAGGCGGAGCTCGCGGCTGCCCAGCCCTATGCCAAATGGCTGGAAAAGGCGCAGTACACGCTTGGCGATATCGACCATATCGAGCCCGAACTGAGCCAGGTGGCTCAGCATGAGACCACGCTGCTCCAGCGCCAGCAGGCTTTTGGCTATACGCAGGAAGACATCAGCCGCTTCCTCGAACCGATGGCCGTGAGCGGTGACGATCCGATCGGCTCCATGGGCACCGATACGCCGATCGCGGTGCTCTCCAACCGCAGCCGCCTGCTCTATGATTATTTCAAGCAGAACTTTGCCCAGGTCACCAACCCGCCGATCGACCCGATCCGCGAGGAACTGGTCATGAGCCTGCTGTCGATGATCGGTCCGCGCCCCAATTTGCTGGGCATGGAGGCCGGCACGCACAAGCGGCTCGAGATCAGCCAGCCGATCCTTACCAATGAAGACCTGGCAAAGATCCGCTCGGTCGAAGTGGCGCTGGATGGCGCGTTCCGCACCGAGACGATCGACATGACCTGGCGCGCCAGCAAGGGTGCCAAGGGCCTCAGGATGGCGCTCAAGGAAATGTGCTGGGCCGCCACCGAAGCAGTGCTGCAGGACAAGAACATCCTGGTGCTGTCAGACCGGGCGCAGGGGGCGGACCGGATTCCCATGCCCGCGCTGCTCGCCACTGCTGCAGTGCATCATCATCTTGTGCGCCAGGGCCTGCGCATGCAGACCGGCCTGGTCGTCGAAACCGGCGAAGCGCGCGAAGTGCACCATTATTGCGTGCTGGCCGGCTACGGCGCCGAGGCGATCAATCCCTATGTCGCATTCGAGACACTCGAAGACGTGCGCGCCCGCAAGCATCCTGAAATGACTGCTGCCGAAGTGCAGAAGAACTACATCAAGGCGGTTGGCAAGGGCATACTCAAGGTCATGTCCAAGATGGGCATATCCACCTATCAGTCCTATTGCGGGGCGCAGATCTTCGATGCCGTTGGCCTGTCCAGCGAGTTCATAGAGAGTTATTTCACCGGCACCGCGACAATGATCGAAGGCGTCGGCTTGATCGAAGTGGCCGAGGAAACCGTGCGCCGCCACGCGCAGGCCTATGGCGACAATCCTTTGTACAGGAACATGCTCGACGCGGGCGGGATCTACCAATACCGCCTGCGCGGCGAGGACCACGCCTGGACGCCCCAGAATGTGGCTTTCCTCCAGCACGCCGTGCGCGGCAACAAGCCCAAGGATTACGAGGAATTCGCCAGGTCGATCAACGAGCAGTCAGAACGGCTGCTGACGATCCGCGGGCTGATGGAGTTCAGGAAGGCCGAACAGCCGATCCCGCTGGACGAAGTTGAACCGGCATCCGAAATCGTCAAGCGGTTCAGCACCGGCGCGATGAGCTTCGGCTCGATCAGCCACGAAGCGCATTCGACGCTGGCGATCGCGATGAACCGCATCGGGGGCCGGTCGAATACCGGCGAAGGCGGCGAAGAGCCTGAACGCTTTATCCCGATGGAAAATGGCGATTCGATGCGCAGCCGGATCAAGCAGGTTGCGAGTGGCCGGTTTGGCGTGACCACCGAATATCTCGTCAATTCGGACGATATCCAGATCAAGATGGCGCAAGGCGCGAAGCCTGGTGAAGGCGGCCAGCTGCCCGGCCACAAGGTTGACAAGCGGATCGGCGCAGTGCGCCATTCGACCCCCGGCGTGGGCCTGATTTCGCCGCCACCGCACCATGACATCTATTCGATCGAGGATCTGGCTCAGCTAATCCATGACCTCAAGAACGTGAATCCGCCGGCGCGAATCTCGGTCAAGCTGGTGTCAGAAGTGGGTGTGGGCACGGTGGCTGCGGGCGTGTCCAAGGCGCGCGCCGACCATGTCACGATTTCCGGCTATGAAGGCGGGACTGGCGCATCGCCGCTGACCAGCCTGACCCATGCTGGAAGCCCGTGGGAAATCGGCCTCGCCGAAACCCAGCAGACTCTGCTCCTCAACGATCTGCGCAGCCGCATCGCGGTGCAGGTCGACGGCGGTCTTCGCACCGGGCGCGATGTCGCCATCGGCGCGCTGCTTGGCGCGGACGAATTCGGCTTTGCCACGGCTCCGCTGATTGCCGCCGGTTGCATCATGATGCGCAAGTGCCATCTCAACACCTGCCCGGTCGGCGTTGCCACGCAGGACCCGGTGCTGCGCGCGCGCTTCACCGGCCAGCCCGAGCACGTCATCAACTATTTCTTCTTCGTCGCGGAAGAACTGCGCCAGATCATGGCCGAGATGGGCTTCCGCACCGTGGAAGAGATGATCGGGCGGGTCGACCGGGTCGACATGCGCCGGGCCCACCGCCACTGGAAGGCCGCCGGGGTCGATCTGTCGCGCTTGCTGACGCAGGTCGACATCGCCGAAGGCGCGCCGCTGCATCACACCGAAAGCCAGGATCACGGGCTCGCCGCAGCATTGGACAACGAGCTGATTGCTGCCTGCAAGGATGCGATTGTGGAGGCCAAACCGGTCCAACTGAGCCGTGAAATCCGCAATGTGAACCGCACCGTTGGCACCATGCTGTCAGGCGAAATCGCCAGGGCCTATGGCCATGAAGGCCTACCTGCCGACACGATCCGCATCAACTTCACCGGCGTGGCCGGGCAGAGCTTCGGCGCATGGTTGGCGCATGGCCTGACGCTGGACCTCACCGGCGATGCCAACGACTATGTCGGCAAGGGCCTTTCAGGCGGGCGCATCATCGTCAAGCAACCCGAAAGCGTGTCGCGCGATCCGGGCGAAAACATCATCGTCGGCAATACCGTGCTCTACGGCGCGATCGCGGGCGAGGCCTATTTCGAAGGTGTTGCGGGCGAGCGTTTCGCGGTCCGCAATTCGGGCGCCATTGCGGTGGTCGAAGGCGCGGGCGACCATTGCTGCGAATACATGACCGGCGGTGTGGTGGTGGTGCTGGGCCAGACCGGGCGCAACTTTGCCGCCGGCATGAGCGGCGGCCTGGCCTATGTTTACGATCCCGATGGCACATTCGCTCAGCTGGTCAATCCGGCCCAGGTCGATCTTGTGCCGATAACCGGCGTGCGCGACGAAAATGACGGGGCCGGGCGGCCAACGCAGCGGCCGCGCTCGGTCAATGACTTCGGCATGGGCGACATGCTGCGCCATGACAGCGAGCGGCTGAAGATCCTGATCGAACGCCACAAGCTCCACACCGGCAGCGCCAAGGCAGCACAACTGCTCGACAATTGGGACAGCGAAGTGGGCAAGTTCATCAAGGTCATGCCGCGCGACTACAAGCGCGCGCTGGAACAACTCGAGGCCGAGCGCGAAGAAGCCGCTTCGGTCGCGGCGGAATAGAAGAGACGGGACGCCAGAACATGGGCAAGGAAACAGGCTTTCTCGAACTCGACCGGCGTGAGCGGGATTATCTCGATCCGAAAGAGCGGCTGGGCAACTACCGCGAATTCGTGGTCCAGCCGGACGATGCGACGCTGCGGGCGCAGGCGAGCCGCTGCATGAATTGCGGCATCCCCTATTGCCACAACGGCTGCCCGGTGAACAACATCATCCCGGACTGGAACCATCTGGTCTATGAAGGCGACTGGAAGAACGCGCTCGACGTGCTCCATTCGACCAACAATTTTCCCGAGTTCACCGGCCGTATCTGCCCTGCCCCTTGCGAGGCGAGCTGCACGCTCAATATCACCGACCAGCCGGTCACGATCAAGTCGATCGAATGCGCGATCGTCGATCGCGGTTGGGAAGAGGGCTGGATTACGCCGCAAGTGCCCAAGCACAAGACCGGCAAATCGGTGGCGGTGGTCGGTTCAGGCCCTGCCGGCCTCGCCTGCGCCCAACAATTGGCGCGCGCCGGCCACACCGTTACCCTGTTCGAAAAGAATGACCGGATCGGCGGACTGCTGCGCTATGGCATTCCGGACTTCAAGATGGAAAAGCATCTGATCAACCGCCGTGCGGTGCAGATGGAGGCCGAAGGGGTCGAGTTCAAAACCAGCAAGGAAGTGGGCGTAGATATCTCGTTCAAGAGCTTGCAGGAGAACTTCGATGCGGTGGTTCTGTCAGGCGGCGCAGAAGACGCACGCACATTGACAATCCCTGGCGCGGAAATGCCTGGCGTGCGGCTGGCAATGGAATTCCTGACCCAGCAGAACAAGCGCAACGCGGGCGATGACGAAGTGCGCGCGGCACCGCGCGGTTCGCTGCTCGCCACCGGCAAACGCGTGGTGGTGATCGGCGGCGGCGATACGGGCAGCGACTGCGTGGGCACGTCGAACCGGCAAGGCGCCAAGAGCGTGGTCCAGCTCGAGATCATGCCGAAGCCGCCGGAGCATGAGGACAAGGCGCTGACCTGGCCCGATTGGCCCATGAAGCTACGGACCTCCTCGAGCCATGAGGAAGGGGTCGAGCGCGACTGGGCCGTGCTGGCCAAGCGGGTGATAGGCGACGGTGAAACCGTGACCGGGCTGGAATGCATACGCGTCGAATGGAAAGACGGCCAAATGCAGGAGATCGAAGGCAGTGCTTTCGTGATCCAGGCTGACCTGATCCTGCTTGCGATGGGTTTTGTCGGGCCGAAGAAGGCAGGATTGCTCGACCAGGCTGGTGTCAAGCTCGATGCGCGCGGCAATGTCGCCGCCGATACCGATAATTACGCGACCAGCATCGAGAATGTGTTTGCCTGCGGTGATATGCGGCGCGGGCAGAGCCTGGTGGTATGGGCGATCCGCGAAGGGCGGCAGGCGGCGCGTGCGGTTGACGAAGCATTGATGGGCGCAACCGAACTGCCGCGCTGATTTACTGGGCATATGCACCGTCACACGCGCAGTATCATTAAAATGTCGCTGCTATACAATTTATGCGCGATCTACTGTCGCTTTGTCACACGGAATCAAAGGAAACGCTGGATTTTAGTGGCATAAGTATTGACCATGCGTAGGAAAGGTGCTCCATCTAAGCAGCTGATCAGCAGGTATTAGTTAGAAGTAATTCGCTATGACTGGCTGACTTGGGGAGGTGGATGCAGGTCGCACATTCCATAACATCACGGCTCATAAAATTACGGCGCAGTTGGCCGCATTTCATATGTGCCGGCGCAGCCTGCAGCGCGCTGGCAGGCGGTGCACCGATTGCAGTGGCGGCGACACTGGTCAATTCCGATACTTCCGATCCTTCGGCTCTGATGGTCGAAACCGATGCAGCAGCACAAGGCGATGCTGCTGAAACTGCAGCGGCGGACGCTTTGCCCGCCAAAGTGCCTGCAACCGCCGCCCCGCCCTCATCCAATGCTGCGCCCGTCAAACCGGTGGAAACGCGGCTGGTGATCTCGCAGTTCGCCGACATGCCGGTCTCTGGCGATGCCGCCGAAACGCTACGCTATAGCGGCCGCGCTGATGCCTATATCGACATCAAAGGAAGTGCTTTCGGGATTGATGACAGCATCACGCTGACGGTACGCCCGGAGTATACCTGGGGCAAGGACTCCAACGGCTTGATCGGGCTGATCCCCAGTAACACCGCATTGTTTCGCGGCGAAGACACGGGCGATTTCGATGTTTCAGTGAGCGTCTCGAAACACTGGGCTTCGGGCACGCAACTGACCGTCGGGAAGGTCAATGTGCTTGATCTGGGCGGAAAGCTGCCGGTGGTAGGCAGCGACGGGCATTACGGTTTCCAGAACCTGAGCATCGCCCTGCCGCCATCAGCGATTATTCCCAACACGATCACCGGCGCGTTGCTGGAGGTGCCGACCGAGAAGGTGCTCTACCGGCTATGGGTGTTCGATCCGGATTCGCAATATCAGCGCAGCGGGTTCGAAACCGCCTTCAGAAGCGGCGTAGGATTCCTCGGCTCGGTGACATTCCCGGTCAAGATCGGGGGCAAGCCGGGCTTCTATGCGCTCAAGCTTTCCGGCTCGACCCGCAATGACATAAACGCCGATTCGCTGCCAGCTGTCCTGATCCCTCCACCGGGATCGGATTTCGGCCAGCGGCGCGGCGAGTTTGCGGCGGTACTGGCAGGCTACCAGTATCTGTCTGTCTATCCCGAAGCACCGGGCAAGGGCTGGGGCATCTTCGGGCAGGTCTATATCTCTAACGGCGACCCGACCTTTCTTGACAAGAGCGGCTTCATCGGAATCTCGGGCAATCCGCGCTTCCGCCCGCAAGACCGCTTTGGCGTGTCCTGGTTTCGCTATTCGCTGACCAACCGGCTGATCCGGGCGCTCGACCAGCGCCTGGCGCTGCAGGATGAAGAGGGTGTCGAATATTTCTACACGCTCGGCCTGTCGGATGGCTTGCAGGTTACCGCCAATGTGCAGGTCATTGACAGTGCCGTAAGCGCGCGCGACCCCGGCGTCCTTGCTGGCCTGCGTGTCACTGCAAGTTTCTGATATACCATGAAAAGTGGCTTTTTCACTATCTCCGGCTGTTCCGGGGGCGGCAAGTCGAGCCTGTTGTCCGCACTCGCGGCGAGAGGTTACGACATCGTCGCCGAGCCCGGCCTGCGCCTGATCCGGTCGGGTGGCCCCAAGCCATGGGAGGATATGCTCGGCTTCCTCCAACGCACCGCAGCGCTGGCGCGACAGGATTTGGAACAGGCAGCCAGCCTGCGCGGGGCGGTGTTCTTCGACCGCGGGCTGATCGATGCCCTTTCTGGCCTGGTCAAATTGGGCGACCTGCCCGCAGAGCGAGAACTGCCCAAAGCGATCCGCCGCTATCGCGCGGTATTCTTTGCCCCTCCGTGGCGCGAGATATTCGAACAAAACGAATTTCGCCGCCACGATTTCAAGAGCGCGGAGCTTGAAAGCAAACATTTGTTGGCGACCTTGCGAGCGCATGGTTGCGAGCCGATCCTGTTGCCCAAATTCCGGCTAGACCTGCGCTGCGAATATCTGCTTGCCCGCATACAAAACTTGTGACGGCGCGATATGATAGAGCGCAGGCCCAGGGCCAGGCGCGCTTCTTCCTCTGTCATGGCTGAATCATCTGGCGGAGCTCCTGCGCGGGGTGAACTGCCCGAAACGTTCCATCCGGGTGACTTTGCCTGATGCATCGCGATGGAAAGTCACGATATCGCGTTCTTCGCCGCTGCTGGTAACGACACGGAACCGGTCATCTCCCAGCGGCTTGAAGCGATCCATCGTGTCGAATGGGCCACGCGAGCCGGCCTCAATGCCCACCAGCCCGCCTGCCCACGGCAGCATGGCGAAATCCGCACCCCACGGCTGGCCGTTATAGATGCCTACATAGTCGCGCAGATCAACCGCTCCGCTTGCCGGTGGTTCAAACGCCGACGTGGCCAACCTCACCACTACCAAGGCGCCAACTGCACGTGCAAGGACGGTCGAATCGTCCATCGCATTGATGGCCACGGCAACTGCCATTTGCGCTGACGGATCAATCAGCAGCGAGCTGCGATAGCCGGGGCACGAACCGCTATGGCCAACCATTTCGCGCCCATCCATCTGATAGTTGGCAAAGCCGAGCCCCCAGCTGGTCCGGCGATCCGGAGTGATGTAATGCACCCGGTGCATCTCGAGCAGGGTGGAGGCACGCAGCAACTCGGGCTGGCCGCTTTGGAGCAGGCGGAACTGCCATCGAGCGAACTTGGCGAGATCCTCTACGGTCGAGCTATACCCCGCTGCCGGATTGATTCCCTTGGCATCAAACAGCTTCACGCGCGGGCGAGTGCCATCGGGTTCGAGCGAGCCCCAGCCAACCGCCAGCTGCTTGCCATAAAGCCCTGTCGGAACGAACGGTCGGGTGTTGTTCATTTCCAGCGGCGCAAGGATATTGGTGCTGACATATTCGCCATATGGCGTGCCTGTGACCTTTTCCACCGTTTCGCCCACCAGCGTAAGCCCAAGGTTCGAATACTGGAACGTCGTGGACGCAGGATAGAGCAGATGCTGTCCTGCCACCCCGGCATGAATTTCATCCTGGCTAGGGAACAGGAAATCCGGCCCGGTCCAATAGGGTTTGACCGCCTCGCGCGGAAGGCCTGCAGAATGGGTGAGCAGCCCGCGCATGGTCACTGGCATACTATCACGCTGATCGGGTGCGAATTGCGCCCAGGGCAGATAGGTGCGAACCGGCTCATCCAGCCGGACCGTTCCTTTCTCCCATTGCTGCATGAAGGCAACCGCAGTGAACAGCTTCGAAATCGAACAGATCGAATAGATCGTGTCGGCAGTGGCAGGCTGCCTCATCGCGCGATCGGTATAGCCGTAGCCTTTCGACCAAACCGTCTGTTGGCCATTGACCAGCGCTACCGACAGCGCCGGGATGCGCGAATACTGGCGGGCCTGATCGAGCCAGTAATCCACCGCCACCACTGCTTCGCGCAGCGCGGTGGCGCGCTGTTCCTGATCGCCTGGCTTGCCTTCAAGTTCCGATTGCATTGCCTGGCGGTCGCTCGAAGCACCAAGCGGGGCGGGAATAATCGCACTTGTGGCTGCCAGCATGATGGCGACCGCGGCGAGAGGTTTCATCGACATCCTCCTGTTTTCATATGCGAATGTGGCAGCAGATCGCGCGCGCGCCAAGTGTCTCGTGGCCAGACGGAAGAAACCAGCCGCATTCCTACCACTCGATGATGCCGCGCCCGTGCCGCTCGAGAAAAGCATTGGCCTGGCTGAAAGGGCGCGAACCGAAAAAGCCGCGATGCGCGGAAAGCGGGCTTGGATGCGGGCTGGCAATCAGCAGGTGATTATCGCCCTCACCCAATCCCTTGACCCGGCTCGCCTTCTTCTGCGCGTGGCTTCCCCACAGGATAAACACTGTAGGCAGGCCCTGTTCGACCACTGCCGCAATGCAGGCATCGGTGATCGCATCCCAGCCGCGCCCGGCATGGCTGCCCGCTTGCCCGGCTTCGACCGTGAGCGTGTTGTTCAGGAGCAGCACGCCCTGTTTCGCCCAGCGCTCAAGATTGCCGCCCGGCTGTGGGCGTATGCCCAGATCGCTCTCGATTTCCTTGTAGATGTTGACCAGCGAAGGCGGCAGCCGCACGCCGTCACGCACCGAAAAGGCGAGCCCGTGCGCCTGGCCTGGCCCGTGATAGGGATCCTGCCCCAATATCACTACGCGCACCTGTTCAAGCGGGGTCATTGCGAGCGCGGCAAGCCGCTCGCCGCGCGGTGGGTAAACTATCTTGCCGCGATCTTCCTCAGACCGAAGCCACCCGCCCAGCCGCCGCGCCTCGGGCGTTGCCAGTGCCGGCTCCAGCGCGGTCCGCCAGCTCGCAGAGATCGCCTCGTTCATACGTCAGCGATACCTTGCCGTCATGGCGGTGGCCAGACACCCTTCCCTCAAATCCCCAATGCGCCTAAAGCCGCTGGATATGGCTGTATATTTTCATGAAGAAGACCTGCCTGCAGGTGTGCTGGGCGAAGGTCCGATCGCGGTCGATACCGAAACCATGGGGCTGATAACGCACCGTGACCGGCTGTGTGTGGTGCAACTGAGCGATGGCAGCGGCGACGAGCATCTGGTGCGCTTCGGGCCTGGCAGCGCCTATGACGCGCCGAATCTCAAGGCGGTGCTGGGCGATCCGAACCGGCTGAAGCTGTTCCATTTTGGCCGCTTCGATCTTGCCGCGATCGAACATTACCTGGGCGTGATGGCCGCGCCGGTATTCTGCACCAAGATCGCCAGCAAGCTGGTGCGCACCTATACCGATCGGCACGGGCTCAAGATGCTGGTCGAGGAACTGCTCGGCGAAAACCTCTCGAAAGTGCAACAGTCGAGCGACTGGGGCGGCCCTGATCTGAGCGACGCACAGCGCGATTATGCCGCCTCTGACGTGCGCTTCCTGCACCGCCTGCGTGACGAGCTGGTCAAGCGGCTCGAGCGTGAGGGGCGGATGGAAATTGCCCAGGCCTGTTTCGACTTCCTGCCCACCCGTGCGCGGCTCGATCTGGCCGGCTGGCCAGACAGCGATATATTCAGCCACGAGTGATGCGCGGAGGCGTATAGTCCCAGACATGTCGATCCACCCGCGAATCGAAACCAGCGAAGCGAAGGAGCTGCGCAGCCAGCGCCAGCACTTTGCCGCGCCGGGCGGCTCGCATGATCGGCTGGTGCGCTTTCTGGCTCGTTTCCTGCCGATGGCAGTGGGCGTGATCGCGGCTCTGATGGTTATCACCCCGCTTGGCCCGGGAAGCGAAGTGAGTTTCCTGCTTGATCGCAACAAGGTGGCCATGATCGACGAGCGGCTTTCCGTCAGTAATGCGATGTACCGCGGCGAAGACGATTCCGGGCGCCCCTTTTCGCTGACTGCGGGGGATGCCGTGCAACGCTCAAACTCCGAAGGTATCGTGCGCATGCGCGACCTTGAGGCGCAGATCCTGCTGCGCGACGGGCCAGCGCGGATCAGCGCTGAGGCCGGCGCCTATGACATTGACCGCGAAGTCATGACAATCGATGGCGCTTTACGCCTGTCGGCCGCAGACGGCTATTCGATGGTCACGCGGGGTGTATCGGTTGACCTGGCCTCGCGCCAGATAACCGGCGAGGGGGGCGTCGAAGGCGAAGTCCCCGCCGGCACATTTTCAGCTGATCGAATGACCGTCGATATCGACAAGCGCGTATTTTCCCTGAAGGGCAATGCCCGGCTAAGAATGCGGCCGGGCGAATTGAGGAAGCCGTGATGAACCGTTCACTTATCCCCACTGCTGCACGTTCAGCCATCGCCGGCTTTGCCCTTACGCTGGTGGCGTTTGGCGGGATGCAGCTCAACGCACAGGCTTTCTCGCGCCATGATTCAAATGCGCCGGTGCAATTCGATGCCGGCGACATCAGTGTCGAGGACCGCCAGAACCGCGTCGTGCTTATCGGCGGTGTTAACGTGACCCAGGCCGGGCTGCGCGTGCGTTCGCAGCGCATGCTGGTTGATTACAGCGACCAGGGCGATCTTTCGATTTCGCGCATCACCGCTACTGGCGGGGTCAATGTGACGCGCGGCAATGAAACCGCACGCGGCGATGTGGCCGTCTATGACCTTGAGCGGCGGCTGATCACCATGGCTGGCAATGTCGAGTTGCGCCGCAATGGCGATACGCTTTCAGGTGGCCGGCTGACGATCGACCTCACCTCCGGCCGCGCCAGCGTTGACGGCAAAGGTGCCTCGTCGGGCGAGAATTCGAGCGGGCGCGTAACCGGCACTTTCACTGTCTCGCAGAAAGCTGGCGGCGGCGCTGCGGACAGCGATCAGGATCAATAGAGCAGCCTATCGCCGCGCGGCGAAACGGGCGATATCGGTCAGACCCTGGGCCAGCAGCAATTCCGCCGCCTGGCTGTTGCCCAGCAACTGTCGATGCATTTGCATCAGCCGCGGGCCGAGCCGTTCGAGTTTGCGCCTGTGCCAGCATTGCAGCTGGTCGCGAATATCGCGCTCGTCACGAAAGAAGATACCAAGCCGGGCCTTGGCTCCTCGATCGAGCCCGTCGAGCGAACCGCGCGGGCCGAGCTGTGCGGCGATCTGAGCCAGTTGTGCAGCCCGGCGTTCAACCGCCAGCAACACACCGACCGGGTTCAGTCCGTGTTCGCGCATTCGCCTGAGTTCGCGGTCAAGCCGCCCAGTGTCGCCCTTGAGCACGGCATTGACAAGCGGCATGAAGCCGTCTTCCTCAGTCGCAGCTCCCACCGCGTCGAGATCTTCAATGGTCAGCTGACGCGGTGATTGCGGCGAAGCATCGCAATAAGTCGCCAGCTTGGTGATTTCAGACTGTGCCAGCCGCACATCCAGACCGGCGGCCCGCGCGATCCGCTCTGCCAGATCTCCGCCCAACCTTAGCCCCGCCGCATCCGCCATCTGCCGCACCGAGGCAGAAACCGATTGCAGATCGGGCGGCCAGAACATCGCCACCAGCGCGTCCTTGCGTTTCTCCAGCAACTTGGCGGTGCGCGATTTGTCGGTTGCCGATGTCGCCACCACCAGCACTGGCGCCGCTTCACCGGCGCCACCTTCGCTGGTCTCGATCAACACCTGCAGCGCATCGTGCGCTTCATCGCCATTGGCCCGCACAAAAATATGGCGCTTGTCACCAAACAGCGAGCCCGAGCGCGCCTCATCACCCAGCAGCGCCGGGTCCTTGCGCAAATCGGCGCCTGAAATCTCCACTCGTTCGCTGGGCTGCGGCAGCAGCTGCAGGATGCTTTGCGCCGCCGCAGAGGCGCCCGCTTCGTCAGGTCCGCAGAAGAAGAAGATGCCGCATTGTTCAGCAGCGCGGCGCGCGGTGGAGGCAAAGTCGCGCTGGGTGGCCTTCATTGCGCCTGGCCGGCCTGGCGCAAGGTCAATGCCACTTGCCGCACCATCCGTTCAGCCACATCGCGGGCGAGATTTTCCAGCGCAGTCTGTTCGGCCGCGATGGTGGCGTATTCGCTGGACACAACGTCAATCCCGGCATCCGATCCAGCGCTGGCATCCAGCAGGATTGCGCCGCTGGTGATGTCAACCAGCTGATAGCGGGCGCGCAGGATGCGGCGTTCGCGGCTGATCGTGTCATCGTTGAGCACGCCCAGCGCTTCGAGCGAATCGTCGAGCCGGACATCGAGGCGATAGCGCGGCGCAGTGCCTGGCCCGGTTACGTGCAGCCGATCATTGAGGGCATTGCGCACCAGCCAGCCATCGCGGCCCGGAATCGGGGCAACCTCAACCGCTGCCAGCCCCCCAGCCACCGCTGCGCCGCCGCTGCCCGCATACATCGGCTGAAGCCCGCAAGCGGAAAGCGCCATCAGGGCAAGGCTGGCAAACAGGGCACGCATCATGTCACAATATTGACCAGCCGGTCAGGGACCACAATGATCTTCTTTGGTGAGGCCCCGGACAAAATGGCCTGAACCTTGGTATTGGCAACAGCGATCGCCTCAAGTTCAGCTCGATCGGTGCCCTTTGCGACAACTTCCGTGTCGCGCAGCTTCCCGTTCACTTGCACCGCGATGGTGACTTCATCCTCCACCAGCAGCGCCGGATCATACTCGGGCCAGCTTGCCTCGGCGATCAGGCCGCCGGAATTCTTGGCAAACCCGGCGCGTTCCCATGCCTCTTCCGCAAGGTGCGGCATCATCGGTGAGGAAAGCAGCATCAACCCGGCAATCGCTTCGCTGCGCGCGGCGGAAGGCTGGGCTTTCTCCGCAGCCGTCGTCAGCTCGTATATCCGCGCGACAGCCTTGTTGAAATTGAGCGCTTCGATGTCTTCGGCCACGGCGGCAATGGTCTGGTGCAGCTTGCGCGACAATGGCTTGTCGTACTGGGCGTCCTCGCCTTGCGCAGCGGGGTCATATTGCCCGAACAGCCGCCACAGCCGCTGCACGAATCGCCCGCAGCCTTCGATCCCGGCTTCCGACCATGGCAGATCGCGTTCGGGCGGGCTGTCGGAAAGCATGAACCAGCGCGCCGCGTCGGCGCCATAGGTGTCGATGATATTGTCGGGGTCGACGGTGTTCTTCTTCGACTTCGACATCTTGATGACGCGGCCGATCTCGACCGGCTGGCCATCGTCCCTCAGCACCGCGCCATTGCCGCTGCGCTCGACCTCAGCCGGCAGGAAATAGGTGGTGCGGCCATCGGTCCGCCGCGAATAGGTCTCGTGCGTGACCATGCCTTGTGTGAACAGGCTGCCGAACGGTTCGGCAAAATCGAGCTGGCCGATATGCTGCAGGGCGCGGGTCCAGAAGCGGGCATAGAGCAGGTGCAGGATCGCGTGCTCGATCCCGCCGATATATTGCTCGACCGGCAGCCATTTGGCGACCTCCTCGCGGTCGAAGGGCTTGTCCGCCGGCTGGCTGGCGAAGCGCAGGAAATACCAGCTCGAATCGACGAAAGTATCGAGCGTATCGGTCTCGCGCTCGGCAGCGCCGCCGCATTTCGGGCAGGTCGTGTGCTTCCACGTCGGGTGGCGCAGCAGCGGATTGCCCGGCGTCTTGAAATCGACATCATCGGGCAGTGTGATCGGCAGGCTGTCCTTGGGTGCAGGCACCACGCCGCATGCCTGGCAATGGATGAACGGGATCGGCGTTCCCCAATAGCGCTGGCGCGAAACGCCCCAATCGCGCAGACGCCACACCGTTGTCCCCCGGCCCCAGCCTTCGCTTTCAGCGCGTGCGTTCACCGCATCCTTGGCTTTCTCGACGCTCATCCCGTCGAGAAAGTCCGAATTGACGCACACTCCGTCGCCAGTGTCAGCCTCGTTCAGCGGTTCGCCTGCAGCCTCGGGCGAGGCGGCGATTACGCGCACGATCGGTAGGTTGTATTTGGCTGCAAACTCGAAGTCGCGCTGGTCATGTCCCGGCACGCCCATCACCGCGCCGGTGCCGTAATCCATCAGCACGAAATTGGCGATGAACACCGGCAAATGCTTCCCGGTAAAGGGGTGTTTAGCGCCGATGCCGGTATCGAAACCGAGCTTCTCGGCGGTTTCCAGCTCAGCAGCAGTGGTGCCGCCGCGCTTGCATTGTTCGATGAACTTCGCCGCGTCGCAGTTGTTCATCGCGGCCGACTGCGCCAGAGGATGGTCGGCGGCGACCGCAACGAAGCTTGCGCCGAAGATCGTGTCCGGCCTGGTCGAATAGACCGGCAGGCTTTCGCCATTCGAAAGCTCGAAGCTGAATTCGAGGCCGCTCGATTTACCGATCCAGTTTTCCTGCATCAGCTTGACCTTGTCAGGCCAGTTTTCGAGCGCACCGAGCCCGTCGAGCAGGTCCTCGGCGAAATCGGTGATCTTGAGGAACCACTGATTGAGCTTGCGCTTCTCGACCTCGGCTCCCGAGCGCCAGCCCTTGCCGTCAATCACCTGCTCGTTGGCAAGCACGGTCATGTCAACCGGGTCCCAGTTGACGGTCGATTCCTTGCGATAAACCAGCCCCGCCTCGTACAGATCGAGGAACAACGCCTGTTCGTGGCCGTAATATTCGGGATCGCAGGTGGCGAATTCACGGCTCCAGTCGAGCGCGAAGCCGATCCGCTTCAGCTGCGCTTTCATGTTGGCGATATTCTCGCGCGTCCAGCCGCCCGGATGCACGCCCTTTTCCATCGCGGCATTTTCCGCTGGCATGCCGAAGGCATCCCAGCCCATCGGATGAAGGACCTCGTACCCGCGCATCTTCTTGTAGCGCGCCAGCACGTCACCCATGGTGTAGTTGCGCACATGGCCCATGTGGATCCGGCCCGAAGGATAGGGAAACATCTCGAGCACATAGCTTTTCGGCCTGGGCGAATTGCTGTCGGCGTGGAACGTGCCTGCCTCCTCCCAGGCTCGCTGCCAGCGGGCATCGGCTTGCGATGGATCGAAACGGGTATCGGTCATGGCCAACCTGTTAGGGATTTCGGGCGCGATTGGAAGCGCGTTCGCATCAAGAACTGGCCTTTCATCGCCGGTTTGGCGGATGACAGGCTGGCCCGCAAAGTTCGCAGGCGCTGACGGGCAAATCAGGAAGCGAGCGTCTGCCGGCGCAGTTCGCGGGCCTTGGTAAGGATGATGTCCTCCAGCTTCTGCACAGTGGCCGCCTGCACCGGGGCATCGACCCAGCCACCACCCTGCGCCACCTGGCGGCTGGCAGCCACGCGCAGCGCATCGGCGCGAAGATCGGTGTCGAGGATCGTCACCGTCACCTTGACCCGCTCGTTCGGGTTGGTGGGATTCGCATACCAATCAGTCACAATCACTCCGCCTGCGCTGTCTGCCTGCAGTAACGGAGCAAAGCTGACAGTCTCCAGCGCAGCGCGCCAGAGATAGGAATTCACCCCAATGGTGTTGACCTGCGCCGCAGCAAGGTCAGCCTCAGGCCGCTCACGCCCACCGCAGGCAGCAAGTGTCGCCAGCACCGCGCTGGCGAGCGCGAATTGGGCAGTGCGGCGGATGGCGGGCTGGATCAGGCTCATTGGTGAAAGGTCCTCAAGCGGAATTGTCGTTTTCGGCTCTATAGCTGTCCGTGCGCGTGCGACAAGGCGGGAAACAATCGCAGGCAGCTGGCCATGCCCGCTTTTGTGCACTGAAGGCGGCTTTATCCTTCCTGAACGCAGGCAACGAGGCGGTTGCCTTGGCGCGATTCCCAACGGCCGCCTTATGCGCGTGGAGCCATCTTGTGTGCCAATTGCAACACAAGGCTGCCCTAACGTCACGCAACGGATCGCGGGCATTGCCTGGCAAGTCCAAAGGGTCCTATTGTCCACAACTGTGATAGTGAGTCGCGGCTTTTGCGAAATGCGCAGTCATCTGCGGTTCAGCATGGTTGAGTTTAAGTAAACCAGAGCCTTTAGAGGTTCGATCAGGTTTAACCCGCCAAGGTCTTGGCGAACGGGAAGAAGGGTTTAAGGTCACAGTCATGGCAACAGTTCACCCAGCAAGATCGGCGCGCAAGCTGCCCTTGCTGCTGGCAGCTGCTGGCCTGGCTTTTGGCGTTCCTTCGGCGGGCCTGGCGGTTGCCGCCCTTTCCGATGGGGCTGGCGACGGCGCATCTTCGCCGTTTGCGGTATTCACCCCGGCGTCGGTTGATCCGCAGCTGGCACAGCGTATGGCGCGGCGGGCTGACAATTCGGCGCTGCGCTTCACACCAAGCGGCAGCGCGATCAAGCGGGACCGCACAGTAACGGTGGCAGTGCGGGTTGATCAGGATACTGCGCGGGCGATTTCCGTGCGCAACGTTCTCAATGTTGCACCGGGCGGCGGCGAAGGCCTCACGGCTCTGGCAGCAACGCGTTTCAACCTTGGTACGGCACGCGGCTATCAAAGCTTCAAACGCCCCGAACCACAGCTTGGCCTGTCGGGCAGCATGCGTGATATAGCAATGCCCGATCTGGCAAGTTTCGAACCGTCGCGCTCAAGCGCGCCGGAAAAGCCAAACCGCTTCCAGCCGCGCATCATACTGCAAGACGAAGAGGTCGCGGGTCGTTCGCCGAATACCTATGACTCGCTCGGCGCGCAGACCTTCGATCTTGGCGGCGCCTATCGTATCACCCGCAATCTTGATGTGACTGCGGGCGTGCGGCTGTCGCAGGAGCGCGACCGGCTGAGGCCGGTGACCGATTCGGAGCAAGACAGCCAGGCAGTGTATGTGGGCACGCAATTCCGCTTCTGATCGCGCGGCGACGCTTTCACATCGTGAATTCGTATGATCAAACCCCGCTTAGGCGGGGTTTTTCATTTCCCTGACGTAACGGCATCGCTAGTTCTAACCAGATACTGCGGAACGGAGAATCGGATATGGCGCGCGTTGCAATTGTTACTGGCGGAACTCGCGGAATCGGTCGCGCGATTTGCGAGAGGCTTCACGCGGATGGCTTCACGGTCGTCGCGAACTATGCCGGCAATGATGCCGCAGCTGAACAGCTCAAGGCCGATACCGGGATCCGCTCATACAAATGGGACGTGGGGGACCACGAAGCAGCGCTGGCCGGTTGCAAGCGCGTTGAAGAAGAAGTTGGCCAGATCGATGTCGTGGTAAACAATGCCGGGATTACGCGCGACGGCGTGCTGCACAAGATGTCATACGATGATTGGCACGAGGTGATGCGCATCAATCTGGGCGGCTGTTTCAATATGGCCAAGGCCTGCTTCCCCGGCATGCGCGAGCGCGGCTGGGGCCGGATCGTCAATATCGGCTCGATCAACGGACAGGCTGGCCAGTATGGCCAGGTCAATTATGCGGCGGCGAAAAGCGGCATCCACGGCTTTACCAAGGCCTTGGCACAGGAAGGCGCGAAGTTCGGCGTAACCGTCAACGCCATCGCGCCCGGCTATATCGATACCGACATGGTCGCCGCCGTCCCGCCGCCGGTGCTGGAAAAGATCGTCGCCAAGATCCCGGTGGGCCGGTTGGGCCATGCCCATGAAATCGCGCGCGGGGTCGCCTTCCTGTGCAGCGAGGATGCCGGCTTCGTAACCGGCTCGACCTTGAGCATCAATGGCGGCCAGCACATGTATTGATGCGCTGGCGCCTGACTGAAGAAATTGGCGCCGGGCCACAATCCGCGCTATCTTGCCAAACATGCCAGATAGCGACCAACCTTCAGGCGTAAGCGAGGCCAGCCATGCTTGCCATGGGCGGGCACATGGCGATGCCCGTGACGGCCACAGCGATCAACATGCATCCGCTGAAGGCGCCGAGGTAAGAGGGGGAAAATACGATCAGGTTCCGCCGGGTCATCAGGGCCCGGTCTACACCTGCCCGATGCATCCGCAGGTGCGCCAGCCAACTCCCGGGTCATGCCCGATCTGCGGCATGGGGCTGGAGCTCGAATCCGCAGCCATGGCCGAGCATGGGCGTAATCCCGAACTTGCCGACTTTACACGGCGCTTCTGGATCGGCGCTGTCCTTACTGTTCCGCTGCTGGTCCTCACCATGGGGCCCATGCTCGGGCTTGGCGGCGTCAGGGATATTTTTGGAGAACGCAACACGCTCTGGATCGAACTGGTGCTCGGCACGCCGGTCGTTCTGTGGTGTGGCTGGCCGTTCCTCGTGCGGGGATGGAATTCATTTCGCACGCTGAACCTCAACATGTTCTCGCTGATCGGCATGGGAGTGTTGGCCGCCTGGCTGTTCAGCATCGTCGCGGTCCTTGCGCCGGGCATATTTCCCGACGGTTTCCGCGATGCAGAGGGCAATGTCAGCGTCTATTTCGAGGCGGCGGCGGTCATAGTCACGCTGGTGCTGCTGGGTCAGGTGATGGAGCTGCGCGCACGTGAGGGAACCGGCAAGGCGATCCGCGCCTTGCTCGACCTGGCACCCAAGACGGCACGCATCGTCCGCGACGACGGCAGCGAGGAAGAAATTCCGCTTGAACAAGTCGGCGTAGGCGATCACCTGCGCGTGCGACCGGGGGACAAGATACCGGTCGATGGTGTCGTTATCGACGGGCGTTCCTCGGTCGATGAAAGCATGATCAGCGGGGAACCCTTGCCGGTCGAGAAAGTCGCCGGCGATCCTGTTACCGGGGCGACAATCAATGGGACCGGCAGTCTCATCATCAAAGCGACCCGTGTCGGCGCCGACACAATGCTCTCCCAGATCGTCGAAATGGTTGCCAATGCGCAGCGATCGCGCGCGCCGATCCAGAAATATGCCGACAAGGTTTCGGGCTGGTTCGTGCCGGTCGTGATCGCCGTCGCCGTGCTGGCATTCATCGGCTGGTCGATATGGGGTCCGGCGCCCGCGATGTCATACGCCCTGATCGCTGCCGTTGCTGTACTCATCATTGCCTGCCCCTGCGCGCTTGGCCTCGCGACGCCGATGTCGATCATGACCGCCACCGGGCGAGGAGCGCAGGCCGGTGTGCTGATCAAAAATGCGGAGGCACTCGAACGTTTTGAAAAAGTCGACACGCTGATGGTCGACAAGACCGGGACGCTGACCGAGGGCAAGCCCCGGCTGGTGGCCGTGCTTCCCGAACCGGGTCATGATGAAGCGGAAGTGCTGCGTCTGGCTGCGACGCTGGAAAAAGGTTCCGAACATCCGCTTGCCGAGGCAATCGTCACGGGCGCGGAGGAACGCGGCGTGACGCTCGGCGAGGCCAGCGATTTCGAGGCTGTTACGGGCAAAGGCGTGAAGGGCGTCGTCGATGGCAAGAGTGTCGCGCTCGGAAATCTGAAGCTGGTAACCGACCTTGGCCTTGAAGCCGCCGAATTGACGGAGAAAGCCAATTCCCATCGCGACCAGGGCGAGACGGTGATGTTCGTCATGCTGGAGGGTGCCGTAGCAGGCCTCGTCAGCGTAGCCGACCCGGTGAAGAAAACGACGCCTGACGCCCTGAAGGCGCTTCATGGTCTGGGTTTTCGCATCATCATGGCGACGGGTGACAACGAACGCACCGCCAGAGCGGTGGCCGCCCGCCTCGGGATAGACGAAATCCGCGCCGACGTGCTGCCCGAAGACAAGGCGCGCATCATCCAGGAGCTTCAGAGGGAAGGTCGCAAGGTTGCCATGGCCGGTGACGGGGTGAATGATGCCCCCGCGCTCGCGCAGGCCGATGTCGGGATCGCCATGGGCACCGGCGCTGATGTCGCCATCGAAAGCGCTGGCATAACGCTGGTCAAGGGCAATCTCGACGGGATCGTGCGCGCACGCCGCCTTTCGAAGGCGACCATGCGCAACATCCGCCAGAATCTGTTCTTCGCGCTGATCTACAATGCCGCAGGCGTGCCGGTGGCGGCCGGATTGCTCTATCCCTACTTCGGAATACTGATCAGTCCGATGTTCGCCGCCTTCGCCATGAGCGCATCGTCAATCTCGGTCGTGACCAATTCGCTGCGTCTGAGAAGCGCGAGAATCTGACTGGCGAGTCGGCGGTATGCGCCTTATCACCGCGCAGGTGACACAGCCGCCGCCCTACCACCCCCCAGTCAAGCGCTCGGTCGAGATTGCCGGACACAAGACCTCGATCAGCCTTGAGCCGCTGTTCTGGGACATGCTGCGCGCGGCGGCTGAAGCGGAAGGCCTGCCAATCAACGCACTCGTCGCGCGAATCGATGAAGAGCGGATCAAGTCGAAAACGCCGCCCGGCCTCGCCGGGGCGATCCGGGTGTGGTTGGTTTTCAATTCCTAGCTGGCTGGGGCGGGCGGGCCCGGTGCGTCTCCGTTTGCCTGAATGTCGGCAATCAGCTTTTCCATTTCGTCAATTTCCCTGACCTGCGCATCAATGATTTCATTAGCGAGTGCACGCACGCGGGGGTCGGAAATTTCTGCCCGGCGGCTGGTCAATATGGCGATCGAGTGATGCGGGATCATCGCTTTCATCCAGCTGACATCACCGACTGTTTCCTGACTACGCACCAACCAGAGCGATCCGCCGAACACCGCTACCGCGCTGCCCAGGATCAGTAGGTTCCACTGAAGCTGGTGGTACATCCGCCACATGAACAGAAGCATTATTACCGCCATCACTGCCCCCATCAGCAGCGCCATCCACGCCCGTGTCTGGCTGAACCAGACATGGGAAATTTCGTAAGTGTTGAGATACATGATCGCATACATGACAACAGTCGATGTTGCGATCATCGCAAAGAAGCGCGGATATCCCATCCCGGAATTATGGGTGCGTTTTGATTGGTCCATATGCGAATTACGGGCGAAACGCCGGGACGTTCCGATTGTTCTATCTGCGCACCACGTTCAAAGCTTCGCGGTCAGTAATTCGCTGGCGGATCGCTGGCCGGAAAGCTTGCGTCGCTCTCCTCGTCCGTCTTGTTCCACGTATCCGAAGAACTGTCCCGCATGGCACCCGGCCCTGCGTCGCGCACATTGCCGGTCTGGCCGGTGGCGAAAGCAGCCGGACTGGCGCCCCGCTTCTTTTCGATAGCTTTGTATCCGGCATATCCGAGTGCCGACAAGGCAGCGATTTTCAATAGTCCCATGATACGATCTCCTTCGTTACCCCTCCCATCAACGCCTGGCGGGGGCGAAAGGTCCGCTCTATCGGCTCAATCGTCGCCCACCCGTTCTATGTCTGCGCCCACCAGCTGCAGCTTCTCCTCCAGCCGCTCGTAACCGCGATCGAGGTGGTATAGCCGCCGCACGGTGGTCTCACCTTCGGCCGCCAGCCCCGCCAGCACCAGGCTGAAGGAAGCACGCAGATCGGTCGCCATCACTTCAGCGCCCGTGAGCCGATCGACCCCTTTGACGATGGCAGTACGGCCCTCGGTTTCGATATCCGCCCCCATGCGCCGCAGTTCGGGCACATGCATGAAGCGGTTCTCGAAAATGGTTTCCTTGAGCACGCTGGTGCCTTCAGCCTTGCACAGCAGCGCCATCAGCTGCGCCTGCATGTCGGTGGCAAGCCCTGGATAGGGTGCGGTGGTGAGATTGGTGGCCTTGAGCTTGCCATTGGGACAAACCCTGATCCCCTTGGCGTCTTCCTCCACCTCGACCCCGATATTCCGCAGCGCGTGGATGGTGGCCGCCATCTCGCCCGCTTTGGCGCCTTCGAGCCGGACGTCGCCGCCGGTGATCGCTGCGGCGCAGGCGTAAGAGCCAGCCTCGATCCGGTCGGGCATCACGCGATAGGTTGCGCCGTGCAGCCGCTTGACCCCGTGGATGATAAGATCGGAGCTGCCGATACCCTCGATCTCCGCCCCCATGGCGACCAGCAGATTGCACAAATCGACAATCTCGGGCTCGCGTGCGGCGTTGAACAGGCGGCAGCTGCCGTTCGCCAGCACCGCCGCCATCACTGCATTCTCGGTCGCCCCGACAGAGACAACCGGAAAATCGAACTCGCCGCCGGGCAGCCCGCCATCGGGCGCAATCGCGCGAACATACCCTTGTGCAAGTTCGATAGTGGCACCGAAAGCCTCGAGCGCCTTGAGATGCAGGTCGATCGGGCGATTACCGATCGCGCAGCCTCCCGGCATCGACACCGTCGCCTCGCCCATGCGCGCCAGCATCGGGCCCAATACCAGGATCGAGGCGCGCATCTTGCGCACCAGATCATAGGGCGCGACCGAAGAGGTGATCCGCGGCGCCTCCAGGCTCATTACGCGGCCGAAATCCTCTGGCCGCGTGCCTTGAATCACCGTGGTGACGCCAAACTGGTTCATCAGGTGCTGGAACCCGTCGATATCGGCCAGGCGCGGCAGGTTCCTGAGCGTCAGTGGCTCCTCGGTCAGGAGCGCGCAGGGGATGAGTGTAAGCGCAGCATTCTTGGCCCCGGAAATCGGAATCGTGCCTTCGAGTCGGTTGCCGCCGCGGATGACGAGTTTGTCCATTTCCTGCCCTTAGCCAATCTCGGCTGCCGAGCAAACGAACAAGCGCATGAAACTGGAGGTAGTCATGCTTGCAGGTGAAACATTTGCCCCCTATCCCGCATCGTCATGAACACACCCAAACCGATCAAAAAGGCCGTTTTCCCCGTCGCCGGGCTAGGCACGCGGTTCCTGCCCGCGACCAAGGCGATCCCAAAGGAAATGCTGGCAATCGTAGACCGCCCGTTGATCCAGTATGCCGTAGATGAAGCGCGCGAGGCCGGGATCGAACAGATGATCTTTGTCACCGGGCGCGGCAAGACGGCAATCGTCGAGCATTTCGATATTGCTTACGAGCTTGAGAAGACGCTGAGCGAGCGAGGCAAGGACCTGAGCGTGCTCGAACCGACGCGGGCAACGCCGGGCGATATCATCACCGTGCGCCAGCAGGTGCCGCTGGGGCTGGGCCACGCAATCTGGTGCGCGCGCGCCATCGTGGGGGATGAACCCTTTGCGATTTTCCTGCCCGATGAGCTGATGATCGGAAAGGTTGGCGGCACAGGCTGCATGAGGCAGATGGTCGATGCCTATAATGAAGTCGGCGGAAATTTGATCAGCGTGCTCGAAGTCCCGCGCGAGGATGTTTCAAGCTATGGCGTGATCGACCCCGGCGCTGAAATGGGCGCGCTGACCGAGGTAAGGGGCCTGGTCGAAAAGCCGCCTGTTGCCGACGCACCATCGAACAAGATCATTTCGGGCCGCTACATCCTGCAACCCGAAGTGATGCGCGTGCTCGAAGCGCAAGAGAAAGGCGCGGGCGGCGAAATCCAGCTGACCGACGCCATGGCCAAGATGATCGGCAGCCAGCCGTTCCACGCAGTTACGTTTGACGGCAAGCGCTATGATTGCGGCAGCAAACTCGGCTTCGTCGAGGCGACCCTGGCGCTGGCACTCGAGCGCGAGGACATGGGCGCGGAAGTGCGCGCGATGGCCGAACGTCTTCTAGCAAACTAGCTCGCCACAAACCTCAACGGCAGCGTTTTCAGCCCGCCGACAAAGGTCGAAGTCGCGCGCTTGGGCTCACCTGCCAGCTCGATGCTCTCGATCCGGTCAAGCAGCGTTTCGAACAGGATCTTCATCTCCATCCGGGCAAGGTGCAGGCCAAGGCACTGGTGTGCGCCCGCACCGAACGCCAGGTGCCGATTGGGCGAGCGGCTGGCATCGAACTTGCGCGGATTTGCGAACTGCGCCGGATCGTGATTGGCGGCGACATAGTTGATCATCAGCCAATCGCCCTTCCTGATCTGTTGCCCGCCCAGCTCGACATCTTCCGCTGCTGTGCGCATGAAATGCTGCACCGGCGTGGTCCAGCGAATCGCTTCCTCGACGATGCCCGGCAACAGCGAACGATCTGCCTTGACCCTGGCCCATTGCTCCGGGTCCTTCGCCAAGGCCTGCATCGCCCCGGCAGTGGAAGCCGAGGTCGTGTCATGCCCGGCGGTGGCAACGATGATGTAATATCCCGCCATATCGCGCTCAGGCAGGGGCTCGCCATCGACCGTCGCATTGGCAATCACGCTGGCAACATCGCCTGTAGGGTTGGCGCGGCGATCGCGCGCGATCCCGGCAAAATACTCCTCGAAATTCTTCACCGCGCCCGCAACCAGAAGCACCACTTGCTCCGGCGTCATGTTCTGCATGCCGGTGCCGGAAAGATCCGCATCCTGCCCGCCGAACATCTGCTGGGTGAGCATCAACATGCGCTGCTCGTCCTCTTCGGGCACTCCCAGGATCTGCATCACCACATGCAGCGGATAAGGCGCCGAGACGAGTTTGCAGAAGTCCACGCCCTCTCTTTCTCCGACCCCGCCCTCGCCAGCGGCCACCAGCCGGTCCACCGTTGCATTGGCGATGGCGCGGATCTCGCCCTCCATTTTCTGGAGGTTGCGCGGCATGAACCAGTCCTGCGTCAACCGGCGATATTTGGGGTGGATCGGCGCATCGAACACCACCAGCGAATCGACCAGCATGTTGGAGCCGGTTGCCTTGCGACTGAATTCGATTGCGTCGCGGAAACTGAACACCACCGGGCGCGGATTGTTGAGGAAGGTGGCATTGTCCTTCGAAATGCGCATCACGTCTTCATAGCGGGTGACCAGCCAGAAGGGATCGAACAGCTTGCCGTCCTCGGGCTTGACCAGCGCCACAGGCGCCTCTTCGCGCAACCGGTCGAACGTATCGAGCAGGCTATCCCACTGGGCATAGGAATGCGGATCGATGACCTCGCGGGCAATCTCGGGCGGCAGAACCTTTGCTTGATCGGCCACGCTCACGCCTCCGCTTGGGCTTTGGCAGCATATTCATCACGCAGTTCGCGCTTGTAGAGCTTGCCATTGGCTTCACGCGGCAGATCGGGCCGGAAATCGAACAGCTTGGGCATCTTGATCCGGGCCAGTTGCGGGCTGAGGTAATCGCGCAATTCCTGTTCCAGCGCATCGCCGGCTTCACCCATGTCGACCGGCTGCACAACCGCGACAACCTTCTCGCCAAGATCCGGATCGGGCGCGCCGATCACCGCCGCATCCATCACCTTGTCATGGCTCACCAGCAGGTTCTCGATTTCCTGCGGGTAGATATTGACCCCGCCAGAGATGATCATGTGGCTCTTGCGATCGGTCAGGTAGAGGAAGCCGTCCTCATCGAGATGGCCGATATCGCCCAGCGTCATCCAGCCTTCGGAATGCATGGCTTCAGCCGTCTTGGCAGGATCCTTGTGATACGTCGGCAGAATCTCGTTTTCGAAATAGATCACCCCGTCCTGCCCGGCGGGAAGTTCTTCGCCATCGGGGCCGCAAACATGCAGCTTACCGTGGATTGCGCGCCCGACACTGCCCGGGTGAGTGAGCCAGTCAGGTGAATGGATCATCGTCATGCCGATGCCTTCAGACCCGGCATAATACTCATTCACGATCGGCCCCCACCATTCGATCATCTGCTGTTTGATCGGGATCGGGCATGGCGCAGCTGCGTGAAGCGCACGCTTATGGCTGGAGAGGTCATACTTGCTACGGATCTCTTCCGGCAATTTGAGCATGCGCACGAAATGTGTCGGCACCCATTGGCTGTCGGTCACCTTGTATGTCTCGATCGCGGCAAGCGCAGCTTCGGGATCGAATTTCTCCATCATGACCACTGTTCCGCCAAGGCGGTGCACAGCCGAAGACCATCCGATCGGTGCTGCATGATAGAGCGGTGCCGGCGAAAGATAGATCATAGTGCCGTCGGCTGGCATGCCCGCCCCGATTGTCGCGAGGCCGAGAAATGGCACAATTGCCTGCGGATCGGGATCTACGGGTGGTTTGGGCCGGATGCCTTTTGGCCGGCCGGTTGTGCCAGAGGAATAGAGCATCACCATGCCCGCTGTTTGGTCAGCTATGGGCTCAGCTGGTTGCGCCGCCAGGGCCGCTGCGAAATTGTCGTCGCCATCACCCCCCATAACCAGCACCGGCAGATCGGGGCAGGCAGCGCGCACGGCGGGCAACACCGCATCAAAGTAGCGCGACGTGATCAGCAGCTTGGCCTCGCTGTCTTCAAGAATATAGGCGATCTCGGGTGCAGTCAGCCGCGTCGAGATCGGCACCAGCATCGTGCCCGCTCGCTGGGAACCCCAGATCAGCGTGTAGAATTCGATCCGGTTTTCAAGCAACACGGCGAAAGCATCGTCTGGCCGCAACCCAAGTGCCCGGAGCATCTGCGCGAAGCGATTCGATTCGCGATCCATTTCGCCGAAGGTCATGGTTTCGCCGCTTCCGGCCATAATCACGGCAGGCTGGTTTGGGCGCGTTCTTGCGTGTTCGATCGGATGCATCGGTGTCCTCTCCCCATGCGGACTTTATGCCGTATGGTTGCATATGGAAACTTAGGGTCAGGACCCATTAATCGCGCAGAGCGTGGTTTGAATCAATTGGCCCTGTTGCAAGGAGTGGGAGCGCAGGAAATGCATCACATTTTCAAGCTTCCGCGACGCTGCAGCGGGGCCAATTGGTCAAATCCTGAATGGACACCAAAATGACTTCGACCTCAAGCAGAACTCTCCTTGGGAAGGCAACCAGCCTTTCCGGCGGACATTTCCGCTCGATGCCTTTGTCATTTCGATGCCACGCCTGCGTGCTTAATGGGTCCTGACCCTGGCTAACTAGCCAAAGACGACAAGAAAAAAGGCGGCGGGATAACCCGCCGCCATTATCGGACATCCTCTCCTCTGTCCGAACCCGCTTCCAGGCGGGAAACTCTTGCTGCGGCCTAGTCGCCGCCCTGGCCACCTTCGCCAGAAATCTGTGCCAGTTTCGCCAAGCGCTGCTGGACCGGCGATTCGACCATATAGGGAATTGGATTGACTGCAATACCCGACATGACCACTTCATAGTGGAGATGCGGGCCGGTCGACCGACCGGTCGATCCCACGTAGCCTATGATGTCGCCCTTTTTGACCCGCTCACCCTCAGCCACCAAAAGGCGCGACATGTGGGCATAGCGCGTTTCAAGGCTAGCGCCGTGATCGATCTCGATAAACAGGCCGTAGGTGGAAAACCATTCGGCACGATCGACGATGCCGTCAGCAGTTGCATAGATCGGCGTGCCGGTCGGGGCTGCCAGATCAATCCCCTTGTGCTTGCGCCGACCGCCGAGCACGGGGTGTGTGCGCATCCCGAAATCGCTGGTCAGCCGCGCGCCATCAAGCGGCATGCGCGATGGCACGGAAATGGACGGTTTGACGGTATTCGCAGCCGGACCGCGTGCGTCCAGCGCTTCCCAGCTGGCGAAGAGCTGGCGAAAGCCCTGATCGCCGGTGATGAGCGAATCATCCTGCGCCTGGCGGACAGTGTCGGTGATGTCGACTGCGGCAGAATTACTGTTGGCAAATGCCGGGCTTGCGGCCACCGAAAAACAACCAGCAACAAGCGCAAAGCCCGCCTGCTTGCAGAATTGCCCGATATGCGATCCGATCAAAACCCGTTCCTCAACGCAGCACTCACTGAAGAGCCCGCTTTTTCTTGTCGTTCAACCCGAAGGGCTCTTTGCCCCGGCGTGCGTTAAGCGGCTCAAATGATCTGCCGCTTTCGTGTGAGGATGGATTAACGGGCTAAAAATTTACGAAGCAATAGCGGCATAGAAGTCTCGCGACAGACCGGCTGCAAGACGCGCCGAGTCGTTGAACGGTGGCTTAACCGCCCCGCGAAAGTGGCGCGAAACCAGGTGTCGCCAGCTTTCCTGAGGGGATTCGCCCATCGCACGGGCGCGAGCGATAAAGTGCTTGGTGCCAATCGCTACATGGCGAATCTCGTCATCAAGGATTCGTTTCAGAATCCGTGCGCCGTGCTCATCGCCCTGCGCTTGCACCCGCTCGAGCGTGGAAGGCGTGACGTCAAGGCCGCGTGCCTCAAGCACCATCGACACGATCGCAAGCCGGGCGCTGACATCATGCCGCGTCTCGTGCGCGGCCTGCCACAACCCGCCATGTGCCGGCAGCGCGCCGTAATGGCTCCCGATACTGCGAAGCTTGCGTTCAAGCAGTGCGAAATGCATCGCCTCATCGGCTGCGACCGAAAGGAAATCGGAAACGAAAACCGGCCCCATTTCTGCGCCGAAGCGCCCGGCCATATCGAGCGCAAGGTCAATCGCAACGAATTCGATATGCGCCAGCGAATGCCACAGGGCTATGCGGGCGCGCTGCGATCCGCCCTTGCCGCGTCTGGGCATACGGCCCGGCGGCAGCAGCTCGGGGCAGTCGGGACGCGCAGGTTCGTCCGGCATCTCCCCATCGAAAGTCCATTCGAGCCGCCCCAGCCGCCAGCTTCGCGCCACATCGCGCGCAGCGAAGACCTTGGCGCGCGGATCGGCGGTGAGCAACGCCGCGCGGATTGCCGAAGCAAGCGAGATCATGCCCAAGCGGTCATAGGGCCTTGGCTTCGGCCAGCACTTCGGCGGCATGCCCCTTGACCTTCACCTTGTTCCACACCCGGGCGATCTTTCCGCCCTCATCCACCAGATAGGTTGTGCGGACCATGCCCATATAGGTTTTCCCGTACATCTGTTTTTCAGTCCAGATACCCAGGGCATCGGACAACCCGCTTGCCTCCGCGTCACTGGCAAGCGGTATCTTCAGGTCATGCTTTTCGATGAAATTGAGGTGCTTCCTGGGCGAATCCTTGCTCACTCCCAACAGGGCCACGTTCGCCTTGTCGAATTCATCCTTCAGGGCCGTGAAATCCTTCGCTTCGGCGGTGCAGCCCGGCGTATTGTCCTTGGGATAGAAGAATATCACCAGCTTGCGCCCCTTGAAGTCTGACGGTTTCACCTGGCCGCCGTCGGGGGTTTCCATCGCAATATCGGGCAGCGTGCCGCCCACACCGGGAATTCCGTTCATAACCCTATCTCCAATTCTTCATCGAATGTTTCCCGCCAGACGCGCGCGACCATCTGCCGCGCAACGCCCAGAGTACGCACAAGTTCGGCATAGGTCTCGCACTTGCAAGCCCGTGCCAATGCCTGGGCGGCCGCAGGCGAAGGTTCAGCCAGATCCGGGGCGAGCAGCCTGCCCGCAACCAGCAAGCGGCTCATCAGATCGTGCGCCGGCTTGATTTCAACGGGCAACAGGTCAGCATCGACCAGCACCGCGACCGCTGTCGCGAGATCAGGGTCAAGCCCGATTCGGTCACGCAGCTGCAGATAATGTATCACGAATTCGAGATCGACCAGCCCGCCGCGCAGCAGCTTCGCGTCAAGTGGGCCGCGCGGCATCTTGTGTTGCGCCATTTCAGCGCGCATCTTCAGAACATCCTGGCGCAGTTCGGCGGGCTCGCGTTCCTGCCCCAGCACGTCGGCGATAATGGCCTCCAACCTGGTGCGGCCGCCATCCGTTCCAATCAGCACTCGTGCCCGGGTGAGCGCCATATGCTCCCAGGTCCAGGCGGCTTCGCGCTGATATTTGGCAAAGGCTTCAAGCGTGACACTGAGCGGGCCCTGCGCGCCTTGCGGGCGAAGCCGCGTATCGATTTCGTACAGCGCGCCGTGCGCCGTCGGGACTGACAAGGCCGCACTGACGCGCTGCGCCAGGCGATTGTAATAATGCGTGCCGCCAAGCGGGCGGTCGCCATCGGACTCCGCCCCGGTCTCTCCGCTGAAGAGATAGATAATATCGAGGTCGCTCGCATGGGTCAGCGCGCCGCCGCCAAACCGGCCCAGTCCCAGAACCAGCAACTCGCTGTCTGGAATCGTCCCGTGCTTGCGCGCGAACTCTTCGCAGGCGGCCGCATGGGCAACCTTGAGGCCGGCCTCCGCCGTTCGCGCCAGGGCGGCGGCTATTTCAAGCGGATCGTGCACCGCTTCGATCAGCTGCAGCCCCAAGGCAAAGCGCAGTTCGCCGGTAACGATGCGAATCCGGTCAAGCTGCCGCTCGTAATTGCGCGATGCGTCGCCCGCCTGCATGCGCGCGGCAATTGCATCGACATCGCCCGGCAGGTCAACCGCGCTGGCATCGATCAGCGTATCGAGCAATTCAGGACGGCGGCCCAGTTCTTCGGCCAAGGTCGGGGCCAGTGTTAGCACGGCCATCAACTGATCAAACAGTCCGGGCCGCGCTTCGAGCAGCCGGAACAGGTTGACCGCCGAAGAGGCATTGGCAAGCACGCCTTCCCAGCGCAGCAGCGCGCGATCCGGGTCATCTGCTGCTGCCAGAGCCTCCATCAGTGCGGGAAGCATGGCATCGAAGGCTTCACGCGCGGCAGTGGATCGCAGGGCTCGATAGCGGCCATCGCGCCAGCCTGCGATGCGCTCCGCCAACCGCCCCGATTCGGCAAAGCCAAGGCTTTCGAGCCGCTCGGCTAACGGGGCAGGCTCCGCCTCTATCGGGACGGCCGAATTTCCGACATCAAGCAACCGATCATAGCTGCGCGCTACCCGCTCGGTTAACTGCCGCAGTTCTTCAACCAGGGCCGAACCATCCTTCAGGCCGTCAAGCCGGGCGACAGCATCCAATGCATTGGCAGCGGGCAGCGTATGCGTCTGCTGGTCATTGACCATCTGCAAACGGTGTTCAACCACCCGCAGCCGGTCATAGGCCTCGCCCAGCATCGTTGCCTCACCAGCCTCGATCCGGCCTGCCACAGCCAAAGCATCAAGTGCTGCACGCGTACCGCGCAGCCGCAAAGAAGGATCCCGCCCGCCATGGATCAGCTGGTGGGTCTGGGCGAAGAACTCGACTTCGCGAATGCCCCCGCGTCCGTGTTTGAGGTTGAAGCCGGGGCCGACCACATTGGGGCCCTTATAGTTGGACCGGATGCGCGCAGTCAGCCGCCGGATCTCGTCGATGGCACCGAAATCCAGGCTCGATCGCCACACGAAGGGGCGCAGCGCCTCGAGGAAACGCTCGCCCGCCGCAATGTCGCCAGCTGCCGCGCGGGCGCGAATATAGGCGGCGCGTTCCCATGCCAGCGCCAGGCTTTCATAATGGGTAAGCGCCGCATTACAGGAAATCGCCAACGGGCTGACTTCGCTCGCAGGCCGCAGGCGCAGGTCGACCCGGAAAACATACCCTTCCTCGGTGCTCTCACTGAGTGTGCGGACGACTTCGCGGGCATAGCGCTGTGCCGCCTCACCAGGCTCATCGCGGGCGCGGCGCGGCAGCGTGTCAGGATCGAAGAGCAGGATCGGATCTATATCGGAGCTGTAGTTGAGCTCATGCGCGCCATGCTTGCCCAGGGCCAGTGCGATCATGCCGCGCGGCTCCGCGCCCTCCACGCGTTTTTGGATGGCATCATTGATCGCCAGGTCAAGCGCGCGATCGGCAAGGTTCGACAATTCGATCATGACTGTGTCGAGTGAATACGCACCGGCCAGATCGCCCACTGCCAGCGCCGTGGCATATGCCAGCCGCTCGCGCCGCAGGGCGGCGCCCACATTGGGTGCGCCTTGCCCAGCCTGGCGCGCCCATTCCAGCGCGGCGTCCGCGTCACCCACTTCCAGCAGCACCGCGAGTTCAGGCTGCCGCTCGAGCGCGCGTGCCAGAAACGGGGCTTCCTCCCGCGCCCGCGCCAATGCGTCCTGCCATTCGCCTGCCATTCGCGTTCCCTGCCCGCTCAAGCGAAGCCGCGCAAGCTCCTGCCGCTTGCCCCCACCCCGCTGCATATGCGAAGGGACGGCAAAGCTTTTGGAGAGGACCCCCAAAATGATGATGAGGACCCCAATTCTAATGGCAGGCGCGCTTTTGCTTGCCGCATGCGGATCGATCAAGGGGGATGCCGAGCTCGACATCCCCGATGTGGATGCAGGTGATATTTCCGAAGCGACGATGAGCGACCTGACCCGCGAACTATCGTCCGACGAGTTCGAAGGCCGCATGCCCGGCACGATTGGCGAAGAGATGACTGTCGCGTTGCTGACCGAACGGTTCAAGGCTGCCGGGCTGGAGCCCGGGAACAACGGATCATGGGTGCAGGACGTGCCGCTGGTGGAAATTACCGGCAGGGATTTCGCTCCGCTGACGATCACCAATGGCGCAACCGATCTCGTCTATGACTATGGCAGCGAATGGGTTGGCGTAACCTATCGCGAAGATGCCCAGACCCAGCTGGCCAATAGCGAGCTCGTTTTCGTCGGTTACGGGATCAATGCTCCCGAACGCGGCTGGAATGACTATGCGGGCGTGGACGTCACCGGCAAGACGGTGGTGGTCCTGGTCAATGACCCCGATTTCGGGAGCGAAGGGCTGGAAGGGCCGTTCAACGGCAAGGCCATGACCTATTACGGGCGCTGGACCTATAAATATGAGGAAGCCGCACGCCAGGGTGCGGCGGGTGCGATCATCGTGCACGATACCGAACCCGCCAGCTATGGCTGGAACGTGGTTGAATCGTCATGGTCCGGCCCGCAAGCCTATTCGCAGCGCGGGAAGGATGCACCGCCGCTGACCGTGATGAACGGTTGGGTGCAGAAGGATGCCGCGCGCGAAATCCTGGCCGCCGCCGGGCAAGACCTGGACAAGCTTTCTGCAGCAGCGCGAAAAAAAGGTTTTACCGCCGTTCCGTTGGGGCTGAACGCATCGACAAGCTTCAAGAACGACATTCGCAGCTATGCCTCGAAAAACGTGATCGGTATCCTGCGCGGAAGCGAAGCTCCCGATGAGTATGTCATCCACACCGCCCATTGGGACCATCTGGGCCGCTGCACGCCCGCACCCGATGGCGATGACATCTGCAACGGCGCAGTCGACAATGCCACCGGCACCGCCGCACTGGTCGCACTTGCTGAAGCACACGCCAAAGCCGGGCCTCCCAAGCGCAGCCTGGTGTTTCTGGCGGTGACAGCAGAGGAGCAGGGCCTGCTTGGTGCCTATTACTATGCTGCCAATCCGGTTTTCCCGCTGGCGCAGACAGTGGGCGGGATCAACATGGATGCGTTCCTGGTTACCGGCCCTTCGCGGGACGTCACGGTAGTGGGTCCGGGCAAGTCGCAGCTCGACCAGTTCCTGGAGGCTGCGCTGAAGGCCGATGGGCGTGTGTGGACGCCCAACCCCAATCCCGAAGCGGGTTATTACTATCGTTCGGATCATTTCGCCTTTGCCAAACAGGGCGTGCCGATGCTCTATCTCGACGGGGGCGAAGATCTGATCGACGGGGGCCGTGAGGCGGGAGCTGCGATACAGGCCGAGTATCGTGACAATCGCTATCACGGGCCGAAGGACGAATTTGACGAGAATTGGGACTGGTCGGGCGTGATGGCTGACCTGCAGCTGTTCTATCGCCTGGGCCGGATGATGGCGGAAAGTTCCAGCTGGCCGAACTGGAACGAGGGCGACGAGTTTCGCGCCACCCGCGATAAGAGTTGCGCCGCGTCTGACGCCGGCTGCTGAGTCCATCGCCGGATACTGACAGGGAAAACCGGCCCATGGCCAACCTCCTGATGCCGCCCGAATGGGCGCCGCAGCGCTGGCTGTGGATCGGCTTTCCGCATCTGGCGGACGAGTGGCCGGGCTGGCTTGAGCGTGCACAGGAGCAGATCGCCGCATTTGCCAGTGCCGTGGCCGAGAGCGGGCAGGAAGTGCGCCTGCTGGTGCGTGACGAGGCGAACGAAGCGCGCGCGCGCCAGCTGGTTTCCGCCCGTGTCACGCTCGAGCGCCGCACCTTTGGCGATATCTGGCTGCGCGATACAGGGCCGCTGGTCCGCAGCGACGGCTCAGCCCTTCGCTGTGCTTTCAACGGCTGGGGCGGCAAATATCTGATGCCGGGCGACCAGACGATCGGAGCAGAGCTGGCACACGATGCAGGGCTACCCGTAATCGAATCGGACTGGATTCTGGAAGGCGGCGCAATCGATGGTGACGGCACCGGCGCTGCCCTCACTACCGAACAATGCCTGCTCAACCCCAATCGCAATCCGGAACTTTCGCGCGGCGAGATCGAGGCGCGGCTTGGCCGCGACCTCGGCTTTACCGACGTCGTGTGGCTCGGCGACGGGTTGATAAATGATCACACAGATGGCCATGTCGATAATCTTGCGCGCTTCGTTGCACCGGGCGAAGTGACGCTCCCTCGCGCAACCGGTACAGACGATCCCAATGCGGGAATCTATCAAGATGCGAAGGCGCGCATCCTGGATGCCGACCTGAAGCTGCACGAAATTCCCTCACCCGGGCTGGTCACCCGCGACGGGCAGATAGAGCCGGCAAGTTACGTCAATTTCGCCATCACCACGCATCTGGTCGTCGTGCCAACCTTCGGCTCACCGCATGACGCGGAAGGTGTCGCGGCCATCGCCGCGCTGTTCCCCGATCGCGAAACGATCGGATTGCCCGGTGACGCCGTGCTGGCAGGTGGCGGCGGTTTCCATTGTGCCAGCCAGCAAATGCCTGCCCTTTAACCCTTCGTTAGGGCGATGGCGCGACAATCACCGCCATGTCCAAGGTCATTACCCTCATGCGCGCGGCCGAACTGGCAAACAAGGTCGCCGAGGCCCGGGCGGAAGTGCTGCGATCCTCGATCGTGTGCACTTGCGCCGTGGCACTCATCGCCGCCGGCCGCGCGCTTCCTTTCTGACCTGACGCTCAGCTGCCGCGCAAATCCGGCGGGGTCGCGCCTTCCACCAGCATCGCAATCGCCTCATCAAGGCTCATCACCTTCTGGTGCTCGACGCCCAGTGTGCGCACCGCGACCGTGCCTTCCTCGGCTTCGCGCTTGCCCACCACCAGCAGATGCGGGACCTTTGCCAACGAGTGTTCGCGCACCTTGTAGTTGATCTTCTCGTTGCGAAGATCCGCCTCGACGCGGATGCCCGCTGCCTTCAGCTTCTCGACCAGATCCTGCGCATAGCCATCAGCATCGGAAACGATTGTCGCCACCACCGCCTGGGTCGGCGCGAGCCAGACCGGCAGGCGGCCCGCGAAATGTTCGATCAGAATGCCGATAAAGCGCTCGTATGAACCGAAGATCGCGCGGTGCAGCATCACCGGTCGATGCTTTTCGCCATCCTCGCCGATATAGCTCGCATCAAGCCGCTCGGGCAGCACCCGGTCGGACTGGATCGTGCCAACCTGCCAGGTGCGCCCGATCGCATCGGTCAGATGCCATTCGAGCTTGGGCGCATAGAAGGCGCCTTCGCCGGGCAGTTCTTCCCAGCCATATTCCTCGCTCGCCATGCCGGCTTCGGCCACCGCCTGGCGCAGTTCGGCCTCGGCCTTGTCCCAGTCTTCATCGGAGCCGTAACGCTGATCCGGCCGCAGCGCGAGCTTGATCTGGTAGGTGAAACCGAAGTCGCGATAGACCCGGTCGGCCAGCTGACAGAAAGCCTGCACTTCGGCAACGATCTGGTCTTCGGTGCAGAAGATATGCGCGTCATCCTGCGTGAACTGGCGCACGCGCATCAATCCGTGCAGCGCGCCGTGCGGCTCGTTGCGGTGGCAGCAACCGTTCTCATAGAGGCGCAGCGGCAGGTCGCGATAGCTGGTGATGCCCTGCTTGAAGACCAGCACATGCGCCGGGCAGTTCATCGGCTTGATCGCCATCCAGTCTGCATCGCGCGAGATAAGCTCGCCTTCATCCGCGGTATTGGGCACCACATCGGGCACAACGAACATGTTCTCGCGATATTTGCCCCAGTGTCCGGACTTCTCCCACTGGCGCGCATCCATCACCTGCGGCGTCTTGACCTCCTGGTAGCCCGCCCCGTCGATCGCGCGGCGCATATAGGCCTCCAGCTCGCGCCAGATCATATAGCCATTGGGGTGCCAGAAGACGCTGCCATGCGCCTCTTCCTGCAGGTGGAACAGGTCCATCTCGCGGCCCAGCTTGCGGTGGTCGCGTTTGGCAGCCTCTTCCAGGCGGTGGAGATGCGCGTCGAGCTGCTTCTTGTTCAGCCAGCCGGTGCCGTAGATGCGCGTGAGCTGCGCATTCTTCTGGTCGCCGCGCCAATATGCCCCGGCAACCCGCATCAGCTTGAACGCAGCCGGATCGAGCTTGCCGGTGCTGGGCAGGTGCGGGCCGCGGCACATGTCGAGCCAGGAACCCTGTTCATTCGGGGCCCCGGACCAGTAGACCGTCAGCTCCTCATCCTCGGGCAGTTCCTGCGCCCATTCGGCCTTGAAGGTCTCGCCTTCACTTTCCCATTTCTCGATCAGCTGCTCGCGCGACCAGGCCTCGCGCACCAGAGGCTTGTCGGCGCGAATGATCCGCCGCATTTCTTCCTCGATCGCAGGAAGGTCGTCCATGCTGAACGGCTCGCGGCCTTCAGGCGCCATCACATCGTAATAGAACCCGTCATCGGTTGCCGGCCCGAAAGTGATCTGCGTGCCGGGCCACAGCGTCTGCACCGCTTCGGCCAGGACATGGGCATAATCATGCCGCGCGAGCTCCAGCGCCTCGGCCTCATCGCGGCTGGTGATGAGCGCCAGCTCCGCATCGCCATCGAAGGGGCGATTGAGGTCGCGCACCTCGCCATTCACGCGCGCGGCCAGCGCAGCCTTGGCAAGGCCGGGACCGATGGCCGCCGCGACGTCAGCCGGGGTCGAACCGGCAGGCATTTCGCGGGAGGAGCCATCGGGCAGGCTGATCTTGAGCAATTCCGTCATCGGTTTCTCTTACATTCTCAACTGTCACGCCCATGGCACAGCCAAACGCGCGCTTGAAGTGCGATGTGAAGAATACTTGCCGATTTCGGGAAGACACCGCGCCACCCGAAACCGGGTGGCAGGCATCACGTTCAAGCCGCGATCAGCCGCCCCCGGAAATCCGAGGTGGTAGTCGTAGCGATCCTGGTCAGCAGCTTGGCCATTGGCTGCGTATAACGCGGCAAGGTCGCGATGTCATTACCCCGGCCGATTTGGAAAGCACCCGCGCCATAAAGGAAAGGTAACTTGACACACCGCGTGAATCGTGTAAATGGTGCTTTACACAAGAGCAAAGGAGCTTGTCATATGTCGAATATCTGGAAGGCAGCTGCGTGGGCGATATTGATCATCGCGGTCGCGCTTGCCGGGCGCAGTGAGGTACTGCTTAATCATGACACGAGCGCGATGCTGGTCACCACGCTTCCCATACTGGCGCTTGCCTCGCTCAAGGGGCGCAGCAGTTGCAACTGGAGGGCAAGAGCATGAAATTGTCACCTCGGCGACTGGATGCCTTTCTTGTCCTGCCGCTTGGCGCTTCGCTGCTGATGATCGGCGAAGCAGCCAAAGAACGAGCCGTCACCCTGAACTTCACTGCCTGGGAACAGGCCGCCATTCTTGGTGCCGGCACGCTGGTATTGGTCTTTCTCGTCATCAGGGCGACCGCATTCGATCGCAGATGTAGCGAGGATTATATCTTCCAATTGATGGCCAACGCGGCGCTGGTTGCCATGGGCTGCATGGCTCTGGTCAATGTGATCTGGATGCTGGCGATGAAGTTCTACGCCATCCCCCAACTGACCGGCCAGAACATCACCGGTATCGCCATCCTGGCCTGGATATTGGCCTATTACTGGTATCGTCTGCGTGGGTTTCAGAAATGAGGAACCGGCTCAAGGTGCTGCGCGCAGAGCGCGACTGGAGCCAGCAGGATCTGGCCGAACGCCTTGGCGTGAGTCGCCAGAGTGTCAACGCGATCGAAACTGGCCGTTATGATCCCTCGCTGCCGCTGGCGTTCAAGATCGCCGAGGTGTTCGCCCTGAAAATCGAGGAAATCTTCGAGCGCGACTAAACCTGTAAAGCATTCGATCCGGCCGCGCTGGTGATCCGTTTGACGCCAGCCAATGCGGCCGAGCGCGCTCGAACCGTTTTGACGAAGCGATATTCGCTGCTCGCCGCTTCGGGAGTCAGTTCGACCACCACATAGCCGCGCTGCGATGTGTCAGCGAATGTCAGGCCCGGATTGTGGCCCACTATGGATCGGGCGAGTCTTTCCGGCGCAATTGCGCCAAGATAGCTCTCAAGCCCCGGCGAGCTGACCGAATGCACCCCGAACTCAATCCCGACGCGGTTGCCCTGGTGGGCAAGATTGAAGGCCCAGGCATTGTGCGTATCGCCCGCCAGCGAGATGAGATTGGCATCGGCAGCCAGGGCAGCTTCGAACAGGCGTGCGCGCGCGGCAGGATACCCATCCCAGGCATCCAAATTGGCAGGCAAGCCGGCACGCCCGGCAACGGCACTTGCCTGCACCTGGCGACGCACATACTCTGGTGTATCCGCAGGCAACGCTTCGGCCAGGCCAGGTTCGGCATAAAGCTCGCCCATCAGCACTTGCTGGACGAGCACCTGCCAGATTGCGCCATGCTGGCGTGAAGCCTTGAGGCGATCGCCCAGCCATGACTGCTGCGCGGCGCCCAGCATCTCGCGATCGGCCGTCCGGAAGCTGCCATCGCGAAAAGCTGCCAATGCGGTACCGATTTCCTCGGGTGTTCGCCTGCCCCCGATCACCTCTGCCAGGTCGAACTGCTTGTCACGCCCGGCCAATCTCGTATCCAGCCGCAGCAAGGTGGCAAGCTCGCCCACCTGATATTCGGCATAGGGCTCATCCGACACCGGCAGCCACTCACGATAGGCGCGCATCGCCGCCGACTTGCGCACTTCCCATGGCCCTTCGGTATCGGGCTGGTGGTTCTGCGCCCCGTCTTTCCAGCTGTCATTTGCGGTTTCGTGATCGTCCCACACGCTGATCATCGGCAATAGCTGATGAATCCGCCGCAGGTCTGGATCGCTGCGATAGGTGGCATAGCGCAGACGGTAATCGGCCAGCGCCACGATCTCGTTTTCCGGCCACAGCACGCGGTTGGGGTTCGCCTCCCTCGCCGATGGATATGTGCCGCGCCCGTATTCGTAAATATAGTCGCCCAGATGCAGCGCCAGATCGAGATCGTTCGCTTCTGCGGCATGGGCATAGGCGTTGAACCAGCCGAAGCCGTAATTCGAACAGCTGAACACCGCCATGCGGAAACGGTCGACCGCGCCATCGGGCAGCGTGCGCGTGCGCCCGACTTCGGATTGCGTACCGTTCGGCGCGATGAAACGGTAATAATACCATTGACCGGGGTCGAGCCCTTCGGCCCACGCCTTGGCGCAGCTATCGTTGGCCGGGCTGGCGATCACCTCACCTGCGGCAACAACGCGCACGAAATCCATCGCATCGCTCACTTCCCAGGCAAGCCTGGCGTCTTGCCCGGCAACATAGCGCGTCCACAACAACACCCGGTCTTGCCCCGGCTCCCCGCTCGCCACGCCATGCGTGAAGCCGCTACCGAAACCGCGCGCCGCCAGCGGCGCGGCAGCTGTTACTGCGGCTAGCCCGCCCAGCCGGAACAGATTGCGGCGGGTAAGCGAATGCGCCGGGAGCGCAGGCGAAGCGGGGGGGTCTGTCTTGATCATAGGTGCGATCTAAGCTGCGCCTGTGGCATGCAAATGACAAGCGATTCCAACGCGCCCCTGCATCGCTCACTGCATAGCTCCCTGCATCGCCCCTTGCGTCACCCATGCTAGGGCGGGCATGAGACAAGCATGAGCGACATCCTGTTCCACACCATGCCCGATGGCCGCCAGATCGCGCATCGCTTCACGCCGGGCAGCGGGCCAGCTCTGGTTTTCCTGCCCGGCTATATGTCCGACATGGAAGGCGGCAAGGCCACCGCGATCTTCGAGGCGGCGCGCAGCGAAGGTCATGCCTGCCTGCTGCTGGATTATTCGGGCTGCGGGGCCAGCAGCGGCGCGTTCGCCGATGGCACGCTCAGCCGGTGGCGCGAGGAAGTGCTCGCGCTGATCGAAGCGACAATCGATGGCCCGGTGGTGGTGATCGGTTCGTCCATGGGCGGGTGGCTGATGCTGCTGGTGGGCGAAGCGCTGGGCGGTCGGTTGGCAGGGCTGGTGGGAATTGCATCGGCGCCCGACTTTACCGAATGGGGCAGAACGGATTCAGACAAGCGCAAACTCGCCGCCGGGGAAACAGTGTGGGACGAAAATCCTTATGGCCCCGACCCCACACCGCTGCATCCCGGCTTCTTCGCTGATGGCCAGGCGCAGCTGCGGCTCGGCGGGCAAATTGCGGTGAATTGCCCCGTGCGGCTGCTGCACGGCCAGCGCGACCAAGACGTACCGTGGCAGATCAGCCTGCAGCTTGCCGAAGCTCTTCGTTCGGATGATATACAGGTGACCTTGCTCAAGGACGGCGATCACCGCCTGTCGCGCGAGCAGGATATTGCCCTGCTGCTACAGCAGGTCTGGGGCCTGCTCGACTAGGAAACGCATAAAATGACGCTCACCGCCATACTTTTGCCCATGCTGCTGCAAGCCATCCCCGATCCCAGCAACATGACAGTGCCCGACTATTCCGCCGAGGTGCAGGATCGCCCGCCGCGCAGCTCTTCGATCATCGATGCGCCCGAGGACTCCGGCTGGCTGGGCGAATGCCTCAAGCAGATCGAGGAAGAGCCGTCGCGCGCGCATGTCCAGGCACAGATTCGCCGCGACACGACCAGCGGCGATGACCGTGTGCTGGCCAATCACTGCCTTGGCCTGGCCGCGACAGAGCTGGGGCGCTGGGAGGAGGCACGCGCGGCTTTCACGGCAGCGCGCCAGGAAACCCCGGAAAGCGACGCGCGGCTGCGTGCACGCTTTGGCGCCATGGCGGGCAATGCCGCGCTGGTTACCGGCGACACCGCGGGAGCGCTCGATCTGCTCGATGCCGCCCGGGCTGACGCCATCGCCGCTATGGCAGGAACCCTGCAGGCGCTGATCGCGCTCGATCGCGCGCACGCGCTGGTGGAAGGCGGCGATCTCGAAGCAGCGGAGGTTGCGCTTGCCGTAGCCAGGACCTTGCAACCCGAGGATGCAGAAACCAGGCTGCTTTCGGCAACCTTGCTGCGGCGCCTCGATCGGTTGGAAGAAGCTCAGGAACAGATCGAAGAGGCCGCACGGCTGGCCCCGCTCGAACCATCGATCGGCTTGGAAGCGGGCGTGATCGCAATGCTGAGTGGCCGCGAAGAGGCGGCACGTTCGAGCTGGCTATCAGTTACCGCAATGGCGCCCGGCAGCCCCGAAGCCGCCACCGCCCAATCCTATCTAGATCAAATCGGCCCGGCACCGGCACCGCCTGCGCCCACTGCGGCTGAGGCCCCGCAGCCATGACCAGGCTTTCCGTGCTCGATCTGGTGCCGGTTCGCGAAGGCAGCAGCGTGAGCGATGCACTGGCCACGGCCACCGAACTGGCTCAGGCGGCGGAGCGATGCGGCTATGCCCGCTTCTGGGTGGCGGAGCATCACGCGATGGACGGGATCGCAGGCGGCGCGACATCGGTGGTACTGGCGCATATCGGCAATGCAACGAGCACCATCCGCATCGGTTCAGGCGGGATCATGCTGCCCAACCACACGCCATTCCAGATCGCCGAGCAGTTCGGTACGCTCGATGCGCTGTTTCCTGGCCGGGTGGACCTTGGGCTGGGCCGCGCGCCGGGTGCTGGACCCGAGCTTCAGCGCGCCTTGCGCAAGAATCTCAACCAGGCCGCCGATATGTTCCCGCAAGATGTGCTCGAGCTGCGCGCACTGATCACCGGCGATGTCGATCTGCCGATCGCGGCAACGCCGGGGCGCGGTGCCAGGATCGAATTCTGGATGCTGGGATCGAGCCTGTTCGGTGCCCAGCTCGCCGCCAGGCTGGGCATGCCCTATGCCTTTGCAGCGCATTTCGCACCTGATCACCTCGATGCCGCGCTGGAGCTGTATCGGCGTGACTTCATGCCTTCCGATGCGCTCGAAAAGCCGCATGTGATGGTGGCGATGAACATATTCGCCGCGGAAACCGATGCCGAGGCAGAACTGCTCGCCAGCAGCCAGCAACAAAGCTTTGTCCGGCTGCGCAGCGGCCAGCCCGGCAAGCTGCCTCCGCCAATTGCCGGCTATCGCGATACCTTGCCCGCGCCTGCGCAGGCCATGCTCGACCATCTGGGGCAAGCCGCAGCGGTGGGCAGCCCGGCAACAGTGCGCGAGAAGATCGCGGCTTTTATCGAACGGACAAAAGCAGACGAAATCATCTCCTGCGGGGCCACCTTTGACCCGGCGGCGCGGATCCGTTCGCTCGAATTGACAATTGACGCGATGGCCAGCTGAATTGCGCGCGTTCATCTTTAATTATGCGCCTTGCCGTAGCGGAAAGCCCATGCAGTGTTGGGAATTGATGTATAGTTATCAAATGAGCCCCCGTGAGCGGCTGCCAACGAGACATTGCCGCTTGCGGGCCTGTAGCCATGAGCCTATCGGCGCATGATTGCTACGTGATTTAAGAATAAAATTACATGCGCAGGGCAGGCAGAGCCATGGTTTCAGAAGCCAGTAAGACTACCGGAAAAAGCAACGCCACCGGGGAAAATGACGCGGTGATGGCCAAAGAGCTGGCGCAGCACATGCGCCGCTCACTGCTCCCCGGTGATACCCCTTTTTCCCCAGCCTCCTTGAAGCGCGCCGCGCAGTTCGTGCTCGATACGGCAAGTCAGCGCGAGCCCGATCGCTCGGCGCTGGGGATGGTCTCGATCGCCGGTGACCGCCGCTTCCTGCGCATTGCCGTCATCAATGACGACATGCCGTTCCTGGTCGATTCGATCGCCGCGACAATTTCAGCGCAGGGGCTGTCGATCGACCGGTTGGTACACCCGATCATCCCGGTAAAACGCACCGAGGCGGGCAAGCTCCGCGCATTTCCCAAAGGCAAGGACGCCGAAGGCGCCACACGCGAATCGATGATCTATATCGAGACCGAGCGCTGCGATGCGCGCCAGCGGCGCGAGCTTGAGCGCCGCCTGCGAACCACGCTGGGCGATGTGCGCGCAGCGGTGCGCGATTGGCCCAAGATGCAGGCCGCCATGGCTGAAGACGCAGAGCGGCTGGACGATGCAGAGCATGTCGAACTGCTCGAATGGTTCAATTCGGGCATGCTGACCCAGCTTGGCCACATCACCCGCAAGCGCGACGGAAGCCATGGCCGGATATTGGGGATTTGCCGCAAGAGCGCGCGCCAATTGCTGGCGGACAGCTCATATGAACGCGCCTTTGCCTGGTTCGACGGTGAACACCGCAGCGGCAGGCCTTGTGACATATTGATCGTCAAGGCCAATCACGTGTCCAACGTCCACCGCCGCGTGCCGCTCGACCTGTTCATCGTGCCGCTGCGCGAAGACGGCAAGCTGACCGCACTTTCAATTCATGCCGGCGTCTGGACCAGCGCGGCTCTGGCGAGCCCCCCGCACAAGGTGCCGCGCCTGCGCCATGCGCTCAGCCAGGTGTCCGAGAAGCTGGGTTTCCACCGCGGCGGCCATGCCGACAAGGCCCTGATCCATGCCTTCACCGCCCTGCCGCACGATCTGCTGATCGGCATGGATAATGAGGATGCTCAGCGGCTCGCGACGGCCATGATGAGCCTGGTCGATCGTCCGCGCCCGCGAATGGTGCTTATCGAGGCGCCGCTCGCACGCCACCTGTTCGCCTTTGTCTGGTTCCCGCGCGATATGCTCTCGACCCAGGTGCGCGAGCGGATCCAGGCGCTGCTCACGCAGAATAAGGGCACCGAACTGCTCGACTGGAGCCTTGAAGTCGAAGGAGGCGCTCTGGCGATGTTGCGCTTTGTGCTCGACATCCGCCAGACTGGTGAGCCGCATGACGAAGCCGCGCTTGAAGCCCGGTTGCAGGACATGCTGCGCGGCTGGACCGAAGCGGTAGAGCGCCATCTTGCCGAGCTGGATGATCCATCGCGCGCCGCCGCGATCGCGGCGCGCTATGCCCCGGCTTTTCCGGTTTCCTACCGCACCGATTACGGCCACCATGAGGCAGCAATCGACATTTGCCGGCTGCGCCGACTGGTGGCCAATGATGCCCGCGAACGCGATGTGCGGTTGTGCCACAAGAAGAACGAGGCCCCCGAACGCCTGCAGCTCAAGATCTACCAACAGCATGGCGCACTGCCGCTGTCCGACGCGGTGCCCGCGCTGGAAAATTTCGGTTTCCGGGTGCTCACCGAAATGCCGACAGCGCTCGACAATGGCGAGCTTGGCACGATTCACGATTTCACGCTGGCCCTGCCCGATGGCGAGAAGGCGCAGGCGCTGCTCGACCGGGCGGAGATCATCGAGGATGCGATTGCCGCCGTATTGAACGGCGAGAACGAGAACGATCCCTTCAACCGGCTGGTGATCGGCACGGGCCTTTTGGCGCACGAAGCCGACTGGCTGCGCGCTTTTTATCGCTACCTGCGCCAGGCAGGTGTGAGCTTCACCATCTATACCGTGGTCGATGCGCTGGCCAATGCGCCGCATGTTACGCGCGAAATGATCGCGCTGTTTCGTGCGCGGCATGATCCCCAGTTCAATGGCGCACGCGAAGATGCTGCCAAATCCGCCGGCGATGCTGTGCGCAAGGGCCTGATCAAGGTTTCGGCGATCAATGACGACCGCTTGCTGCGGCTGTACCATGCTTTGATCGAGGCGATCCTGCGCACCAATGTCTTCGCCCCGGCAAGCGAGGAGGCACTCGCATTCAAGATCGATTCCGCGCTGATCCCCAACTTGCCCAAGCCCGTGCCATGGCGTGAAATCTTCGTTTATTCGCGGCGGGTTGAAGGCATCCATCTGCGCGCCGGGCCGATTGCGCGCGGCGGCCTGCGCTGGTCGGACCGGCGGGACGATTTCCGCACCGAGATCCTGGGCCTGATGAAGGCGCAGAAGGTGAAGAACGCGGTGATCGTGCCTTCGGGCGCGAAAGGCGGCTTCTATCCCAAGCAATTGCCATCGCCGCAAAAGGATCGCGCCGGCTGGGCCGCCGAAGGGCAGGCCAGCTACGAGATATTCATTCGCACCCTTCTGTCTGTCACGGACAATCTGGTTAACGGCAAGGTCGTGCACCCTGAAAAAGTGCGCGTGCTCGACGGGGAAGATCCCTATTTCGTGGTCGCGGCCGACAAGGGCACGGCGCGCTTTTCCGACGTGGCCAACGGTATCGCCGAGCAGCGCAATTTCTGGCTGGGCGATGCCTTCGCCAGCGGCGGTTCGAACGGCTATGACCACAAGGCCATGGGCATCACCGCCAAGGGAGCATGGATTTCAGTCCAGCGCCATTTCCTGGAGATGGGCATTGATGTTCAAGCGGAGCCGGTGCGAGTGGTGGGCTGCGGCGACATGTCAGGCGACGTGTTCGGCAATGGCATGCTGCTGTCCAAGGCGATCAAGCTGATCGCGGCGTTCGATCACCGCCACATCTTTATCGATCCAGAGCCAGATCCGGCAAAAAGCTGGAAAGAGCGCAAACGGCTTTACGACCTGCCGCAATCGAGCTGGGACGATTATGACAAGGCACTCATCTCGAAGGGCGGCGGCGTGTTCCCGCGCAGCGCCAAAAGCATCAAGCTGTCCAAACAGGCGCGCGATGCATTGGGCATCGTTGCCAGCGAGATCGACCCTGATTCGCTGATCGCTGCAATCCTCCAGAGCCCGGTCGACCTGATCTGGTTCGGGGGCATCGGCACCTATATCAAGGCTGAGAGCGAGAATAACATCCAGGTGGGCGATCCCGCCAATGATGCGCTGCGGATCAATGCCGCCGACGTGCGCGCCAAGGTAATCGGCGAAGGCGCCAATCTGGGCGTGACTCAAGCCGGGCGCATCGGCTTTGCGCTTGGCGGCGGGCGCATCAATACCGATTTCATCGACAATTCGGCGGGCGTCGATTGTTCGGACAACGAGGTCAATATCAAGATTGCGCTGGCCGCCGCACAGCAGTCGGGCAAGCTCGCCGGGAAAAAGCGCAATGCGCTGCTCGAGAGTATGACCGACGAAGTCGCCGAGATAGTGCTCGAAGACAACCGGCTCCAGGCTCTGGCGCTGTCGATCGCGCAAATGGGCGGGGCAAAGGCGACCGCTTCGCACGTGCGCCTGATCGAAAAGCTCGAAGAGATGGGCGCGCTCGACCGCAAGACCGAAGGGCTGGCAGATCAGGAAGCCTATTTGCGCCGCGCCACAGAGGGCAAGGGATTGACCCGGCCCGAGCTGGCGGTGTTGCTGTCATCGGCCAAGCTGGTGCTGCAGGATGCCATTGAAGGCAGTGAACTGGTGCGGGACAGCGCGCTTGAGCCGCTGCTGATCGGGGCGTTCCCGCAAGAGCTGCGGCAGAACTATCGCAAGCAGATTTTCGAACACCGGCTGCGCGACGAACTGATTGCGACCAAGCTTGCCAACCGCATGATCAACCGGCTGGGCCTGATCCATCCGTTCGAACTGGCCGAGGAAGAAGGTGTCGGTCTGGCGCAGGTCGCCTCTGCTTTCATCGCAGTCGAGGAACTTCTCGGCATGCGCGAGATCTGGCAAGCGATCGAGAATGGCGACATGCCCGAGACGGCGCGACTGGCCCTGCTGGAGCGGGCGGCGGCTGCAATGAGTTCGCATATGGCCGATCTCATACGCCACAGCGGTGCCAGCATTGCACCAAGCACGGCGATCGATAAGCTGAGCAAGGGAATTGGTCTGCTCGAGCAGGCTGCCGAGCGGTTGCTCTCGGATGCCGTGCGCCAGCGTTCGCGGAAACAAAGCGAGTATTTCGTCGACCAGGGCACGCCGCGGGCATTGGCCGCCAAGGTTGTGCACCTATTCGATATGGACGGGTCGATCGGGCTGGCCGGGCTCGCGCGCGATAGCGGTATCGAGCCCGAAGTACTCGCCAAGGCATTTATCTGGCTAGGCTCGAAACTGGGGCTCGATTGGGCCCAGCAGAGTGCCGAGGACATGATCCCATCCGACCCGTGGGAACGGTTGCTGGTCAACGGGCTGGCGCGCGACTTCCAGCACATGCGGCTCGATTTCCTGCGGCGCACTTGCCAGGACAGGGGCAGGGTGCAGGCCGAGGTCGAACAATGGCTAGAGCGGCACAAGGCAGCCGTGACACAGTTCCGGAGCATGGTCGAACGCGCGCAACTGCAATCGCCGGTCGGCCCGGCAGTGCTGGCACAGGTCGCGATCCAGGCGCGGAATTTGCTCGAGAGGTAAGCGGGCCTGGCTAACGCGGGGCTTGACGGCGCGCATATTTGCGGCGAGCGACTGCGTCCATGGACAATGCAGACGTAGTGATCGTGGGCACGGGCCACGGCGGCGCGCAGGCGGCAATCGCCTTACGCCAGCAGGGCCACGAGGGTTCGATCCTGATGCTGGGGCGCGACAGCGAGCCTCCCTATGAGCGCCCTCCCTTGTCCAAGGAGTATCTGGCCGGTGACAAGCCGTTCGAACGGATCATGATCCGGCCGGTGCAGTTCTGGGCTGACAGGAAGATTGAACTGCGGCTCGGCGCGATGGTGCGCGATGTTGACCCGGCGGCGCATGAGGTGGTGCTGGGCGATGGCGCGCGCATTGGCTATCGCAAGCTGATCTGGGCTGGCGGCGGCGATCCCCGCCGCCTTTCGTGCCCGGGCGCCAATCTCAAGGGCGTGCACGCGGTGCGCGACAAGCGCGACGTCGATGCAATCATGGCCCAGCTCGAACAAGGCGCGAAGCGCTTCGTTGTCATCGGCGGCGGATATATCGGGCTGGAGGCAGCCGCGGTGCTGCGCAAGCTCGGTTGCGAAGTGACCTTGCTGGAAGCATTGCCGCGCGTGCTGGCGCGGGTTGCGGGCGAGGAACTCTCGCGCTTTATCGAGCAGGAACACCGCGAGCATGGCGTCGACCTGCGCCTCGAAACCGCAGTCGACGCGATCGAGGGTGACGACGATGGCAAGGTCACCGGCGTGCGGCTGGCAGAAGGCGAGGTGATCGCTTGTGATGCCGTGATCGTGGGGATCGGCATCGTGCCGACAGTCGCCCCGCTGATTGCAGCCGGAGCGGCCGGATCGAACGGCGTCGATGTGGATGTCTATTGCCGCACCACGCTCGACGATATCTATGCCATCGGCGATTGCGCCGCGCATGCCAATCCCTTTGCCGACCAGGCGGTGATCCGGCTCGAATCGGTGCAGAACGCGAATGATATGGCGAATACTGCCGCGCGCGCGATTATGGGCGACAAGCAGCCCTATCACGCGCTGCCATGGTTCTGGTCGAACCAGTATGATCTCAAACTACAGACCGCCGGGCTGTCGCTTGGCTACGACCAGGCGGTGGTGCGCGGCGATCCGGCCACGCGCAAGTTCAGCATCGTCTATCTCAAGGAGCGGCGCCCGATCGCCTTCGACTGCGTCAGCAATACCAGGGACTATGTCCAGGGGCGCAAGCTGCTGGAGAATGAAGTGGGCGAAGTAGACCTGGACTTGCTGGCTGATCCAGAGGTGCCACTCAAGGATTTGCTTTGAGCCTATCGGCTGCCCAATCGGCGGCCTCTGCCACCACCGGATCGGGATCTCCCAGCAGCAGCTCGACTTGCGCCAGCAGCGATGCATCGCCGCTATTGCCCGCGGCATAAAGGCAGTTCCTCACAAACCGGTTACGCCCGATCCGCTTTATCGGCGAACCGGAGAAAAGCGCGCGGAAGCCCGCGTCATCAAGCTCCAGCAGCCGGGCAAGGGGCGGGGCGAGCAGTTCCTCGCGCGGCAGGAAATCACGGTGCGCCTGCGCAGCTTCGGCAAACTTGTTCCACGGGCAAACCGCCAGGCAATCATCACAGCCATAGATCCGGTTGCCTAACGCCTTGCGGAATTCCTCCGCTATCGGGCCCTTGTGTTCGATCGTTAGATAGGAAATGCAGCGCCGCGCATCGAGCCGGTAGGGAGCGGGAAAGGCATCGGTGGGGCAGGCCGCCTGACAGGCATTGCATGAACCGCAGCGGTCATCATGCGGCGCGTCGGGCGCCAGCTCCAGCGTGGTGTAGATCGCGCCCAGAAACAGCCAACTGCCATGATCGCGGCTGACCAGATTGGTGTGCTTGCCCTGCCACCCGATCCCGGCCGCCTGCCCCAGCGGCTTTTCCATCACCGGGGCGGTATCGACGAACACCTTCAACTCTGCCTCCGGCCTTTCAGCCACCAGCCACCGCGCCAGCGCCTTCAGGCGCTTCTTGAGCGTGTCGTGATAATCGCGCCCCTGCGCGTAAACCGAGATGCGCGCTTTGTCGGGGTGCGCTTCAAGCGCCAGCGGATCGTGTGTTGGCGCGTAGCTCATTCCCAGCGCGATCACGCTTTTTGCTGCCGGCCACATGGCGTTGGGGCCGCGCCGCACATCGGAGCGCGCCTCCATCCATTCCATCGTGCCGTGGCACCCGTCGCCCAGCCATTCGTCAAGCCGCCGCCCGACCAGCGGATCATCGCGCGCCGCGGCTACCCCGCAAGCGACAAAGCCGTGCTGTGCAGCCTCTGCCTTGAGGCGGGCGGTCAATTCGCCAATTGTTGCGGCATTAACCAAGCTTGGGGTTGCTCCCGTTTAGCCCTAAGCGTTAACTGGGCATGATGGATACAGTGACTGGGCATATGGCGGTAGGCGATCCAATCCTGCCCGGCAATCATGAGCATGCGGCGCGCCCGCTTGCGATCGAGGCGCGCAGGCTGGTCAAACGTTTTGACGGAACGCTGGCGGTCGACGGGATCGACATTTCTGTGCCCGAAGGTGCGATCTACGGTATTCTCGGGCCCAATGGCGCGGGCAAGACCACCACCTTGCGCATGTTGCTGGGGATCATTGACCCTGACGAAGGGGTGCGCCGTGTGTTCGGGCATGACCGGCCCCGGGAAATTGCCAGGATAATCGGCTATCTACCTGAAGAACGAGGGCTTTATCCTGCCATGAAGGCAATCGAAGCGATTGCATTCATGGGCGCGCTGCGCGGGCTGCCATTGCCTGAAGGGCGCCGACGCGGCCGCGAATTGCTGGAACGGCACGATCTTGGCCACGCTGCCGAACGCCAGATCCGGCAGCTTTCCAAGGGGATGGCGCAGACCGTGCAATTGCTCGGCACATTGGTTCACCAACCGCGACTGGTGGTGCTTGACGAGCCCTTCAGCGGGCTTGACGCGATCAACCAGGGCAAACTGGAACGGATGATCCGTGAGCTCGCCGATGACGGGGTTACGGTGATCTTTTCAACCCATGTGATTCACCATGCCGAACGTTTGTGCGAAGGCGTGGCGATCATCGCCGGCGGCAAGGTGCCCTATGCCGGATCGGTGGAAACGGCGCGCGACCGCATCCCGGCGCAAGTGCGGCTGGAGACGCGTGCGCGCGAGGGCGCATGGCTGGACGCGCTGCCTTCGCAAGCTCGCCGTGAAGGCGATTTCTTCCACTTTCCGCTGCCTGAAAGCGGAATCGAACCGCTGCTGCGCCAGCTGATCGAAGGAAATGCCGGAATTCTGTCACTGTCGATCGAGCGCGCAGGCCTGCACGATGCGTTTGTTCATATAGCCGGTGAAGCCGCGGCACGCGCGCTGGCCGAGGATTCAGCGGCCGATCTGGCGGGAGAACGCCGATGATCCAGCAAACGCATGCCAGATCGCGGCTGTCGCGCCTGCAGGCGGCCTGGGTGGTGGCGCGGCGCGATTTTGTCGCGGTCCTGTTCAGTCGGGCATTCTTCTTCTTCCTGCTGGGGCCGCTGTTCCCTGTCATCGTGGGCGGACTGGCAGGCGGTATCGGCGGGCAGGTGCAACGCGAATCCGTGAGCCACGAAATTGGCCTGGCGATGAGCGGCGCGGACAATCAGGCCTTGCTCGCCGCTCAGGACCGCTTGCGACCGCAGCTGGGCCGCAATTTGCCTATACTGGTGCCGGTCGAAGCCGCGCAGAGCGAACCCGATTTCGATTCGCGCACATTCCTTGAACAGAAACGCGGCAATTATGCCGCAATCCTGGGTGGCACGCTCGATGCGCCAGAGCTGGTCGGCACGCGCGGCCAGGTGGTGCGTTGGCAGGGCCCCGTGGCGCTGCTGGTTGGCAATGCCGCCGATGCGCAGCCGGAAGCACTGCCGCAGATCCGGGCGCAGTTGGTCAGCACCAGCGCCGCAAGCGTGCGCACCGACCGTATCCGCACCGCGCAGGCGGCCCAGATGATGCTGTTCCTGCTCACCATGCTGTTGGCGGGTATGGTGCTTTCCAACCTGGTCGAGGAAAAGGCCAACAAGATCATCGAAATCCTCGCCGCCGCGATCCCGATGGATGCCGTGTTCCTGGGCAAGCTGTTTGCCATGCTGGCGGTCTCGATCGTGGGAATCGCAGTATGGGGCCTGGCCGGATACGGCCTGTGGAGCCTGAGCGGGGGAGCGATCGCCGATGCCACCGGTTTCAACCCGTCCAACTTGCCCGCGCCGGCCGTAGGCTGGCCGATATTCGCGCTGCTCAGTGTGCTCTATTTTGCCATGGCCTATCTCCTGCTCGGTGCGCTGTTCCTCACCATCGGCGCAATGGCAGCGACAGTGCGCGAAGTGCAGACATTGTCGATGCCGGTCACCATGATGCAGCTGATGGTGTTCTTCCTGGCTGCATATGTGATCACCCAGCCGGGTTCGACACTGGAAATGGTTGCGATCGTTTTCCCCTTGAGCTCGCCCTTCGCCATGCTGGCGCGCGCGGCCATGCAGGAAACGCTGTGGGTCCATGCGGCCGCGCTCGCCTGGCAGGCGCTGATGGTGCTGCTGATCGTCAAGGGCGGCTCGACTTTGTTCCGCAAGCGGGTGATGAAATCAGGCGGCGCCGGGCGCGACAAGCCCAGGCGGCGCCTGTTCGGCGCGGCAAGGGCATGAATCGACGCAGAATAGGTCCCTGATCGAAACTGACTATTGACATGGCTGTAAATAGCCGCAGGATAGCGGCGAGAGAGTGGGCGATTGAAAGAGTCGTCCGAAACGGAGAGAGAAATGGCCACGATTGCTCCCCAGCGCCCCGAAGTCCGCCGGTCCCCTACTGCCTATGAGGCGCTGCGCGAACATCTGAAGACGCATCCTGACGAAAGGTTGCAGCATCCGCACAAATGGGACGTGAGCCGTTCCGACATCTATTACAACGATACCTGGCAGCCGATCTTCAAGGAGATGCGCGAGGCCGGGCCGCTGCACTACATTCCCGAAAGCCCGTACGGCCCCTATTGGGCGGTGGTGCAACACAAGGCGATCCAGCATATCGAAGCGCTGCCGGAACTGTTCTCGTCGAGCTGGGAATATGGCGGGATTACTATCCTTGAACGCCTCAGCGACGAAGAGATGGCGGAGCGCGGATTGGAAGAGCGGCGCGAGCTGCCGATGTTCATCGCCATGGACCGGCCGCAGCACACCGGCCAGCGCCGCACCGTTGCGCCCAAGTTCACCCCCAGCGGAATGGCGGAAATGGAAGGCGAAATCCGCCAGCGCACCGGCGAATTGCTTGACTCGCTGCCACGTGGGGAAGTGTTCGACTGGGTCGACACCGTCTCGATCGAGCTGACCACCGGAATGCTGGCGATCCTGTTCGGCTTCCCGTGGGAAGATCGCCGCTTGCTGACCTACTGGTCAGACTGGTCAGGCGATACGGAGCTTGCCACTGTGCGCGAACTTGACGAGCTGCGCTGGGGCATCCTGCAGGAAATGGGCGCTTATTTCCAGTCGCTCTGGATCGAGCGGACGCATGACAAGGAGCCGGGTGACGATCTCATCTCGATGATGATCCATTCGGACGCGATGAACCAGATGAGCCCGCAGGAATTCATGGGCAATCTGGTGCTGCTGATTGTGGGCGGGAACGATACCACCCGCAACACCATGAGCGGGATCATCCATGCCTTTGACAAGTTCCCCGACCAGCGCAAGCTGTTCGAGGAGAACCCAGGCCTCATCCCCAACGCGGTGCAGGAATGCATCCGCTACCAGACCCCGCTGGCGCATATGCGCCGCACCTGCACCGAAGATACCGAGGTGTTTGGACAGCAGGTGAAAAAGGGCGACAAGCTGGTGCTGTGGTATCTTTCGGCCAATCGCGACGAGGAAGTGTTCGAGAATCCCGACAAGCTCGACATCACCCGAGAGAACGCGCGGCGCCACCTCAGCTTCGGCTATGGTATTCACCGCTGCGTCGGCGCGCGCCTGGCAGAGCTCCAGCTCAAGGTCCTGCTCGAGGAAATGCACAAACGGCGCATGCGGGTGCATGTGGCAGGCAATGTCGAGCGGGTGCGGGCCAATTTCGTGCACGGCTTCCGCAAGCTAGAGGTCGAGATCACCGAATTCTGATGCTCTGATGGCCTTGCCCTGCGCTGCGCTGCGCTATCCCTTGGCGCAGTGGGCCTGTGTGCCCAGGCATGGTGATCCGGCATGGGTGGAAAGCGCCCCAGGGTCAGGGCCCTGGCTGCGGATCACCCGCCATACCTTGAGTTCATCCGGTCCGCCGATGTCGACCGGCGCAAGCCAATCGGGCGGGTCATCTGCCAACAGGCGGCTCATCAAGGCGCCTTCGCCGCCGCCTATGCTGAAGTTGCGCGTCTCTACCACATCGGCGCAGAGCACTACATAGTCGGCCTTATAGGCATCGACATATTCGCGTGCGAGAGCAGGCGGGCTGGTGAAACTTAAGATCACATCATGCATCGCCTGCTCTGCGCGATGGTGGGCCGATGCGACCACGCTGTGACGTGTTTGAGCCAATACCGCGGGGCCAATATCAAGCGGCGTGAACAGGACCGCAGGCGGAAGCTTTTTCAGCAGTTGCGCCTGGCTATGTAGCTCGCAGCGCGAATCCCCAAGCCGCACCGCACCCTGGCTTGGTCTGTCAGGTGCAAGTTTCATTGCCATCGTCACCAAGCCGCCGGGGAGAAATACCGCGAACAGAAGCAGCGCCAGGCCCAGCTTGGGCAGCAGGCTGGGATAAGCACGCCAGCGCTTGAACATCTGCCCGATGAACCAACCCATCGGCAATGCCGCCAGCACGCCCGCAAATGCTATCGACCGATAGGTCATCACACCGCCGCAAAACGCGATTGCGAGCAGCAGCGCATATTCGAACAACCAGCCTCGCAGCCAGTCATGGCTCCGCCCCGCCAGGTACAGCGTCACGCCCAATGCGAACAGCGGCTGGACCAGCGCTGGAATTGCCTCGCTGGGGCCTCTGTTCCACAGCGGCCTTCCCTCAGTCACGTTGAGATACCAGTAATCGCGCACCAGTGGATCGAGCCCGGCAAAGGGCGGGGCCAGGCATTGCGGGGCGGACCAGCCAAGAAAGCCCAGCCCCAGCAGCGCAAAACTGCCCAGTGCCAGCACCAGCGGCAGGCGCGGCATGCGCGGCGCCACCGCAAGCATCCCGGAACCGAGCGCCACGATCAGAAAAAAACCCAGATGCGGCGAGGAAATCACATCGCAATGCGCGGCAAGGTCAGGCAAACCGCGGGTCAAGGCAAAGGCGACGGCAAGGCCCAACGCCAGCGTTTGCAGGTAAGCAACCAGCCACCAGCGGGCACGATGATCGCGCATCCAGCGCAGGGCGAAGATCAGGCCGAATGCTGCGGCCAGGAAGATCACTTCGAGCGAAATCATCAACCCGAATGCCATCGCCAGGCCCGCTGCCGCGCCGCCGCGCGGTGCGCTGCGCCACGACATTGCCCAAGCTCCGAAGGCTACCGTGAAGATCTGCCAGCCATGGTGATCTATCCTGAGCGGCTGGAACTGCATCGGCACCAGCGGCAGCAGCAGCAACGCGAGGCAGGCGTAGATCGCCGTTTGCCGGTCGAACAGCCGCCAGGTGAGCCGGCCCACTGCGAATGTAGTCGGGAGCAGGATCAGCAGCGGCAATACGATCATCGTCGCCCGTTCGGCCTGCGGCATCTCCATGAATTGCGAGAATAGCAGGATCAACGCCGCAATCGGCACATCGACCAGCCGCGACCAATGCATCTGCGTGCCTTCGGGCGGGGTCATCCGGTATTGGTGCAAATCGTACCAACCCTGCCCTGCTAGCAGGTCCCTCACCTGTGCCAGGCGGAGCGAATCGTCCGGACCGGGAAAGCGGCCCGCAAGGATGTTTTGGCCGGCAACCAGCAGCAGCACCGCGCATAGGCCCAGCCACGCCAAAAATATGGCGCGATTCGGGCTCTCGCCCAGGCGCATACGCCGGTCATCCATATGCATCAGTCCAGCCCGCGCTGAAATACCACCCTGCTACGGATCAGATAGGTCAGAATGAAACTGGCCACAATGGCGGCCAGCTTGGCTAACCGCGGGTCTGCTCCGGCTTGATCGCCAAGACCGACAATCGCAGTGGTAAGCGCCAGGCCGATCAGCGCCGATATCACGAATAATGCCTTCTGTTTCATGCGCTCGCGCCCGCGAGCGGCAAGGCCATCATTGAACACCTTGCGGCTGGAAAGCAGCCAATGCGCAGCAATCCCGACAGTATAGCCAAAGGCCGAGGCTGGCGCTGCGGCCACACCCGCCGAGAGCAGGGCGAGAAACACCCCGACATCAACCGCCAGCGCACCGACACTGGCCAGCCCGTAGCGGAGCAGGCGAATATCGCGTAGCCTGGCAAGGATTGAAAACACGCATGCCCCCCGGTTGTCAGGCCTTTCAGGCCCGCATGACCATGTCGCAAAACAAGGTTAAGAAAACGCTAGGGTAAATGCCGTGGCGGCGAAAATCCGGCTAATCCCATGGCTATTCGGGGTTGGCGCGAAACACCACGGTAAGCCGCACCAGCCATACAGTCAGAAAGCTCAGCCCCATCGCCGCCAGCTTGGCCAGCCTGGGATCGAAGCCCGCAGCATCTCCCCACCCCACCACCAAGGCGGTGAGGCCCATTCCCAGTAACGCGGAACCGACGAACAGGACCTGCTGCCCCCCGCGCTTGAGGCCCGCTTCGGCCAGCCTGTCGGGAAACACCACCCGGCTCGAAATCAGCCAGTGGACCAGCGTGCCAACCGCATAGCCGATCACTGCGGCCACGGCCGCCACCATTCCTGCCGCATAAAGCGCGAGGAAGCTGGCAAGGTCGGCCAGTGCACCAGTGGTGCTGGCCAGTGCGTAGCGCGTGAAGCGCCAGGAAAAGAGGCGAGCAACGTAATGTTTCAGCGCCGCCTCCCGTCAGGCCGATTTCTTGATCCGCGCGGGAACGCTGCGCACCGATGTGAGCGCAGCCGCCTGGTCTTCGCTCAAACCCGTGCCGACCTCGCGCGCGGGGATCGCTTTCTCCGCGCCTTCATCGCCCGCTTCATGATATTCGGCGTCTTCGTTGACGCACCAGGTATCATAAAGGCGTTCGCCCGCGAGGATATTCTCCACCGTCAGCATCGCGGTCATCATCGCGTGATCCTGATTATTGTAGCGGTGCATGCCGTTGCGCCCAACCAGGTGCAGCGTGGGATGCTTTGCTTCCAGCTCCACCCGCATGGCATCGACATTTGCGGCATAATCGCCGTCATAGACGGGATAGGCCTTTTCCTGGCGCACCACCGCCCCGCCGATCACCTTGTCCGGATCGACAAGGCCGAGGATCTGCATTTCGCGCTTCGCGAGTTCGATCAGGTCGGCGTCCGCGCTCGACCACAGCCCATCGCCTTCGAAACAGAAATATTCGAGGCCAACGCAGGCGACATCGGCATCGGGCACCATTTCCGGCGACCAGCTGCGGAAGTTCTGCACACGGCCGACCTTCACCTTGCTGTCATGGATATAGATCCAGTTGTCCGGGAACAGGTCTTCACTGCGGATCATCAGCGCCACGGTGAGGAAGTCGCGATATTTAAGCTGTTTCGCCTGCAGCGTGCTTTCGGGCAGCGGATGGAGCCGCGCCGCAAGCTCGCGCATCGGTGCCGAGCTGATCGCATGTTTCGCGCGCACCTGCACGTCCCCTTCGGGGCCGTCTGCCGTCATCGACCAGCCACCCTGTCCGTCGCTTGCCAGTTGCTTGAGGCTGTGCCCCATCAGCAGCTGGCCCTTGCCGGTGGCCATGATCTTGTCGCGCGCGGCCTCCCACATCATGCCTGGCCCAAGCCGGGGATAACGGAAGGTTTCGAGCAGCGTCTTGACCGCTTGCCCGTCATTGGGCCGCTTTTTGAGGCCGAGCGAGCGCTTGAGCCCGTCAACCACCGCATTCCACAGCGAAAGCCCCTTGATCCGCTGCGCCGCCCAATCGGCGCTCATCTCGTCGCAAGGCATGCCCCACACCTTCTCGGTATAGGTCTTGAAAAAGATCGAATAGAGCTTGTGGCCGAACTGGTTGGTGGTCCAGTCCTCGAAGCTTTTCACCTGTGCGATCGGGAACAGCTTGTAGCGCAGGTAGCTGAGCATACACAGCGTGCTGCGCCATATGCCGAGGTTCCACAGCGCTTCGAATGCGCGCAGCGGATAGCTGTAGAACTTGCCTTCGTAATAGATGCGGCTCATCCGCGGCCGCTGGATAAAATCGTCAGGGAGTATCTCGTTCCACAGATCGACCACCTGCTGGCTCTTGGAAAAGAACCGGTGCCCGCCGATGTCGAAGCGATAGCCTTCATGCTCGACCGTGCGGCTGATCCCGCCGACATAAGTGGCGTCTTTTTCGATGATGGCGACCGTTTTGCCCTGCTTGGTCAGCAGATAGCCGGCGGTAAGCCCGGCCGGGCCTGCACCTATGATCGCCACGTCAACATCGATTGCGCCATGGCTGCGGGCCGCACGCTGTTCCATCAATTACCCCGTTAACAATTGCAGCCTTGGGAGTGAAGGAAATTGGTTATCAGCGCGTTAAGATGGTCAAGAATCACCGGGCCGCCAGGCGAAGCAAGCTAGGCGCCAACAAGCAGCCCGGGAGCCTGAAGCCGCGCCGCGAGGAGCGCGAAGTCGCGCAGCGAGAAAGTGTCGTCGAACACCAGGCCATAATTCTCATCGCTTCGCCAGCGCACCTTGGCGCGGGTTTCGCGCAAGCCCGGCCCCTCAAGCCGCAGGCTCTGGTCAAGCGCCAGCAATTCACTGCATTCCAGGCGTGCACCTTGCTGTGATATATTTTCGACCAATGCCAGTTTGCGCACTGGCCCGGCCATCAGCGTTACGGGAAAATTGAGCGCAAGGCGCAAACCGCGCTTGCGGAATGCCCCGATTTCGCTGACCACCTGGTCGACATCGACATTGGTGCCGAAAACGAACCCGGCCTCGAGATCGCGCTCCCACACACGCTTTATTTCATAGCTTTGCCCGCTTTGCAGTTCGAGCGTGAAGCAATCGCCAGCGGGCAGGCGGTGAAACAGCTTGGCGCTGACGCCAGCCGATGACACGTCGCGAAGCACGCACACGAACTCGCCTTGTGAACACAGAAGCTTGGCTGGACGGATCAGCAGCGAATAGCGGCGCGCGCGGCGCTGCTCATGCTGCTCTTCCGGATCCATCTGCGGAATTGGCCCGAACGCCGCATGGTCCATTGTTCCAATTCCCCGTTTATGCCGACCCTTATTGGCCACCAAAGCTTGCTATGGCAGCAGTGCTTTAAAAAAGAGCTTTGCCCCATTAGGAGTTAATACTGAGATAACAATGCCTGTTCCCTGAAACAGGGCCTGGCCGCCGATCCAGTCTACGGACAGATCGCCAATGGAAGTTGGTGCGGGTGCCGGGACTCGAACCCGGACGACCAAAGGTCAGGGGATTTTAAGTCCCCGGCGTCTACCATTCCGCCACACCCGCACAGATTGCATGCCAGAGCGGCCTGTTAGCGGGCGCTTGACAAGGCGGCAACGCAGGAATGCACACCGAGAAACGGCAACACGGGTGCGAAGCCCTTCATGCAGCACAATAGGCAGCACAATAGGCAGCACAATGGGCCGGCGAAAGCGTGCTCAACCTTAGTTGATGCGCTTGCGCATGTCCTTGCCGGGCTTGAAATAGGGCACGCTCTTTGCCGGCACATCCACCGTTTCGCCCGTCCGCGGGTTGCGGCCCTGCCGTGCCTCGCGCTCACGCGTGGAAAAGGCACCAAAGCCGCGCAGCTCCACCCTGCCCCCTTCGGCCAGCCGTTCGGCAATTTCGTCAAAGAAAATGTCGACCACCTGTTCGACTTCTTCTGCCCGCAGTTCGGGATTGTCCCGATGGAGCGCCTGGAGCAATTCGGATCTTATCATTTGCGCCTCCCAGCAAACGTGCCCAGGCTTCCCAGCACGGGAAGAGCACGCCCGAAAAAGACCTGACCTTAGCTGCGACCCGAAAGACGGCCAAATCTGGAGGCATCGTGCCAGACTCGTGGATTGTCCGCAAGCGTGTGGCGTAATTTTTCAAGCAAGTGTCGCGGCTTGGCACAGCCGCGCCCAGAATCAGGCCCGTTCAACCAATCCGGCCAAATCGATTCCCAGCCGGTCGATGCGTGCGCGGATCTCTGGCCATTCGCGCGCCAGGAACTGCTCGCGCTCGCGGCTGCGCAAGCGCTCTGCCGCGCCTTCGACGACATACATGCCGACCCCGCGCTGGACCTCGACCAGACCATCGTTCTGGAACTGCTGATATGCCTTGGCGACAGTGAGCGGATTGGCACCTTCCTCTGCCGCAAGCGCGCGCACAGATGGCAGCATTTCGCCTTCAGCATAGCGGCCTTCGATGATCGCTGCGGCGATCTGGTCGCGCAGCTTGAGGTATACGGGGCGGTTCTGGCTCATGATTTCCTCGCGATTGGTGCATCAGTGCCATAATACAGCCATGCGCGTCAAGGCTCTGCCGGATTCCGGTTGCGGCTGAAACTAAAGCTTCACATGGGAATTTCAGGCGTTAGTGTGCCGCGTCAGAGCGGCGTGCGTCAGCGCCGCGCTGCCATAGGAATTTGGGGAGGACCTTCGTGTCGCTTGAAGAAATTATCGTCGCCGTCGCGGCGTCATTCCTGGTGCTGCTGCTGATTGGTGGCGCGACGATCGTGACTTCGTCGAAAGCCGAATTCGCCGGACATCCCAAGGGTTTGTTTGTGCTGTTCTTTGCCGAGATGTGGGAACGTTTCTCCTATTACGGCATGCGCGCGCTGCTGATTTTCTACCTGACGCAGCACTGGCTCTTCAATGACGAAAAGGCCTCTGTCATCTACGGTGCCTATACGGCGCTGGTGTACATTGCGCCGGTACTGGGCGGCTACCTCGCCGACAAATATCTGGGCCAGCGCAAGGCGGTGCTGTTCGGCGCGGTCCTGCTGACCATTGGCCACTTCCTGATGGCCTTCGAAGGCGAAGGCACGCTTGGCCAGAACAATCCCATGATCGACGTGTTCTGGGCGGCGCTGGCCTTCATCATTGTTGGCTCGGGCTTCCTCAAGGCGAATATCTCGGTCATCGTGGGGCAGCTTTATCCGCGCACGGATATTCGCCGCGACGGTGCCTATACCATCTTCTACATGGGCATTAACGTAGGCGCCGCAGTGGGCACGATCATCGCCGGCTATCTTGGCCAGAACTATGGCTGGGCCTATGGCTTCGGCGCAGCGGGCTTCGGGATGCTGCTGGGCCTGGTGGTGTTCATCATCTTCAAGCCGCTGCTGCTGGGCAAAGGCGAAAGCAGTGTGCCTGAAAAGCTCGCTTCGCAGAAGTGGGGCATGAAGTTCGAATGGCTGCTCTACATCATCGGTTTCGCAGCGGTCGCCGTGACGTGGTGGCTGGTGCAGAACCAGGCAGTAGTGGGCAGCATTCTTGGTGTCTTCGGTGGCTTGCTGGTAGCCTTTGTCATCTGGCAGGCGATCAAGATTGGCGGGCATGACCGTGACCGGATCTTTGCCGCGATGTTCCTCATCATCGGCTCAATCCTGTTCTGGGCGCTGTTCGAACAGGCCGGCTCGTCGCTCAACCTGTTCACCGATCGCTATGTCGACCGGCAGGGCGTTTCGGCCTCGATCTTCCAGTCGATCAACCCGATCTACATCATCATGCTGGCCCCGCTGTTCGCGGGGCTGTGGACGTGGCTCGGCAGGAAGGGGCTGGAGCCTTCCACCCCAGCCAAGTTCGGCCTGGCGCTGATCCAGCTGGGGGCAGGCTTTCTGGTGTTGGTATTCGGTGCGCAGGCCGTCGGCATGGAAAACATGACGCCGGTGATCTTCGTGTTCCTGATCTACCTGCTGCACACCACCGGCGAGCTGTGCCTTTCCCCCGTGGGCCTTTCGGCGATGAACCGGCTGGCCCCAGCGCATATGGCTTCGCTGATCATGGGCACGTGGTTCTTCGCTTCGGCCACCGGCAATTTCGTTGCCGGTCTGATTTCGGCCGCAACCGGTTCGGAAGCGGCATCGGGCGAGGGCGCGGCCAAGGAAACCGTGCTCGCCGTCTATAGCCAGATCGGCTGGATTTCGGTGGGTGTGGGCGTGGCGGTGATTGTCATTAGCCCGCTGGTGAAAAAGCTGATGCACCTCGACACGCTCAAGGATGACGAGCTTGAAGGCGCTGCGGCAGCAGGGCTGGAGGCACAGGAAGGCGGCGTCCACCCGGCGTCGCGCCCACCGTCCTGATGGAGAATTGAACTGCAGGGCCCGGTTCGCCGGGCCCCCGGAACTTTGGTCGCAACTATCAAGAGAATTTATATGTCACGCATGATGCGCGCAATCGCGGGGCTGGGGAGCGCGGTGGCGCTCGCCGCCTGCGCAACCACTGGCGGGGCCGATGCCGGTACAAAGCCAGCCTCAGCCAGCGCCAATGATTTCGAGAAGGACCCCTATCCCTCAACCTATCGCGCCTACCCCGGCGCCCCCACGGCACTGGTGGGCGCCACCGTGTTTGACGGCACCGGGCGGCAGTTCGACAACACCACCGTGCTGCTGCGCGAAGGCAAGGTCGAGGCAGTGGGATCGGGGCTCGACACCTCGGGCTACACTTTGATTGACGCGCGCGGCAAATTCATCACCCCCGGGGTGATCGATGTCCATTCGCATCTGGGTGACTATCCCTCACCCTCGGTCGATGCGCATTCGGACGGCAATGAAGCCACCGCACCCACCACACCCGAAGTCTGGGCCGAACATTCGGTCTGGCCGCAGGACCCGGGTTTCAGCCGCGCGCTCGCCAATGGCGGGGTCACCGCGCTGCAGATTCTCCCCGGATCGGCCAATCTCATGGGCGGGCGTGCGGTTACGCTCAAGAATGTGCCTTCACGGACCGCGCAGGGGATGAAATTCCCCGGCGCACCCTATGGCTTCAAGATGGCCTGCGGCGAGAACCCCAAGCGGGTCTATGGCGGCAAGGGCCGTGCCCCCTCTACCCGCATGGGCAATTTCGCGGTCAACCGCCAGGCCTGGCTCGACGCCAAGGTCTATGCCGCAGACGAGGATCGCAAGCGCAATCTCGGCAAGGAAACCCTCGCCGGCGTGATGGCGGGCGAGATCCTGGTCCACAATCACTGCTACCGCGCGGACGAAATGGCGCTGGTGATGGATATGGCCAAGGAGATGGGATACCGCGTCACTGCCTTCCACCACGCGGTTGAAAGCTACAAGATCGGCGATCTGCTGCGCGAAAACGACGTGTGCAGCGCGATCTGGGCTGACTGGTATGGCTTCAAGATGGAGAGTTATGACGGCATTCCCGAAAATGCCGCATTGCTGCAGCAGGCCGGGGCCTGCGTGGTAATCCATTCGGACAGCGATCAGGGCATCCAGCGGCTCAACCAGGAAGCCGCCAAGGCGCAGGCAGCGGGCAAGCGCATGGGGATCGATATTCCCGATGGCGAAGTGGTGCGCTGGTTCACGCTCAACGCCGCCAAGGCGATGGGAATCGATGCGATGACCGGCAGCCTTGAGCCGGGTAAGATGGGTGATGTGGTGCTGTGGAACGGTGATCCGCTGAGCGTCTATTCACGGCCTGAGAAGGTTTGGGTCGATGGCGCATTGATGTTCGACGCGCTCGATCCCAAACACCGCCCGGTGAGCGATTTCGAGCTAGGCCAGCAGGGCGAAGGAGACGTGAAATGAACCGCCTCCTTGCATTTGCCGCTGCCGCAGTGGCGCTCGCGGCCACCCCAGCCCAGGCACAGGATTTTGCCATTGCCAATGCCCACGTCGCCACTGGTGACGGCAGCGCGCCGATGAAAGGCGCAACGGTAATCATACGCGCTGGCAAGGTAGCCGCCGTGGGAGCAGACGTGCAGCCCGATCCCTCCCTGCCGGTAATAGACGGCACCGGGCTCTGGGTAACCCCCGGCCTCGTCGCTGCGGTTACCGACCTCGGCCTGCTCGATGTTGGCGCCGTAAGCAACAGCAATGACACGCGTGCCAGCAAGGCGCGCTTCAACGCCGCGCTCGATGTTGCCCCCGCGATCAATCCGGCCTCGCAGCATATCAAGGTGAGCCGCGCCAACGGGATCACTCGCGCGGTGGTTTCGGGTGGCTCGTCGAATTCGATCTTTGCCGGGCAGGGCGCAATCATCGATACCGGGGCGGATCCCGATCCGGTGATGAAGCCGCGCGCATTCCAGATGATTGCGCTGGGTGAAGGCGGCGCGCGCATTGCCGGGGGCAGCCGCAATGCGAGCCATGCCGAACTTCGCAATGCCCTGCGCGAAGCGCGCGACTTTGCCGCCGGGCGCTGGAGCGGGGAGGACAACCTTCTCACCCGCGCCGATGCGGAAGCGCTGGGCCCGGTGATAGAGGGCTCGCAGCTTCTGCTGATCGAGGCACACCGCGCGTCCGACATTCGCGCCGTGCTGGCGCTCAAGCAGGAATTCCCCGCACTCGATCTGGTACTGGTCGGCGCAACCGAAGGCTGGCTTGTGGCGCCGGAAATTGCCGCTTCAGGGGTGCCAGTGATCGCGGAAAGCCTGCAAGACCTGCCCGAGCGGTTCGAGCAGCTGGCCTCGACCCAGAGCAATATCGGCCGTATGCGCGCCGCCGGTGTCAAGGTGGCACTCAACGCCGCTACGATCGAAAACAGCCATCACTACACCCAATATGCCGGCAATCTGGTCGCGCTCGCCCGCATGCCGGGCGCAGCCGGTTTGAGCTGGGGCGAGGCTTTTGCCGCCATCAGCTCGCGCCCTGCAGAAGCGATCGGCATGGGCGGCAGGCTGGGCGTTCTCAAGCCGGGGGCTGTGGGTGACGTGGTGATCTGGGACGGCGATCCGCTCGAAGTCTCAAGCGCACCGCTGCGCGTGTTCATCGACGGGATCGAGCAACCGCTGGACAATCACCAGACCAGGCTGCGCGATCGCTATCGCGACCTTGACGAGAGCGAGCTGCCGAAAGCCTTCGACTGGTAAGCCAAGCGGCGCCCGTCCACCGCATGCCTCGTCGCCTGTCTTGCCATTTGCCCGGCACTGTGGCCAAATCCCCCATGTAAGGGGGAGTGGTCATGGATGATGCCTTGGTAGAACTGATCGCTGCGAATGTGGCATTTGTCGGGTCGCATTTTGCGATGTCGCATCCGCTGCGCGCGCCAATGGTGAAGCTGCTGCGCGCAGGCGGTTTCAGCGCGGTTTATTCGCTCGTGAGCGCGGCGGCTCTGTTCTGGGTCTATTCGGCGTTCAAGGCTGCGCCAGCGGGCGACCTGGGCGGTTCGGGCGACCTTGGCTGGATCGTGGCGACGCTGCTGACGCTTCCGGCATTGGTTTTGTTGGCGGGATCGATGTCGGGCAATCCGGCGCTGCCGACACCGGCCGCAGCCGAACAGGCCCGTGCCCAGCCCAAGGGCGTGTTCCAGGTGACCCGGCACCCGATGATGTGGGCGATCGGCCTGTGGGCATTGTCGCACATCGTGCTGTGGTGGAGCACGCGCAGCGTGATCACCGCGCTGGCGATGGGCGTGTTGGCGCTGGTCGGCGCGCATTTGCAGGACCGCAAGAAAGAGGCGCTGATGGGCGAGGCCTGGGCGACATGGGAAAGCCGCACCAGTTTTTGGCCGCAGCCCGGCAAATTGTTTTCGGTCGGCCCGCTGTGCTGGGCCGTGGGGCTGGGCCTTTGGCTGGCGCTCAGCTGGGCGCACTTGCCGCTGGGCGGGATTCCGGCAGGTGTGTGGCGCTGGTTCTGACCGGACCTTTCCCACCCGGCGCACCTCAGACAGCAGTGCCCGGGCGCCCTGGCGAAGTTCAACCGCAATTCACGCGGCAAGAGCATAAATAACCTTTTGTTTGTCTTGAGCCTCAACAACAGGCAACAGTGGTCCGCGCGGGGGGCACGAAAGGAAATGAATGCCAATTTTGCTGACATCGGCTGCGCTGCTCGCATCGGCGAGCACACCAATTGCGCTACTTCCACAGGCCCAGGTTGCATTTGTGCAGCCCGCACCGGCGAATGCCGAACTTCAAGAAGCACAAGACCCCGCAGCAATCGATGGAACCGCGCCTGCGGTTGTGGATGGAGTGCAACCAGGGCCGCCGCCGCAAGACGAAGGACAGGAGGCGGCCGAGCCTGCCGTTCTGGATACAGCAACGGAAGATGAGCCAGGCGCCGGGGCAGCGGACGAAGAAAATGTCATCATTGTCACCGCCGATGGCCAGGCCCCGCTCAAGGATCCGCTCGAGAAAGTCAATGTCGCCGCCTACAAGGTGATCCAGGAAGTCGACACCATCCTGATCGCGCCAATCGCCGACGCCTATGAAGAGGGACTGCCCGGCCCGCTGCGCAAGGGATTGAGGAATTTCTTCCGCAATCTGATGGAGCCGGTCAACGCGCTCAACTATCTGTTGCAGCTCAAACCGGGCAAGGCGTTCGAAACACTCGGCCGCTTTACCCTTAACACAACTGTAGGCGTGGGCGGGCTGCTCGACGTGGCCAAGAACAAGCCCTTCAACCTGCCCTATCGCCGCAATGGCCTTGCCAATACGCTGGGTTATTACGGGGTTGGAAGTGGGCCTTTCCTGGTCTTGCCGCTGGTTGGGGCAACCACGGTGCGCGATCTGCTGGGGGGGCTGCTCGATCAATCGTTCCTGCCCGCAGTTGTCGGCAAGCCGTTCGATTCGCTGAAATATGCCATCCCTGCCTTTACCGTGAACTCGCTCGAATACCGGATCGAGTTCGACGAGCGGCTCGAACAGATCAGCACCAGCGATGATCCCTATTATGCGATGCGCGAAAGTTATCTGTGCCTGCGTGAGGCAGACATCGCCGCGCTCAAGAACCGCCCGCCGCCGCGCGATTGCAGCATCGCGGCAATCATGGCCGGGCCCGAACCGGTGGCAGCGCCCGCTGCTGTGCCGCAGTCAATCGAGGCACCCGCAGTGCCTTCGGAAGCGGCCGAAACCCTGGTTCCTGGCGAACCCGCACCGCCGCCGAAGATCATCTATGTCGGCAAGGAAGTGGTCCAGCCGCTTCCCGAAGTTTGATCGGCCGGCCTACTGCCCCTTGAACTCGGGGCTGCGTTTTTCAAGCAGCGCGTCGATACCTTCCATGTGATCGCCAGTCAGGTGCATCAGCGCCTGCGTGTTGGCGGCCATTTCCAGCGCCGTGTCATAGCTGGTCGAGCGCCCTTGGCGCATCAGGTTCTTGGCATGGCGCAGCGCGTGCGGCGGCATGGCAGCGATCTTCGTTGCCAATGCCTGCGCCTCCTGCATCAAGCTGTCATGCGCGACCACGCGGCTGACAAGGCCCCAGTCGAGCGCAGTCGGCGCGTCGATCACATCACCGGTATAGAACAGTTCAGCCGCACGCGCTTCGCCGATGATGCGCGGCAGGATCCAGGTGCCACCATCGCCGGGGATGATGCCCAGCTTGAGGAAGGTCACGCCAAACTTTGCCTTGTCGGAAGCAATTCGGATGTCTCCCAGGCAGGCGAGATCGCAGCCAAGCCCGATCGCCGGGCCGTTGACCGCTGCGATCAGGGGCACGCGCAGGCCGTAAAGCGCGCGCAACACCTTGTGGATGTTGTTGCGATAGCCGTCCGAAATCTCGGGCGCATTGCCGCCGAAGGTGCCACTGCGATCCTTCATCGCCTTGATGTCGCCCCCCGCACTGAAGGCGCGCCCCGCACCGGTCAGGATCACGCAGCGCACATTCATGTCGAGATTCACTGCGTCGCAAGCGGCGGCAAAGGCATCGCCATCGCCCTTGGCGCCGAGCGGGTTCATCGTCTCCGCACGGTCAAGCGTAAGTGTGGTGACGTGGCCGGCTGTTTCGATCTTCAGGAGTGACATGCGGCGAATTCCTTTCGCCGGATGCCTTGCCAGCATTATTATCCGCCGTCACCCCGGACGCGGCGGAGAATCTTCAAGCCCGCGCCTCTTCCACGCCAGCGCTATTGTGCCGCAGCGCGCGCAGAACAGTGGCGACGATATCGGGCGCGTTGAGCCCCGCCTTGTCATACTGGTGCTCGGGATCGTCGTGGTCCTGGAAGATGTCGGGCAAGCGCAGGGTGCGGATCTTGAGGCCGACATCGGTCAGCCCTTCGTCGCTGGCGAAGGTCAGCACATGCGCGCCCAGCCCGCCGATCGCGCCTTCTTCAACCGTCACCACAACTTCATGGGTACGCATCAATCTCTCGATCAGCTGAGTGTCGAGCGGCTTGGCAAAACGCAGATCGGCAACCGTGGTCGACAACCCCTTTGCCTCGAGCTGATCAGCGGCCTTGAGCGCTTCAGCCAGCCGCGCGCCCAGTGACAGGATTGCGACTTTAGTGCCCTGCCGCATCACCCGGCCCTTGCCGATTTCGAGCTTCTGCGGGGTCTCGGGCAGTCCCACCCCCACACCATTGCCGCGCGGATAGCGGAAGGCGATGGGGCCGTCGTCATATTCGGCAGCGGTGTAGGTCATATGGACCAGCTCCGCCTCGTCCGCCGCAGCCATCACCACCATGTTGGGCAGGGTGGCGAGATAGGTGATGTCGAAGCTGCCGGCATGGGTGCAGCCATCGGCGCCCACCAGCCCGGCACGGTCGATTGCAAAGCGGACTGGCAGGTTCTGTATCGCAACATCATGCACCACCTGGTCATAGGCGCGCTGAAGGAAGGTGGAATAGATTGCCGCGAACGGCCGCATGCCCTGGGCGGCAAGCCCCGCAGCAAAGGTTACGCCGTGCTGTTCGGCAATGCCGACGTCGAAGGCGCGGTCGGGATGAGCCTTGGCGAAACGGTCAACCCCTGTGCCCGATGGCATGGCCGCAGTGATCGCGCAGATCCGCTTGTCGGTCTCTGCAAGCTTGGCCAGCGTATCGCCGAACACGTTCTGGTAGGCAGGCGGGCCGGCCTTCGATTTGGCTTTCTCACCAGTCACCACATCGAACCTGGGCACGCCGTGATATTTGTCGGCGCTGTTTTCGGCAGGGGCATAGCCCTTGCCCTTTTGCGTCACGACATGGACCAGGATCGGCCCCTCCGCCGCATCGCGGACATTCTCCAGCACCGGAACCAGCGCATCGAGATCGTGCCCGTCAATCGGGCCGACGTAATAGAAGCCCAGCTCTTCGAACAGCGTGCCGCCCATCGCCATGCCGCGCGCGAACTCATCGGTTTTGCGCGCCGCCTTGTGCAGTGGTTCAGGCAGTTTGCGGGCGAACTTGCGCGCCAGTTCACGCAGCCCCAGGAACTTGCCGCTTGAAACCAGCCGCGCGAGATAAGTCGAAAGCCCGCCCACCGGCGGCGCGATCGACATGTCGTTATCATTCAGGATCACCACCAGCCGGTTGCCCGCCTGTTCGGCATTGTTCATCGCCTCATAGGCCATGCCCGCGCTCATCGCGCCGTCGCCGATCACGGCAATGCCGCGTCCGGGCTGACCCTGCAGCTTGTTGGCGATAGCAAAGCCGAGCGCCGCCGAAATCGAAGTGGAGCTGTGCGCCGCCCCGAACGGATCATATTCGCTTTCGGAGCGCTTGGTGAAGCCTGACAAGCCCCCGCCCTGGCGCAATGTGCGAATCCGGTCACGCCGCCCGGTGATGATCTTGTGCGGATAGCACTGGTGGCCCACGTCCCACACCAGCCGGTCTTCCGGCGTGTTGAAGACATAGTGGAGCGCCACGGTCAATTCGACCACGCCCAGCCCGGAGCCCAGATGCCCGCCGGTGGTGCCCACTGCGTCGATCACCTCGGCGCGAAGTTCGTCAGAAAGCTGGCGCAGCTCCGATTTGTCGAGCTGGCGAAGGTCGGCCGGGAAGCTGACCTTGTCGAGCAGCGGGGTTTGCGGTGAGTGACTCATGATTCAAGCGCTTACATACGAATTCGGGAACTGTCGATGAATGGCTGCCAGACCGGGCATCGCGGCGGACCAGGGAATCGGCGTGTCATCAGCCCCTGCAGCTGCTGCACACGCCGCGAATTTCGATCACCGGGCGCCGCGCCTGGAATTCGCGTGTCCTGGCCAGCGCGCGCACCCGCAGGGACGCTTCATCATCATCGATGTGGGTGGCCTCGCCGCATTCGTCGCAGACGAGAAAGATGCAATCATGCTCGCAGCCTGGATGGGTATTGGCAAGAAAGGCATTGGCGCTTTCAACCCTGAGCGCGAGATTGTTGGTCACAAACAGGTCGAGGATGCGATAGACGCTGTTGGGCGCCACCCGCTTGCCGCGATCGCGCGAAAGATTGTCGGCAATATCATAGGCGGAAACGGGGCGTTCATGGCGCGCGAGTTCGGCAAACACCGCTTCGCGCATGCCGGTCCACTGCTCGCCCGCATCGGTCAAGGCAATGCGGGCGGCATCGATCAGGCGGGTGCCGGAATGTTCCTGGTGAGCGTGATGATGACTGGCCATTCAAGCCATATAGTGCACCGCGGCGCACGGCGCCACTCCTCGCGGCAATCGTTACGGGTGGGTGGCAAACCGCGCCGGAACGACAGCGCGCGGTCATGTCTCAGTTGGCGCTGGCAGGCCCGCTTTCGCTGGATGTTTCCGCAGGCGCAGCCTGGGCCGGGGTGGCAATATCGGCCGTGATGTCGCCCGCCATGCTCGCGCCGACCAGCAGCGCCCCGATCAGGAAGCCAGTGCCGAAGTTACGGTAAAGATCGGACTTGAAGAGACCCATGGGATATTCGCTCACGCCTCGAATCAGGTTTAATGCTCGAAGCTGTGTTAGCCTCAATTAATTGAGGCGCGGTGAACACGGCTTTCATAAAATGTCTATTCGCTCTGCGACAGAATGTGGTTACGGGCTGACGAAATGAGTGAAGCGATCATCATCAGCGGTGGCCACAATGGGCTTGCTTGTGGCTTTTACCTTGCGCGCGCGGGCATCCCGGCGGCAGCTGAAGCGGGCGCCCCGGGGCACAACTGCGCGCATGCGATTCTACGCGGCCAGCGCTGGCTCAAATTCTAGGGTCAGAGCCCGACTGGGCGAGCGCAGGTGATTCGTAGCGCAGCGAGAACCGCACCGAGGATGAGCGCGTGGGGGCGCGCTCGAAACGCATCAGTGCCGGAAATGGCGCATCCCGGTGAAGACCATCGCCAGCCCCGCCTCGTCCGCCGCAGCGATCACTTCCTCGTCACGGATCGAACCGCCCGGCTGGATCACGGCGGTGGCGCCCGCTTCAGCTGCCGCAAGCAGTCCGTCGGCAAACGGGAAGAAGGCATCGGAGGCGACCGCGCTGCCAACCGTGCGCGGGGCATCCCAGCCATAGGTTTCGGCAGCTTCGGCTGCCTTCGTCGCGGCGATACGCGAGGAATCGCGCCGGTTCATCTGGCCCGCGCCGATCCCGGCCGTCGCGCCATCCCTGGCATAGACGATCGCGTTCGATTTCACATGCCGCGCCACGGTCCATGCGAACAGGCAATCATTGAGTTCCTGTTCGGTTGGCGCCCGCTTGGTCACCACTTTGAGGTCAGCCTCGGTGATCGCGCCATTGTCACGCGTCTGCACCAGCAGCCCGCCGGTGATCGGTTTGACCAGCAAGCCGCCGCGTCGCGGATCGGGCAAATCGCCCACGGTGAGCAGGCGCAGGTTCTTCTTCTTCGCGAATATCTCGCGCGCTTGATCCGACACGCTCGGTGCAATCACCACTTCGGTGAAGATCCTGGCGATCTGTTCGGCGGTTGCCCCGTCAAGTTCCTGGTTGACCGCCACGATCCCGCCAAAGGCAGAAACGCTGTCGCATTGCAGCGCCGCTTCCCACGCCTCGACCAGCGTGCCTGCCTGCGCCACGCCGCAGGGGTTGGCATGCTTGACGATCACCACTGCTGGATCGCCACCGGCAAACTCGGCGCACAGCTCGAGCGCGGCATCGGCATCGTTGTAATTGTTGTAGGAGAGCTCCTTGCCCTGGAGCTGCTCAGCCTGCGCGATCCCGCGCCCATGCGGGCCAACCGGGGTGTAAAGCGCGGCCTGCTGGTGCGGGTTTTCGCCGTAGCGTAGCACAGTGGGGGCCTTGCCATTGACCGCGAGGAAATCTGGAAAGAGCTGTTGCTGGTCGGCAAATCCAAACCACTGGCTGATCATGCTGTCATAGGCGGCAGTGGCGGCGAAGGCCTTGGCCGCGCATTTGCGGCGGAAGGCCAGTGAGGTGGCCCCATTATTCGCGTCAAGTTCGTCTAGCAATTCGGCATAATCGCCGGAATCGGTGACGATGGTGACAAATTGGTGATTTTTCGCCGAAGAGCGAACCATACTGGGCCCGCCGATATCGATGTTCTCGATGATCTCGTCACGCGCGGCACCGCGCATCACAGTCGCTTCGAAGGGGTAGAGATTGACCACCACCAGGTCGATTGCACCGATGCCATGTTCTTCCATCGCCGCAGCATGTTCGGGGTTGTCGCGCACCGCCAGCAGCCCGCCGTGGACCTTGGGGTGCAGCGTCTTGACCCGCCCGTCCATCATTTCGGGAAAGCCTGTAAGTTCGGAAATGTCGCGCACCTCCAGGCCCGCTTCGCGCAGCGCCTTTGCCGTGCCACCGGTCGAAACCAGTTCCACCCCGCGCGCGGCCAGAGCCTTGCCCAGTTCAACCAATCCGCTCTTGTCGGACACCGAAAGCAGTGCCCGCCTGATTACCACATCCGTCACGATTCGGATTTCACCCCATTTTCTTGAACAGCCAGGAGAATTGCCCCCCGCCGCGCGATGTCATTCCCTGCACCACCAATTGATCGATTGCATGCGGGCGCCCGTCGCCATCGACCCACATGCTTTCTTCGATCTCGACGCTCGCGCCGCTGTCATTGCCGCCCAGGCGGAATTGCCACAGCGCCCCGTCGGGCAGCATCAGGCCGGCGCCGCGCCGGTCTTCGGACAGCCGCACTTCAACCCCGCGCCCGAGGTGAAAGCGGATTGCAAACCCAACCTTCCCGCGCTGGCCCTTCTTCGAGGGAGGCGTGAGGATATCCTCACCCAGCAGCTCGCAGCCATCCCCGCGCAGCATCAGGATGCGGCGGTGGACCAGGCCATAACGTGCGGCATAGCCGTCATGGCTTGCTTCGATCCGCTGCACGTCACCGCCAGCGCGCGCAATCTCGCCGCGCTCGACCTCGACCTGTTCGACGCCCTTGCCCAGCTTGCCGCCGAGCAAAACGGCGGTGGAATTGGCATTGTCCAGCACCAGCGTCGAATGCGCGGCCGTGGCGCGCAGGCCCTGCTCGATTCGGGCAGGCACCTGCCCGCCCGCAAGCGCAGCGCCGCCGCAATTGACAATCAGCCGGTGTGCCCCGTCCGACATTTCGAAAGCCAGCGTCGAGGCGCAGCCCCAGCGCGCATGTTTCGAGCGCGGGGGAGGTGCAGCATCGATCTGTATCACTGTCTTGCCGCCAGCCAGCCGGTGATAGCCCCAGTGCCGCACATCCTTGAGCGGGCGGGTGCGGACCCCGCTGGCATCGATCAACGCGGCCAGCCGATCAGCACGGGCAGCGCCATTGCCTTGCCAGCTACCCAATCCGCCATCGCCATGCCGCATCGCCAGCAGCGGCGGCACCAGCAGTTCGCGCATCAGGCCAAGTGGTGCCGGCAGGTCACGTTCTGTCGCCTTGTAGCACGCTTCAAGGTCGGTCAGCATTGCGATCACATCGGCCTGCGCCATCGGGCTGCGCGACAGCGCGCCGCCATCCTCGCCTGCGAAATCGCCCAGCGCGGCGATCAGCCCCGCCTCGCCATAGAGCCGGCGCGGCTTGCCCTGCGGCATCAGCAAGCCAGCCGCCGTGATCGCGCCCCAGCCCAGCACTGCGCCAAGCGGATCGGGCGTGCGGCGCACTTCGCGGTCGAGCCAGCACGCGGTCTCGTCAATTGCGGCGAGCATGCGCGAACGTAGTTTCCCGTCCTGGCCCGAGAGCACCAGCGGCGCATATACGAGCCACGCCATCAGGCGGTGCGCAGCATGCTCGGCCTGCCAGGCGGCGCATTTTCCGGGCCTTGGATTGGCATCGAGCCACAATTTCGTAATCCGCTCGGCCGTTTCGACGCATTGTTCGCGCTGGCCCGCAGCAGCGAGATCGCGCAGCCAGGCAAAGCCGTGAATCACCCGCTCGAACGGCGGGGCAAGGCGCGAGGAGGATTCGTAATCCACCTCAGCGATCGGGGCCTTGGCCCCGCTGATGAGGAAATGCCCCGCACGCAGCGCCATGCCCGTTGCCCGATCGCCCATGAGCGAGCTTTCCACTGTGCCGAGCAGCCGCGGGCGCGCGGGTTTGCGAAACGGCGCCGACAGTGTCGCGCCGCCCACCCCCAGGCGATAGGCAAAACGCAGCAATCGGGCACTGAAATCGGATTTGGGCGGTACGAAATCGCTCAACACCAGCGCGCGCGGCTCAGTAGCCGGTGCGATGGGCGCCGCATCTGCAACGTTTGCCAGTGGCTGTTTGTCAGCGCGCTTTAGTGGCAGCGCAGAGCGATGCTGAGGAACTTCTCCGAACAGGTCTTCTTCCAGCCCCTGATCGGAGGGCCGGTCGCTCTGGCCGGAAAGCAGCGCGTCCATCAGCCTTCGCCCTTGAGCGCAGCGATGTTGGCTGCATAGCGATCCGGCCCGCCCTTGAAGGTGGCCGAGCCCGCGACCAGCACATCGGCACCAGCCTCGACGCAGAGCCGCGCGGTTTCCGTATTGACCCCGCCATCAACCTCGAGATGGATGTCGCGTCCGCTGGCATCGATCAGCGCACGGATCCGGCGGATCTTGTCGAGCTGGGCATGGATGAAGCTTTGCCCGCCGAAACCGGGATTGACGCTCATCACCAATACCAGATCGATATCCTGGATAAGGTAATCAAGCACTTCAACCGGGGTCGAGGGGTTGAGCGAAACGCCCGCTTTCTTGCCCAGCGCCTTGATCGCCTGAACTGTGCGGTGAGCATGCGGCCCGGCTTCGGGATGAATGGTGATGATGTCGGCCCCCGCTTCGGCAAATTCCTCAAGATAGGAATCGACCGGCGAGATCATCAGGTGGACGTCAAAAACCTTGCTGCTATGCGGACGCAGCGCCTTCACCACCATTGGCCCGATGGTGATATTGGGGACAAAGTGCCCGTCCATGACATCGACGTGAATCCAGTCCGCGCCTGCAGCGTCGATGGCGCGCACTTCCTCGCCTAGCCGGGCAAAATCGGCCGAAAGGATCGAGGGAGAAATCAGCGGTGCCGCCATGGTGTGTTCCGGATCGCGCAAGTATCCCCAGTAATGCGCTGCAGGTGCTTCGAACAAGCAGCAGGCGGCGCCTTTTCCACACACGCCGGCACACAATGCCCCCACTTGGCACATTAAGCGCCGGTTTGCGTCCAATTCAGCGCCAATTCAGCCCGCCAGCGACATTGGCTTGGCGATATCAAGGCGACACCTATATTACGCCGCAAACAAGCTAAGCCAGAACGGATATGATAATGCGATCGAACTTGCCGAAGACAAGCCTGGTGCTGGCTGCGGTGGTGTTTGCCCCGGCTGGCACCACCAGCCTTGCACAAGCGGCCGAAAGTGCATTTCCCTTTCATCAACAGATTGCGAACGACATGCGCAAATGCGCGCCGGGTGCCGGGCCTGCCGCACGCGTGACGGTGAACGGAGTGAAAGCGGCCGAAGGCACGGTGCGGGTACAAAGCTATCGCGGCACCAAGTCCGATTGGCTCGAACAGGGCAAATGGATCAACCGGATCGAGGTTCCCGCGCGCAAGGGCACAATGACATTCTGTGTGCCACTGCCCGCGGCAGGCTCTTATGGCATCGCGGTGCGGCATGATGCCGACGGCAATGGCAAAACCGATTTCGCGCGCGATGGAGGGGGTATGTCCAACAACCCCTCGATCAATATCTTCAACCTCGGCAAGCCGAGTTACAGCAAGACCGCGATCGAATTCGGCACGGGCGTGACTTCGATCACGATCAACATGAAATATATGTGATCAGGCGTGTGGGCCGCGCTTTCGCTGCGCGCGCCACACCTGCCACAGAACTGCCGGTGCTGCGAGCACGGGATGCCTTTCGCGCCATGGCGTCACTTCCACCGGAACGCCGGTATGGCGTTCGATTTTCCATGCGGCATAGCGCGCGGCGCCATCGAATGTGGTGCTCGCCTTGACAAGGCGCAGGATGTTGAGCGGCTTGCCCATCCTCTGTCGGCGTCGCCACCAGCCCAGTATCCTGCCACGTTCGCTGGCGGATAGCTGCGGCACGATAGTTGCGCCGCTGCTTTCGAATGCGATACCCTGCGCCTCCAGCGCAAGCGGCAGCAGCCCGTCGAAATGCGCGGCATTGACCGCCAGAATGCTGTCTTCACGGCCGGGCCGCTCGACGCGAAATTCCGCTTGATAGGTCGCGCGGAACAGTGCGCGCCAATAGTCATCGGCGCTGCCGCTCTCCGGCCCAAGCGCTACCGCAAGTCGCGCCGCAGTCTGCGCTGCCCCGGCCACCGCCGCGAGAGTTTGCCGACGCGCATCATCGTCCCGCTGCCATACCAGCGCACTCGGTTGCACGAACCGCGCCCAGATGGTGGTGTCGAGGAGTTCCCCGCGCGCAGCCTCGGCAAAGGTCGAAAGTGACATGGTCGCGATCTTGGCGCGCAACACCGCCCCCCGGTGTTCCCATTCGCGATAACTTACGCGCGGCCAGATCCGGTCACGCTGATTGCCGGGCAACAATACATAATAGTCAAGCACGCCTTCTAGCGCGCCCGTACGCAGGTTGGAGCCATAAAACAGCACCGCCAGCGCTCCGCTTTCCTCGGCAAGAAGCGCGGCGAATTCGCTAATCGCAGGATCGACCGATGCGCTCGCTTGCACATCAATACGCTCAACCAGTCCCGCCATTCGCAGCCCTCTCAGGGTGCCACGAATTCGAGTTCTGGCCCGGGCTCGATCCGGTATCGCCCTGCAGGAAAGGCTTCGCCATCAAGTATGAACTGGTCATCGAGCTCGATTTCGAAAGCGGTCGCTACCAACTGGTGGATGCCGCGTTCGCGCAGCTTGGCGGGCGACCACCCCATCATCACTGCCGGCAACAGAGCCGCAATACGCCGGGCAACCTGGTCAAGCACCGCCAGTTTGAGCCCTTTGCGCAAGGTGCCGAAGGGCTTTAGTCCCGCAGGAAAGCGCTCGAGCGTCGACACCAGCAGCAGCTGTCGCCGCTCCGGATCGCCCGCTCCGCTATGCGCCATTGGTGCCCCACCAGGCGCCAGCCGGATATCCATCTTGGTGCCCCGGCGCCACGGGTTGGCGCGGCTCCCGAACAGTATCTGAAGCACGCCCCACAGCGTGGTAACGCCAACTGCAAGACTGTTGAACGCCCCCAGCTTGTGGGCGCTCTGCCCGGCGCGGGTGCCGATGGTGAAAGCGCCAGCGCCCAGAATGAAGCCCAGAACGCGCGAACCGGGCTGCTCAAGCCGCGTAATCGCCAAGGGGCGGCGAACGATCCGTGTTCCGTTTCCGAACGCGTCGATCGCGGCTTGCAGCGTCCAGTCAGCCGGCGCTTCAAGATCAACTGCAAGCGCGTTGGTCTTGCCCTTGGGCAATACCGCGATGGCAGGCCAATTCTCGCCAAAGATCACATCGCCGCAGGTAAGCACATCACGCACGGTGCCATCGCCGCCATTGATCACCAGCAGATCGATATCCCGCCCGGCCAGCCGCGCCAACGCTTCGGGTAATTGTGCACGATTGCTTGGCTGCACCACGATCACATCGGGCGCAATGCGGCTCTCAAGATCCTTGCCCCGGTTGCGGTGGCTGAGCGGATTGTAAACCAATCCGACGGTAGGCGCACGCACGGGCACGGCAGCTGCGCCTTCCCGCTGCGCCGTGGACCTTGCCTCAGTTCGCTTGTGCAGCGAATGGTCGAATTCGTGGATCGGACTGGCCATTGCTGGTTGTGCCTTAGCGGCAAACCATAAGCGTTCACTAGGATTTTCTTTGTCGCAGCCAATTTTGCCGGCTGCAGTGGTGGAGTTGCGTTTGACCAGCGGGCCGCCACAAAACAGCTTTTGTAGCGCGCCGAATCGGCTAGGTTGCAGGAATGCTGACAGAACACCTGCTTTCATCCGCCAACAGCCTGAGCGACGGGATCGTTGCTCTGCGCCGCGCCATCCACGCCGAGCCCGAGCTGGGGCTGGAAACCCCCAAGACGCTCGCCAAGGTCCGCGAGGCGCTGGCCGATCTGCCGTTGAGCTGGCGCGAGGGCACATCCTGCACGGGCGCGGTGGCTACACTTGAAGGCGCGAAACCGGGGCGCCGCGTGCTGCTGCGCGGCGATATGGACGCGCTGCCGATGGACGAGAAGACCAATCTCGAATTCGCTTCCACGATACCCGGGCGCATGCATGCCTGCGGACATGACACGCACACTGCCATGCTGGTGGGCGCTGCAAGGCTGCTATGCGCGATGCGCGACGACATTGCAGGAACGGTGGATTTCATGTTCCAGCCGGGCGAAGAGGGCCATCACGGTGCGCGCTTCATGCTCGAAGACGGGCTGATCGATCCGCTGCCCGATGCGGCCTTCGCGCTGCACATCATGCCCAATGCACCCTTCGGCGTGCTGGCCGGCCGGCCCGGTCCGCTGATGGCGGCGGCTGACCAGTTTACCATTACCGTCAAGGGCCAGGGCGGCCATGCCTCGATGCCGCATGATTGTATCGACCCGATTCCGGGCACGGCAGCGATCGTCAGCGCGCTGCAGGCAATGGTCACGCGGCGCTTCAACGCGGCGAGCGCCGTGGTCGTCACCGTGACGCAGATCCACACCGGCACCGCTTTCAACGTCACGCCCGATTCGGCCACGCTGTGCGGCACCATCCGCACGCTGAGCCCCGAGCACCGTGTCAAGGCGCAGGAACTGATCGCGCAAACCGCCGAGTTGACTGCCGCGGCACACGGCCTGACTGCACAATGTCAGTTCGAACAGGGCTTCCCGGTCACGGTTTGCGACCCGCGCGCGGTGGAACTGGGCAAGGCGGTCGCAACGAAGCTGGGCGGCGTGGGCGGGTGGCGCGACCTGGCAGATCCCATCATGGGCGCGGAAGACTTCGCCTATCTGCTCGAGAAAGTGCCCGGGGCGATGTTCTTCCTGGGGGTGGCCAATGAGGGCGAGGAATGGCGGCAATGCTGCGCGATCCACTCACCCCGCATGCATGTCGACGAAAAGGCCTTGCCCAAGGGCACGGCTATGCTGGCAGGCTGCGCGCTCGAATTCCTCGAATCGGGCTGGAACGAGGGGTAGCACCAACAAGAAACCGGGGCCGCCCAAGGCGACCCCGGTCAGTTGTCCACCGCTCCTCTCGAAGCGCCGGGGAGAGCCCGTTCAGGCTGGCCGGCGGGCGAAAATCCCGAAGCCTGCGATAATTGCGTAGCAAATCACCGGGATCACCATAGCCAGCGCCAGATTGCCACCGGTTGCATCAGCCATCACGCCATAGAGCAGCGGGACAACGGCACCACCGAAGATGGCAACGTTGATGATACCCGATCCGTCCGCCGCGCGCGGCCCCAGCTTCTCGCAGGCGAGCGAGAAGATTGTGGGGAACATGATCGAATTCATCAGGCCCACCGCCAGCAGCGTGTAACCCGCGAGCTCCCCCGAACTGTTCGCCGAGATCAGGATGAGCAGGATTGCACCCGTCGCGTTGAACGCAAGGATTTTACCCGGGCTGAAAATACGCAACGCCCACGAGCCGATGAAACGGCCAACCATGGCACCGCCCCAGTAAAGACCGATCAGCCATTCCACGGCATTTGGTTCTGCCCCGAAGATTCCGTTCAGGAAGGCGGTGATGGGGCCGCCGTTTGCCATCACATGTTCTTGCAAGAGGTAATTGATGACGATCGATCCGATGGAAACCTCGGCACCGACGTAGAGAAAGATGCACAGCGCGCCATAGCCGAAGCGGGACCGCTTCAGCAGGTCGTTGTCATACAGCCAGAACGCCGGTGCGAGCAGAATCACCAGTACACCCAGCCATCCGTTGACCTGGATCGCAAGGAACACGCCTGCGGCTGCAAGAGCGAGGCCGATCAGGTAGCGGCTGTTGGAAACAAGTTCGCCGTCACCCATGATCCTGGCGTCATGCGGCAGCCGGTTGCGGAACATCCAGACAGCCGCAGCCACTACCGCAATGAGCGCCGCGACGCCGAGATAGCCCTGCCAGATCGCCTCGCTCTCGGCAGCGCGATATGCCTGCAGGGCAGCGCCCTCCAGTTGGTCTGCCGAAACGTCGGCGAGACTGCCGAGGATGATGGCGGCACCAACGATCGGGAAAACCGTGGTGCCCAGTGAATTGAATGCCTGAGCAAATGTCAGCCGGCTGTGGGCGGTCCTGGGCGGGCCAAGCAGGCTGATCAGCGGATTGGCCACGACTTGCACGATCACCACGCCGCTGGCGAGGATGAACAAGGCGCCCAGGAAAATCGCATAGGTCGCTGTCTGGCTGGCGGGGATGAACAGCAGGCAGCCCAGGATCATCGTGCACAGTCCCGCGACGGCGCCGCGCATATAGCCGATCTTCTTCACCAGCTTGGCGCCAGGAATCCCGATTATCAGGTAAGCGGCGAAGAAGCAGAACTGCACCAGCATCGCCTCGGTGTAGCTGAGCGTGAACAGCTCCTTGAGCTTGGGGATGATCACATCGTTGAGCGAGGTGATGCCACCGAAGATGAAGAACAGGCCAAACACGAAGTAGTTCAGGCCGGGCGCGTCAATCGACGTGCCCTCGTGCTCGATCGGAACCGGGTCCGAACTGGAAGCCACATCGGGTACCAACGCCATGTATTTCCTCCCCCAACAGGCCGACATCCTGCGGCCTGGTTCTCTCACCCCGGCAGATTAGCGGCGCGCCAATCCCGGTCTAGCTGTATACGAATGCGCGCCGCCCATACCGTTCAGAACGCGCATTCGGTTCCCTCCGGCAGTTCCTCGCGCTGAATGCTGGAAATGCGGAGAGTAACGTCACCCTCGGTCTCGAAAGCGATCCGCGGGCCCAGGCTGCCGACACAGCTTTCGCTGATGACCATTTCGCGCCAACCCTTGGCAAATGCGTGGTCGAACTGCTGCGTGACATCGATTACCTGCTCGTTTCCATCGGCCGTGCTGACGCGCAGGCGGACCGGTGCATTGGGCCGCGTGACCACTGTATAATCGATACGATAGGCTCCGCCGGTATCTGTCGCTTGCGCAAGACCAAAATAGGAACCGCCGCGCATCAGGATCTCGCGCGAATCTTCCTGGGCATCGCGATCATGACCGCGCGAGATCACGCCGGCAGCACTCATGTCGCCGCGCATTTGCGGCATCAGTTCCTCGACGCCGCTGTGATCGAGCCGCCCGACAAAAGCGACCACCCCGGCGCCCAGGCGGCCTGAACTGAACATGTCGGCGTTGTTATTCTCCGCCAGCGCCGCGCATTCCTCGCTCAATTGGGCAAGCGGCGTGGTGTCGCTCAGCGAGCGCCCATAACCGAAGGGAAACAGCGCGCCCTCTGGCCCGTTGACCGGCTGGCCTTCGCAAGCTGCGGGCCAGGAGAAGGGAAGGCGGCCGCTAGCATCGTGCGCGCCGGTGAGCACATCGGCCACGCCAGCACCTTCGCTGCCCGGTAGCCATGACGCCACGAAGGCGTTGGCTGCATTCAGTTCGCGGTTCACCCACAGCGGGCGGCCGGACAGGAATACGGCCACGGTGGGGATGCCTTGTTCGCGGAAGCTTCGCAAAAGCTTGAGCCCTTCCTCGTCGCGGAACACCAGATCGCGCTGGTCTCCCGCGAATTCGGCATAGGGCGCCTCTCCGAACACGACTATCGCCACATCGGGACGGGTTCCAAACGTTCCATCCTTGGACAGGATGGCTGTGCCGCCCGTGGAGGCCACACTATCGCGCAATCCTTCCCAGATCGAGCTCGCATTGGGAAACTTGTCTCGCCCCAACCGGTCCTTGCGGCCGCCCTGCCACTCAAGCGTCCAACCACCGGAAGCCTGACCAATATCATCAGCGGCAGTTCCCGCCACGAGAACATTCGCCCCGGACCTGAGCGGCAAAACCCCATCATTCTTCAGCAGGACTTGTGAGCGCGCAACGGCTTCGCGGGCGAGCGCTCGGTGCTCTGGCGAGCCGAGCATTTCAAACCGCCCCCCAAAGGCGCGTTCCGACGGTCGCCTCACATTCTCGCCCAGCAGGCCCGCACGCTGCTTGACCCTGAGCACGCGGGCGACTGCCTCATCGACGCGCGCCATGGGAATGGTCCCGTCCCTGACCTGCGCGATCAGCGATTCCATCAGCGGCTTCCAGTCATCCGGCACCATATATATGTCGAGCCCGGCCATCAGCGATTGCGGGCAGTCGGTCACTTCACATCCCTTGACCTGGCCGTGACCGTTCCAGTCGCCAACGACCAGTCCGTCAAAGCCCATCCGGCCACGCAGCACATCGGTTAGCAGGGCTTGATGGCCATGCATCTTGCGGCCGTTGATCGAATTGAAGCTGGCCATGATTGCTTCAACACCCGCGTCTATCGCCGCCGGATAGGGCCGCCCGTGCAGGGCGAGGAGAGCATCGATATCGCCGTTTACATCGCCCTGATCAACGCCCTGGTCCGTGCCGCCATCGCCGAAGAAGTGCTTGGCCGTGGCGATCACGCGGCCGCCGCCGAGATAGTCTTCGCTGCCGGGCTTGCCCTGCAGGCCTTCGACCAGCGCAGCGCCCAAGCTGGCAACAAGTTCGGGATTTTCTGAATAGCTTTCGTAGGTACGGCCCCATCTGTCATCGCGCGCCACGGCGACAGTGGGGGAGAAATTCCAGTCGATGCCGGTCGCCTCTATTTCAATCGCGGTGGCATGGCCAATCCGCCGCACAAGGTCGGGATCGCCGGTCGCGCCAAGCGCAATATTGTGCGGAAACAGCGTTGCGCCGACAATGTTTGAATGTCCGTGCACCGCGTCGGTCCCCCACATCGTGGGGATGGCCGGCTCGCCATTCGGCAGCGGCTTGACCGAGGCATCATACATTTCATCGGCAAGGCGAAGCCATTGCGATGCCGGGGCAAACTCGTCGCCATAGGGCCCGCCATTGCCGCCATTCAGATAGCTGCCGAAGCGATAACGCTCCATATCCTCGGCAGTGAAGGAGTTGATCTGGGGCTGGATGAGCTGCGCAATCTTGCGCTCGAGGCTCATCCGCGCAATCAGGTTTGCAATCTCGGCGTCGGCAGGTGTTGGCGCAGCCGCACTGGCGGATGCCGCAGCTTCACCTGATTCAGATACACTTGCCAATGGCACTGTAGCGCAGCCGCCAAGGCCCAGTGCCGTTGCCAGAAACAACCCGGAAAAACGCATTAACCCATCCCCTCCCGCAGGATGCAAATCCCTTGTGAACGCTAATTGAGAACGTTCTCAACTTACTCGATTGGCACGGGGGAATCCAAATTGCAAGGGCTTAAATCCGGCGGGAAATGGCCAGAAGCAGCGTGCTTGCCAGTGCGCATAGTGCCGCCAGCACCCAAAACAGCCCGCTGAAGCCGAACACAGGCACCAGCGAAAGCGTGAGCCACGGGATAATCAACGAGGGCACCGTGTTGGTCAGGTTGAACAGGCCCAGATCCCGCCCGCGGTTTCCCGGACGCGGCAGCACGCGCAAGGTCTGGCCCGAATGGAGCGACAGAAACAGCACAGAGGCCACCCCGAACAGGACATAACCCGCAATCGCCACATTCGCGTCCCCGGCGAGCGCCATCAACATCAGACCGCAAGACGAAATCGCTGCCGAGATAGCCAGAGGCAGAATGGGGCGCTGAGTGCGGTCGGACCAGCGGCCCGCGGCCAGCGCCAGCGGCACTGCAATTGCCAGGACGATGCTGAAAATCCGTGCAGCGTCATTCTCGCCAAAGCCCGGCGCGATCGAGCGCAGCCAGAACAGCAGGAATGCAAACAGCGCGGCTTCGGCAATCTGCACCAGCAGCCTCGCAAACCACATCCTCAGAACGGTCGATCGGGTCTGCCACGCTTCCCGGCGAGGCTCTGCCGTGGGTAGATGCGGCTGCATCAGCTGCGGCAACTCGCGGCCGCGGCCCAGCAGCAGGACAGGCGCCACCATGGCCGCCACCAGCAGCGCCACGATGGCCAGCCGGGTAGCGTTGTCGGCCAGCCCTGGTATCGTCACCACCGCGCCTGCCAGCGCCCCCAACGCCGGGGCGAAGGCAAACAATCCGCCCAGCAGGCCCTTTTGCCCGTCGGGCACACAATCGCCAGCCCATGCCGCAAGCGGTCCCAGCATCATGTTCAGCCCCAGCTGCCAGGCCATGATCACCATGATCAGCTGGGTCAACGAGGCCGCCTGCTCCACGGCGATCAGCAATCCGCTCGACAGCAGCAGGCCAGCCGCGATCCAGGCCGGACGGCCTCCACTGCGATCGCTGAGCCAGCCAAAACCGATATTGGCCAGACTTGCGACTATCGCACCGGCAAAGGTGGCATAGGACAGCGCGGCCACATCATCGCTGCCGGTCAGCTCGGCAATCCGCACCGGAAGCAGTACGGTGAGAAAGGGCACATAGGCCACTGCACCCCCGGCCGCCGCCAACGCCAGAAGCAGCAGAAACCACAGCGGCTGGCGCGCCGGTTGGGCGGTGTCAGCAGTCATTACCGCCCGACGGCGGTGCAGTCGATCCACGCTCGACCAGGCTCCCTTCGACAGTGATCGGCGCTTCGGGCAAAGGCTCGCGCGGCGCCTTGATCAACAGCTCGACCGCTTGCGCAATGGTGGCCGCGATCGGCTGGTCGACAGCGGTCAATGGCGGATCGGTAAAGCGCACGATCGGCGTGTTGTCGAAACTGATCAGCGAAAGCTGCGCCGGGACATCAAGCTGCATTTCGCGCGCCACCTCCAGCGTCGCAAGCGCCATCTGGTCATTGCTGGCAATGATCGCTGACGGTGAATCGGGCAGGGTAAGCAGGGATCGTGCTGCGGCAAGCCCGGATTCATAGCCGAAATCGCCGCGCTGACACAGGCCGTCGGTGGCGAGCCCGCCCGCCTCCATTGCCTTGCACCAACCGGTGATGCGCCATTCGCTAAGGCTGTATTCTGCAGGCCCTGCAATCAGCCCGATGCGGCGGTGGCCCAGTGCGATAAGATGCTCGGTCGCCATCACCGCCGAATGCTCATCATCCATGGTCAGGCGGATGCCGGGACCAGGCTCGAGCGATCCGATCTGGGCGAAAGGGATTTTGCGCGCGGCGAGCAAACCTGTGATGAGCGGGTTTTCCGAGTGCGGCGGTGTCAGGATCACACCATCGGGCTGGAGCGCGGCAATCGCAGCGCTGAGTTCGCGCTCGACATGGTCATTATGCGTGTCGACCAGTTCGACCATCATGCGATAGCCATGCTCGGCGCAGGTTAGCATCCCGCCCAGCAGCATCTGATCAACCCAGTCCGTGCCGCTGCGTGCGCGCCATTCGGCGATCGTCTTTTCCCGATCGTTGAGCGCAAGAATGAGGTATGAGCGCGAACCACTCATGCGCTGCGCCGCGATCGAGGGAACATAACCGAGCTTGTCGATCGAGGCCTGCACCCGCTGCTTCATCGCCGGGCGAACATTGGGTTCATTGTTGATTACGCGGCTGACCGTCTGCAGGGAAACCCCTGCATCGTCGGCCACGTGCCTGATCGTGACAGCCTGCCGCCGTCTAGCCATTCCCGCCTACCCCCTATTCGATCCCGAATTCCCCTCTATTGCCTGCTGCAATCCCTCCGTGCCGCAGGCTGGGGCCTAATTGCGTCTTATGCCGCCTTTTCCTCTTTGGTGCCGCAGAATTGCGTCACATATTCGTGGTGGGCGGGCATGCCTGCCACCGTTTTTTCTACCAATTCCCGCAGGTTGGTGAGCAAGGCATTCAATTCCTGATCCGACAGCTTCTCTGCGATGGGATGATAACTTTGCGGAGCAATCCCCTGCCCCATCATGACCTGCGTCCAGCTGTTTTCGACAAACAGTTCCTCATTCTTGCGGAACACGCGCCCGGTGGCCTTGAACAGGTCCATCTTGTGCTGGAGCGTGTCGGGAATGTCCATATCGCGACATTGCCGCCAGAACGGGGAATCTGCGCGTTCCGTCGCCTTGTAATGCAGGATCAGGAAGTCGCGGATCTGCACCATGTCGGTCAATTGCTGATCGTTGAATTCATCAATATCGTGCTGGCTTACCTTGCCAGCGGGCAGCATCCGGATGATGCGAAGCACTGCTCGCTGAATCAGATGGATACTGGTCGATTCAAGCGGTTCCATGAACCCACCGGAAAGCCCCACGGCAACACAGTTGCGATACCATTGCTTGCGCCGCGCACCGGTGGTGAAGCGGATGAAATTGGGCTTCGTCAGCTGCTCGCCCTCGACCGAGGAAAGCAGGCGCTCGGCCGCATCCTCATCGCTCAGATAACGGCTGCAATAGACGATCCCGTTGCCTTGGCGGTGCTGCAAAGGGATGCGCCACTGCCAGCCCGCGTCATGCGCGATCGAACGGGTATAGGGCAGCGGCGGGCGCACGCTGGCGGTCTGTACTGCAATCGCCCGGTCGCACGGCAGATAATGCGCCCAGTCATCGAAACCGGCGTGCAGCGCACCTTCGATCAACAGCGCGCGAAAGCCGGTGCAATCGATGAACAGGTCGCTTTCGATGCGCTGGCCTGAATCGAGCCGCAAGGCGGCGATATCGCCGCTTTCTCCGTCGAGTTCCACATCTGCGATCTTGCCTTCGACGCGCACGGCGCCGTCGGCTTCTGCGAGGCTGCGAAGAAACGCAGCATAAAGCCCGGAATCGAGATGATAGGCGTAATTGAGCTTGTTGTCCGGCAATTGCGCGAATTTGCCCGCATAGGCTGCTGTCAACTCCAGACAGTAATCGTCATAGCTCGCCGTGTGCCCCTTCGTCAGGCCATAGAGCCAGAAATGCAGGAACCCCGCGGCCCAGTGGTCACGGCCGGTAGAGCCAAAAGAGTGAAAGTATTTTTCGCCATCGACTTTCCAGTTTTCAAAATCGATCCCAAGCTTGAAGGTCGCCTGGGTGCGGCGCATGAATTCCGCCTCGTTGATATTCAGTAGCCTGTTATAAGCTACCAGCGGCGGAATCGTCGCCTCTCCAACTCCAACCGTGCCGATCGCTTCGGATTCGACCAGGGTCAATTCGATTGTCTTGCCCAAAGTTCGGGCCAGGGCGGCTGCCGTCATCCAACCGGCTGTGCCGCCGCCAGCGACCACAACACGGGTGACTGGTTTGCTGCTGTTCATTGGCTGATGCTCCTGGTCAGGAACGCGCGGAGTCGTCCGGCGCTTTCGGGGGTTAGAGGATCGAGAATTCCGCGCGCTCCTTGCGGAATATGCGCGACTACGCTTTCATCGTTTTCAAACACGTAATGGTCAAACAGTTCGCGCCAGATGGCCTTGTCTGCATCAGGCAAATCGCGGATCGCCATGATCGCGTGATTGAGCGCATCCTGCGGCTGACCCAGCCAGCGCGGGGTTTCCCGCCACCAGTAATTGACCAGAACATTGAACGGGGCGAGCCCTTCGACATGGTGCCACCACATCGACGGGATGAACACCGCATCTCCTGCGTCGAGTTCAGCCACGAGAGCTGTCTCCAGCGCATCGGCAAAGCGCGGAAACCTTTCGAGGTCGGGCTCATGGAAATCGACCATGCTAACCGCCCGGCCCGCCGGAGTATTGTCGATCGGTCCAAGGTATAGATTGCGGAACTGATCGGGCGGAAAGATCGTGAAGCGTCGCTTTCCAACCGCACAACAGGCGAGGTTATCGGGAAAATCATTATGTGCTGCGATCCTGGTCGGCGTGCCAATCCAGATGCTCGCCAAGGAATTACGATCGCCAAGGTCGATATGGTTCGCTTCGTGCAACCCGTCGAAGAACTGGTGCATGTCGATCGAAGATAGATACACGGGCGGCAGATCGGGCCGACCTTCATTGTCATCCAGCCCTTTGAATATATCCGCAAGCTTGCCTGTGCCCGTGCGGAAATTCATCTGCATTCCGTCATCATAGAACATCCGGCCATCACCACCGGGTTGCCCGATGGAAACGGTGAACGGGCGGTTGCGGGCATGGTTCGCGATGTATTCGCGCGCTTCGCGGGCAGACCGCTTGCCTGCTTGAACCAATGGCCAATCGCGGGCCACTCCGCGCACGACAAACGGAGTGTGCGCAGCGCGGATCAGCGCGTCGAGAGCAGCGAGATCCACCGCCTCGCGCTCCTCAACTCGCTCGATGGAGGAAAAAATGGAAGGATCAGCTTCAGCCACGGCTTAATTGGCGGTTCTTGCGGTCAATCAAATCGCTGAAATGGCCGAGGGATGCCACCACCATGAAGGTCGGCATAAGATGACCCCCCTGATGCAGGTCCCCCAGTTCATCCGCACCCAGATCGCGCAGCTTGTCTTCGTTGATGGTATGAAATCCCACCAGTGAATGTTTGGAACCATCCTCCAATGGCACTTCGAGCTTGAAGGGTTCGATCAATTCATAGCGCTCAAGCGCTTCGAAGAATGCCGGGCTGGCCTGATATCCCGCGTGGAGCAGGCCGAGTTTGTCGGCGATACCTTCAAGGTAAGGCGTCGCAGCTCCATCTTCGTCGAAAACACGAATTCCCTCGCCATCGCTCGAAATGCGCGGATGGCCCATATCGATATGGATTTGCGCGTCATCCTCGGATTCAATCCGGCCAATCAGAAACGGCTGGATCGATTGCGCCAACGGTTTGTAGCGGGCGGTCCATTGATTGTCTTCGAGGAACAGGTTTTCGCCATTGGTAAATCCGAACAGGGCCATGGCAGAAAATTGACCCGTTTCATTATCCCGCTTGAAAACGATCGGGTAACACGTTTGCACCTGTCGGAATTCATATGGCGTCGTGATGCAGGCCATGACCGCGTCTCCCAATTCCGCATGGGAATCGTTGCGGACACGCAAGTCACGATGTTCATCACGGCTGAGAATGCGATGCTGGTTCATGTTAACCGGTCTTCTCCTTCAACGCCGACAAACCATTGTCCGCGTCAAGACTATCAAAATAGGTCCGGTTTGTCGGCAAGGCCGCGCTCATTGCCCGGGCCTGTTCGCGCACCTGGCGCAGCCGCACAAGCGCCTGTGTTGTTGGTGTCGCGGGAACTGTATCCGGAGCCGGAAATCCCATACCATATAGCACAAATTGCTGGCTGGCAGCCGAAAACACTTCGTCAACTTGCGGAAAATCCCAGCTTGACGGGGGTTGGTCGCGCCACAGCTCCAGCTGTTCGCGCAATCGCTCGGGCATGGCTTCGGGCGCGCGCTGCGCCTGCCAATAAGGTCCGCTGCGCTCGCTCAGGGCGTAATGCAGTTTCAGGAAATCCACGATCCGTTCCCAGCGATAGTGGAACAGCTTGTTGAACCGTTTCGCGTGAATGTCCATTGCCGCTCGTGAGGCCGGAAAGTTTTCCGTCAATGCATTCAGCGACAATTCGATCAGGACAATGGCTGATGCTTCAAGCGGCTCGATAAAACCCGCTGACAGGCCGATCGCGAGGCAATTGCGGTGCCAGAATTGCGCACGATAGCCCGTTGAAAATTGTAGCTTTCGCGGCTGCAAGCCAGATTGATCGGCTTGAGGCATCTTATCGGCGATGTAACCGCGAAGGATAGCTTCGGCGCGGTCATCGTCGAGGAATTGCGTGCTATAGACACAGCCAATCCCGCGCCGTTTCGGCAAGGCAATGTCCCATATCCAACCCGCTTCATGCGCGGTGCCAACAGTTTGCGAGGCAATCGCGCTGCCGGGTTCGGTCGGTACTTGCACCGCCAACGCGCGGTCGTTGAGGGACACATCGGAGCGGTCAATCCACTCGACCCCCAACTCCTTGCCGATCAAGACTGCTGCTGCTCCACTGCAATCGATAAACAGATCGCCTGCAATCAAATCGCCAGTGGAAGTTTCCAGCGCAGCAATATCGCCATTCGCTGTGCGCTGGATCGCTGTCACATGGGCAGGCCTGTGTTCGACACCCAAATGCTGCGCCGCGTGCTGGCTCAGCAGTTGCGCGAATTTGCCTGCATCCAGATGATATCCGTAATTTTGCGCGCCCGCATAATCGGGCATCTGCCGTTGGCGAGGTGCAAGATCCTGATCACACAAAACGGTTTGTGCAGTCATGGCCTGCGCAAAGGTGTCTTCGGGTGAGACATCGCGCCAGGCAGCAAGCAACTGCATCATGTCGCCTGGCGCAGGTGGGGTGAAGGGGTGCAGATAGCTGTCGCCAGCTTCGCCATTGACCCAGCCATCAAAGCGCGAACCCTGCTTGAAGCTCGCATCGCATGACTTGAGGAATTCCACCTCGGAAATACCGATGGCAGCCAAGGTGCTGCGCATTGTCGGCCAGGTGCCTTCGCCCACTCCGATCGTGGCAATGTCAGGCGCCTCGACAAGGGTTACATCAAGTTCGGGTCGCCGCGCGCCGAGCATGCAGGCAGATAGCCAGCCGGCAGTGCCGCCGCCCAGGATAACCACCTTTCTTGTCTTGGCTTGCATGTCCATTCTCGTGCGCGCGATCGGCCCCAAAAAAAGAGAGTCGCCCTGCCTGTGCAAAGCGACTCTCTCTTAAAGCGCGGGGTCTATCAACCCCTGAGCGTTAGAAGCTGAAGCGAACACCGCCAGCATAGCGTGCATAGCCCGGTGCTGCAAAGAACACAGCCTGGTCAGCGCGCATATGGCCGCGACGATCTTCGTTCAGGATGTTGATGCCTTCGACGAACACTGTGAACCCTTCACGGAACTCATAGCTCGCACTGACGTCAAACTGACCGTAGGATTCGACGTAGAACGGGTCGAACCCATAACCGGACAGGAATTCATCGCGCCAGTTGTAGGCAACACGCGCCTGGATACCGTCCTTGTCGTAGTACAGAACCGCGTTGGCACTGTCGCTGACGCCGGTGACGGCAAACTGCGGATTCAGGAACTGCTGCGTGTTGTCGTAGCTCGTGTCTGAATTCACCACGGTGTAGTTCAGGATCACACCCAGCCCGGTGTCCCACAAGCTGTGCTGGATTGCGAATTCCCAACCCGTGAGGTTAGCAGTGTCGTCGCTGTTGGCCGGCTGAGTGATAGTGAACACCACGTCCGGATCAGCAGCCTGACCGATAATCCCGGTCGGGGCGCCTGCTCCGTTGTACTGAACAACGCTCGGGTTGTTGGCATCGAGCCAGTTCAGGATATCACTGAAGCCCGGGTTGCCACCAAGAGCAGCACGCGCCTGTTCAACCGCTGCACCCTGTGCCGGGTTTGGCAGATCGAACAACGAACCCTGAATTGGTGCGCTGGCGATGAAGTTGCTGACGTTCTTGCTGAAGAAACCAACCGAAACGTAGCTTGATGTGTCGTAGTACCATTCAGCCGACAGATCGATGTTCTTCGACTTGTACGGCAGCAGGCCGGGGTTACCGCTGCTGGCAGTGCTGCCCCCAAGCGGACGCAGCGGCTGGTTGACGGTCAGGCCACCCTGCATGCTGGTGTAGTCCGGACGCGTGATGGTGTGGCTGTACGATGCGCGCAGCACGACATCATCCAACGGCTCAAGGCTGAAATCGATAGCCGGAAGCCAGTTATCGTACTTACCGCTAAGCGTGGTGAAGTCCGAACCGCCTCCGAACACCAGGTTCATTTCGTTATCAGCAACCCAGACAACACCGGTCGGGATCGGCACGAGCGCGGACGAATCGATCTCTGTCTCTTCGTAGCGCAGCCCCATCCGCAGCGTTGCCCTAGCTTCGCCAAGGTCAAATTCATGCGACGACTGGATGTACGGCGCAATCGTCTTTTCCTCGATGCGGCGATCGGTAGTGTAAGCCGCAAGGCAGGTCCCTGCCACCTGCGCATTGGAACAAATGCCCAGCTGCGTATCAAGCAGGCCGATCAGTTCTTCGGTGCTGACCTTGAAGTAGTTCGGGATGATCGAAGGATCATTCGAACCACTCATGCCAGCAAGATCGTTCGGAAGATTCGTCATTTCATACAGATCGTCCGGCGTTTCGGCTGCAGAAAGCGTGCCGCCCCAGGTGTCATTCTGAATCACACCAAAGGCCGAACGGACCTTGTTTTCGATGTAGGTCACCCCGAAGTCGATACTTTCGATGAACGAGGCATCGAAATCGTAACCGCCACGGAAAGTGAATTCAGTGATGGTATCCTTCATGTAGGCGTTACGGAAGGCGTTACCCGCAGGGCGGATGTTCGATGCCTGAACTTCCGAACCCGGATACATGTTGACCGAAATCACCGGCATATCCGTCGTGTAATCGACGCGCTGGCTTTCCACGCCATAGACGGCGCTGCCGACAGCGATGTTGCTGCCAAATGGCGAAGTCGGCTTGCTTTCCGAAGTCGAACGGTGCGCATCCAGCTCAAGCCGCAGGCCACCTTTGTCCCATGCAAGGTTACCACCCAGCGACTTCAGGATCGTGCGGTTGGCCGCAACAGCGCCGGTGATCGCCAGATCCTTGTTTTCGCCGGCGCCGAAGGTTTCACCGTAGAAGTTCGGCCCAGCGACCGGACCGTCGGTCCAGCTACTCTGCGTTGTATTGTGGTTGAACCAAACGCCGATGCTGCTGGTACGTGCATCAATGGTGTTCTGAGCATAGGTGAAATCGATGCTACCCGTCAGCGAGTCCGTCGGTGCGAATTGCAGCACGGCCTGACCGTTGATACGTTCACGATCAATGTCGGTGAAGTCATAACCAGCGTTCTGCGTGGTCTGGTAGATATCGTCGCCCATGGGACCGTTTTCGATAGTGCTTGCAGCGCGCCAGTCGTTTGGGTCACCATTTTTCAGACCACCCCATGACCATGCATCGGTGTTGGGCGTATAACCCTCACGCCAGCCGGCGTTAAATTGAGCGAGGCTCGCCTTACGCTTCTGATATGAACCACTAAGGAGAATGCCGATTTTGTCGTCGGCAAAAGTCTGCGAGATGATGCCTGAAACTTCCGGCGTGATGTCGGTGCCTTCGAACGAGTTGTCGTACACACCCTTGACGCCGATACTGCCCTGCAGGCCCGGACGGTCCAGAGGCTTGGCAGTCTTGATGTTGATGACAGAACCGATACCACCGGTCGGCAGAGATGCGCGACCCGACTTGTAGACCTCGACCCCAGCGATGCCTTCGGAAGCCAGATTGGCAAAGTCAAAGCTGCGCGATGCAGGCGCTTCGCAGCAACTGCCAAGGCCCGAAGCCGGCATCTGACGACCGTTCAGAACAACCAGGTTGAAATCCGGTCCAAAACCACGAACGGTAACAGTTGAACCTTCACCGCTGTTGCGATCGATCGACACACCGGTGATACGCTGAAGCGATTCAGCAAGGTTGGTGTCCGGGAACTTACCGATGTCTTCGGCCGAAATCGCGTCGACCACACCAATAGCCTCGCGCTTCACGTTCATCGATTGCTGCAGCGAGGCACGGATGCCGGTTACGACAATCTCCTCACCTTCCGCGACCTCCTCGTCTGCGCCCGCATCCTGTGCGACCGCAGTTTGCGCAGTGAGACCCAGGGCAAGAACCGAGGCCCCCGCCATGAACTTCACGCAAGCGGGCTTACGCTTCCAAGTCATTCCAATACTCCCTCCCAAAGACACGCAATAATATTACGCGCGTGACGACTTATGTGAACGTTCGCATAATTGAGAACGTTCACTCGGTCAACAGCGGCGTAGCTTCGGTTATTCGGATTTCGTGCCTGATTGTGGCGTGCTTGCCACAAATGCGCGATAGGCAGATCGCAATTTTCCTTGGGAAATCATCACTGCTGCCAAGGCCGGCCGGGCCTCGGTAGGCTGTTTATGAATTCGCATGCATAGACCGGATGAAGCCTTGCGCAGGGCCGGGCGGCCGGCGAATCAGCTGCGCTAGCGGTTTTGTCGCCCTTCGATCAAGTTGTCGACGACACCCGGATCGGCAAGAGTCGATGTGTCGCCTAATGCACCGAAGTCATTCTCCGCGATCTTCCTGAGGATGCGCCGCATGATCTTGCCGCTGCGTGTCTTGGGTAAGGCCGGGGTGAAGTGCAGATGGTCAGTGCATCGGCCCATCGTGCCACCATCACAACTGAAAGCGAACGGCTAAGTTAACTCGAAGGAGTAGATAGAAGCGAACTGCCCTATGGCCTAGCCATGGCCTGCCCGGGCGCTTAGTGCTGGCGGGTGGGTTGGTCAAAAATGACTGAAATTATGGCGCACCCGACAGGATTCGAACCTGTGACCTCTGCCTTCGGAGGGCAGCGCTCTATCCAGCTGAGCTACGGGTGCGTGGCGCCGTCAGCGACAAGCGAGCGGCGCGCTTAGCAAAGCAATGCAGCGCCTGCCAGCCAAAATCGCGCCGGGCCCCAGGCTACAAGCATCGCCGCTGCTCGCAAGCACAACCATGCGCAGTTAACGCGGCTGGCGGCGCTGTTAGGGAATTGGCAAGCCCACCGCGCTAATCCGAGTCGTCATGTCGGAATCCGCCACCATTGAAGCATCCCCAGCTAGCGAAGCGAAGCTCTTTGCCCGGCGCTGGGGCGCGCTGCACGAAACCGGCAAGGAAATCGGGGCAATGGCCGCGCTTGCCCCTGAACCCCTTGATGGCACGCTGGCAATGTTTCCCTCACGCATCGAAGAGATTGGCGGCGCCCGGCTTGCCCTGGCGCGCGACGCCCTGGCCGATATCGACGCGATCCTGCAACCAGGCCTTGCCGCCTTGCGCACGATACAGGCCCGCGGACAAGACACCACCGCGCCCGCGCTGGCGCTGTGGCGCGAGTTCCACGCCCTGCGCACCGCGCTGATTGGCCTGGCACATGAGAGTGAAGGCGAGCCCTCTTCGGTTGCCGCCTGAGGCTTGACGCTGTTCGCTCTCTGTTCCATTCTGGCATTATGCCGAACCCTGCCGTAGCCACACCTGATTCGCTTGTTGCAGCCCTGCCCGATGCCCTTGCCGTCGCGCGCGGTGTTGGCCGCCTGTTTGCGCGCAACGATATCTGGTGCCTGCCCGAAATGCCGCTGCGCAATGGCCGCCGCGCTGATCTGATGGGAGTGGATTCCAAAGGGCAGATCGTGATCGTGGAAATAAAGGTGGCGCGCAGCGATCTGCTGGGAGATGCGAAGTGGCCCGAGTATCTCGACTTTTGCGACCGGTTTTTCTGGGCGCTCCCACCTAGGCTGGACCGCAGTCCGCTCGAAATCGAGGCCTTTCGTCCCGATTGCTGCGGCGTGATCGTGGCCGATGGCTATGATGCGGAAATCCTGCGCCCGGCCCCCCTCCAGCCACTCAATGCAGCGCGCCGCAAGAAAGAGCTGGAACGGCTCGCGCGGGCGGCCTTGCGGCGCCACGCCGGATTGATCGATCCGCACTGCGCCAGGCTGGCCGGGGCGCAATAGGTGGAGCCCCCAGAGCGCGGGGCATCGCCATTCGTCTCCATGCTCGCTAGAACACCGGCATGTTGCCCGGACTTCTCCTCTCAGCCATCGCCATGAGCGCCATCATTGCACTGCGCTATTTCGCCAGCAGCGGGCTGTTCGCCTGGATCACCAGCAGGCTGCGCCCAGGGCAATATGCCGGGATGCGCTCGCAGATTCGCAAGGAAATCGGCTGGTCACTGGCTTCCGCGGCAATCTATGGCGTGCCGGCAGGAATAGTGGCCTGGGGCTGGCAACAGCGGGGCTGGACTGTGATCTACACCGACATTGCAGCCTATCCGCTGTGGTACGTGCCGCTATCGCTGGCGATATATCTGTTCGCGCATGACACCTGGTTCTACTGGACCCATCGCTGGTTGCACCGGCCGCGCCTGTTTCGCCTGGCCCATGCGGTGCATCATGCCAGCAAACCGCCCACTGCATGGACGGCGATGAGTTTCCACCCTATCGAAGCTGTGCTGGGCGCGGTGGTGATCCCTGCGCTGGTATTCGTGGTACCGATCCACGCCGGTGCGTTGGCGCTGGTCCTGGCGATCATGACGGTGATGGGGGTCACCAATCATATGGGCTGGGAGCTTTTTCCGCGCTGGATTGTTCATTCGCAACTGGGCAAATGGCTGATAACCGCCAGCCATCACGAGCGGCACCATGAGGAATATCGATGCAATTACGGTCTCTATTTCCGTTTCTGGGATCACCTGTGCCGCACCGACCGGGGTCTGACGGAAAAATTCGCTTGATGCGCGCCGGTCCTGTCAGCCTTGCGGTCATGGCAATGGTGATCGGCGCAGCCGCACCGCCCCGGTCTGGCGAAATCGCGGTTACGGCCACCGGCCTGCGCGTTACGAAGGGGACGGTACTGGCCTGCATGACTGCCAGGCCGGAAACCTTCCCGGATTGCGACAAGGATCCCGCTTCCTATCGCGCGACGGCCGCTGCTGCAGAAGGCAAGATCGAATTGCGCTTTGCCGATGTTAAGCCTGGCCGTTATTCGATCGCCTTGCTGCATGACGAGAATGACAACGGCAAGGCCGACCGCGTGCTGGGTATTGCCCCGCGGGAAGGTTTTGGCTTTTCGCGTGACGCCAAGGTCAAGATGGGCCCACCATCGTTTAACGATGCCGCGTTCGATTACGACGGGGACGGTGCGTCGCTAACCATCAGGATGCGCTATTTGTTCTGAGCCGGCGCTGAATTGCAGCCCGTGTCCCCGCCTTGCGAGGAGTGATGCTGGGGCTCCCATTGCAAGGCTGTATGCTTTTTATCAGGGCTTAACGGTAAATTTACCATGGTCCGTCAAAACCCTGTCTGACTGAACTTGCAGGAGTAGTTTTGGGCCATGGACAGCTTGCGCGGCAATTTCGATGCGCCGGACTTCACCGAGATCTCGAACGATTACGATCTTGGAGACGATGACGGCACCCGCGACCTGCCCCCGGCAGCGATCGGCCAGGACGAGCGGCGCATGCAGGTGCGCGCCTACAATCACTGGGCGAGCATGCTGGGTGAGCACAGCTTCCCGTCAATCGAAGACCTCCACCCGGAGAACCTGCCTGATTTCGGCCCCTACAGCGTGCTGCTCGACTTCTCGACCGGGATCGAAGACCCGGCGATCCAGTTCCTGGGCGACGAACTGGCCGCCGAATGCGGCACAGACGGGCATATCGCCCGATTGTCAGACGTTCCCAGCCGCTCTTTGCTGAGCCGGATAACCGACCATTACCTGCAGATTCTCGCCAACCAGGCGCCGATCGGATTCGAAGCCGAGTTCGTCAACCAACGCGCGGTGACAATCCTCTATCGCGGCATCCTGCTGCCTTATTCCAGCGACAATGATACGATCGACTTCATTTACGGCGTGATCAACTGGAAGGAGATGGCGGGCCAGGACAAGGCCGACGAATTGCTGCTCGAAATCGACCAGGCAATCGAAGCCGAAGAAGACGAGCCGGTCAAACGCGATAATGATCCGGTGACCGATTGGGCCGACGGGCCAAGCGCGGATCGCGATCTCTCTGCTTCCACACCTGCACCAGTGGCGGATGAAGAATCCAATATCCGTGACATCGGCGGCTTCGGCGCATCCTTCGGCCGATCCTTCGGCATCGGCAATGACGCGGAAGCGCAAGGCATGCCTGAGCCCGCCTTTGGCGACTACTCGCTCGATGACGAGGATGCGCTCGACTTGTCCGAGATCGCCTTTGGCGACTACTCGCTCGATGACGAGGACTTCGGCGATGAAGAGGGTGAGGAAGAAGCCAATTATGATTTCGCTTCGCTCAGCGATCATATCGCCACGCCCACCAAGAAAGCGCTCTCGCTCGATCTTGATGATCTGGTGCCGTCAGATGCACAGGATGACGAGGATGAAGAGGCAGGCGACGAACCCGGCTTCGAAACCGACCTCGAAACCGGCTACGAAACCGACTACGATACCGGCCAGGAACCCGGCTACGAACCTGAGGCGCCAACGGTCGCGCCCGCTCGCGAAGAGTTTGGCCGCGCTGCAGCGCAAAGCGAAGCAGAATACACACCCGCACGCTTCGACGAAGAGCTCGCCGCCGAAGAAGACGAGGTCGAATTCAGCGTCGACTTGTCGCAAGATGCGGGCCTGTATGATTACCTTGCCGCAGCTCGTGAGGCCGCGCAGCACGCCAGCGATTGCGAGGACCGCGGCCGTAGAGCGCTATATCTTGCGGTAGGCCAGGCTTACGACTTCTCTGTTGCGGCGCAAGAGGCACCCGACGACTATGCCGAGCTGCTCGCCGAATGCGGGCTGGAAGCTCAGGCGCGTGCGCCCATGACGCCAGTGGTAAAGCTGGTTTTTGGCGCCGATTACGACAAGACGCGCCTGACCGAATATGCGGCCGTGCTGAGTTATGCCCACCGCGTAGGTATCGCTCCTGGCGGCCTGGCCGATTATATCGCGCAGGCACGCGGCGGCCTGAAGGGCGTGGTCAGCGCCGAACGCCGCTGGCGCAAGGAGCAGGCCGGGCAGGATATCGAGCCTGAAAGCGAAGTGCGCGGCGCGCTGGCCAAGAAGCTGCGTAAGCTCGCCCCGCAGGAATTTTCCGACATCGCAAGCGCTGGCGAAGAGTTCGCGCTGGTGATGATCCGCCGCACCGAAGCCGGCGAAGTCGTGATGCTGGGCGAAATCGAACAGGATGTGCCGTTGATCGAGCGCGCCGCGCGCAAACTGCTCGGCTGATTGCCCCGCCACACCTACGGTTCACTTCCCGCTGGCCAGCGCTTTCGGCGCGCGATAGGGCGCATCCATGGCAAGGCGGAGGCGGCGCGGCATGATCTGGACAATCGGCGGGATACTGGCGATTGCTGCGCTGGCCGCGATAGCAATGCAAATCGCAATCTGGCGCAACGGCCCGGCGGTGGTCGACGCCATTGACCGCATAACCGGCGGCCAGCGCGGAACGGCCAGGCTGGCCGAGGTCGCGCTCGGCCCGTCGCCGCAGCACAAGGCGATCGTGTTCGGCCCGGCCAACCGGCAGGCTGGCGAGGCGCGTCCGGTGCTGCTTTTCGTGCACGGCGGCAGCTGGAACAAGGGCAGCCCCGACGATTACGGTTTCATCGGTCGCGCTTTCGTGCCCGAAGGCTTTGTTGTGGTGCTGGCGGGTTACCGGCTCCACCCCGAAGCGGTCTATCCCGCGATGCTTGAAGATACCGCCGCCGCAGTCGACTGGACCCGTGCCAATATCGCGCAATATGGCGGCAATCCCGCGCGGATCGTGCTGGCCGGGCATTCTGCCGGCGCATACAATGTGGTGATGACCGCGCTCGACCAGCGATGGCTGGCGAATGGCGAGACAGCCGAGCCTCCCATCGCCGGTGTGATCGGGCTGGCAGGGCCCTATGACTTTTATCCGTTCGACAGTGATTCGACCCGCGCCAGCTTCAATCACGTCGCGCGGCCCGAAACAACTCAGCCGGTCAACCATGTTCGCGCCGACGCACCGCCCAAATTGCTGATCCATGGTGAGCGCGATACACTGGTGCGCCCGCGCAATACGCGTGAATTGTCCCGCCGCCTCAAAGCTGCTGGGGCTAAAGTGGAAACCCTGTTCTTCGCCGATATGAACCACAATGATCCCTTGCTCGCGCTGGCAAACCCTTGGCGGCGCGATCGCAAGCTAATCGATGCGGTGGTCAATTTCGCACGCAATGCCACAGCTTCAGTTCCAGTTCAGGACAAAATCAGTTAGCACGGTGGCATCATGCGATTGCTGAGTCATATTGCCGCTTTCCTTGCCGTGTTGCTGCTTGCGGCGCACCCCGCCGTCGCACAATCGGTGCTGCGCGATGCCGAAACCGAAGCCCTGCTGGCCGATATGGCTGCGCCACTGGTTGATGCCGCAGGGCTTGCCCCGGGCAATGTCGATATCGTCCTGATCAATGATCCCTCGATCAACGCATTCGTTGCTGGTGGGCAAGCGGTCTATATCCATGCCGGGCTGATTGACGCGGCGGACACCGCCAACGAGGTGCAGGGCGTGATCGCACACGAGCTGGGCCATATTACCGGCGGGCATGTCGTGCGCTTCAGCGAAGGCGTCAGTGCCGCGAGCAATATCTCGATCCTCAGCCTGCTGCTGGGCGTTGGCGCGGCACTCGCTGGCGGCGGCGAGGCGGCGATGGGCGTGATGATGGCCGGCCAGCGCGCGGCAATGGGCAAATTCCTTGCATTCAGCCGCGTGCAGGAGGCTTCGGCCGATGCGGCTGGTGCCGAATATCTCTCGCTCGCGGGAATTTCAGGCCGTGGAAGCCTGGACTTCTTCGGCAAGCTGCAGAGCCTGGAGTTCCGCTATGGCGTGAGCCAGGATGATGACGCCGCCTTCACCCGCACACACCCCCTTTCTGGCGATCGCATCGCGCGCCTGCGCGAAACCTATATTGTCGACCCCGCATGGGAGGCGCCCGGCGATCCGGTGCTGCAAGCCCGCTTCGAGCGCGTGAAGGCCAAGCTGTCAGGCTATCTTGCCGATCCAAAGCGCACCCTGACCCAATATCCGGCGACCGACAGCAGCATTCCGGCGCATTATGCCAGGGCCTATGCCTATCACAAGAGCGCGCTGATCGATCAGGCTTTGGCAGAGACGGACAGACTCCTCGAAATCAGCCCGAAAGACCCCTACTTCCTGGAACTTCGCGGCCAGGTGCTGCTTGAATCCGGCGATCCTGCTGGCGCACTGCCATATTTGCGTGAAGCCACCGAATTGACCGGCCACAATCCGCTGATCGCTTCGATGTTCGGCCATGCCCTGATCGCAACCGAGGACAAGTCGCGCTATGACGAGGCCGAGCGGGTGCTGCGCGCGGCCGTTGCGCGCGACCGGCTCAACCCGTTTGCCTGGTACCAGCTTGGCGTGGTCTATGCTGCACGCGGCGACATGCCCCGGGCAAGGCTCGCCAGTGCCGAACAGCAGGTCATGAACCGCCGCTACGCTGAAGCCCTGCGCAGTGCGCAGGCCGCCGAGGTAGGTCTGGAGCCTTACACACCTGACTGGATCCGCGCGCAGGACATCGCCCTTCAGGCCCGCGCCTCGCTGGAAGAAATCCGCGACCGCAATTAGACCGCACCACTGGAATTACGGATGACCCCTATGTTCAAACAATCCCTGCTGACTGCCGCACTGGCCATGCTGTTCGGCTTTGCAGGTGCGGCTATATGGTCATATTCAGGCCTGGGTGATCAGCGCACCCGCAGCTATCTCGTCGCCAATCCCGAAATCCTGCCGGAGATGGCCGAAGCCTATCAGGAAAGGCAGGCGCAGGAACGGCTTGCGGGCATTTCGGATCAGGTGATGGTGCCCTTTCCCGGCGCCGTGATCGGCAATCCGCAGGGTTCGAAAGTCTTGGTCGAGTTCACCGATTACAATTGCCCCTATTGCGCGATGAGTCAGGCCGATGTGCAGCGGCTGGTCGAATCCGATCCCGAAGTGAAGGTTGTGATCCGCGAATGGTCGATTTTCCAGGGCAGCGAAATCGCCTCAAAGATGGCGCTCGCCGCAGCCAAACAGGGCAAATACCCTGCCTTTCACGATGCCATGTTCCGCCTTGGCCCGGTCTCACCCGAAAGTGTCGAGGCAGCCGCACGCGAAGCCGGGCTCGATCTCGAGCGCGCACGTACCGATGCCGAATCGGAAGAAGTGGCGCAGGAAATCGCCCGCAACCATGCCCTGGCCAGCCAGCTGGGCTTTACCGGCACGCCCAGCTGGGTGACGCGGGACCGCGCCTTCGAAGGTGCCGTGGGCTTTGGCGCACTCAAGGAAGCGCTGGAACCAAGCGGTAGCTGATGCCTGCGGCCCGCGCGCTTGCCCTGGCCTTGTCTGCCGCGCTTGCTGCGGCGGCAACTCCTGCTTCAAGCGCCAAAGCTGGCAGCAACACCCCTGCGCTCGAGCGGTTTCAGGCCCAGCAACAGGTTGAGCAGCGCGTTCAGGACATCGGCTGGCGCCTGGTCACCGGGAACAGCCGCTTCTGCGATAATGTGGTGCCCGCGATCGGCCTGTTGCTGCACGACATGGCGAGCTATCGCGAACCAGCCGCAGTGCGGAACCTGCTGGGGCTCGAGAGCGATTTCGCCGTGCTGGCCGCAGCCGAGGGGTCACCTGCCGCTAAAGCTGGGTTGGCTACAGGCGTCGAAATTGCCGCCATTGACAATGAGGTGCTCTCAAGCTGGCCCTCGCAAACGCATGGCGACTGGCGCCGGACAGTGCGCGCGCATGATCTGATCTCTGCGCGGCTCGCAACTTCTGGAGTAGTCGTTCTGCAGCGCCGTGAAGGCAGCCGGGTGAAGCTGGCCGGCGAACCTGCCTGCGCCTCGCGTTTCGAAATGGGCGGCGGCGGCAAGGGCGCGCTTGCTGAGGGTATGCGGGTGATTGTTGAACGCGATTTCCCGGGACTGGGTTATCCTGAAGACGAACTGGCCGCCGCGCTGGCGCACGAGCTGGCGCACAATCTGCTGCGGCACAGGATATGGCTCGAGCGCGAAGGGCGCGGTCGCCGCAACATCCGCCTGACCGAGCGCGAGGCCGACCGGCTGATGCCGTGGCTGCTCGCCAATGCCGGTTACCAGCCGTCAGCCGCGTCGCGCTTCATGGCACGCTGGGGCCCGGACCATTCGGGCGGGATTTTCCGCAAACGCAGCCATGACGGTTGGGACGAGCGGCTCGAATTCATCGAGGCCGAACTGGTACAGATCGACAAGGTGAGGCATGCAGATGGCAGCGCTGATTGGCACAGCCATTTCCGGCGCGATATTGATCCGGACCAATGAGCCTCAGTCGTCGATCACCTTTGCGTACATCGAGTTTATCGGCTTTTCCATCACCCGTCGCAGCATCGGTTCGAAGAAGCTCAGCGGCGCGCTGTCATAGCCGGGATCGAACGCCGCCTGATCGTATTTCTCGCAAAAATGGGCACAGGCCTCGAAGTGCGGATGACCGCGATATTGTTCGCGGATATCGCGATCCATGCCAACGTAATGGAAATAGTAATAGCCCTGGAAGGCGCCATGCTTTTCGCAGATCCAGTGGTATTCTTCCGGCACGAATGGCTTGATGATCGCGGCGGCTACATCGGGGTGATTATAGGTGCCCAGTGTGTCACCAATATCGTGCAGCAATGCCATGACGATATATCGCTCGTCGCGCCCGTCACGATGCGCGCGAGTCGCGGTCTGCAGCGAATGCTCGAGTCGACACACCGGGAAGCCGCCAAAATCCCCCTTGAGCAGCTTCAGATGATCGAGCACCCGATCCGGCAAGCCCTTGGCAAAGGTGCGATACTGACTGCCTATGATTGCCCAGTCTTCCGCAGTGCCTTCTGTCATCGCGGTGAACTTGGCGCGCTCTTGCGGATGTTCGATCGTGGCCATGATTCCTCTCCTTGCTGGTGACCAGTGTAGCCCGCGCGACGGTTGGCCGCAAAACAAACTGCACCCCGCCTGCCAAATCGGCTAAGGGGAAGCGCTATGGCAGTGCTGCCCTTCCGTCCCACGCCCTTCTTTGCCAACAAGAATCGGGCATTCTGGAACCTCCAGCTGGTCGGCTGGGGCGGGGCATTCCTGCTGCGCGCGAGTGCCGCAATCGCCAATGGCCAGCCGTGGGACCTGCTGGCGGTTATACTGGTCACGACCATCACCGGCTTTTCGATCAGCATGGTGCTTTCGGTCGTGTTCCGTCAGTTGATCGACAGGCAGCCGCTGGTGGCATGGGGCATGACCGTTGTAATCTTGCTGGTGGCAGTGATAGTGCATGCCTCGATCGATGCCTGGGTGCAGGGCATCTATTTTGCCGGGATTCGCGAGACGACATTTGCCCAGCGATTCATCGGCCTCTCCTATATTCCGCTGACGCTGCTGGGCGGATGGAGTGCACTCTACTTCGCAATCAATTACTTCCTCACCGTAGAGGAACAGGCGGATCGGCTAGAGCGGCTGGAAGCACAGGCCACGAGCGCGCAGCTGGCCATGTTGCGTTACCAGCTCAACCCGCATTTCCTGTTCAACACGCTGAATTCGATCAGCACTCTGGTGCTGCTGAAGCAGACCGAGCCGGCCAATGCCATGCTTTCGCGCCTGTCCGCTTTCCTGCGTCATACGTTGATCATGCAGCCAGGCAGCCAGGTCACGCTGGCGCAGGAGGTTGAAACCTTGCAACTCTATCTCGATATTGAGCGTATGCGCTTCGAGGATCGCTTGCGCACCTGTTTCGATATCGACGATGCTGCACAGGAGGCTCTGCTGCCTTCGATGCTCCTGCAACCGCTGGTGGAAAATGCAGTCAAATACGCAGTTTCGCCGCAAGAGGAGGGCGCGCGCATTTCGCTCACTGCCAAGGTTCAGGGCCACCGGCTGCGGATCAAGATCGAAGACACCGGTCCCGGGGTTTCCGGCCAGCGCCAGGGAGATCTGCTGCGCTCTGGCGAAAAGCCAGACGAGACCATGTCGACCGGTGTGGGCCTTGCCAATATTCGCAACCGTCTGATCCAGGCTTATGGTCCGGATCACCGCTTTGAAACCCGCTCTGGCGCTGGCGGCGGATTTACTGTGTTGATCGAAATACCGTTCGAGACAGCACGACAGGATTCGGCCGATGCGGAAGAAACGCCCCAGCCCCAGCCCCCAACCCCACCCCTGCCGGCACAGCTGGCCAAGCAGGCGCCCGCCATGGCATTCTCGCCAATCCGCAGCATGGAACCCAAAGCATGACAATCCGTACAATACTGGTCGATGACGAGAAGCTGGCTATCCAGGGCCTGCAACTGCGACTCGAACCGTTCGAGGACATCGAAGTGATCGCAACCTGTTCGAACGGGCGCGAGGCGATCCGCGCGATCAAGACCGAAAAGCCCGATCTGGTGTTCCTTGATATCCAGATGCCTGGTTTTGACGGCTTCGGCGTGGTCAAGGGCGTGATGGAGATTGAGCCGCCGTTGTTCGTATTCGTCACCGCCTATGAAGAGCATGCAATCCGCGCCTTCGAGGCCAATGCGGTCAATTACCTGATGAAGCCGGTTGATACCGACAAGCTGGCCGACACAATCGAACGCGTGCGTCAGCGCCTGGCCGAAAAGAAATCGGCCGAGGAAGCGGACAAGCTGATGAATGTGCTGGCCGAAGTCGCGCCCGAGATGGCGGTGGAATTTTCCAGCGGCGAGGCCGAAGCCAGCGACCGGTTCGAAAAGCTGATCAACATCAAGGACCGCGGCCAGATTTTCCGCGTCGAAGTGGATACGATCGAACATATCGAAGCCGCAGGCGACTATATGTGCATCTATACCGGCGACAATTCGCTGATCCTGCGCGAAACCATGAAAGACCTCGAGCGGCGGCTTGATCCGCGCACCTTCCAGCGCGTTCACCGCTCGACCATCGTCAATCTGAACCAGGTCCGCCAGGTAAGGCCGCACACCAATGGCGAATGCTTCCTGGTGCTCGAAAGCGGCGCCGAGGTGAAGGTTTCGCGCAGCTACCGGGATGTCGTGGCGCGCTTCGTGCATTGACCCCGCCGCCCGTCATTGCGAGGAGCGCAATCGACGAAGCAATCCATAGCGCCGTGGATTGCCGCGCGACCTTCGGTCGCTCGCAATGATGAGGGATAAGGCTTGAGCACGTTCACTCTTCCCGGCTTTGATCTGGACGCATTCGTGCGTGAGACTCTCGCCGAAGACCTTGGCACAGGGCTTCCCGGCGGCGGGCATGACGTCACCAGCGAAAGCGTGATCCCCGCCGATGCACGCTTTTCCGGCGTGATGGACAGCCGCGATGCGATCACCGTTGCCGGGCTTCCGATTGCCGAGGCCTTCTTCCGCGCGCTCGATCCCGACATGGCGATCGAGCTGCTGGTCGGCGAGGGCGAGCAGGTGCCGCCGGGCACGGACCTGATGCGCCTTAACGGCAATGCCCCCGCCATGCTTACGGCCGAACGCAGCGCCTTGAACACTGTGCAGCACCTCTCCGGCATCGCCACGCTGACCCGCGAATACGTGCGCGCGATGGACAATCCCGATTGCACCCTGCTCGACACCCGCAAGACCATCCCCGGCCTGCGCCACCTTGAGAAATACGCCGTGCGCATGGGCGGCGGCAGCAACCACCGCATGGGGTTGTGGGATGCGGCGATGATCAAGGACAACCACGTGCTGGTTGCCGGCAATGTCGGCGAAGCGGTGCGCCGCGCGGTGGCGGCGGGGGTGAAGGAAATCATCTGCGAAGTCGACCGACTGGACCAGATCGAACCTGCGCTGGCAGCGGGCGCAACGCGGCTGCTGCTTGATAATATGGACCCGCCGACTTTGCGCGCAGCGGTTGGCATTGTGGCAGGCCGCGTCCCCACCGAGGCTTCAGGCGGAATCAATCTTGAAACCATCAAGGCCAAGGCAGCAACCGGCGTGGACTATGTCTCGGTCGGGCGGCTGACCCAGAGTGCGCCAGCCGCCGATATCGGGCTGGACTTCACGCTGGAATAGGTTGGTGCCCAAAGTCGTCATTGCGAGGTGCCGCAGGCGACGCGGCAATCCAGCCCGGTTGCATGCTTGCGCTCTGGATCGCCGCGCGACTTCGTCGCTCGCGATGACGGTCCTTTTGCTGTTGTTCCCGGGAATTGCGTCAGCCCAGGCCTATCAATGCCGCATGCCGCAAAGTGTCAGCGTGCCGCAGGTGCGCGCCGACGGGCCGACGCGGCAGGTCCCCGTCACCGGCTATACGCTTGCACTCAGCTGGAGCCCCGAATTCTGCAAGAACCGCGAAATGGACGCGCGCCAACGCCTGCAATGTTCGGGCCGCAACGGTCGTTTCGGCCTCATCGTCCACGGACTGTGGCCTCACGGACGCAGCACCTGGCCTGAGTGGTGCCAAACTGCGCGAACCGTCAGCCCGGCCGAGGTGCGCCGCAATTTGTGCATGACGCCCTCTGTCCGGTTGATGGCGCGCCAATGGGCCAAGCATGGTTCTTGCATGGCGGCGCGGCCCGAGTCCTATTTCAAGGCCGCCCGTATCTTGTGGAACAGTCTGCGCATCCCCGATTATGACCGGCTTTCGCGCCAGAATGGGCTGACCGCTGGCGATATTCGCCGCGCATTCTCCGATGCCAACGGCAGGCATTGGGAGCCCGATATGATCGGGGTAAAGCTCAATGCACGCGGCTGGCTCGAAGAGCTAAGGCTTTGCTACGGCAGGGACTTCATGCCCAAACGCTGTGACCGCACGCGGTTGGGCGCGAAGGACAATACGCCTGCCAAGATCTGGCGCGGCCTCTAGGCGCGTTCGACCCGGCCCGAATAGCAGCCCCGCGCGGCATTATGCACATGCAGGTAGGAAACCGCAGGATCCGCCAGCAGGCGTTCGAACATGGTGGCCGCCTCGCGGCCATCGACCAGCGCCGCGTCCCGCATCATGCCGAGGTCGTCGAAAGCGCGTACCGAGAGCTGACGAACCGCCATCACTGCAGGCACCTGGTCGATCTCGTCATAGGCTTTCCGCGCGCCCTCGCGCACGAAGATCGCGTGGTTGGAGCGATAAGGGCTATCGACCGGAAGATGCTCATGATTGAGCAGCAACAGGGGTTCGCCGGGTTGCGCGTCGCGCATTTCAATTCGGTCCGGGAAGCCGGGGGATGAATCGGCGCGGTAGCGGAGCACGCCCTGCGCCCTCAACTCCTCGTCGCTCAACCCATAGAGGTGGACGAACTGATCGGCTTCAAGCCCCTTTACGCGAAATGACATGGCGTTTCCTTTTCAATTCGCGCAGCATGGAGCGGGAAACCGGACTCCGCGTCCCGCTTCTTGCGTTCAAACGAAAAAGGGGGCCGGCAATTGCCGGGTTTACCGCCGCGCCTTGAAGAAATCCCTGAGCAATTCTGCTGCTTCGGCCTCGCCCATGCCGCTATAAACCTCGGGTCGATGGAGGCATTGCGGATGTTCGAACACCCGCGCGCCATGTTCCACCGCACCGCCCTTGGGATCGGGTGCCGCATAATAGAGCCGGGCAATCCGCGCGTGGCTGATCGCCCCGGCACACATCGCACAGGGCTCTAGCGTGACATAGAGGTCGCAGCCGCTGAGCCGTTCGCTGCCGAGCTTCGCCGCCGCTTCGCGCAGCGCGACAATCTCGGCATGGCCGGTGGGATCGGGCGGAATGCGGGTGCGGTTGGCGGCGACGGAAATCACCTCGTCCCCGCGCGCCACCACCGCTCCGATCGGTACCTCACCTTCCGCAGCGGCCGTGCGCGCGGCATCGAGCGCCAGTTGCATCGCTTGCGGGATCGGCCACCGGGTTCCTTGGCGGGTCATAACTGCGCGCTAGCGGCACTCGCGCCATGCCGCAACTTTGCTTGACGATTCGGGAAGCCGCCGCTATGCGCCCGCCTTCCCGGGAAACCTGACGGTTTCATACCGATTGTGAGTGGCCGCCCGATTCGTTCGGAAGCCAGCATTAGAGAACGAACGAGAGATACCATGTCGCGTATTTGCGAACTGACCGGCAAGGGCCGCCAGGTGGGCCACAATGTGAGCCACGCCAACAACAAGACCAAGCGCGTGTTCCTGCCGAACCTGCAGAACGTTACGCTGCTGAGCGAAAAGCTGGGCCGCGGCTTCAAGTTCCGCGTCTCGACCAATGGCTTGCGCTCGGTCGAGCACAATGGCGGGCTCGACAACTGGCTGTTGAAGACCAAGGACGAGAAGCTAAGCGCGCGCGCGCTCAAGATAAAGCGCGAGCTGAAAAAGGCTGGCAGCGAAGCCGCCTGAACTCTCCCCGCAAGGGCTATACGAAATCAAACGGGGCGTGCAGGGTAACCTGCGCGCCTCTTTTCATGCGCATTCCTCTTCCTTGCGAGGGCATCAATCGCTGGCAGGAATTGCCGCTTGGCTAGCCGGCCGAAGAAACAGCAGCGGATCGAGCCGCGCATCGCGCCATTTGAGGCTCCAGTGCAGGTGCGGGCCAGTGGCGCGCCCGCTGGCGCCGACATTGCCGATATGCTGGCCCTGCCTGACCTGATCACCCTCGCGCACGAACAGCTGCGAGGCATGCAGGAAGGCACTGTTGAGCCCCTGGCCATGGTCGATGATAAGCAATTTGCCCTCAAGCGAGAAATCGTCCGCCGCCAGCACCACCACACCGTCAGCCGGCGCAGCAAAGGGCGTGCCCGCGCCGGTCGCGATGTCGAGGCCGGAATGGTAGCTGCCCGGCTCGCCGCGATATATCCGCTGCGATCCGAAGCGCCCTGAAATGCGGCCATTTACCGGCCAGATGAAAGGTTGCCGCCAGCCTTGCGCCCCGGTTTCCTTGGCGCGCGCAGCATGGATCGCGGCCAGTTCTGGGCGGCGGCGCTCCAGGAAAGCCTCGCTTGTTCCGCTCGGCCGCATCGCGACATCGACATGCTCGATCTGCCAATCCCCCGCGGCCAATTCGATCCGATGCCGATATTCGGAACCGTCAGCCAGCATCGCGGTGAGCAACATCTCGCTGGGCGCATCACGATCAAAACCGGCGAAGAATCGGCCATTGTCATCGAGCGCAAGTTCGGTCCCGTCGAGCCGGACCGATTTGGCCTGAGAGGTGAACTGGCCGCGCATCCAGCCGCCCTGAGCGAGATTGGCCACCATTTTCAGCTTGGCCTCGGACGACCCATCTCGCGGTTCCGCTTGCGGTGGGGGCGCGTCAACGGCGCCCTGCGCCAGATCAATCGTTAACAGCGGTGCCGCAAGAACAGGGAGATAGCCCGGCTGCGCTGTGGTGTTCTCACGGTTTTCGCAAGCCCCAAGCCCGAGCAAAGCGGCAAGAGCAACAAGTGCTCCGATCGCCCGCAGCTGCATCAAATCTGTCCGGTCAGCCGCCGGGTCGCAATCTCACAGCTGGCATAGGCTTCCTGGAATTCCGCGCTCCAATAGCGCAACTCCTCAAGCGCAACCGGTTCGCCGCTGATCGCGCAGCGCACGAATTTCCCGCCGCGCAGCACCTTGAACGCGCTTGGACCGTAATAGAGCTTGGCCTCACCATCGCTTGACGACATCAACATGCCCCGGTTTCTAGCAAGTGATTACCGAACCTGCAATTAACCGAACAGATCATCCTGCCTGGGTGAGGTTGGGGCCGCCTTGCGGGCCGGGTTGCGGGGCCTGGATGCTGGCTGGGTTCCATCGGCCTGCACCACATCGAGCCGCCCGTCTGCAAATTGCAGCACCAATGCCGCCTCCTTCGCTGCCAGCTCGCGGCTGGTCAGGGCCTTGTCACTCGCATCGCGAACGATTGCATAGCCGCGCTTCAGCGGCTCTTCGGGATGGAACTGCTGCGCCAGCCGCGAGAGAGCGGCGAGCGCTTCGCGCTTGCGGTCAATTGGCGCGGTGACAAGCGCGGGCCTGAGCCGGGCGCGTTCAAGCTGGCCCTTTGCATCGGCCAGGTTCCGCCTCAACAGCACCGGCGCGAGGCGCGAGGAGACCCCGGCAAGCCTTTCGCGCCCCTGCCCGGCCCTGTCGCGCAAGGCGCGGCGCAGGCGCTCGCCAAGTTCGTCGAGCCGCTGCGAATATGGCTGGCACAATTGTTCAGGCCGGGGCATGCGCCGCATTCGCGCCTCAAGCCGCTCGCGCCCCAGCTCAACCGGGCGCAGCACTGCGCGCTGCTGGCGATTGACCAGATCCGCCACCGTCGCAACAAGGTCGGCACGCACCGGTACCGCCATTTCTGCGGCGGCCGTTGGCGTAGGCGCGCGGCGATCGGCGGCATAGTCCGCCAGCGTGGTATCGGTCTCATGCCCCACGGCAGATATCACGGGGATCGGGCAATCGGCGATGGCGCGCACCACAATTTCCTCGTTGAAGGCCCACAGATCCTCGATCGAGCCGCCTCCGCGCGCGACGATCACCACATCGGGGCGCGGCACCGTGTCGCTCCCATCGAGCGCGGCAAACCCGCGTACAGCATCGGCAATCTGCTGCGCTGCGCCCTGCCCCTGCACCAGCACCGGCCACACCAGCACATGGCTGGGGAAGCGATCCGCCAGCCGGTGCAATATATCGCGGATCACCGATCCGGTGGGCGAGGTCACCACGCCGATCACGCGCGGCAGGAAGGGCAGCGCCTGCTTGCGCTCGCGCGCGAACAGCCCCTCGGCCTCGAGCTTCAGCTTGGTCTTTTCGAGCAGTGCCAGCAAGGCGCCTTCGCCTGCGATCTCCAGGCTGTCGATCACGATCTGGTATTTCGAACGCCCGGGAAAGGTCGTCAGCTTGCCGCTGGCGATAACCTCGATCCCGTCTTCGGGCAAAAAGGGCAGGCGCTGCGCACTGCCGCGCCACATCACCCCGTCGAGCACGGCATTCTCATCCTTGAGCGCCAGATAGAGATGCCCCGATGCGGCGCGCTTCACCCCCGAAAGCTCGCCGCGCAGCCGGACAAAGCCGAAGCGATCCTCGACCGTGCGCTTGAGCAATGCCGAAATCTCGGTGATCGAGAGCGGTGCGGCGTTGTCGCCCGGCGGCGTGCGCGCTACCAGCCCGTTTGACTGATCATCGGAGGACGCGGCGGCCATGAATATCCTTTTGCTCGGTTCGGGTGGGCGCGAACATGCGTTGGCATGGAAGCTTGCGCAATCCCCCGGCTGCACAAAACTCTATGCTGCCCCCGGCAATCCCGGCATTGCCCAAGAGGCAGAGCTGGTCGGCCTTGATGCAACCGATCATGCCGCAGTCATCGCATTCTGCCAGACGAAGGAGATTGGCCTGGTTGTGATCGGGCCGGAGGCTCCGCTGGTCGACGGGCTGGCGGACAGTTTGCGTGCGGAAGGCATCCCCGTATTCGGACCTTCGCAGGCGGCCGCGCAGCTTGAAGGCAGCAAGGGTTACACCAAGGATTTGTGCGAACGCGCAGGCATTCCAACCGCTGGCTATGTTCGCACGGCTTCGCTTGAGCAAGCGACGGCAGCGCTCGATCGCTTCGACGCCCCCTTTGTACTGAAGGCTGACGGGCTGGCCGCGGGCAAGGGTGTGGTGATCGCGGAAAACCGCGCGGAAGCCGAAGCTGCGCTGGCCGACATGTTCGGCGGCAGTTTCGGTGAAGCGGGGGCCGAGGTGGTGATTGAGGAATTCATGGCGGGCGAGGAGGCCAGCTTCTTCGCGCTGACCGATGGCACCACCATCGTTCCGTTTGGCACGGCGCAGGATCACAAACGGGTGGGTGATGGCGACACCGGCCCCAATACCGGCGGGATGGGCGCCTATTCGCCCGCCCCGGTGCTGACCAGCGAATTGCAGGCGCAGGTAATGCGCGAAATCATCGAACCGACCGTGCGCACCATGGCAGCCGAAGGCATGCCCTATTCGGGTGTGCTCTATGCCGGGCTGATGCTGACAGATACCGGCCCCAGGCTGATCGAGTACAACTGCCGTTTCGGTGATCCCGAATGCCAGGTGCTGATGATGCGGCTGGAGAGCGATCTGGCAAAGATTATGCTCGCCTGCGCCACTGGCAAGCTGGAGGGCGTGACAGGCGAATTTGCCGATGAGACAGCACTGACCGTGGTCATGGCGGCCAATGGCTATCCTGGCACGCCAGTAAGGGGCGGCGCAATCCATCTGCGCGATGCCGAGGGACACGGCGCCAAGATATTCCATGCCGGCACTGCAATGAAGGACGGCCAGCTTGTCGCCAGCGGTGGGCGCGTGCTTAATGTCACTGCAACGGGTAAGACTGTCCTTGAGGCACAGCGCACCGCCTATGAAGCGGTGGGTCGGATCAGCTTTCCCGGCGGCTTCTGCCGCCGCGACATCGGCTGGCGCGAAGTGCTGCGCGAAACGGAAGTTTGATCGCGGTCATGGACTGGCTCAGAGACTTGCGGTTTGATTTACTGGGCGATGTTGGGAAGGAAGTGCAATGACGAGAGTTGGTTTCATCGTTTCCTTGGTGTTCGGCGCTGCGGCCTGCGCCTATACAGCGCCGGAAGAGGGCTTGGCGGACGCCCCTGCACCGCAGGCCATGTCCGAAGCCGAACACCACCGGCTTGCCTTCGTGCAGGCGGCATGCGGCGGCTGCCATGCGGTTGAAGTTCCCGGCCTCTCGCCCAACCCGGCCTCGCCGCCATTCGCCGATATTGCCAATCGCGAAGGGCTTTCCCGCGCCACGCTGGTCACCTGGCTGACCGATGCACACAACTATCCCGAGATGATGGATTTTGACCTGGACCCGCCGCAGGTTGAACAGATTGCGGACTACATCCTGACCCTGCAGAGCGAGGATTACCGGCGCGTGCCCGAATAGGGCCGACGCCACGCCGATTGCGGATTTCCCACCGTCCGTGCTAATATGAAATCAGGGGTCGCATCGAGAGGGGGATTACTCGATGCCTTATCGTCATGGCCACTATTTCGTCGGTTTCGTATTGCTGGTTATCCTGGCCGGATTCTGGGCCAGCTACTGGTCGGCAATCGGCAATGTTCCGCTGGCCTTCCACGTCCATGCGATCAGCTCTTCGGCCTGGTTGCTGCTGCTGATTGTCCAGAGCGTTGCGATCCATCGCCGCTCAAACGCTTTTCACAAGCAAATGGGGCTGGCCAGCTTCGCGCTCTTCCCCTTCCTGATCCTCGGCTTCATGATGATCATCGACGTTTCCGCGCAGCGCATGGCTTCGGCAGAAAATGAATTCATCCTGCACAATGGCCCTTCGTTCGGGATCGGCATGGTGATCGCAATCAGTGCCTATCTGACTCTGTTCTACCAGGCGCTCAAGAACCGGCGGAACGTAAAGCTCCACGCAGGTTACATGCTGGCCACGCCGCTGATCCTGTTTGAATCACCGTTTAGCCGCGTAATCGATCAGTTCATGCCGTGGATGAATGTGATTGGCAGCGACGGGCCGCAGGCAGTGCAGGACACGATTGTAATCAGCGACGGCATGGCAATCATCTTTGCCATGACTTTGTATTTCATGGATCGCAAGCATGGCATGCCGTGGCTGGTCGCCTCGTTCTTCATGGGGCTGCAGGCGGTGGTGATGTGGAATGTGCCCTTCATGCCAGGGCTTGATGGCTGGTTCGTCGCCTATGCGCAGATTCCCCAGGGGGTAACCTTCACTGCCGGTGTCGCAGCGGGCGCCCTGGCCGGATGGTACGGATGGCGGGCCGGCAGCAGTCGAGCAAAGCCAGCGACTGCAGCCGCCCGGGCCTGATCAACCCAGCTTTGCGTCCATCAGGGCCTTGAGGTCCACCTCGGTTCGCGCGCCATAATGCGAGATGATCTCGCACGCAGCAATCGCCCCGCGCCGCAGGCAACGTTCGAGCGGCTCGCCGCGGACGTGGCCGAACAGGAAGCCCGCAGCAAACAGGTCGCCCGCCCCGGTCGTGTCCACCACATGCTTGATCGGTTCGGCGGGCACTTCGGCGCGTTCGCCATTGCGGGTCGCGATCGCGCCATCGGCGCTGCGGGTTACGACCAGTGTCGGCACCTTGTCCTTGAGCGCGGCGATCCCCGCTTCGATATTGTCTGTTCCAGTGAGCGCGAAGAGCTCGAGATGATTGGCGAACAATATGTCGATCAGCCCATCCTCGATCAGCGCGCGGAAATCGTCGCCATGGCGGTCGATCACGAACACTTCGGACAGGGTGAAGGCGACTTCGCGCCCGGCATCCTTGGCGGTTTCAATGGCGCGCCGCATCGCCGCGCGGGGTTCTTCCGGATCCCACAGATAACCCTCAAGATAAAGCACGCGCGCCGCCGCCACGGCCTCGTCATCCAGTGCGCTGGCCGGCAGGAACTGGCTCGCGCCCAGAAAGGTGTTCATGGTGCGCTGCGCATCGGGCGTGACAAAGATCAGGCAGCGCGCGGTGGGCGGATCGGCATCGGTGTGACTGGTCGGGCGCGGGGCAACGTCGAAATCGATTCCCACGGCGCGGATATCATGCGCGAAAACCTCGCCCAACTGGTCATTCGCCACCTGGCCGATAAAGGCGCATTGCGCGCCCAGCGCCGAAAGCCCCGCCAGCGTGTTGGCAGCCGAACCGCCGGAAATCTCGCGCGCGGGACCCATTGCTTCGTAGAGTTCGCGCGCGCGGTCTGCATCAACCAGCGTCATCCCGCCGCGATTGAGCTGCAATTCCTCGATCAGTTCATCTGTTGCAGGGGCCATCACGTCGACAATAGCGTTGCCGATGGCGATTACATCATAACGGGGTTCGGACACACGAATTCCTGATTTCGTTGCTGGATCAGATATGGAAAGCGGCGCCTAGCGCCCCGCGCCGCCCGCGCCAAGGGCGGATTGTCTCTCAGTGCGTTGACTTGTCGCGCAATCGCAGGGAAATGCACACTCGGATGAGCGCTGTTCTCAAATCTCTCGGCCTTGCCTTCAGCCAAATGGGTGACCGCGCAGTGCTGCGCGTGCTGGCGAAGAGTGTTGCCCTGACGCTTGTGGTTTTCGCCTTGCTCGGCGTGGCGACATTCCAGGCTATTGCGGCGCTAAGCACCTATATCGGCATGAATATTGGAGCTGAAGCCACCTATCTGGCGTCATTGGTGCTGACCTTGCTGGCCGCGTGGCTGCTGTTTCGCGTTGTCGCCCTGGCCGTGCTGCAGTTCTTTGCTGACGAGGTGGTGATCGCGGTCGAGCGCAAGCACTATCCGCAAGCCGCCGTGACAGCGCGCCAACTGCCATTCCACAGGGACCTGGCCAACAGCCTGCGCGGCGCTGGCCGCGCGCTCCTGTTCAACGCGCTCGCAGCGCCGGTGGCGCTGGTATTGCTGTTCACCGCGATCGGCCCCGCAGTGGTGTTCCTGCTTGTCAATGCGGTGCTGCTGGGGCGCGAGCTTACCGATATGGGCTGGTTGCGCCATCGCCCGGCACCAACCGATCCATCCCCGGTGAGCAGATTTGACCGGCTGCTGCTGGGCGGCGTGATCGCTGCGCTGATGGCGGTGCCCTTCATCAATTTGCTGGCGCCAATTATCGGTGCAGCGGCCGGAACCCACCTTGTGCAACTTTCCCGTCCAAAAGCGACCTAGGAACAAGCCATGCGTCCCTTTCGCCAAATCCTTGCCGCCATCGCCCCGCTGCCGTTGCTTGCCGCCTGCGTCTCGGCCGGAAGCGCGCCGGTGCTGGTCCCTGACCGGCCATCGTCAAGCGGCGCGCCAACACAGGCTGTGCGCGTGCCTCCAAGCGATCCCGCGCCGCCAACTTCCGGCTTCATCCCGCCGCCGCTGATGCGCGCACCGGGGCTCGAAAATGTCATCGGAGTGGGCGCAGCGCAGCTCGAACGACGCTTCGGCAAGCCCAGGCTTGATGTGATCGAGGGCGATGCGCGCAAGCTGCAATTTGCCGGTGAGCCCTGTGTGCTCGACATCTTCCTCTATCCGCTGCGCCCTGGCGCGGACCCGGTGGCCACGCATATAGAGGCACGCCGCGCCAGCGACGGGCTCGATGTCGATCGCGCCGCCTGCGTGAAAGCGCTGGGCGGCAAATGAAGCCGATATTGCGGCTGGTAACCCGGTTTTAAGTCTGTTCTGCGATAGAAATCCCGCATTAATCAGGGGATCTGCGCAAGATGAGCATTCAATTTGCCGATCTGGCCAGCCGCGTGGCGGAAGATGGCCAGTTAACTGCTGAAGAACTGCTTTCGCTGCGCCAGCTCGGCTGGGGCGACGGCAAGATCTACCGCGAGGAAGCCGAAGCCATCTTCGCGATCAATCGCTTGCTCAAGCAGCCCTCGGACGAATGGGTCGATTTCTTCGTCGAGGCGATCGGCGAATTCGTGCTCAATGGCACCGAACCGCGCGGCATGTGCGATGATGATGAGGCGCGCTGGCTGATCGGCGCGCTGGATCATGACGGCAAGCTCGACTCCATGGCCGAGCTGGAACTGCTGGTGAGCGTGATTGAGAAGGCACAGAACGTGCCAGAGTTCTTCAAACGCTATGTCCTGCGCCAGATCGAACAGGCGGTCATGACTGGCAACGGCCCGACGCGCTGCGGCGGCGAACTTTCGGCAAGCCATATCAGCACGAGTGAATGCCGCCTGCTGCGCCGCGTGATCTTTGCCAGCGGGGGCTATGGCCCTGCTGCCGTCAGCCGCCACGATGCCGAGCTGCTGTTCCGCCTGAAAGATGCGACCATGCAGGATGAGAACTCGCCCCTGTGGGACGATCTCTTCGTCGACGGTGTGGCCAATTACCTCAAGGGCTTCCAGCTGCAGAATGCGCAACTCGACCATGCACGGGTCAAGGAGCTTGAAGCTTTCGTTGCCGACAACCAGGCGCGCGTCGGTCGTTTCATCGGCGCCATGGCGCGCGAGGTGCCGCAAGCGCGGAACCATTTCGGCAAGGTCTTCGGCAGGAATGATAAGGGCCAGAGCTATACCGAGGCTGCCGCCGCCGGAAACCTGGTCGACGATTTCGAGCAGGAATGGCTCGAGAAGATGATCGACGCCGATGGCGAGGTTGACGATCTCGAACGCGCTCTGCTCGCGCGGATCATCGACGAGGGCTGAAACTCTATAGGCCTGTCATGAAATTACGGCGTGGTGGAGCGAGAACGACGCCGCGCGAGAACCGGCGCGCAGCGGACTTTTAGGTCCGTGAGCACCGGAAGCGCAGCCCGGCGCCGTTCGCAGCCCACCACGGTGGAATTCACACCATGAAGGACTCGCCGCAGCCACATGCGCCCTTGGCATTGGGATTTTCGAACACGAAACCGGCGGTGAAATCATCTTCCACCCAATCCATCGTGCTGCCGACGAGGTAGAGCACGCTTGCCCCGTCGATGTAGAACGCGCCGCCCGGGGTCACTATCTTTTCGTCGAACTTCGCCTCTTCGGTGACGTAATCGACCGAATAGGCAAGGCCCGAGCAGCCGCGCCGGGGGGTCGACAGCTTCACCCCGATCGCGCCTTCAGGCGCCATGCCCATCAATTCGGCAATGCGCGCCTCGGCGGCGGGCGTCAGCTTGACGGCTGCGGGAATTTCGCGGGTTTTCGTTGCGTTATCTGATTCTGGCATCACAGCATCCCCAGTTCGAGCCGGGCCTCGTCGCTCATCTTGTCCGGCCCCCAAGGTGGATCCCACACCAGGCTGACCTCGGCATCGCGGATACCGGGCACGCTGGCGGCGCGCAGCTCGACTTCGCCGGGCATCGATTCGGCCACCGGGCAATGCGGCGTGGTAAGCGTCATGGTTACAAGCGCATCGGCATCGTCAGTGATCTCGACGCCATAGATCAGGCCAAGATCATAGATGTTGACCGGAATTTCGGGGTCATAGATTTCCTTGAGCGCCGCGATCACTGCGTCATGCAGCTCGCCTCCCGGTTCGCCGGGCGAGACATTTTCCGGCTTCTTGGCCAGAAAGCCCTCAAGATAATCGCGTTTGCGCTCCAAGGTTTCGCGCGGCGTCTCATCAGGATCGACAGCATCCTCCACTCGTGCGCGCCTTGGCTTCTGAAGCGCGCCCCCTACCGCTTCGGCAGGCGAGGGAGCCGCCACGAATTCCTTATCCTCGGATGGCTTGTTCATCCGAATATCCTCCTGGTTCTGGCGATGCCTTCGAGCAGCGCCGCGATATCGCTTTCATCCGAGTAGAGCCCGAAACTGGCCCGCGCCGTAGCCGGCACGCCCAGATGATCCATCAGCGGCTGCGCACAATGATGCCCGGCGCGGATCGCCACATTCGCTTCATCCAATATGGTGCCCAGATCGTGCGGGTGAACCCCGTCCATCATGAAACTTACGATTCCGGCACTATCTGCCGGGCCGAACAGCGTGACATCGTTCATGGCGCCAAGCTCTGCCCGCAACTGCGCCACCAGCTGCGCCTCATGCCCATGGATCCTATCGAGCCCGATGGCTTCGACAAAGTCGATCGCCGCATGCAATGCCACTGCCTCTGCGATCGCCGGGGTTCCCGCTTCGAAGCGCTGCGGCGGCGGGGCATATGTGGTTTTGGCAAAGGTTACGCGATCGATCATCGAGCCGCCGCCCTGATATGGCGGCATCTCGGCCAGGACTTCGGCCCGCGCCCACAACGCACCGATCCCGGTCGGGCCATAGAGCTTGTGCGCGCTGAAAACATAGAAATCGCAATCAATCGCGGCCACATCCACGGGGAGGCGCGGAACGGCCTGGCAGCCATCAAGCAACAGCTTTGCGCCAACCTTGTGCGCCAAGCGCGCCGCGCGGCGGCAATCAAGCACCGATCCGAGCACGTTCGAGACATGCGCCAGCGCAACCAGCTTGTGCCGCTCGCTCAGCATGGCCTCGGCAGCATCAAGGTCAATCTGCCCGTCATCGGTGAGCGGGCACACGTCAATCTGCGCGCCCACCCGCTCGGCCAGCATCTGCCACGGCACGATGTTGGAGTGATGTTCGAGCGTGGACAGCAGAATGCGATCCCCCGCACCGATATTGGCCGCGCCCCATGTCGCGGCGACCAGGTTGATTGCCTCGGTCGCGCCGCGAGTGAAGACCACTTCTTCTTCCCTGCCGCCGATGAATTCCGCCACCCGCCGACGCGCAGCTTCATAGCGCAGGGTCATCTCTGCCGAGCGCGCATAGACCCCGCGGTGCACGGTGGCATAATCCTTGCCCAGCGCGCGCGCCATCGCATCCACCACCGCTTGCGGCTTTTGCGCGGTGGCAGCAGTATCGAGATAGTGCCACGGATTGCCGTCCGCGGTCACCATGCCGGGAAACTGCGCCCGCGCATCGGCAAGGCGTGAAAGGGTGGCGGCGCTGCTCACAGCGCGGCCTCGTCAAGCTGCGCCAGCGCACGCTCCAGCATCGATTCGGCCTGTGACTGGTCGCTCATTTCGACAAAGGCATCGCCGATGAATGCCTGTACCAGCAGCTTGCGCGCAACATCGGGCGCGATCCCCCGCGCAGCCATGTAATAACGCGCGGCTTCATCAAGCTGGCCGATCGCCGCACCATGCGCGCATTGCACATCGTCGGCGAAAATTTCGAGCTCCGGCTTGGTATTCGCGCTGGCGCCCTTCTCCAGCAGCATCGCGCGGAAATTCTGTGCGGCGTCGGTCTTTTGCGCGTGCTTCACCACTTCGATCCGGCCAAGGAAATTGCCCGTGGAGCGGCCCCACTGCACCGCGCGCACAACCTGGTTCGAGGTCGCATGGGGCTGTGCATGGATCGTGCGGGTGACAAATTCCTGCACCTTGTCGCCGCCGCCAAGGGTCACGCCGCCGAATTCGAAATGCGCGCCCTCTTCCAGCGTCACCTCGACTTCGAGCCGGGCGTAAGGCCCCGCCGCGTTGATCGCGAACAGGGCATAGCGCGCGCCCTGCCCCACGTTGACGCGCAGACGTTCGACGCCCGCTTCGACAATTCGCGTTTCCTCACGCGCTTCGCCCGCCGGAATGTGGAGCTCTTGCCAGCCGGTCAGCAAGGCAAGTTCCGCCTCCGCCAGATAGCCGGCATCGGCATAGCGCCAGGCCTCGTCCCTATTGGTAGGCCGCTCAAGGATCGCCGCTTCAGGCATCAGCCATAACCGCGTCATAGCCTTCTTCTTCCAGCCGCTGCGCCAGCTCGGGCCCGCCGGTCTGGGCGATCCGCCCGGCGGCAAGCACCGAAACCTTGTCTGGCTTCACCACGTCGAGCAAGCGCTGGTAATGCGTAATCAGCAACACGCCCTTGGAGGGATCGCGCATGATCGCATTGATCCCCTCGCCCACCACGCGCAGCGCGTCGATATCGAGCCCGCTGTCGGTTTCGTCGAGCACTGCAAACGTGGGATCGAGGATGCCCATCTGCACCATTTCGGCGCGCTTCTTCTCGCCGCCCGAAAAGCCGACGTTCACCTGCCGCTTGAGCATTTCCATGTCGAGCTTGAGCAGGGCCGCCTTTGCCTTTGCCAGCTTGAGGAAATCGCCGCCCGACAGTGGGTCTTCCCCGCGCGCCTTACGCTGCGAATTGAGCGCTTCGCGCAGGAACTGCACAAATGAGACGCCGGGGATTTCGACCGGATATTGGAAGCCCAGGAACAGGCCGGCAGCCGCTCGTTCGTGCGGCTCCATCGCAAACAGATCCTGCCCCATGAAGGTGACGCTGCCTTCGGTCACTTCATAGCCGGGCCGCCCGCCCAGCACATAGGCCAGCGTCGATTTGCCTGCGCCGTTCGGCCCCATGATCGCATGGATTTCGCCCGCCGCAACGGTGAGGGACAGGCCTTTGAGGATGGGCTTGTCGGCGACAGTGGCGTGGAGGTTGGTGATTTCGAGCATGGTCAGGATGTCAGTCCGGTAAAATTGGCAATGGTTAGGGCGATTTCGTCATTGAGCGCACGGATCGCGGTGTCCTCGGCAGCTTTGCGGGCCTCGCCCGACAGGCCGGCGGTCGCGGCCTCCACCCGGTCGTCACGCACGCGCCGGATCTGGGTGCCGCAAAACGCGCGTACCGAGATGATCGCTTCCTCCAGCCCGGTTTGCGGCGCTGCACTGGAGCCAACCAGCAGGCAGCCACGCAAGCGCGATTCGGCCAGCTCCGCAGCTTCGTTGGTGGCGGCTACGGGTACGGAAGCACCCAGCGCGGCGACAAAGGCAAGCGTGCGGATCATCGTGGCTTCCTTCCAGCTGGCGCCCGATCTTGCGGGGCGCGCGGTGTGGGGCGCGAATAGTGCTGGTTGGGGTTGGCTTCCTTGTGCGCGCGCGCGGCATCCCGCTTGTCGGCGATCCGTATGCGCATTCCGGCGGTGATCCGGGCGAGGACATCGTCCATGTTTTCGAGAATGTCGGCGGCCTTGATCCGCATCACCCGGATGCCGACGCTCTCCAGGCTCTTGTCGCGGCGTTTCGCCAGCGCTTCGTTTTCGCCTTCCTCGTCGATATCGATCGCCATGCCGAGGCTGTGGCAGTTGAAATCGACAATCGCGCTGCCCACCACCGCATGGCGGGTGAACTTGTGGCGCCCGAGATCGGCCTTGGCGAAGCGCGCCGCGAGCGCCTTGTGCGCTTCGGACGAATGCCGCCGCATCTCGCGCGCCTGCTCGTGCAGCACGTCGAGCCGCTTGTCCGAGATTTCCCAGCCGCGACCGCGCTTCTTGAGCCCGGGGGTGTCAGTGGCATCCGCTTCCGGGAGCTTCAGGATTTTGCGGGTGCTCATCACTCAATTACTCCCAAAGCAACCGAAATCCCTGCGGCCATAAGCAATAGTGCGGAAAACAATCCGAGCGAAGTCGAAGCCCAGAAGCGCACAGGCGTTTCTTTCGGTGACCAGGTGCCGAAACTGGTTTGCGCAGATTTCTTACGGAGAGCTCCAAATGCGCCCCACGCGAATGCCCCGGCAGCGATCAGCAAAAAGATTCCCTTGAGGATGGCTAGCGGATTGTCGGTAAAGCTCATCACCCCACACTCCCCTCAAGCGAAATCGCCAGCAGCTTCTGCGCCTCGACTGCGAATTCCATCGGCAGTTCCTTCAGCACGTCCTTGGCGAAGCCGTTGACGATCAGCGCCACCGCCTCTTCCTGCGGCAATCCGCGCTGCATGGCGTAGAACAGCTGGTCGTCGGAGATTTTCGAAGTGGTCGCCTCGTGCTCGATCTGCGCTGTGGGGTTCTTGACCTCGATATAGGGCGCGGTGTGCGCGCCGCACTGATCGCCCAGCAACAGCGAATCGCACTGGGTGAAATTGCGCACGTTGTCGGCATTGGGGCCGACGCGCACCAGGCCGCGATAGGTGTTGTTGCTCTTGCCCGCAGAAATTCCCTTGGAGATGATGGTCGAGCGCGAACCGCGCCCATTGTGGATCATCTTGGTGCCGGTATCGGCCTGCTGGTAATTATTGGTGACGGCGACCGAGTAGAATTCGCCCACGCTGTCCTCGCCGTTCAGGACACATGACGGATATTTCCACGTCACTGCGCTGCCGGTTTCCACCTGCGTCCATGAAATCTTGCTGCGCGCGCCCTGGCACAGCCCGCGCTTGGTGACGAAATTGTAGATCCCGCCCTTGCCCTGGGCATCGCCGGGATACCAGTTCTGCACGGTCGAATATTTGATCTCGGCATCTTCCAGCGCGACCAGTTCCACCACTGCGGCGTGGAGCTGGTTCTCGTCGCGCATTGGCGCGGTGCAGCCTTCGAGGTAGCTGACATAGCTGCCCTTTTCCGCCACGATCAGCGTGCGTTCGAACTGGCCGGTATTTTCGGCATTGATGCGGAAATAGGTGCTGAGTTCCATCGGGCAGCGCACCCCCTCGGGCACGTAGACAAAGGTGCCGTCGGAAAAGACCGCGCAGTTCAATGTAGCGAAGAAATTGTCATGCTGCGGCACCACCTTGCCCAGCCACTTTTTCACCAGTTCGGGATATTCCCTGATCGCTTCGGAGATCGAGAGGAAGATCACGCCCGCGCGCTTCAGTTCCTCACGAAAAGTGGTGGCAACGCTTACGCTGTCGAACACAGCATCGACCGCGACCTTGCGCGCGCCTTCTACCCCGGCGAGCACTTCCTGTTCGGCTACAGGGATGCCGAGCTTGTCATAGACCGCCTTGATCTCGGGATCGAGTTCGTCAAGCGAAGTCAGCGTGGGTTTCCTCTTGGGCGCGGCATAATAATAGGCGTTCTGGTAGTCGATCGGCGGATAGCCAACCCTGGCCCAGTCAGGCTCTTCCATGGTCTGCCACAGGCGAAAAGCCTTGAGGCGCCATTCGAGCATCCATTCCGGCTCGCCCTTTTTGGCCGAAATGAACCGGACGGTGTCTTCACTGAGGCCCTTTTCCGCGAATTCGGTCTCGATTTCGGATGACCAGCCGTGCTCGTAATCGGCGGCCTTGGCGGCAGCTTCGTGCGCCTCCCTGTCGATTTCGGGGCGATCCTGAATGTTCAGTTCTTCGCTCATACGGCTTCTTCCATGCGAGTCAGTTGGGTGAGTGGAATGGCCGCCAGGGCTCCGCGCAGGGCCTGGTTGATGACCGGCCAATGCGGTTTGACCTCGCACCCCTTCTCATAACCGCAGGCATGCGCATCGATGCATTGAGCGAGCGCAATCGGCCCTTCAACGGCCTCGACAATATCGGCCAGGCTGATTGCTGCTGCCGGACGCGCCAGTTGCAGCCCGCCGCCCGCGCCGCGCATCGATCGCAGCAGGCCCGCCGCCGTCAGCTTGCTGACCAGTTTTTGCACCGTTGGAGCGGGCAAGCCGGTTTCCGCCGCCAGTTCCGCTGCCGAAACGCGCCCACCGCCGCAATGGCGCGCGGCGGCGCTCATCGTCACGACGGCATAATCGGCAAGGTTCGACAGGCGCATAGCGCTCCTACTTAAATCAGACTGATTCGTTCGTATTTGCAGTTAGGAGCGGGTTCGGTGGGTTTCAATGCGAAATCCCTTGTTGCGAGTCGTTAGCAAAAGGTCTCAACCATTCGTGCGCGACCGGCCCAACTGGCTGAGATTCTTCATCCGCAGCAGGGTAAGAAACAGCGGCTCATCGCTTCCGCCAAGCTTGGCAGGTGTATAGCCACAATAGCGCCGGATTTCGCGCACCATATGCGGTTGGTCATAGAATGCCTCCGCGATTTCGGATTCCGCCCTGTCGCTAAGATTTGCACGGGCCAGCAGCGATGCGGCGCGCACCGCACGATATTTGCGTGCCAATGCGGCGGGCGGAAAGCCAAAATATTGTTCGATAAGGCGCTCAGCCTGGCGGCGTGAATAGTCAAGGCGATCAAACAGGGCTTCGACATCGGGCTTGAGCGACTGCCCGAGCCAGTCGATTGTGCGTTCGATCAGGCGTTCATGCGCAGGAGGCAGTTGTTGCAGCCGTGCCTCGATCCATTGCGCGAGGCACTTGCAGGCCTGCCGCCCGTCTAGTTTGCCGGCGCGATAGGCGGTGTTGATGTTATGGGCGGCTTGCCTGATATCATCTCCCAGCAATTCGTGTGCGGGATGGACTCTGTCCAGCAGGTCCTTGACCGAGCGGCCGGTTAGCGCGGCCCATCCGAACGGGGAAAGCGAAGCCCCGATGGCGTGCCACGGGCCGTTCATCGAATAGGGCACAGCGGTCGAAAACGCGCTGATCATATACGCTTCGCCCAGAATGGCATCTTCGCGTTGCCCGAACGTCACCGTCCCGGTTCCATGTGGAAAAAGGACCAATTGGGCGAGCGCCCCGGGGTGGCGCTCATGGATCACCGGCGCGTCCCAGGCGAAATGAAACAGCGCCAGCAGATGGCGCTCAAGTCCTTGAGGAGGTTCGTAATATTCCAGGTGAAAGTGGGGCGGCATAGCCTGTCATCTACGACCCAACCACGGACCGAACCGCCCCATGCACCGAACAAGGGCTTTGCGAGGAACTCATTCTTTTGGTGCGTGAGCAGGGATAGTCCATAGCTAGTCACTTCCATTGTAGCTCAGCGACATGGCAGGCCATCTTGCCGCAGAAGTTGTCACAAGCGCCCGCATCAAGATCACCTCGCCGGCGTCAGGGCTCATCAAGCGGATGGGCCGCTTTGTTTCCAACTTCGCCGGGAATGCGCACTTCGCGCAGATTCTTGGGCGTGAGCATTTCCGCGAGATAGGGGTTTTCATCGCCCGCCAGGCGCGCAGGCGTGCGCCCCACGAACAGGCTGATCTCGCGAATCATGTGCGACTGGTCGTAAAAGGCCTCGCCCAATTGCGCTTCATATTCGTCGGAAAGCTGCGGCAGGCCCATCAATGCAGCTGCGCGCAAAGCGCGGTACTTCCTCGCCAGGGCCCGCGGCGGAAGGCCGAAATAGCGCTCAACCAGCCGTTGTACCTGCCGTTCTGAATAGCTCGCCTCATGGTTGAGCTGTGCAAGATCGGGATTGAGCGAGGAGCCAAGCCAGCGTGTGGTGGTATGAATAAGCTCGATGTGGCGCGGTTTCACGGGCCTGAGATGCGCGGCGATATAATCGCACAGACCCAGCGCGCAATCGCGCCCGCTCTTCTCGCCACTGCGATAGGCCGCGCATAATTCACCGCCCATCGCGTCTGCTTCATCGCCAAGCCACTCGCCCGCACGAACGAACCGATCACTATATTTCGCCGCACTGCGCCCGGTCAACGCGGCCCAGCCAAGTGGCGAAAGGGCCGCCCCGATCGCATGGAATGGTCCATCGACCACAAACGGTGCCGCCATTGAAAAGGGGGAGAGCAGATTGGTTTCATGGCTGGGATCAACCCGCCCATCAAGAAACCGCATCTCACCCACACCATGAGGAAAAATGGAGAGCTGACCGAGCGCCGCCGGCTGGATATCGCGAATCAGCGCTGCATCGCAGCGAAAGTGATAAAGCGTGGTGATGAAGTCGCTGAGCGCAGGCGGCGCGGCGATATAGTCGAGCTGGAACAGGCTTTGCGGCGTGAGCGCAAAGTCGGATCTGTTCCGTTCACGCGGAGCACCCGGCTCGTCTGGATTCTTCATCAGCCTCCAATTCAACGAAAAAAGGCGGTCCCCTTGTGGGGGACCGCCGTTGAAGTTGAGGAACTCTTCGCATCGCTGCTCTGAGCCCTTCGGGTCGCAGTCCCCACTTAACCGATTCGTAGTGTCCTGAATTGTATGCAAACGACAAGAGTTGATTTGAATCAGGTCTTTTTAAGTCATTATTCTGAAACAATTAAATAAATCGGTCAAGCTTGATCGGTGCTCGACAGGCGCGCCCACGCTTGCCATAGGCGTGCTTCATGCTCTTTGACCTCCTTCGCCCGGCACTTTTCCTGCTCGATTCGGAAGCCGCGCACCGACTCGCGGTGGGCGGGCTGAAGATGTTGCCGCAGCGCAACCCGCCCAAAGCCGGGATTCTCGCCACCGAAGTCGCCGGAATTGCTTTTCCCAACCCCGTGGGCGTGGCGGCCGGTTTCGACAAGGATGCGGAAGTGCCCGACGCGCTGCTGGGGCTGGGATTCGGCTTTGCAGAGGTGGGGTCAATCACCCCGCTCCCGCAAGCAGGCAATCCGCTCCCGCGGCTGTTTCGCCTGACCCGGGATCGCGCAGTGATCAATCGCATGGGCTTCAACAATGGTGGTGCACAGGCCGCGCTCGAACAGTTTGCTGCGCGCAAGAGCCGAGCGGGCGTGGTCGGTATCAATATCGGCGCCAACAAGGATTCGCAGGATCGCATTGCCGATTATGCCACCATGACCCGGCTGATGGCGCCGCATGCAAGCTATCTGGCGGTAAATATCTCGAGCCCCAACACGCCGGGGCTGCGCGCGCTGCAGGACGAAGGCGCTCTGGCGGAATTGCTCGATGCCGTGCTGGCTGCGCGTGCCGGAGCAATGCCCGAAGCGCCGCCGCCGATATTCCTCAAGGTCGCGCCCGATCTCGAACCGGCCGACATCGATGCAATCGCCCGAATCGCACTCGACAAGCAGCTCGGCGCGCTGATCGTGTCCAACACAACCATTTCACGTCCACCGCTAAGATCATCCCATGCCGGGGAAACTGGTGGGCTTTCGGGCGCGCCGCTACGTCCACTTGCGCTCGAGCGTTTGCGCGATTTCCGCAAGGCCACCGGCGGCGCGATCCCGCTGGTGGGCGTGGGCGGTATTGCCAGCGCAGATGATGCATGGGAACGGATCAAGGCCGGCGCCAGTCTGGTGCAGATATACAGCGCGATGGTCTATGAGGGCCCATGGTTGGGGGCCAGGATCGTGCGCGGGTTGGAACGCCTGATGCGGCGCGAAGGCTTCGCCAGCATTGCCGAGGCGGTGGGCTCTGAAAGCCGCTAGACTCTGTTCGATTTTGATTGAACCAAAATCTGAGTCTAAATTCTTGTTTTAGCGTGATTTCCGAGCCGCGAAATGTTCCATTTCACTCGAAATCACTCTAACGCGCGCCGGTCAGCACCACACCTTCGCGGCGTGGATCATATCCGCCATCAACCCTGCCGCGCCCGTCTTCAGTGGGGCGGATCAGCACGGCGTGGACCCCTGAATCCTCTCCTTGCCCGGGAACAAGCGCGATGCCGCGTTCCTTCAACCCCGCGATGACCGCAGGATCGAACTTCTCCACTTCGCCCATCGGCCTGTCTCCGCGCGCGACCAGATTGGGCAGGGCGAGCGCCTCCTGCATCGGGAGGTTCCAGTCGATCGCGGCTACCAGCGACTTGCCGACATAGGCCAGGATCGAATTGCCGCCAGCCGATCCAATCGCGCCGGCGAAGCTTCCGTCCTGATCAAGCAGGATGAGCGGGCTCATCGACGAGCGCGGCCGCTTGCCCGGTGCAACCGCATTGGGGGCCAGCTCTCCATCGGGCTGCAGCGGGTTGAATGAGAAATCCGTCAGCTGGTTGTTGAGGAAAAAGCCGTCGACCATCCTGCCGGTGCCGAAGATCGATTCGACCGTAGTGGTCATGGAAACCACATTGCCCGCCGCATCGCGCACGATGAAATGCGATGTGCCCGCCGGCTCCAGCGTCTGGTCCGCTACGCCCTGCGTCGAGCCCTCCGGATCGCCAGGCAAAGCCTTCGCCGCCGCACGCTCGCCAATGAGCGCGGCACGGCGGTCAAGATAGGCAGCTTCGAGCATGCCCTGCACCGGCACCGAGACAAAATCCCCATCGCCGAAATAGGCGTCGCGATCAGCATACATCAGCCGGCTTGCCTCGGCGAACAGGTACCACCCTTGCGGATCGTGCGGGCCGCGCTCGGCGATATCAGTCCGCTCGAGCAGGCCCAGCAGGTGAAGCAGCGCCGCGCCGCTCGATGGCGGCGGCGGAGCGCATACCAGATAGGCGCGATAGGGATGGCACACAGCTTCGCGCTTGACCGGGCGATAGGCGGCGATATCGGCCATGGTCATGGTGCCGCCCAGCGGTGCGGCGCGGCTACGCTCTACGATCTTTGCCGCAGTGCTGCCGCCATAAAGCGCTTCCGGCCCATGCTCGGCCAGCCGCCGCAGGAAGCGCGCATAGTCAGGGTTGGCCAGCAGGTCACCGGCCTGCCGCAGAGTGCCATCGGGCCGCGAGAAATAGGCCTTGGCATCTGGCGTGGACAGCTGGGGAAAGGGTCTTGTCAGGAACCGCCCGAGCCGCGGGCTGATGACAAAGCCTTCTTGCGCTGTCTCGATCGCGGCATCGAACAGGCTGCTCCATGCCAATGCGCCGTGTTCGCGGTGCGCCATTGCCAGCGCCGCCACAGCCCCGGGAACTCCCGTGGCCCGGCCGCTGATAACTGCTTCGCGGAACGCCAGTGGCGCCCCATCCGGCCCCAGAAACATCGTTCGCGTGGCCCCGGCAGGCGCGGTTTCGCGCCCGTCATAGATGGCTATCTTGCGCGACTGCTGGTCATAATAGGACAGGAATGCACCGCCGCCGATGCCCGAAGACTGCGGCTCAACCAGCGAAAGCATCGCCTGCACCGCAATCGCTGCATCGACTGCGCTCCCGCCCTGATCGAGCACGTCCATACCGGCCTTTGCCGCCATTGGATTTGCCGCGATCACGAATGGCTGGGCCACTCCCGCCCGAGGTGTGGCGGCATCGCCTGGCGGCACAGTGGCACAGGCGGTGACGAGGGCGGCGAGCAGCAAAAGGAGCAGACGGTGCAGTGTCATGCGCCGCCCATTAAGGCGGCGCGCAGGACAAGGCAATGTGGCTTGCGCGGCGCGCAAGTGCAGTCGCTCTTGCGGTGCGGCGGGCAGGACCCTAGACCTCGGCCATAGAATAAAGGGGGCTTCCCCGGGAGCAGGAGCAAGTCAGTGCAGCTGACCGATATCGACAATGCCAGAAATCTGGTTGAGCTTTTCCTTACACGCGCGGACGCCAAAGGTGATGCGCCCTTCCTTGGCCGCAAGGAAGGCGGCAGCTGGGTGACGCAAAGCTGGCGTGAAGTGGCGGATCACGTCTGCCTATTGGCGGAAAACCTGCGCACACTTGGCCTGAGGGATGGCGACCGGGTTTGCCTGGTAAGTGAAAACCGCCCCGAATGGTGCATAGCAGACTTGGCCATCATGGCGGCGGGCTGTGTGACCGTGCCGACCTATGTTACCAATACCGAGCGCGACCATGCGCATATTCTCGACAATTCGGGCGCCCGGGCGGTGATCGTGTCGACCGAAAGGCTGCTTCAGCCGCTTCATCCAGCGATCCTGGCAACAGGAATCATCGAGCACGTTATCGGTATCGAGGACCTGCATCGGCATCAGTCGGGCAGCTTCGATTACCATGGCTGGGAGCAGATGATCGCTGGCGATCCTGTGGCAGCGCGCAAGGCGGTGGACGAGCGAATGGCGGGAATCGATCGCGAGCAGACCGCCTGCATCATCTATACCAGCGGCACTGGAGGGGCACCGCGCGGCGTGTTGCAGCATCACGGCGCGATCCTGTGCAATGTCGCCGGGGCGGCGGATATCCTGATCGAGGATTTCGGGATTAGTGACGAACGCTTCCTCAGCTTCCTGCCGCTCAGCCATGCCTATGAACATACCGGCGGGCAGTACCTGCCGATCAGCGTAGGCGCGGAAATTTTCTATTCCGAAGGGCTGGAAAAGCTTGCCAGCAATATCGAGGAAACCCGCCCCACGATCATGGTGGTGGTGCCCCGCCTGTTCGAAGTGCTGCGCGCACGCATCATGAAACAGGTCGAAAAGCAGGGCAAGGTCGCGAACTATCTGATGGGCCGGGCGCTGATGATCAGCGAAAAGGAAGGCGAGCACGGGCGCTTGCGCAAGCGTGACAAGCCGATGAACTTTATCCTGGAAAAGACCCTTCGGCCCAAGATCCGGGCACGCTTTGGCGGCAGGATCAAGGCCATGGTTTCCGGCGGCGCGCCGCTCAACCCCGATGTCGGCAATTTCTTCGACGCGCTGGGGCTCACCATGCTGCAGGGATATGGCCAGACCGAGGCCGGCCCGGTCATCAGCTGCAACCGGCCCAAGGCCGGGCTGAAGATGGACACGGTTGGCCCGCCAATGCGCGGGGTTGAGGTGGAGATCGCGGAAGATGGCGAAATTCTGGTGCGCGGCGAACTGGTGATGCACGGCTATTGGCGCAACGAGGCGGAGACCGCGCGCACGATCAGGGATGGCTGGCTCCACACCGGCGATATTGGCCATCTCGACGACAAGGGCCGGATCGTGATCACCGATCGCAAGAAGGACATGATCATCAGCGACAAGGGCGACAATGTCGCACCGCAGAAGATCGAAGGCATGCTGACGCTACAGCCCGAGATCGCGCAGGCCATGGTGAGCGGCGACAAGCGGCCCTATATCGTCGGCCTGATCGTGCCCGACGCCGAATGGGCTTTGGAATGGGCCAAGGCCAATGACGAGAAGTTCGACATGGCGGCGCTGCAGGACCTGCCCGCTTTCAAGAGCGCGTTGCGCGTAGCAATCGACCGCGTGAACCATGACCTTTCCGTGATCGAGAAAGTACGCAAGTTCGCTTGCGCTGACGAGCCGTTCAGTATCGAGAACGAGGAGCTGACGCCGAGCATGAAGATCCGCCGCCACAAAATCCGCGAGCGCTACCAGGACCGGATTGACGGGCTTTACAAGGGTTAGGGCTTGCGAAGCTGCTCGATGATCTTTGCGTCATCGAGCAGATTGCGCACTTGGTCGTGAATCGAGCGGCCATCTCCGGTCGCCATGCGCAGCAATTCCAAACGTTCGTCATCGGTCCACACGCGGTCAGGCGTCACATCGTCCCTGTCGAGCGGCAAATGCCTCGTCACGAACAGCGGATTTCGTTTGTCATCATAGACGACTTGCAGAGTCCCGTGCGCCAGAACGTGCCGCACGGGGCGGAGCGATTGCCAGCGCACGATACGTTTCTCAAGGCTCTTGCAGCGGCGGTCCTCGGTCCGGGCAAGCCGGGTGCGCAGCTCGTTAGTGCTGCCGAGTGGTCCGTTCTTCATCGACAAATCGAGCCGCAAACATAGCAGGCCGATCGCTTGTTCGGCCTTTGCAAAGCTCGTGAGCACCTGTGCCAGCCATTGATAGGCATCGGCGAGGTCACCCGTCGGGCCTGCCGCGACAACTGGAATCTCTTTGCTCACGCAGCCTCAACATCCTCAACATATTCCGGATAGAAGCTCGGCTCGCGATCCGACCAGCCTGGTGCGGTGGCGGCGGCTTCGCTCAGGCTTTGCAGCAACTCCTTGCGGCAATCGGGCCGGATTTGCGGCAGCGCAGCGGCAGCACAGAATGCGCTGGGCAGCCAAGGGCGCACATCGGCGCCCAGCAAGCGCTCGTAGAGAAAGCGGAATGCCGAGAAGCTGCTGATCCGTTCTTGTGACAGATCAAAAGCGGCAACTCGCACCAGCTTGCCGATGAAGGTTTCGATCTGCGCAATGGTGACATCATGTGGAATGGTCGCGCGGAGCGTCTTCAGTTCCTGATAGGCAACATACTGGCAGCGGATCGCGGCGTTCTCGCCTTCGCTGCGCGCCCACAGCTTGAACGCATCCTGCCGTCCCAGCCCGATATCCAGGCTGCGCTTGATGTAACGCTGCTCTGCGGCCGAAAAGCTCGCAAATTCGCGCATCTCGCTAATGGTCATCGAGGCGGTGCCAGTTACCGGCATGGCTTTTGCTCCCTGTTGCAAGGAGCATTTTGGCCGAGCGTGGTTAATTAACGGTAACTATAGCGGGATTGCTTGCGCACAGGGTCATGGTCAGCCGCCGGAAACTAACCCGAAGTCAGATCAGGCCTGCCAGCGGTGAACTCGGATCGGCATACATGCGCCGCCCCATGCGCCCGGCGAGATAGGCTTCGCGCCCTGCCTCGACAGCCAGCTTCATTGCGCGCGCCATGCGGACCGGATCCTTTGCCTCGGCGATCGCAGTATTCATCAAAATCCCGTCGCAGCCCAGCTCCATGCCCACTGCCGCATCCGACGCAGTGCCCACACCCGCATCGACCAGCACCGGCACGCTCGCGCCCTCGACGATCAGGCGGATCGTGACTCGGTTCTGGATGCCAAGGCCGGAACCGATGGGTGCGCCGAGCGGCATCACCGCCACCGCGCCGGCATCTTCCAGCTGCTTCGCCGCGATCGGATCATCGACGCAATAGACCATCGGCAGAAAGCCTTCGCCCGCCAATACTTCGGTCGCTTTAAGCGTTTCACGCATATCGGGATAGAGCGTTCGCGCCTCGCCCAGCACTTCCAGCTTCACCAGGTCCCAACCGCCCGCCTCGCGCGCCAGCCGCAGGGTGCGGATGGCCTCATCGGCGGTAAAGCACCCGGCGGTGTTGGGCAGATAGGTGATCTTCCTGGGATCTATATAGTCGGTCAGCATCGGTGCCTTGGGATCGCTGACGTTGACCCGGCGCACCGCCACGGTAACGATTTCCGCCCCTGACGCCTCGACCGCGGCGGCATTCTGCTCGAAATCCCTGTATTTGCCGGTGCCCACGATCAGGCGCGAGCGAAATGTCCGGCCCGCCACGCTCCAGCTGTCATCCGCCTTTGCCGCAGCAGAACCGCCGCCAACGAAATGCACGATCTCCAGCATATCTCCATCGGACAGGGCGGTCTCTTCCAGTGTCGAGCGCGGCACGATCACGTGATTGCGCTCAACCGCAACCTTGGCCGGTTCAAGCTCGAGCTCGCGTACAAGCGCAGCGATGGTTCGGGCTGTGGTCCGGCGCGTATCGCCGTTGAGTGTGATGGTCTTGGTGGCGCTCATACAAGGGCCACATAAGCCTCAATGCGTGTCAGGCAAGTGCTATCGCATATTGAGCAAATGGCCGATTGAAACCAGCGCCACGCCGATAATAGTTAGCGCCGCCTCGTGCCAGCCATGCGGCACGGCAAGCCCGCCGCCCATAAAGGTAAGCCCCATCATTGCCGTCACGAACGGCGCAGGGCGCCGGTGGCGCAGCGCGCCCCAGCCGATCGCCACCGCCGCGATGATCAGCGCCAAGGCAAGGCCATAACGGTGGATTTCCGGCGCAAGCAGCAATTGCCCGCCCAATCCCAACACCGAAACAATCAGGATAGTCGCAAGGCAATGCAGCAGGCACAGGCTCGAAAGCCAGATGCCCGCACGGTCAAGCCGGCGGCGAATCGAGATGTTGTTTACTGGCATGGTACCGGTTGTATCTATGTTATGGTGTATCATCTTGCAAGAGGTGCAAGCGATCTTGCGGCGAATGGACTTGCACTTTTCTGGCGCGCTGCGCAGATGTCGGTCCATGGTTACACACGTCGAAACGCAAACCACCTGCGGGGCGCCAGTGCGTGAAACGGCGCGCCCCCTGGCACTTGCATTCTGGCTGTATGTGATCGCCGCGATGGTGATCGTGATCGTCATGGTGGGCGGAATTACCCGGCTAACCGAAAGCGGGCTCTCGATTACGCAATGGAATCCGATTACCGGCGTGCTGCCCCCGCTGAGCGAGGCGGCGTGGCAAGCCGAGTTCGACCTTTACCGCCAGACGCCCGAGTATCTTTACGAGGCCGGGCCGGCGGGCATGACGCTGGCAGATTTCAAGTTCATCTTCTTCTGGGAGTGGTTCCACCGCTTGCTCGGCCGCCTCATCGGGCTTGCCTTTGCGCTGCCGCTGGCCTGGTTCTGGATCAAGGGAGCCATTCCTAAGGGTTACAAGCTGCGCTTGCTGGCACTGCTGGCGCTGGGCGGGTTGCAGGGGACCTTCGGCTGGCTGATGGTGCGTTCTGGCCTTAGCGGCGAAATGACCGACGTCAGCCATTTCTGGCTATCGGTGCACCTGCTTACTGCCTTCTTCACGCTGGGCGGATTGGTGTGGACGGCGCGCGATCTGCAGCAACTTGCGAAGGATCCTGCTGCGCGGCCCGCCGGCCTCACCGGCCCATCGCTGATGGTGGCAATCACGGTGTTTATCCAGCTCTTGCTCGGGGCCTGGGTGGCGGGCCTCAACGCGGGTCACGCCGCCTATGACTGGCCGTTGATGAATGGGCGGTTCTTCCCGCAGCCGGACCTGGCCCGGGGCTGGCTTTGGGCGCTGACGCATGATCCCTTCCTGCTGCACTTTCTCCATCGCTGGTGGGCCTGGGTTGCTGTCGCCGCGCTGGTGTGGCTGGCACGGCGCGTACGCACACGTGAACGCGGCGCTTCGATCGCCATCCATAGTGCGTTCGGAACCATGGTAGTGCTGGGCATAGCCACGGTCCTGAGCGAAGTGTCGCTGTGGGTGGCGGTGGCACACCAATTGACCGGGGCTTTGCTGGTGGCGGGCCTTGCCTGGGGCATGCATGCAGATGGTCGGCGCAGTCGGGGCGGGGCATGAGCGCGCTGATCTGGTGCCCCTTTCCCGATCGCAGCGCTGCGCGCGAAGTAGCGAATGCCTTGCTGGATGAGAAACTGATCGCTTGCGCCAACCTGCTGCCGGATGTGGAATCGATCTTCGAATGGGGCGGTGCGCGCGAGAGCGGCAAGGAAATAGGGGTGCTGTTCAAGACCGATGCCGCCTTGCTTGACCGTGCTGCCGGGCGGTTGGCGGCACTCCATCCCTATGATACTCCTGCAATTATGGGTTGGAAGTGCGATGCAGCGTCAACTGCCACACAGGCCTGGCTTGGCTCTTTGAGGGAGCGAGAAGATTGATGGCATATCCCCGGTCATGCCCGGCGCTGACGGCTTGATCGAGGGCGCGCGGCGGCTGGAGCAAACGGAGCTCGCGCGAGCGCTGGGCCATGCGCGAAACCTGGACGCGCAAAATCAAACGGTATTATTTTACCTCCACTGAAAAGCGCGGTTTTGCTTGACTTGCGCGCACTCAGGCGACATTTGCGCCCCGTTCTCGCACCTGCGGCAAAAAGTCACGGGCGCGATTCGAGGCCGAGGCGGCAAACGCTGCGGCTACCCAAATCTAGGAAGTTGAACCCATGAAGGCGCTTAGCAAGCAGACCCGGTCCATAAAACCGGCCGAGGTCGAAAAGAAATGGCACCTGATCGATGCCGATGGCCTGGTTGTCGGCCGCGTTGCAACGATCATCGCCAACATCCTGCGCGGCAAGCACAAGCCGAGCTACACCCCGCATGTCGATTGCGGTGACCATGTTGTCGTTATCAATGCCGACAAGGTGAAGTTCACCGGCAAGAAGATGGGCGATAAGGTCTATTACAAGCACACCGGCCACCCCGGCGGCATCAAGGAAACCACCCCGGCCAAGGTGCTGGAAGGCCGCTTCCCCGAGCGCGTGCTGGAAAAGGCTGTCGAGCGCATGATCCCGCGCGGCCCGCTAGGTCGCCAGCAGATGAAGGCGCTGCACCTCTATGCCGGTACCGAGCATCCGCATGACGGCCAGGCGCCGCAGCTGCTCGACGTAGCTTCCATGAATCGCAAGAACAAGGTCACCGCATAATGAGTATCGAGAACTCTGGCGAAACCAGCAACGAAACCGTTTCGGATCTGGCGGACCTGAAGGACATCGCCAGCGATGTGCCCGAAGGCGATGCAGCCGAAATCGCCGCTGTGGCCGAAGTGCCCCTGCGCGAACAGGAACTCGACCCGCAGGGCCGCGCCTATGCCACCGGTCGCCGCAAGGATGCCGTGGCCCGCGTGTGGATCAAGCCCGGCAAGGGAACGATCACTGTCAACGGCAAGGATCAGGAAGCCTACTTCGCGCGTCCGACGCTGCGACTGATCATCAATCAGCCCTTCGGCATCACCGAGCGTGAGGGCCAGTATGATGTGATCGCCACTGTGCGTGGCGGCGGATTGTCGGGCCAGGCCGGTGCGGTCAAGCATGGCATTTCGCAGGCGCTGACCAAGTACGAGCCGGCGCTGCGCTCCACAGTCAAGGCCGCTGGCTTCCTTACCCGCGACAGCCGCGTGGTCGAACGCAAGAAGTATGGCCGGGCCAAGGCTCGCCGCAGCTTCCAGTTCTCGAAGCGCTGATTTCCAGCCTTGCGGAAAATCAAGGGGCGGTCCTTCGGGGCCGCCCTTTTTGTATCTGCGCTCTAGGTCAGACAGGCTGAGCGATGAAATCGCGTTGCTCAACTTCGATGATGCCTGCGGCGTCAATCCGCACGACATTGTAGGACGGCGGCGCCCCCCTGCGCAGCCGGGTCGACAATGTCCCCGCCCCTACCATCCGCATGGCATGGTTTTCGCGCGAGCGGACCTGGTCGAACGGGAAATGCACATGGCCCGATAGCACCATGGCGGCCCCTGCCGCAGCCAGTTCAGCGAAGGCTGTATCCCCGCGAATGGTCGGATTCCTGCGCCCATCCTCATCCGCCAACAGGGGATGATGGCAAGCAACCAGCTTGGGGCGTGGATCTGAGTGCACAGCTTTCAACCGCGCCAGCGCCGCATCGAGGTTACGCCGCGTGACCACCCCGTCCGACCAGGGCCAGCGCAACTGCGCGGGAACATTGGTATCGAAGGGCACGATCAGGGCATGTTCCAGAACGATCTCTGCACCCACGGCCCGCTCAAGCGATCCGAAGCGTGCATAGGGCCTGCGGAAACGCTCCCACAAATTGTAATAGGGCATGTCATGATTGCCAGGCTGGACCATAAGCGGCACGCCCAGGCTGGCGAACCACTTTGCGGCAAGGGCATATTGCCGATGGGTCGCGCGCTGAGTGAGATCACCGGTGCAGATCACCGCGTCGGGGCGCTCGAGATGCACCGCCGCCTCAAACCAGGCCGTGGCAGCGCGATCCTCTACCCCGAAATGGGTATCGCTGACATGGAACAGTACGGAGGCGTCGCTAGCCATGTTTGGCGCCTAGCAGATTCGCTGCAGCATGAAAGCAAAGCATCAGATCCGGTCGGTCAGTATCAGCCAGGCGGCGAAGCAGTTAAGCGCTGTGTAGGCGAGATAGCCCCACGCAAGGCCCGGCCAGCCGTTGGACGCCAGCAGCAGCGCGGCAAGCAGAATCAGGAATTCCGTTACCAGCGTCAGCCTGCCGCCTAGCATGTGCACGAACCACGGCATCTGCCCCAGCATAGGATGGCGGCTTTCGAGCACCGCCTTGTGCAGAGTGAAATTGCCGATCCCCAGCAGAAAGATGATCACCATCGCCATGGTCATATTATTGCGCAAACTTCCATCGATTGGAAATGGCTGTTCGTCGGGCGCGATCTGACATCGATCAGTATGTCGTAGCTCCGGTCGATGCGGATTGCGTGCATGTCGAGTGCAAGCTGATCGGGCACCGGCAATCGCCTATCTCCTGTTGTGCGGATCCGGTCTCTCTGCCCCCTCTTTTCCGAGATCGCCGCAAATGGAGGAAACTATGTTCAAATCCATGTTTGCAGCTGCCGCGATCAGTGCAGCGCTCGCAACCACGCCTGCAATTGCCGGAGAGGCCCAGGGCGAAAGCGTATCTGTGTCCTATCACGATCTCAATCTCGCGACCGAGCAAGGACAGAAGAAGCTCGAGCAGCGACTCGAACGTGCAGCTCGCCAGGCTTGCGGCGTTGACGGCGTTCGCACTGGCAGCCGCATTACCCCGCCCGATCAGAGCCGCTGCCTGAATGAGGCGCGCAAAAGTGCCAAGGCGCAATTCGCGCAAATTGTCAGCGAACAACAGCTCGGCGGTTAACCCGACGCACCCCCAAGCACGCAAGTGCGGCCTTGCGGCCTGAGTCCTTTCCAGTCCCGGGGCTCAGGCCGCATCTTTACAGGCGGCCTTATCAGCGGCTCAAACACAGCACTATCAGCGCCCGGCCATCGCTTTGACCTTTGGCAGATAAGTCCTCCCGATCCTTAACGCCTCGCCGCAATCCAGCTCTGCCGACCACACTCCCAGCCCATCGTGCCTCAGCCCCCTGATGCGATCCTTACGCAAAATGGTGGATCGGTGGATGCGGATGAACTCACTCGGATCGAGTTTCTTCTCCAGCCCCGCGATGGTCTGCAGCAGCAGATAGCTGCGCCCACCTTCGGCCGGATCGCCGACAAACAGCCGCACATAGTCACGCTCGGCATCGATCCGGCTCACTTCGTTCACTGCGATACGGATCAGTTCCGAACGGTGCGGCACCCACAGTTCTTCAAGCCATTCGCTGGTACTGTTGCGCTCTGACCCGCGGCGAGAAACCGCTCTTTCAATCGCCCGCTCGAGCCGATCGGCGGCAACCGGTTTCAGCACGTAATCGACCGCTTCGAGGTCAAATGCTTCGACCGCAAAGCCATCATGGGCTGTCACGAAAATGATTGCAGGCGGATTCTCCTGCCCGGCCAGCTGGTGTGCGACACCCAACCCGTCGAGTTCGGGCATGGTCATATCGAGCAGCATAAGGTCGGGCGCAAGCGCCTCGGCGAGGCGCAGCGCCGCCGCGCCATCGCTTGCCGTTCCGATGACGTTGATCTTGCTCAGTTTAGCACAAATCACCTGGATCCGTTCGACGGCGAGAGGCTCGTCGTCAACGATCAACGTTCTCAGCGGTGTATCGGTTTGCTCTGATTCAGCCATTGCGCGTCAATGGTATGCGCATTTCGGTGCGATATCCACCAGGAACCGGGCCCGACTCAAGTACGATATCGGGGCCGAAACGGGCCTCCAGCCGGTCGCGCACATTGGCAAGGCCGATACCGAAACCGTTGCGCACATTATCTGGCACTCCGGGCCCATCATCGCTGACGGTGATCACCAGTCGATCGAACTCCTCGCGCGCCTCCACCCGGATCAGGACCGGGCGATTGACCGGCGAGACTGCATATCTGACCGAGTTTTCGATCAACGGCTGCAGGATCATGCCCGGCACGCGCGCATCGGCGAGCTCGGGCGGCAGGATCAATTCACTCCGCAGCCGCTCCGGAAAACGCACCGCCTCGATGGCGAGGTAGAGCCGCTGAAGGTCGAATTCGTCAGCCAGTGTGACATTGGTCGTGGGATCGTCAGCCAGGCTATGGCGATAGAAGCGCGATATCAGCTGGATCATCTGTTCGGCGCGTTCGGCCTTGCCGGTGATCACCAGAGACGAAAGCGAATTGAGCGTGTTGAACAGGAAATGCGGATTGACCTGATAGCGCAAGCTCCGCAGCTCGGCCGCCTTCGCGGCGTTGCGAAATTCGCCGGCGCGGCGCTCTGCCGAACGCGCTTCAACTCCGGCCAGCATTGCGAAATGAAGCGATGCCCAAGCGAGGATCAGGAAATAGCGGCCCAAGGCTATGTCGATGATCTTGATCCACTGTTCGCCTTCGGTGGGTGCGGGCGCAATGATCACGCTTTTGGATTCAAGGCCCCCCGCCGGATCTGCCGCACCCGCTCCGTCCCTGGGCCCGTCCTGGCCCAAAGGCACATCAACCAGAAGATTTCCATCCTCGTCGCGGCGGACAACTATTCCGCGCTCTTGTCCGTAACGCTCCTCCTCGGCAGCCTGAAGCTCCGAGAAAATCCACTGGTTCGCCTGCGCGATCGGAATCGCCAGGGGAAATCCGAGGACCAGCGCCGCCGCAACCCGCGTCCAGAGCGGGCGCGCCTCGATCAGCCGAAGGATCAACCATAGCACAAGGGTCATCGCCACGCCGACCATGGTCACCACACCGCGGCGCCACAGCATTTCGCCCTGAAACTCAAACCCGACTATGAAACCGCGGATCGACGTGATCAGAAAATAAGCGGCCCACAAGGCCAGTATCGAAAGCAGGACCGAACGGAACGGGACGGTTGACTGCAACTTGGGAGAATCCGTTTTCATGGCCTGACTGTTAGCTGGCAGAGGGCGCCAGCGCGAATCCGTCGTCGGTCAAGATATGCCGTTCATCGAAAGTTCATCGAACGACGAACGTTCCGGCTTCAGCCCTTTTCGAGCAATTTATCCTTTGCAATCCGTTCTTTCCACTGCGCCGGGGCCAGCGTGTGGACATTGGTGCCTTCGCTGTCGACCGCGACGGTGACAGGCATATCCTTCACCGTGAATTCGTAGATCGCTTCCATGCCAAGATCTTCGAAAGCGACCACCTTTGCTTCCTTGATCGCCCGCGCAACCAGATAGGCTGCACCGCCCACCGCCATCAGGTAGGATACCTTGAAGCGGCTGATAACCTCGACTGCATCATGCCCACGCTCGGCCTTGCCGATCATCGCCAGCAGGCCAAGGTCGAGCATCATCTCGGTGAACTTGTCCATTCGCGTTGCCGTGGTCGGGCCGGCCGGGCCAACCACTTCGCCCATCACCGGATCGACCGGGCCGACGTAATAGATCGCGCGGCCTTTGAAATTCACCGGCAGATCTTCACCCCTGTCAAGCATTTCCTGGATGCGCTTATGCGCGGCGTCGCGCCCGGTCAGCATTGTGCCATTGAGCAATAACCGGTCACCCGCCTTCCAGCTCGCTACCTCTTCAGACGTAAGATTGTCGAGATTGACCCGCTTGGCCTCTGCGTCGGGCTGCCACTGCACCTTGGGCCAGGCATCGAGATCGGGCTGCGGGATATAGGCCGGGCCCGAACCGTCCATCACCACATGCGCATGGCGCGTAGCGGCGCAATTGGGGATCATCGCCACCGGCTTGCCCGCCGCATGGCACGGCCAGTCCAGGATCTTGACGTCAAGAATCGTTGAGAGCCCGCCCAGCCCCTGCGCGCCGACCCCGGTGGCGTTGACCGCGTCGAAAATATCGATCCGCAGCTGCTCGATATCGCTGCGCGCGCCGCGCGCCTTCAGCTGCGCCATATCGATCGGTTCCATCAGGCTTTGCTTGGCCAGCTTCATGCAATGTTCCGCCGTGCCGCCAATTCCGATCCCCAGCATGCCCGGGGGGCACCATCCGGCGCCCATCGACGGGATCTGTTCGAGCACCCAGTCGACGATGTTGTCGCTGGGGTTCATCATCTTGAACTTGGACTTGTTCTCGCTGCCCCCGCCCTTGGCCGCGACATCAATGCTGATCTTGTTGCCTGGCACCATTTCGACAGAAAGCACGCAGGGAGTGTTGTCGCGGGTGTTGCGGCGGGTGAAGGCGGGATCGGCCAGGATCGAGGCGCGAAGCTTGTTCTCAGGATGGTTGTAGGCGCGGCGCACCCCTTCATCGACCACTTCCTGCAAACTTTGCCGCGATTCGAGGCGGCACTCCTGCCCCCATTTGATGAAGACATTGACGATGCCGGTGTCCTGGCAGATCGGGCGGTGGCCCTCTGCGCACATCCGGCTGTTGGTCAGGATCTGCGCGATCGCATCCTTCGCCGCAGGCCCCTGTTCCGCGTCATAGGCTTTGCCCAGCGCCTGAATGTAATCCATCGGATGATAGTAAGATATGTATTGCAACGCATCCGCCACGGTCTCGATCAGATCGTCTTCGCGGATAATGGTCATGTCGCTCATCGAAGCTGCGCTCCTGTCGGTCGATTCCACCGCCCCTTAGTCCCCTCGCGCACCTAGCGTCAAAGCGCTTGGCTGCAAGCATCGCAATCGCTAGAGGTAATTGACCTAGTGTATTGTGTGTGTAATACAGCCGGTAACAACCATGACGAAGAGTGATATGTCTTTAGCCCGCAAAGCCATGATCGATAGCCAGCTCCGCACCAGCGGCGTGAACGAGCCCTTCGTGCTCGCGCGTATGGGATCGGTGGCGCGTGAGAACTTCGTGCCCGAAGGCGTACGTTCCATCGCCTATATGGATCGCGCCATCCCGCTTGGCGAGGGGCGTTTCCTCGCCGCCCCGCTGGTGCACGGCATGATGCTGGCCGAAGCGCGGCCAGGGCTTGATGACGGCGTGCTGGTGGTGGAATCCGGTTCCAGCTATCTCGCCGAACTTGTGCGTCCGCTGGCAGGAAAGCTTGAAACCATGTCGGTGGAAGAAGCATTGGAAAACAAGCGGGGCCGCAAGGGTTTTTCGCTGGTCATGATCGACGGAGCGATCGAGCAATTGCCCGATACGCTTGCCAAACGGATCGAAGAAGGCGGGCGTATCGTAACCGGGCTGGTCTTGCGCGGGGTCACTCGCCTGGCCACCGGGCGCAAGACTGGCGGCAACGTGGCGCTGCAGCCGCTGGCTGAAATCGGCATACCGGTGCTGCATTCCTTCGACCGGCCAAAGGAATGGAGTTTCTGATTTTGCCTGATCGGGGCCCAAACCTGCGGCGCATCGCGGCTGCCTTGCTGCTGGGCTCTGCGCTGGCCCCGGCGGCGGCACAGGCCGATGATCTGCGTTCAGCGCTGATCAGTGCCTATGAGACCAATCCTGACTTGATCGCTGCACGCGCACAGCAGCGAGCGGTTGACGAGGAGGTTCCGATTCAGCGCGCGCAGGGGCTGCATAATATTTCTGCGACCGCCAACCATATCGAGTTTGTGAAAGTTTCGCCCAACAGCTTCACCGCCCCCAAACGGCGGGTCCAGGCCGGCCTGGACATGACTGTGCCGGTCTATTCCGGCGGTGCCGTACGCAACGGGATCAAGGCAGCCAAGCGGCGCGTTTCCGCTGGTGAGGCCGATCTGCGCGGCACGGAAAGCGTGATCTTCAGTCAGGTGGTTGCCGCCTATATGGATGTGCTGCGCACCGAGGCGCTGGCCACGCTGGCTGGCAACCAGGTCGACGTGCTGAGCGTAAATTTGCAGGCCACCTCTGACCGCTTCGAGATCGGCGAATTGACCCGCACTGACGTGGCACAATCCCAATCACGCCTGGCGGTGGCACAGGGCGACCTGCGCAATGCCCAGGCAAACCTGATCGCCGCGCGCGAAACCTATATCCAGCTGGTTGGCCGTGCACCGGGCGAGCTTGAGTCCCCGCCGCCGCTGCCCGGTCTGCCCGAAACCGTTGGCGAGGCGGTGAAAACCGCGCTGGAAAGCAATCCTGACCTCATTGCCGCGCGCGAACGCGCCGATGCCGCTGGGTTCGATTCTGAAGTGGCAGGTGCTGGGCGATTGCCGACGGTGGGCGTCTTCGCCAACCTTGATTACGCCGACTTTTACGGAACGCTGGGCGGTCCGGTTGCAGCCAATTTCGTGCAAAATGAAACCACCGCCAATGTCGGCGTGCAGGTAACCATCCCGATTTTCCAGGGCGGTTTGCCAGCCGCTCGCCAGCGCCAGGCCTTTGCCCGCGAGACTGCCGCTCTCGAGCAGGTTATTGCGGCCGAGCGCAGCATCATCTCGCAAGTACGCGCCGCCTATTCGAACTGGCAAGCGTCGAACGCCGTGATCGAAAGCTCCGAAGCCGCAGTGGCCGCCGCCGAGCTCAGCCTGGAAGGTGTGCGCGCAGAGAATTCCATCGGCAACCGGACAATCCTTGATGTGCTCAATGCCGAGCAGGAACTGCTGTCGGCGCGGGCGCAATTGGTGACAGCCCGCCGCAACGCCTATGTTGCCGGCTTCAGCGTGCTCGCCGCGATGGGCAAAGCCGAGGCGCGCGACCTCAATCTGGACACCGGCAGCGTGCTGTATGACCCACGGGCGAATTACGATCGGGTGCGGGGCGCGATGTTTGACTGGCAACGCGACCCTGAGCCTGCGGCAACGTCAACAAGAACCGTTGACATCCCGGCGCCTGACGCGATGATTGGGCCGCTTGATGAATCGGATGGCGGCACGCCTTAGTAGTGTCACCCGGTTTTTGGGCGGGACGCAAGACAAGCAGCAGGGAAATAGGCCGCGATGGCGCAGCACGGTGAAGCTTCGGTCGAAGAGATCCTCGAATCGATCAAGAAAGTGATCGCACGGGACAATCGTGATGCCGCCGGCCCGGTGCGCGGAAGCTCGCCGCCGTTGGCAAATTCGCGAACAGAAGATGAAGTGCTCGATCTTTCGGACATGGAATTTGTCGAAGGTGGCGCTCGCGACAATGATGACGCTGTTGACGAAGACGGCCCACTGACTACCGATACGGTGCGCCAATCGATGCGCGAGAATTTCGAGGCGCTGGCCATGCTGGCCGAACCGGGCGCGCGCCCACAGATCGTGCGTTCGGGCGAAACCTCGCTTGAAGGCATGGTGCGTGACATGTTGCGCCCGATGTTGGCCGAATGGCTCGACAGGAACCTGCCCGGCATGGTCGAGAAGATGGTCCAGGCCGAAATCGCCCGGATCGCCGGCAAGCGCGGCTAGCGCATCACAGCCGATGGATCCCAGCAACAAGCCGCCCCCCGACACGCTCCACGAAGCACAATTGGCGCTCGCCAAACTCGGCGGCCAAAGCACCGCGCGGCACATTTTTCTCTGCGCGATGAGCGAGAAGCAGAAATGCTGCTCGCGCGAGGAAGGTGAGGCCTCGTGGAAATACCTCAAGCGCCGCCTGAACGAACTGAGGCTGTCCGGCCCCAAGCGCATCAATCCCGATGGCAGGCCCTGCGGGGGCGTGCAGCGGACCAAGGCCGATTGCCTGCAAATCTGCGCCGCAGGGCCCATTGCGGTCGTCTGGCCCGAAGGCGTTTGGTATCATTCCGCGCGTGAGGATGTGCTTGAAGCAATTATCCAGCAGCATTTGATTGGTGGGAAACCGGTGGAGGAATTTCGCCTGCGCTACCCCGATTAGCGCAGCGGTCTATTCCTCGTCATGGCTGGGCATATTGTTGTCGACAGCGGCATCATGTCCGGTCCCGTTGGACAGGAAAACCAGCCCCATCAGCGCGCTCGTGAGCAACATCATGAATCCCATGCCCAGCGCCAGGGCAATGTAGAAATGGACCGAAACCATGCCGTTGAACTTGTAGAGCAGCGCCATGGCAATCATGACAGTGCCCACGGTGAGCATGAACATGAACCGCATCAGGCGGCGATAACGCGCCCAGGCATGCGCCGCCGTCTGAGGATCATCGAGTGGGGATTTGGCTACCATGGGGGCCACATGGGCCTTCGCGCGCGGCGATGCAATGCCCGTCATATGCGTCGTGACTCGCCTTTTTGGTGCAAGAATGGCATTCTTCCCTTCGGAATCACTCCGCATGGAGGTCAGGAGGTTGGGATGACTATCGCAAGGATCATCGAAAAGCGCAGTTCGCAAGACATCATCTTCTGCGATTCGACCGTGCCGATGCGCGAGGCAGTGGCGCTGCTGGCCCAGAAGCGAATCGGCGCGCTGCCGGTGATGCGCGGAGGATCCGTGGTGGGGATTTTCTCGGAACGCGATGTCATCTATCGGCTGGCTGAAGAGGGGGAGGTATGCCTCAACCGCCCGCTTGCCGAAGTGATGACCGCGCCGCCAATCACTGTTGCGCCGAAAACACCAATCAACGAAGCGCTGGCGCTGATGACGCGGCGGCGGATTCGCCACCTTCCGGTGGTTGATGACAGTGCGATGGTGGGCTTCATTTCAATCGGCGATCTGGTCAAGCACCAGACATACAAGGTCGAACACGAAGCCGAAGCGATGCGGATCTATATCCAGAGTGCTTGAGAATTGGTGGGCGAGCACCTAGATCGGTGTAACGATGACAGCAACACTCACACTCACCCCTGCTGCGGCGAAGCGGGTAGCCTGGATTGCGCAAAAACAGTCCAGGCCGGCGATCTTGCGCCTTTCGGTTGAGGGGGGCGGGTGTTCCGGCTTCCAATACAAGTTCGATCTTGCCGAAGCGGCAGAGGGCGAAGATGCGGTAAGCGAAACCGACGGCGTGCAGCTGGTGGTTGATCCGGTGAGCCTGGACCTGGTTTCCGGCAGCGTGGTTGACTTCGTCGAATCACTGGGCGGGGCAGCCTTCAGGGTCGAAAACCCCCAGGCCGCCGCCGGTTGCGGCTGCGGTTCAAGCTTCGGGATTTGAATTAGACCGCTCGCGCGTCTTCAGGCACAAGTGTTGTCATGAAGATAGCAACATTCAACATCAACGGTATCAAGGCGCGCCTGCCGCGCCTCAAGGAATGGCTCGAAGAAACGCGCCCATCGGTCGCCTGCCTGCAGGAGATCAAGAGCATGGACGAGAACTTCCCGGCCGAAGAATTCGCAGCGATCGGCTATCGCGCGATCTGGCACGGGCAGAAGAGCTTCAACGGTGTCGCCATTCTGGCTGACGAGCGCGCGGGGATCGCGGGCCCCAAAGAGGTGCAGCGCGGGCTTGGCATTCCGGGTCCTGACGGCTCGGGCGAAGAGCAGGCCCGCTATCTTGAAGCCGATGTCGGCGGGATCCGCATCGCCTGTATCTACCTGCCCAACGGCAACCCGCAGCCTGGCCCCAAATTCGACTACAAGCTCGCCTGGATGGAGCGATTGCGGGCTCGAATGGCCGAAATCTGGGCGGAGGAAGTGCCCGCCGTGGTGCTGGGCGATTTCAACGTGATCCCTGAAGACAATGATGTCTGGTCAACCAAGGCCATGGCAGACGATGCCCTGATGCAGCCCGAATCACGCGCCGCCTATTCCCGGCTTCTGGCCGATGGCTGGACCGATGCCTTGCGCACGCACAATCCGCGCGGCGGCGTGTGGACCTATTGGGACTATCAGGCCGGTGCCTGGCAGCGCGACCATGGCTTTCGCATCGACCACATATTGCTCAGTCCGGAGCTGGCCGACCGGCTGGTCGCTGTCGGAGTGGACCGCGATCACCGCGGCCGCGAGAAAGCCAGCGACCATGCGCCGGTATGGGCCGATCTGCGCCATTGACCACGCAGGGAAAAGGGGCCCAACCTTGCGGCGGGCCCCTCAAATCACGTAACGCGAACCCGCTCAGCGATAGAAGATGTGCTGACTGATTGTCGCGCGGGCAACCTTCTTGCGGCTCCAGCTGGGCCGGACATATTTGGCATGGAAATAGAGCGAATCCTGCACTTCGGATTCCCACATGCCCTCGTGCGCGATCCGGGCAACCGCCTTGGCTTGCCGCCAGGCCTGCGACCCGGTGTTGATCTGCGGCATGTCCCCGCCCTTCACGAATGAGAATTGCGCACGCTGATAGACAACCCCGCAATAGCTTGATGGAAAGCGTTCGCTGGCGGCGCGATTGATCACCACCTGCGCCACAGCCAGCTGGCCAGGGAGCGGTTCGCCGCGCGCCTCGAAATAGACCGCACCGGCAAGGCAGTGCATCTGCTCGGACAGGGCGAAATCTGTGTCGGTTGACGCAACCAGATTGCGCAGCGATCCGGCCTTGGCCTGCGCCGTATCCGCATTGGACGCGGACTTCTCGGCCAAATCATCGGCGAGTGGCTGCACAACCTCTTGCGAAATGAACTGTGGGGCAGTTTCGTCAGACGAACCACCGGCGGCGTTCACCGCCTTTTGTTGCCCCGGATCGGTGACCTGGGCGAAAGCGCCGGAAAACTCGGCGCTGGCAAATGTAAGGCCGAGCACAACCGCGCCAGCGGCAAGCCCGAGCCCATGGCTCCTGCGGATCATATTTTCTTGGTTCTGGGCGGTGAACGCGCTCCGACGCAGGCATGGACCAATCGCGTTAATTGCGTTTGTAAAAGCGGTCCGTAATCTTTGCCTGCCGGCCGTCCCCCGTCTGCGTGCCTGCGCTTCGACCGTATTGCCGAACAGCGCCGCCTACGCACCTGGAAGCTGCGCGGCCAAATAGAGCCGAACCGGCAAAGGTCAAGTTAACGCGCCCAGGATGCGATGAACCGTTCTCCATCAGCGATATCTGCCTCCACAACCCAGATATCGGGGTCCTGCTTGCGCCGTTTTTCAAGGTATTCGAAAATTTCCTGCTGATTTTCAGGATTTTGCCGCTTTGCAGCAATATATGGTCGCGAACCATCGAGCTGCGGCATTCTTTCGAAAAGAACTGCGTTCTCGCCGCGATAGATAGTTAAAACCAGGATGGTTCCGGCGTCCCTCTCGCCTTTGGCGATAACACTTGCGAAACCACCTTGCGATTCGATCGCACGAATCATTCCCGCCACTTCGAGATGCGCGGGGAGCCGCCCTTCCACTAAGCCGACCCCACCTTCAGCCTGCCTGGTAGCCCGGCAGGCTGGCGAGCGGGATGCGCGAGCGCATGAATGTGCCGGTTCCACGCCCGATTTCATCGCCTTCGGCATCGACCAGCCGCGCCTCGGCAACGAAAACACGGCGCTTGCCGCTGATCCACACGCCTTCGGCAACCACTTCGCCGCGGCGCACCGGCTTGGTGAAATGGAGGTTGAATGACGTCGTCAGCAGGAAACGATCGGTAGTGCGGGTATTGGCAGCATAGAAGGCCGCATCGTCGAGCATCTTGAAATAGATCGTGCCATGTGCGGCCCCCGCCGCATGATAGCTCGATTCGTCGACGCTGAATGTAATCCGCGAACGCCCTTCACCCACAATTTCGAGCCGCGATGCAAACAGTGTGTTGATCGGAGCCGAAGCATAGAGCCGCTCGAGCGCACGATAGTGCAACTCCGCGCCTGAGGCTGGGCCGTCAGGCGGCATCGCTCTCGATCTGGTTGCTGAACAAGGCATAGAGCGCCTCGGCATCAGGCGCTTCAAGCAGTGCTTCGTGAACGCTTTCATCGCGCACCAGACGCGAAATTGCTGCCAGCGCGTGGAGATGTGTTGCTCCGGCATTTTCGGGTGAAAGCAGGCCAAAAACGAGTTCCACTGGCATGCCGTCCGCCGCGTCATATTCCACCGGATGCGCCAATCGCAGCAACACGGCGGATGGCCGGGTCACTGAATTGGAGCGCGCATGGGGAATTGCCACGCCGCCGCCGAATCCGGTCGAGCCAAGCCGTTCACGTTCTTCAATTCCATCAAGAACCGCAGCCGAATCGATACCATAAGCGAGCCCGAACATGCTCGCGACCTGTGCCAGCACATCCTGCTTGGAATCCAGCCGCACAAGTGCAACCGCTTCCGGTAGAAATTGAAAATTTGCGTTCATTTCAGACCAGTTTCACGTCCGTCAAAATTTCAAGCAACCCCAACGCCTGCGATCACCACCTCTTGCGGGCAGCATTGCACCGACGATTTCCAGGGACGCTGCACATGCCGCCGCAACTTCCGGCCGCGCTTCTTTAACGCGGTTCGACCCAGCCGATCGAACCATCCGCGCGGCGGTAAACCATATTATGCCGCCCGGTTCCAGCGTTTTTGAAAAACAATGCATTGGTATCCCGCAGATCGAGCATCATCACCGCGTCAGCCACGCTTGCCTCGGGAATGTCGACGCTCGTCTCGGCAATCACCGGCGGAGCATCGCTAGTGAGCTCGTCTTCAGACTCGTCACTGGCGAAGATCGTATAGGCTGCTTCCTCAAGGATGTAGGCCGCATTTTCCTCGCGCTGGGCATGCGCCACCTGCTCATGGCGATCCTTGATCCTGCGCTTGTAGCGCCGCAATTGCTTGTCGATTTTCGCTGCTGCGGCATCAAGCGCAAGATGCGCGTCCTGCGCTTCAGCGTGGGCCTTGAGGATCAGCCCCTGCATCACATGGGTTACGATGTCGCACGCAAACATGCCTGCGGGCGCCTTGCCGAAAGTGACATGAGAGGAAAGCGCGCGATCGAAGTACTTGTCGACGATCCCGCCCAACCGGTCCGTGACATGTTCCTGCAGCGCGGCGCCGGTTTCGATCTGATGGCCTGAAACGCGAATATCCATTTGCGCACGATCTCCTGTCTTCTCGTTCTTGCGGAACCCGGAAGCGGGCCCCGGACATTCAGTTCGACCAGAGCGGGTTTTCGATCCGGCCTACAAATTCACGGTGCCGCGCGAGCTCTTCGGCGCTTGCTGCGTGTGCGCGCGGTTCGCGGCGGGGTTGCTGCGGCCCAGACACGGTGGAAATGCCGGTCACTGCGATCTCGGTCACGCAGGTTTCAGCGGCCAGTTCGAGCCCGATCTGCCGGCCGCCGGTAAGCTCGACATAGACCTGTGCGAGCAATTCCGCATCAAGCAGTGCGCCGTGCTTCACGCGGTGGCTGCGATCGATGCCATAGCGGGTGCACAGTGCGTCGAGCGAAACCTTGGCGCCAGGATGGCGCTTGCGCGCGATCGCCACCGTATCGATCATCCGCGCGCGATCGACCGGTGGGCGCCCAACCAGCGCCAGCTCATTGTTGAGAAAGCCGAAATCGAAGCCGGCATTGTGCGCTACCAGCGGTGCATCGCCGAGAAACTGCAACAGCGCATCGGCCTGTTCAGCGAACAGCGGTTTGTCAGCCAGGAAGGTGCTCGACAATCCATGCACGGCTTCTGCCGCGGCGGGCATGTCGCGCTCAGGATTGAAATAGGCGTGGAAGGTGGCGCCACTGGGCACCCGGTTGATCATCTCGACGCAACCGATTTCCACCATCCGGTCACCCGAAGCTGGGTCAAGTCCGGTGGTTTCGGTGTCGAAAACGATTTCCCGCATCAAGTTCAGTATCGGACCACCCATCCCATTTGGCAAGCACTTCCGGCATCATTCCGGCGCATCGCCAAAGGTCAGGCGCTGGCCCGCAATCGTTCGATCAGATCCGCCACCGCGGCCTCGGTTTCAGCCAGTGAAGTTCCGGTCTCGATCACGTGATCGGCACGTGCGCGCTTCTCGCTATCGGGTACCTGCAATGACAGGATATGCGCAAATTTCTCAGGCGTCATGCCTTCGCGGGCGAGCACCCGCTTGCGCTGGACATCGACCGGCGCGGATACGACCACCACTGTGTCCACGCTTTCATGCCCGCCCTTTTCGAACAGCAAGGGGATATCGAACACCACCAGCGGCGCGCCGCCATGCTCGATCAGGAATTCGGCCCGCTTTGCCGCCACCGCCGGATGGACGATCGCCTCGAGCCGGGCAAGCGCCTGCTTGTCTCCAAACACCAGCGCCCCCAGCGCATCGCGCCGCACTCCCTCGGGACCGGTCGATCCGGGGAAGGCAGCCTCGATCGGTGCAATCAACTCACTCCCGGCGCGCTGCATCTTGCGCACCTCGGCATCGGCATCGAACACCGGCACACCGCGGCGCTGAAACATTTCCGCCACGGTTGACTTGCCCATACCGATCGAGCCGGTGAGTCCGATGATAATGGGCCGCGTCATTGTGCCAACAGCCTTCTGATATCCGCATCATGTTCGCGCGGCGGCGCCTGACCGAAGAAATGCTCGAATGCGATGGCAGCCTGACCGATCAGCATATCGAGCCCGTCGAGCGTTTTGTGTCCGGCGGAGCGTGCAGATTTGAGGAAGTGGGTCTCAAGCGGATCGGTGACGATGTCATAGGCGATCGCACCGGGCGGCGCGTGGCTCCAGTCAAACGCCAGATCGGGCTGCCCGCGCATACCCAGCGGTGAAGCGTTGACCACCAGATCCAGGCAACCCTTGCGATCGTCAAAGGCAAAACCGGTGGGATCGGCGAAATGCGCAAGATCGACCGCGTGATGCTCGCTTGCAGGCGCAAGTTCATCGAGCAATGCGCGCGCCTTGCCAGGATCGCGCCCCGCAACGACCAGTGTGAATCCCTGGCCCGCCAATGCGGTTATGATCGCCCGCGCCGCGCCCCCTGTGCCCAGCACCCGCGCCATGCGAAACAGATGGCGGTGTTCGAGCTCGCCTCGCAACGGCTCAAGGAACCCCACTGCGTCGGTGTTGATGCCAAGCAGCCCGTCTGCTTGCGGAACCAGCGTGTTGACCGCACCGATGCGCCGCGCGACCGGATCAAGCTGGTCGATCAGGTGAATGACAGACTGCTTGTGCGGCATCGTGACATTGCAACCGCGCCAGTCCGGATCTTCACGGCGGGCGGCCAGATAATCAGCCAGTTCCCCAGGCCGCACATGGCAGGCGCGATATTCGGCATCGATCCCGAGCTTGCCGAGCCAGAAATTATGGATCGCCGGGCTTTTCGACTGCGCGATCGGATCGCCGATCACTTCGGCATAGGGTTTGCTCACGAGGGCAGCTCCCCCAGTTCGCGCAAGGCGCCCAGCACGCTGAGCAGCGGCATGCCGAGCACGGTGAAGTGGTCGCCGTCGATCCCGCTGAACAATTGCACCCCCAGCCCCTCGATGCGGAACACCCCGACACAATGGCCAACTTCGGGCCATTCGGCATCGAGGTAGGATTCGATAAAGGCACCGCTCAATTCGCGCACATGCAGCTGCGCAAGCGACGAAGCGCTCCATTCGCATGCGTCGCCGCGCACCAGTGCAGCGGCGCTGTGGAGGTCCATCACCTTGCCGGAAAAGTAGCGTAAATGCTCTTCCGCCTGTGCACGGCTTGCAGGCTTGTCGAACCGGCGACCGCCGCAGGTCACCAGGCTGTCGCTACCCAGAACCAGCCGCCCCGGATTTGCGCGCGCCACCGCCTGCGCCTTGGCAACGCTCAGCGCTTCGGCGATCTCGCCAGGCAAGCAGCCTTGCAAGCCCGCTTCAACCGCGCGCTCGTCAAGCGCAGCGGGGATCGCTTCATGGGCGACACCAGCCGCATCGAGCATCGCCCGGCGTGACGCGCTTTTTGACGCCAGGATAATCATATAGCGCCTTCGCCGTTCTGATCATTTGCGCCGCGCATACTGTCCTTGCGTTCCTGATAGAAGCGGATCACCGCAGCGGCTGTTTCCTCGATCGAACGGCGCGTGACATCAATCACCGGCCAGCCATTATCGGCAAACATGCGCCGCGCAAATTGCACCTCATCGCGGACCTTTTCGGAATCGACATAGGAAGTCTCGGTACCCTCGTTGAGCGAGAGCAGGCGGTTGCGCCGCACCTGCACCAGACGTTCCGGCGCCGTCGTCAACCCGACGACCAGTGGGTGGCGCAAGCCAAACAGCGCGGGCGGCGGCGGCGATTCCACCACCAGGGGGATATTCGCAACCTTATACCCGCGATTGGCCAGATAGATGCTGGTCGGCGTCTTCGAACTGCGCGATACCCCGGCCAGCACAATGTCCGCCTCTTCCCAATCTTCCCAGCCAACGCCGTCATCATGCGCAATGGTGTAATGGATCGCGTCGACCCGCCTGAAATAGGCTTCGTCCATCATATGCTGGCGCCCGGGCTTGCCATGCGCCTCTTCACCCAATTGCGCTTCGAAGGCAGCAGTTACCGCATCGAGCACGGGCACGGCGGGCAGGCCGATCTGGCGGCAATGTTCCTCCAGCCGCCCGCGGGTTTCGGCATTGACCAGGGTGAACAGGACCAGACCCGGGCTGGCAGCAAGCGAGGGCACGATCCGGTCAAGATGCTGGCGCGAGCGCACCATCGGCCAGAAATGCCGCACGACATCGGGATTGTCGAACTGGGCGAGCGCCGCCTTGGCGATCATCTCAAGCGTTTCGCCAGTCGAATCCGAAACAAGATGGAGGTGCATTCGCTTCATCGCGGGTGTGTTTTTATCCCGTCGCAGGGGTTGTGGAGCCTTCCGGGCATAAACCACGGGAGAAGGCTGGCGACAAGTTCGGGGATCAATTCCATGCCCACTATCGGCTGCTTAACTAGCGGGTCTGTCTACAGCATGGCCTGGTTGCCCACAGGCTGGGGATAGCAGGGATAAATATGACTCGACATGGGCCCGGCAACGAGTCGCCCTATGCTGCGGCCTTTGCATTACCGGCAAAAATTGGGCAGGAGCCGCTTGTCCCCGAAATCCACAGGGCCAACAGACTCCATCAATCCTTTTTAAATATACTATTTATTTGATTGGACCTTCCGAATGCCTGGTTTGCTGCTCGATACGCTGAAGGGAAAGCGTTCTGACAAAGTGCCCATGTGGCTGATGCGTCAGGCTGGCCGCTATTTGCCCGAGTATCGCGAGCTTAGGGCAGAAAAGGGCGGTTTTCTCGACCTTGTCTATGACAGCGAGGCCGCCGCAGAGGTCACACTTCAGCCGATCAGGAGATTCGGTTTCGACGGGGCAATCCTGTTTTCCGACATATTGATCGTGCCCCATGCCATGGGCCAGGGGCTGGAATTCACGGCCGGCGAAGGGCCCAGGCTCACCCCGCCATTGCATGAAGCAGAGCTTGCCGATTTCACAACCAAACATGAGCGTTTTGACGCCGTATACGAGACCGTACGGCTATGCCGCGCGCAGCTTGACGACAGCGTGACCATGCTGGGCTTTGCCGGCAGCCCGTGGACTGTTGCCACCTATATGGTGGCGGGCGAGGGCAGCCGCGACCAGCATCGCACGCGCGAGCTGGCCTATCTTGATCCGGCGCGTTTCCAGTCGATAATCGATTCGATTGCAGAGGTCACCATCACCTATCTGCGCGGGCAGATCGATGCCGGCGTCGAGGCGGTGCAATTGTTCGACAGCTGGGCTGGCAGCCTGGCGCCCGACCAGTTCGAGCGCTGGGTGATCGAACCCAATGCCGCGATCACTGCGGCAATCAAGCATTCGCACCCGGATTGCCCGGTGATCGGTTTCCCCAAAGGGGCGGGCGAAAAGCTGATCGACTATGCCCGCCGCACCGGGGTCGATGCGGTGGGGCTGGATGAAACGGTTGATCCCGCATGGGCCCACCGCGAATTGCCGCCAGGAATGCCGGTGCAGGGCAATCTGGATCCATTGTTGTTGATGGCGGGGGGCGATGCGCTCAAGGCGCGGGTCGAATTCATTCTCGAATGTTTTGCCGCCCGCCCGCATGTGTTCAACCTGGGTCACGGGATTGGCCAGCACACCCCGATCGAACATGTCGAGCAGCTCGTGGCGGCGGTGCGCGGCAGCTGATTGACTCTGCGGGGGTGACGTAGACGTGCTGGTTTCCTACATGATCCAGCTATGCAGGATGCTATTGCCATGACCTATCTCTGGCTCAAGGCCGGCCATATCATCTTCGTGGTGTTCTGGATGGCTGGGTTGTTCATGCTGCCGCGCCAGATGATCTACGTCCATGGAGCGCCTGCCGGATCGGCCGAAGAGGCGCTGTGGGCGCACCGGATGGACCTATTGCGCAAGGTCATCCTGACGCCCAGCCTGATTGTGGTGTGGGCGCTGGGGCTGTTGATGGCGGTGGAGCTGGGCTTGTTTGATGGCGCGCCGGGGCTTGGCTGGCTGCATGCCAAATTGCTGCTGGTGATCCTGCTTACCGGTTATCACGGCTTCATGGTCTCGCAGTCGAAGAAATTCGCTGCGGGCGAGCGGCCACTGAGCGAGAAGCAATTGCGCATGTTGGGCGAGGTGCCCGGCCTGCTGCTGGTGTTGATCGTGATCCTGGTGATTGTTGTCCGCCAGATGTAGCCCGCTGCCTTTGGGCGCGCGGCAGGGCAATTTCAGCGATTGACGCGGCTCGCGAGCAATTCTATTTCGGGCCATCCAACCGGCGTTGTGGCCCCGCATTCCGCGCGGCCTGGGTCTGCTTTCTCCAAGCCCGAATGTCTTGCACCACAGGCGAGACACCGACCTTCCGGCCATTTTCAGTAACGGACAGACATACCAATGCATCTTAAAGATCTGAAACAGAAGACCCCGGCCGAACTGGTCTCCATGGCTGAAGAGCTGGGGGTTGAGGGCGCCTCGACCATGCGCCGCCAGGATCTGTTGTTCAGCATCCTGCGCGAGCTGGCTGAAGACGAGGAATATAACGACAAGATCATGGGCCTGGGCACGATCGAAGTGCTGCAGGACGGCTTTGGCTTCCTGCGTTCGCCCGAAGCCAACTACCTGGCAGGGCCGGACGATATCTATGTATCTCCCAATCAGATTCGCAAATGGGGGCTGCGCACCGGGGATACGGTTGAAGGCGAGATTCGCGCACCGCGCGATGGGGAGCGCTATTTCGCGCTGACCAGCCTTACCAGCGTCAATTACGACGATCCCGACGCCGTGCGTCACCGCACCAATTTTGACAATCTTACGCCGCTCTACCCGGACGAGAAGCTCAATCTCGACACCACCGATCCCACGGTGAAGGACAAGAGCGCGCGGGTGATCGACATCATCGCGCCGCAGGGCAAGGGCCAGCGCTCGCTGATTGTGGCCCCGCCGCGGACCGGCAAGACCGTGCTGCTGCAGAACATCGCCAAAGCGATCACCGACAACCATCCCGAGGTATTCCTGATCGTGCTGCTGGTTGACGAGCGGCCCGAGGAAGTCACCGACATGCAGCGCAGCGTGAAGGGCGAAGTGATTTCTTCTACCTTTGACGAGCCGGCCAATCGCCATGTGCAAGTTGCCGAAATGGTGATCGAGAAGGCCAAGCGCCTGGTCGAGCACAAGAAGGACGTGGTGATCCTGCTCGATTCGATCACCCGCCTTGGCCGCGCCTACAACACCGTTGTGCCCAGTTCCGGCAAGGTGCTGACCGGCGGTGTCGATGCCAACGCTCTCCAGCGGCCCAAGCGTTTCTTCGGCGCGGCGCGCAATATCGAGGAAGGCGGCTCGCTGTCGATCATCGCCACCGCGCTGATCGATACCGGCAGCCGCATGGACGAAGTGATCTTCGAAGAGTTCAAGGGCACCGGCAATTCGGAAATCGTGCTCGACCGCAAGGTTTCGGACAAGCGGATCTTCCCCGCGCTGGATGTCGGCAAGTCCGGTACCCGCAAGGAAGAACTGCTGGTCGACAAGGACGTGATGTCGAAGATGTGGGTCCTGCGCCGCATCCTGATGCAGATGGGTACGATCGATTCGATGGAATTCCTGCTCGACAAGATGAAGGATTCCAAGACCAATGAAGACTTCTTTGCGACCATGAACCAGTAAGGGTGGGCTGGCCCCGGCAGGTCATGCTGCGGGGCCGCTTGCCTTTGCGGGCAATCCGGCTATCACCCGGCTGATGCTGCGCCAAATTGTCTATATCAGCACCGCTGCGGGGATCGATTCAGCGGCGATCGCATCAATCCTTGAATCGTGCCGGCGTAACAATGCTGAGCGTGCGGTGACCGGCCTGCTGCTTTATAATGGGCGCAATTTCCTGCAATTACTCGAAGGCAATGTCGAGGATTTATCCTGGGTGCTGCATCGGATCGAAGCCGATCCGCGCCACAACGGGGTTTCAATCATCGAGGATATTGCAGTCGAGGAGCGCGCCTGCCCTGATTGGCTGATGCGGCATATCCGTATTGCCGACGATGTGTCGGCGCGGCGCGATGCGCTCGATACCGAACTGCCGCAAGATATCGATCCCAGCCTGCGCCGGATCATCCTCAACTTCGCATCGTTGAATTAGGGGCTGAGTCAGGGCCGTGCGTCAGCCCTTCAGTTTCTGAAGCTGCGCAGCCATCATTTCCCAGACCTTGTTGACGGCTTTCAGGGGGCGGACCATCACCTTGAAATCCTTGATGAAACCTTCCTCGTCAAAGGTGATCATGTCAATTCCGTTGACGTGGATCCCGTCCATTTCAGTGGTGAATTCGAGCACTGCGGTGTCCCCATCCACTACCTCTCGCACATAGGTGAAGCTGTCATTGCCCAGCGTTGCGCCAGCAGCGGTGAGATAGGCGACCACGATCGGGCGGCCGACCTGCGGAGTGTGCACCACCGGTGAATGGAATACGGCATCTTCGCGCATGATTGCGGCGAGCGCGGCAGGATCGCTGCCGCCCTTGATCACTTCATGCCAGCGCTTCAGGCCCTTGGCAGCGGCGCTCATGCCAGATGCTCGGCGAAAAAGGCCTTCGTGCGTCCGTCGGCAAGCTGCGCACCTTCTTCATTGCGGCGGTTGCCCCTTTCAGTGGCGAAACCGTGGTCGAGCCCTTCGTAATCGTACAGGGTTACGCGCGGGTGATCGTCAAGCCCCGCATGCATCGCGGCCTGCGCTTCCGGCCCGACGAAATGGTCTGCCGTGGGCACATGCAGCAGCAGTGGATGGGCGATGCCGTGCTTCTCGCCCAGCATCTGGTCGATCATGACCCCGTAATAGCCGACCGAAGCATCGATGTCGGTGCGTGCCGCTGTCATATAGGCGAGCTTGCCGCCAAGGCAGTATCCCACGCAGCCGACCTTGGGCACACCAGCCTCCCGGCGGATCCAGTGGATTGTCGCTTCGATGTCCTTCACCCCGTCATCGGGATTGTACTTGCCGAAATAATCGAGCGCCTGGTTGAATTCGGCCTCGACATCTGGATCGAGCACGATCCCCGGTTTCATGCGGAAGAACAGGTCCGGCGCGACTGCAAGATAGCCGTCCGCCGCCCAGCCATCGCATTTGCTGCGGATGCCCGGGTTCACGCCGAAGATTTCCTGGATCACGATGATTGCAGCTTTAGGTGCGCCTTCGGGCCGCGCAACATAGGCGTTGAAACTGGCGCCTCCATCGAGCGTGGGAATCGTGACTGTCTCGGTCATGAGGGTTGCTCCTTTGATTTGCTGCGAAAGCGGCTTATCGCTTGTGGGGGGTGATTGCCAAACCCAAATATATGAGGGCGGATCCGGAGCCCGCCTTGCCAGTGGAGGAATTGCCATGAAGGTCAATATCGAGATCGACTGCACGCCCGAAGAGGCCCGCGCCTTCATGGGCCTGCCAGATGTGTCCAAGGCGAACAGCGTTTATGTCGATACGATCGCCAAGGCGATGAAGGGCGTTTCCAACCCCGATCAGTTGCAGGAATATGCCCAGCAACTCGCGCCGATGGGCCAGTTGGGCCTGAAAATGTTCCAGAGCTTCATGGAAGGCGGGATGCGCGGGGCCGGCTCGCGGCAGAAATCCGGCGATGATCAATAGGCTGCGCGCCATTCGCGCATGAGCGACACGATTTTTGCCCTTTCGAGCGGTGCGCCGCCCGCCGCAATCGGCGTGATCCGGATCAGCGGGCCGGGTGCGGGGGAATCGCTGCGCGTGCTTGCGGGGCGCGAGGTGGAGCCCCGCCGTGCCAGCCTGGCGCGCCTGCACGGCACGGATGGCCGACTGCTTGATGAAGCGCTGGTGTTGTGGTTTCCCGGCCCCGATACAGCGACAGGCGAAGATCTGGCCGAAATGCACTGCCATGGCGGGCGGGCGGTGATCGCGGCGGTTGAAGGCGAGCTTGCGCAGTTTCATGGGCTGCGCCGCGCCGAACCGGGCGAGTTCACGCGCAGGGCCTTCGCCAATGGCCGGATCGATCTGGCCGAGGCTGAGGGGCTTGCCGATTTGCTGAGCGCCCAGACAGAACTTCAACGCAGTGCTGCGATCGCGATGGCAGGGGGTGGATTTTCGCGCCAGGTCGAGCAATGGCGCGAGGCATTGTTGCGGTTGTCTGCCGAGGTCGAGGCTGCGCTTGATTTTGGCGATGAGGACGATGTTGGCGGGCTGGCGGCGGATTTCTCGCCGCGGCTCGGTCAATTTGCGGAGGATTTGGCCGATTGGCTGGCACGTCCGCAGTCAGAGCGTTTGGGTGAGGGCTATCGGGTGGTGCTGGCTGGCCCGCCAAATTCAGGAAAATCCACTCTTTTCAATTCTTTGAGTGAGAGCGAAGCAGCCATAACCTCACCTGTTGCCGGCACGACGAGGGACGTTATCGAGCGCTCGGTTGCGATAGGCGGCGTGCCCTTTACCTTTGTCGACACGGCGGGTTTGCGAGAAGGAAGCGCGGACGAGATCGAGGCGATTGGAATTGGCCGCGCGCGCGATCAGCTGGAACGTGCCGATCTGGTTCTATGGTTGGGGCCTGAACACGACGGACCAATTGGATGCTGGGAGATTGAGGCACAGATCGACGATCAGGCACATCTGGTTAAAGCCGCACCCGATTGGCGGGTGTCCGCCCGCACTGGCGAAAACATCGCCAAGCTCAAATTGGCACTTGTCGAGCGGGCGCGGGGCGCGATGCCGAAACCGGGTGAAGCGGCGCTCAATGCGCGCCAGCACGGCTTGCTCGCGGGGGCACATGCGGCGCTGCGAGAGGCGGGGGGACATTCTGATCCGCTGATTATCGCCGAATGTCTGCGCCAGGCACGGCTGGGGTTTGACCGGTTCGTCGGCCGCGCGACGACCGAGGATATGCTCGACGCGCTGTTTGGGCGCTTTTGTATCGGGAAGTAGTGCCAGCCAGCTTCAGTGTTTCACGTGAAACATTCACGGGCCACGGTTGCGGCTTGCTATGTGCGAAAGTTCTTTGACCGCACCGCATGGCTCAAGTATCGGGCGGCGCATGCGAAGCTTTGACGTGCTTGTGGTCGGCGGCGGCCATGCCGGGGTCGAGGCGGCCTGCGGTGCCGCGCGCATGGGTGCGCGCGTGGGACTCGTCAGTTTCGATCTTGATGCTATCGGCGCGATGAGCTGCAATCCGGCGATCGGCGGACTGGGCAAGGGGCATCTTGTCCGCGAGGTTGACGCATTGGATGGCGTTATCGGGCGAGCGGCAGACGCCGGGGCAATCCATTACCGCATGCTCAACCGGTCCAAGGGGAGCGCGGTATGGGGCCCCCGGGTGCAGGCTGACCGCAGATTGTTCAGGGCAGCGGTGCAGAAGATCGTGCGGGCGCAAGCGGGGCTTGAGGTGATTGCAGGCGAAGCTGCAGCATTACGGCTTGCAGGAGATCGCGTGTGCGGGCTCGATCTGGCCGATGGTGCTGCGCTTGAAGCACCGGCAGTGGTTCTTTGCACCGGCACTTTCCTGGGCGGCACTTTGTTTCGGGGTGAGGAGCGCTTTGACGGCGGCCGGATTGGAGAAAACGCGGCGCATCGGCTGGCTGCGCAATTGCGCGGGGCAGGTCTGCCGATGGCGCGGCTCAAGACCGGCACGCCTCCGCGGCTTGACGGACGTACGATCGATTGGGCGCGGCTTGAAGAGCAACCTTCCGATGTCGATCACTGGACCATGTCCCCGCTGACCGGGCGGCGCATCAATCCGCAGGTGTTTTGCGCCATCACCCGCACGACCGAGGCGGCGCATGAGGTAATCCGCGCCAATCTGCATCGTTCACCGCTGTTCACCGGCGCCATCGAGGCGGCGGGCCCGCGCTATTGCCCGTCGATCGAAGACAAGATCCACCGCTTCGCCGATCGGGACGGGCATCAAGTCTTCCTCGAGCCGGAGGGTCTGGACACCCGTCTTGTCTACCCCAACGGGATCAGCACTTCGTTGCCGAGTGATGTCCAGCTCACCATGTTGCGCGCCATGCCAGGCCTGGAGCAGGTAGCGATGGAAGTGCCGGGCTATGCCGTGGAGTATGACCATATCGATCCGCGTGCGCTCACGGCTGACTTGCAGTTGCGCGCGATTCCAGGGCTTTATTGCGCGGGGCAGATAAATGGGACTACCGGGTATGAAGAGGCGGCGGCGCAGGGCTTGATCTCCGGGCTCAATGCTGCGGCGCAGGTTCTGGGTCGCGAGGCGCCTGCGCTTGACCGGGCCAACAGCTATATCGCGGTGATGGTCGACGATCTTACGCTGCAAGGTGTGAGCGAGCCCTATCGCATGCTTACCGCGCGCGCCGAATATCGCTTGCGACTGCGCGCCAACAATGCCTCCACCCGCCTTACCCCGCTTGGCATTGCCGCTGGCTGCGTCGGCAGCGAACGGGCTGAATGGTTTGTGAGGCGCGAGGAGCGGCGGGCGGAACTGGCGCCGCATTTCGATACCGGGATCGCGGCGAAGGAGCTTGACGATGCTGGCCTGCCCGTTCGGCGCGACGGCGGAATTAAGCCGGTCAGCGAATGGCTTAGGCATGAGGGCGTGGAGGTGGCCGATCTGCAGCCTTGGCTCGGCGCTGAATTGCTAGCTGATGATCCGCTGGTCGCGGAGATGGCTGAAGATGCTGCCTACGCGCCCTATCTGGCGCGCCAGGATGCCGAATTGCGTGACTTGCGAGCAAGCGAAGCGCTCGCCTTGGGGGGCGATTTCCCGTTTGGCGAAGTGCCCGGCCTGTCAAACGAGATGGTCGAACGGCTGATCGCATCCAAACCGGCCAGCCTGGCAGCAGCGGGCCGTGTGCCGGGAATTACCCCTGCGGCGCTCTCGGCCCTGCTGGTCCACGCCCGGCGCAGGCAGAAAGCCGCGTGAGCCACGAATTGCTGAGCGATGAGGCCGGGGCGCGGCGCTACGTCGAGGCTCTTGCAGATGCGGCGGCGATGGAGCGGCTCGAGGCGCTGATTGCGGCCTTGCTGGAGGAGAATCAGCGCCAGAATCTGATTTCACGCCCATCTGAAGCGCAGATCTGGCGGCGCCATGTTGCAGATAGCGCGCAGCTGCTACGCTTTGTTCCACGTGAAACGTCCAGCCCATGGCTTGATCTCGGGACAGGGGCGGGTTTTCCGGGCCTTGTGATCGCCGCACTTGATCCGCGCCGCGAAGTTGTACTGGTTGAATCGCGCACGCGCCGGGCGGAGTGGCTAACGCGCATGACGCAGGCACTTGACCTGCCGCTCTGCCGGGTCGAGGGGCGACGGCTGGAGCAAGTCGAACCCTTTCACGCGCGTGTCATATCGGCACGCGCCTTTGCGCCGCTCGAGAAACTTCTTCGATTATCCGCACCCTTTTCCACAAAGGCGACCGCCTACCTGTTGCCCAAGGGGCGTTCAGCGGCGCAGGAACTGAGTGAACTCCCCGCGCAGATTCGCAAGCTGTTTCACGTGGAACATTCCTTGACCGATGCGGAGGCGGGGATCATCGTAAGCACTTGAGTGCAGGAAGGCGGAACAAGGCCGATGATTACGATAGCCATAGCGAACCAGAAAGGCGGGGTGGGCAAGACCACGACCGCAATCAATATCGCCACCGCATTGGCGGCGATCGGTTGGCGCACGCTGCTGATCGACCTTGACCCGCAAGGCAATGCATCGACCGGCCTGGGGGTAAGAAGCGAAGCCCGCACCGCTTCCAGCTATGACGTGCTGATTGACGGAGTTTCCCTAAGGGAATCAATGGTTCCGACCAGCATCCCCGGCCTGGATCTTGTGCCGGCGACGGTTGATCTGAGCGGCGCGGAGGTGGAACTGGTTTCGGTCGAGAAACGCACCTCGCGCCTTGCCACAGCGCTGCGCGGTCATCACGGCCACGATATCTGCTTTATCGATTGCCCGCCTTCGCTCGGACTGTTGACCCTCAATGCGCTGTCAGCCGCAGATACGCTGTTGGTGCCGCTGCAATGCGAATTTTTCGCGCTGGAAGGGCTTAGCCAGTTGCTCCAGACCGTCGAGCAGGTGCAGCAACGTTTCAACCCGGCGCTGGGCATCATCGGTGTCGGCTTGACCATGTTCGATCGCCGCAATCGTTTGACCGACCAGGTGGCTGACGATGTGCGCGAATGCCTGGGCAATCTGGTGTTCGAAACGGTAATCCCGCGCAACGTGCGCCTGTCTGAAGCGCCCAGCCATGGGCTCCCCGCTCTGGTCTATGACCATTCCTGCGCCGGCAGCCGCGCCTATATTGCCCTTGCCCGCGAATTGATCGGCCGCTTGCCTGCCGAAAGGAAGGCAGCATGAGCGAATCCTCCGATCCGATCCGTTTTTCCGTGCCGGCGCGCAGTTCGGCCGATAGAAAGAAGAAATTGGGGCGGGGGCTGGGCGCATTGCTCGGCGAAACCAGGCGGGAAGAGCCGCTGATGCAGGCGGATGGCATGGCGCCTGACAAAGATGACGTTCAAACAGGGGCTTACCCTACATCTGGCCTCGCATCACTGCCAATTGCCACGATCGAACCGATGCCGGGGCAGCCGCGCAAACGGTTTGACGAAGCTGCGCTTGACGAACTTGCGGCGTCGATCGCTGCTCGCGGCGTGATCCAGCCGATAATTGTGCGCCCGCGCGGTGAGGGGCGCTATCAGCTGGTCGCGGGCGAGCGCCGTTGGCGCGCGGCTCAAAAGGCCCAGCTGCACGAAATTCCCGCACTAGTGCGCGAACTTGACGAACGTGAAGTCATGGCGCTGGCTTTGATCGAGAACATCCAGCGCGAAGACCTCAATCCGGTGGAGGAGGCCCGCGCCTATCACAGATTGAGCGAAGATGAAGGGCTGACTCAGGCCGAAATCGCGCAAATGGTTGAAAAATCGCGCAGTCACGTCGCCAATTTGCAGCGTTTGCTGGCGCTTCCCGATGCCGTGCTTGACCTGGTGGAGGGTGGTGAGCTGTCGATGGGGCATGCCCGCGCGCTGATCGGGCATGATGACGCGGCGCAGCTGGCCAAGCGTGCGGTGCGCGAAAACCTCTCGGTGCGCGAGGTGGAGGGCCTGGCGCGCGGCGATGCCGCACCCAGGCTTCGCAAATCGGCCAAGCGCAGCACCAATGATCCGGCCAAGGATGCCGATATTGCGGCGGTCCAGGCGCATCTCGAGGAATTTCTCGGGCTGACAGTGCGAATCAAGACAGAGGCGGACCCGCGCAAGGGGGCCGTCACGATCCGCTATCGCACACTCGACCAGCTCGATCTGATCTGTCAGCGGCTGACGGGTGGCGACATCTGACGGCTGAAGGAAGTTGCGCCGCGCGACTCTGCCCAATCCGCGGTCACGCCGCAAGTTGCGCCGCGCAACTTCATTGGCCCAAGTAAATGAAATTACGTATAAAAATTCTTCCCCGATCAAATCCGATCAGACAGGGTCCTGGCGAGCGCTTCAATTCCCTCGGCATCCTCCTGCGAAAACCGCGCTGGTTCGGGTGAATCGAGGTCGATAACAGCGATCACTATCCCGCCGCGCATTACCGGCACCACCAGCTCTGAACGGCTCGCTGCATCGCAGGCGATATGACCGGGGAAGGCGAGAACATCTTCCACCAGCTGAGTCTTGCCGCTTTGCGCTGCCGCGCCGCAAACTCCCGAACCCAGCGGAATCCGGATGCAGGCCGGCCTGCCGACGAAAGGGCCAAGCACCAGCTCGCTTGAGCCCTCTTTCGCGTCTGTCATCCGATAGAAACCGGCCCAGTTAAGGTTCGGCACAAATTCCCATAACAGCGCGGCCACATTGGCCATGTTCGCCACGCCGTCAGGCTCACCCGCAGTCAAGGCGTCAGCGGCATTGCGCAACTGGCGATAGAGTTCTGGCGGCTCGAGCCCGGCGTCAGCTTTGAAATCATACATCGTGCTACGCGATCTACGCGGCAGGGCGGCAAACACAAGCCCCATTGCCGCCAGTCGGGCCTTGGCTTATGCGTCTTGGCATGAGCATCATCCGCAAGATCCTGATCGCACTTCTTGTCATCCTGCTGCTGCTTGGCGCTGCCTTCTGGTGGCTCGCACGCGGCGATACGGCCGACCTCTCGGTGGAGGCAGTTGCCGGAACCGATCCCACACTTGCAGAGCCCAACGCTGAAATAGTGCCGACTGTGCGCATCGCCAAACCTGTCGGCTGGGCAGCGGGTGAAGCGCCCCAACCCGCAGAAGGCCTGGCAGTTGGCCGGTTTGCCGAAGGGCTCGAACACCCACGTACTGTGCAAGCCCTGCCCAATGGCGATATATTGGTGGCGCTCACCCGTGCACCGGCCAGCGAGGCCGATGGCGGGATCATGGCCTGGATCGCGGACTGGCTGATGACAAAGGCTGGTGCCACCGGCCAATCGCCCAACCAGATCGTGCTTTTGCGCGACAGCGATGGCGACGGTGCGGCCGAGATCCGCCGCGTGATAGCAGACGCGGACGCAGGCCTTGATTCGCCTTCGGGAATGAGCTGGCATGACGGCACGCTTTATATTGCCAATCACGATGAAGTGCTTGCTTTTCCGTATGAATTGGGCGCGGAAAGTGTTTCCGGCAAGGCGCGCAAGCTGATGGACCTGCCTGCTGGCGGCGGCCACTGGATGCGCAACCTCGAGATCAATCCAGAAGGCACGCTGCTGTATGTCGCAGTCGGATCGGCCTCCAATGTCGGCGAAGGCGGGATGGAAGCCGAACAGGGCCGCGCCATGATCTGGGAATATAATCTCGAGACCAATCGCCAGCGCCAGTTCGCGGTGGGATTGCGCAATCCCAACGGGCTGGCCTTCAGCCCCTGGACCGGGGAGCTGTGGACCACGGTCAATGAGCGCGACATGCTGGGCAGCGATCTGGTGCCTGACTATCTCACCAATGTGCCTGTTGGCGCGCAGTATGGCTGGCCCTGGGTTTACTGGAGGGACAATGTCGATGAACGGGTCGATGCTCCGCGACCGGCCTATATCGTCGAATATGCGCGCAAGCCCGAATATGCACTTGGCCCCCATGTTGCCGCGCTTGGCCTGGTATTTACTACCGAGGGCCATTTGATGGGCGAGAAATTCGCCAGAGGCGCGTTTGTCGCACGCCATGGTTCGTGGAACCGCAAGCCCCCCTCAGGCTATGACCTGGTCTACGTCGCCTTTGACGAACGCGGCAATCCGGTGGGCAAACCGGTGCCGGTGCTGGGCGGTTTCCTGAACCAGGATGGTACCACCAAGGGCCGCCCGACCTGGGTCGAATGGGGCGGCGATGGCGCCTTGCTGATGAGCGATGACACTGCCGGGATCATCTGGCGCGTCCATGCACCGGGTGCGAAGCCGGGCGCGGGAATTGCGCGGCTCAATTCCGCGCCGCTGCGCCCGCAGCGCGAGTTGACGGGAGATTCGCAGGCGGTGTTCACGCAGGACGATTACGCCCGGATCGTGCCCGCGCAGTAGCCCCAGCCTGGTACCCTAAAGCGATTTGCCGGCACGCCCGGCCAGTTCAACCACGAACTGCCACGCCGATCGGCCCGACAGGGGGCCCCTCGCGCGCGACCAGCCCAGCGCTTCGCTTTCGTCGATTTCCAGACCGAGCGGATCGGCATGTGCCTTGGCGATGGCAAGGTAATCCTGTTGCGAGCAGGGATGGAAGCCGAGCCGCAGGCCGAACCGGTCAGCAAGCGCAAGCGAATCATCCATCGCATCGCGTTCCTGCAGCGGGCCGGGCTGGTCATCCCCGGTGCGCGCCACAATCGCCCGGTGGTTGGAAGTGACCGCAAGCCGGACATTGGCCGGGCGCGGCACAAGGCTGCCCTCAAGCGCGCTGCGCAGATGGCGCATCACCTGGTCAGCGGAGTGATTGAATGCCAGATCGTCAAGGAACAGGATGAAACGGCGCTCAATCAGCTCGAGCGTGGCGAAAAGCTCGGGCAGCGCCGCCAGATTGCCCGGATCGAGCTCGACCAGCGCCAATCGCGAAGGATCTTCGGCCTGCTCTGACGCCACGGCAGCGCGCAGCACTGCCGACTTGCCCATTCCGCGCGCACCCCATAGCAGCATATCATGCGCCGCGTGGCCAAGCGCATGGCGCCGCACGTTCTCGCACACCGCTTGTTTCTGGCGATCTATCCCCTTGATACGATCGAGCGGCAACGCCTCAAGCTGGTGGACGGTGGCGATTCGTCCTGCATTCCAGACATAGCCCGCGTGGCCAAGCCAGTCGGTATTGGTGGATGATGCTGGCGCAAGCCGTTCCAGCGCATCGGCGATGCGTGCCAGCGGATCGCCCTGATCTTGCCCGCGATTACCCATCATCGGCCTCTATCCACCCAAAGCTTCAGCAGGCAGGCTGTAAAGCAGGCCAGCTCCACCGGTGGCTGACGCCTTGAGGCCGCTTGCTTCCGGCACGATCCGATCAAGGAAAAAGCGCGCGGTTACCGGCTTGGTATGCGCCAGCGTGGGCGCAGCACCAGCAGCCACGGCCTGCGCCTGCCTCAACAGCTGCCAGCCTGCAGTAGCAACCGCCAGCATGGTGCAGAATGGCACGCTGCCGGCAAGGCGATCATCCAGGCTTGCCTCAGCGCCCATCCATTGCGCAATCGCGCGGCAATCTTCGGCAAGCGCATGGAGCATGGGCTCGTCCGCGCTGTCCCTAATGATGTCGGCTATCAGCGCATCGACCGCGCCGCCTGCATCCAGCCCCAGCTTGCGGGTGACGAGGTCTGCCGCCTGGATGCCGTTGGTACCTTCGTAAATCGGGGCGATCTTTGAATCGCGCCAGTGCTGGGCCGCGCCGGTCTCCTCGATAAAGCCCATGCCGCCATGCACCTGGATCCCGATGCCTGCCACTTCGACGCCAATATCAGTGCCCCACGCCTTGATCAGCGGCACGAGCACCTCGGCGCGCATCTTCGCCGCGCTATCATCCAGCGTGCCGCGGTCAACCTGCCCCGCGCAGTAATAAAGCAGCGCGCGCGCGCCCTCGGTCAGTGCCTTCATGCGCAGCAGCATGCGCCGCACATCGGGGTGCTCGATGATCGCGACCGGGTTCTTGTCCGGCGAACCGGCGCGGGCCGATTGAACGCGCTCTCTGGCATAGTTCAGGGCCTGTTGTGTCGCCCGCTCGCCTATCTGCACGCCCTGATTGCCGACATTGATGCGGGCATTGTTCATCATGGTGAACATCGCCGTGAGCCCGCGATTGGGCTCGCCCACGATCTCGCCAATACATTCGCCATTGTCGCCATAGCTCATCACGCAGGTGGGCGAGGCGTTGATGCCCAACTTGTGCTCAAGGCTGACACAGCGCAAATCGTTCTTCGGCCCGCGCGAACCATCATCCTTCACGTGATATTTGGGAACGAGGAAAAGCGAGATTCCGCGCGAACCCTCCGGCGCGTCGGGCAGGCGCGCCAAGACGAGGTGGATGATATTCTCCGTCAGGTCATGCTCACCCCAGGTGATGTAAATTTTCTGCCCCTGAATCATATATTTGCCTGCATGCTCGCCCTCTTCGATGGGCTTTGCAGTGCTACGCAGCGCACCCACATCGGATCCGGCTTGCGGCTCGGTGAGGTTCATCGTGCCGGACCATGCGCCGCTCACCAGATTGGGCAGGTACTTCGCCTTCTGCACATCCGAGCCGTGATGCTCGATCGCCTCGATCGCGCCCACGCTCAGCATCGGCAGCAGGTTGAACGCCATATTGGCCGAGCCGAGGTTTTCCAGCACATTGCACGCAAGGGTGAAGGGCAGCCCCTGCCCGCCGAATTCTTCGGGCGAGGCGATCGCGTTCCAGCCTTGCTCGACATAGGCAGCATAGGCGGCTTTGAACCCGTCGGGCAGGCGAACCACACCGTTTTCGAGTTTTGCGCCTTCAAGGTCGCCTAGGCGATTGAGCGGAGCGAATTCACCGGCGGCAAATTGCCCCACACCTTCGACGATTGCTTCGATCAGATCGGGTTCCGCGGCGCCGAAGCGTTCACTTTGCGCCAACTCCTCGATTCCGGCATTCACGCGGATCGCAAGCAGTTGGTCCTGGGTGGGCGGCGTGTATGGCGTCACGGCGTTCGAATCCTTGTCTCGCAGCAAATAACTTGGCTTTGTGCTTCCTCACCTATAGCGGGCACGCATGACCGGCAAGAACGCTTCGGAAGTGCTGCCTGCAGACGCGGAGGGAATCGCCCGGGCGGCCGCGATTCTAGAGCGGGGCGGGCTGGTAGCGGTTCCGACTGAGACGGTATATGGGCTCGCCGCACGGGCAGACAGTGCCGAGGCGGTGGCGAAGATCTTCGCCGCAAAGGGCAGGCCGCACTTCAACCCGCTGATTGTGCATGTGCGCGACGAAGCACAGGCGGAGGGATACGCCCGGCTCTCTGCTGCTGCCAAGGCTCTGATGGCAGCGCATTGGCCAGGGCCGCTTACGCTGGTGCTGCCGCTGCGGGAAGATGCCGGGCTGGCTCCGGCGGTGACGGCGGGGCTACCCACGGTGGCCCTGCGCGCGCCGAAGCATCCGGTGATGCGAAAATTGCTCGCGGCGGTCGATTTCCCGCTTGCTGCGCCTTCGGCCAATCGCAGCGGCTTTATCAGCCCCACGACCGCGCAGCACGTGCTGGCCTCGCTCGAGGATCAGATCGACCTCGTGCTCGACGCAGGACCGTGCGAGGCAGGCGTGGAATCGACCATCATCGCGGTGCGTGAGGATGGTTCGTGCGACGAACTGCGGCCTGGCCCGGTGCAGATCGCTGCAACAGGTGAGCAGGCAGATGGTGCGGGCGAGCCGTCAGCGATCGAAGCCCCTGGGCAGCTGGCCAGCCACTATGCGCCGGGCAAGCCGGTGCGGCTGGGCGCGCAGGAGGCTGAAGCAGACGAATATCTGATTGGTTTTGGCAGTATAGCGGGCGATTGCACGCTTTCGAAGGCGGGCGACCTCGATGAAGCCGCGCGGCGTCTGTATGATTGCCTGCACATGGCCGCCGCGAGCGAGCGGCCACGCATCGCGGTTGCGCCCGTGCCCAAGCTTGGCATCGGCAAGGCCATCAATGATCGCCTGAGGCGCGCTGCCGCCTGATCCGGTATTTAATCGAGCGGTGGCGCGGGTTCGGCCAATGCCGGATTGTTGCGCAGCAGGATCTGGATTTCCGAATAGGTTTCGCGCGCGTGGAAACAGGCGCGCTCATCGCCCTTGCTGCATTGCTTGAGCTGGGCCCGATAGCGGCGATCAAGCTTGCCCAGCTCTTCCTCACGCTGACGCAACTCGCGCCCGCGCTTTTCATCGGCTTCCGACTGGCTGGTGGTGGCTGCATCGACCCCGCTGCTCACCAGCCTGACCGGCGCAGTGACAATGTCTGCCGCGGTGCGAACCACGCATCCGCTCAGTGCGGCAGAACACAAGATAAGTGCAAAAAGGGAAAGGCCGCGCATGAGAACGCTGTCTCACACGCGGCCCTTGCTTGTCCAGTGCTGCGCGGTGAAGCGCCGCAAACTACAGGCGGTTATTCAGCGCCTGCACCTTCTGTAGCCGCAGTTGCAGGCTGGCACTTGAGCGTGCCCGAACCCATCGCGCTGATCTCGCAAGTCGCGCTGCCGAATACCCGCACGTCGCCCGAACCCATGATGTTGGCTTCAACCTGGCCATCGGAGGCGAAGGCTGCATCACCTGATCCAGCGACGGTGATATCGGCCTTCTCGACCTTCAGGCCTTCCATATCCGCCTTGCCCGAGCCCAGGATATTTAGGTCCAGGCTTTCGGCAGTTCCGCTGGCGCTGAGCGAACCGGAGCCGGCAATCGTCACTTCAAGCGCGGTTGCGGCAACGCCAGTCACTGCGGCCTTGCCAGAACCGGCGATGGTGACATCGGCGTGGTCGGCCATCGCAGAAGCTTCGACCGCGCCCGACCCGGCGATCACGATTTCACTGGGTGCTGGCATGGTGACGCGCACGATTGCGGTGCCGGTGTCCTTCCATTTCCCGTTCTTGCGGGAAACAACCAGCGTGCCGTCCTTGAGCGAGAAGCGCAGCAGCTCAACCACCTCGGCATCGCCTTCGACATCGATGTCGAGTGTCTCACCTTCGCTGAGCACAACTTTGTCGGGGCCGGCAAGAACCAGCTTGGTTGGCGCATCGCCTGACATGTCGAGTTCTGCCAGCGGCACGCCTTCTTCGCCGTCGATTTCGATATTCATATCGCCGCATCCGGCAACAGCTGCGGAAAGGGCGATGGCGGCGATCGGTGCCATTCGCTTGACGAGTTTGTGAATCATGGTGCTCTCCTGCATAATGCGTGTTGCCAACATAATACACCAAGGCACGATCTTCAACGTCAAATGCAAGAAGGGCCGCCCTTTCAGGCAGCCCTCCGTCGAACTCCGAATGCGCCTGGTCGATCAGGCTTCTTCGGCGCTCTCGTAATATTGCGGCGCATAGGTGCGCAGCACTTCGAGGATTTTCTCGAGTGCGGTCGCTTCGTCGGTTTCCTCCATTGCCGCGAGTTCGCGCGCAAGCCGGCTGGAGGCTGCCTCGAAGATTTGCCGTTCCGAATAGCTCTGCTCAGGCTGATCTTCGGGGCGGAACAGGTCGCGCGTAACTTCGGCGATCAGCACGATTTCACCCGAATTGATCTTTGCTTCATATTCCTGGGCCCGGCGCGACCACATGGTGCGCTTGACCCTGGGCTTGCCCTTGAGGGTATCCATCGCCTCTTTCAGGGTCTTGTCGCTCGAGAGCTTGCGCATCCCGATCGATTCGACCTTGTTGGTGGGCACCCGCAGGGTCATCCGCTCTTTCTCGAAGCGCAGGACATAGAGCTCTAGCTGCATGCCCGCGATTTCTTCGTTTTGTAGCTCAATCACCCGGCCAACCCCATGCTTGGGATAGACCACATAGTCGCCGACCGTGAAGGCAGGAGCCTTGCTTGCCATGCAAATTCCTTTCTTTGGGCAGGCCTAGAACAGACAGTCGAAAAGCCCCAATCGGGCCCGCAACAGCAGGCTCCGCAGACGCGTTATCGATGTGTGCTGGCGGCCGTGCCTTTCCTTGATTCAACCCGGGCACCGGTGCGAATCCGGTGCGGTTGATCAATTATATAGCACATCGGCAAAAAAATTGCGAGTCGCAACCTAATAGGTGCGGAATCGCGTTGTGCATTGCGTCACGTTGGCTAACCGCAGGCCGCATATGTGCGGCGCGCGCTGTGCAATTTCAGTCGCCTTCGCCTGGCGCGTCGGTGAAATATTTCTCGAACTTGCCTTCCTCGCCCTTGTGCTCGTCTGCGTCAGCCGGCGGTTCCTTCTGGCTGGTTATATTGGGCCATTCTGCCGAGAATTTGGTGTTGAGTTCGAGCCATTTTTCAAGCCCATCCTCGGTATCGGGAAGGATCGCTTCTGCCGGGCATTCCGGCTCGCACACGCCGCAGTCAATGCATTCCGACGGGTTGATGACCAGCATCGTTTCGCCTTCGTAAAAGCAATCGACCGGGCAAACTTCGACGCAGTCGGTATATTTGCACCGGATGCAGGCGTCGGTGACGACATAGGTCATGTAGCAGAATCCCCTTCCAGATCGCGATTCAAATCCGCTGCTAGTGGCTTTACGCCCGTGCGGTCAAGCTCGCGATAATGTGAGCGCGCCATTCCCGGCGGGCCGCGCCGTTCGGGCAGCTCGATCACTTCGACAATTCTTACTTCACCGCTTTGGGCAAAGGTCAGCACATCGCCCGGGTGAACTTCCGCGCTTGGGCGCTGAACATGGATACCGTTGACCCGCATGTGGCCCTGTTCGATCATTGCGCTGGCGCGGCTGCGGGTGCGGGCGAAGCGGAGATAGACCAGCAAGCGGTCCAGTCGCATCGCTCCGCTCATCAGCCAAGCAGCTCCTTGAGCGCATCGAAGGCGCCACCGCCAGCGGTTGGCCTGTCAGGCCCGGATGGTTTGCCGCGATCTGGTTTTCCCTTGTGCTGCTTGTGACCAGCAGGCCCCGCTCCCGGCGAACCGCGCTTGCCCTTGCCGGATTGCGGGCGGCGATCCTTGGACGCTTCGCCCGGCCGATGAGGGCGCCAGCTCCAAAGATCGGGTGCGGGCGGGCCAAAGGCGCCTTCCGCCAATGCGCGCGCGCCAAAGCGCTTGAATCCGGCACTGCCAAGCAGGCGAGGGATATTGTCCGCCTCCAGCCCGATGGAGACCGCCAGCGCGGTGTCGAGCACGAAGCGCTGAGGCGGCTTGCCCCTTGCCTTGGCCGGAGCTGCCCGGGCGCGGGCGTCGAATGCAGCGCGCAAGATCTTTTCTGCCAGGTCGACGCGGATTGCCTGGCTACCGGCGCGGCGATATCCGGCTGGCAGGCGCCTTTCATCGCCGATCACCGGCAACATTGCTTCGTTGAGCGGGCGCTGGTCTATTCCCAACGCGTGGAGCAGCCGCCGCGGCGCCGGCTTGAGCAGCGCATGGGCGAAAATGTCGAGCGCGCCGAACACCACCCCCAGCTTGCGCAGATAGGGGCGCATGTCCTTGGGCAAATGCTGCAGTCCGGCGTCCTCGCGGCTGACCGTGCCATGCGCGTCAATCAGCGTGTGTAGCAAGGCGCGCGCTTCCGAACCGGCTGCGGGATCACGTGCCGCTGCGGCCAGAGCGCGCAAGGGTGCCAGTGGTTCCAGCTGGGCATCCAGCCAGGACTTGAGCGCCCCTTCAAACCGCTTGCGTATGGCCTCGGGCAGCAAACCCAGTTCACGCACCAGCACCAACCGCGCTGCACTGAAATCATCGGAGAACTCGATCGTCGCCAGACGATGCCCTTTCCACATGATCGCGCCTTCGGTCAGTTCCAACTCCGCGGCCCCGTGAGACATCAGCCATTCCGCGCGCTGCGCCAGGATTGTGGGCAAAGCCTTCTCTCCGGCAGCCAGCAACATTTTGCGGTCTGCCACTGTCGCATCCGGCTCGACCACGAAGCGGAATCCGTCGAGCCGCCCGATCGGCTCGCCATCGACGGTCAACGCTCCGTCAGGCGCCAACTCTACCCGCAGCCCTTGCCCATCTTGTCCAAGCGATTTCATCAGCAGCGACGTCCTTCGGTTTACAAATCTCTCGGTCAGGCGCGCGTGCAACGCATCCGACAGCTTTGCCTCGACTGCACGGGCCCGGGCGAACATCTCGTCTCGCGCCAGCACCCAATCGGGCCGCTGGCAGATATAGGCCCAGGATCGGATCGCGGCTATCCGCCCTTGCAGCGTATCGATATCGCCCTGCATCCGGTCGAGTTCGGCAATGCGCGCAGCGACATAGTCTGCGCCGAGATATCCGTCACGTAAATCCTGCCATAGCCGCGCGACGAAGCGGGCGTGATTGTCCGGCCCGACAGAACGGAAATCAGGGAGCGAGCAAGCCTCCCAGAAGCGGCGCACCAGGCCCGGACTGGTCACGCCCGCGGCAATCGGCTCATCTGCCAGCCGCTTGAGCACGGCCAGATCGATCGCTTCAGGGGCGGGGCGCAACTCAGGCTCGTCTGGCGGGGCCTCCAGATCCGATATCAGCGTGGCGAGATCGCCAAATTGTGGCTCGGCCTGGCGCCAGAACAGATGGGTGAGCGGGGCAAAGCGGTGCTCCTCGATCGCGTAGATTTCTTCATCGGTGAACTCGGGCGAGGCGGTGCTGCTGCGCATGCCGGAAACCGTGCCAAATGAGCCGTCGCGCTGGTGCCGCCCGGCGCGCCCGGCGATCTGCGCCATCTCGGCAGGGGTCAATCGCCGTTTGCGCTGCCCGTCGAACTTGGTCAGCGCTGCGAAGGCAACATGGTGGAGGTCAAGGTTGAGCCCCATGCCGATGGCATCGGTGGCCACGATGTAATCCACATCACCATTCTGGAACAATTCTACCTGCTTATTGCGCGTTTCCGGTGAAAGTGCGCCCATCACCACCGCAGCCCCGCCGCGAAACCGCCTTAGCGCTTCCGCAATGGCGTAAACCTGCTCGGCGCTGAAGCCCACCACCGCGCTGCGCGGCGGCAGGCGTGACAATTTACAGCTACCGACGTGGCTGAGCGTCGAAAAACGCGGCCGCCGGACCATTTCCGCCCGTGGCACCAGCGCCCTGACCAGCGGCTCAATCGTCGCCGAGCCCAGGATCATGGTTTCCTCTCGCCCGCGCGCATTGAGTAGCCGGTCGGTGAAGATGTGCCCGCGCTCGGGATCGGCGGCCAGCTGCGCCTCATCGAGCGCGACAAAGGCATGACCGCCGCCCAAGCGGTCCATTGCCTCGACCGTGCAGCAGAAATAGCGCGCATCGGGTGGCTCGATCCGCTCTTCGCCGGTGATCAGCGCAACCGCCTTGTCCCCCTTGATTGCGCGCACCCGGTCATAGACCTCGCGTGCCAGCAAGCGCAGCGGAAAACCGATCATTCCGCTTGAATGACCGCACATCCGCTCGATCGCCAGATGGGTCTTTCCGGTGTTGGTCGGGCCCAGGACCGCCTTGATTGTGCCGTCGCTCACGCCGCCGATAGTGACAGGCCGAATCCCGCCGGGCAACTGCCACCGGGCGTTGCGACCCGCCTTCTCAACACTTCGCCGCTTGGCGGACTCGCTTGATCGTAAATTAAGCAGAGATTTACTATGATAAGCTACAGAATTCCGCCATTGACCGCTCAGCGCCTGTCTCGGGACCACTGGGCGCAAGGGAGATCGGGGCTTTGGAGCAATTGCGCGACATGCCAGGCGAGAGCGAGGCCTCGCTTGAGGAGCCATTCCTCGATTTTGACGGCGACTGCGCGGCCGTTCAACCAAAGGGCACCGTCAATAGCCGTTCGGGCAAGATCGTGCTGAAGCGCTTCGGTGGCTGGCGCTCGCGTTATCAGCAATGGCGTGACGAGATCTCGCGCAAGCTTGATGGCGTCGATCTGGCGCCTGATCTGGCCGAAGATATCGGCAGCCCGCGCTGGTTTCGCGGATTGGGCACGATGCTGGGGCTGGGCGCAGTGGCCTTGGCACTATGGCCCGATTTCGCGCCGCTTGAAGCGCGCCCGGCGATGACGATGAACCAGTCCGTGCGTGACGAATTCCGCAGCCATATGATCACGCCGCTGGCACTGGGCGGTGACAGCGGGCGGCAGATGGGGGCCGGGCGACAGGTCAAGCCGCTCGCGTCAGCTCCGGAGCGCCCGCAAATAGAACTGGTCGCAACTCTTGCGCGCGGCGACAGTTTTGACCGCATGTTGCAGCGCGCAGGGCTTGGTTCGGCCGATGCTCAGCGGGTGCACGAGCTTGTCGCCAGTGAAATACCGCTTGCGGAAATCGAGCCAGGCACACGGATCGACATCACGCTGGGCCGACGGCCCCGCGAGGGCGCGCCGCGCCCGCTCGATGCGCTGGCCTTTCGCGCACGGTTCGACCTCCAGCTTGAAGTGCAGAACGACGCCGGAAACCTGTCGCTGCGCCGCAAGGTGATCCGGGTCGACGACACGCCGCTGCGCATTCGCGGCACCGTGGGCCAGAGCCTTTACCGATCGGCGCGTGCCGCCGGGGCACCAGCGGGCGCGGTGCAGGATTTCATCAAGGCGCTCGATGGCCAGATCGACCTCAATCGAAGTGTCCGTTCGACCGACGAGTTTGACATGATCGTGGCCTATCGCCGTGCTGCCACCGGCGAACGCCAGGCAGGGAAGGTGCTCTACGCCGGCATCGACCGGGGTGGCCAATCAAAAACCCAATTGATGCGCTGGGGCGAGGACGGGATTTTCTATGAAGCTTCGGGCGTGGGCGAGCAGCGCAATGGCTTGATCGCGCCGGTCCCGGGCCGGATTACGTCAGGATACGGCATGCGCCGCCACCCGATCCTGGGCTATCGGCGGATGCATTCCGGGATCGATTTCAACGCCCGATACGGAACCAGTATTGTGGCCGTGACAGACGGGCGGGTCAGCGGTGCCGGGCGCATGGGCGGCTGCGGCAATGCTGTGCGGCTTGATCATGGCAATGGGTTGCAGACACGCTATTGCCATATGAGCCGGCTGGCTGTGAGCCGCGGCCAACAGGTCCGGCGGGGCCAGGTGATCGGCTATGTCGGATCGACCGGGCTGTCGACCGGCCCGCACCTGCATTACGAGATGTATCGCGGCGGCCGCGCGCTTGATCCGCGCAGCGTGCAGTTCGTCAACCGCGCGCAGTTGGAGGGGCGCGAGTTGTTGAACTTCCGCGCCGCGCTGGCCGAACTCAAACAGATCGAGCCGGGCGCTGCCCTTGCAGACCTCGAGCAACGCCCCGAAGAGATCGAAGCGCCGCAGCGCGAGATCGAACGGATCGACAGCAAGCGCGAAATTCGCTGATCGTTGCGCGGCCCGCAATTATGCGGCAACACTCGCCCGCATGAATGGATCCTACCCCAATCTGCGTTTGCGCCGCACCCGTGCCAGCGGCTGGAGCCGTGCGCTCCACCGCGAGAATGTGCTTACCCCGGCAGACCTGATCTGGCCGCTGTTCGTCACCGCAGGGACCGGCGTGGAAGAGCCGATTGCGACCCTGCCCGGCGTCTCGCGCTGGTCAGTCGATCTGATCGCGGCGCGCGCGAAAGAGGCAGTAGACCTGGGAATCCCCTGCGTGGCGCTGTTCCCCAACACACCTGCCGACAGGCGCAGCGACGATGGAGAGGAAGCGCTCAACCCTGATAATCTGATGTGCCGCGCGATCCGCGCGATTCGTGATGCGTGCGGCGATGATGTGGGCATCCTCACCGATGTCGCGCTCGATCCCTATACCGCGCACGGGCAGGACGGGCTGGTGGATGATACCGGCTATGTGGTGAATGACGATACCGTGGCGGTATTGGTCGATCAGGCGCTCAACCAGGCAGAAGCGGGCGCTGACATCATCGCCCCATCCGACATGATGGACGGGCGGGTCAAGGCGATCCGCATGGCGCTGGAGATGAACGGGCACCCCAATGTCCAGATCATGAGCTATGCCGCGAAATATGCCAGCGCCTTTTACGGCCCATTCCGCGATGCCGTGGGCTCGCGTGGATTGCTGAAGGGCGACAAGAAGACCTATCAGATGGACCCAGCCAATGCCGAAGAGGCGCTGCGCGAGGTCGCGCTCGATCTGGCCGAGGGGGCCGACAGCGTCATGGTCAAGCCGGGCCTCCCCTATCTCGACATCGTGCGGCGGGTGAAGGAGCGGTTCGAGGTTCCGGTGTTTGCCTATCAGGTGAGCGGCGAATATGCGATGATCGAAGCGGCGGTTGCTGCCGGCGCGGGGGAGCGCGATGCGCTGGTGCTCGAAACGCTGATGGCGTTCAAGCGGGCCGGCTGCGCGGGGGTGCTCACCTATCACGCTGCGCATGCCGCGCGCTTACTCAATGGCTGAAATGACCAGCTTTCGTTGCGAGACCGACCGGCTGATCCTGCGCGACTGGCGCGGGGATGGCGATTGGGCGGAGTTCTTCCGCGTCACGAACACGCCCGCCGTGATGCAATGGCTTGGCGGCGTGCTCGACGATGAGGGTATGGGCAAGCAGCGCGCCCGCGTCGAAAGTTGCGCCGCGCGACTTGGGCATTGTTTCTGGGCGGTCGAACGCAAGGCCGATGGGGAGATTCTCGGGTTCTGCGGGCTCAAGCACGCCGATGCGCCCGGGTCGACGGTCACCGGCGCGATGGAAGTCGGCTGGCGGCTGCGCGAGGACACCTGGGGGCAAGGCTATGCGAGAGAGGCAGCCACAGCCGCGCTCGATCTGGCGTTCGAACGGTTTGATGCGGAGGAAGTGGTGGCGCTGACGGTTGAAGGGAACAAGCCCAGCTGGGGCCTTATGCTGCGCCTGGGCATGCGCCGCCGCGAAGAGCTCGACTATCCCGATGCGCGTTACCAGCCACCGTGGCGCGATACGGTGGTCTATTCGATTGGACGCGAGGAATGGGAGGCCCAAAAGGGTGGGGCGCATGGCTGACATCGTGATCGAGACCGAGCGGCTGGTGCTACGCAAGCCTGACGAGAGCGACGCGGCGTTGCAATATCGCTTGCTCAATACCCCTACGGTGATGGAGCATCTGGGCGGCCCCAAGGAGTTGCACGAAATCGAGGCCAAACATGCCAAGTCGATGGCATGGTTCGCCAAGCTGGGTTTTGGCTTCATGATGATGGTCGAGAAGTCCAGTGGCGAACTGGTGGGCCATGCAGGGATGAAGCTGGTCGACAATCCGCTGGCACCGAACCAGGGCGATCACGAGATTGGTTGGCTGGTGCGCGAGGACCGCTGGCGCATGGGCTATGCTTATGAAGCAATGCGCGCAGTGGTCGACTGGGCCTTTTCAAGCATCGGTGCGCCGCATCTTGTTGCCCTGACCTGCGAACGCAATGCGCCAAGCTGGCGGCTGATGGAGAAGCTGGGCATGCAGCGCGACCTTTCGCTCGAATTTGACGATCCAGCCTATGCTCCGCAGGATAATCCGACGATCCAGTACAAGCTGACCCGCGAGCAATGGAAGGCTGCGCAATGACAATACGCCCTGGCGTCAACATCATTCCGATCCACGGGAAAACGCCCAAGATCCACGACACCGCCTTTATCGCGCCCGGCTGCACGATAATCGGCGATGTAGAAATCGGTGCGGGCAGCTCGATCTGGTACAATTGCGTAGTCCGGGCCGATGTGTTCCGCATTCGCATCGGCGAGCGCACCAATGTGCAGGATGGCAGCGTACTGCATTGCGACCCACCGCGCCCGGGCGATGAGGAGGGCTCTGCGCTGATCATCGGCGACGACGTGCTGATCGGTCATATGGCGATGGTGCACGGCTGCACCATTCATGATCGTGGTTTCGTGGGGCTGGGCGCGATCGCGATGAACAAGTCGGTGATTGGCAGTGACGCCATGCTGGCGGCAGGTGCCATGCTGACAGAGGGCAAGGTGATGGAGCCGCGCACGCTATGGGCCGGCCGCCCCGCCAAACCCCTGCGCGAGCTGTCGGATGCAGCCATAGCTGGCATGCGCATCGGAGTTGCGCATTACGCGGATAATGCGAAGCACCATGCGGCGGCGGTTGAGCAGGCGTTGGGTGATGACGGCTAGCCATGGCGCGCGCCAAGGCTGATCTGTCCTCGAGCGATCAGATGCGCGGCCTGATCGACGCTGAAGGGCGGATTGCCGTTCGCGTTACCCCGGGCGCGCGGCAACAGAGCGTTTCGATCGAAGGCGGGCAGGTGCAGGTGAAGGTGCGCGCCAAGCCGCAGGATGGCGCCGCCAATCAGGCGGTGGTCAAACTGCTGGCACAAGCGCTTGGCATTGCCCCGTCCCGGATTGAACTGCTGCGCGGCGCAACCTCGCGCGACAAGCTGTTCAAGATCGAACTTTAACGCCGCTGCGGCTTATCTTTCGGGGCTGGACCAGTCTTCCGGTTCAACCTCGCTGTTGCGCAGCCGCAGGGCAAGTCCGAAGGCAACCCCTACACCGATCGCAACCGTCAGGTCCGCCACCACCGTCAATACCAGTGTGGTGAGCAGCAGCAATTTGTCGGCGGCCGGCCCCTGGAGATAGCTACGCCATTTATGCGGCTCGCTCATATTCCAGGCCGTCAGCATCAGTAGTGCCGCCAAAGCAGGCATGGCCAGGTAGCCCGCAAGCGGGGCCGCAATCAATGTCACGAGCAGAATCACGAGCGCATGGACGAGACCCGCAACCGGGGTCCGCCCGCCCGCCCGCACATTGGTGGCCGTGCGCGCGATTGCGCCAGTGGCGGGCAGTCCGCCGAACAGGGCGGAGCCGATATTGGCGCAGCCTTGCGCCAGCACTTCGGCATTGGGGCGGTGGCGACCCTCGAACATGCGGTCAGCGACAATCGCGGACAACAGCGATTCGATTGCCGCAAGCACGGCGATGATCATGGCGGAAGGAAGCAGTTCGGCCAGCCGTGCGACCGTAACTTCCGGAATATGCGGCATCGGCAAGCCGCGCGGCAATTCGCCATAACGCGAAGCGATCGTGTCGACCGGCAAGTGCAGTACCGCGACCATGATTGATGCCAGCGCGACCGCCACGATCAGCCCGGGCAATCTTTCTGACAGCCGCCGCAGTGCCACGATCAACAAGAGCGCGCCTGCGCCAATTGCCAGGGCGGTGGGATTGAAGCTGGCACGCATGTCCCACAATGCAGCGATCTTGGCCAGGAAATCGGCCGGCATTGCTTGCCCGCCGAGCCCGAAAAAATCCTTGAGCTGGCTGGATGCGATGATGATCGCAATGCCGATGGTGAAGCCGTTTACCACCGCCTCGGGGATGTAGCGGACCAGATTGCCCAGCCTGAGCATCGCTGCCACCAGCAGTATCGCGCCCGCCATCAGAGTCGCCAGCACAAGCCCGTCAAACCCGTGCTCTGCGATGACGCCATAGACTACTACGATGAAAGCGCCGGTCGGCCCGCCAATTTGCACCCGGCTTCCGCCTAGTAGCGAGATCAGCAGGCCGCCTACGATTGCAGTGATCAGGCCGGCTTCGGGCGGGGCGCCCGATGCAATCGCGATCGCGATACTGAGCGGGATCGCGACCATCGCCACGGTCACGCCTGCGATTGCATCGCCGCGCAGTGCCGCCAGCGTATAACCGGGCAGCGTTGTCAGCAGTTTGGGTTTCATGTTGCAGCGCTATCTGGTTTGATCGCGCTTTGCGTATTTGTCGAACCAGGCGATGACAGCGGCGGCCTTGGCCGCCTGCTGGCTGGGGCTCATGGTCAGGTCACCGTGACTGGCTCCGGGCGTCACATACAAGGCCGTGTCCACCCCCAGCACCTTGAGCGCGCCATAGAATTGCTCTGCTTCGCTGCGCGGCGTGCGGTAATCTTCGTCTCCTACCATCACCAATGTCGGCGTTTTGACATTGGCAACATGGGCCAGCGGCGAGCGGCGCCAGTAATCCGCCTGCCGTTCCCAGGGCTGGCCCTTCATCCAGTACTTGCCAAAGAAAGCATAGGCATCGCTCATCAAGGCCAAGCTGGTCCAGTTGATCACCGGTTTGTACGAAGCCGCCGCAGCAAAGCGATCGGTCTGGCCCACGATCCATGCGGTCAGGATGCCGCCGCCCGAACCGCCGGTGACGAACAACCTGTCGGGATCGGCGATCCCTGCTGCAATCGCGGCATCGACTGCCGCCATCAGCTCGTCATGATTGGAGATCGGGTAATTGCCTTCGATCCGGTCCGTGAATGTCTGCCCATAGCCGGTCGATCCGCCAGGGTTGGTGAACAGCGTGGCATAGCCCGCGCTGGCATAGATCTGGTAATCCGACGAGAAATGCGGGCCATAGGATGCATAGGGGCCGCCGTGAATCTCCAGAATCAGAGGCACGCGGCTGCCTTCGCTGTAATCCGGTGGCAGGACGATCCAGCTGGGAATGCGCGTGCCGTCAGCGGCGGTTACATCAAGCGCAATGGTCTTGCCCAGCCGTTTCCCGCCAAGCTTTAGATCGTTGAGCGCGGTGAGCTGTGTGCTGCGATTCCCGCGCAATACCGAGATATCGGTGGGGCGGGTGGCACTGCCGCTGGTAAAGGCGATCGTGCCATTGCTGGATACGCTCCAATGGCCCCCCGCGTAGGGGCGCGAATAATAGGTATCGACCAGCTCGATCCCCATCGGGCTGACGCCGCCTGACGAGGATACCCGCGCGAGGCGATAGGCGCCTTCCTCTTCATAGCCTACGAACAGCCCGGCATCGGTCCATTCCATGCTGGTGATGTCGCGATCGAGGTTTTCGGCGATGCGGCGCTTGTTCGAACCGTCGCGATCCATCAGATAGATGCCGCTTTGCTGATAGGCCAATTCCCGGTCGTCGAAGCCGAGCCATGCAATCTGCTTGCCATCGGGGCTGACCTGCGGGTTGGCATCGGGGCCATTGCGCGTGGTGAGGGCGGTAACTTCGCCTGACGTCACATCGATCGCGTATACTTCGCTGTCGACTCCGGCCAGCTCCCAATCCTCGTCACGATTGCCGCTGATCAGGATGGTTTTGCTGTCGCGTGTCCATTCCAGCGTGCCGCCGTGGTGCCGGTCGCCATGGGTCAACTGGCGCGGAGCGCCGCCAACCGCGTCGACCAGAAAAATCTGAGTGAAGCCTGACTTCAGATAGCCTGCTCCGTCAAAGCGATAGGTAACCCGGTCGATGATCGTAGGGCCATCTTTCCACTTTGCCCCTTCGGGCGGTGAAAGCGGTGTTCCCAGCTTGAGCGTTTCGCCCGGTACACGCGTTGTATAGGCAATGCGCGCGCCATCGGGGGACCAGGAAATCGATCCGGGAGCCTCGGGAAGCGCGGTGATGTCGGCGCTTGCGCCGCTTGCCATCCAGCGCACATGCAGTTCCGGCCCGCCACCGCTTTCAGTCGAGACATAGGCAATTCGCGAGCCATCGGGCGACCAGCGCGGACTGCCATGCGATCCTGTACCGGTTACGAGCGGAGTTTCGGCGCCGCTTGCGACATCCACCAGCCAGATCGAGCTGACCGTGCTGTCAGTCATAATGTCATTGGTGTGCCGGACATAGGCGATCTGCCGCCCGTCGGGGCTGATTTGCGGATCGGATGCTACCGTCAGGCCAAACAGGTCTTCCCCGGTGAAGTATGCTGCATTCGGTGCTGGATCGGCTTCATGCTGGTCCGCGCTTAGCGGAGCAGCGAAAGGCACCGTCAGCAGCAGCGCAGCCACCGGGAATTTGAAAGATTTCATGATCGGCCCCCAAGACGGAACTAAGGAGCGCGATCATGCATATTCCGGACCCGAAAGCCAGCGCGAAAGCCTCGCGTGAACCTAGCCTTTGCCGTCAGCCTCGCTTCCGGCATCGGCGCCTGGCTTCTTCGGTGCCGCTTTCTTCGCGACGGGCTTCTTCCTGGCGGCTGGCTTTCGCTTCACCTTGGCCTTGGGCGGCGCGGGCGCAAGCTCGAAACTCGGTTTGCCGTCCTTGATCGTGACATGCACTTCCCCGCCATCCGCAAGCTTGCCGAACAGCAGCTCTTCCGCCAGTGGCTGCTTGATCTTCTCTTGCAGCAAGCGGCCCATCGGGCGCGCGCCATAGAGCTTGTCATAGCCCTTGTTGGAAAGCCATTCGCGCGCATCCTTGTCAAACTGGATGTGCACATTCTGTTCGGCCAGCTGCAGTTCGAGCTGGAGGATGAATTTGTCGACCACACGGGAAACGGTGCTCTTGCCGAGATAGGCAAAGGGCACAATTGCATCCAGGCGGTTGCGGAATTCCGGGGTGAACATCTTCTTCACCGCTTCCTCGCCCGCATCTTCCTTGGACACATCGCCAAAGCCGATACCTTGCGACGCCATCATTGCCGCGCCGGCATTGGTGGTCATGATCAGCACCACATTGCGGAAATCGACCGTCTTGCCGTGGTGATCGGTCAGGCGCCCGTTATCCATCACCTGCAGCAGGATGTTGAACAGGTCAGGGTGTGCCTTTTCGATTTCGTCGAGCAACAGCACGCAGTGCGGGTTCTGGTCGATCGCGTCGGTCAGCAAGCCGCCCTGGTCATAGCCGACATAGCCCGGGGGCGCGCCGATCAGGCGGCTGACCGAGTGGCGTTCCATATATTCGGACATGTCGAAGCGCTTGAGCTCGATCCCCATGATGCTGGCAAGCTGGCGTGCAACCTCGGTCTTGCCGACGCCGGTGGGGCCGGAAAACAGGAAACTGCCGATCGGCTTGTCAGGATCGCGCAGCCCCGCGCGGCTCAATTTCATCGCGGTTGAAAGGCGATGGATGGCCTCGTCCTGGCCGAAAACGACGTGCTTCAGATCGCGCTCAAGGTTTTCCAGCGCCTTCTTGTCATCCTTGCTGACCGATTTGGGCGGGATGCGCGCCATGGTCGCGATCACCGCTTCGATTTCCTTTGCGCCGATCTTCTTCTTGCGGCGGCTGGGCGGGACCAACATCTGCATCGCGCCCACTTCATCGATCACGTCGATCGCCTTGTCGGGCAGTTTGCGGTCATTGATGTAGCGCGCCGACAGTTCGACTGCGGCCTTGATCGCATCGGGGGTGTATTTGACCTTGTGATGATCTTCGAAGGCGGTCTTGAGGCCTTTGAGGATCTTGACCGTCTCGTCGATCGTCGGCTCGTTGACGTCGATTTTCTGGAACCGGCGCAGCAATGCGCGATCCTTTTCGAAATGGTTGCGGAATTCCTTATAGGTGGTCGAGCCGATACAGCGGATCGCGCCTGAAGACAGGGCGGGCTTCAAGAGGTTCGAGGCATCCATCGCCCCGCCGCTTGTTGCCCCCGCGCCAATAACGGTGTGGATTTCATCGATAAACAGCACCGCCTCGGGCATTTGCTCAAGCTCGGAGACGACTTGTTTCAAGCGCTCCTCGAAATCGCCGCGATAGCGCGTGCCGGCCAGCAGCGCGCCCATGTCGAGCGAATAGATCACGGCATCCTGCAGCACCTCGGGAACATCGCCTTCCACGATCTTGCGGGCGAGCCCTTCTGCAATCGCGGTTTTGCCGACCCCGGGATCCCCGACATAGAGCGGGTTGTTCTTGCTGCGGCGGCACAGGATCTGGATCGTGCGGTCGACCTCAGGTCCGCGCCCGATCAGCGGATCGACCTTGCCGGCCTTGGCCTTGATGTTGAGATTGACAGTGAACTGGTCAAGCGCGGTTTCCTTCTTGTTTCCGCCTTCCTTTCCCGGTTCGCTGCTTTCGGCCTGCGCTTCATCGCTGCCCGGCGGGGTCTTCGATTCGAGTTGCCGCCCGCCCTTGCCGATACCGTGACTGATATAGCTCACCGCATCGAGCCGGCTCATATCCTGCTGTTGCAGGAAGTAGACCGCATAGGAATCGCGTTCGGAAAACAGCGCCACCAGAACATTGGCGCCCGTAACGGTGTCCTTGCCCGAAGACTGGACGTGCAGGATCGCACGCTGGATCACCCGCTGGAACCCCGCAGTCGGCTGCGGGTCGGAACCGTCCTCGGTCTTAAGTGATTGATATTCCTGGTCAAGATATTGCTTCACCACCTCGCCCAGCTCGGCAAGGTCGACCCCGCAAGCCGCCATCACTTGCGCTGCATCCTCATCATCGATCAGAGCCAGCAGCAAATGCTCGAGCGTGGCATACTCATGCCGCCGCTCTGACGCATTGCCGAGCGCATTGTGCAGCGTTCTTTCAAGGTTCTGGGCAAAACTGGGCATGAAGATACTCTATAGCAGGGGCCGGGAATTCTCTCTTGCGGGAGAGAGTGAACAGGGCTGGTTAAGTGATATTAGGCGTTTCTCCCCGATATGGGGAACTGGTGCAAAATTGCGAATCCCGAGTTCGTGGGGGGCGATCACCGTTCGGGTTTCCTGAATAGCTGATCCGCCGCGTTACGGTGCGCTGCCGCCTTTAGCCTGTGGCGTTCAACTCGCACAATTTCGGTCTCGAGCAGAGCAATCCGATCCTGCAACTCGTCTTGCGAATAAGGCGAAAGGTCCTCGCTGGCGAGCTTGCTCGCGGCGTCGCCCCTGGGGCGCGGCAGATCATCCGGGTCCATGCGAAGCATAACATCGCAAGCTGCATGGCTTGCTGTCAATGGACAGTGCGGCTACTTGCCACTTCCATATGGCCCATCGCGAATTGTGTCGCACTTGCGACACAGCACGGCTGGTAATGGGCGAAGGGCTGACGATTAGGGGGCAGGCCGCATGGGTGGCGTGAGCGCGCAGACACTTCCTGACACAATGCAAGCAACCGGTTTCGACCATCCCGGCGGGCCAGAGGTGCTCACTCTGCGCGAGGTGCCACTGCCTCAATTAAAGCCCGCCGACGTATTGATCCGCGTCGCCTATGCTGGGGTCAACCGGCCCGATTGCATCCAGCGCGCGGGGCATTATCCCGCGCCACCGGGGGCATCGCCGCTGCCAGGGCTTGAGGTGGCAGGTGAAGTGGTTGCCGTGGGCAGCGAGGTGCCGCAGGAACTGCTCGGCCAAATAGTTGCCGCGCTCACGCCGGGCGGCGGCTATGCCCAATATTGCGCTGCGCCATGGGGGCATTGCCTGCCGGTTTCCGAAGCCATGCCGCTGGCTCAGGCGGCGGCGCTGCCCGAAACCCTGTTCACCGTATGGCACAATGTGTTCGAACGCGGGATGCTGCGTGATGGAGAGCGATTGCTGGTGCATGGCGGCACGTCAGGTATCGGCACCATGGCGATCATGCTGGCCAAGGCCTTCGACGCGGAAGTGATCGTGACTTGCGGCGATGAAGCCAAATGCCGGGCGGCGCGCGATCTGGGCGCGGACCTGGCGATCAATTACCGCGACACGGATTTCGTCGAAGCGGTAAAGGAATTTACTGGCGGCAAGGGCGTCAATGTAGTGCTCGACATGGTTTCAGGCGATTACGTACCGCGCAATCTCAAATGCCTTGCCAAAGACGGCCGGCATGTGACGATCGCGGTATTGGGCGGGATGGAAGCCAGGCTCAACATGGCGCTGGTCATGATGAAGCGGCTGACGCTGACCGGCTCGACGCTGCGCCCGCGCTCCGATGCGTTCAAGTCGGCCCTGGCCGATGAAATCGCGCAGAACGCATGGCCGCTGTTCGCTTCTGGCGAGCTCAAGCCGGTGATGGACGAGGTTTTTCCCCTGGCCGAGGCCGCAGCGGCGCATGCGCGGATGGAAGCAGGCGAACATATCGGTAAAATTGTGCTAGAGGTAAGCGGTGACTGAGCGACTTACCCTTCACGAAGATCCGCGCAGCGGCAATTGCTACAAGATCAAATTGACTGCCGCGATGCTGGGCTTGCCGCTGGAAACCCGCCAGTATGATATCATGCTGGGCGAGACCCGGACGCCGGAATTCCTCGCCCATGTCAACCGCAACGGCCGCATTCCGGTGCTGCAGATTGAAGATTCCGGCGGCCAGCGTTTCCTGCCCGAAAGCAATGCCGCATGCTGGTATCTGGCCACGGGCAGCGAATTGATACCTTCTGGTCGGTTCGAGCAGGCTGACATGCTGCGCTGGATGTTCTTCGAACAATACAACCATGAGCCGAATATCGCGACCCTGCGTTTCTGGCTCCATTTCATCGGTGAAGCCCATTTGACCCCGCAACAACGCGATCAGATTGTGGCCAAACGCGTGGCGGGTTGCGAAGCATTGCGGCTGATGGACGAACATCTGGCGCGCGGCGAGTGGATGGCGGTGGGCCGTTTCTCGCTCGCCGATATAGCCCTGTTCGCCTATACCCATATCGCCGAAGAGGGCAGCTTCGGGCTCGAGGACTATCCGCATATCTGCCGCTGGATCGATCGGGTCCAGGCATTGCCGGGCTTCGTCCCGATGGCCTGACACGCTGCTGACTTAGTGACCCCCAACCGTCATCGTACCGCGCCACGCCTGTAACATTAGGCTGCCATAGCTGCTGAGCGTCAGACATTTGTCGCAGGAGCAGAAACCATGGCTGTAAACGCCGCGCCGCCGCTTCCCCCATCGCAGCTTGCATCATCCATCGGCAGGTTTGCCACCCTCCCTGCGCGCCCGCTCAGAACGCCCGAGCCGGAAGGGATCGAGCGCCGCCGCTTCCGCACCATCTGGATCAGCGATGTGCATCTGGGCACAAAGGGGTGCAATTCCGGGATGCTGATCGATTTTCTTGACCACACCGATAGCGAAACGATGTTTCTCGTCGGCGATATTATCGACGGCTGGCGGCTCAAGAAGAAGTTCTATTGGCCGGCCGAGCACAATGACATCGTCTGGCGCATCCTCAAGCGCGCCAGGCGCGGGACCCGGATCGTCTATATTCCCGGCAATCACGACGAAATGTTTCGCCAGTTCACCGGGCTGAATTTCGGTGGCGTCGAAATATGCCGCGCGGCGTTCCATGACACGGCTGACGGGCGGCGGCTCATGGTGCTGCATGGAGACGAGTTTGACGCAGTCATGCTGGCGCATCGCTGGCTCGCCTTCGTGGGTGACGCGCTCTACCATTTGGTGATGGGGCTCAACCAATGGGTCAATCTGGTGCGGCGCAGGCTTGAGCTGCCTTATTGGTCGCTTTCGAAAATGGCCAAGCACAAGGTCAAGAACGCGGTCGAGTTTATCGGACGCTATGAGGAGATTGTGGCCAAGGCCGCTGCTGAACGCGGCGTCGACGGAGTGGTTTGCGGACATATCCATACCGCTGAATTCCGCACCTTTGCCCATCATGGCAGGCCGGTCGAGTATTGGAACGATGGTGACTGGGTCGAAGGCTGCACCGCGCTGGTCGAGCATTTCGACGGGCGGATGGAGATTCTCAATTGGCCGGCCGAAATTGCCCGCCGCGAGAAGGAATCAGCAGGCCGCGAGATGGTTGGCACCCAGCGGCGCGAGGCAGCATGAACATGCTGTACTCGCACGATGCCAAAGTGGGCGTGCCGCTCTCGCCAGAGCAGGGCGATTTGCCTTGCAGCATTGCGCCAGTCAGCATTGCGCCTGTCAGTATTGCGATAGTTACCGATGCGTGGGAACCGCAAACCAACGGTGTGGTTCGCACCCTGGCATCCACTTGCGAAATCCTGCGTAGGTGGGGGCATGACATTGCGATCATTTCTCCTGAGGATTATCCCTCACTGCCCTGCCCCACCTATCCTGAAATCCGCCTGGCACTGACATGGCCGGGCGAAGTTGGCCGGCGGCTCGCCTCACTCCAGCCCGATGCGGTCCATATCGCGACCGAGGGCCCGCTTGGCCTTGCCGCGCGGCACTATTGCGTGAGCAGGCGCGTGCCTTTTACCACCGCCTATCACACGCAGTTCCCCGCATATGTGGCGCGGCGAACGGGCCTGAGCGCGCGCCATTTCTGGCCCTATATCCGCTGGTTCCATCGCCCAGCTCGGCGAGTGATGGTGGCCACCGAAAGCATCAGGGAGGAACTGCGCACCCAAGGCATTTCCCGTCTCCATCACTGGAGCAGGGGTGTCGATCTTGATTGCTTCACTCCCGATGCGCCTCCCACGCCCGAATATGCCCGGCTCGAAGGACCGATCCTGCTCTATGTCGGGCGGGTCGCGGTCGAGAAGAACATCGAGGCCTTCCTCGGTTGCGAATATCCGGGCACCAAGGTGGTTGTGGGTGACGGGCCGGCTCTCGCCGAACTCCGGCTGCGGTTTCCCAAGGCGCATTTCCTTGGCGTGAGGCGCGGCCGCGAACTTGCCGGATGCTATGCCGGGGCAGATGTGTTCGTTTTTCCCAGCCGCACTGACACTTTCGGGCTGGTCATGATCGAGGCGCTGGCTTGCGGTACCCCTGTTGCTGCCTTCCCGGTTGCAGGGCCGATCGATATCGTAACTCCGGAGGTCGGCGCCCTGTCCGAACGCTTGCCCCGCGCGATCGATGCGGCGCGTTATTGTGAGCGCGCTGTGTGCGCTGCTTATGGCGCCAGCTTCAGCTGGGAAAAGGCCAGCAGGCAATTTCTTGAAGGGCTGGCCGCATTTGATTCAGTGGCCGCTCCGGTGCCAACCGCCGCACTGGCATGACCGGCGTCAATTCAGCCGCTTTACCATAGCGCTTGCCGAATCCGCCGCACTTCCCTATCTACAGTCTCGTAATGGCCGCTCCGCAAGGGGCGGCCCTTCTATTTTCAGGCCTGATTACCGATGGGAGCTTCCACCATGGCCCAGGGGTCAACACAACCCACTCCGCTGATGCCGCATGCCACTGCCACCTGGCTGGTCGACAATACCGCGCTCAGCTTCGAGCAGATCGCCGATTTCTGCGGCCTGCATATCCTCGAAGTGCAGGCAATGGCCGATGATCTTGCAGGCAGCAAATACACCGGGCGCGATCCGGTGCATGTCGGCGAGCTGACACAGGCGGAAATCGAGCGCGGCCAGGCCGATCCGGAATACAAGCTGCAGATGCAGCAAGCCCCGGTAGAGGCTACCCGCACCAAGGGCCCGCGTTACACCCCGGTGTCGAAGCGCCAGGACAAGCCCGATGGCATCGCCTGGGTCCTGCGCAGCCATCCCGAAATCTCCGACGCGCAGATTTCCAAGCTGATCGGCACCACGCGCAACACGATCTCCGCGATCCGCGAGCGCACCCACTGGAACATCCAGAATATCCAGCCCAAGGATCCGGTCACGCTGGGCCTGTGTTCGCAGCGCGAGCTCGATGCAGTAGTGGCGAAGGCTGCCAAGCGCGCCGGGATCGAAGCCGCCGAAGTTCCCGAAGGCGATAGCCGCAGCGACAAGGAAAAGCTGATCGAGGAATTGCGCGCCGAACGCGAAGCGGCAACCAAGGCAGCTGGCGAAGCGGCACAAGAGGCCGAGGCCGAGGCCTGGCTGGCCGCCAAGCGTGCGGCTGAGGAAAGCGAAGCGAAATAAGCTGCACCCAGCGCACCGTATTTAGCTTGTGCGATAACAGGGGATCAGCCATTCTGCTTACATGGATGTAAGCAGGGCGCGCTATCATCATCCCACTCCGTGGGATGTCGGCTTCGAACCTTTGACGTTGCCGGAGATGCTGGCGCGTGCAGTCGCCCGGCGCGGTGACGCGCGGTTCCTGCATTTTCTGGGTCGCGACTATTCCTATCGGGTGATTCATCAAGAGGCGCAGTGCTTTGCCGCGGGCCTTGTAGCAAACGGCATGCAGCCCGGTGATCGAATCGGTCTGTTCCTGCCCAATGTGCCGATCTACGCTTCCGCCTATTACGGCGCCATGATGGCGGGTGCGGTGGTGGTCAACTTTTCGCCGCTCTACACGGTCGGCGAACTGAGCCACCAGGTGGCGGATTCGGGCACGCGATTGCTGGTCACGCTCGACGTGCCGGAGCTTTACGGCACGGCGCGCGAAGTGCTGGATGCTTCGGAGCTCGAAACGCTGGTGGTCGGTTCTTTGGCGGATATGCTGCCGTGGCACAAAGGACTGGCGCTCAAAACTTTCGCTCGCAGCAAGATCGCATCGGTCGAATACAGCAACAATGTGCGGAGATGGAGCGAGGTCGCCGCGAAAGGCGGAAAACTTTCGCACGAAATAGCGATTGCGCCTGATGACGTCGCGCTGCTGCAATATACCGGCGGCACCACGGGGCGGCCAAAGGGCGCGATGCTCACTCATGCCAATCTCGCGATCAATGCTCAGCAAGTCGCCGCGATCAATCCGTTCGATAAACCGCAAGACGAAGTGTTCATGGGGGCGCTGCCCTTCTTCCATGTTTTCGCCAACACAGCGCTTTTGAACCATGCGGTGGCGAGCGGAGCCGCGATCGCAATGGTTCCGCGCTTCGAATCGGGGCAAGTGCTGGCCACCATCGCTGCCCGCAAGGCCACCGGCTTCCCCGGCGTACCGACCATGTTCCAGGCGCTGCTCGACCACCCCAAACTATCGAGCACCGATTTCTCGTCGCTCAAGGTGTGCATTTCGGGCGGCGCGCCGATGCCGGCGCCCGTCCATGCCCGATTCGAGGAAGTGACCGGCGTGCGCCTGGTCGAAGGATATGGCCTCACCGAAAGCTCGGGCGTGGTCTCGGTCAATCCCTATGAGGGCATGCGCAAGCGCGGCACCATCGGGCAGGTCGTGCCGGGCACCGAAGTGATCCTGCTGGATAAGGAGGACCATACCCGGCTTGCCCCCGAAGGTGAACCGGGCGAGCTGGCGGTGTGCGGTCCGCAGGTGATGCGCGGCTATTGGAACCAGCCAGAAGCGAGCGCTCAAGTGCTGATCGAGCGTGACGGGAAGATCTGGCTACGCACCGGTGATGTGGCCGTGATCGACGAGGACGGTTTCCTCAAGATTGTCGACCGCATCAAGGACATGATCGCGGTGGGCGGGTTCAAGGTGTTCCCGAGCCAGGTCGAAGAGGTGATCCTGGAGCATCCGGCGGTCAAGGAAGCGCTGGTGATCGGCGTGCCCGATGAATACCGCGGCGAGATGCCGCGCGCCTACGTTGTGCCGGAGCCAGGCGCGCAAACCGATGCGGGCGAGCTGCGCGATTGGCTCAACGCCCGGCTTGGCAAGCACGAACGGGTCGATCAAGTGGTGCTTCGCGAGGCGCTTCCCAAGACGATCATCGGCAAGCTCGATCGCAAGGCGCTGAGGTCTGAAGTATTCGAGGGCTGACACGTAAAAGGGCGCCCGCAATGGGGCGCCCCTGTCTCGGCGGCCTGAAATGCCGGCTTAGCTGACCAGGCCGAGCTTGGGCTCCTCCCCGGTGGCCGATTTCCCGTCGCCGCCCGCTGGCCTGGCCTGCACGGCGTCGCTTGTGCGGCCGCGCGCGCCATGTGCAAACCGACCGTCAATCTGGGCGCCCTGTTCGATGGTCAGGGCTTCGTAATGAACATCGCCTTCGATCCTGGCGCTGCGCAGGATCACCAGTTCGCGCGCACGGATCGATCCCGTCACTTTTCCGGCCAAGCGGGCAGTCTCGGCCGTGATGCTGCCAGTGATCTTGCTGGTTTCGCCCTGGACCAGCGAAGCACAGGCGATATCGCCTTCGATCGCGCCGTCGACATGCAAATCGGCAGATGCATTTACATCTCCCTTGATGCTTACATCGGATCCGATGACAGAAAAGGTGGAGCTTGAATTGCTGGCCATGGAATTATGCTGTCCGGTCGGCCGCGTCGGTGCCGCGGGCTTCTTTGAGAACATCTTGCGCTGTCTCCAGAAAGGGGCGCGGATTGACCGCGCGATCATTAATACGCACTTCGAAATGCAGGTGTGGGCCGGTTGAACGGCCGGTATTGCCGAGTCTGGCAATGACATCGCCGACATCGACCATGTCGCCCGGCTTGGCGACGAAGCGTGAAAGGTGGGCGTAGCGTGTCAGAACGCCGTTGCCATGGCGAATTTCAACCACATTGCCATAGCCTGACATGCGCCCGACATAGGTGACACGGCCCTTGGCGGCGGCATAGATCGGCGTGCCGATCGGCCCCTTGAAATCAAGCCCGCGATGCATCGCGCCGCGGCGGGTAAACGGATCGCGGCGATAGCCAAAGCCCGAAGTAAGGCGCGTCTGGCGGCGGCTTGTGGGGCTGATCTGCGGGATTGTATCGAGGCTTTCCTCAAGCGCGGCCATGCGTGCCAGGCTAAGCCCGAGCCGTTCGAAGCGCGGGTCTATTTCACCGCTCGCCGATGTGTTGAGGGTTTCCAGCGGGCCACCCATCGCCTGGCGTTCGGCCTGGCGCAGCATCGCCTGCGGGTTGAGCCCCAGCCTGCGCATTGCCTTGGCTGTGCGTTCGGCGCGCTGATCGGCATATCGGGTCAGGCGCTCGACATACGCCAGCTGGCGGGCTTCGATCTGCGCCAACACCGCCGCTTCGGGAACCGCCATGCTGACCTTGTCGATCGTTTCGGCAGCGGCATTGGACGAATCCGAAACCGCGCTGGCCGATTTCACGTCAGCGGGGATCGCTTCGGTAATCTGTTCAAGAAAATCCTGCCGCTTGACCAGGTCTTGCGCCACCGCATCGATATCGTGGCGATAGGCGTTGACCCGTTCGGTTGCGGTGGCGACCTTGGCTTCGCGCTCCAGCAGCGAAATCCGGTCAGCCTGGGTGCGGTATTGCGTCCAGGCCATGGCGGCCATCGAGATCGCCCAGCCGACCAGCAGTGCCATGACAATTGCGGCAGCGGCCATCTGCACGCGCGAAGAAATCCTGATGAAGCGGACCTGCCCTTGCGACCGCATAAAGAATTCGCGATCCGGGAACCAACGCTGCAAACGCCCCCCCCATCCGCTTGCGGAATAAATGTTGGACAATGCGACCCCTCTTTTTTGTTATATCGCTTTTTGCGATCCGTGCGAATGCCTATCGGCCTTAGGCGATCAGGTCGAATCAAAACTTAACGGGTGGGGCGAATCGAACCCCTTGCGCGATGAATCGTTGCATCCGCTTGAAACCTTTAATTTCCGGCGCGAAAACTTAACCAAGCATAGCCCCTTTTTGCCCTCATGCGGGCTAAGAATCGCCCCCTGACAGAGCCGGCTTGCGATGCTAAGAGCCGCGTCATGGCAACACATGCAGAAAAACAGACTGAAGACTCCACCACACTGATTGAACGGCTCGCCCGCAATGCGCGCGCCGCACAAAGATTGCTGGCCGCGATGACGAGCGAGTCCAAGGCTGATGCGCTAATGAAAGCGGCCTCTGCACTTCGCGAGGATGCGGTCGCGATTCTTGCGGCCAATGCCCGGGATATCGCCGCTGGCGAAGCAAATGGATTGACCGGCGCCATGCTTGACCGTCTGCGGCTCGACGAAAGCCGGCTCGAAGGCATCGCGGCAGGCGTTGAGGCCGTGGCGCAGCTGCCCGATCCGGTGGGCGATGTTATCGACCATTCCGAACGCCCCAATGGCCTGAAACTCAGCCGCGTAAGGGTGCCGATCGGCACCATCGGCATCATCTACGAAAGTCGCCCCAATGTGACTGCCGATGCGGCTGCGCTGTGCGTGCGGGCGGGCAATGCCGCCCTGCTGCGTGGGGGTAGCGAGGCGGTGCATTCGAACCGCGCGATTCTGGCGGCATTGGTGCGCGGGCTTGAGGCCGGGGGCGTTCCCCCGGACGCGGTGCAACTGGTCCCGACGCAGGACCGCGCGGCGGTGGGCGCGATGCTCAAGGCTGCGGGCCTGATCGACATGATCGTGCCGCGCGGGGGCAAGGGGCTGGTCGCGCGCGTCCAGGCCGATGCCCGGGTTCCCGTGCTCGCCCATCTCGACGGGATCTGCCACACCTATGTCCATGCCGCCGCCGATCCGGCGATGGCGCGCGAGATCGTCATCAATGCTAAGATGCGGCGCACCGGCATTTGCGGGGCGCTCGAAACGCTGTTGGTCGATGCGGACTTTCCCGCCGCCAGCGAACTGGTCGGCGCGCTGATCGATAGCGGCTGCGAAGTACGCGGCGATGCGCGCATCCAGGCGCTCGATAACCGGGTCAAGCCCGCCAGCGACAATGACTGGGATACCGAATATCTCGAGGCTGTGGCTTCAGCGGCAATGGTCGATGGGCTTGAAGCGGCGATGGAACATATCGCGCGGCACTCCTCGCACCATACTGACGCCATCATCACCACTGATGATGCAGTTGCCGAACGGTTTCTGGCCGAAGTCGACAGCGCGATCGTGATGCATAACGCCTCCTCGCAATTCGCCGATGGCGGCGAATTTGGCCTGGGCGCGGAAATCGGCATTGCCACGGGGCGCCTGCATGCACGCGGGCCAGTCGCGCTCGAAGGGCTGACGACCTACAAGTGGCAAGTGCGCGGTAGCGGCCAGGCGCGCCCATGATGCGCCGCCAGCGCGAGGCCTGACGCTGGGCGGCATGGCACCTATCCGCACCGGCCTGTTGGGCGGCAGCTTCAACCCTGCACACGCCGGCCACCGCCGGATCACCCGCTTGGCGATCAAGGCATTGGCGCTGGATGAGGCCTGGTGGCTGGTTTCACCGGGCAATCCGCTCAAGCCCGTGAAGGGCATGGCCCCGCTTGCGGCGCGGCTTAAATCGGCTCAGCGCGCGGCGCGCGGCGCCCGGATCGTGCCCACCGCGATCGAGAGCGAGCTGGGCACGCGCTACACTGTCGACACCCTGCGCGCGCTCAAGCGGCGGTTTCCCAAACGCGATTTCATCTGGCTGATGGGATCGGACAATCTGGCGCAATTTCACCGCTGGCGCGACTGGCGCGAAATTGCCCGCATGATGCCGATTGCGGTTATCGCGCGGCCCGGTTATGATGGCGCTGCCCTGGCAAGCCCCGCCATGGCCTGGCTCAGGCGCTATCGTGTGCCGAAAGCTGGTTTGTCAGAAGGGGGCAGATGGAGCGCACCGGCACTGGTGTTACTGCGTTTTGATCCCGATCCACGTTCGGCCACGGCCATCCGCCGCGCTGATCCGGATTGGGCTTTGCGTTATTCCGGCCACCCGCCTCGTGACAATTTGACCCGTCATCTTGTCGCACGAGAGGGGGGCGCATGAGGCGCATATTGCGCGCTTCCGGCGTTTCTGCGGCCCATCGCATCGTGAACCACACATACAGGAGAATCGATAACGCCTATGAACCAGGCGCAACCTTTGCCGGCAGCTGCCGACACCACACAGAAAGCCCGGCCTTCGATGGCTAGGCCAGTCAAATCCGCTGACGCCCTGCACGAGCTGGTGCTGGCGCAACTTGATGACGACCAGGCGCAAGAGGTGGTCTCGATCCCGCTTGAGGGAAAAAGCTCGATCGCCGATCACATGGTGATCGCTTCCGGGCGCTCGACTCGCCAGGTTGCGGCTATGGCGCAGAAACTGGCCGAGAAGATCAAGCAGGAAGGTTTCGGTTCGTCACGTATCGAGGGGCTGCCCGCTGCAGACTGGGTGCTGATCGATGCGGGAGATGTGGTCGTACACCTGTTCCGCCCCGAAGTGCGCAGCTTCTACAACCTTGAGCGGATGTGGGCGTTCGGCGATAACGAGCCGGCGGTCGGCACTGCGTAGCCCGTTTCGTGCCCGCGGTCATTGCGGACCGTAGCAACAGGTTTCAGTGAGGCTTTGCCATCCTTCTTCACGTAATCGCTCGTGGCAAGATCGCCCGTTCGCCCGAGGCAGAGCTGGTCGCGCGCTATGAAAAGCGGCTCACCTGGCCGGTAAAATTGACCGAGCTTGCGGAAACCGGGGGCAGGGTTCCCGATCCGCAAACCCCCTGCAAAACCGTGCTGCTGGACGAACGCGGCAGGAATCTGACCTCCGAAGAACTGGCTGAAATCCTGGGCCGTTGGCGCGATGACGGCATGCGCGAGGCGCGCTTCGTGCTCGGTGCCGCTGATGGGCATGGTGAGCAAGAGCGCAGCGAGGCTGACCTGCTACTCGCCTTTGGTAAGGCCACCTGGCCGCATCTGTTGGCCCGGGCGATGCTGATGGAGCAGCTCTACCGTGCAACGACAATCCTTGCCGGGCATCCCTATCATCGGGCAGGGTAGGGTGATGAACCCGCGAAACCGCCTTTTTTTAATCGGCCTCGCTGCGGCTTGCCTGGCGGTGTTCGCCAGCTTGCCGCGCGCTGAAGCGGGTGAAGCCGGAATCCTGGCAGCAGCGGCTGTCTTTGATAGTCCCGCCGCCGCCCGCGATGCTGTTGTACGGGCGGAACAGGCTGCCGCCGATGCGGCGCAGCGTGCGCTGCGTCTTGACCGGGGAGCCGAAGAAGCCAGCGAAGCGGCCGCAAAGACCGCACGCATTGCTGCCGCACTCGCCGCCCGCATCCAGCAGGCCGAAGCTGACATACTCGCAGCCCAGGCACGCTATGCCCTGATTGCTGACCAGCGCCGCGTGCTCGATGCCCGTCTGGCGGTGCAGCAGCAACCGATCGTTCGCCTGACTGCAGCCTTGCAGAACATGGCGCGCCGCCCTTTGGTGCTCTCTGCGCTTCAGCCCGGATCGCTCAAGGATACGGTCTATGTCCGGGCCGTGCTGGAGACAACGCTGCCCGAGATCCGCACCCGGACATCGGGCTTGCGCAGGCAGCTTGAGCGCGGGCGTGCGCTGGAGCGCGATGCCCGGGCCACTTTGGCGCATTTGCGTAGCGGTGAAAGCCGCCTGGCTGAGCGGCGCAACCAACTTGACGCGCTGGCCGCCCAGCAACGCCTCGCCTCGCGCGAGGCACGGGCGATTGCCCAAAAGGAAAGCCAGCGAGCGCTGGCGCTGACCGAGGATGCGCGCGACCTTGATGCCTTGCTTGGTGAGCTTGATCGTGCGGGTTCCCTGCGGGCAGAGCTGGCGGCGCTGCCCGGTCCGTTGGTGCGCCCGCCACGTCCGGGCGCGTCGCAGGTAATGAATGGTGGCGCTGGAAGCCCCACGCCGCGCCCCACCGGCCTGCCTGCGCCGCTGCAAATGCCGGTTCAGGGCCGCACCTTGGCCGGCTTCGGCGCGATCGACGCGGCAGGGCTGGCCAGCACCGGGTTGCGGCTGAGGCCGGCATCGGGCGCGCAGGTCATCGCACCGGCAGAGGGGCGGGTCGCCTTTGCCGGCCCCTATCGCGGGTTTGGCCGCATCGTCATCATCGAACATGGCAATGGTTTCACCAGCCTGGTTACGGGCCTTGCGCGGAACAATATTGCTGCGGGGGACCAGGTGATCGGGGGCAGCCCGATCGGCACCGCATCCGTGCGCGAGCCAATGGTAACATTTGAGCTGCGGCGGGATGGAAATCCGGTTAACCCGCTCGATTACATGTAGGTTTCATGCATCTTCGGCAGGCTGCGTGCCCGTTGACCGGCGGCGGAATGGGAAAACATTTGTCAAAGGAACCGTATCGCTTCGGGTCGCGATCGCGCTCTCATCTGGCGTTAAGGCGGTTTGCGCGATAGAACTCCGGCAGAACAGGAGCCCAATTGCCTATGCGAATCGCCGATCTGATGCGCAGCGCCGCGCTTGTCACCGCTGTGGCGCTTATCCCGGCCACCACCGCCGGCATGGCGCAAGTGGATGGCCGGGCGGGCCCGCAATTCGCCAAGCTGTTCGCAGCGTATCAGCAGATCAAGGCCAATTATGTCGAGCCTGTCGAAGATGACGTTCTGATCCGCGGCGCGATTGACGGCATGCTCGGTGCGCTCGATCCGCATTCGGCCTATGTCGATGGCCCCGCGCTGCAACGTCTCACCACGCTGATTGATGGCAATTATTCGGGGCTTGGACTGTCAGTGGTGATGGATTCCGGCGCGGTCAAGGTGATCTCTCCCTTCCGCGGCAGCCCGGCAGAAAAGGCCGGGGTCAAGGCGGGTGATTTTATCACCCATCTTGATGGCGAGCTGATCTATGGCGGCGATCTTGACGAAGCCGTGGCACGCATGCGCGGGCCGGAAGGCACTTCGATTCAGCTTACAGTGTTCCGTCCTGGGCGCGACGAACCGCTGGAATTGAAAGTCACCCGCGGCGTGATCGAGCTTGAGCCGGTCACACACAAGCTGGAATCCGGCAAGATCGGTGTGATCACGGTCAATGAATTCTCGACCAATGTCGGACGCGACGTGCACCTGGCCTGGCAGGCGCTCCGCACAGAGGCTGCGGGCCGGATGAACGGCCTGGTGCTCGATCTGCGATCCAATCCGGGCGGCTCGCTCGACGAGGCAATCGCGCTGTCGGATCTGTTCCTGAAGGAGGGGCGGATCGTGTCGCAGCGGGGCCGCGCGCGCGGCGAGAACGCCCAGTATAACGCTGATGACATCACCAATTACCGCCATCTGCCGCGACAGGATGCGCAGCGCTTCATGGGCGCAATTGCCGAGGGCATTCCGCTGATCGTGCTGATCGATGCCGGTTCGGCCTCGGCCTCCGAAATCGTCGCCGGCGCACTGCAGGATCATCGCCGGGCGCTGATCATGGGCGATCGCAGCTTCGGCAAGGGCAGTGTGCAGTCACTGCTGCCGCTGGGCCGCGATGCTGCGCTCAAGCTCACTACGGCGCGTTATTACACGCCCGCCGGGCATTCGGTGCAGGAAGGCGGCATCAAGCCCGATATCGAAGTCCCCCAGCTGTCCGACCCGGACCTTGAGAAGCGCAACAAATATGTCATGCGTGAAAGTGACCTGCGCGGGCATCTGATCAACGAACTGGGGCTTGAGGATGAAGCGCTGGAGGTGGACAAGCAGGTCGACCCAAGGTTCCGCCTGACTTCGGCCCAACTCGAGGAGCAGGGGGTTGCGGATTTCCAGCTGCACTACGCGCTCGAAACCTTGCGCCGGACAACGCGGGCAACGGTGGCGCTGCGACAGTAAATCGGCTAGCTGCGGACGATGGATAAGACACCGGGCGGGCGCCCCGCCGATCTGTTGGCACAACATCTTGCCTTGAGCGTACCGGCTTTGCTGCTGGGCGGTGCCTATCTGGCGCAATATGGCTTTGGCCTTTACCCATGCGAAATGTGCTGGTGGCAGCGCTATCCGCATTTCGCCGCGCTGGCGCTGGCCATGCTTTCATTCGTCGCACCGCTGCGGCAGATCTGGATTGCCTTGGCTGGCCTGGCGATTTTCGTGTCCGGCGCGATCGGCGGCTTCCATGCCGGGGTCGAATATGGCTGGTGGGAGGGCCTGACCGCCTGTTCGACCGGCGTTCCCACAACCGGGGATGCGCTGGATGCGATTATGAACGCGCCGCTGGTCCGCTGCGACGTTGCGCCGTGGGACCTGTTCGAAATCTCGCTCGCGGGATGGAATTTCCTCATTTCCTGCGCCGCCGGTATCGGGATATGGGAACTTCTGAGGCGCAGCGCCAGACCGGTTTGAGAGGTGGAAGATGAGCACACGAGGCATCACCCGCGACGAACTCCACAGTATGATCCGCGTTGATCAGGCGGGCGAATATGGCGCTACACGGATATATGCGGGACAGCTTGCCGTATTGGGCAATCGCGGCCCGCACGCGCAGGAAATCGTCCATATGGCCGAGCAGGAAGAAGGCCATCTTGCGCGGTTTGATGCAATGATCGCTGCGCGCGGGGTGCGCCCTACTGCGCTGCAGCCCTTCTGGTCGGTCGCGGGTTATGCCTTGGGTGCGGCAACCGCGCTGATCGGCCCGGAGGCGGCGATGGCTTGTACCGCAGCGGTCGAGGAAGAGATCGACCGGCATTATTCGCAGCAGCTTGATCGGTTGCGGCAAAGCGGGGCCGAACCGGAACTTGCGGACATGATCCATGAGTTCCGCGAAGATGAGCGCGCGCATCGTGACACAGCGCTGGCAGCCGGGGCGGAAAGGGCGCCTGCCTATCCGCTGTTGGCGGGGGCGATCAGGCTGGGTTGCCGCGCTGCGATCAAACTTGCCGAACGAATATGAGCAGGATTAAACCGCGCGTGAAGGCGCTTCATATGCTATTCAACTCGCCTGCGCTCTAACATGCGCATTGTCCATGACTTGCCCGAGGTATCGTGATGACCCGCCGCATTCTTGCCCTTTCCCTGATCGCCGCCGCGCCGTTTTGGGCCGCCACACCGGCCGCCGCGCAGGATGACGCCGGCGACAAGGTCAATATGGTGATCGTCTATGGGGCTGATGAATGCCCGGCACCGGCGGAGGGCGAGATCACGGTCTGCGCGCGCAAGGCCGAGGACGAGCGTTTTCGCATTCCCGAAAACCTGCGATTGAGCGACAGTCCGCAGAACATTGCCTGGGCCGAGCGTGTCGAACGTTTCGAGATGATCGGTGATTTCGGCACCATGTCGTGCGATCCGGCGGGTGCGGGCGGCTGGACTGGTTGCACCCAGCAGATGATCAATGCGGCCTATGCCGACAAGCGCGAAGGCTCCGACATACGCTTTAGCCAGTTGATCGAAGCCGCACGGGCTGAGCGCCTTTCAACCATTGATGCTGATGCCGCAGCCGAGCAGGCGCGGGTCGAGCAGATCGAGCGGGAATATATGGAGCGGCTTGAACGCGAACGGCAGCAGGGCTTGCCGGATGAGGGAGCGCCGCCTGCGGTAATGCCTGAAGGCGGTGAAGCCCCTGATGCCGCCGCCAAGCCTGACGGCGAATAACCTGCCGCAACAATCGTCCGCGAAATGTCGCCAATGGCGGTTTTGCCGGACAGACACCCCTGCTAGTGGGAAACCGCAGCCAATTCGGCTTGCGTACCAGGTTGCATGACCCCTTCCTGCTTCACGATGCGCGGTTGCGGAGTTTCGCATGACTTAATTTCGATGTCGCGCGCGATGACATCGGATTCGTAGCCCACTGTAATTGTGCCGAAATCCAGCGGGCACAGATTCAGGCGCCCGGCCTGCGCGGGATCGATGGAGAGGCGGTAACTCCCCGGCATGACCCGTTCAAAAAAGTAATAGCCATCGAGCTCTGTCTTGACGATTCCCACGATCTTCCCGTTTTCCTCGGATAGCATCAGTCTGACGCCGGAGACGCCCTTGGCCACCCCGTTGGAAACAAAGCTGGCTGTTCCTTCAATCTCGCTGAGCGCCACGACAGGATAATCGATGGCGTGGAGCCGCCCCGCTCTGGGAACCACCTCCACGCCGGGCTTTGCCGGCGCAAGTGTGATGTCCGGAAGGCTGGCTGGATCGATCTGAATACCCACTTCCCGCCCGGTACCCAGCCCGCCGATTCTGGCGATACCGGCCTCGTTGGTGGAGGCTGTCTTGTTGAACACGACGAAATCGACTTCGGGCAGCAGCCGGTCTGTAGGGCCATAGGTGCCGTCGCCATTCAGGTCCTGGAAGGCGCGCAGCGTTGCTCCGCCTGACGTAGCTTGCCCGGGGCGCGCCGCAAAAACGCGCTTGCTAATGGGATCGCGGCCGAGGCTTAAACCAAGGCGCAGGCCGACATAATAGGAATCGTTCGAGAACGAGTAATTGCTGTCAAAGGCCAGGCTGAAACGGTCAAAATCGCGCACTGCCGAAAGGCTGAAGAAGGGGGAGTGGCTTGAAAAGTCATAATTGGCAGAAGCGCGCAGTGCGGTGCGGTCATCAAGCGTGTGATTGATTTCGGCGCCTGCATTTGTGATGTCGAGCCGCGGATGGACCTGGTAGCCAAGCGAAAACCGCGCCCTTGTGTTGGATCGGCCAAGCGTAGCAAGGTCGAAATTGCCGAACAGCTGGGCGTTGTTCTGGAAATCGGGGGAGCTTGTGCGCGAGTAATCCAGTGTGTTTGAAAGCAGCAGGCCGGATGTGCGGGTTGAAGCTCTCATCCCGGCCTGGAATGTGCTGCGCCCGTTTACGTCCTGAAAACTGCGCACCCGCGCGCTGAGCGGAATGACCAGGCCGGTAACAGGGTTGCCCAGTTCCACGGTGGTGTTGAAATCGAGCTCGGTCGCGCGGCGCAGAAACTGCAGCCCAGGCGCCTTGGTTTCGTCGGGGAAAAGCCCGCTGTATTCGGTATGGCTAAGCGTTATGGCAGAGCGGCCAATGCGCCCGCCGATGCCGCCCTCGAATGCCAGCGCCCCTCCATCGGCAAACCCCGCATCCAGCTTCACCGCTGCGCCGCCCAGGCTGGTCCGCAAACCAGCAGAGGAAACCCAGTGGTCGCCGTCGCGTTCGAACCAGGCTCCGCTCAGCACCGCTGTCAGGTCTGAACTCACGCCATAGGCAAGCTGCCCGCTGGCGCGCCAGTTGCCGAATTCGCGTGAAGGCACGAAGTTTGGCGGCGTCACCCCCAGTAGGTTCTGGTCCCTTTGTGCGGCGCCGAAATTGTAGACCAGCTGCCCTTCGGAGACGCGCCCGTCACCAACAGAGATGCGGCGCACACTTTCGCTGCGCTGCCCTTGCGGCCCGAAGAATACCAGGCGGAAAACATTTAGCCCGAAATCGACCGGCACCTGAAGAAACTCGAACTGGCCGTTGACCGTTTCACGCGTCGATCCGATCAGGATGTCATTCCGGTAAAGTTCGACTTCGTAGCCGTCGGGCAGGATGCCGCGCAAATCCACACGGTCGAAGACAGAGGTTGTTTGCGTCGCTGCATTGGTGACCGCGAAGCCGCGGCCCGAAACGCTGCGCAAACCCAACGGCATCGATTCTGTGGCAATATCGCCGACAGAAAAGGCCGTGGCGGAAAGCGGGCCCAACAGATCGCCATCGGGGTCGACCCGGCCAAGCTCCAGTAACGACGCGGTCAGGCCGTTTTCAGTCTCGCCGCTCAGATAGGCTTCGGCTGTAAGAAAGCCCAGATCACCGGCCAGCCGTAAATCGCCTTCCAGGCGCGGGCCGAAAATGCTGTCGGAAACGGCGCGAAGCTCGACGTCCGCCGCAGGAATCGAAAGTGCCTGCCACGGCAGGTCCACCCGCTCGAAATCGCGCGCTTCCCGGCCGCCCTGACGCGCTTCTATTCTTTTCCTGTTTGCCTCACGCTCTGCCCGCAGCTGGAACGGGAAGGGTTGCAGCGTTTCGATTTCGACCGACATCGATCGCAGGTCCGCCGCGATCCTGATCGGCAGGAACTCGGCAAACTGTTCGATCTGCAGGTACATTTCGCCTTCGAAAGCCACCGCCTGCGATCCCTTGAGCGGGCGCTGGGCTGTTTCGAACTCAACCAGCTTCTGGCGCAGGTCGATGGCCAATACGCGATCCTCGTCCAGGATCCAGCCATGCGCATAGTTGCCGTCATCGCTCACCGTGATGGCGAGATCAAGGATCCGCGCCATGGCGCCAAGCGGCAGATAGATGCCGCTGCGCGTGCCATAGGCAATGATCGTATCGGTTGCGTCTATGCCCTTTATCTTGACTTCGAGGATGAGCTCATCCTGTGGGCCAAGCACGGGCGCTTCAGCAGAATAGCCGGGGGAACTTGCCTGCCCTGTTGCGCGCGATGGTGGCACCAGTTGTGTCAGGTCTGATGAAGCAGCATCTGTCTTGAGCAATGCAGCAGAACCGGCAAGCGGCTCACCAGTGCGAAAGTCCCACACACGCGCTCCGGTCTGCGGCTGCGTTGAAACGCCGGGCCTGTCCCCGGTTGGTGTGAGGGCCTCGCCCCGTGCTTCGCCCTGTGCTTCGACCTGTCCTTCGGCCTGAGTTTTGACCGGCTCATTGGGTGGTGTTTCGACATGCGCACCGGCCATAGCCGCTGCATTGTCTTGCCAGTTTGGCGGGGCTGAAACTTTTGCCTCTGCGGCGGCAACATCCGCCATGCTGTCAAGCGGAGCGATGGGCTTTCCGGTTGCGAAATCCCATACCTTCGCCGCAGATGCCGCACTGGCTGTGGTTCCGGGTGCCTCCGCGGTTTCTGCACCCGTATCCGCATCGGCGCCTGCATCCACCAGCGCAGAGCTTTGGGGCGCAGAAATTCCAGTCACGGCCAAACCGTCGGGCGCGGATGTTTCAACGCTCACTTGCGCGCGTTCCTGCACCATTTCTGCAGCGGCTGGCTGAGCGGGCTCGGGGGAGGGCGCAGGCACCGCCAACGGTGTCGATGCGGCATCCGCGGCTGGGTCCGCTGCCGGTCTGTCATCACTGACCTGGTCAGCCACGTCGGCCAGATTGCTGGCCTCAACTGGTGCCGCTTCTTCTCCGGCTACAGGGCCATTGTCATTGCTTTCGAGTGCCTTGTGCACGGGATCAACCGGAGTGAGCGGTATTCCGGTGGCGAAATCCCAGATACGCACTTTCGATCTATCGGCCAGGTAGCCGGCTGGTTCGCCCAGCGGCACGAACTCCGCGAAAGCTGTGTCGAACTCGCCTGCGGTTTGCTGTGCCAATGGTTCAAGGTTTCCGGCCAGAACGATCGGCGGCGCGGCAACGGCTGGCGTTTCGACCGCAGATTTTACCATCGCTCCGCCGACATTTGGTGCGGCGCTGGCGCCCGGATCGTTTAGGCCGGAATCACGCAGCGCTTTGGGCGCTGCGGCTTCACCGGCGGGCGCGGCGGCGGCTGGCTCGCGATCTTCTGTAGGTCTGGCTTGCTGGGTGCCTTGGCCGTCGACCCTGTCCGTATGATCGGTGTCGTTGGCAATATTTACTGCCCGGCCAGGAGTTGGGGCCGGGGCTGGGCGCGCCGGGGCGTCATCCCCGAACGAGGGCCTGGGTATGTCGGCCGCAGCGATGTCGCGCGCTTTCTTGCCACTATGCTCCTGCGGCGAGGGCATAGGCATGCGCTTTGTGCCGCTTTCCCTGTTCTGGGGAAGCGAACAAAGCGCCAATGCGACCGCCCCCAAACTGACGGCGCTGACGTTCCGGATGAGTTTCCGGCGGTTCAAGGAACCACGAATTCCTGTTCGGCAAGTTTGGCGCCCGGTTTGAAGTCATCATCGATGAACTCGATTCTCAGGCGGGTCCCCGGGGACACAAAGCGTGGCTCAAGCTCGGGGTTGACCGGGATAGTCACCTGCCTGCTGTCGACTTCGGGATAGACGCCGATGCCTTTGGAAATCGCGACAGGCTGGTCCGCGCCCTTTGCGGTGACTACCACATCGCCAAATGCAGAGCGCGTTCCCGCGCGCGTCACGGTGAAGCGGATGGCGCGGGTTCCGTCCTGCGAGGTGAGCAGGCTGATGTCCTCAATGCCTACGTCCAGCGTCGTATCGCCGATCCGCACGATTACCGGGATCGAGATGCCAAAGCGCGGGCGGATGGTTACGCCGATGCCTTCGGTGCTCGTTCCGCCCGCAGCGTTTTCAATGGAAAGGCCACTATCGATCGGCGGAACGGAAGTGACAACGAAGTGCGAACGGTATTCACCGTCGGGAATGTCGGCAGCGGCCCGGGCCATGACGCGGACCAGCTGGGATTCGCTGCCCCGCAATGCGACCCTGCGTGGCGAGTGCCGCAAAAGCCCGCTGGCCGTTTGCACGCGCGCCCGTGTCGCTTCGTCAATCTCCTTGTCGAGAGCGAGTAAGCGCCCATCCGGGGTCATTGCCATGTCGACCAGGCGGATTTCGTAATCGCCCGGATTGACGGTTTTATTGTAGAGCCCGATCGATGCGATTTCACGGCGTCCGTTGATCACCACCCGCTTCGGGAACAGGTTTATATCGCCCATCGCGCCAACCGAGCCCTCAGGCGGAGGTGGCGGAGCAGTCTGGGGCGTTGTTGGCTCGATATCCTGCGCCAGCGAGCCCGCCGGGCCCAGGGCGAGGATAGTAGCCAGAGCGCCCGCCAGAAGGGTTGTCGGTGTGGCGCGGTATGCGGCAGATTTGTATGCGGAACTCATATCAGGCGACCCCCGTTTGTGTCGCCCTGTCTATGGATCAAATATGGTTAATTGCGCGTAAACGCCTAAGGGTTCTACCTTAGTTTAAAGATAGAAAACGGTAACTTCGAACACCCCGGAATAATCGCCGGGCTGCTGGTTGGCCTGCACATTCAATGTGCCGCCGATATAAAGGATGAAGAACCCGTTCGCATCAAGGCGATTGATCGGGCTTGCAGAGGAGCGATTGAACGCCAGGTTGCTCACGGTCATGCTTGCCCCGTTAGCATTCGAGATCACTGTGCTGTTGGAATGCGAAGTGATGAAGCGGCGGTTGGCATCGCCCAGGACCAGGAATTGGGCCGGCCCCCTGACGCTTGGCCACGCGGGAAGAGCGAACGAAGAGGTCACACTGCCCGCCGGTGTAATCGTAACTGTACCAGCAACTGGTGGAGCCAGGATCTGGCCAAAGCGGAGGTCTTCAACCGGCAGGATTTGAGGCGGACTGGCCACCTCCACCTGAGCCTTGCCCTGCGCAAAATCGGTTTGGCCGGGCGCGGCATGGGCGGCCACTGCCAGGCAGGCTGTGCAGACAGCGCTAAGTCCTTTTAGGCCTCGGATCAGTTTCTGATGGATCATCGTGCTGGTCCTCTGGCTGGCCGGCCGCCAATCTCACTCGGAGTGGCGGCCGGTCTCGTCAGGACATCAGTTGTAGCTGACCGTCACGTCATAGGTACCATTATAGGTGCCGGCGGCCTGATTGGCGGCCACTGTCAAAGTGCCCCCGACAGAAACAGTGGCAAGGCCCGATGCGTCGAGGCTTCCTGTGGTCGCGACGTCCGTGGTGAAGGACATGCCAGCCATTACCTCATTACCTGCAACAATGTTGAAATCGCGGTTGGCATCGCCCGTAACCGTGAAGGTATCTTCCGAATTGGTCGAGGTGGGCACGAATGTCACGTCGCCAGTAACTGAACCCACGCCGGCGGTGGTCACGACCACGGTACCGCCAGTGGTCCCCGGAACGATCGTGCCGAAATCCAGCGCACCCCCATCATGCACGATCGAAATCGGCGCAACGATTACCGCAGTAGCTACACCTTGGGCGGTGTCAGTGTCGCCGGGCGCAGCGGCAGCCGGGATAGCGAAGGCGGCCCCAAAGGCTGCCAGAACGAACTTCTTCATTACGTAGTCTCCAAATGTTTTGGTTCGCCCGGCGGTTGCCGGTGCTTACATAGGTATAACTACGTGCCCCTTAAAAAATCCTTTTTGCCATAAAAACACATAAATACAGTATGTTATGCTTGCCATTAAACTGGCATCAATCATAGGAAACAACTATATTCAACGTGGCCCTGTATCTCCCGGCAGCAGTTCCGCCGGGAACTTCCAGCGTGCCCCCAACCCGAAAACCGTCCGCCCCTTCCGCGCTCAATTGGCCGCGCGCTCCCTGGGAAGAAAGGTTGTCGGTCGCGACAGTGATCTGCTTGACCAGCAGAGCTGGCGCAGATGAGCTGACCGGGCTCGCATATGTCTGATCGGGATATTCGATCCGGTAATATCGGCCCGGCTGCCCGCGAACGGCGAATCGGGCGGGTGAAGCATCGCACAGCGCGGCGGCGCTGCAGGCAGCCCTTAGCGAACCTGTGTAGACCGGGGCGCCGCCGGCTGGGTCAACGCTGATCGATCCGCTGTCGTTTGGCGAAACCGCCAGCGTGCCGAACTCCAGCGGGGCAACCGCTTCGAACCTCAGGGGGGCGATCACTTCGGCGCTGGCGTTGCCGGAGGCGGTTGCCTCATTCCCCGGTGCCGCCAGCGAGGGCGCGGGTAAAGCGGCCAGCACAAAAGTGGCAACGATAGCCATGGTTTCTTTGGAGATCATGCTTGCCTCCTCAGGATTTGGACATCCTAGGAAGAAGCTCGCAGGAAAATCTTAGCCTACAATCAGGTAATTACACTTATGTGCCAGAATGGCGCACCTGGATTGCCGGAAATTAACGCACCGATACGAGCACTGCATCGACAGGAATGGGGATCGCGATCGGCCCTCCGCCAAAGATCCTCTCGACATCCAGCCGTCCGCCAACATTGAAAGACATCGAGCAGACTCGCTGGACGCAATTGAGCATCTCGATCCGGATGACCTGTCCGGGCTCGATAAAGCTGTAACCAGGCAGATCGGTCTGATAACGGCTGAGCCGGGCCGTCAGGCCGCCACTGCCAAAAGCCGGGGGCGCCGACATCACCAGCTCGATTTCAAGATCCATCCGCCTGCGGCCATTGTTGCCCCGATCATATTCCACGGTGAAGCGCGCCGGGCCCGTGCCAGTGTCGCTGAGCACGAACACACCGGCGCTGGTCACGGCGCCCGATGCCGAAACCTCCCTGAAACCGCGCGTTGGCACGGCAAAGGTTCCGAAACGAAGTTCTGAATTGCTGATGATGCGTAGGGCTGACTGGTTGGCGATCGCTGCTGGCGAAGCGAACAGGGTGAGCCAACTGAAGGCCGCAAGTGCGCTGGCCGTGCGCCAGCGGAAACGCTGCGTTGCCAATTGGCTTCGCCTGGATTGTGCGGGATGGAAATTGGATTTCAAGACGTGCCGCGACCCGGGAATAAATTCGACGAGAAACGCGAGTATAGCTCCACAGGCGCATATTGCCAGCCGCGCGTGTCAAAGCAGGGCTTATACTGCGTAATAATCGCGGTACCATGCGACAAAGCGTGCCATGCCATCACGCACAGAGGTTTGCGGTGCGTAACCGGTTAGCGCGCGCAGCAAGCTGTTGTCAGCCCAGGTTGCCGAAACATCGCCCTGCTGCATGGGCAGCAGGTTCCTGATCGCCTCGCGGCCGCAGGCCTCCTCGATCGCTTCGATGAAATCGAGCAACCTGACCTTCTCGCCATTGCCGATATTGACTACGCGAAAAGGTGCGGCGGGCGAAAGGCTGTCTTGCTTGATCGGCTCGCCGCGCGCATCGACGGCGGGGGGCGGGACATCGACAAGCAACCGGACGCCGCGAACCAGATCGGTTACATATGTGAAGTCCCTATACATATCGCCGTGATTATATACGTCTATCGGCGTGCCCTCGAGAACCCCTTTGGTAAATTTAAACGGTGCCATATCGGGCCTGCCCCAGGGGCCATAGACGGTGAAGAAACGGAACATCGTGGTGGGGATGCCCCATAAATGGGCATAGCTGTGGCCCATTGCCTCGGTTGCCTTCTTTGTCGCGGCATAAAGCGTCAACGGCGTGTCGCAGGCATCTGTCTCAGTAAAGGGCATCGCCGTATTGGCGCCATAGACCGAGCTGGTTGATGCCATCAACAGATGGGCGACTTTCAACTCGCGCGCGACTTCCATCACATTGAACGTGCCGACCAGATTGGCATCGACATAGGCGCGCGGGTTCTCGAGGCTGTATCGCACGCCTGCTTGTGCGGCGAGGTGGATGATGATGTCGGGGCGGGATTCCACCGCGATGGTGCGCAAATGCTCGAAATCCTCAAGCATCCCAACCTCTGCGCGGAAATGCCGGTTTTGCAGCAGCATCTGGTGGCGCCGCTCTTTCAGCCGGACATCGTAATAATCGGTCATCCCGTCATAGCCGGTGACGGCAAACCCCTCGTCCAACAGCAGCTGGGCCAGGTGATAGCCGATGAAGCCGGCGGAGCCGGTGATGAGGGCGGAGCGCATGGGCATTGGTTAGCGCTCGCGCGGCCACTTGGCGAGCCTGATCCTGCGCCACATCGCACTGCGATCCGTGCCAATCGCATCGGGCTTGGTCGCCGAAGGCCGAAGACGGGAGGGCAGGACACCAGGCATCATCATATCACCGCGCGTTTGCGTTATCGGGTATTCGGGGCGGCGCGAGCGCAGCTGGTCTCGGCACTGATTTGCCTGTTTGGCAGGGAATTAACAGGGTAAATCGCTCATTTCGGGCGCGAAACAGCCATTTTAGGGTGATTGTGCCCAATCCGCCGATAAATTACTCACGCGATTACAGATGGTTATTGGAAGGTAATCACCGCTTCCCTGTTCTTCGCCAGAACAGGGTATTTAATCGCGATAACAGGCAGCGATATCGCGCAGAACAGGGCGTAAAATCGCCGGAAAAGGAAGCGATATCGTTCATGTCAGGCAAGTATCCGGGCCCTGCGCCGTTTCTCGAGATATGTCTTCTCCGTCATTCCCTGTGCTACGAAATGCAAGCAAGATTAGGGATCAATGGTAGGGTGGTCGGCGGCGATGTTGCCAGCGGCCGCGCCGAACTGGGCCCGTGGGCCACGAAGGCCGTTATGCTTGCCAGCAGTTGATCAAGTGCCTGCGCCAGGCGCTTGCGCGGTGGAGCAGGCACGCGGCAGCGATCGCAAGACTAAACCCGGAACGCTCAAGGCACGGTCAGCTTGATCGAATCAATCGACAGATCCGCGCCGCGATTGCCCACCCTGGGCATACCGCCGATAAACAACTCAGGGTAGTCGCAGGCCGAGCCGCTCTCGGCCTCGTAGAAGGCCGAACGGCGATCCATCCCGGGGCTTGCTGCCGAACCCGCAGCCTTGCGCACAAACAGCACCTCGCGCGCGCCGGGGCAGATCAGTGTAAAGCGTAGCGAATCGAGGCCGCGAAGCTGGCTGCCCGCACTCAGCGTCACCTCCAGCTCCGGCCTCTGGCCTTCGGTGAGAAAGGTCATGGTCCGCGCGATGATCGGGGCGCCCCGGCCGTTCCAGCGCAGCACCAGGCGGCTGCTCCATTCTTCGGCAATGATTTGCGCGGAGATCCCGGACCGGTTGGTCAGGCGCCAGTCCTGCGGCGCGGTGGCCCAACGAGTTTCAGGAGGTTCTCCCAGCCATTGATCGAAATCAGGATCGTACAATAATTGCGACTTCTTTTCGGCGGGAAGTTGGGCCCTGACCATCTCGGCTATCGCGTCCTTGCGGCCGGCATTGAACAGCGCATAAAGCGCCGCGCGCATTTCCACGCGATCGACCGGCATGTCGTGTTCGGCCATGTAATCAAACAGCCGCAAGCGCGCGTCGAGGATCTCCGGGTTGGCCAAGGGCTCGGCTAGGAGGAAATAGCGCTCACGCCAGACGGGATTGTTCGCAAGGCGCTCGGCCATCAACCTTGTTCCGGTTGGATCGACCTCCAATTGCGCAAGGAGAGGCATGATCTGTTCGGCCAGCTTGCCGCGCCGAAGCAGTGCATCCATGTGGTCGAGCGCTGCGTCGAGGTCATTGCGCCGAGCTGCTTCGAACAGGAGGTTTTGCTGAGTGGCGGTGTCACGCCAGCCCAGCTTGCCGAGGGTCGACACATAGGCGCGCCGCTGGGTCTCATCGAGTCCTCCTCGCACTTCGCTAGCGTAAATGGCGTTGAGCAGCGGCTGATCGAGCGGCTGACGCGCAAGAGATCTCTTGGCCGAGGCAAGTTGCGCCGGGCTCATCGCCTCGCCTTCGGCATTGACCAGGCTGGCGCCGGCGCGGTCTACTGAGTACGCGCTCTGCTGCTGGTAAATCACGAACAATGCGAAAGCGATGATCGCCAGCGCTTGGCCGGCGAGGCCCATTGCCTTCAGCTTCATGCTTCGATCCGTCCAGGATGGCCCGTCGTTAACAGTTTCGCCAGAGCCCGCACGTTTGCGGTGGAGCGCGAACAGAAAGCCGCATGCTACAGCAAAGATAACCGCGTGGCTCTGGGTGCGGAGCGGATAATCGACAATCGAATGCAGGCCTACCAGCACAATGCTTACAGCGGACGGCAGAGCAAAGGCGCCCAGTTCCTCCCTGCCGCGCCAACCACTCCAGATGCGTTTGCCAAAAAGGAAGATGAACAGCAGGAGGACGATCAGGCCGGGCAGGCCAAACTCGATCAGGAGTTCAAGATATTCGTTGTGCACCCTGTTGAAATAGAGCGGGTTGATATCCTCGAGCCGTTCGATCACCGGATAGACGGTGGTGAAGCTGCCCAGGCCGGCGCCCCATGGCAGGTATTGTTCGATCAGCGGCGAGCTCTTCTGCCAGATTTCGAGGCGACCATTCTCCTCGATCTGCGAGAAGCGATCGAGTGCCGCCTGGACAGTCGAGCTGACGGTCACGAAATATAAAGCGGCAAATGCCGCTACCGCTCCGCCCACAATGAACTGCCAACGCAGCTTGCCGTGGACAAAACAGGCATAGAAAGTCGCCGCCAATCCGGCTGTGGTCAGGCCAATACCCGCGCGAGATAGCGTGCCAACCGCAGCAATGAAGAAGACCATAGCCGCAAGCACGGCGACTGCCATCGCAAGCCGCGGGTTGCGCAGGCGATCCTTGATGGCTGCGATCGCGAAAGCTCCACCGATGGCCATAAGCAGCCCTTGGTGATTGCGGTTGGCGAAGAAGCCGAGGAAGCTGCCGCGATGGCGAGAATCGTAAAGATCAAGCGTCGAGCCCGTCGTGCCGAACTGAATGAGGCCGACCAGCAGCGCTAGAATAGTGACAGCAATGAGCACCCATACGACCCGCCTGCGCCCAACCCGATCCAGTGTCAGCGCTGCAAGGAAGGCTGCTGCTGCTGGCAAGAGCATCAGGAAACCGAACAGCGTATCGCGCGGCACCAGCGAGAGCCCGCGCCACGCCCCTGCGGTCCCCAACAAACCGAAGACTTCACCAGCGAGCTCGCGGCCCGGCAGGGCCTGCCAGATGCCCGGCGGGAGCGGTATCAATTGCAGCAAGGGTAGCGCGACGATAGCGATTGCGGCGGCCTTCAGAGCCATCGGCAATGATGCAAATTTCCTGGCCGCTCCTGCCGCAATGGCAACCGGAAGCAGGCAGGCGGCGACGAGGCAAATCACCAGGATCTGCCAGTTTGCGCTGCTTGGCGCTCCGCCCAGAATGATTGAGGCCGTGACCAGTGCGTAGAGGAGATATTCTACCACGGTTTGCCACAGGCTTCCGAAACCAGCTCGGATTTGCTTTTCAGTTTTCAACTAATCTCCCCACGGGCAATCCCGGCATCTACATCTTGCCACCTGCAGTAGTGTTCAATTTTCGAACGGTGGCACATTTACGTATATGGTTGGTAGCCGTCTACCTCATGAGGGCTGATTGCACAGATACCTCTAATTCCATAATATCGGATCGATTATCTTTTCACTTTCTGCAATATGTATCGAACTCGCGACTGACGATTGCGGGCTTGCTATGAGACTCGTAGCGATATTATCGTGATAGGCTATTCGCCTTTTTGACTTGCTGCTCGGCTATCAGGATCAAGCGTCGAAGGCGCAGTGCAAGCGACAGGTCGTGGATCGAGTTGAAAGAGGATCGCAGCATTGGGCGTCGACGAACCAAGACTCGAGGGTGAAGAAGTGGCGCTTTCCGAGGTGAGCAAATACGATCCAGTAAGCAGTGAGAATCTGTTCCTTGCGGAGCTTAAAGCGAAGCCTGGTCATCGACATCGCGTAAGTGCAGCGGCGATCCTGCTCGACATTGGTGCCATCACAACCGCCTATGTTGTCGCCAGCCTCGCCTATCTTTCCCAGATCGACATCGAGCTTATCTCCCGTACACTCGCGTCAATCGTCCCGATCTATTTCCTCTTCGGGTTGGCTGTGCAGAGCTATCCTGCGAGCATACTCGCCGATGGATTACGCAGCGCCTGGCGCGCTGGCGCCGCGCTGGCCTGGGCATCTTTACTGATGTTCCTCATCTTCTTCTTTCTCAAGATCAGCGAGGAATTTTCGCGAGCGGTACTCGGTTTGGGAACAATTCTTGCCGTGTTTCTTGTCGGCATTGCCCGAATGAGCGTTGCTGGGCTGACGCGGCGGGCGCTTGGCTCGAACCCGTTCGCTCATCTCCATCTTTATGACGAAATGCCCATGCCGATGCCCCATGTACCAGAGGTTCTGAGTGTGAGCGATATCGGATTGCAGCCCGTCCCTGACAATCCGGCCATGCTCGATTTGCTTGGTCGATTGGCCCTCGGCCTTGATGGCGTGGTGGTCCATTGTCGCCCGGAAAAGCGGGAGCAATGGGCCTTCATGTTGAAATCGCTGGACGTTCGAACCGAAATCGTGATGCCGGAACTTAGCGCGCTACGCCCTCTGGCAATTCGCGAACGATCCGGTGAGACAAGCCTGGTCCTGGGTAGCGGGCAGCTTTCCTGGAGCCAGCGCTTTCTCAAGCGAGGGTTCGATCTGGTTTTTACATTCGCCCTGATGCCTATCATTGCTCCATTGCTCGCCTTTATTGCGGTGCTCGTCAAATTGGATAGCCGCGGGCCAGTATTGTTCCAGCAGGACCGGATCGGCCTTGGTAATCGCAAGTTCAAGATCCTGAAATTCAGGACGATGCGGGTCGAAATGCAGGATGATGAAGCAAAAAGGACGACTTCGCGGAGTGACCCAAGGGTTACTCGGTTCGGTAACTTTCTGCGCCGCACCAGCCTTGACGAGTTACCTCAATTCATCAACGTACTTGTAGGAGACATGAGCATCGTTGGGCCACGACCGCATGCCGAACGCACCGCTGTCGGGTCGACCATGCTTTGGGAAATTGATGGAGCGTATTGGCATCGGCATGTCGTAAAGCCTGGCATCACTGGGCTGGCACAGGTGCGTGGCCATCGGGGCAGTCTGTTCGAAGAAAGGCAGTTGACGGACCGTCTGAATGCCGACCTTGAATATGTCCAAGGCTGGTCGATTGCATCCGATCTAATTATAATTTTACTTACAATCCGTGTGATTATTCACAAGAATGCATTTTAGTTTGGCTTGGCAGTCAATTATCCTGAGCTGGTCCGGTTCTAAATGCTGGGTGCAAGTTCGATATTTTTATCAAAGCGCCATCGATCAAATTATCGTTCGTTTTTCCAGCAAGACCCACGGCTGCGCTGGTGACGAAGCAACTCCCTTCTGGTGTGAAGGCCAACTTCGTCGGTCGCCTTACAGGTAACCGTACTTCGGCGACCGCATTGCCGCACTTTCGTTGTAATGGATCGTATGCGCGAATAGCGGCCCCGTCCCAGAATGAGATCCACATTCTTCCATGGTGGTCGAGACACATGCCATCAGGATAGCCCTCTCGAGGATCAAATCTTGCCCAAACCTCCAATTCACGCAGCCCCTTTTGGGGTGTGACTTTACCAACATAAATCGCGGCGGCGGCAGAGTCTGTTAAGAAGACTTTGAAGGTTCTGTCACGCAATGGAATGAAAACAGGCCCATTCGTAACTTTGAAGCCAGTTGCCATTTGCAGCAAGTCGTGGCCATCCCATCGCCACCAGGCACCACTCACTCTTTCTTCCTTGTTGTCCATGGTGCCGGCCCAGAAACCGCCAAGCGGATCAATGGCTCCATCGTTGAATCGATTACCTGGCCATTCTGTTTCGGGCGCGTTCTCCAGCACCTCGAGCTTTGCGGTACGGGCTAGATCATCGCAGCGCAGCCGCACAATACCCCGACCTGTGGCGGCCAAGAAACCGGCGCTATTGGGGTCGACAGCTATGCAGCCGATTGACCCACCAACATCGCCGACAATTGTCCACTCCTGGGCCCCTGGTTCATGAGGCAGTGTCTCAAACAACCTGGCTTCTTTGATGTCGACCCAAAATAATCGGTCGCGCCGCCCATCCCAGATGATTCCCTCACCCAGCGTTGCGCGATGATCACTCCAAACCGAAACCGGCTTGTTCATGAGGGGTCGTGAAGCCGTGAGAGGATCCCGCCATCCAGTGTCAAGATCGAGCCAGTAAGAAATGCCATTTCGCGCTGCAGCAGGAATGCCACAACTTTCGCGACTTCCTGAGGCTTGCCAATCCTGCCAGCTGGATGGAATGCGTCGAGCTGTTCTCGCTCGCTTGCCCGACCCTCAAAACCCGCCTCAAGCATATCAGTTGCGATGGCTGCAGGGGCGATGGCACAAACTCTTACTGCACCCCCAAGATCCACTGCAAGTGCCTTGGTAAGACCATGAAGCGCTGCTTTGCTGGTAGCATAGGACACAAAGCCCGGTTTTGTAGCCTGCGCGTGCACCGAACCGATGTTCACAATGGCACCTTGTGCCGCCTCAAGACTATCCGCGAATGCCTGGCTCAATAGGAAGGGGGCAGTCAAATTGACGGTCATACTTTGCTGCCAGTCATCAAGCGCGATCGAACGGGTGGGGGCAAGGAGCTGCACTGCTGCGTTGTTGACGAGTGCCCCCAAAGCCCGATCGTCTAATGCCTCTCTTGCTGGGCTCAAGCAGTGAGAATTGAACAGATCCCGTTGCTCGCATTGCCGAAGGTCGAATTGGATATAGCGATCGCAGGCATCAGCATTTTTGCCGAGCCCAATCCCCAAAACATACCAACCTTGCGCGCGTAATTCGGCCGCAATCGCTTCGCCGATGCCACTCTCGGGCCCTGTTACTATGGCGGCGCGCTCAGTCATCATAAAGCATCTCTGCAATCAGGGCGATGGTTTGCTTGCTAACTCTTGCCACGGCATCGATGGTGTTGGACGCGTTATGGCTTCCAAAAATATTGTCGGGATATTGCCGGAGTTGGCTAGCTGGCGAGAAAGGTTCAGTCTCGAACACATCGAGAGCCACCGAATGAATCTTGCCGCTGGCTAGGCCTTCGACGAGTGCCGCCTCTTGAATAAGCGGGCCTCGGCCAACATTCACGATCCGCACACCATCCTTGAGTTGCTTGGAAGTGTTGACGTTGAGCATGTGGTGAGTTTCCGGAGTGAGTGGTGCTGTAAAGACAACAAAGTCCATCTTCCCAAGTCCCTCTGGCCAAACCATTTGCATGGCATCGATGCAGTCCTGATGCTGGTAATAGGGATCGTAGACAAAAAGATTCATCTCTGCCGCGAGCAAACGTTTGGCCGTGTTCTTGCCAATATCGCCAAAGCCAACAAGCCCGACGTTCTTGCCAGCGAGTGATATCCCGGCTGGTTTAGGCCAAGCGAAATCGCTGCGTATTTCCCGATCGATACGAAAACTGTGGCGGGCGAGCCCGCTCACATAGTGCATAGCAAGATCGGCTACTTCCTTGCCGAAAACGCCAGGAGTGTTCGCTGACTTCAGCCCAAGTCGCTTGGCCGCCACAAAGTCGACGTTGTCCACGCCGACTCCCCATTTGACGATTGCTCGCAGCTTGCCGCAAGCGCCGGCTTCGAGGACGCGCGAACTGGCGGGATCGTCTCCGATAATCCAGCCGTCAAACCCGGGCAGCAGGTCAATGAGTTCTTGCTCGCTCATTGTCTGCGTGACCTGCGCAGCGGTCATTTCCAGGCCCTTCGCGGCAAAATCTGCCCGGAAGGATTCGATCATCCCCAGCATTGGGGGGCAAGTAACCAGTATCATTGGCGATGCGGTCATGGTTTCTGGCCCAGACGATAGAGGGCAACGGCCTCTGCCAATTCCCACTGAGCTTGGCCATCGATATCGATTGCTTCAGTCGGGTCCATAGGGAGAAGTATCGGTGCGGCACCGATACGAGCTTTGGTTTTGGCGAAGCTACCGCGGTTGAAAATATAGAGGTTCGAGTTCTCCTCGTACCACGATTCGAGGTCTTGGGTTCGAATGAGATTGTCCGGATCGTGGTTGATCGCGCTTCCATCCGCCCGATAGAAACGCGTCTGGACAGGATTGACGCTGAACAGTGAGTCGGAGGATCCATCTCTTACGCCTTCGGAATATTTCTCAAGCGCAGCGGCAATCGTTGCGGGTCGGAGCAACGGGTTCGTCGTATGGGTCATCACATAGGTTTCGGCCGACACATTTGCGACATCGTCGGCTAGGACCAAATTCATGGAGACCATGTCTCCACAGATTTCAACCTTGCGGTCACGGATCATCACCCGCCCGTCTTCCGCACCATCCTCAAGGCCATTTTCAGCCAGAATCTGTCGGGCATCAGTGTTGATTACGACCTTCTCAATTTCGTCGACTTCCAATAAGCTATCGAGGATCCAACGAAAGAGCGGTTTCCCGGCGAACTCGCGAAAATTCTTGCCTTTGACGCGCTCGCTGTTTGCCTTCATCGGCAACAGGGCAACGGTGTTGAAGCTATTTTCCAAGTCGAAACCTTTCCTTGCCGGGATAACGCGCAATTCCGCCTATCTCGGGTAAAAGTACTGTTCACGCTTTTCCCGCGACAGTTTGCGGTGATCGTTATTGCCCCTGTAAGTGCCCCAATACTGCATGCTGCGAAAGAGCACGATACCTTTGCACTCACGCAGCAGGCGTTTGTCCTGAAGCGCGGAGCTCATATCGAGCAGTATTCCCGCAGTCGTGTAACGCAAGAAGTCCAGGAAGCTTACATGCACTTCGGGCAGGATGCCCTGAAGAGCGATTGCCTCGCGTTCGTAACGACGCCTCACTTGCGCCCAGGTTTCTTCATGAATGTGCTCCACCACCGCTTCCGCGACGTAACCGATCTTGCCGCCGTCCGCCCATAATTTCTTCGCAAGCACCATGTCTTCAAGACCTGTCACCTCCTCGTCGAAACGATAGCGTGACCAAGCCTGTTTGGTCACGGCGCTGTTGGCATTGTTGCAGAAGAAGCCTTCTTGCGGGATCAGCGTCTTTTCCGGAAAATACTTCTGAAACAGCTGCTTCTCGCTGTACTTGCTATAGCCGTCACGCCATATTTGGCGTCCATAGCTATAGTCACACCGGCCATCTTCAAGCGGGGCGCACAACTCCTGTAGCCAGTTTGGGCCTTGTGGGATGCAATGGCCCGAAATCATCACCAGATGCTGCCCAGAAGCAGCCTCGCATCCGATATTGAGAGAGCGTCCGAAGGTAAATTCGGACTTGTCGATCGTCTCGATCCGGCAGCCATGCGACTTGGCAATTTCAAGCGTGCCATCAGTCGATCCTGAATCAACGAGGACAACGTCGTAGCTGAGCCCATGCGTATCCTGGCGCGCGATTGCACCAAGGAGCGTGGGCAACCACTTCGCTTCATTGAGGGTGCGGATGATGATGCTGATGTCGGTCATAAATTGCGGTCGTCATCTAACTAAGAATTACGCGGACAGCTGCCTAGCCATATGAGCCATTTTGATTGGAAGTAAACTTAGCGCCGTCTTCTTTGCCGTCTGCCCCTTTCACTTGGAGAACGAGAATGATTTGATTGAATGGACACAACAATAGAGCATGCGAGTGGCAACATAAGGGCTACAATTATAGGGAATAATATAGGCCTTATGATAAGTGGGGAGATGAACGGAATCAGTAACGCAGCAGAAATCGACATACACCGAAGAATTACTTGAGACTCGGAGGATAGCCGCTCCCGCCCACTGATCAAGCCAAGGAACGCACCAAGCGGTAAATACACCAGAAAAGCAAAAAACCCAAAATCGATCCAAAAATCCCGCATTGAGGTGGCCCAAGGATTCTCACCTACTCCTTTGGCGCGATAGTACCTTGCTATGCTTTCTCGTTGCTTGTCAAAGGTATCCTGAAATATCACTCCAGCGTTGTACGCTCCGAGTTGATGTGGCCACTCAAGTTCTAAAAAGTCATTGAGATGACGGATAGGGGAGGTTGCGTAACAACTGGAAAGGATAGTTGCCTTCCATTCGTGATCCAATTTAGACAAGTGGCGTGGTAATTGTGCCTTCGCACAATTGTATTCAATGAAGAAATTTGGGTCGCTCCGAAAATTTGGGTTTCGGCTGAGGTAGAAATTCGAAGAAAGCTGGAAGACCAGAAAGACGCCGAACACGCCTGCCGCGATCCAGCGCCCGAACGCTGGGCGATAGACAAGGAAGTAGCAAACAGCGACACCAAGACCCGTGAAAACCAAGGTTGCTCGCCCACCTTCTGCGAAAGCTTGGTCTGCCAAGGCGAGGAACCCCATCGCGGCCATTACGAGTTTCCAGCGCCTCTTATGAAGCACGAAGAGCGGGGCGAGTACAACAAAAGCAATCGAAGGGTATGACAAGACTTTGGCGATATTGGCGAGGAGCGAGCGTTCTTCGCCTGACCAATGGAGTTCCCTCGCCTGCGCCAGATTGCTTGCCGCCCCGAGAACTGGAATTTGGCCGCTGGCCAAGGTAGGCCCCAGTTGCAGCGTTACGAAAACGATCGTGATTGCTAGTAGTAAGTCTGTTGCCAGCGCTGGCCTTGCGGTAATAACGGTTCGATTTTTTCCGGAAGCAATTGAAAAGAAGCCAGCTAGAAAGAAGCTATGCGAAAGGATAACTAATGCGACTGTTTCCCACGAAATTGGGCGTGGGTATGAAACTAGACCGAGGTCTGAGATTAATATAGCTACTAGCCAGACCGAAGTAGATATAAACGGTACGCTAAAAACACCAACTTTCACCCATAAAAGGACGATAACCAAAACAAGAAAGTATGCTGTAAGTAGAGTCACGGCCGATTAACTTGAAACGAAATCTCTTTGTTCCCAGTTGCCCAGAGAATTTCAGTGAAAAGAAGGGAAAATGTCCAGGCCAATTGTTTTGAATTTCGCGGACCTGGGTTTAGCAAGGGCGTAAGTATGGAATAGAATGCCCATGCCAAGCCCAAAAGTATGAGTCCCGTCGCAGCTAACCAAGCCATATAATCGGGGCTTACATCACGCAGCTTGGTGATCGGAAGGTAGGCTATCACGGCCACGCGCACCGCGTTCGTTCCAAGCCGATTACTAAAGGAATTCATCATTGCGGCTCAATACCCAAGCCATCGAGCGATTGATAGCCCCATGCTAGAGCGCAATCTTCAAGGTGGGGTTGATCTTGGGGTGCGGCCTTTCCCAGGGCATGGATGGTCATAAGCGCTCGATTAATCCCGCTGGCACATCAAAACGCTGCCCCAGCGGTTAGCAAAGCAGCAAGAAGTGCAACGGAGACAACCATTATAAGAAGCGTCGTTCTTTCCTGCGCAAATACAAAGTTCAGCTTCGAGAAAGTAAGGTAGCGTGCGAATGGGACCGCGAAAGCAAGGTTTGCTATGAATAGTGCCAATGGATAGGTGGGCAGCCAATCAATGCCGAAGATGAAAATCAAGGGGAAGTAAAACATCGCGACGCCCATCTGATAATGGTGCCATCTCATCTCATTGGTAATCGTAAAAAAATGCAAATGGAATGATGCGTATCGGACAGGTAAATATGCGAGGCAAAACAGAATAAAAAGATCGAAGTCGATACTGGGCAGCGCCCCTGGAACGGCCACTATAGAGGCGTGGTATATCGTCCAGGCCATAGCCAATAATGCCAAATACAGTAGAATCCCAATATTGTTGGATCTCTTTGCTATAGCATGAAGTGCCACTCGATTTTTGGCTGCGTAGGCCTGCGACATTGCAGGCAAACTGGCCATAGTGTGGCCAACTGCGAGCTGAGAAATTACACCAAATAGGGTCACAAGAAAGGAAAAGGATGCGATTGAGGCGCTGTCGCCCACTTGGGCATAGATGATGCTACTCCCGTAGACAGTCAGGTAAGCCAGGACGATCCCCAAGGTGCCCTGGATTGTGCGAGGCAAGATCTCGCGCCATATGCCTCCGGACTTTGAAGTGGCAGCCATTAACTTGCCCCAATCCTTCCGGGTCGCCAATTTTTTCATGGAGGCAAGATTTAGCAGTGCCGGAGCTTGGAGCAACGCCATCGCCAGCGCCATGTTCGGCCAGATTAGCAACCCAATGGCGCTGGCGATCGCGCCCACCGTCCAACTAAATGTTTCCATTCGACGGACGTCGGCAACCTCGTTCAAGCCGAGCAAATAGGTTGTATACGGCAACGTCTGGATGCGACAAACCGCTCCGACCACGAAAATACCCCATGCGACCAAGGCCGATACATGATCACTTGTTAGGTTAATCTGACGCCACAGCAGTGGTGTGAAGACCAGTATGGCCAACATTACGTAAAGCAGGGTTGCCCAATTGAATGTATACCTAATTCCCGTAACTAGCGTGGATAACCGATTCCGGGGCGCGTCTGTACCGGTGCGCGCATGGGCGACCATATGCATCAAGATTATCGGCAAGTTGCCGATCGCCAGAACGGTAAGGGAGTGCATGGTCGCAAACAACAACCATAGTGCCACCTGATCGATGTCCAGCGCTTTGGCGACAAACGGAAGCGGAACAAGATAGGCTATGCCGCGCGATAGCGAGGCTGAAATCGTGTTTAGAGCTGGAGAACGCCAGAGTCTGAGTGCCTTACTCTCAAGGTTGGCCCATACCCGTGCCATTTACCAGCGTTCCAATACGCCACTGGATAAGCATCTATTCGCTTTCTTGCGCACGGCAAAGACAAACGATCCCAGTATGTCATATATTACGATCATGCTCGTTTTCGTAAAAATAAATGTAGCTTTGCAGCCATACTGTCTGGCATGCATCGGTTATAAAAATCGATAGCCCTGAATACAAACCTGATGTTTGCGTGATAACCTGGAGCACCGCTATATCCATAGCTGTGATGATCCCAGTTCGATTCTGGGAACAATTTTTTAATTGCTCGTCCAGTATTCATCCTGTAGTAGGTTGGAAAGACATCTTCTGACTTACGGTGCGGCTGCAGCTGCCTTAAGATCCTGACGTGTGCGCTGTTCGGTATGGTTCGGGTAGCGATGCCTATATAGCCCCACTTATTTGGCGTTCTGGCGCATAGCCAGCCTCCAGGTTTTAGTACCCTCTCAACCTCGCTTGCCAGCAGGACTGGCTTCTCGACATGCTCGAAAACATGGTCAGAAATAATCATGTCAATTGTGTGGTCGCAAATCGGTAGTCGGCCATCAGATCCAATGACTCGAGTTTCGTCGAGATCTGGATTATCGTTTATTGCGCTATCGACATCAGCGCCGATCACAATCTTTGCGCGTCCCTTGAATGTTTGGATTTGCCTACGAAATGGAGACAGGTCGGCAAGAACATTTGCGCCCCGTCCGGCCCCTAGATTAAGAACGGTCATCGAAGGATCAAGCAACGCACCGATCCTCGTGTAGAAGGCAACCGTGCAATCCTTTCGGCTGAAACCACCAGCCGCAAACTCCGGGTAGATACTGGCCTCAAACGGGCCGAGATCCCTCCTTATTTCCATCAACTCACCTATTTTGCGCAGTTCGACAGCCATTTAAAAATGTCAGGGCGGTCTGCTTTATTATCAAAACAAATTTCAGCGCGTCTGTAGCTGCGCCTCTGCAATTTCAGCCTTCAGTTCAGCGACGCGCGATGGGAGGCCGAGGCTATCAGTATTGAAATTCCTATAGCGCCTCTTTGTCTCTGCCCAAGATCGTAGCAGGCTTCGCATGTAGCGAGCAAAAGCTTTTGGAAAATGCCAAGGGTACCGAAGACTTTCCAGGACCATCGCTGCTTCCGCGGCAACTGAAGCGTCTCTGACAATATGAATGCTGTGATCGCGGATAAAGCGATTGTTCCCAGGAGTTGGGGGCGTCAGAGAAGTGAATGCGTCTCCCGGGTCGTGAACGATCAGATGCACACCATCCCACCAGCCCCCACGAGCGTCCGCAAGCTGCTGGGGTGACATGTTCCTAGGATGGCAATTCGTATACGCTTCAAACACCAGCTTATATTCAGGGAACGCCACCAGGAAGTCCCGTGTCGCTTGCCGGACATGTGCATAATTGGCGTCATCTACGATTATGCAACCGTTCTCGGCCAATATTTTAGTGCCATAGATCAAGCACATCAACTGACTTCTATAGTCATGTGGACCGTCTATGAAATAGACTCCTACTTTCCCCTTGAATTCTTGTAACCCGTCCTCAAAATCCTTGTTTATAAGAGTGAAATTCCTGACACTAAGCGCTCTCGCGCGCTCGAGCACTATTCTTTCATTTTCTCCTCTAGCGTCGAACTGGGAAAAATTATCAATTCCGTAACAGTGTATCCTGGGATTACAGAAGGCCGTATTTAACAGAGAGCTTCCCTGAAATACTCCAACCTCGAGGTAGTCGCCGTCGATCGCGCGTGTGAGACGCTGGATCAAGCCAGTCAGTTTGTCGCCGGCAAAGCCGTCCACCACGCGGTTTGGACTGCTATCGAGCACCCCGTCTTCCGCACCCTTGATGCATTCCAAGATCTTCTTCGCGTCAATGGTCATCTTTTCACTTTCGGATTCAGGGTCCATGACTGCTGCAAATTAGGATTTTACTAAATTCATTGCTGTTTCAATGTCGATCTTCTCGAAGATCTGGAGCTTGCCGCCAATTGTGGCGTCATAGATCTTCCGGCCATCAGCTTCAAAGGCACGGCGGCTGCGCAAGAAGACTTCTTCGCTCGCATCAAGATTGGGAATGCCCCAGGTTGAGCCATGCGCGAAGTAGTTTGGATCAAAATGATTCACATCCTCTCCGACGCGTTTCTCGTAGGAGTTCGATGCGCCACTACGGTCAAAGTTATGGTCAACGCCAACAATTATGACCGGATCAGCCCCCATGTAGTAAGCAAACTGTAGCGCGGGATATGTCACTGTTGCACCCGAACCCACGCCTGATGGTAGATCTGTCGAGAATTCTTCGCTGTCGAAAAGATTGAAATAATGTACGTTTTTTGATTTTCCCTTGAGGAACCAGCGCGCCTTCCAAGCTAGGTAGATTGGTATTTCACTCGCGAGGAAGCTTGCGCGATGTTGTTGTACGACCACGTTATTGACGCACAAGATCATACTTGGGCGCCATTTCGATCGAGTGAAAAGAAGGTCGATCTTGTTCATCCCGATCGATGGAATGTGAGCAAATGATTCTAGAGGAGTTTCGTTGATACTCGGGCCATTACCAACCACTAGCATGGGTTGACCTTTATACCGGTCTTTAAGATCGCGCAGGCAATCCCCCTGATGTGAGAAGCGATATAAAAGGCTCTCCAGCGGGTACCTAATTGGTTTGGTCAAGCCGATGAGCGCTTTGATCAACACGCGATCCTTTCATGGGTCTCGAAGAGCAGATCCGCTTGCACCAACGCCCCAAACGTATCTCGAACGATATTATAATTACGCAAGAGCGTGAGGCCGTTGTCGAGGAGCAGAGCCTTGATATCGGTGTATAATCTTTGTCCCTCGTAGAGTTCTGTGAACGATACCTCCACATAGATATGAGAGAAGTGCCTGAGAAGCCTGCCCGCTCCGCGCAAGACTTCATACTCAAAACCCTGCACATCGATCTTCAGCAATGATGGCTGTGGCAAATCGGCAGGTTCAAGCACCGCATCGAGCCGCTCCACTGGCACGTCTATCTGGCCCACTTCGTCCATGTTGAACATCGCCTTTTGCCTTCGTCCAAGAGGTAGAAGCGAAGAGCTGTCCTTACGCGAAGCGATATGGATCGGTAACCAAGTGGGGCTCTCACCTAGTGCGCAGCGATGCAACGTCACCCGGTTTCCGTGGACAGCGGAAAAGCGTGCTGCCTGATCGGGAATCGGCTCGAATGCATGAATTGTCGCGGCGGGCCAACGGTGCGATGCGAAGAGCGAGAACTGCCCGACATTGGCGCCGACGTCGACGACAGAGGCGAACTCAAGTCCGACGAAAGCCTCTTCATGATCTATCGTAGGCACGACTCCGCGAACCAGTCCTTTCCAGTAAGCTGGCACGAAGGACGCGCGAAGGGCCTTGGCGAAATTCATTTCTTCAATCCCTTCTCCCCGATGGACGTCAGCGCATGGTGACCCTCCGCCAGCGCCACTAACTCGCGCTCGGCAGCCGCAAGAATGGACGCTTTGCTCCACCGCTGTTTGGCCCGTACGCGCGCTTCTGTGGCGCAGCTACGATAAAGTTCACGGTCGGCGATCAGTCTTTCAATCGCGCTCGCCATGGCTGCGCCATCTTCTGGCGAGCAAGTCAGCCCGGCGCCCTCAACTTCGCGGGCGAGCCCCCGGCCGGGCTCCACACCAGCCACGACAGGCCGCCCGGATGCCAGCATGTTGGCAAGTTTGGATGGAAGTACGAGGTCTGCTGCGTCACGCTTTTGCGGCAAAAGATGGACTGTGGCGAGATTCAGCAACTCACTTAGCAGTGCCATTGGCTGGAGATCGTGGAACTGAATATTGGGTAGCCCTGCGGCAAGCTGTTCCAGGTCACCGCGAGTAGGGCCGTTGCCGCAGATGATAAATGTAACGTCATCTCGATCAGCCATGATCCGCGCTGCGTCGATCACGGTCTCAATCCCCTGCTTGCGCGCGATACTTCCTGCGTAGAGTGCCACATAGGGGGTGCGGATGTCCCACTCGGCGCGATAGCTGGAGCTCTCTTGTGGAACAATGCCATCAATATTGGCCCAATTGCGCAGCTCAAGGATGCGCGAGGGCTCGACCCCTTTTTCTACGATCTTGCTGCACATTTCGGGCGAGATCGACGTCGCCCGGTCAAAGCGCGAAAGCAAGCGTTTCTCCAGCCACAAAGCGCATTTTCCGAATAGCGAGTGTCGACCCATCTGCCCGGTGGCAAAGCCTGCTTCGACTTCAAAATCCTGGATATGTAGCCAGCTGCGTGCGCCCGCCACTCTCGCGGCGGTGAGTGCAGGCAAAGCCCCCATCAGGGCAGGTGCCACCAACATGACGACGTCCGGCCTTTGCCGCCAAGATAATCTCAGCGCGGGCAAGAAGGCGGCGAATGCGAAACTGATATAATGAACGATGCGCCGCACTCCGCTCACACTCGACGGGATGTAACAAGGACACCGGTGCACTTGGACACCTTGCTCAGTCCTGATGGTCCAACCACTCCCAGGATAGCTGTCATCGCGGCGCCATTCGGGATAAAAAGGATAGCTGCAAATTACACCAACATCATGACCCTGGGCGGCCAAATGTTGCGCGAACTCACCACTGTAAAACCCGATGCCCGTCATTTCGGGCGCGTAGTTCAGGCTGATCAGCAAGATCCTCATTGTTCAGATGGCATTCTTGCAAAACCACGCATAGGTGCTTTCCACCCCGTGACGCAGTTTAATTGTCGGAGCCCATCCGAGGGCACGCAGCTTGTCTGCCGACATAAGCTTGCGCGGCGTCCCGTCCGGCTTGGAAGTGTCATAAGTCAGCTCGCCCTCCAAGCCGACCACATCCATCACCAGCCGGGCAAGATCCTTGATCGAAATATCCGTGCCCGAACCAACATTCACATGCTCCATGCTCGAATAATTCTTGAGCAGAAACACCAGCGCATCGGCGCAGTCATCGACATGCAGGAATTCGCGCAGGGGCGCGCCGCTGCCCCAGATTTCCAGGTCCTGTTCACTGCGCAGTTTAGCTTCGTGGGCCTTGCGCAAAAGCGCTGGCAGCACATGGCTTGTTTCAAGGTCGAAATTGTCGCCTGGCCCATAGAGATTTGTTGGCATCGCGCTGATGTAATCGCAGCCATGCTGCTTGCGATAAGCTTGGCACATCTTGATCCCGGCAATCTTGGCGATCGCATACCACTCGTTGGTCGGTTCAAGCGACCCCGTCAGCAATGACTCTTCGACAATCGGCTGTTCGGCAAACTTGGGATAGATGCAGGAAGATCCCAGAAAGAGCAGCTTCTCAACACCCGACTGCCGCGCACCTTCAATCAGGTTCGCTTCGATCATCAGATTGTCGTAGAGAAAATCGGCCGGATAGCTGTCATTGGCGAGGATTCCGCCGACCTTAGCGGCAGCGACAATTACTGCGTCTGGGCGGTTTGCGGCATACCATTCGCGAACCTTCGCCTGTTCTCGCAGGTCGGCTGAACGATCCGAAGTAAGTATCTCGCAGCCCTCGGGTTCAAGCCGCCTGACCAGCGCACTGCCGACCATGCCGTTGTGGCCAGCCACGTAGACCTTCTTGCCGTCAAGCGAAAAGGCCATCATGCATCCTTGGTGATCGGCGCGTTGCGCATCACCTCAAGATCCGCTCGCACCATTTCGCGGGCGAGTTCACGAGCACTCGTTTCATGCCTCCAGCCCAGCTTTTGATGCGCCTTGCTCGGATCGCCGAGCAGCAGTTCGACCTCGGTCGGGCGGAAATAGCGCGAATCGACTTCGACCAGCAAACGGCCGTCACCGATCGTATAGCCTTTTTCTTCAGCGCCTTCGCCGCGAAACTCGAGTGGCAATCCAACTTCGTCGAAGGCCCAACGTACGAAATCTCGCACTTCCGTGGTCTCGCCAGTCGCCAGCACGTAATCGTCCGGCTCGTCCTGCTGCAGCATCATCCACATGCCGCGTACATATTCTCGTGCATGGCCCCAGTCGCGCTTGGCATCGAGGTTGCCCAGATATAGCCGGTCCTGGCGCCCCAACGCAATCGCGGCTGCTGCTCGAGTGATCTTTCGCGTAACGAAAGTTTCGCCGCGAAGCGGACTTTCATGATTGAACAAAATGCCATTTGACGCGTGCATGCCATAGGCTTCGCGGTAATTGACCGTGATCCAATAGGCATAGAGCTTGGCCGCCCCGTAAGGCGAACGCGGATAGAACGGGGTCGTCTCGCGCTGGGGCACTTCCTGCACCAGCCCGTAGAGCTCCGAAGTCGAGGCCTGGTAGAAACGCGCACTCTTTTCCATTCCCAGTATGCGCATTGCCTCGAGCAGCCGCAGCGTGCCGACTGCATCGGCATTGGCCGTGTATTCGGGCGTCTCGAAGGAAACTGCAACATGGCTTTGCGCGGCGAGGTTGTAGATCTCGCTTGGCTGTACCTCTTGCATGATGCGGATGAGGTTGGTCGAATCCGTCATGTCGCCATAGTGCAGGTGGAATCTGGCATCCGGGACGTGCGGGTCTTGATAAATGTCCTCGATCCTGCCGGTGTTGAAGGATGAGGAACGGCGCTTGATCCCGTGCACCTCATAGCCCTTCTCGAGCAACAATTGCGCGAGATAGGCGCCATCCTGCCCGGTGACACCGGTGATAAGTGCGGTTTTTGCCATGTATCTTTTACTCTTGAGATCAAGCAAGGGGCGCCAGGGCCAAGATCACGCGATCACGGCCCATCTGAAACAAAACTCCCCTAACCCGATGCATATTGATAGCTGTAGCCATAGCTATAGGAATAACCTGCCGACTTGGCATCGAACTTGGTCATCAATACGCCGATCACATTGGCACCGCCGGCTTGCAGCCTATGTATCGAGCCACGCACGTTATTGGCACGGTTGCGACCGGCCTCGGTGACGAACAGGCAGCCTTCGGTAATGCTCGCAATCTCGATGGCGTCGGCAAGGCCAAGTGTCGGCGGGCTGTCGACCAGCACGATGTCATATTGCGTGTTTAGCTCTTGCAGGACTGTGCGCAGCGCCGGGCTTGCCAGCATGTCAGTCGGGTTCGGCGGGATGCCGCCGCTCGGAATAAAGAAAATACCTTCATGCTCGGTCGCATGCGTTACTTCAGCCGCCTGTTTGTTTCCGGTCAGCAGGTCTGACATGCCTTCGCCATTCTTGATCCCGAACAGGTTGTGCTGGTTAGGGCGGCGCAAATCGAGGTCAATCACCAACACGCGTTTGCCAATCCGGCTGAGCGCCACGGCAGTTGCGTAGCAGCTAGAGGATTTACCCTCACCCTGTACCGCGCTGGTAAAGGCGAGGCTTTTCGGCAGCCCATGAGAGGTGGCCAGGACAAGCGAAGAACGTAGACTTGCGTAATGCTCAGATACTTCGGTCTTGGGATCAAGGATAAGTTCTTGAACGCTTTGGCCTTCATCGACCTTGGGGCTCGCGCCAAGCAGTGGCAAGCTCAACTTGCGGGCTACATCATCCGGCGTGCGGAGCATGTCGAAGAACTGCTCCCGTCCGAACACGAACAGTCCGGCTAGGCCGATCCCGCCTAATAGCGCGAGTGCGAGGTTGAGAGGGATATTTGGACTGACGGGTTCGACCGGTCGCGTCGCGCGGTCAACAATCGAGACGTTGTTCGCCTGGACGCCAGCCTCTGCATTGAGTGCGTTGAACCGGGTCAGCAACAAATCATAAAGCTGGCGGTCATTATTGGTCTGTCGCTGAAGAATGCCGAGCTGGACGCCGCGCTCCTGCTCATCAAGAGTTTCGGTCTTCAGCTGCGCAATTTGGACCTCGAGCGCGCGCTCCTGCTCAAGAGCCATTTCGTAGTTAGCCCTGACAGTCTGCTGGATGCTTGAGGCGATGGCGTTAATCTGACGATCAAGCTCGTCAAGCCGAGCTTTGGCCTGTTTGACGCTGGGAAATTCCTCCTTGCGCCGCTGCAGTTCCTGCTCGTACTCGGCCTGAACTTTTGCACGTTCTTCGAGCAGGTTCTGGACCGCAAGATTATTGAGTGCCTCCGGCAAATTGATCGGGCTCTCTCGCCGTGCGGTCTCCCAGGCCTGCTGGGCAGCAATCCTGCGGGAGAGTGCCGCCGAATAGTCGCTGTTCAACTGAACCAGCGTAGCCGTCACCAGCGAGCGCGGATTGGTAGCGGTATTGCTAGTGGCAATTGCCGCATTGGATGCGTCGATCACGCGAGTGCGTCGCGCATATTCCAGAGCCGCGCGCTCCGATTCAGCCAGCCGGATGGCCGATTCCTGCAATTGCTCCTGCAGGAATTCGCGTGCGTAAGAAGAGGTGTCGAACTTGCGCTGGAGATTGTTGCGAATGTAGTTTTCGGCAAAGCTGTTGGCAATGCGGGCAGCGAGGCTCCCGTCAGGACTATCAAAAGCAATCAAGGCGATACGGGAATCGAGCGGAAGGCTTACGCCTAGGTTCTCCTCAAGCGTTTCGATTACAAGCTCGCGTTGTGCCTCTTCAGGAGGAAGTATGCTCGATTCAACAGAATCCGCATCGACATTCATCTGCTCAAGAAAGCGCGGGTTGTTGAACAGTTGCAGGTCCTCGGCCACCGCCTGGGCTATGGCACGGCTCCTGATAACGTCCAGCTGGGTTTGCAGGAAACGATCCGAGTCCGCGATCGCGGCAGTTGCATTCGTATCTTCGGTGCCAAGAACTTTGGCTGCTTCCTGGTCAATCTGTACTGTTGCAGTGGCGCGAAAGATCGGCGTCGACAGGATTGTGATCACCACCCCAAGGAGCAGGCAGGCCAGAATGATACCTGCGATCCAGAACCGCGAACGATAGACTGCCGCCCAGATTGCCTCAAAGTCGATCGAAATTAGGCCGTCGGCATCATACTCGCCATCATATTTGTCATCGAAGGTTGGCGCGAGGCGACCGTTCCCGCCCTTATTGTTCATCTGATTCTCGTGGCGATTCATAATACTGGTTCTTCTGCTCATACCGACTTAGCGACCGTCAAGCCGCACGAACACGGTAGCGAGCAGCGGCGAGAGTTGAAGGAAATCGCGGAACAGCGCCTTGGCGAAAGAATTGCCGACTACCACGATATCACCGGCCAGAATTTGCGGATTATCGGCCTGACCCTTGCGAATGTCGTCAAGGTTGAACTGTGCAGCGTAGAGTCCATCTTCCTTGCGCCGGAACACGATCACCTCGCCCAATTTGGCGGTTTGCGTTGGACCTTCTGCCAACGCCATCGCTTGCAACAGGTTTGATTGTCCCTGGATTTCGAAAATGCCCGGCTTCTTGACCGCGCCTTCGACCGTTATGTTCTGCGAAGCGGATTCGGAGACGATGATCGAAACCTGCGGATCGATCAGGTAGCGCTCCCCCAAGCGCCCAGCGATCGCGGTCGACAATTCAGTTCCGGTTTTCCCTGCCGCCTCTACGAGTCCGATCAGCGGCAGCAGCACGTCTCCGCTGGCATCAACTGGAACTTCCTCGAGCGACAGGTCCGGTTCCTGAAATACGGTGATCTTGAGCACGTCAAGCGGGCCAATCTTGTACTCGCTCGGGCGCGTTTCGCCGGTTGGAGCCGGGAACATGGCATAGGCCTGTTCTCCGCGCGGCAGATTGGTGGAAGAACATGCGGTGAGCGCCACGGCGATCAGCCCGCAAATACTGGCCCTTAACAAGACAAGAAACTCCTTCGGGGGCTAAACACGTCAGTGTCGCGGCGCACCATCAAGTACGACGGATATGCCACTAGCCGATCAAATCACTCAAAGAAACCATTCTTGACAGGAAATTTTCGACGAAAGAAAATCCGTGTGCGACCGGTTCTTGCAACTTGCCCCCTTTTGGGCTGATGACTTAGTATCTAGTGTCATTGAAATTCTCGAGTGGGGCTAAGCCCACCGGCCGGATCATTGCCAAACGTTCTGTTCGGCCTTCTCGAGATAGCGGGCAAGGACATTCACGGATTTCCATCCCCCCGCACGCATGATCGCGGCGGTGTCAAATCCACGTGTCAAAAGGTCTTGGGCAGCGCCAACGCGCATCGAATGGCCGCTGAATGACGCAATCTGTGCGGCGCAGAGCCCGCTCCGCTGTGCAGCCTCCTTGATCACCCGTCGCACTGAGGTTGCCTCGAGGCATCGGTCGATCACTTTACCTTGATAGATCGGGCAGAACAGCCACTCGATTTCTGGTCCGCGGTAAGCAAGCCATTGATTCAGAAGATCAGCCGCGCGTTTAGATGTAAATGCAATGCGCCCCTGACCGAACTGGTCCGCCTTGCTACGGCGGATAAGGACCCGCAAGGTGCCGTCCTCGCGCTCGGTCAGGTCATCGTTTCGCAGGGCTATGAGTTCCGAGCGCCGCGTCAGCAACTCATAGCCCAGGGCAAGCATGGCGCGGTTACGAAGACCCCATGGGGTTTCGGGCTCACTGGCCAGAAACTGGTCGAGATAGGCACGCGTCATTCCCTTGGCTTGTCGTGGTCGGATCGCTCGGGCTCGGCGGACCTTGCGCAGGGCGAGGTTGATATCCTCATCATAAGTGGGGTCAGGCAGCCTGAGCAGGCGATGCACCTTGCGGATAGCATAAAGCCGGCGCTGCACCGTCGAAGGTGCCTTGGACTGCCCCTGCTCCACAAGAAAGCGGCATACTGCCTCGACCGTCGCGGGGAACGACCTGTCTATCTTATTCTCCACGCACCAGTATTCGAAAGCCTCGACATCGGCGCGGTAACTGAGCATTGTTGAGGGAGCATAGGCGCCCTCGAGGCGTTGGAATTGGGAGCGCCACTCGCGATCAAACTTTAGAGCATTCATGCTACCTATATGATAGAAATTAAATCACAATGCAAGTCGAAGGATTGACCGCGCAGCAAATAAAGGCGGCACGCGGCGCCCTTGGTTGGTCAGTTCAAGATCTAGCCAAGAGGACTGGCGTCGGTTCTGCGACGATCTCGCGCTACGAACTCGCTGATGCTGTTCCAAGATCGCGCAAGGACAATCTGGCGAAGATACGTTCGGCCTTCGAGGCTGCTGGCATCGAATTCATCGGCACGCCAGAAGATCGGCCCGGAATCAGGATCGGAATGTCGCCGAAGCTTTGAAGTCAGAGCTTGAGGGGGAAAATCTTGTGCTTGGCCAAACATTCGATCACTTGCAGTCCAATGTGCGCGCAGATCTGCCTGTCGCCGTTTCGCAAGATTTTAGGGCACAGGCTCGTGGGAAGGGTTGGGTTTTTGCATGAATGGTTAATACGCTCGCGCTAGTAGTTTACGCTAATTCGACTTGATTTTGTGGGGCGGCAAAGTGATCCAGACAAGCAATTGGCTCTTGAGCCGGACAGCGGGCCTTTTTGCGCTGCTCGCCTTTACGCTTCTTGTTTTTGTCCCAGCTTTCCCCGGCCCCCCTCACCACTATTTCCGAACGCAGGATCTTCCGGCGACACTATTGATCCTTCCGGCCATTGGGGTGGCGGCGTTCTGGTGGCCGAGTGTTCGCTTACCGGATCGGATGCCGTCAGCCGTTTCTGTCCTGACACTGGCAGGGCTGCTTGCTCTATCGCTTTGGGCTGGCACGCATTGGTTGATGCTAGACTATCCGTTGACGCGCGACGAGCACATGGCCCTCTTCGATGCGCAGATCTTCGCTTCAGGCCAACTCGCGCAGCCGCTCGCTCCGGAGTGGCGTGAATACTTCCGCGCTCTCTCACCGGATTTTCTCCGCGAGGCCCCAGGCAACGCGCTGATGCGCTCCACCTACATGCCCGGAAATTCAATGATGCGTGCTGGGTTTGGGGCGATTGCCGATCCGGCGCTGCTCAACCCGGTTCTTTGGGCGATCGGTTTCGTGGCGCTTTATGATATTGCGCGCCGGCTCTTTGCTGCATCGCAAAACGCGGTCTGTGTCGTGCTCGCGACTTATTTGCTTTCAGCACAAGTGCTGGTCAACGCCATGACCAGCTACGCAATGACTGCCCATCTCTCGCTCAACCTTGTGTGGCTCGCCCTTTTCCTGCGCGGCAAATGGTGGCAGCACGCGTTAGTCCTAGCCCTTGGCGCATGGTCACTTGGCTTGCACCAAGTGACCTATCACCCGCTATTCGCTGGCCCATTCATTCTATCGCTTCTTATCCAGCGTCGTTGGACGCTCTTCGCGGTCTACACATTGGCATATTCGGCTGCCGGCCTTTTCTGGCTTTCGTATCCATCAATTGTCCTGTCATCTTTTGGAATTCACGCGGGCAGTGGAGCAAGCGCTGGCATGATCGGATACCTTGAAGCGATATGGACGAAGGCTGCGCAGATTGACTTGGCCCGGGCTGCATTGATGGAGTTCAATGTCCTGCGTTTCCTTGTGTGGACGCCATTCTTTCTCCTGCCGCTTCTGGTTCTAGCTTGGCCAGATATTCGCCGCATAGACAGCGTGGCACTGGCCCTCTTTCTGGGTCTCGTATTGATGTTGCTAATGCGGTCTCTTCTACTTCCCTATCAGGGGCACGGGTGGGGTTACCGCTCTCTCCATGGACTGATTGGCAACACCGCTATTCTCGCTGGCTTTGGCTACCTGCATTGGGCCAGCAGCGACCGGGCGAGGGCGGACGGAACTGTGGTACTTCTCGGCGGAGCAACAGCTCTTGTACTGCCATTCCTGCTCTGGTCCGCGCATCAATTTGTCGCACGTTATGCGAAATTTTCTGCGCAAATCGAGCAGCAAGACACCGACTTCGTGATAGTCGATACGGAATCAACGCTGGCGGCGATCGACCAGGTGCGCAATCGCGCCGATCTGACCAACCGGCCTCTTGTTCTCTCCAGCATTCACCTCGACGATGCAAAGCTAGCCGATCTGTGCGGGAGGGGTAGCATAACCTGGATCGATGCGTCTGATATCACCGCGGCGGAATTGCCTATGCCTGCTTTCGAGCCATTTGAAAGCACGAGATTGGATGCCACTCTTCTTCAAGAGTGCGCCCAGCCTTTCGACCCGTCATTACCTTGAGGCCAACCACCTGGTCGCTGCCGCCACGTTATAGTGTGTTCGGGGCAAGCAAACACCCGATAACGGACCTTACAGCCGATGGCCGCGGCCAAAGCCTGGCCACCCACCATCCTCACCCCAGCGCGATATCGGGCGCGTCTTCCTGCTTCATCCCCACCACGTGATAGCCGCCGTCGACATGGTGCACTTCGCCGGTCACGCCCGATGAGAGGCCGGAGAGGAAATAGAGCCCTGCCCCGCCGACATCCTCGATCGTGACATTGCGCCGCAACGGCGAGTTATACTCGTTCCATTTGAGGATATAGCGGAAGTCGCCGATCCCGCTGGCCGCCAGCGTCTTGATCGGCCCGGCGCTGATCGCGTTGACGCGGATATTGCGCGGCCCCAGATCGTTGGCGAGATATTTCACGCTGGTTTCCAGCGCAGCCTTGGCCACCCCCATCACATTGTAATGCGGGATGACCTTTTCCGCACCGTAATAGGTCAGCGTCAGGATCGATCCGCCGCCGTTCCCGTTTTCGTCAACCGGCGGCATCATCTCGGCGGCGCGCCGTGCCACCGCCACCAGCGAATAGGCCGATATGTTCATCGTCATGAGGAAATTCTCGAGGCTGGTGTCGACATATTTGCCGCGCAGCTCGTTCTTGTCCGAATAGCCGATCGCATGGACCACGAAATCGAGCGTGCTCCAGCGCGCCTTCAGCTCGCCAAAGGCGGCGTCGAGCGCGGCCATGTCTGACACGTCGCATTCGATCAGGAAATCGCTGCCCAGCTGCTCGGCCAGCGGGTCCACCCGCTTCTTCAGCGCTTCGCCCTGATAGGAAAAAGCCAGCTCCGCGCCCTGTTCGCGCAGCTGCCGGGCGATCCCCCAGGCCAGCGACTTGTCATTGGCAAGCCCCATGATGAGGCCGCGTTTGCCGTTCATCAATCCGGGCATCGATCCGCTCATGCGGTGTTCTCCTCTTGAGGCTCCTGCGTCCCGGCAAACGCCTCTTCTTCTTCAGGCGTCACCGTCAGCGCTGCGTTGAGTTCGGCGCCGATAACCATCCCTAGCCCAATCAGCCAGAAAAAGAACAGCGCAACCATGATCCCCGCCAGGCTGCCATAGGTGAGGCTATAGGCAAAGAAAATGCTTAGCACCGGCGGCAGTGCGGCGCTCACCGCGATCGACCACAGCGTGACAAAGGCAACGCCGGGCCATTTGGGATAGCGCCGCGCGCGATACGCCATCGGGGTGAGCGTGTAGAACAGCATGTAAAGCGATCCGAACAGCACCAGCGCGGGAATCACGCGCGAAAGCCTGAGCCCGGCAAGCGAACCGGCAAGCTGGGGAAAGCGTGCTTCGATCACCTGCTCCGCTGCGCCGATCGCGACCTGCGCGAACAGCGAGGTGACCAACAGCACCACCGCGCCCAGAGTGAAACTGGCTGAGATCAGGCGGTATTTCCAGAAGGCGCGGGTCGATTTTGTGCCATAGGCGCGGCGCAATATGTCACGGACCGTCTCGACCAGGCTCGACACCGTCCACAGCGCCACCAGCGCGCCCGCCCACAGCAGCCAGCCGTGGCGCGCTTCCACCACGTCGCGCGCGACCGGCTCGATGGTGCGTTCTACCGTGGGCGGAAAAGCGTTGACGATGGCCTCGATCAGCGCGGTCTTCTCGCCCGTCTCGCCGATGAGCGCGAACAGCGCCGCGCCCAGGATGAAGAAGGGAAAGATCGCCAGCATCGCCAGATAGGCGAGGTTGCCGGCATGGATGAACCCATCGTTGAAAGTGCCGATCACGGTGCGCTTGGCGACTTCGAAAGCACGGGTTCCGGGCCCCAGGTGCCTGATCACCTCGCCGCGCAGGGTCTTCGCGTCCCTGCGCCGCGTTTCCGGGGAAAGCGAGTGGATCTCGCGTTCTATCGGATCGGGCAATTTACCCAGCTTCAATGTCACATACCCAGTTTGGTGCGCGGGTTGCTCTCGTCTTTCCAGCCTTCGAGCCGCTTGGCAAGCTCGGTGGTATCCTCCGGCATCTGGATTTCCAGCGTCACCAGCTGGTCGCCGCGCCCGCCCACTTTGGTGCTCCAGCCCTTGCCCTTGAGCCGCATCACTGTGCCGCCATCGGTGCCGGGCTTGATGGTCAGCATCACCGGCCCTTCCACGGTCGGGCATTTGATCTTTGCCCCGTTCAATGCCTCGTCCAGCGTGATCGGCAGATCCATGCGCACATGATCGCCATCGCGCCGGAAGAAGGCGTGACCGCCAACCGAGACAGTGACGATGCCGTCGCCTGCCCCGCTCGGGCCCTGCTGGCCCTTGCCCTTCAGCCGCATTTGCGTGCCATCCTCGACCCCGGCGGGCAGCTTGAGGTCGATCGTCTTTCCGTCGGACAGGGTGATCCGCTGGTCCTTGCGCGCCGCCGCATCGATAAAGGGGACCGCCAGCCGGTAATGGATGTCGGCGCCCTTTTGCGGCGGAGGCGGGCGCCGCTGGCTGCCGAAACCGCCGCCCATGCCTGACGGGCGCCGTCCGCCGCCGCCGAACAGCCCTTCGAAAATGTCGCCCAGATCCATCTCGCCATTGCCGAAGCCCTGGAAATCCTCGGCCCGGTAGCTGCGCTGGCCGCCCCCGCCGCCGAAACCGCCGCCCATCCCGGCAAAGGGATTGGCCGGATTGCCCTCGGCATCGATTTCGCCGCGGTCGAACCGGGCGCGCTTTTCCTTGTCGGAGAGCAGGTCATAGGCCCTGGTCACGTCGGAAAAGCGCTCCGCCGCGTTCGGCTTGTCCTTGTTGCGATCGGGATGCAGCTCCTTCGCCAGCTTGCGATAGGCGCTTTTGATCTCCGCTTCGGTGGCCGTGCGCGCAACGCCAAGGGTGGAATAGGGATCGCTCATAGCGTGTTAGCTAGGTGTAACAGTGCGGCGGTGCAAGCGCGGAAGCTTTCCTACGCGCACTGGCGGCATTATCGCGGCGGGATGGCTGTTCATGTCCTTCCTGCGACTTTCTCGCAATGCCCTTCAATCCATTGGGCAATCCATGGGGTGAAGTGGCGCGATTTTTCTTTATATGACTGTGTTCCATGTGTTCCATGTGCTTATTGGATCCTGACCCTCGTAGGAATTGATCGTGCCCACTCCCACGCCTGACCAGCTTGTCCGCCTCGCCGCCAGCGAGATTCCCGATGGCGATCCCATGGCGCTGTTCGAAGCCTGGTTTGCAGAGGCGCGCGCGGCAGAACCCAATGATCCCAACGCCATGGCGCTCGCTACCGCCACGCCCGATGGCGCGCCTTCGGTTCGCATGGTGCTGCTCAAGGGGCACGGGCCGGAGGGTTTTACCTTTTACACCAATGCCCACAGCCGCAAGGGCGGCGAAATCCGCGCCAATGTGCAGGCGGCACTGCTGTTCCACTGGAAAAGCCTGCGCCGCCAGATCCGCATCGAAGGCCTTGTGCATGAGGTGGATCCGGCGCTGGCCGATGAATATTTTGGCAGCCGCAGCCGCGATTCGCAGCTGGGTGCGCTTGCTTCGGACCAGTCGCGCCCGCTCGCGTCGCGAAGTGAGTTTCTGTCCCGAATTGCGAAGGTGACTGCGCGCCATCTGGTCGGCTCGGTGCCGCGCCCGCCGCATTGGACGGGATTTTGCCTCGATCCACAAAGAATGGAATTCTGGATGGATCGTCCGTTCCGGCTGCATGACCGGCGCCAGTTTACCCGCATTGGAGGCGGCTGGAGCAGCACGCTGCTTTATCCGTGAAACAGGCATCGCTCACCCGCAGCGCGGCCCTTGCCTCGATCGCGACCGCGCTGTTCCTGGTCGGGCTGAAGCTGTGGGCCAGCTGGCGCACCGGCTCCACTGCCATGCTCGGCAGCCTGGCCGATACCGCGCTAGATCTGGTCGCCAGCATTGCGACGCTGATCGGCGTGTGGGTCGCGTCACACCCGGCAGACGAGAACCACCGCTTCGGGCACGGCAAGGCCGAAGCGCTGGCGGCAATTTTCCAGGTCATGCTGATCACGCTTTCTGCCGGCGGAATCGCCTTGCGCGCAATCACGCAGTTGGCGGAAGGCGGTCAGACCGCGGCGGCGCAAGAGGGCATTGCCGTGTCGCTGATCGCGATTGCGGCGACCTTTGCTCTTCTGGCGTGGCAGCGGCATGTGATCGCCAGGACCAGTTCGGTCGCCATCAAGACCGATCATCTGCATTACCAGTCTGACATATTGCTCAACCTCGCGGTGATCGCGGCGCTGGTGCTCGACCAGTATCTCGGCTTCGGCATTGCCGATCCGCTGTTCGGACTGGGGATCGCCGCCTGGCTGGCCTGGGGCGCATGGCGCGCGGGCGGCGAGGCGATAAACCATTTGATGGACAAGGAATGGCCCGACCAGCGGCGCGAGGAATTCCTCGAAGTCCTGGCCCGCCATCCCGATATCCGCGGAGTGCATGATTTGCGCACGCGCACCAGCGGCGCGGATGATTTCGTCCAGTTCCACATGGCGGTCGAGCCGCATCTGACCATTGTCGAGGTGCACGATCTGATGGACGAGGTCGAGGCGCGGATCGCGCGCGAGTTCCCCGGGGTCGAAGTGCTGATCCATCCCGATCCGCAGGGCCTCGTCAACGAGGAAGGGGTTGCGGCAGAGGAACTGCTGCCCGACCGCGCCGAGTGATCCGCCCGCCGGTCCATGTCGATGCCTTCGTGGGCGAGGGCGCACGCGGCAACCCGGCAGCGATAATCCTGTGCGGCGAGTTTCCGGGCGAGGCCGAAATGCAGGCGATGGCGCGCGAAATCGGCGCACCTGCCAGCGCCTTCGTGGGCGAGGTTGCGATTGGTGGCGCGCATCCTGTTCGCTGGTTTGCGCCGGATCGCGAGATTGCCCTGTGCGGGCACGGCGCGCTTGCTACGGGGCATGTGCTGCTGGCGCGCTCCGATGCGGACCGGGTCCGCTTGCGCACGCACAAGGGCGATGAGTTGGATGTGCAGCGGCTGGACGGCGCGGCGCATTACGAGCTGGCGCTGCCCGCAATCCTCACCGCGCCGCGCGGCTGGAGCGAGCTCGCAGCGGCGTTGGGGGCGCAGCCGCTGGAGATCCGCTGGAACGCAGCGGGCTATGCGCTGGCGGTGTTGAATGATGCTGCCGAGGTGCGCGCGCTCGCGCCCGATCTCTCCGGGCTGGAAGCCATGCAATTGATCGCCACCGCGCCGGGTGACATGGGGGCAGACGTCACCAGCCGGGTGTTCTCGGGCGGTATCGAGGATGCAGCGACCGGCTCGGCGCATGCAGTGCTCACGCCCTATTGGTGCGCGCGGCTTGGGCGCGGGGATTTCTCGGCCTGGCAGGCGAGCGAACGCGGCGGGCGGTTCGAGTGCCGGCTCGATGGCGAGAGGGTCTGGCTCGGCGGGCAATGCGCCCCGGCGGGACTTACCTGACCGGGTAAAGCTCGATCACATCGGCAAGCTGCTGCAACATGGCGATGCGCTCGTCACGATTGGAATGGCCCAGCCGCACCACCGTCAGCCGTTGCTGCGGCGAGACGATCACATACTGGCCCATGTGCCCGATCAGCGAAAACAGCGTGGAGGGCGCGCGATCGGGGAACAGCGGATGCTCGGCCTCGGGATCGTCAAGCGTGCGGTTGAGCCAGATCTGGAAGCCGTAATGGGGGCTGCGCGGGCTTGGCGTTACCATCTGCTCGATCCATCGGCTCGGCACCAATTGCTCACCGCCCGGTGCGGCGCCCTTGCGGCGCAGGAATTCGCCGAGCTTTGCCCAGTCGCGCGCATTGCCATGGATCAGCGATCCGCCGATCAGCGTGCCCGAGCGGTCGAACTCGGGCACCATGCTGTCCATCCCCAGTGGGCCAAACAGCCGCGCTTCGAGAAAGTCTGCCACCGCGCTTCGCCGGTCATCCGGATCCTCGCTATCCGTCAGTGCGCGCGCGGCGATATCGGCCAGGATCACGCTGGTATTGGATGAGTATTCGAACTCAGTGCCCGGTTCGGCCCCCAGCGGCTGCTCCTCTGCCCATTGCGCCATGTCGTCGCGCCCATCGAGGAACAGCATCCGTACTTCGCTGGATTCGTAAGGTGGATCGCCCGCCTCGGTGTGGCGCAGCCCGCTACGCATCTGGAGCAATTGCCGCAGCGTGATCTCGCCGCGCGGATCGCCCGGGCGCTGCCACATAGGAACCGGGGCGCCCTCGTCGAGCCGCAACCTCCCGTCAGCCACCAGCATGCCGATCATGATGCCGGAGATCGTCTTGGCCATCGACCAGCTGACGAAGCGGGTGTCGGCGCCATAACCCGGAGCATAGCGCTCGGCGGCGATCCTGCCGTTCTGCATCACCAGAAGCGCGCGAGTCTCCCCCAGCCCTTCGCGCGTGAAAAGATCGTCGACCTCGCGCGCCAGCTCGCTTGTGGGGGCACCGGCATCCTTGGTGACTGCGGCAAGGGCTTGCTCGCTTAGCGGTGGCGGCGACTGCGGAGCCTCCCCGCACGAAGTCAGGGCTGGAAGGAGCGCCAGAGTGGCGATAGGGAGCAGCGACCGCAAGTTCTTCATCGCGCCCCACTCGCGCACAAAATTTGAAATGGCAATGGCAGGAATGGCAATGGCACAATCCAGGACTAAATCGCGCAGCCGCACCCTGGCAGGCCCGACCGTGGGGCGCGGCGGCTGGATCTTACTGGCGATTCTCGCCGTGCTGGCCGCGCTGGGATGGCGTTATTATGCGCCCGCGCAGGCCTATGCCCAAACCGCCGCCGCCTATTCGGCGCGGGTCGTCTGCTCGTGCCGTTTCGTTGCAGGCCGCAGCCTGGAAGATTGCGAAAAGGACAAGCTGGAGGGCATGGAATTCGTCACCCTGGTTGACGATCCGGCGGCGCAAAGCGTCACTGCGCGCTTCCCGCTCATCGCGGTCGACCGCGCGAGCCATCGCGAGGGCTATGGCTGCGTGCTTGAGAAGTGGGAGGGCTAGTGCTCGCGGGAGCCTAGGCCGCGCTTTCTGCTTCCGCGATCCAGCCGCCGCCCACCACGCGCTCGCCGGCATAGATCACTGCCGCCTGCCCTGGTGCGACCCCGAATTCGGGCTCGGCAAAGCGGATCGTAGCGCTCGCACCGTCGCCCAGCGTACCTTCGAGCGTGACCGGCACGGGCTTCGCCAGGCTGCGCACCTTGGCAGCCAGCGGCGCATCGGGCAGCGGGCCGATACGGTTGGTTTCGATGATCCTTGCGGCGCGTACTGCCAGCATGTGCCTGGGGCCAACCCTGACCGCGCGATTATCGGCATCCAGCCCAACCACATAGAGCGGCTCGGCCTGCCCGCCGATCTCGAGCCCGCGGCGCTGGCCAACGGTATAATGGATAATGCCCTTGTGCTGTCCCAGCACCTCGCCGCTTGCGGCATGCACGATCGGGCCGGGTGCGCCGCCTTCGGGCCGCATCTTCTCGACGATCCGGGCATAGTCGCCATCGGGCACAAAGCAGATGTCCTGGCTGTCGGGCTTGGCGGCATTGCGCAGGCCCGCCCGTTCAGCCAGCTCGCGCACCTGGCGCTTGGGCAGCCCGCCCAAGGGGAAGCGTAGATAATCGAGCTGGGCCTCGGTGGTGCCATATAGGAAGTATGACTGGTCACGCGCCGGATCGAGCGCCCTGTAAAGAAGGGGGCGGTGCAGCTCTGGCCCGGCAGGCCCCATCACCCGGCGCACATAGTGCCCCGTGGCAAGGCAATCCGCGCCCAGTTCGCGCGCCATCTTGAACAGGTCGGTGAACTTGGGCCCCATGTTGCAGCGGATGCAGGGCACCGGAGTGCGCCCGGCGAGATAATCGTCAGCGAACTGCTCGACCACTTCCTCGCGGAAGGCGCTTTCATGGTCAAACACGTAATGCGCGATGCCCAGCCGGTCAGCCACCGCGCGCGCATCGCGGATGTCATCACCAGCGCAGCATGCGCCCTTGCGTCCGGTGGCCGCGCCATAATCGTAAAGCTGCAGGGTGATGCCGATCACTTCTGCACCGCTGGCCGCTGCCAAGGCAGCAACCACCGAACTGTCGACACCGCCGCTCATCGCCACGACCACGCGGCTTTCGCCTGCCGGCTTGGGCAAGGCGAACAGGGCTTCGGGCGATAGCCCGGCGGCAATATCGATCGCAATGGTCATGATCGGCTGCGCCCATACACGGCTCTCTGGCCCTAATCCAGCATTGCGTCAGAGCGGCTGCGGGTGCGGGGAGCGGGCGTGTAATCCTAAATACAGGGTAAACTGCGGCTTTACCTGATCTTGACGGGCTTGGGTCTAGAAGCACCGACATGATGTTTGACAAGCGACTCACAACTCCCGGACCAATGACGGGATCGACCGGCAAAGCGCTGAAGGCGTTCGGCTGGTCCGAACTGACTGCGCGGATCAATGCCGCGCGCGATCTGCGCCAGATTTTGCTGGAAGAAAGCCCGCTGCTTACGAGCAGCTTCGGCGATGCAACGGCGGGTTATTTCGCTTCCGGCGAGGAGGGCAAACGCTACGTTAACCATAAAGCTTTAGGTGGACGAAAATGCCCGGGTGGCATGGAGAATTCTGCTGAAGGTGAAGCGGCAACAGGCGACCGAGAGAAATAGATGATTGAGAACCAAGATATTCGTCCCGCTCAGGTTATCGGCCCTCTCGGCGAGCCGCTGTCGCTTGACGACCTGCCGTCGCCCGAAACCAGGCGCTGGGTTGTGCGGCGCAAGGCGGAAGTCGTTGCGGCGGTCAATGGCGGCTTGCTGACCATCGACGAGGTGCTCGAGCGCTACAACCTTACGCTGGAGGAGTTCGCTTCCTGGCAACGCGCGGTCGACCGTTCGGGTATGCAGGGGCTGCGTGTTACCCGCATCCAGCATTATCGCGACCTTTATGAGCGCCAGCTGAAATACTGACGGCAAACAGAAAATTCACGCGCGCGGCGTGGGAGGCGAAGCTTCCCGCGCCGCTTTTCTGTTCATGCCTCAGCCCATGCCAATCTGCCTCTGCCCTTGCGTCAGTAGTTCTAAAGGGGCCATAAGGAGGGCATCCGAACAAAAGGAGGATGTCGAAATGGGTTGGATTATCGCTTTGATAGTGGGGGGTGTGGCCGGGTGGCTGGCCAGCCTGGTGATGAATCGCGACGCTTCGATGGGGGTTTTCTGGAACATCGTGGTCGGCTGCGTCGGCTCGATCATCGGCAATATGGTGGCAGGGCCCTTGCTGGGGATCACTGGCAGCGTGCAGGAATTTTCGATCACCGGGTTGATTGTGGCTATTCTCGGCGCGGTCATCCTGCTGGGGATAGTGAACCTGATTCAGAAAGGCCGTGTGCGATAAAGGCACGCGACCTGCAGTTCACTAATCGATTGAAAAAATCCGGGCGGGGCGGCATCAGCTGCCCCGCTTTTTATTGGTCGGCGGGGAACCAGGCGCCAAGCCCCTCGTCGTAACACTATGTCGCTGGTCGAGCGGCGCATTGCCGCCCTGCCGGGCGCAGCATAAGAGATCTTGCGCATGGTGCCTTATGCGGATAATACACCGCGTGCAAAGGAAACGCGATGAATTACGAATCAACGATCAAATCCGAATCTGCGGATTCGATCTCGTCGGAATATAGCCTTGCGGGCCGGATCGAACGGCCTTCGCGCCTCAAGTGGCTTGCGCTTGCCGGCCTGTTGATCGTCGCGATCATCGGGGCGGCCTATTTCTTCTTCGGCAATGGCGATGCGGCCAGCGTGGCCGGCGGTGATGACCGCTCGCAGGCTCCATCGATAACGGTGGTCGCGCCGGGCAAGACCCGGATTCAAGGTTCGATTGTGGCGACCGGAACGATCGCTGCACGGCGCGAGATGCCGGTGGGCGTGGCTGGCGAGGGTGGCCGTGTGGTGTCTGTGTCGGTTGAGCAGGGCCAATGGGTGCGCGCGGGCCAGGTACTGGCCTCGATTGACCGTTCGGTACAGTCGCAACAAGCGCGCAGCGCGGCGGCGCAGATCGAAGTGGCCCGGGCCGATGCCGAACTGGCACGAGCCAATCTTGATCGTGCGCTGCAACTGGTCGAGCGCGGTTTCATCTCCAAGGCTGATGTCGACCGGCTGACCGCAACTCGCGATGCCGCGCGCGCGCGGGTTGCCGTCGCCCAGGCGCAGTATAACGAATTGCTGGCGCGCAATGCGCGGCTCGATATCGTCGCTCCGGCGGCAGGGCTGGTGCTTGAACGCAATGTCGAGCCCGGACAGACGGTGAGCGCGGGCTCGACCCCGCTGTTCCGCATTGCCAAGGGCGGCGAAATGGAGCTGCTGGCGAGTGTTGGCGAGGCACAGCTGGCCAAGCTTACCCCCGGTGTCACAGCGGAGGTCGTGCCTGTTGGCACCGACCAGACTTTTATTGGCCAGGTATGGCAGCTTGAACCTACGATTGACGCGCAAAACCGGCAAGGTGTGGTACGAATCGCGCTCGCTTATGCCGAAGGTCTGCGGCCGGGCGGCTATGCCACCGCGACGATCAATAGCGGCACCGTTGTGGCGCCGGTCTTGCCCGAAAGCGCGGTGCTTTCGGACAAGGAAGGTGCCTATGTCTATATCATCGATGCGCAGAACAAGGCGCAACGCCGCGCGGTCAAGACCGGGCTCGTCACCAGTGACGGACTGGCGATTGTCGAGGGGCTTGATGGCACCGAACGGGTTGTGCTGCGGGCGGGCGGGTTCCTCAACCCCGGTGAGTCGGTGAATCCCAAGGTGCAGAAGACCAGCGGAGAATAATCGGCCATGAATTTCCGCAATATCTCGGCATGGTCGATCCGCAATCCGGTGATCCCTCTGGTGTTCTTCATCGCGCTGTTGTTTGCCGGCCTGGTAAGTTTTGCGCGGATGGACGTGGTCAACAACCCGGATATCGAATTTCCAGCGGTCAATGTCTCGATTTCGCAGCCGGGCGCCGCCCCGACCGAGATCGAGAACCAGATCACGCAGCGGATAGAGTCTGCGGTCCGCTCGATCAACGGTGTCAATTCGATCAATTCGACAGCGCGTGAAGGTAATTCGAACACCACGATCGAATTCGAGATCGGCATCGATCCCAACGACGCGGTGGCCGAGGTCAAGAATGCGGTCGACACCGTGCGCGGCAGCCTGCCCGAGGGAATTCTGGAACCGCGCATCAGCAAGATCGAAATTGCAGGAGGGTTCCTCGGCATCTTCGCGGTCGAAGCCGATGACATGACCATCGAACAGCTGAGCTGGTTTATCGACGATACGGTGGCCAAACGCCTGCTCAGCATTGAAGGCCTGGCCGAAGTCAACCGGTTCGGCGGGGTCGACCGAGAGATCGAAGTGGTTCTTGACCTGCCGCGGATGCAGGCTTTCGGGGTTACCGCAAGCCAGATCAACAATGTCCTGCGGCAGACCAATGTCGATGCTGCCGGCGGCGCGACCGAGATTGGGGGCACGCGGCAGTCTGTGCGTGTGCTGGGCAATATGGCCAGTGCCTATGAATTGTCGCAGCGACAGATCCAGTTGGGCGATGGCAGCACTATCAAGCTGGCCAATGTGGCAACTGTGCGCGATGGCTATTCCGAACGCACATCGATCAGCAAGGTGCGCGGCAAGGAAGTGGTCAATTTCGCCATGTCGCGGGCCAAGGGCGCGTCCGACGTGACCGTGTTTGAAGGCGCCAAACAGGTTATCGCCGAGATCGAGGCTGAAAATCCCGGCGTCAATTTCATCCCGCTGTTCGACACGGTCCGTTACACCGAGGAACAATACACCAGTTCGATGTCAGCGATGATCGAAGGCGCGATCCTGGCTGTGGTGGTGGTGTTCTTCTTCCTGCGTGACTGGCGGGCGACGGTGATTTCCGCGATCGCCATCCCGCTTTCGGCAATACCCACGTTCTGGTTCATGGATCTCATGGGCTTCAACCTCAACCAGCTTTCCCTTCTGGCGCTGGGGCTGGTCGCGGGGGTACTGGTGGACGATGCGATCGTCGAGATCGAGAACATCGTGCGACATATGCGCATGGGCAAGAGCGCCTATCAGGCCAGCATCGATGCCGCCGACGAAATCGGCCTGCCGGTGGTAGCAACCAGTTTCTGCATCGTTGCGGTATTCCTGCCAGTAGGTCTGATGCCCGGTATTTCAGGGCAGTTCTTCAAGAATTTCGGCCTGACGGTGGTGGTGGCAGTGCTGATGAGCCTGGCTGTCGCGCGCATGATCACGCCGATGCTGGCGGCCTATTTCCTCGAAGCGAAGGGCCATGCAGCGCATGGCGAAGGCAAGTGGATGGACCGCTATATGGCGGTGCTGGCTTGGTCGCTCAACCGGGGTAAGCTCTATGCCCGCCGTGAGGGCCTGGACCCGCCGAGGCACCGTTTCTTGTACCTTGTTTCGGCCATCCTCGTGGTTATCGCGCTGCTGGCGGTGCCAATGCTGGTGACTTTCGGTCCCGGCGGCGGTGTGCCGGGGTCCTACGGGCTGGTCCAGCAATTGGCTATTTCGCAGACGATCGCAGGCGAGGCCGGCGGTGCAGACGCCGGCCTGATCCGTTCGCTGATCACAAAAATCGCCCAGATCTTCGAAATGGCAGTAATTGTCGCCATTGCGATTGCCTCGGGCTGGCTGGCGCTCAAGGCGCTCGGATTGCCCTGGCGCCTGATCGGCGGGCAGATTCACCAGTCCTGGCGCTGGCTCGAGGCGCGGTTCTACGACCATCGCGCATGGATGCTGATGGTCGGTTATTTCTCGCTGTTGCTCACTGTGCTGCTGTTCATGAATGTTCCGGCGCAGTTTCAGCCGACGATCGATGACGGGCGCAGCCGGGTCGAGATCGAAATGGTGCCCGGCACGACGCTGGAAACAACAACGCAGGTAACCAAGCAAATCGCTGATCTGCTGTATCAGGAGCCCGAAGTTGAACGGGCGCTGGAGCGGATCCGTGAAGGCGATGCCACAATCTTCGTCACGCTCAAGGACGAACGCGAGCGAACGCTGATTGATTTCGAGCGCGATCTTGCGCCGGTCTTTGCCCAGATTCCCGATGCGCGGGTGCGGTTTCAGTCGCAATCGGGCGGGTTTGGCAGCGGCCGCGACTTGACGGTCATGCTGGCCGGGTCTGATCCTGTCCTGCTGGAACAGGCCGCTGCTACGCTGGTCGAGCAGATGAAGGGGCTCAATACGCTGGTTGCGCCGCGGGTCAGCGCGGACATCAACCGGCCGGAAATCATCATCACGCCGCGTCCCGGCATCGCCGCCGAACTGGGTGTGACCACCAGCGCGCTGAGCCAGACGATCCGTATCGCGACGCTGGGCGAAATCGAGCAGAATGCTGCCAAATTCTCACTCGCTGACCGGCAGATCCCGATCCGTGTCAAGCTGCCGCGCCAATCACGCAGCGATATGACCACGATCGAGAACCTGCCGGTTCCCACGCGAACCGGGGAAACCGTGCCGTTATCGCGCGTGGCCGAAATCAGCTTCGGCTCCGGCCCGACCGCGATCCAGCGCTACAACCAGAACCGCCGCGTGCTGGTGGGGGCCGACCTTGCGCGAGGGGTTATCAAGGGCGAAGCACAGAAGGAACTCGACGCGCTGCCCATTCTCAAGGATCTGCCGCAGGGCGTGATGCGCGAGGTGGTGGGCGAGGAAGAATGGCAACAGGAACTGATCAAGAACCTGATCATCGCCATCGTCGCCGGGGTGCTGCTGGTATTTGCGGTGCTGGTACTGCTCTACAAACGGCTGATGAGCCCGCTGGTCAACATGACCTCGCTGGCGCTGGCTCCACTGGGCGGCATATTCCTGGTGTGGCTTGCGGGGCAGCCGCAAAGCATGCCGGTCTATATCGGCATCCTGCTGCTGCTGGGGATCGTCTCGAAGAACTCGATCCTGTTGATCGATTTCGCGATCGAGGAAATGGAGCGGGGCACGCGCAAGCTCGATGCCATCATGGAGGCGGGGCACAAACGCGCGCAGCCGATCGTGATGACCACTGTCGCCATGACCGCGGGCATGATCCCCACCGCCATCTCGCTCTCGGGCGACGGGGCCTGGCGCGCGCCGATGGGCACAGTGGTGATTGGCGGGTTGATCCTCTCGACGGTGCTCACGCTGCTGATCGTGCCGGCCGGTTTCAGCCTGGCTGACGGGTTCGAAAAACGCATTGGCCCGTGGTTGCGCAATCGCCTGCTGACCTACAAGCCGGGTGACGAGCATGGCGATCACAGCGGGCCAGCCAGGCCACTGGCAACTCCGGCTGAGTAACAGCGCGCATAATGTGCTAGGCGGCTGGCCATGACAGACAGCACGTCAGCATCCTACAGATTCGGCGGCGCACCGCTCACCCCCGATCGTGCGCGCCGCATGCGCTGGACCGCGACTGGCATGCTTGCCGCGATGGCGGTGGTGTTCTTCACCACGCATGGCCTGCTCGGCGCCCATCCGGCCTGGGGTTATGTCAACGCCTTTGCCGAAGCGGCGATGGTTGGCGGGCTGGCTGACTGGTTCGCGGTGACCGCACTGTTCCGCCACCCGCTCGGCCTGCCGATCCCGCATACCGCGATCATCCCGTCGAACAAGGACCGCATCGCTGACACCATGGCGCAGTTCCTGCGCGAGAATTTCCTCACCCCCGCCGTGGTCGCGCGGCGCATGGCGGGGATGAATGTGGCGCGTGCGGTGGGCGATTTCCTCACCGATCCGCTCCGCTCCGCAAGCGATGCCGATGGCGCGGCGCGGCTCACCGGCGGGGCGTCTGAACTGCTTGCCGAAGTGCTCGAATCGCTCGATCCCGATAGGTTGGGGAATCAGGTCCGGGCCGGGCTCGGCGCGCAATTCGCCAAGATTGACGTCTCCCCGCTGCTGGGCCGGATGCTCGAGGGCGCGATCGCCGATGGCCGCCACATGCCGCTGATGGATGGCTTCATCCGCTGGGCGGGGCTGACGCTTGAGGACAATGAGGACACCGTGCGCGAGATCATCGAATCGCGCGCCAATGCGGTGCTGCGCTGGACCGGGCTCGACGAGCGTATCTCGGGCTCGGTGCTGGACGGGCTCTATCGCCTGCTGGCGGAAGTGCTGGTCGATCCCGAACATCCGCTGCGCAGCAAGATCGAAGAGGGTCTGGAAAAGCTTGCCAGCGACTTGCAGCATGACGAAGTGACGCGCGAGCGGGTCGAGAGCATGAAGCGCGACCTGATCGAGAACCCGGCGGTGGCCGAATGGTGGATGGGCGTGTGGGAGCGGATTCGCCAGTCCCTGATCCGCCGCGCGCGCGATCCGGAAAGCGCGCTGGGCGGCGAAATGCGCAAGCTGCTGGTCGAGATCGGGCGGGCTTTGCAGCAGGACGTGCGGTTGCAACTCCAGATCAACCGGCTGGTCCGCCGCACCATGGTGGGGATCGCTACACGCTATGGCGGACAGATCGTCCAGCTGGTGTCAGAAACGGTCAAGCGCTGGGACGCGGTGACGATCACCGGGCGGATCGAAAGCGCGGTGGGGCGCGACCTGCAGTTCATCCGCATCAACGGCACGATCGTGGGCGGGCTGGTGGGGATGGTACTGCACTTCATCACCGGCTGGATGTGAGGCGGGCGGGGCAGTCCGGCTCCGGCATAACAAAACCTCCGGCAGGCACATTAGCCCGCCGGAGGTCTCGTTCAAGCTTCAGATTTTCTTTGGCTTACAGCTTCTCGGTCAGCTCGGGCACCGCCTTGAACAGGTCAGCCACAAGGCCGATATCCGCCACCTGGAAGATCGGTGCGTCCTCGTCCTTGTTGATGGCGATGATGGTCTTTGAATCCTTCATCCCCGCAAGGTGCTGGATCGCGCCCGAGATGCCGATCGCGATATAGACTTCGGGCGCCACGATCTTGCCGGTCTGGCCGACCTGGTAATCATTGGGCACATAGCCCGCGTCCACGGCGGCGCGCGAGGCGCCGACCCCCGCACCCAGCTTGTCCGCCAGCGGGATGATCACTTCCTCGAAGGTCGCCGCGTCTTTCAGCGCACGGCCGCCCGATACGATCACCTTGGCGCTGGTCAGCTCGGGGCGCTCGCTCTTGGCGATTTCCGAGCTGACGAAGCTGGAGAGGCCAGCATCGCCCGGGCCCGAAACGGCCTCTACCGTGCCACTGCCGCCTTCCAGGGCTGCCTTTTCAAACGCAGTGCCGCGCACGGTGATGACGAGCTTCGGGTCCGAACTGGTGACGGTGGCGATGGCGTTGCCGGCATAGATCGGGCGGGTGAAGCTCTTCTCGCCCTCGACCGAGAGAATGTCGGAGATCTGCATCACGTCAAGCAGGGCTGCCACGCGCGGCGCGATGTTCTTGCCGGTGGTGGTGGCAGGGCAGACGAAGGCGTCATGGCTGTCCATCAGGCTTGCCACCAGCGGAGCGACGTTCTCGGCCAGCGCGTGCTCATAGGCCGCATCGTCAGCCAGGTGGACCTTGCCCACCCCGGCGATCTTGGCGGCTTCGTCAGCGACAGCCGCGCAGCCTGAACCCGCGACCAGCAGGTGCACTTCACCGAGCTTTGAAGCGGCGGTGACGGCGGCGAGGGTGGCATCCTTGACCGCGGCGTTGTCATGTTCGACCCAAACGAGAGTTTTCATCTGTGAATCCTTTCCTGCTCCCGGCCGCTTACGCGATCCCGAGCGCCTTGATCTTGGCAACCAGCGCGTCGACGTCTTCCACCTTCACGCCGGCCTGGCGCACCGGCGGCTCAGACACGTTAGTGGTGGTGAGGCGCGGGGTGATGTCGACCCCGTAATCGGCGGGCGTCTTGTTATCGAGCGGCTTCTGCTTGGCCTTCATGATGTTCGGCAGCGAAGCATAGCGCGGCTCGTTGAGGCGCAGGTCGGTGGTGATGATCGCAGGCAGCGACAGCTTTACTGTCTCGAGCCCGCCGTCGATCTCGCGCTTCACGATCACGCTGTCGCCATCGACCTCGACCGTATTGGCGAAGGTGCCCTGCGGGCGGCCCATCAGCGCGGCGAGCATCTGGCCGGTCTGGTTCGAATCGTCCGAAATCGACTGCTTGCCCAGCATGACGATGCCGGGGCCTTCCTCGTCGGCGATGGCCTTCAATATCTTGGCAACCGCCAGCGGCTCGACCTCGACGCCATCGTCAACCTGCACCAGGATCGCGCGATCGGCGCCCATCGCCAGCGCGGTGCGCAGCGTTTCCTGCGCCTTTGCCGGACCGATCGAAACCACCACGATTTCCTCGGCCTTGCCCGCTTCCTTGATGCGGATCGCCTCTTCCACCGCGATCTCGTCGAACGGGTTCATGCTCATCTTGACGTTGGCCAGGTCCACGCCCGAGCCATCCGATTTGACGCGCGGCTTCACATTATAGTCGATCACCCTTTTTACGGGCACGAGGATCTTCATGGGAGTTCCTTCCTCTTCAAACGAATTATCGGGCGCCCAACTAACTTGCGTTTACGTAAACGTCAAGTTTGCGCCGCACCATCAGGCAGCCTTCTTCACCTCGGCCACGATTTTCTTCGCCGCATCGCCAAGGTCGTCGGCGCTCACGATCGGCAGCCCCGAATTGTTCAGGATTTCCTTGCCCTGTTCGACATTGGTGCCTTCAAGCCGCACGACCAGCGGCACGGAGAGATTCACGTCCTTCGCCGCCTGCACGATGCCATTGGCAATTACGTCGCATTTCATGATCCCGCCGAAGATATTGACGAGGATGCCTTCCACCGCCGGATCTTTCAGGATGATCTTGAACGCCGCAGTCACCTTCTCTGTGGTGGCGCCGCCGCCCACATCAAGGAAGTTGGCGGGGAAGGCGCCGTTCAGCTTGATGATGTCCATCGTCGCCATGGCGAGGCCGGCGCCATTGACCATGCAGCCGATATTACCGTCGAGCTTGATATAGGCGAGGTCGTATTCGGAGGCTTCAACTTCGGCCGGGTCTTCCTCGGTCACGTCGCGCAGCGCCTCCACATCCTTGTGGCGGAACAGTGCATTGCCATCGAAGCTCATCTTGGTGTCGAGCACCAGTAGATTGCCGTCTTCGGTTTCGACCAGCGGGTTGATTTCCAGCATCTCGCAATCGAGATCCATGAAAGCGGTGTAAAGCTGCTTGGTCAGCTTCTGCGCCTGCTTGTTGAGATCGCCGGTCAGTTTCAGCGCGAAGGCCGCGGCGCGCCCATGGTGCGGCATGAAGCCCTGCGCCGGGTCGATGGTGATGGTGGTGATCTTTTGGGGCGCCGAATGCGCGACTTCCTCGATATCCATCCCGCCTTCGGTCGAAACGATCATCGCGACGCGGCCCGATGCGCGGTCAACCAGCATCGAAAGGTAGTATTCCTTGGCGATATCGACCCCGTCGGTGACATAGAGGCGGCCCACCTGCTTGCCGGCATCACCGGTCTGGATGGTCACCAGCGTATTGCCGAGCATTTCCTTCGCATTGGCTTCGACTTCCTCGACGCTCTTGGCCAGGCGCACGCCGCCCTTGGCATCGGGACCAAGCTCCTTGAACTTGCCCTTGCCGCGCCCGCCGGCGTGGATCTGCGCCTTCACCACATAGAGCGGCCCGGGCAGCTTTTTCGCACCTTCGACAGCTTCTTCGACGGTGAGCGCGGCATGGCCGGCAGGGATGCCGATGCCATATTTCGCGAGCAGTTCCTTGGCCTGGTATTCGTGGATATTCATGGGGGGGACGTGTCCTTTGTTGCGGGCGGTTCCAACCGGATTCGTATGCGGAGCGCCTAAGCATGGATTGGCCGCCTTGAAAAGTGGCCATTCAGCGTGCAGGGCCAGCCCTCATAAAAAGATGGATAGGTTCCATACGTGATCGACAGCCAGCGTCTTGAAGCGATCGTCCGTGAAGCCGGGCGAATCGCGTTTGATCTGTGGCCCGGGGCGGGGAACCAGGTTGAGAGCTGGGAAAAGGAGCCTGGTTCGCCGGTATCTGCGGCCGATCTTGCGGTCGATGCCTTTCTCAAGCGTGAGCTGGGTGCGCTGCTGCCGGCAGCGGGCTGGCTGTCCGAAGAAACCGCCGATTGCGGTTCGCGCTTGCCCAAGGGGCTTGTGTGGCTGGTAGATCCGATCGACGGAACCCGCGATTTCGTGCGCGGGCGCAGCGGCTGGGCGGTTTCGGTGGCGCTGGTGAGCGCCGGCCGCCCGTTGATCGGCATGCTCGCCGCACCGGCGCGGGGCGAGGAGTGGCTGGCGGTCGCGGGCAAGGGCGCATGGCGCAATGATGCGCCGCTCATTGCATCGCAGCGCAGCACCTTTGCGGGCGCGCGCGTGCCCACCGACGCGCTGCCGCGCGAAGACAGCGACCTGACCATCGTCGACAAGCCCAATTCGATCGCGCTTCGCATCGCCATGGTTGCCGCCAATGAGGCCGATCTGGTCGCAACCCTGCGCTGGGGCTATGAATGGGACGTAGCGGCCGCCACATTGATCGCGCGTGAGGCGGGAGCAGAGGTGACCGACGCATTTGGCGGCCAGCTGCGCTACAACAAGCGCGATCCGCGCGCTTTCGGCGTGTTGGTGTGCGCCCCGCAAATCCACCGTGAGGCAGTGGCGCGGCTGGCCGGAAGAGCGGCGGAGCTTGCGCCACGTACAAAGGGCTGATTCTTCGTGTCGCCCCTCAAGCGCTGGGCGCCGCGCATCCGCGCTGTTTTCCGTCTGATGCCAGAGTCTGCTTCAGTTGCATTGAAATTGTCCGGCACCGATCCCGCGCAATTGGAACGGTGTCCGAAAAAAAGGGGCCAGACCAACCGGCCCGGCCCCTTCTGATTGGCCCGATACCGGCGCTTACTGCGCGGCGTCGATCTCCGCCTGGGTCAGCGGAATGACCTTGATCTCGACCCGGCGATTGAGCGGCTCGTTCACGTTGTCGCCAGTCTGAACCCTGAGCTGGGATTCGCCGAATCCCTGCCAGCGCAGGCGCGCCGAACCTACACCGCGGCTGGTCAGGTAGTTAGCGACCGCCTGTGCGCGCCGTTCGGACAGCAGCTGGTTCGATGACGCCGTGCCGACCGTGTCGGTATGGCCGTATACGTCGACAATGCTGTTCGGATACTTCACGAGATTCGCCGCCACGCTGTCCAGCGCCGACTGGAACGACGGGCTGATGGAATAGCTGCCGGTGGTGAAAGTCACATCGGGCAGGTTGACGAGGAACGCGCTTCCTCCATCTGTTTCGGTAACGTCGATCCCGGTGCCTTCGGTCTCTTCCTCAAGTTCCTTGATCTGCTGATCCATCTTGTAGCCGACGTAGCCGCCAACCGCGCCGCCAGCGACAGCGCCAACGATACGCGCGGTCTTGCCGCCGATTACGCCGCCCAGAAGGCCGCCCACAACAGCGCCGCCAACCCCACCGATCGCGGTGCGGGAAATCTTTTTCTCGCCGGTGTTGGGATCGGTTACGCAGGCGCTGGTTCCGAGTAACGAAATTGCCGCCACGCCAGAGAATAAAAGTCGGGAAGTTTTCATTGAAGAATCTCCTATGCTTTGGTGCGACGTAGTGCCGCACCACGCCCCCCAACCACACCTTCCCCAAGGCAAGGACCGCCATAACCGTGTTCATAGGCGGTTGCGGTTCATTGCGCAATGAAGCTGGCATGACGGCCCAATTGTGCTAGCGAATATCACCGTGACATCCTTTCCCTGGCCAGACGTGATCATCATTGCCGGATTGATCGTGCTCAACGGCGTGTTCGCCATGTCCGAGCTGGCGATCGTTTCGGCCAAATCCGCGCGCCTTAGGGCCAAGCGCGACAAGGGCTCGGCCAGCGCCCATGTGGCGCTGCAGCTGGCCGCAGATCCGGGCAAGTTTCTGTCGACCGTGCAGATCGGCATCACCTTGATCGGGATCATCGCGGGCGCCTATTCAGGCGCAAGCCTGGGAGGCCCCGTGGGCGAACGATTGGTGGCTATCGGGTTGCCGCCACAATGGGCGGATGAAACGGGATTCGCACTGGTGATCGCTCTCACCACCTATTTCAGCCTGGTGGTGGGCGAATTGGTGCCCAAGCAAATGGCGCTGCGCCATGCCGTGCCGATCGCGCTGGTGATGGCGCGGCCGATGGCGCTGCTGGCGCGGGTTGCAGCGCCGCTTGTGTGGGTGCTCGACAGCTCTTCGGCGCTGCTTATCCGCCTGCTGGGGGTGCGCCCCGGCGGGCAGTCAGCGGTCACCGCGGAAGAACTGCACATGATCTTTGCCGATGCCACGCGTTCGGGTGTGATCGAGGCTGGCCAGCACCAGATACTGACCGGCGTGGTGCGCCTGGCAGAACGCCCGGTGCGCGAGATGATGACCCCGCGCAGAGAGGTCGACTGGATCGATATCAACGCCGATGAAGCCGCAATCCACCAGGCGATTGAAGACAGCCCGCATTCGCTGCTGCCGGTGGCGGACGGATCGCCCGACAATATGCTGGGCGTGGTGAAAGTGCGCGAAGTGCTGGGCGCGATGGTTGCTGGCAGAAAGGTCAATCTCAAGCAATTGATGCGCAAGGCGGAAGTGGTACCCGACCAGCTTGACGCGATGGATGCGCTCCGTTTGCTGCAACAATCCGAAGTTGCGATGGCGATGGTCCACGATGAATACGGCCATCTGGACGGGATTGTGACGCCGGTTGATCTGCTGATTGCGATTGTGGGCGAATTCGCCAGCGATCAGGATCAGGGGGAAGGCCCGCTAATCGTCGAGCGTGAGGATGGCTCGCTACTGGTTTCTGGCGCATTCTCCGCTGATGCACTGGCAGACCGGCTGGGCACCGAATATGCGGAGGACCGCGAATTCGGAACGGTCGCGGGCTATGTACTGTCCGTGCTCAAGCAGCTACCCGTCGAGGGCGATCACTTCCACGACCAGGGATGGCGCTTCGAGGTAGTGGATATGGACGGCCGCCGGATCGACAAGCTGCTTGTTTCTCGCAATTCTTCGAATTGACACACAAGCGCCGTGCGCAGCGCGTCCGCGCTGCTTGGCTTGTGCGCCATAAGGCGCGACGGCCCTGCAGGTGGCCCACGGCCAGCTGCGTCTTCGACTTTGCTTCCGGCCTTTGGCTGCCGCGACCAAGAACGGCCTGCAGCCAGCAGGCCGCAAGCGCGACCGCGCGCCCGCAGCGATTGGGCCGCAGGCCCCTTGAGCGAGGAAATCGCACCCGCGGATGCGGGTGCGCAGATCAGGAAGGTATTACCGCCTGGGCGCTCGCGCCGTCACCTTCCGGTGCGGCGATGATATCGCGCGTGACGCTGCCCTTGGCGACGGTATTGGTTTCAGGATCGCCGACCGAAGAGCGGATACCCGGTTCTGCCGCACCCGCGCGGTCGATCGCGCTGGTTTCCACCTGGCTGCGCGGGGCCGGGCCGCCGAACAATGCCTCCAGCGCCTGCCCGGATGCGGTGCCCTCGGTGGGGCGCGGGGCGCCCGGAGCGGGCGGCACGAGATTGAAATCGGGCGGCACCACCAGCGGCGCCTGGCGTTGCACCGCGAATTCATCGGGACGCTCGCGGTCGAGAAAGCCGCCACTGCTGCATCCAGCCAGCAAGGCGCTGGTCGCGATCAGCAGTATCGGGGTTTTCAGGCTGGGCATTGCATATTCTCCATTGGCCGCGTTGTCGGCCGCTCAAACTGTTGCCGCTTCCTTTTCGCTGACGAAGAAGGAGCGGGCAAGGATAATCACCACGCCTATGGTGATAGCGGCGTCGGCGACGTTGAAAATCAGGAACGGGCGGAAGTTACCGATATGGAAATCGGCATAATCGATGACATAGCCGAATTTGCTGCGGTCAACGATATTGCCCAGCGCACCGCCCAGGATCAGGCCAAGCCCGGCGATATCGCCCAGTAAGCGTTCTCGCATCATCCACACTGCTACGACGATGGCAATCAGCGCGGTAACGCCCACCAGAATCCAGCGCATTTCGGCGCTGGTCGCTTCCAGTAGGCCCAGCGAAATCCCGCGGTTCTCGGTATAGCGCAGGTCGAAGAAGGGAAGCAGATCAATCACATAACGCTGGCGCAGTTGCAGCGGGCCGATCACCAGCCATTTCACGAACTGGTCGCTGGCGAAGATCAGCGCGGCAATGCCAATGCCGATCAGCCGGTTGCGGGTGAACAGATCGCTCATGCAGCTGCGCCCCCAAAGGCATCCACCGCGCTTACCACATCATCGCAGCGCCCGCACAGATCGCCGTCTTCCGCCACTTCGGGCAAAAGGCGCCAGCAGCGGCCGCATTTGTGGTGGTTGCTCTTGCTCACGGTCACGTCGGCGCCTTGCCCGCGTGTGACTGTCGCGGTGATGAACAGTTCGGCGAGATCAGCGTCGCTGAAGCCTTCGGGCACCGCATCGGCGGGCACGGTGACTTCGGCTTCCAGGCTGGAGCGGATCAGCTTGTCTCGGCGCAGCGGTTCGATCGCCTCGTTCACGCGCTCGCGCAAGACGCGCAGCTTTTCCCAGCGACCGCCGTCCGCTTCCACGCCCGGCACTGCCGGCCATTCAAGCAGATGTACGCTGCCGCCATCGGGATAGCGCGTGCTCCAAACTTCCTCGGCGGTGTAGACCAGCACCGGCGCGGCATAGCGCACCAGCGCGTGGAACAGGATGTCCAGCACGGTGCGATAGGCATTGCGGGTGCCCGAATCCGGCCCGTCGCAATAAAGCGTGTCCTTGCGGATATCGAAGAAGAATGCGCTCAGGTCTTCATTGCAGAAATCGACCAGCAGGCGGGTATAGGTGTTGTAGTCGTAATCATCGACCGCCTGCCGCAGCTTCCCGTCAAGATCGGCCAACAGCGCCAGCACATAGCGTTCGAGCTCGGGGATTTCGCCCGCATCGCCCATGTCGCCCACGAAACCGTCAAGCGCGCCGAGCAGATAGCGGAAGGTGTTGCGCAGCTTGCGGTATTGGTCGCCCACGCCTTTCAGGATTTCATCGCCGATGCGGTGATCCTCGGTAAAATCGACCGAAAGCGCCCACAGCCGGATGATGTCCGCGCCGGTTTGCTCCATCACCTTGAGCGGATCGATGGTGTTGCCGAGCGATTTCGACATCTTCTTGCCCTTGGCATCCATGGTGAAGCCGTGGGTCAGCACCTGGTCATATGGCGCGCGGCCGCGCGTGGCGCAGCTTTCGAGCAGTGAGGACTGGAACCAGCCCCGGTGCTGGTCAGAGCCCTCAAGATAGAGATCGGCGGGCCATTGCAGGTCGGGCCATTTGCCGCTTTCGAGCACGAAGCTGTGGGTGCAGCCCGAATCGAACCAGACGTCGAGAATGTCGGTCACCATCTCGAAATCTTCGGCCTTGTAATCGGACCCGAGGAATTCCTGCGCCCGCGCCTCGTCCCAGGCATCGACGCCTTCTTCGCGCACGGCCTTGACGATGCGGTGATTCACCGCCGGGTCTTGCAGGTATTCGCCGCTCTTGCGATTGACGAACAGCGTGATCGGCACGCCCCAGGCGCGCTGGCGGGAAAGCACCCAGTCGGGCCGCCCCTCGACCATGCTGCCGATGCGGCGGCGGCCCTTTTCTGGCACGAAGCGCACGCGGCGAATTTCATCCATCGCACGCTCACGCAGGGTGGGTGCAGCGCACAGGGCTTCTTCTGACGGATCAATCGCACCGCCTTCGGATTCCCAGCTCTTGTCTTCTTTCGACTTGGGCTCAAGCCATGGCAGCGGCTTGTCCATCGGCACGAACCATTGCGGCGTGCAGCGGAAGATTACCTTGGCTTTCGAGCGCCACGAGTGGGGATAGCTATGCTGGTAGTCCGCACTGGCGGAAAGCAGCGCACCGGCCTCGCGCAGATCGGAGCAGATCGGGCCATCAGGCGCGTTGAAGCCGGGGTTGATGACGCTGCGGCGGCGCTCGTCACTCCCGCCAAGCCACGGCCAGTCGTCGCGGTAGATCCCGCCATCATCGACCGCGAACACAGGATCGATCCCATGCGCCTTGCACAGGTCGAAATCGTCCTCGCCATGATCGGGCGACATATGAACCAGGCCGGTGCCGCTCTCGGTGGTGACGAAATCGCCCGGCAGGAACGGGCGGGGGCGCGCGAAGAATTCGAGTGCACGTTCCCACGCTTCGTCATCCCGGACTTGATCCGGGATCCCGCTTGTTTGAGCGTCGCTGGAAGTCAGCGGGACCCCGGCTCGGGGGCCGGGGTGACGGGATTTGAGGAGGTCGTAGATCGGGTGCCGGGCGACGGTGCCGGCGAGGTCGGAGCCCTTTATTTTCAGCGAAGCATACCCGGACAACGGCTGTAATGAACAAAGCCAACGCTTCTCAAGCTCGGGGATCAGATCGATGGCAACAAGCACAGACTTGCCTGCAAATTCCGGGTGAGGATGCCCTGCAAGCCCACTTACCTGTGTCAGCAGGTACTCAACCTCAGGCCCATAGGCGATCGCCTGATTGACCGGGATCGTCCACGGGGTGGTCGTCCAGATCACCGCATGCGCGCCGACCAGTTCGGGGATCGGGCTCTCAACAATCTCGAACGCCACGTCGATCTGGGTCGAGGTGATGTCCTCGTATTCGACCTCGGCCTCGGCCAGCGCGGTCTTTTCGACCGGGCTCCACATTACCGGCTTGGCCCCGCGATAGAGGTTGCCCGCTTCGGCGAATTTCATCAGCTCGGATACGATCACCGCCTCGGCCGCGAAATCCATGGTGAGATAGGGATTGTCCCAATCGCCCATGATGCCCAGCCGCTTGAGCTGTTGGCGCTGGGTATCGACCCAGTGCTGCGCATAGGCGCGGCATTCGGCGCGGAACTCCCTTGCAGGAACCTCGTCCTTGTTGAGCTTCTTCTTGCGGTATTGTTCCTCGATCTTCCATTCGATCGGCAGCCCGTGGCAATCCCAGCCGGGCACATAGGGCGCATCCTTGCCGATCAGGTTCTGCGTGCGGCAGACCATGTCTTTCAGGATATGGTTCAGCGCATGGCCGATATGCATGTCGCCATTGGCATAGGGCGGGCCGTCATGCAGGATGAACTTTTCACGCCCCGCGCGTGCCTCGCGCAATTGGCGATAGAGCCCTTCGTTCTCCCAACGCGCCTGAATGCCCGGTTCCTTCTGCGGAAGGCCGGCTTTCATCGGGAAGTCTGTCTTCGGCAGGAAGACGGTGTCTCTGTAGTCGCGCTTTTCAGTCATCGCGCGCCGCTTAGAAGCCTTCTCGCCTCGTCGCAATCCTTCTCCATCTGCACCACCAGCGCATCGAGGCTATCGAACTTCGCTTCTGGACGCAGGAAGTGATGGAAGGCGACTTCCACTTCCTGCCCATAGAGATCACCCGAGAAATCGAAGAAATAGGGTTCGAGCAGCTCCTTGGGCGGCTCGAACTGCGGGCGCACGCCCACGCTGGCGGCGCCTTGCAGCACTTGGCCGGTGCTGAGAATCCGCCCGGTCACCGCATAGATGCCGTATTTCGGGCGCAGGTAGTTGTCGATCACGAGGTTGGCCGTGGGATAGCCCAATTCGCGCCCGCGCTTGTCGCCATGCTCCACGATCCCGCGAATGGCGAAGGGCCTGGTCAGCAGCCGGGCAGCGGTTTCGCAGTCACCCTGGCGCAAAGCCTCGCGGATGCGGCTGGATGACACAATGCCGTCTGTATCCGAAACGGGTTCAACCACGCGGTTGTGCAGACCAAGCTGGCCGCCAACTTCCCGCAGCAGCCCGACATTGCCCTTGGCACCCTTGCCAAAGGTGAAGTCGCCGCCGGTCACAACGCCGTGCGCGCCGAAGCGTTCGATCAGGATGTCAGAGATGAAATCCTCCGCGCTGGTTCCGGCCAGCTCGCCATCGAAATGGAACACCAGCATCGCGGTGGCCCCGGCGGCAAGGTAGAGTTCCTGCCGCTGCTCCAGCGTGGTCAGGCGGAACGGCGGCACATCGGGCCTGAAGAAACGCACCGGATGCGGATCGAAAGTGGCGATGATCGAGGGGCGACCTTCGTCCTTCGCCCAGGCAATCGCTTCGCCCGCCACCGCCTGGTGCCCCTTGTGAAAGCCGTCAAAATTGCCCAGCGCAATCACCGCGCCGCGCAGGGCCACGGGCATTTCCTCGCGATGATCGAGCCATCTCATGCGGCAGGCTCGCTTGTTTCGCCAACAGGCAGCTGGGCCAGTGGCACCAGTCCGGCGCGCAGCACGCGCAAGGCATTTTCGCCCATGGCAGCGCGGATTTCGGCTTCGCTGAAGCCCTCGTCCATCAGCGCCTGCGTTACCTGCATCAGCTGCGACGTGTCGAAGCGAACCGTGGTCGCTCCGTCATAATCGCTGCCGAGCGCGACGTGTTCGATGCCGACCAAATCGCGGATATGCTTCATCGCCCTTGCCGCCGCGCGCGCATCGGTGCTGCAAATGGCGCCTTCCCAATAGCCGACGCCGATCACCCCGCCGGTTGCGGCAACCCCGCGTATCTCGTCATCGGTGAGGTTGCGGTTGACCTTGCAGGTCGCCTGCACTCCGCCGTGGCTGGAGACGACCGGGCGCCGCGCCATGGCCAATATCTCGGCAACACATTGGTGGCTGCAATGGGCGATATCGACCACCATGCCCATCTCCTCCATGCGGCGCACGGCTTCGCGGCCCATTTCGGTCAGCCCGCCCTTGGCCTCGCCATGCATCGATCCGGCCAGCTCGTTGTCGAAGAAATGGGTCAGCCCCGCCATCCGCATGCCCGCGCCGTAGAGCTTTTCGAGATTGGCAATATCGCCCTCAAGGCTCTGCAGCCCTTCGGCGCTGAACAGCGCGCCAACCGGCTTGCCCCCCGCAGGCGTCGCCCAGACCGCTTCGCCGATCGGCGTGCAGGTTTCGCATGCAATCGCATCTTCCAGCTTTTCGAGATCGGCAGCGCTGCGCACCAGCCACAGGGCATTCTGGCTGCCCCCTGCCGCCTTCTCCAGCTTCTTAGCATGCCAAAGCGAACGTTCGAGCAATGAAGTCCAGGTCTGGGTCGGCTGGAGCTGGGCGATCACCAGTTCTGTGATCTGGTCGGTGTCGGACGGGTTTGAATCGTAATTCTGGTCGTCAGGCGATTTGGTCACGCTGGAAAACACCTGCAGCGCCACATTGCCGTCCTGCAAACGCGGCAGGTCCATGTGCCCGCGATCCGCGCGTTCGAGCAGATTGCGCTTCCACAGCAAGGTATCGGAATGCAGATCGACGATGGCCAGCGTCTTGTGCAGCGCCCGGGCCTCGTCCGAAACCTCGATCAGCGGCTGGCCATCGATCCGGTTGGTCTGCTCCTCGACATATCCGGGGGCGAAGATGAAAAAAGCGACCGCTGCCGCCAGCACCAGCCCAAGCAACGTATAGATAGTCTTGCGGATCATGCGGCGCTCTCCCTTCGCCTTTCATAGGTCACGAAGGAATAGGCGGGATTATCGCCTGCCGCTTCGTGATCCTCGCGCGATACCTCCTGCCATATAGCGCGATCGATCGGCGGCATATGGGTATCGCCCTCATAGTGCGCATGTACTTCGGTCAGCTCGATGCGCTCGGCTTCCTGTTCGAACAGCGCAAAGATCTCCGCGCCGCCAATCACCGCCACCGGGCTATCACCTGCAAGCTGGAGCGCTTCGGCGCGCGAATGGGCCACTTCCGCGCCCTCTGCGCTCCATCCGCGATCGCGGGTGAGCACAACATGGCGCCTTCCGGGGAGCGGGGCGGGGAAACCTTCGAAGGTCTTGCGTCCCATGATCATCGGATTGCCCAGCGTCAGCGATTTGAAGCGCTTAAGGTCAGCCGAAAGGTGCCAGGGCAGCTTGCCATCCTTGCCGATCACGCCATTGGCGGCGCGGGCATAGATGAGGAACAGGCCGTTGTTCATGTTCAGGCCCTGGCTTTGCCGACCCGCGTGACATGGCCCATCTTGCGGCCTTCGCGCACCTCACGCTTGCCGTAGAGATGCAGATGCGCCTCTCCGTCTTCAGCCAGGATTCCATAGGCACCAAGTGCATCGGCGCCCACGATATTACGCATCTCGACGGTCTCGAAACGGGTTGCGGTCGAGCCCAGCGCAAGGCCGCAGATCGCGCGGATATGGTTTTCGAACTGGCTGGTGGCCGCTCCCTCGATGGTCCAGTGCCCCGAATTGTGGACCCGCGGCGCCATTTCGTTGAACACCGGCCCCCCCATCGGACCGTCGGGCGCAGTGGCGAAGAATTCCAGCGTCAGCACGCCGACATAACCCAGCGCTTCGGCGGTCTGCCGGGCGATGTCGCGTGCAGCCTCGACCTGCGCCTCCACTATCTCGCCTGCCGGAAGGGTCGAAGTCAGCAACATGCCGCCCTTGTGCACATTGGCGGTGGAATCCCAATAGCGCACTTCGCCATCCGCGCTGCGCACCAGGATGACCGAAAATTCGGTGATGAAATCGACCAAGCCTTCATAGACGCATGGGCGCCCCGGGAAGCGAACGCTGGCAGCATCCCGATCCGATCCGATCCGCCACTGGCCCTTGCCGTCATAACCGTCGCGCGCGGTCTTGAGGATACCGGGCGCGCCGATCCGCTCAACTGCGTGCATGAAGTCCTCGTCCGAATCGACTGCGGCATAGGGCGCGGGCTTGCCCCCGAGCCGCTCGACGAAACGCTTTTCCTTGAGGCGGTCCTGCGCAGTTTCGAGCGCGCGCGGGTGCGGGGCCAGCAGGTTTTGCGGGATCGCCGCGACCGCGCTCAGCGGCACGTTCTCGAATTCCCAGCTCACCACGTCGCATTTCGCGGCAAAGGCAGCGAGCGCGCGTTTGTCGCCCCAGCCGTTGGTGAAGAAATCGCTGCAGACTTCGGCCATCACATTGTCGCCCTCTGGCGCATAGCCGATCGTGCGGTAGCCAAGCTGGGCAGCGGCCATGGCCATCATCCGGCCCAGTTGGCCGCCGCCGAGAATGCCGATGGTGGAACCTGGTGCTAACGCCAAGAAACTCTACCCCGTTCGCCCTGAGCCTGTCGAAGGGCCGTTCTTCCTTCTAGCTCGGCTTTAAAGAGAAATACGGGGCTTCGACAAGCTCAGCCCGAACGGACATGATAGAATAAGCTAGTCGACCGGTGTCTCACCCACCGCCGCGCTGCACGCCGCACGCCAGGCCTGCAGCCGCTCGGACAGATCCTCGTCGCCCAGCGCGAGAATGGCAGCAGCCAGCAGCCCGGCATTGCGCGCGCCCGCCTCGCCGATCGCCAGCGTGCCGACCGGGACGCCGGCGGGCATCTGCACGATCGAAAGCAGGCTATCTATACCCTTGAGCGCCTTGGATTGCACCGGCACGCCCAGCACCGGCAGGTGAGTCATCGAGGCGATCATGCCAGGCAGATGCGCCGCGCCGCCCGCGCCTGCGATAATGACATCGAAACCTTCGCCTTCGGCGCCCTTGGCAAAGGCGCTCATCCGGTCGGGCGTGCGGTGCGCGGAAATGATCCGCGCTTCGTGCTCGACTTCGAGTTCTTCCAACACCTCGGCGGCGCATTGCATGGTTGGCCAGTCCGACTGGCTGCCCATCACGATAGCGACACGTCCCATCCCTTTGGCCCCCATGATGACCTTAACTGTCCTTGAGATAATAGCGTTCGCCCGGCTGCATCACCTCATCAAAGTCATAGATGATCGGCTGGCCGGTGGGAATCTCGAGCCCGGTGATATCATCGTCCGAGATTTGCGAAAGGTGCTTCACCAGCGCACGCAAGGAATTGCCATGGGCCGAGATGATTACCGTTTCGCCGCTGGCCAGCACCGGCAAAATATCGCTTTCCCAATAGGGCAGCACGCGCGCGATCGTAAGCTTGAGGCTTTCGGTGCGGGGCACCTCGATCCCGGCATAGCGCGGATCGGCAGAGAGATCATACTTGCCGCCGGGCCCCATTTCGGGCGGCGGCACGTCGAAACTGCGGCGCCAGATATGGACCTGCTCGTCGCCATGCCTTTCGCGGGTCTCCTGCTTGTCGAGCCCGGTCAGGGCGCCATAGTGCCGCTCGTTCAGGCGCCAGTTCTTGACCTCGGGGATCCATAGCCGGTCTGCCTGATGCAGCGCGAAATGGAGCGTCCGGATCGCGCGGGTTTGCAGCGAGGTGAAGGCGCGGGTCGGCAGCACGCCCTTATCCTTCATCAGCGCGCCCGCCGCCATGGCTTCCTCGACGCCACGTTCGGTCAGGTCAACATCCCACCAGCCGGTAAAGCGGTTTTCGAGGTTCCACTGGCTCTGGCCGTGTCGGACGAGGATCAATTTAGGCAAGGATCATGCTCCAGCTGTCAGGAGCAACACGCGTTAGCTGTCGTCGCGCTTGTTGGGAAGCCTCTCGGCCCCCGATTCGCTCGTTTCACGCGACATCTGGCGGCTTTGGGCCTTCCTGCGGCGCAGATTCTCGCGCAATTTGGCCGCCAGGCGCTCTTCACGCGACATATTCTTGTCCCGATCTTCACTCATGCGAAACGCCTTGCCTCCAATGGGCCGGAAGCTCAAGCGTGGCTTGACATTGTGTGCTTGCGCGACAATAGGCGCGCGGCATTCGCAGCGCTGCTGTAGCTCAGTGGTAGAGCGCACCCTTGGTAAGGGTGAGGTCGGGAGTTCAATCCTCCCCAGCAGCACCATTTCCGGCTGTAATCAGTCGCCGGTGTGCAGCTGTGCCAGATCCTCAGGGCGGTTCACATTCAGCAGCGGCGGGTCGATCTCCATTTGTCGCGCGCCGATGCTTTCGGCGAAGCCATATAGCGACCGCCCACCGCCTTGCAGATATGCATCAAGCCGTTGCGCCAGCACGGCAGGCCACAGCCCTACCACGGGCTGGCTTTGCACGATTGCGGCGCCATCGCCGGCCAGTATCCCGGCGAGATTATCCGGCAGGTTGGGAATATCGCAGCCGCTGCTCAGCACTGCATCAAAGCCCCGCGCCTGTGCATAATGCAGTGCCGCGTTGAGCCCGCCAAGCGGGCCCAGCCCGGCTTCAGGCCGGTCAGCCAGGCAATCAAAACCGGCCTCATCACGGCCGCAAATCACCAGCGCCGCACACTGTGCCGCCAGCGCACTGCCCACCTGATCGATCAATCGCCCGCCCTTGTAGGTGGCATAGGCCTTGTCGCTGCCGAATCGGCGTGCTTGTCCGCCGGCCAGGATCGCTCCGACTATTCGCATGCGTCCCGGCTAGCGGGTTAGCGCCACCCGGGCCAGTCATAACCCGCCGATAGCGAACGATTGTGCCTTGCGGGATGGAGGCGTCTTAGCCATGTAAGACGGCATGGACGAACCGAAGGATATCGCCGCTGCGGATGCCGACGATCAGGCATTGACCCGTCTCCATCCCAACCACCTCTCTGCACTCAGGGTCGAGGCAACACTCGTGTCGATCCCCTTCCTCATTGGCGCCCTGGTGCTTGAGAGTGCAGCCGTGCTTCCGCCAGCGGTAATCATTGTGCCGGTGACGCTGATCGCGCTTGCACTGATTCTTCGCCTGCCGCTGCGCCGCCACCATGCGCGCGGCTATGTCATGAGCGATGACCGCTTGCGCGTGGTGCGGGGCCTGCTGTTCCGGCATGACACTGTGGTGCCGTTTGGCCGGGTGCAGCATATCGATGTGAGCCAGGGACCGATCGAGCGCTTCTTCGGGCTTGCCACGCTAACGGTGCATACTGCCGGCACGCACAACGCCTCGGTCAGCCTGCCGGGGCTTGGCGAGCCGCTGGCGCGCGACATGCGCGAGGATATCCGCAGCCACATAAAGCGCGAAACGATATGAGCGGCGACCCCGCGATCAAGGCCACCGGCAGCTCCAGCGTCGATGCGCCGATCGCCCGCCGCACCGATCCGCGCGCATTCCTGGTTCGTGCCACCGCCATGATGGGACAATTGGCGGTTCCGATCGTGATTGCTTCGCTGACCATCTTCGACGAGGGCGAGCTGGGCGATTGGATGCTGTATTTCCTGCCGATTGTGCTGGTGGTGGTGGGCGCCAATATCGCGTTTGCCTATCTCCACTGGCTTCGGCTTACCTACATTACCGGGGCAGAGGATATTCGCGTCGAAAGCGGGATTATCAGCCGCTCCGCTCGCTCTGTTCCGTATGAGCGGATACAGGATGTCAGCCTGGAGCAGAAGCTGCTGCCGCGGCTGTTTGGCCTGGTGGAAGTCAAGTTCGAAACCGGGGCCGGGGGCGGTGAGGATCTCAAGCTCGCCTATCTTTCGGAGGCAGATGGCGAAGCCCTGCGCCGGCTGGTGAGGGCGCGGCGCGAGGAAGATGCGGCAGAGGCCGCGGCAGGCGGCACTCAAGAGATCGAAACCGCTGAAGCCGGTGAACACGGCGAAGTGTTGTTCGCGATGGATGCGAAGCGGCTTACCACATTCGGCCTGTTCGAGTTCTCGCTCGCCGTATTCGCAGTGATCGGCGGCCTGTTCCAGTATGCCGACACCTTCATCGGCGTTGAATTGTGGGATCCTGAACTGTGGCTGGGCTTCGCGCAAAGCCAGCAGGGCTGGATCGAAAGCCTGGGTCCGGCGGTCCAGGTCATCAGCGCCATTGCCGGCCTGATCGCGCTGCTGCTGGTGGGCTCGGTGACCGGATTGGTGCGCACTTACCTGCGCGACTGGGGCTTTGTGCTGGAAAAGACCGCGCGCGGTTTCCGCCGCCGCCGGGGGCTGTTCACCCGTACCGACGTGGTGATGCCGGTGCACCGTGTGCAGGCGCTTGAGCTGGGCACCGGCTTGCTGCGTTACCGCTTCGGCTGGCACGGGCTCAAATTCGTCAGCCTGGCGCAGGATGCGGGATCATCGAGCCATGTGGTGGCCCCATTTGCGCATTTGGAAGAGATCGCGCCGATCATCCATGCTGCGGGATTCGCGCCGCCCACGGATGAGCTGGATTGGCGCCGCGCCAGCCGCAACTACCGCTTTGACAGCGCGGCGCTGGAAGGCGGGCTTTTCGCGCTTGCGGCAATCCCCGTGGCAATATTGGCACCCGCGCCATTCGTGCTTGCCCCGCTGGCGCTTGCCCTCGGGTCCGTCGCCGCCAATCTCTATGCCTGGCAATTCAACCGCCACGCCTTGAGCGTGAAGCAGGTTTTTGCCCGGCGCGGCTGGTTCTCTCCGCGCACGCAGGTGGCCTCGCGGGTCAAGCTGCATTCGGTCGAAATTGCGCAGGGGCCGATTGCCCAGCGGCGCGGCTATGCCACGCTGCATCTGGGGCTTGCGGGCGGCACGCTGGCGATACCGGGAATACCGCTCGCACGCGCGAGGGAACTTCGCGCTGCGATTATCGAGAGCGTTGCGGCAAAGGATTTCTCGCAGTTGACCTGAGCGTCAGGCCGCGATCAAGCCCTTCCAGTCTGGATTGCCAGCCAGCTTCGCGGCGACAAACGAGCATTTCGGAACGATCTTGAAACCGAGCTCGCGTGCGTCGGCGACGAATCGTTCAACCAGCAGGCCGCCAATTCCTCGCCCGCCGATCTTGGGAGGCACCACGGTATGGGTCGCGATGCGGATATTCTCTCCGCCCGGTTCCCAATCGAGGTATCCGGTCGCGCGCTCGCCGGGTACATGCGCGACGTATCTTCCACCAGATTGATAATCGCTATGGGTGATTTTCGGTTGATCAGGCGTCACTTGATGCGCTCCGGCTTGCCAAGTTGGCCGCGAACTCTACACGGACAGGATATGCCGATGCAAAGCCCTTTCCTGTCCGACAATGCCGCCACCGTTCATCCCCGGCTGTGGGAGGCGATGCGCGCCGCCGATGCGCCCGACAACCCCTATGACGGCGACCGCTTGAGCGCCGAGCTGGATGCGCGCTTCAGCGACCTGTTTGGGCGTGACTGTGCGGCGATCTGGATCGCCACCGGCACGGCGGCCAATTGCCTGGCGCTGGCGACCATGGTGCAGCCACATGGCGGGGTGGTGTGCCATAAGGAAGCGCATATCGAAGTCGACGAGGGCGGCGCGCCCGGTTTCTTTCTTCACGGCGCCAAGCTGATGCTGGCGCAGGGCGATGGTGCGAAGCTCACCCCCGCAACCATTGCCGCAGTGCTCGATCCGATCCGGCCCGATGTGCACCAGGTGCAGGCACATGCCATCGCGATCACGCAGGCAAGTGAATATGGCTGCGCCTATCGTCCTGGCGAACTGGCGGCGCTTGGCGCTTTCGCAAAGTCGCGCGGATTGGGCCTGCATATGGACGGCGCGCGTTTTGCCAATGCGGCGGCCTTTCTCGGCGGATCGGCGGCGGAGGCGGCGGGGCCTTGCGACACGCTGGCCTTCGGCTGCATCAAGAATGGCGGGATGAGTGCGGAAGCGCTGGTGCTGTTCGATCCGGCGCAGGCGGATCTTGTCAAATATCGCCGCAAGCGCGCCGGGCATCTGCAATGCAAGGGCCGTTACCAGGCCGCGCAGATCCTCGCCATGCTCGAGGGTGATTTATGGCTCGCAAACGCCCGCGCCGCCAATGCCGCCGCTGCCGAGATTGCCGGGGCCTGCGGGGAGCGGCTGATGCATCCCGTCGAAGCCAACGAGCTGTTCGTGCGGCTGACCGCGCAAGAGCGCGAGGCGCTGCGAAGCCAAGGGTTCGCATTTTACGACTGGGGCGATGACGCGGCGCGTTTCGTAACGGCGTGGAATACGCCGCAGGAAAGCGCCGCGGCGCTGGCGCGCGCGATCGCCTCGCTGTGAGCGCTGGAGAGGCAGGGGCGATGTTGCGCCCGGCAGTGATCATTCCTTTCCTGCTCACCGGCACGATCTGGGGTTCGACCTGGTTCGTGATCACCGGCCAGATCGACGGTGTGGCGGCGGCATGGTCGGTATTCTACCGGTTCCTGCTGGCCACCCCGGCCATGTTTCTGCTGGCGCTGGTGATGAAGCGCAGCCTGAAGCTCAGCGCGAAAGGCCACCTTCTGGCGGTGGGCGTTGGGATCGCGCAGTTCTGCGGCAATTTCCTGTTCGTCTATCACGCCGAACTGCACATCACTTCGGGCATTGTCGCGGTGATGTTCGCGCTGCTGATGGTGCCCAACGCGCTTTTTGCGCGGCTATTCATCGGCGAGAGAATACAGGGCGGCTTCGTACTGGGCAGCGCAGTGGCGATCGCGGGTGTTTCCATGCTGTTGCTGCATGAATGGCGCGCGGCACCGCTGGACGGCGACGTGGCGCTGGGCATTTCGCTGGCGATCGGCGGCATGCTGGCTGCCTCGATCGCCAATGTGGTGCAGGCCAACGAGACCGGGCGCGCGATCCCGATGGTCAGCCTGCTGGCGTGGGCAATGCTTTACGGCACCGGGGTTGATCTCGCCTTTGCACTGGCAACAGCCGGGCCGCCGCCGCTGCCCGTGCATTGGCAATATTGGGCGGGGATCACCTATCTGGCGTTGATCGGATCGGTCGTCACCTTCCCGCTGCATTACAATCTTGTGCGGCAGATCGGCGCGGGCCGTACGGCCTATAACGGGATCGTGACGGTGGCTGTGGCCATGCTGCTCTCCACCTTGTTCGAAGGCTATCGCTGGACCGCGCTGACAGCGGGCGGCATGGCGCTGGCGGTGCTGGGCATGCTGCTGGCGCTGCGGGCGCGCAAGCAAAAGAGCATCAAGGTGGGGCAGGCGACAGTGCTGCGCCATGATGTAGATTAAAGCAGGCTCAGCAAGCCTTCCTTGTAGGTCGGGAAATTCGGCTCCCAGCCGAGCACGCGCTTGGCCTTGCCGTTGGCAACCCGGCGGTTCTCGGCATAGAAACCGCGCGCCATTTCACTGAGCTTTGCTTCTTCGAGAGTTTGGAGCGGCGGGGGATCGATCCCCAGCAGGCGGCAGGCTTCCTCGATCACCGCGTTCTGGCTCGCGGGCAGATCATCGGCGAGATTGTAGGCGCCGGGCGCCGCGCCGCGCTCGATCGCCGCCAGCACACCCGACACGATGTCATCGACATGGACCCGGCTGAACACCTGATCGGGCAAGTCGATCCGCTTCGCCTTTCCCTCACGCACCCGGTCAAGCGCGCTGCGGCCCGGGCCATAGATTCCGGGCAGTCGGAACACGCGCGCGCCCAATTCGAACCAATTTGCATCGGCCTCCGATCGGGCAGACCGCCTGCCTGTGCCCACAGGTGCGCTTTCATCGACCCAGGCACCCTTTGTGTCACCGTAGACCCCGGTTGAGGAGAGATAGCCGAGCCAGTGCCCCTGCAGCGCATCGCCATAGCGCGCAAGCACCGGGTCACGCCCGCTTCCGCGATCGGGCGGCACCGATGACAGCACATGGCTGGCCCCGGCCAGCACCTCGCGCACCGCAGATTCGTCCGCAAAATCGTGATTGCCCCGGCTGCCGGTCGCATCTACTTGCCAGCCGCGCTCTTCCAGCGCGCTGGCGACACGCCCTGCCGTATAACCCCGCCCGAAGATCAGCATTTGCGCCATACTGCCCATCTAAGCGTTGGACTGCAGCGCAAAGCAACCTAAATCACCCACCATGGATATTGCACAAAGCACCGACATGGCGGACGCCGCCCCCACTCCGCATGAACCACCGGCAATCCGGCGCGAAGATTACCAGCCCTTCCCATGGCTGGTTCCGGAGATCGAGCTCGCTTTCGACCTTGGCCTCGATGCGACCAGGGTCATCTCGAAGCTCACGGTCGCGCGCAATGCCAAGGCCGATGCGTCGCCGACGATCCGCCTCAATGGCGACGGGCTCGAGCTGCTTTCGCTCAAGGTCGATGGCGAGATCCGCAACGATTGGTCGATGGACGGGGACGATCTGATGCTGCCGCTTTCGGGCGATGCGCATGAGATCGAGATCGTGACCGAAGTCGATCCCACGGCGAACACACGGCTTGAGGGGCTCTATGCCTCAAGCGGCATGCTCTGCACCCAGTGCGAGGCCGAGGGGTTCCGCCGCATCACCTTCTTCCCTGACCGGCCCGATGTGCTCAGCACCTATCGCGTGCGGATGAGCGGCGCGAAGGGTCAATTCCCGGTGCTGCTCTGCAACGGCAACAAGGTTGGCGAAGGCGAAAACGCCGATGGCACCCACTGGGCGCAGTGGCACGACCCCTGGCCCAAGCCGTCCTACCTGTTTGCGCTCGTCGCAGGCGAACTGGTGGCGAACTCCAAGCCCTTTACCACTGCCTCGGGCCGCGAGGTCGAATGCAATATCTGGGTGCGGGCTGAAGACCTGGCCCGCACGGATCACGCGCTCGAATCGCTCCACCGCTCGATGGCGTGGGACGAAGAGGTATTCGGGCGCGAATACGACCTCGATCTCTACAACATCGTCGCAGTCAGCGATTTCAACATGGGGGCGATGGAGAACAAGGGGCTCAACGTTTTCAACACCAAATATGTGCTGGCTGACCCGGATACCGCCACCGATGCCGATTTCGACGCGGTTGAGGGCGTGATCGCGCACGAATATTTCCACAACTGGTCGGGCAACCGCGTGACCTGCCGCGACTGGTTCCAGCTGAGCCTCAAGGAAGGCTTCACCGTGCTGCGCGACCAGCTGTTCAGCCAGGACATGCAGGGCGAGGCGGTCAAGCGGATCGAAGACGTGCGCATCCTGCGTGCGGCGCAGTTCCCGGAGGACTCCGGCCCCCTGGCTCATCCGATCCGGCCTGACAGCTATCGCGAGATCAGCAATTTCTACACCGCCACGGTCTATAACAAGGGCGCCGAGGTGATCCGCATGATGCGTTCGATGTGCGGGCCCGAACGGTTTCGCAAGGGCACGGACCTCTATTTCAAGCGCCACGATGGCGAGGCGGCGACCTGCGAGGATTTCATCCGCGCGATCGAGGACGGGGCTGGGCTGGACCTTGCGCAGTTTCGCCTGTGGTACACCCAGGCGGGGACGCCGCGTGTCGCGGTAAAGTTGGAGCACTCGGGTGACACCGTCACGTTGACTTTGAGGCAGTCCGTACCGCCAACCCCTGGCCAGCCTGACAAGCAGCCGATGCTGATCCCGCTCAGGATCGCCTTGCTGGACCGCGCCAGCGGCAGGCACAGGGGCGAAGAACTGGTGGTGCTGGACCGGGCTGTACAGAGCTTCACGTTTACCGGCTTCGCGGAGCCGCCGGTGCTTTCGATCAACCGCGGCTTCACCGCCCCGGTGATGATCGAACGTGATGTCCCGCGCGAAGACCTGATGCTGCTCGCCGCGCATGATGATGACAGTTTCGCACGCTATGAAGCGATGCAGGAGCTGGTCGTCGGCCATCTGGTGGCCGCGGCCAAGAGCGCTCTCGGCGATAGCGGGCGTGCAGCAGGCGAAGCGGCGATCGTGCAGGCGCTGGGCGCGGTGCTGGATGACAAGGCGCTCGACGATTCGATGCGCGGCGAGCTGATGCTGCTGCCGAGCCAGACCTATCTCATGGAGCAGCTCGACAAGGCGGACCCGGGCGTGATCCATGCCGCGCGCGAAGCGCTCAAGGCGGTGCTTGCGCGTGAACTCGCTGGCCCGCTGCAGGCAGTGTATGAGCGCGCGGCGCAGGTGCCCTATGATGGCGCTGGCGCGCGCGGCGCGCGCAAGGTCAAGACGCAGGCACTGGCCTATCTGGCCGCGCACGATCCGGCGCAGGCGGCAGAATTGGCGGCACGGCAATATGACGCGGCTGACAATATGACCGACCGGCAAGGCGCGCTGATGGTGCTCGCCGGGCTTGAGCATCCGGCGCGTGAGGAAAGGCTGTCGGCATTCTACAGCCGTTATCAGGGCAATGCGCTGGTGATCGACAAATGGTTCACGCTGCAGGCGCTGTCGCTCCATCCGAAGGTGCTGGGGCATATCAAGGCGCTCGCCGACCATCCCGATTTCACGCTCAAGAACCCCAACCGCGTGCGCTCGCTCTATATGGCGCTGGCCGGCAACCCGCCCGCCTTCCATGTGGAAAGCGGCGAGGGCTACCGGATGATCGCGGACCTGATTCTCGCTCTCGATCCGATCAACCCGCAAACTGCGGCACGCTTCGTGCCCGCGCTGGGGCGGTGGAGACGTATCGAGGATGGTCGAGCGGCACTGATGCGCGGCGAGCTGGAACGGCTGGCCGGGGCCAAGCTGTCGCGCGACACATTCGAGCAGGTCACGCGCAGTCTGAATGGCTGACGCGGCATCCTTCGATATCGCGAAATCGGCTGTGCTGGAGGGAGTTCCGCACGGTTTTTTCGGGCATGGCGGCGGCCTCCATCAGTTCGGCTATGGCGGCGAGGGCGACGTGGGTGCCATTCGCGCAGACCGCGCGGCGGCAGCTGAGCGAGTCTTGCCTGGCGGGGTGCTGGTTGCCCCGCATCAGGTCCATTCGCCGGACGTGCTGTGCGTCAATGCAGGGTGGGAAGATAGCGCAAGCGGCCGCCCGGTGGCGGACGCGCTGGTAACCTCCACCCCAGGCCTGGTGCTGGGCATCGTGACTGCAGATTGTGCGCCGGTGCTGTTTGCGGACCGCGCTGCAGGCGTGATCGGCGCGGCACATGCCGGCTGGCGCGGCGCGCGTGGCATCGATGGGCGCGGTGCGCTGGAAAACACCGTTGCAGCGATGGAAAAGCTTGGAGCGAAGCGCGCCAGCATAGCGGCTGCGATCGGGCCGACGATCGCGCAGGCGAGCTATGAAGTGGACGCGCCCTTCCGCGCCAAATTCTCTGCGAAAGAGGGGCGGTTCTTTGCCCCTGGCCGCACTAGCCACTGGCAATTTGACCTGCCGGCCTATGTCACGGCGCGGCTGGAAGCCGCCGGTATCGGGTCGGTCGAAGACTTGGCGCTCGACACATATTCTCTCGAAAACAGGTATTATTCCTATCGCCGGGCGACCCATCGCGGCGAGCCGAACTATGGCCGCATGCTAAGCCTGATTGCCCTGCCTTGAGGGCGGGCAGACCCGCTTGCGCGAAACCGAACAGCTTGTGCCCAAAACACGGTTGGCATCGCCAAGCTTTGCGTCTATCAGCGCCGCCAAATGGGCGTTTCCCGCCTAGCGGGATCAAGCGTCAGAGGTCTTTCAGGCAAGCGATCGCGCGGCGTGAGTTTGGCGGGAAGGCATTGATCCGAAGGCGTCCGGGGGCATGTGCGGCCGGACAAAGTTAGCAGGGTAAAGGCTGATGGCTGAAACGACTGGCACCGTTACACCCGATGCCGCCTCTATGGCGGGAGAAGACGGGTTCCGGCGGCGCGATTTCATTCATATTGCTGCGGTGAGCGCGGCTGGCGTGGGCGGCGTGGTTACGCTGCTGCCGCTGGTCAGCCAGATGTCGCCATCCAGGGACGTGCTGGCCGCCAGTACAACCGAGGTCGATGTTTCGGCAATCGAGCCGGGCCAGGCGATCAAGGCCGAATTCCGCAAGCAGCCGCTGTTCGTGCGCCGCCTGACACCGACAGAGATCGACGAGGCCAATGCGGTTGATGTTGCATCGCTGCGCGATCCGGCCTCCTTGATCGAACGCACCAAGGATGGCCACCACGACATGTTGGTGACCATGGGCATCTGCACCCATCTGGGCTGTGTACCGCTGGGTGCGGCGGAGGGTGAGAACAAGGGCGATTATGGCGGCTATTTCTGCCCCTGCCACGGCTCGCACTACGACACCGCAGGGCGCATCCGCAAAGGTCCGGCACCAGCCAACCTTGTTGTTCCCGATTACGAATTCACTTCTGACAGCGTCATCCGCGTCGGCTGAGAACTGAGAGAATTGCGATGAGCTTTGCCTGGGCACGCCAGTACGAACCGCAGAATGCGTTCATGAAATGGATGGACGAGAGGCTTCCGCTTCCTCGCCTGGTCTATAACGCAGTGGGGGCCGGCTATCCGGTACCGCGCAACCTCAATTATATGTGGAATTTCGGCGTTCTGGCCGGTTTCTTTCTGGTGGTACAGATCATTACCGGGGTTATCCTGGCGATGCATTATGCAGCCAATCAGACGGTTGCGTTTGCCACGGTCGAACACATCATGCGCAACGTCAACTGGGGCTGGCTGATGCGCTATGCGCATGCCAACGGCGCCAGCTTCTTCTTCATCGTGGTCTATCTCCACATCTTCCGCGGCTTCTTCTACTCTTCGTACAAGGCCCCGCGCGAGATGATCTGGTTGCTGGGAGTGGTCATCTTCCTGCTCATGATGGCTACCGCCTTCATGGGCTATGTTCTGCCCTGGGGCCAGATGAGCTTCTGGGGTGCACAGGTGATTACCGGCCTGTTCGGCGCGATCCCGCTGGTTGGCGAAAATCTGCAGATCTGGATCCTGGGCGGATATGCACCTGACAATGCTGCATTGAACCGCTTTTTCAGCCTGCACTTCCTGCTGCCCTTCGTGATTGCCGCTGTGGTGATCCTGCACGTTTGGGCGCTGCACATTCCGGGGTCATCCAACCCCACCGGGGTGGAAGTGAAGAGCGAGAGCGACACTGTGCCGTTCCACCCGTACTACACGGCGAAGGACGGTTTCGGCCTCGGTGTGGTGCTGATCTTCTTCGCTATCATGGTGTTCTTCGCGCCCAATGCGCTGGGCCACCCGGACAATTACATCGAAGCGAACCCACTCTCGACCCCGGCACTGATCGTGCCCGAATGGTACTTCTATCCATTCTACGCGATCCTGCGCGCCTTTACCTTCGACTTCATCCTTCCGGCTAAGCTTTGGGGCGTGCTGGCGATGTTTGCTTCGATCCTGGTGTGGTTCTTCCTGCCCTGGCTTGACAAGGGAGCGGTGCGAAGCGGCCACTATCGCCCGCTGTTCCGCAAGTTCTTCTGGTTCGGGCTGATCCCGTGCATGGCCGCGCTGTTCTACCTCGGCGGAGCGCACGCGGAAGAGCCGTACATCATGCTCAGCCAGTTCGCGACCGCGTATTACTTCCTCCACTTCCTTGTGATCCTGCCGATCGTCAGCTCGATCGAAAAGCCCGAGCCGTTGCCTTACTCGATCACCGACGCAGTGCTGGGCGGCAAAGCCGCAACCGAAGCCTAAGGACGAAAGAAAGCTAACGATATGACCCGTATCATTTCCATCGTCGTCGGTATCGGCTTTACCGTCGCGGTTTTGTGGGCGTTTGCCTTTGGTGTCGGCCCGGCCTTCTCGACCTTCGCCAAGCACGGCCAGTTTGTCGAACCGACCGCCGAACTTGAACTTCACAAGGTTGCGCATGGTCCGGAAGGCGGATTCAGCTTCGATGGCCCGTTCGGCAAATGGGACTATGCCCAGCTCCAGCGCGGGTATCAGGTCTACAAGGAAGTGTGTGCAGCGTGCCACAGCCTGCAATATGTCGCCTTCCGCAATCTGGAGGAGCTGACCTACAGCGAAGCCGAGGTTAAGGCCGAAGCGGCGCAGTACCAGATCCCGAAGTACGATCCCGCCACCTCAGAAGTGGTTACCCAGCCGGGGCTGCCGACCGATCACTTCCCGCCGGTACCCTATTTCGGCACGGGTCACCCGCCCGATCTCTCGCTGATCACCAAGGCGCGCCATGATGGCAGCAATTATGTATATTCGCTGCTCACCGGATATGGCGAGCCCGATCCTGAAGTGCTGGCCGAATTCCCGGATTTCGAAGTTCCGGCAGGGATGAGCTTCAACCCCTATTTCGCCAATGTGAACATCGCCATGGCGCCGCCGCTGACCACTGATGGGCAGGTCACCTATGCCGACGGTACAGAGGCAACAGTGAGCCAGATGGCCAAGGACGTTTCGGCATTCCTGACCTGGACCGCTGAACCCACGCTGGTGAAGCGCAAGCAGACCGGCTGGCCGGTGCTTGGGTTCCTGCTGTTTGCGACAATCCTGGCCTATCTTTCGAAGAAACAGATCTGGGCATCGCTCAAACCGCGCAAGAAAGACTGATCTTTTTCGCGCATGTAATTGTTGAGGCGCCCTGCCATCTTCGCGATGGTGGGGCGCCTTGCTTTGGAGAATGACGCAATGACGCCCAGCGAACTCAAGGGACTGATCCGCACAGTGCCGGATTTTCCCCAGCCCGGCATCCAGTTCCGCGATATCACCACCTTGATCAGTCATCCACTAGGGCTTGCTGCGACGGTCAGGCACCTGGCCGATCGCGCGCGCGACCTTGGTGCCGAGGCGATCGCGGGCATGGAAGCACGCGGATTTATCTTTGGTGCGGCAGTGGCAGTGGAGCTGGGGCTCGGTTTTGTCCCGGTGCGAAAACCGGGCAAGCTGCCGGTCAAGGTGCTGGGGATCGACTATGCGCTGGAATATGGCACCGACCGGCTCGAGATCGATCCACTTGCGATCCCGCATGGGCAGACAGTTGTGATCGTGGACGACCTGATCGCCACTGGCGGCACCGCGCTGGCCGCTGCGCAGCTTCTGCGCCAGGCGGGGGCAACGGTGGACGATGCGCTGTTCGTGATCGACCTGCCCGACCTTGGCGGTGCGGGCAAGCTACGTGAAGCGAGCGTCGAAGTCAGCGCCCTGATGCAATTCGACGGAGAATAGCCGCGCCGCGGTCAGCCGAGCTTGCGCACTTCTTCGAGCACGCGCTCGGCCCATTCCGGACGGCAGATCAGCAGGTCAGGCAAATAGGTGTCCGCATTGTTGTAGACCAGCGGCGATCCGTCGATGCGTGAGCAGTGCAGCCCGTGTGCTTGCGCCACCGCCACCGGCGCGCAATTGTCCCATTCATATTGCCCGCCTGAATGGAGGTATATCTCCGCCTCACCGCGCACCACGGCCATGGCTTTGGCACCGGCACTGCCCATCGGCACCAGTTCGCCGCCGATCGCCTTTGCCACTGCCACGGCTTCCTGTGCTGGACGCGTGCGGCTGACGACCAGACGCGGCACAGCCGCAGCTGGCTGCAGCATCATGGGCTGATCTGACCGCAGCACAATCCCCCGGCTCCCGTCTTCCGCCGTCAGCCCAGGCAATGCAACCGCACCCACCATGGCCTGGCCACCGACCGCCAGCCCGACATGTACGGCCCAGTCGCTGCGTTCCTCGCCATATTCCCGCGTCCCGTCGACCGGGTCGATGATCCATACGCGGCGTTTCTCCAGCCTGGCCGGGTTATCACTTTCCTCTTCGGATAGCAGCCCGTCATCGGGACGCTCGTGACGCAGCGCTTCGCACAGGAAAGCATTGGCCAACCGGTCGCCTTCCTGGCCCAGCGCCTTGCCATGAAATTGGCCGCTCGCGCGCACATCCAGCAGTATACGCCCCGCTTCCGCAGCCAGCTGTGCAGCAAGGTCGGCGTCGATTGAACTCTTGTCACCAATCATTTCAGCGGCAGGATCTGTTCGATGATATATTCGGCCGCTTCGGCCGGGGTCATCTCGACTGTGTTGACACGAATTTCCGCATTTTCAGGCGGTTCATAGGGGCTGTCGATCCCGGTGAAGTTCTTCAGCTGGCCTTCGCGCGCCTTCTTGTAGAGACCCTTCACATCGCGGCTTTCCGCAACCTCCAGCGGCGTGTCGACGAAGATCTCGATGAACTCGCCCTCGGGCAACATCTCGCGCACCATGCGCCGTTCGGCGCGGAACGGGCTGATGAAGGCAGTGAGCACGATCAGCCCGGCATCTGCCATCAGCTTCGCGACTTCGCCGATACGGCGGATATTCTCGATCCGGTCCGTTTCGGTAAAACCGAGGTCGCGATTGAGCCCGTGGCGGACATTGTCGCCATCGAGCAGGAAGGTGTGGCGGTTCATCAGGTTGAGCCGCTTTTCCACCTCATTGGCAATGGTCGACTTGCCCGAGCCCGAAAGCCCGGTGAACCACAGCACGCGGGGCTTCTGGTTCTTGAGCGCGGCGTGATCGTCGCGGGTGATCTCGCTCGGTTGCCAGTGGACGTTCTGCGCCCGCCGCAGGCTGAAATGAATCATTCCTGCTGCCACCGTGGCATTGGTGAACTTGTCGATCAGGATGAAACCGCCAAGCTGGCGGCTCTTGTCATAGGGTTCGAACGTGATCGGGCGATCGGTGCGTAGCTCCGCGACGCCGATGGCATTGAGGTCGAGCGTCTTCGCCGCCAGGTGCTCAAAGCTGTTGATACAGATCTCGTATTTGGGCGGCTGCACATTGGCAGTGACGGTCTGTGTGCCCAGCTTGAGCCAATAGCCGCGCCCGGGCTTGAGCGCCTCGTCGCTCATCCACACGATGGTGGCTTCGAACTGGTCCGATGCTTCAGGCGGATCGCCCGCTGCCGCGATCACATCGCCGCGGCTGCAATCGACCTCGTCCTCCAGCGTGAGCGTGACCGATTGGCCCGCCACCGCTTCATCCAGCTCACCATCGAAGGTTGAGATGGTTTTGACCGTGCTGGTTTTGCCCGAAGGGACGATCCGCACCGCATCGCCCGGCTTGATGGTGCCGTCCGACACCAGCCCTGCAAAACCGCGGAAATCGAGATTGGGCCGGTTGACCCATTGCACCGGCATGCGGAAGCTACGCTCCTGCGCCAGAGTATTGGCCAGCTCGACCGTTTCGAGGTGGTGGATCAGGCTGGGTCCTGAATACCACGGCGTATTGGCCGAAGGCGCTTGAGTTATATTGTCGCCCTTGAAGCCCGAGATCGGGATTGTGGTAAACTCCGCAATGCCGATCTCCTCGGCGAACTTGCGGTAATCGCGCACGATCTGGTCGAACACGGCCTGCTCATAGCCGACCAGGTCCATCTTGTTGACCGCCAGCACCATATGCCGGATGCCGAGCAGATGCGCGATGTAGGAATGGCGCCGTGTCTGCTCGAGCACGCCCTTGCGCGCATCGATCAGGATCACCGCCAGATCGGCGGTGGAGGCGCCGGTCACCATATTGCGCGTGTACTGCACATGGCCGGGCGTATCGGCCACGATGAACTTGCGTTTCTCGGTCGCGAAGAAGCGATAGGCGACGTCGATCGTAATGCCCTGTTCGCGTTCTGCAGCAAGCCCATCTACCAGCAGGGCAAAATCGATCTCCTGCCCCTGCGTACCTTGCTTCTTGCTGTCGCTTTCAAGCGCGGCGAGCTGATCTTCGAAGATCATCTTGGAATCATAGAGCAACCGGCCGATCAGGGTGCTCTTGCCGTCATCCACGCTGCCGCAGGTGATGAAGCGCAGCAGCTGCTTGTTCTGGTGGGTTTCGAGATAAGTCTCGATATCCTCGGCGATCAGCGCATCGGGGCGATAGGCTGGCTGGTTCTCAGGGGGGGTCATCAGAAGTAGCCCTCCTGCTTCTTCTTTTCCATCCCGGCGCCGCCTTCATCCTTGTCGATCACGCGTCCCTGGCGTTCGCTGGTGGAGGTGAGCAGCATCTCCTGTACCACCTCGGCCAGCGTCGAGGCCGTGCTTTCGACCGCTCCGGTCAGCGGCCAGCAGCCCAGCGTGCGAAAGCGCACGGATCGCGGGGTGATTTCCGGCTTGCGGCCAAGAACCTGCTCAAGCCGGTCGGGATCATCGGCCATGAACAGGCCACCTTCCCATTCATAGGTCGGGCGCTGCGCCGCGAAATAGAGCGGCACGATCTCGATCCCTTCACGCATGATATATTGCCAGATGTCGAGCTCGGTCCAGTTGCTCAAGGGGAACACGCGGATGCTTTCGCCTTTTGCCTTCTTCGCGTTGTATAGGTTCCACAGCTCGGGCCGCTGGTTCTTCGGGTCCCAGCCGTGGCTGGCGGTGCGGAAAGAAAACACGCGCTCCTTCGCGCGGCTTTTTTCCTCGTCACGACGCGCTCCGCCGAATGCGGCATCGAACGCGTAATGGTCGAGCGCCTGCTTCAGCCCCTGTGTCTTCCACATATCGGTGTGCAGCGGGCCATGGTCGAACGGGTTGATCCCGCGTTCCTGCGCCTCTTCATTTTGCCACACCAGCAATTCCATGCCGGCTTCCTGCGCCATCTTTTCGCGCAGATCGTACATTTCGCGGAACTTCCAGGTGGTATCGACATGCAGCAGCGGGAATGGCGGCGGCGCAGGATAAAACGCCTTGCGCGCCAGATGCAGCATCACCGCGCTGTCCTTGCCGATCGAATAGAGCATGACCGGGCGTTCAGCCTCGGCCACCACCTCGCGCATGATGTGGATGCTTTCGGCTTCGAGCCGCTCGAGATGGGTCAGGCTTCGCATAGGGTTTCGCTAATTGATTGAGTATTGACTCGCGGCCTAGTGGCTCAAGGCGTCGGAGAAAATATAGAATTGCTTGCAGGAGTGTAAGGTGAGACGTGTCGAGACAGTTGACGAATCCCCTGCAACCGTGGCAATTGCGCGCGCCCATGACGCATGGCGTGAGCGGGCGGGTATAGCTTAGTGGTAAAGCCCTAGCCTTCCAAGCTAGTTATGCGGGTTCGATTCCCGCTACCCGCTCCAGCCTTTCGATCGCAGCAATGCGGGTTCGATTGTCCTCGCTGCGCTCGTTCGTCTGCGACTCCCCTCTACCCGCTCCATCTCTTCCAGGTCAGAGCCTGAACTCAAAAGAAAAGCCGGACACCCCAGTTATTCTGGTGGCATCCGGCTTCGGAACCCGAAAGGCTCACATGCCGTTTCTAGTGAAGGTGTAGCGACAGGCATTGAAATTGGCTTGTCCCCAAACTGGGGGTCAACTGCGAGTCGCTTAAATCAGCCACCTTGGCCGATGCGCGGCTTGGCGGCTGTGCTTGCCCGCCGCTATCAGTCCCAGCGATACGGCGCGTACCGCTGCCGCTGTGCGATCGGAAACACCCAGCTTGGCGAAGATCCGCTTCACATAACTGTCGACTGAATTCTTCGAAATACCCAGGATTTCCGCGATCACCGCATTGCTCTTGCCTTCGCCGATCCAGGTGATCACGTCCAGTTCGCGCTGAGACAGTTCCGGCATGCCATCGGTATTTGGCCCTACCAGATCGCAATAGCGCTGGAAGCAGAGCTGCGCGGCAACCTGGGTTCTTCGCACATCCGCAGACTTGAGCGGCTTGCGCTCCATCTGCAGACCCACGCCGACAAAGCCTGAACGCGCATAGGGACCGATGCACAGCACGCCTACGCCTTCACCTGCACGCTTCAGGAATTCCTGCTGCCCCTTGGTCAGCTTGGCCAGGCGCGGCGCGTCGGAGAAGCGAAAGGCCCTGGTTCGCGAAAGCGCGATGTCAGGCAGTGGATCATGCTGCCACAGCCCTTGCTGATATTCCTGCTCCAGTTCCCTCGGGAAACCAATGTTCCACAGCACGCGGGCGGCGCGCCGATCAGCGACAATCGGGGCAAGGAAGTACAATGCCTGAAAATTTAGGGTGTCCAGAAGCCTGTGAATGGCACGCCGGAACGAGACAATCGTTCCTGAGTGCGCGGCTTGCGTCAATGCCTCCCAATACGGATCGTCCTTATCTGGCATAGCGATCAACCTTGCGCGCCCCGCCGCCCGCGGAATTGCTAACAGCCTGTTCCTGCGATCAGGCTGGCTGGTATTGACCCTTTATGCTTACGCCCATGTTGTCGATGAGGCGCGTTCCCCCGATCCGCGCAGCGACCAGCAGCCGCGCCGGAACGCAGTTTACGCTATCAAGGGCTGCCAGAGAAGTCGAATCGACTAGCTCAGCGTAATCGATGCGATCAAAGCCTGCGCCGAGCAACGCATCCTTGAGCGCGGCGAGCGCTTGCCCCACGTCCTCTCCCGCTTCGATTGCGGCAATCGCGGCCTTCATCGCGCGAGGCAGTGCGGCTGCTGCGGCGCGGTCGCGCTGCGAAAGATAGCGGTTGCGGCTGCTCATCGCCAAACCGTCGGCCTCACGCACGGTCGGCACACCCACGATGTCGCGTACATGCGGGCGGGTAAGATCGAGGTCGCGGGCCATCGCGCGGATCACTGCGAGCTGCTGGAAATCCTTCTCGCCGAAAAAGGCCATGTCGGGCATGACCTGGTTGAACAGCTTGCAAACCACAGTGGCCACGCCATCAAAATGGCCTGGCCGCGCCGCCCCGCATTGGCCTTCGCTCACCCCGCTGACCGAAATTGTGGTGGCGAAGCCGTCGGGATACATCGCTTCAAGAGTAGGCGCCCATAGCAGCGCCACTCCTTCAGCCTCGAGCATCGCCGAATCCTGTGCCAATTGGCGCGGATAGGCATCAAGATCCTCGTTGGGTCCGAACTGGGTAGGGTTGACGAAGATCGAGGCGACGACATGGTCGCATTTGGCCCTGGCTTCGCGCACCAGAGCGAGATGCCCCTCGTGCAGCGCGCCCATGGTGGGGACCAGGGCCACCGTGCTGCCCGCGTGGCGCAGCTCCGCCAGTGCATTTCTCAACATGTCGAGCGTTGTGGCGGTTTGCACCTTGGCAACCCCTCCGATATTGAAACCTCTTTCCTCCTAGCGCCCAAGTTGCGGGCGAGACAAGAAAATCGAAAGGCACGCGCGTTCATGTCCGCCAGCAACCCCCACCGGATCGTTTTCGCCAATGAAAAGGGCGGCACCGGCAAGTCCACAACGGCGGTGCATATCGCCATCGCGCTGGCCTATCGCGGGGCGCGGGTGGTGGCGATCGATCTCGACCCGCGCCAGCGCACCATGGCGCGCTATCTCGAGAACCGGGCCGATACCGCCGCCAGGCGCCAGATCGCTCTGCCAACGGCCGAGTTCCGAGTCTATGAAGGCGATGTGGAGGGGCTTGAAAAGCTCACCCATGAGCTTGGCCAGCAGGCCGATTATATCGTCTATGACACGCCGGGGCGCGACGATCCGCTGGCGCGCCACGCCGCAACCGAGGCCGATACGCTGGTCACTCCGATGAATGACAGCTTCGTCGATTTCGACCTGATCGGCCAGGTCGAAGGTGAAACCTTCAAGGTCAAACGGCTCAGCTTCTATGCCGAGCTGATCTGGGAAGCGCGGCTCAAGCGCAGCCGCGCGACGATCGAACAGCAGCGCCGCCAGATGGACTGGGTGGTGGTGCGCAACCGCACCGGCCATATCGAAGCCCGTAATATGACCCGTATCGAGCAGGCGCTGGCCGAGCTCAGCAAGCGGGTGGGTTTCCGCGTCGCGCAGGGGCTTTCCGAACGCGTGATCTACCGCGAGCTGTTCCCTTCGGGGCTCACCCTGCTCGACAAGGGGCATCTGGGAGAGCTCGGCACCAGCCACCTCGTCGCACGGCAGGAATTGCGCGAGCTGGTAAAGGCGTTGGCGCTGCCCGAATTCGCGCCACCGCAGCCACGGCTCGAGCTCGCCTGAGGCCATGATCCGCCTGCTCATCATTGCAGCAATCGCCTGCTTTGCCTGCAAGCTGATTTTCGGGCGCTGGCCGTGGGAATATCTGCGTGGGCAATCCACCCGCCAGCGCGCGCTGGACAGGGCGCGCAAGCTGCTGGGAGTGGCGCCACAGGCCGACCGCAGGCAGATTGTAGAGGCGCACAAACGTCTTGTGGCGATGGTCCATCCCGATCGCGGCGGCACCAACGAACAGGTGCACGAAGCCAATGCCGCGCGCGATCTCCTGCTCGATGAACTGCCGCCAGAGATTCCGCCGCAAGGATGACGCATGCACCGTGTATGGGCTAAGCTTGCGTCAGGCCCCCATTATTGAACCAGGCTTTATTTCATGAATCACACATTCCATCCCACCGTGCTGCGCGAATATGACATTCGCGGGATCATTGGTGAAACGCTTGGGCCAGATGATGCCCGCGCCATCGGCCGCAGCTTTGGTACCATGCTGCGCGAGGCGGGCGGCAGCAGGGTCGCGGTTGGCTATGACGGGCGGATCAGCTCACCCATTCTCGAACACGCGCTGGTCGAAGGGTTGACCGCGAGCGGCTGCGACGTGGTGCGGATTGGCATGGGGCCAACCCCGATGCTCTATTACGCCGAGGCATCAACTGAGGATGTGGACGGCGGCATCCAGATAACCGGCAGCCATAATCCCTCCAATTACAATGGCTTCAAGATGGTGTTCCAGGGGCGCCCGTTTTTCGGTGCGGATATCCAGCGGCTGGGCGAGGTTTCGGCGCAGGGCGCTTGGACCAGCGGCGCCGGGGCCACTGAGAGCGAGGACATCCTCGAAGAGTATGTCGGGCGGCTGCTTGAGGGGCTGGACGGGATAGACCCCGCGGCGCTCGCCGGGCTCAAGGTCGGCTGGGATGCGGGCAATGGTGCTGCCGGCCCGGCGCTCGAGAAACTTGCTGCGCGCCTGCCGGGCACCCATCATCTGCTTTACACCGAAGTGGATGGCAATTTCCCCAATCATCATCCCGATCCCACGGTCGAGGCCAATCTGGCGGACCTCAAGGCGCTGGTCGCGGACAAGCAGCTCGATTTCGGAGTGGCTTTCGATGGCGATGGCGACCGGATCGGCGCGATCGATGGCCAGGGCCGCGTGATCTGGGGTGACCAGCTGCTGATGATCTACGCCGAGGATGTGCTCAGGGACCACCCCGGGGCGACGGTTATCGCCGATGTGAAGGCCAGCCGCGCGCTGTTCGATCATGTCGCCGCATGCGGCGGCAAGCCGCTGATGTGGAAGACCGGCCATTCGCTGATCAAGTCCAAGATGAAGGAAGTTTCCTCTCCCTTGGCAGGCGAGATGAGTGGGCACGTATTCTTTGCCGACAGCTATTACGGCTTCGACGACGCGCTTTATGCCGGGGTGCGGCTGATCGCGGCCTCGGCAAGGCTGGGCAAATCGGTGACCGAACTGCGCAGCGCCATGCCCGCCATGCTCAACACGCCGGAAATGCGCTTCCAGGTTGACGAAGCCCGCAAGTTCGCCGCGATCGGCGAGATCGCCGAGCGCATCGCCAAGAGCGATGCCGTGGCCGACTCCACCGATGGCGTGCGCGTCACCACTGATGACGGGTGGTGGCTGCTGCGCGCCTCGAACACGCAGGATGTGCTGGTCGCCCGCGCGGAAAGCGATACGCAGGAGGGTCTCGATCGCCTGCTGGCGCAGATCGACGAGCAGTTGGCGTTGAGCGGCCTAAAGCGCGGTGCAAGCGTGGGGCATTAGTCAGCGAGCATTATCGCTTTCCACATGCCGCACGATTTGCTCAGCTGTGGGAAGTGAACGGTCAATCGGAAATCCCGCAGGAGATCAGCGCCTGGTTTGCCGGGCGCAATTGGCGTGTGCGGCGCCACCAGGCGGAAATGCTGCAGGCGGCGGATAGCGGCAGGCACGCGCTGCTGGTGGCCGATACCGGCGCGGGCAAAACGCTGGCGGGTTTCCTGCCGACGCTGGCCGATTTCGCGCCGTCACGTCTGGGCAAAGCGCAGCCGCCTGAGGGGCTGCACACGCTCTATGTCTCGCCGCTAAAGGCGCTTGCGCATGACGTGCAGCGCAATTTGCTGGCCCCGGTCGAGGAGATCGCCCTGCCGGTCCGGATCGAAACCCGCAGCGGCGACACCCCGGCAGACCGCAAGAAGCGCCAGCGCGCCCGCCCGCCGCATGTGCTGTTGACTACGCCCGAAAGCCTGTCGCTGCTGCTGTCCTATCCCGACAGTTTCGAAATGTTTCGCGGCCTCAAGCGCGTGGTGGTGGACGAGGTTCACGCCTTCGCCACCGGCAAACGCGGCGATCTGCTGGCGCTGGCGCTCAGCCGCTTGCAAGCGATTGCGCCTGATATGCAGCGCGCGGCGCTTTCTGCAACGGTTGCCGATCCGCAAGGGTTTCGCGCCTGGCTGGCCCCGCGGGGCGATGTGGATTCGGTTACGCTGGTCGAGGGCGAGCAAGGCGCCCCACCCAAGGTCGAGATACTGCTTCCCCGCGATGAAATCGTGCCTTGGGGCGGGCACGCCGGGCGCTGGGCTATCCCGCAGCTTTATGGCGAGATCAGGCGCAACAGGACCACGCTGGTCTTCACCAACACGCGCTTCCTGGCAGAGTTCATCTTTCAACTGCTGTGGGATGTGAACGAGGACAATCTGCCGATCGGCATCCATCATGGCTCGCTGGCGGTTGAGGCGCGCCGCAAGGTCGAGAATGCCATGGCACGAGGTGAACTGCGCGCGCTGGTGTGCACCGCCAGCTTGGATCTGGGCGTCGACTGGGGCGATATCGACTGTGTGGTGCAGATGGGGGCGCCCAAGGGCAGTTCGCGCCTGCTCCAGCGCATCGGCCGTGCCAATCACCGGCTCGATCAAGCCAGCCGCGCGATCCTGGTGCCGGGCAACCGTTTCGAATTCCTTGAGGCAACTGCGGCCAAGGATGCGGTGGATGAGGGGCAGCGTGACGGCGAGGAGTTCCGCCCCGGCGGGCTCGACGTGCTGGCGCAGCATGTGATGGCCTGCGCCTGCGCTGGGCCGTTCCAGGAGGATGAGCTGCTGGCCGAAGTGCGCTCGACGCTGACCTATGGCTGGGTGACGCCGGAGGTTTGGCGGCGCGTGCTCGGCTTCGTTGAAAATGGCGGCTATGCCCTGCGCGCCTATGACAAGTTCAAGCGGATCGTGCGGGACAGGGGCGGCACCTGGCGCCTCACCCATCCCGAACATGCCCAGCGCCACCGCATGAATGCAGGCATCATCGTGGACAGCGAGATGCTGAGCGTGCGGTTCCGGGGAGGTGGTGGGAAAGGGGGCCGCAATCTGGGGCGGGTGGAGGAGCGCTTTGCGGCGACGCTTTCACCCGGCGATACTTTCTTTTTTGCCGGGCTGAGCCTTGAGGTCGAGCAGATCAAGGATATGGACGTGGTGGTGCGGGCGGCGAAGAAGAGCGCCACCATCCCGAGCTATGGCGGCGCGCGCATGCCGCTGACCACGCACCTGTCGGAGCGGGTGCGGGCAATGCTGGTCGATCGCGCGGGCTGGGCACGCTTTCCGGATGATGTGCGCGAATGGCTGGAGATGCAGGACTGGCGCAGCCAGATGCCAGGGCCGGGCATGCTGCTGGTCGAAAGCTTCTCGCACCAGCGCAAGCATTACAGCGTTTATTACACTTTCGAAGGCTGGAACGCCAACCAGAGCCTGGGCATGCTGATCACCCGCCGGATGGAGCAGCGCGGGCTACAACCGGGCGGTTTCGTCGCCAATGATTATTCGCTGGCGGTGTGGGGGCTGAAACCGGTGCGCGATCCCGCGCCCTTGCTGTCGCCCGATATCCTTGAGCATGAGTTCGTCCAATGGGTGCAGGAATCGCACCTGCTGCGGAGGTCATTCCGCGAAGTGGCGGTGATCAGCGGGCTGGTAGAACGCCAGCATCCCGGAAAGCGCAAGAGCGGCAAGCAGGTCACCTTTTCGACCGATCTGATCTATGACGTGCTACGCAAATACGAGCCTGATCATGTGCTGCTTGAGGCGGCCTGGGCGGATGCCCGCGCGCGGATGACCGATGTCGGAAGATTGGGCGATTTGCTTGAGCGGTCGCAGCGCGAGCTGGTGCATGTCCAGCTTGACCGGGTCAGCCCTTTGGCTGTGCCGGTGATGACCATGATCGGGCGCGAGGCAGTGCCGCAGGGTGCGGTGGACGATGAATTGCTGATCGAGGCGGAGACGCTGGCGAGCGAAGCGATGCGGGCGGACGAGCGGGATGGAGAGGCTGGCTAGACACAAAAAAGGGGCGGATCGCTCCGCCCCTTCTTCGAATTCATATGCGGATTTGGGCCTTAATCTTGCCCGCCAGCGCCGGGGCCACCGGTGCCAAAGGTCCGATACTTCTCGTTGCCGACGAAACCGAACTTGGTCACGCCAGACTGTTTGATCACCCGCAACACATTGACTGAGAGTTCATAGCTGGCCAGCGCTTCCGGCTCGAACTGAAGTTCGGGTTCGGGCTGCATTGCCAGCGTACCCTCAAGTTGGCCAACAAGCGTTCCCAGCGTGATCGGCTCGGCGTTCCAGAGAATCTCGTTGTTCTGGGTCAGAACAAGCTTGTTCTTGATCGGATCGATCGGTGGGGGCACGTTGTTTGGGTCCGGTTGCGGCAGATCGATATCGACCGAGTGTGTTGCAACCGGGATGGTGATGATGAACATGATCAGCAAAACGAGCAGAACGTCGATCAGCGGCGTCATGTTCATTTCCATCATCGGCGAGCCATCGTCTTTGCCGCCTGACATTGCCATGGATCAGTACTCCTGTGTCTCTATCGGGTCGGTCAGATGCCGGGTTCGACGGGGTTCGAAATAAAGCCCACCGTTGGATAGCCGGCGGCCTGAACGTTGTAGATCGCGCCAGCCACGCAGCGCCACGGCGCATTCACGTCGCCGCGAATATGGACCTGCGGGATCTGTTCGGGATCGGCCATCAGGGCTTCGGGGCCACCAGCGCGCTCAACAATAATCTCGAGGCGGCGAAACGCCTGGTCGTAGAGATCTTCTGAACTCACCGGGGTGATGTTGTTGAAGTAGACCCGGCATTCGCCGTTTCGCGCTGCGCCTTCGAAGCCGGGTTCGCCGGCACTGCGGCCCGCTGCATCGGTGGTGCTGACGGTAAGCAGCAGGTTTTCCACCTTGTCTTTCGATTCCACCGTGGTCATCACCGGTAATTCAAGCTTCTCGATCGTCTGGATCGCCACCGGAACCGCGATGAGGAAGATGATCAGAAGCACCAGCATCACGTCCACAAGCGGCGTGGTGTTGATGTCCGACATGGGGGTATCAGCCCCGCCTCCCGTCGAAATCGCCATTGCTACATCCTATCCGTAATTTTTCGCCAAGGGGTGTTGATGGCGGGGGCTGCCATTTGGCCGCCCCCGTTCATCGATCAGGCGATCAGGCCTTTGGAGCCGTCTGCACGCCACCAGCGGTGGTTGCCGGCTTGGCAGGTGCCCGTGCGGGCGCCTTGGTTGCCGGCCGAACTGCGCCGCCCGAGTTCAGATTGGCCAGGATATCGGTCGAGAAAGCCGAAAGGTTCTCCGCGATCCGGCGGTTGCGGCTCTGCAGCCAGTTGTAGGCGAACACCGCAGGCACAGCCACGAACAGACCGATCGCGGTCATGATCAGCGCTTCACCAACCGGGCCGGCCACCTTGTCGATCGATGCCGAGCCGGCAATGCCGATGTTGATGAGCGCGCGGTAGATCCCGATCACGGTGCCGAGCAGGCCGACGAAAGGTGCGGTCGCGCCGACGGTGGCGAGGAAGGGAAGGCCACCGGCCAGCTTGGCGTTGATCGCATCCTGCGAACGCTGCAGCGAGCCGTGCATCCAGTCATGCCCTTCGAGCTTGTCGGTCATCTTGCCATGCTCGTCCTCTGCCTTGAGGGCATCGTCGATGACCTGGCGCCATGCGCTGTTCTTTTCAAGCTTGGTTGCGCCTTCCTGCAGCGTGCTGGCCTGCCAGAACTTGCCCACCACGTCGCGGCGGAACTGCTTGTTGATCTTGTTTTGCTCAAACAACTTGGTGATCAGGATATAGAACGATCCAACGCTCATGATCACCATGACGGCAAGGATAAACCAGGCGACAGGGCCGCCCTGTTCCATGGCTTCAATGAAGCCAAACTTGTTCGGAGCCACATCGGCCGCAGTAGCAAGAAGTTCGAAAGTCATTGCGAAAAGTCCTCTTAAAAATGTCCCCAAAGGGCCCCGGGCGGGGTGGTATGCGCCGCGGCCTAATTCAGTCGATAAGTAATACGGGTGCTGTAACCGCCAGTAGTCGGGTTGCCGGCGGCATCCAGTGCAGGGTTGAAGCGCGCATAGCGCTGCATCCCAACGCAGGCCGCTTCGTCGAGAATGCTGGAACCACTCGATGCGGTAACCTGGCATTGACCAACGCGGCCATCTGCCGTCACGGTGACGCGAACACCAACCGTCCCCTGGATTTCCTCACGCAGGGCGCGGGAGGGATAGTTTTCCTGGATGCGGGCAGCCCAGCGGCGCTCGTCGCGGGTCGTCGCGCCGCGTGCCTGGGATGGCGGTGCGGGCGGTGCCGGCGGCGGAACGATCAGCGCAGGCGGTGCCGGCGGCGGGATCGTCGGCCGGGTCTGAATCGGCGGCGGTGCCACGGCAATGTTGATCGGCGGCGGCGGTGCCACGGGAGGCGGCGGTGCCATTTCCTGAGGTTCCGGCGGCGGTGGTTCGTCCTCCGGTTCCTCAGGCGGCGGTTCTTCGATGTCGATCGTGGTCACACGTTCGGCAACTTTCTTCACCGCTTCGATCGCCAGGCCACTGATAAACAGGTAGCCAACTAACACATGGATTATCGCCACCAGGACGATGGCGACAATGCGATTGCCGCTTGTTTGTTGGTCAGCGTAAGCCATCCAGTCGCTTTCTCTCCATTTATTTCGCAGGGCCGGGGCCCGACAACCAGACAACCGCAAACTTGACGGTTTGCGGAGCCTCAAACTCCAACTTTCTTCCCTGACCGGGTAACGGTGCGCCGTCTACCCAGAGGCATCGCAGGCAGGCATCCGCCAAACCCGCAATTAAAACCTGGTTCAGCAAATCCCCAACTTAACCTGGCTTTCGCTTCGCGCTTTAACGGCCAAGCCAAGTTCAGGCAAACGCTTTATCGGTTAATAGGCGATTCAGGGATGATTGTCTGTTATCAGGCGACTTATAATGTTGCCTTGATAGCCCGCCAGGCAACATTTTCAAGTTCACCTTCACCTGGATCGAGAGCGAAAATTAAATACATGAAATTCAATCACTTAATTATCGCTTTGCTATGCGCGCCAACTTGCGTTCCGGCGCTGGCTCAGACAGGGCCAGCGGCGGCTGCCCCGCAGGCAAGCTATGCTGACATTGTAACCCTGGCAGATCAGGCGGAACTGGTCGTACGGGCGCAGATAAGGCGCCAGATCGAACTCGAGCCCGAGCGCGCAGCGGGAGTCGCGCCGGGATTCGCCCGGCTCTTTATAGAGGCGGAAACGATCAGCCTGATTTCCGGAGCGAGCGGCGTGGGAGAACAACTGCGCTATCTCGTTGACGTGCCGCTCGACTCTCGCGGCAAGGTGCCCAAGCTCAAGAAGCTGGAAGTGCTGCTCTTCGCGCGCACTGTGCCCGGGCGACCGGGAGAGCTGCAATTGACGGGCGAATCGGCCCAGTTCATCTATACGCCCGCGTTCGAGGCTCGCCTCAGGCCGGTACTGGCTGCGCTCGCGGCCCCCGATTCGCCGCCGGTGGTGACCGGGATAAGCGACGCGCTGTCGGTGCCGGGCAATCTGGCAGGTGAATCGGAAACGCAGATTTTCCTTGCCACCGAAAGCGGCTCGCCGGTGTCGATCACTGTGCTGCGTCGTCCGGGTCGCCCGCCCACATGGGGCGTATCCTGGGGCGAGATCATCGACCAGTCGGCGCGCCCGCCAGCGCCCGAATCGATCGAATGGTACCGGCTCGCCTGCACCCTGCCGCCGAGGCTGCCCGCCGACACCAACCTGTCGCAAGACGGAGCAGCCAAAGCGCAGGCGGCGCGCGACTATGCCCTCGTAATGGGTGCGCTGGGGCCGTGCGGCCGCACGCTGACCACAGGCTAGCTGCCCCGGGCAAGCCCAGCTAGCGCGATCCCAAGACAAAGTGTTTCCCTTGAGGCCCCTGCCCGCGCTAGGGGGCGCGGCGATGCAATATCCATTCCGCCATACATTCCGCGTGCGCTATGCCGAAGTCGACCCGCAATCGGTCGTCTTCAATTCGCGCTATCTTGAATATGCTGACGTGCTGGTGACCGAATTCTTTCGTGAACACCGCGCCTGCGGCATGCCCGACGATCTCGAATTCCACGTTCGCCGGGCCGAGGTCGATTACCTCGTGCCGATCCGCAATGACGAGCTGATCGAAGGTCGCCTAACAGTCGAGAAGATCGGCAATTCCAGCATGACCATGCTGGTCGCACTGCACGGCGCCGAAGATGGTAGCCATCGTGCCGATATCCGCCTGGTGCAGGTAAGGGTCGATCTGGCGACTGGTCAGCCGCAGCGTATCGAAGACAGTGTGCGCGCCGCCTATGGCTTTGCGGCCGGGAAGAAAATCGATGGTTGAGCCCCAGCAAACTGAAACCTTGCGTATCGGCCTGGCCGGGCTGGGAACGGTCGGGGTGGGCGTGATCCGGCTGCTCGATACCAATCGCGATCTGCTGACGGCGCGCGCAGGCCGCCCATTGCAGGTGATCGCGGTCAGCGCACGTGACCGCCATCGCGATCGCGGGGTCGATCTGACGCCTTTTGCCTGGGAAGATGATCCGGTGGCGCTGGCGCGGCGTGATGATGTTGACGTAATTGTCGAGCTGATCGGCGGATCAGAGGGGCCCGCACTGGCGCTGGCGCAGGCAGCGCTCACCAATGGCAAGCCGGTGGTCACCGCCAACAAGGCGATGATCGCGCACCACGGGCTCGATCTCGCCAAGCTTGCCGAAGCGCGCGATACCGCGCTCAAATTCGAAGCGGCGGTGGCGGGCGGCATCCCGGTGGTGAAGGGGCTGCGCGAAGGCACATCGGCCAACCAGCTGACCAGCATCTATGGCATCCTCAACGGCACCTGCAATTACATCCTCTCGAAGATGGAAGACACCGGGGCGGATTTTGCCGAGGTACTGAGCGAGGCGCAGCGGTTGGGCTATGCCGAAGCCGATCCCACCTTCGACATCGAAGGAATCGACGCGGCGCACAAGCTGGCGATCCTCGCCGCGATCGGTTTCGGCGCGCGGCTCGATTTCGATGCCGTGCGCACCACCGGCATTACAAGAGTGAAGGCCGCCGATATCGTTCAGGCCGATGCGCTGGGCTATGTCATCCGCCTGATCGCGATGACCGATGTCGAGCCGGGCGTGGATGGTTCGCCCAGCCTGCTGCAGCGCGTTCGCCCTTGCCTGGTGCCCAAGCAGCATCCGCTTGCCAGCGTCGACGGGCCAACCAATGCGGTGGTGGCGGAAGGCAATTTCTCCGGCCGCCTGCTGTTCCAGGGCGCCGGAGCCGGCGAAGGCCCAACTGCCAGTGCGGTGGTGGCTGACCTGATCGATATCGCGCGCGACGAAGTGGGCGCGCCCTTCTCGATTCCCGTGGCCAATCTCGCGCCGATGCCGCCGGCGGAACCGGGCGAACGTACCGAGCGCACCTATCTGCGCTTCACCGTGGCAGATCGCCCCGGCGTGCTGGCAGAGATTACCGCCGCGATGCGCGATGCCGATGTCTCGATCGAAAGCCTGATCCAGAAGGGGCGCGGCGATGATGGCGGCGAAGTGCTGGTTGCGATGGTGACGCATGAAGGGCCGGAACGCTGCATCACGGCTGCATTGGCGCTGCTCGAAGGTTCGGACAGCCTTACTGCGCCCCCTCTGGTGCTGCCGATCCTTCCCGACTGAGATCGCTTTCGCCCCCTCCTGGCTGGCGTTGCGGGAGGCCAAGCAGTTCCTCTTGCGAAGGCGGATCGCCCTGGTCGTTGCCGCGCGGGGCCATCCCGCGTGCGATCCGGTCTGCATCCGATCCGGGCGGCGCTTTGGGAAGCGCCGTCACGTCGATCATCAGCGCGGGCGGCGGCGGGCATTTCTGCAGACCGGGGATGCACAGGCCGCCTACCGTGGCCGGCCCGCGAAAGATTCCGGGGCCTGCCACATCGGGCGTTTGCAGGTCGCCCGCAAAGGCCGTCTCCTCGGCATAGCGCCGCTGCGCGGCATCGCGATCGCCGCTGTAGCGGTGCGACGTATCTTCCACGATCTCGCGGCAGACCACGATATCGCGCGAAATGGTTGCAGCCTCCCGCTCGCGCTCGCACTGCTCAATACGGCGCGGGTCGATTTCACCTTCCGGTGGCGGCACAAGGATGTCGATCACTTCATTTTGCGGGGGCGCAGGCGGTTGCTCGCTGGCAGGGCTAGCGCTGCTTTCCTGCGCGGAGATCGGCTGCGCCACAAGCGTCAGCGCTGCGCCCGCCAAAACCGAAATCACGCGATGGCACAGGATCGGCATTGCGTGATTGCTATACAAGCGCGCTTCCTTATGGCTAGGGAACGGCACACTCACCTCAGGGACTGAATTCATCATGAACAGCGATATCCTCGCCAAGAAGCAGGCCAGTGGCAACGCGCTCGACCGTGTGCTGGTGCTTGAAATGGTCCGTGTGACCGAAGCCGCCGCGGTCGCGGCGTCGCATCTGATCGGGCGCGGCGACGAAAAGGCCGCCGATGCCGCTGCGGTAGAGGCCATGCGGCGGGCCTTCGACAGCCTGTACATGGACGGCACGGTGGTGATCGGCGAAGGCGAACGCGACGAGGCGCCGATGCTCTATATCGGCGAGAAAGTGGGCGGCGCGCCGGGCAGGGGGCCGAAGATCGACATCGCGCTCGACCCGCTCGAAGGCACCACCATCACCGCCAAGGCCGGGCCCAATGCGCTGGCGGTTCTGGCGGCGGCGGAAGAGGGCAACCTGCTCAACGCGCCTGACACCTATATGGACAAGATCGCGGTGGGGCCGGGCTATCCCGAAGGCATTATCGATCTGGCCAAGAGCCCGACCGAAAATGTCAAGGCGGTGGCCGCGGCCAAGGGCGTGGAACCAGGCGAGATCATCGTCTGCGTGCTTGACCGGCCGCGCCATGCAGAGCTGATCGCGGAACTGCGCGCGCTCGGCTGCGGGGTGGTGCTGATCGGCGATGGCGATGTTGCGGGCGTGATCGCGGTGACGGACGAAGATACCACGATCGACATGTACATGGGCCAGGGCGGCGCGCCAGAGGGCGTGCTGGCCGCAGCGGCGCTGCGCTGCGTCGGCGGGCAGTTCAACGGGCGGCTGGTGTTCCGCAACGAGGACGAGAAGGCTCGCGCGCGCAAGCTCGGCATCACCGACTTTGACCGCATCTACAAGCTAGAGGACCTCGCCAAGGGCGATTGCATCTTCGCCGCGACCGGGGTCACTTCGGGCTCATTGCTCGACGGGGTCAAGCGGCTGCGCAGCGGCAAGATGACGACCCACAGCGTGGTGATGCGCGCGTCAAGCGGCACCGTTCGCTGGATCAGGGGCGAACACCGGATTGCGTGATGGTTTGATTGCATCTACCTGATGTTGTCGACCGGCTGGCGGCCCAATAGCGGAAGCAAGCTAGTTGGATGCCCGGAAGCGGGCTTGGTGAGCAAAATAGCGCCCATAGTCTCCGCGCCCATCAAACATCTCGGCAGTAAATCCATTCGGCTGCAATTCAAATGACCGGCTTTTCAGCCGCTTGGCGGTTGCGGCCCACTCATCCTCTGGTCCAAGTACCCAAGGAAAAATGTGAGCCATCATGCCTGCCACGTGCAGAAACTCGGGGTCCGTGGAACCTTCTCCTCCGAACCATTGATAAATCTGATGCCATAACTCCAATGCATCCGGGTCGTCCGACATTCCCGTTACAAAAGGCGGGTCGGCCCAATGCATCCACGCTAGGTAAAGCAGCTGGATGGCGCACTCTCTGTCGCGAGTACCCCTTTCCCATTTTTCGCGGAACTCTCGGTAGTCTTCTTCCATGCGAAAGCCTCCAAAGCAAAGATCGCCGTGTACCGTATTCCCCACATGGACGCCATGACCGCTCCCCACCCAATTCCTGCAGTTCGCCGAGGTCGGGTCTGCCCATTAGCTGGCGAGAACACCCCCTCCTCTGTTGCAATTGCATGACTCTCGTCTAGGCGGGGGGCATCAGCTGCACCCGGGGATTCGCACTCATGAAGATCATGTCCGGCAATTCGAACCTTCCGCTAGCGCGCGCGGTTGCCGCCTATCTCGAGATTCCGCTCACCGATGCCAGCGTGCGGCGTTTCGCGGACGAGGAAATCTTCGTCGAAATCCACGAGAATGTGCGCGGCGAAGACGTGTTCGTGATTCAGCCGACCAGCTTCCCGGCGAATGACAATCTGATGGAATTGCTGATCTGCATCGATGCGCTCAAGCGCGCCTCGGCCAAGCGGATCACCGCCGTTGTGCCCTATTTCGGCTATGCGCGGCAGGACCGCAAGCCCGGCCCGCGCACGCCGATCTCGGCCAAGTTGGTGGCGGACCTCATCACCCGCGCCGGGGCTGACCGCGTGCTGGCGGTGGATCTCCATGCCGGCCAGATCCAGGGCTTCTTCGATATCCCGACCGACAATCTCTATGCCGCACCGGTGATGGCGGCCGATATCCAGGCGCGTTATGGTGATCAGGATCTGATGGTGGTCAGCCCCGATGTCGGCGGCGTGGTGCGTGCCCGTGCGCTCGCCAAGCGGCTCGACAATGCTCCGCTCGCCATCGTCGACAAGCGGCGTGACCGGCCGGGCGAAAGCGAAGTGATGAACATCATCGGCGATGTAAAGGGGCGGCACTGCATCCTGATCGATGACATCGTCGATTCGGGCGGCACGCTGTGCAATGCGGCGCAGGCGCTGCTCGATCAGGGGGCGACCAGCGTCGCGGCCTATATCACCCACGGTGTGCTGTCGGGCGGCGCAGTGGCGCGGGTCGACGGTTCGGCGCTGAAGGAACTGGTCATCACCGATACCATCCGCCCGACCGAGGCGACCGAGAAATCAGAGCGGATCCGGGTGCTCACCATCGCCCCGCTGATCGGCGAGGCCGTTCGCCGGATCGCCGATGAAAGCAGCGTCTCCAGCCTGTTCGACTAGTCCGTGCCGCTGCTGAGCCAGGGGCGCGTTTGCCCAGGACCTAGCCGGTGCAATTCCTCCAGCCGGCGGGCCTGGCGGATTTCGACATTGAGCGTCATCAGCGGGCGCGGCGCAGCGCAGAAATTGCTCGGCGTGGTGCCAAAGAAGGCCGCAAACTCGCGGATCAGGTGCGACTGGTCGAAATAGCGCAGCATCAGCTGCTCGGCCTCCGCTTCGTCGGCTACGCCGCAAAGCCGTGCCGCGAAGTCGAGCGCGCGGGCTCGGCGCAGCACCTGTTTGGGGGTAAGCCCGAAATCGCGTTTCACGATCCGCTCCAGCTGGCGCAGGCTGACGTTATGTGCCTTGGCAAACCCTGCGAGCGAAAGGTTGGGGTCGGCAAATCCGGCCAGTTCGAATGCGCTTGTCAGCGGATTGGGCGGTTCGGGATCGAGCGCGGCGATGCGCCGTCGCAAGGCAGTTTCGAGCTGGTTCAGCCATTGTTCGGGCTCGGCATCGGGCGGATACTCGCTGAACAGGTCGTGTTCGACCAGGCCCAGCGGATCGCTCCGCTCGACCCGGTCAATCAAGCTTTCGGTGTTTCGGTCCGTCAGCCGCCCGAGCGCACCCGGCCGCAGCCCCACTCCCACAGCGATGACAGAGCCCGTACAGCTGAGCGGCATAAAACCAGATTGGGGCCCGAACAGCAGCACCTCGTCGCGATAACTGCTTGTTCCTTCGCGATCGGTCGCGGTCCAGTCGCCGCGCAGCACGATCCGCGCGAAGGTGAGATCGTTGCACATGCCGCAGTGGATGACCGAGGACGGGTCGGCCTCGATCTTGGCCGCTACCAGCCTGCCGACCCATGGCCGCAGGTCATCGGCCGGTGCACGGTTGATCGACAGGGGCATGCCGCCGCGCGATACGCCCGATAATGGCTCCGATGTCTGACGCCAGCGCTCGCCATCACTTTTGTATTCCACTGAGCGCGACCCCCAAAAATTCCCGGAATGATACAACAAAAGTCGCGATCGGTCGAATTGTTCCGGGAAACATTGCCGAGACACGCGCCGGTCGGGAGGAGACGCTGTAAATTCGCGCGATCAAGTGGTTGCCGTTGCCTGCGGCGGTGTGTGCGAACGGCGAGGCGACCCCCGATTCACTTCAAGCCGATTGTCTTCGCGCGCCAATCCGGTAACAGGCCCCGCTGGCCCTTTCACGAAGGGGCTTTGTGCGACTGCGACTTGGTTGACATATGGCGAAGCGAGGCAAAGCGATGAATGCAGCGGATATCGAGTGCGCGCAGCGGCTGGCCGAAGCGGCCGGAAATGCCATCCGCCCCTTGTTCCGCGGTGACTGGTCGCATGAATGCAAGGATGATGCGACCTTCGTGACCGAGGCTGACCGGTCGGCAGAAGCGGCCATGCGTGCGATTATCGAGCGCACCTTCCCCGATGACGGGATCATCGGTGAGGAATACGGGCTGCGCAACGAGGGCGCCGGGCGGCAATGGGTGCTCGATCCGATTGACGGCACCACCAGCTTCATCGCCGGGCGTCCGATCTTCGGCACGCTGATCGCGCTGCTTCAGGATGGCTGGCCGGTGCTGGGCGTGATCGATCAGCCGATCCTGAGGGAACGTTGGATCGGGGTGCTCGGCGAAGGGACCACGCTCAACGGCAGGCCGGTGCGCAGCGCGCCGTGCAAGGATATTGCCGATGCGGTGCTGGCCACCACCACCCCGCACCAGTTTTCCGGCAGCGATGTCGATGCCTTCATGGGGGTCGCCAAATCGGTAGCCGAGCGCAAGATAATCTATGGCGGCGATTGCTACAATTATGCGCTGGTCGCCTCGGGCCATGTCGATTTGGTGGTCGAGGCCGGGCTCAAGCTCTATGACTATGCCGCGCTGGTGCCGGTGGTTGAGGGCGCCGGCGGGCTGATGAGCGACTGGCAGGGCAACCCGCTCGATGCAGGTTCGGACGGGCGCGTGATTGCCTTGGGCGATCCGGCGCGGCTGGAAGATGTGCTTGAGGCAATGGGGTAGGGCTGATCCCCTGTCACCCATCCTTTCCGTCGCGCCGGGGTAAAAGGTAGATTGCGCCATTGCGCAATGCCCAGGGGAGCAGGCCCAGGGTGAACAGGAAAATGGCCACGATCAGCCAGTTACCGCTTTCGACTTTGATGCCCGCGACGATACGGCTTGCCGCCGCCGCCTGAAAGGCGCCGAACGCAATCCAGGCAACAGCAGGCATTTCAAGCGGCCGCCCGGAATGCCCCTGTGTCACCCGCGTGACCATGGCGACCAGCAGGCTTGCGGCAAAGCCGATCATCAATGCGTGGTCAGCACCGCGCCCATACAGGCCGAGCGCGCCGTCAATGGCGGCAAAGGCGAACCCCAGCGGAGCCCATGCGAAGCCCCACACCAGCACCAGCAGAAGGCCTGGTGGCCTGGATGTGGGCCACCATTTCCAGCACATCAGCCCTGTTACCGCCGCGAGCCCGGCATTGGCCGCCGCCGCCAATGCTGCAAAAGGCAGCAGTTCTCCCGCAAGCCGAGTGAGCAACAGGCCCCAGAGTGCAGCCAGCAGCCAGTCTGGCCGCCAGCGCACATAGTCGGCGATCACATTGCCTGCGAAAAAGGGCACCATCCGGTGGGCAACAGTCAGGAAAATCGGCAGCAGCAGCCCGCCGATGCCAATGCGATTGGCAAGCGCAAGCAATGCCGGATCGCCCGAAGCAAGAAAACCGGTCGCCGCCGCAATCCCTACGATCCCGAAGCAAAGCGCGCCGAGTGCGGACCATGCATGCCAGCAGCGCGGGCGCGCCGCCAAGGCATTGCGGCGCAGCACGCTGGCAAGCACCGCTATGGCTACAGCCCATCCCGCAGCGAGCACGCAAAAGCCCGCCAAGGCGAGCCAATCGAATCCGCTCCAAAGGCCCGCCAGCGTAGTGAGAACCCCGGCGAGCAGTGCTATTCCCACAGGGCCGAACTGCTTGGGGAGCAGATCGCCCTGCCCCATCCAGCGCGGGAACACGGTCAATAAAAAGCCAAAAATGAAGGGAGCAAAACCCGCATAGATCATTGCCGGACCATGCAGCAGGGCAGGCGGAAGTTGGGTTTGCGGCGGTACCGGCCCGCCGCCATGTAGCGCATACAGCTGCACCAGCCACCACAGGGCCAGCCCGCAAAGGCCAGCAGTTCCAGCGAGAAAGGGCATGCGATGCGGAGAGGCGAGAAGAATGGTCATGGGTAAATCGCCTTGGCCCTGATCAGATCAATCCATGGGCGCCCGCCATTGCGCCCAGAACGGTGACAAGTGCGAGCGCGGACAACAGCCGGTGCAGCAACACCATGCGCTGAAAATCGCGCGCTGGTGAAGGCGAGCGCGCCATCCGCCGGTGCAGAACCAGCGGCTCGGCAACGAACAGCATCATGAAGAAAACCAGCCACAGGCCAAGCATGGCGTGCATCCACCACATGTCCACCTGGGCAAAGCGGCCCCATAAATCTGCCTGCCAGGTCATCCAGAATCCGGAAGCTCCGGCCAGCAATACCCAAAACCTGGCCTGCGGCGCGAAGCCGGCCTCGATCCGGTGGAATGCCTCTAGCCGACGGTCGGGCGCTTCGCTGCGCACGATGGCCGGCATCACGACAAAGGTGACGAACCAGACGCCGCCGATCCACCCCACCAGGGCGGTGACGTGAACAACACGGGCGAGGGTAAACAGATCGATCAGCATGGCGTTGTGAATGGAGATAGACGCAAAGAGATGCTTTGACCAAGATCAATTGTAAACGCCATTTATCGCTGTTTTAGAAAACATGAATCAAACAAGCCTGGCCGCTGCGGCAACTGGTCATGCATTTGATCGATCTTGCCCCCAAGGCAGGATCAGACCGGAATCGGGTCAGGTCGTGAAAATTCGCACAGCGCATCGCGATCCATGATCGTGATCTTGCCGCCGTTGACCCTCACGCCGTGGCTGGCCAGTGTCGAAAATGCGCGGGAGAGATTTTCGGGCGTCATGCCCAGCAAGGATGCGAGCAGACGCTTTTCTCCTTTCAAATGGATGGTTCCCTCTGCCGTCTGCTGGCTCTCCTGTTGCAGCAAGTAGTTGCCCAGCCGTTCAGCTGACTGGCGCATTTTCATGTCCGCCAACGCGCGTACCAGATCGCGATAGGCAAGGGCCAATTCGTGCATGGTGGCCTGCATCAAAGCCGCGTCCTGCCGGATAACCTCCCGGATCAATGCGGCCGGCACGAGCAGGACGCGCGAGGGTTCGAGCGTGCGCGCGGTCATGAGATAGGGCAGGTCGTTGACCACTGCTGCCAGGATAAAACTGGTGACCGGCTCGACGATCCGCATGGTGGTGTCGCGCCCGCCGCTGTTGACGGAAAGCTCAACCAGGCCGTCGACCAAGACGTGCAGGAAATCGGCGCGCTGCCCAAGCTCGAACAGGACCAATTGAGGTGGAAACACCTGCAGGAACGAGCCCGAAAAGACCCGTTCACGCAAGGTGTCATCCATGTCGCGGAACAGAGGTAGCCGGGCGATCTCTGGCTTTTCGCCGCTTCTCATGAACCTTGTCACCCCTGCTGCCTGGCGAGGGATGGTAGCCGCTTGATTGATGCATATCAACCATACCCTTGACCTGTATCGGGTCGGATCGCGTGCTGCATCAGGCCGCGCCGATTTTACGCGGCTTCCAGGGTTCGATTTGATCTTGGTCAAGAAATTGCGGGATGCAACACTGCATCGTGAACTGGTCAACCGAGCTTTCACCGGGAGCCGCATATGCCGCCAAGAGACCATGTGACCAGTGCCGAACAGAACCGAGCCTTGGGTCTCAGCACCTTTGCCTTCACGATCTGCTTTGCGGTCTGGACGATCTTCGCGATCATCGGGATCGAGATCAAGTCAGAGCTGGGCCTTTCCGACACGCAGTTCGGCCTGCTGGTGGGCACACCGATCCTCACCGGGTCGCTCACGCGCCTCCTGCTGGGAGTGTGGACTGATCAATATGGCGGACGGATCGTCTTTGCGCTCACCATGATCGCTTCGGCGGTTTCGACATTCCTGCTGTCCTATACTGACAGCTATCTGATGATGCTGCTGGCGGCACTGGGCCTGGGCCTGGCGGGCGGCGGTTTCGCGGTTGGCGTGGCCTATGTCTCGAAATGGTATCCGCAGGAGAGGCAGGGCTCGGCACTTGGTTTCTTCGGCATGGGCAATGTCGGTGCTGCGCTGACCAAGTTCGTTGCGCCGTGGGTTATGGTGGCGTTCGGCTGGACCATGGTGGCGCAGCTATGGGCAGGCGCATTGGCGATCACCGCGGTGCTGTTTTTCCTCCTTGCCAAGGATGATCCAGATCTGGTCGCGCGCAGGACCAGCGGCGCCAAGCCCATGTCTCTCAAGCAGCAGCTGGAGCCGCTCAAGAACGAGCAGGTGTGGCGCTTTTCGCTCTATTATTTCTTTGTCTTCGGTGCCTTCGTGGCGCTGGCGCTATGGCTGCCGCACTATATCGTCGATCTGTACGGGGCCGATGTCAAAACGGCCGGGATGCTGGCGGCGAGCTTCTCGCTCTCGGCCAGCGTTTTCCGTGCCTATGGCGGGGTGCTGTCGGATAAATATGGCGCGCGTAAGATCATGTATGCGACCTTTGGCGTTTCGCTGGTTCTGCTGTTCATGCTCAGCTATCCGGCGACCGACTATGTGATCCACGGGGTCCGGGGGCCGATCGCCTTCTCTACCTCGATGAGCCTGGTGCCCTTCGTGATCACGGTGTTCGTGCTGGGCTTCTTCATGTCGCTGGGCAAGGCGGCGGTCTACAAGCACATTCCGGTCTATTACCCGAACCATGTTGGCGCGGTCGGCGGGCTGGTCGGCCTGGTCGGCGGCCTTGGCGGTTTCGTCCTGCCGATCGTGTTCGGGGCGGTCAGCGATCTTACCGGCATCTGGACCAGCTGTTTCATGGTGCTGTTCGCGCTGGTGGCGATCGCGCTGACGTGGATGCATCTGGCGATCCGGCAGATGGAGCAGAAAGCCAGCGGTATCGATGTCCGCAGCTTGCCGCAGTTCCCCGAGATGGCCGGGTTGCATGACGAGACACGCCATGCGGCCGCGCAGCCGAGCAAGGTGCTGACCGAATGGAAGCCGGAAGACCCGGGCTTTTGGGAGCAGACGGGTGAACGGATCGCGCGCCGCAACCTCTATATCTCGATCCCCGCGCTGCTGCTTGCCTTTGCGGTGTGGATGGTATGGTCGATGGTGGTGGCCAAGCTGCCTTCGATCGGCTTCGACTACACCACCGACCAGCTGTTCTGGTTGGCGGCACTGCCGGGCCTGTCGGGTGCGACGCTGCGGATCTTCTACAGCTTCATGGTGCCGATCTTCGGCGGGCGGCTGTGGACCACGCTCAGCACGGCTTCGTTGCTGATCCCCGCATTCGGGATCGGCTACGCGGTGCAGAACCCTGGCACGCCCTATGTCATTTTCCTGGTGCTGGCGCTGCTGTGCGGCTTTGGCGGGGGCAATTTTGCCTCGTCGATGTCGAACATCAGCTTCTTCTTCCCCAAGGCGCAGAAGGGCAATGCGCTGGCGCTCAACGCCGGGCTGGGCAATCTTGGTGTGTCGGTGATGCAGTTCGCGGTGCCGCTGGTGATTGTGGCGGGCATGTTCGGCGCGCTGGGCGGCGCCCCGCAGCAGACCGCCGAGGGCGGGCAGATGTGGCTCCAGAATGCGGGCTTCATCTGGGTGCCGTTCATCATCGCCAGCACGCTGCTTGCGTGGTTCGGTATGCATGACATTGCCGATGCCAGGGCCAGCTTTGCCGAACAGTCGGTGATTTTCCAGCGCAAGCACAACTGGCTGATGTGCTGGCTCTACACCGGCACTTTCGGCAGCTTCATCGGCTTTTCTGCCGGATTGCCGTTGCTGGCCAAGAACCAGTTCCCCGATATCGACGTGCTCAAGTTCGTGTTCCTCGGCCCGCTGGTGGGCGCGCTCAGCCGCGCGGCGACCGGCTGGGTGTCCGATCGCTGGGGCGGTGGGCGCGTAACCTTCTGGGTGTTCGTGGGCATGATGCTGGGCGTGTTGGGCGTGATCTGGTTCCTCCAGGCGGGCAATTGGTGGGGCTTCCTGGGGATGTTCATCTTCATGTTCTTCATGACCGGGGTGGGCAATGCCTCCACCTTCCAGATGATCCCCGCGATCATGCGCCAGGAAGTGCCCCGGCTGATGCCCGAAGTTGGAGCCGAGGCCCAGAGGCGGCAGGCGGATAAGGAATCGGCGGCAATCGTCGGCTTTACCTCGGCCATTGCAGCCTATGGCGCCTTCTTCATTCCCAAGAGCTTCGGTAGCGCGATCGCCGCCACCGGATCGCCGATGCCGGCGCTGTGGGGCTTCCTGATCTTCTATGCCAGCTGCGCGGCGCTCACCTGGTGGGTTTATACCCGCCGCGGCGGCTTGCTGCACGAGGTTGAGCGCGGGCGTCCGCCTGCCCCGGCCGCCGTTCCCCCAATCATGAAAGGAGCCGCTGCATGAGCCACCTTCTCGACCGCCTGACGTTCTTCAACCAGAAGAAAGTCGCCTTTTCCGAAGGTCACGGTGTCACCACCAATGAAAATCGCGGCTGGGAGGATAGCTATCGCCAGCGCTGGCAGCATGACAAGATCGTGCGCTCCACCCACGGGGTCAATTGCACTGGATCGTGCAGCTGGAAAATCTACGTCAAGGGCGGGATCATCACCTGGGAAACGCAGCAGACCGACTATCCGCGCACCCGGCCCGATCTGCCCAATCACGAGCCGCGCGGCTGCCCGCGCGGGGCGAGCTATAGCTGGTACATCTATTCGGCGCAGCGGCTGAAATACCCGATGGTGCGCTCTCGCTTGCTCAAGCTGTGGCGCGAAGCGCGGGCAGTGCGAACTCCGGTTGCCGCGTGGGCCTCAATCGTCGAGGATCCGGCCAAGCGCAAGAGCTATACCGCGATCCGCGGCCACGGCGGCTTCGTGCGTTCGACCTGGGACGAGGTGAACGAAATCATCGCCGCCGCCAATGCCTATACCGCCAAAACCTGGGGGCCTGACCGGGTGATCGGCTTCAGCCCCATCCCGGCAATGTCGATGGTGAGCTATGCGGCGGGGTCACGCTACCTGTCGCTGCTCGGCGGCACCTGCATGAGCTTTTATGACTGGTATTGCGATCTGCCGCCCGCCAGCCCGATGACCTGGGGCGAACAGACCGACGTTCCCGAAAGCGCGGACTGGTATAATTCCGGCTTCCTGATGATGTGGGGTTCCAACGTGCCGCAGACCCGCACGCCCGACGCCCACTTCATGACCGAGGCGCGCTATCGCGGGACCAAGGTCGCGGTGGTCAGCCCGGACTATGCCGAGGCTACCAAATTCGCCGACTTGTGGCTCAATCCCAAGCAGGGCACCGATGCAGCGCTGGCGATGGCGATGGGCCATGTGATCCTGCGTGAATTCCATCTTGACCGGCAGGCAGAGTATTTCGAGGATTATTGCCGCAAATATTCCGACATGCCGATGCTGGTGCGGCTGGTGGAAAAGGACGGGGCCCTGATCCCGGAAAGCCTGCTGCGCGCCAGCGATTTCCTCGACAGTCTGGGCGAAGCCAACAATCCGGAGTGGAAGGTCGTCGCTATCGACGACACCTCCGATGAAGTGGTGGCCCCCACTGGCTCGGCCGGTTTCCGCTGGGGTGAAAAGGGCAAATGGAACCTCGAAGAGAAAGACGGGCGCGGCACCGATACCGTCCTGAGAATGACCAATATTCTCGACGGCCAGCATGATGAAGTGGTGGAGGTTGCCTTCCCCTATTTCGGCAATCGCGAGCATGACCATTTTGAAGGCACCGACCACCCCAGCGTCCTGAAGCGCCGCGTGGCGGTGCGCCAATTGCAGCTAAAGGATGGCAAGGCTTTCGTGGCCACCGTGTTCGACCTGTTGTGCGCCAACTACGGCCTCGACCGCGGTCTGGGCGGCGAGCATGTGGCGCGCGATTACGGCGATATGGAACCTTACACGCCTGCCTGGGCGGAAAAGATCACCGGAGTTCCTGCCGAGCAGATCATCACCGTGGCGCGCGAATTCGCCGCCAATGCGGAAGCGACCAGAGGCAAGTCGATGGTGATCCTGGGGGCGGGGCTCAACCACTGGTATCACATGGACATGAACTATCGCGGCATCATCAACCTGTTGGTGATGTGCGGCTGCGTGGGCCAATCGGGCGGTGGCTGGGCGCATTACGTGGGGCAGGAAAAGCTGCGCCCGCAGACCGGCTGGTTGCCGCTGGCTTTCGGGCTCGACTGGAGCCGCCCGCCGCGCCAGATGAACTCGACCAGCTTCTTCTACGCCCACACCGATCAATGGCGCTATGAAACGCTGGGGGTGGAGGAAATCCTTTCCCCTACCGCGCCTGATGGCGAATGGGACGCCAGCCTGATCGATTACAACGCGCGGGCCGAACGGATGGGCTGGCTGCCAAGCGCGCCCCAGCTCAAGACCAACCCGCTCGAAGTGGGCAAAGCGGTGAAAGCCAGCGGCATGGAGGCAAAGGATTACGTTTCCGCTGCGCTCAAATCCGGCGAATTGGAAATGTCATGCTTCGACCCGGACGATCCGGCCAATTGGCCGCGCAACATGTTCGTGTGGCGTTCGAACCTGCTGGGTTCATCGGGCAAGGGGCACGAATATTTCCTCAAGCACCTGCTCGGCACAGCCCACGGCGTTCAGGGCAAGGATCTGGGCGAAACCGGCGCGCAGAAGCCCAAGGAAGTGAAGTGGCATGACGAGGCGCCCAAGGGCAAGCTCGACCTGCTGGTGACGCTGGACTTCCGCATGTCGACCACATGCGTCTATTCCGACATCGTCCTGCCCACCGCCAGCTGGTATGAGAAGGACGATCTCAACACCTCGGACATGCATCCCTTCATTCATCCGCTGTCGGCGGCAGTCGATCCGGTGTGGGAATCGCGCAGCGACTGGGACATCTACAAGGGCATCGCGAAGAAGTTTTCCGAAATTGCGCCCGAAGTCCTCGGCGTTGAGCACGATGTGGTGCTGACCCCGATCATGCACGACACGCCCGGAGAGATCGCCCAGCCTTTCGATGTGGCCGATTGGGGGCATGGCGAGATCGAGGCGATACCTGGCAAGACCATGGCCAATGTGGCGGTGGTCGAGCGCGATTATCCGGGGCTCTACAACCGCTTCACCGCGCTCGGCCCGCTGATGGACAAGCTTGGCAATGGCGGCAAGGGAATCAGCTGGAACACCCAGCACGAAGTCGAAAATCTGAGGAAGCTCAACGGCACGGTGCTGGAGGAGGGGGCTACCCAAGGCATGCCGCAGATAGAAACTGCGATTGATGCCGCCGAGGTGATCCTGATGCTGGCGCCCGAAACCAATGGCGAAGTGGCCGTCAAGGCGTGGGATGCGCTGTCGCAGAACACAGGGCGCGACCACAGGCATCTGGCGCTGCCCAAGGAAGAGGAGAAGATCCGCTTCCGCGACATTCAGGCGCAGCCGAGGAAGATCATCTCCTCACCCACCTGGTCCGGGATCGAAAGCGAGCACGTGTGCTACAACGCGGGCTACACCAATGTGCACGAACTGATCCCGTGGCGCACGCTGACCGGGCGGCAGCAGCTTTATCAGGATCACAAGTGGATGCGCGCCTTTGGCGAGGGCTTCTGCGTCTATCGCCCGCCGATCGACACCAAGGCGGTCAAGCCGATGCTGGATCAGGCGAAGGACGCGCCGCACGTGATCCTGAACTTCATCACCCCGCACCAGAAATGGGGCATCCATTCGACCTATACCGACAATCTGCTGATGCTCACCCTGTCGCGCGGCGGGCCGATTGTGTGGATGAGCGAGGTGGACGCGGCCAAGGCCGGTCTGGTCGATAATGACTGGGTCGAAACCTTCAATTCCAACGGTGCGCTGGTCGCCCGCGTGGTCGTCTCGCAGCGGATGAAGGAAGGCACGCTGTTCATGTATCACGCGCAGGAGAAGATCACCAACGTGCCCGGATCGCCGCTCACGGGCCAGCGCGGCGGCATCCACAACTCGGTCACGCGCGCGGTCCTCAAGCCCACGCACATGATCGGCGGATATGTCCAGCAATGCTATGGCTTCAATTATTACGGCACGGTCGGCTCCAACCGCGACGAATATGTCATCGTGCGCAAGCTCAGCAAGGTCGACTGGCTCGAAGGGGCCTTGGCCGAAGGGGAGAACGCAGCATGAAAATCCGCGCGCAGATCGGCAAGGTCCTGAACCTCGACAAGTGCATCGGCTGCCACACCTGCTCGGTCACGTGCAAGAACGTGTGGACCAGCCGCGAGGGCATGGAATACGCCTGGTTCAACAATGTCGAGACCAAGCCCGGCATCGGCTATCCCAAGGACTGGGAGAACCAGAAGCGCTGGAACGGCGGCTGGGTGCGCACCCCCGGCGGATCGATCCGGCCCAAGATGGGCGGCAAGTGGCGGGTGCTGGCGAAAATCTTCGCCAATCCCGACCTGCCCGAGATCGACGATTATTACGAGCCCTTCACCTTCGATTACGCCCATTTGCAGCAGGCGGGCGAAAGCAAGGCTTTCCCCACCGCGCGCCCGCGCAGCCTGATTTCCGGGCAGCGGATGGAAAAGATCGAATGGGGCCCCAACTGGGAGGAAATCCTGGGCGGTGAGTTTTCCAAGCGGTCGGAGGATTACAACTTCGAAGGGGTACAGAAAGAGATTTACGGCCAGTTCGAAAACACCTTCATGATGTATCTGCCCAGGCTGTGCGAGCACTGCCTCAACCCCACCTGTGTCGCCGCCTGTCCCTCTGGCGCGATCTACAAGCGCGAGGAAGACGGCATCGTCCTGATCGATCAGGAGACGTGCCGCGGCTGGCGCATGTGCGTATCGGGCTGCCCCTACAAGAAGATCTATTACAACTGGAAAACCGGCAAATCGGAAAAGTGCATCTTCTGCTATCCGCGCATCGAGGCGGGCCAGCCGACGGTGTGCAGCGAAACCTGCGTCGGGCGCATCCGCTATCTGGGCGTGATGCTGTATGATGCCGACCGGATCGAGGAAGCCGCATCGGCCGAGAATGTCGAAGACCTGTATCAGGCGCAGCTCGACATTTTCCTTGATCCCAATGATCCGGAAGTGATTGAGCAGGCTCGGAAAGATGGCGTGCCGGAAGCATGGCTTGAAGCCGCGCGGCATTCGCCGGTGTGGAAAATGGCGATGGAATGGAAGGTCGCCTTCCCGCTCCACCCGGAATACCGCACTCTGCCGATGGTATGGTACGTGCCGCCGCTCTCGCCGATCAATGCGGCGGCGAGCGCCGGGCAAATTTCGGTCAATAACAACATGCCCGATGTCCGCAGCTTGCGCATTCCGCTGAAGTATCTCGCCAATCTGCTCACCGCAGGCGATGAGGAACCGGTGGCGCTGTGCCTTGAGCGGATGCTGGCAATGCGCGGTTACATGCGCGCGAAGACGGTAGAAGGGGTGCGGAACGAGGGCATAGCCGAGGCTGTCGGGCTCACGGGCGCGCAGATCGAGGACATGTACAAGGTGATGGCGCTGGCCGATTACGAGGATCGCTTCGTCATTCCCACCGGCCACCGTGAGGATGCCGAGGACATGTTCGAGGAACGCGGCTCCTGCGGCTTCACCTTCGGCAATGGCTGTTCGGGCGGGTCAAGCGAGAGCAATTTGTTCGGCGCCAAACCGGCACGCAAGAAACTGCAGACCCCGACGCCCCACATTGCAGGGGAGGTGCTGCCATGAAAGCGCTCCATCTGATTTCGCTGTTGCTGCAATATCCCACCCGCGACCTTCAGGCGGTAGCGGGCGAGATCCGCCAGCGGCTGACCGCCGATCCGGCCTTGCCGCAAGCCGGGGTTGCCGCGCTCGAACCGCTGCTTGCCCGGCTGGAGGCCTGCGACATTTACGACGCGCAGGAATCCTATGTCGAGCTGTTCGACCGGGGGCGGGCGCACAGCCTGCATCTGTTCGAACACGTCCACGGCGAAAGCCGGGACCGGGGGCAGGCGATGGTCGATCTGCGCCAGCGGTACCTCAATGCGGGGCTGGAGCCGGAAGGTAACGAGTTGCCCGATTACCTGCCGCTGTTCCTAGATTATTGCTCGACGCTGCCCGATGCTGCGGCCCGCGATACCTTGGCCGAACCGGGCGTGGTGTTGATCGCGCTCGCCGCGCGGCTGGCCGAAAAGCAGTCGGACTATGCCCCGCTGTTCGCGCTGCTGTGCGAAATTGCGGGCATCGAAATGGACGAGGAAGCGGCCAAGGCGCTCCCGCCGGTTGACGACCCGGAGAGCCTGGAAGAGCTTGATGCGCAGTGGGAGGAGGAGGAAATCCGCTTCACTGCCGAAACCGCACCCGATCCGGGTGCCGCCTGCCCGGTTGCCGCGAGCCAGCTTGCCGCCATGCGCTTTGAGCGAGGAGCCTGATCATGTCGAGTCCACCTGCCGCCGTTCCTGCTGGCCATGAAGCCTTGCCATCCATTCCGATCGACCTGTGGATCAACACATTCCTGTTCGGGGCGCTGCCCTATATCGCGCTTGCGGTGATGATCATCGGCAGCATTTTCCGCTATGATCGCGAGCCCTACACATGGCGTGCCGGATCGAGCCAGTTGCTCCGGCGAAAGCAACTTATGTGGGGATCGAACCTGTTCCACATCGGCATCCTGTTCCTGTTCATGGGCCATTTTGTTGGTCTTCTGACGCCGCACAGCATTTATCGGCACTTTATCTCGGCGGAAACCAAGCAACTGGTCGCCATCTATGCCGGTTCGGTAGCTGGGCTGATCTGCCTTGCAGGTCTGGTGCTGCTGATGCACCGGCGCTTTTTCGATGCGCGCATTCGCAGAAATTCGCCGTTCGCTGACAATGCCATCCTTGGCATTCTGTTTGTGCAGCTGGTGTTGGGGCTCGCCACCGTGCCATTTTCGTTGGCGCACCACGATGCCGAAGTGATGCTGCGGCTGTCTGCCTGGGCGCAGGGTATTTTTACATTCGAACCAAGTGTCGGCCGCTATGTGGCCGGACTCGATTGGCCTTATCAGGCACATCTCGTGCTGGGCATGCTGATTTTTCTGCTGCTGCCATTTACCCGGCTGGTCCATATTTTCTCGGCTCCAATCCGGTACCTGTGGCGCGGCGGCTATCAGATCGTCCGTTCGCGCCGGAGCCTCACCCATGGATGAAGTGATCGAACGCGCGGCAGTGCGGGTTGGCGGGGTCGAAATCCCCCGCGCTGCCATCGCCGCCGAAGCCCAGAACCACCCCGCGCCCGATGCCGCCACCGCATGGACCGAGGCGACCGAGGCGCTCGCGATCCGGCAATTGCTGCTGGCCGAGGCCGGGCGGCTGGGTATCGAACCGGGCGAACGGCTCGACGCACAGGGCCGCCCGCTCGCGGCGGATGATGCGCTGATCGATGCGTTGCTGGAACGTGAAGTGCGCGTGCCCGAAGCCACCGAGGCCGAGGCGCGGCGCTTCTTCGATGCACATAGCGATCGTTTCGCCAGCGAGACGCTGGTCGAGGCGGAGCACATCCTGTTCTCGGCCAGCCCTGACGACAGCTTTGCCTACAGCCTGGCCGTGGGCGATGCCCGCACTGCCATTCGCGCGTTGCAAGCCGATCCTGCGTGCTTTGCCGAACTGGCGCAGGCCAAATCCGCCTGCCCGTCAAAAGAACAGGGCGGCAATCTCGGCCAGATCGGCAAGGGGCAGACCGTCGCCGAATTCGAAGCCGCGCTGTTCGGCCTCGCCGAGGGCGAGCTCTGCTCCGAGCCGGTGCGCACCCGCTTCGGCGTGCATGTGATCCGCGCCGGGCGGCGGGCCGAGGGGCAGCAATTGCCATTCGAGGCCGTTGAAGCCTCGATCTGCGACTATCTGGAGGAAGCCAGCTACCGCAAGGCAGTGGCGCAATATCTCGCCATTCTCGCCAGCCAGACCAGTATCGAAGGCGTGAGCCTGCCCATCGCTGACGGGCCGCTGGTCCAGTGAGTGAAAAGCGCGCTCTTGATGTCCTGCCGCTGGCCGCTCCCCTGCGCGATGGCATCGGCCGCAGGTTCGAATATCTGCGACTCTCGCTGACCGAAGTCTGCAACTTTCGCTGCACCTATTGCCTTCCCGATGGCTACAAAAAGCCGTGCCATCGACCGGCCGAACTGACGGTGGAGGAAATCCGCCGCGCAGTGGGCGCCTTTGCGCAGCTTGGCCTGTGGAAGGTCCGCCTCACCGGGGGCGAGCCGACATTGCGCCGCGATTTCGAGGAGGTGGCGCGCGCTGTGGCCAGCGTGCCCGGAATTCGCCGCGTGGCAATGACCACCAATGGCTATCGCCTGGCCGAGCGGGCGCAGGCGTGGCGCGATGCAGGTATCAGCGCAATCAACATCAGCGTGGATTCGCTCGATCCCGCGCGGTTTGCCGCGATCACCGGGCATGACCGCTTGGGCGAAGTGTTGCGCGGCGTGGAGGCGGCGCAGGCGGCCGGGTTCGAGAGTATCAAGCTCAACGCCGTGCTGATGCGCGGGATCAATGACGATGAACTCCATGCCATGATCGATTTCGTCGCCACGCGCGACCTGTCGCTGCGCTTCATCGAGGTGATGCGCACCAATGACAATGCCGCCTTCTTCGATCAGCACCATGTGGCCGGGCAAGGCGTGATCGACCGGCTCGAGTCTGCGGGCTGGCAGCGCCTGCCGCGCCGGCCGGGCGCGGGGCCGGCGGTGGAGCTGGGGCATCGCCAGGCGAAAGGCCGCATCGGCATCATCGCGCCCTATGCGCGGGATTTCTGTGCCAGCTGCAACCGGCTGCGCCTGTCATCGGATGGCAGGCTGCATCTGTGCCTGTTCGGGGATGGCGGGATCGATCTGCGGCCACTATTGCAAGAAGGAGATCAATCCGCTTTGACAAACCGGATTTGCGCACTTGTCAGCACAAAGGCTCCGGCGCATCGGCTACACGAGGGAAACAGCGGCGCGACGCCGCATCTAGCATCCATCGGAGGATAAGGCTGGCCATGCCGGGAATCGACGAAACACTAACCTTTCACCCGCTTGGCATGGCGGTGCTGACCATTTCCGACACGCGCACGCTCGAAACCGACAGTTCGGGCGCGCTGCTGGCCGAACGGCTCCAGAGCGCAGGGCACCGGCTGTATGATCGCGCCATCGTGCGCGACGAAATCGCCGATATCCGCGCGCAATTGCAGGCCTGGCTGGCGCGGCCCGAGATCGAGATCATCCTCACCACCGGCGGTACCGGCTTTTCCCCGCGCGATAATACGCCCGAGGCGGTGAGGCCCTTGCTGCGGCGCGAGATGGACGGGTTTTCGGCGGCGTTCCACCATAAAAGCCTTGCCAGCGTGGGGGTTGCCACCATGCAATCGCGCGCCTTTGCCGGGCAGGCGGGCGATGCCTTCATCTTCTGCGTGCCGGGATCGACCGGCGCCTGCCGCGATGCATGGGACGGCCTGCTGGAACTGGAATTCGACAGCCGCCACAAACCCTGCTCGATCGCTGGCGCATTGCCCCGCCTGCGCGAGGTGTGTGCCTGATTGGCTCTGTCCGCGCCCGTTCCTTCAAGGAAGGAAGGGCTTGTTTTCCTACCCTGCGCGTACCGGCTATCCTCTGACCATGCGATCCGCCGTACCGCCTCGCTTCAGCAGCATGTCCATCCGCGCGCGCGAAACCCTCGCTCTCGCGCGCCTGGCCGCCCCGCTGCGGAAGGGCTGCTTTGTTTCCCTTGGACTGTGTTCCATGTGTTCCATCCTGCAGGACTCGCACCCGTCAAACACTCCTTGCATTTTGCGGTCAGATCGCTATTGCGCGCGCCTTCACTGACACGTGATTCATCTGCCTGCCTGGCGACAAGGGCTGCCAGGGCCGGTTCGGACGTGTCTCTTGATTAGGAGATGAAAATGCCCAAGCTGAAGACCAAAAGCGGTGTGAAGAAACGCTTCAAGATCACCGCAACCGGCAAGATCAAGCATGGTGTCGCGGGCAAGCGCCACCGCCTGATCAGCCATAATGCGAAGTATATCCGCACCAACCGTGGCACCACCGTATTGTCGGAAGCCGACACCAAGACGGTGAAGAAATGGGCCCCCTACGGGCTCGACTGAGCGCGCTGGTTTAAGGAGAATCTGATATGCCTCGCATCAAACGCGGCGTGACCACGCGCCAGAAGCACAAGCGGCTGCTCGACCAGGCCAAGGGCTATCGCGGCCGCCGCAAGAATACCATCCGCATCGCCCGCCAGGCGGTGGAGAAGGCCGGCCAGTACGCCTATCGCGATCGCAAGATCAAGAAGCGCAACTTCCGCGCGCTGTGGATCCAGCGGATCAACGCGGCGGTGCGCGCCGAAGGCCTCACCTATTCGCAGTTCATGCACGGCGCAAAGCTTGCCGGTATCGAGCTTGACCGCAAGGCGATGGCCGATCTGGCCATGAACGAGGAAGGCGCGTTCAAGGCGGTGATCGCCCAGGCCAAGGGCGCTCTGCCCGCGTAAGCCTGGCCGAAGGCTGGAATTTCCGGGAGGCGCTGGGGGGAAACTTCCGGCGCCTTTCCATTTGTGAATGCGGGCCGGAATTGGCAGCTCGATCCTGACGCCGGGCACCGCCTGCACAGACGGGTGCCTGCATGGGTACCTCACCCGGCCGGAAAGCACTTTGCCTTGAGCGCCATTTGCCGCTAGCGGAGCGCGCTCGAAAGTGAATCTGACACAATGACCGATTTGACCACACAGAAGGATGCGGCACTGGCCGCGATTGGCGCGGCAGGAACGCTCGATGCGCTGGAGGAACAGCGCCTTGCGGCACTGGGCAAGAAGGGCTGGATCAGCCTGGCGCTGAAGACGCTTGGCCAGATGAGCCCTGATGAGCGGAGCGCAGCCGCACCCGCGATCCAGGCTATTCGCGGCGAAGTTGCCGATGCAATTGCTGCCAAGAAACAGGCACTCGAAAGTGCCGTGCTGGAGGCGCAGCTGGCCAGCGAGCGGCTGGACCTGACCTTGCCTGCACCCGAGGCGCCGCTGGGCTCGGTGCATCCGGTGAGCCAGGTGATGGACGAGCTGGCGGAAATCTTCGCCGATCTGGGTTTCGCGGTCGCTACCGGGCCTGAGATCGAGGACGACTGGCACAATTTCACAGCGCTCAACATGGATGAAAGCCATCCCGCGCGCGCAATGCATGACACGTTCTATTTCCCCGACCGTGATGGCCATGGGCGCGCCATGCTGCTCAGGACTCACACCTCGCCAGTGCAGATCCGCAGCATGCTGGAGCAGGGCGCGCCGCTGAGGATCATCGCGCCGGGCCGCGTCTATCGCAGCGACAGCGATGCGACGCACACGCCGATGTTTCACCAGGTGGAAGGGTTGGTGATCGATCGCGGCATCCACCTGGGGCACCTCAAATGGACGCTCGAGACTTTCCTCAAGGCGTTTTTCGAGCGCGACGATATCGTGCTGCGGCTGCGCCCGAGCTACTTCCCCTTCACCGAGCCTTCGGTCGAAGTCGATGTCGGCTATGCCAACGAAGGCGGCCGCCGCGTGGTCGGCGGTTCAGGCGATGACGATGGGCATGACTGGATGGAGCTGCTCGGCAGCGGCATGGTCAACCGCCGCGTGATCGAGATGGGCGGCCTCGACCCTGACGAATGGCAGGGCTTTGCCTGGGGCCTGGGCGTCGACCGGCTGGCCATGCTCAAATACGGGATGGACGATCTGCGCGCCTTCTTCGATGGCGACGTGCGCTGGCTGAGGCACTTTGGCTTCAGCCCCTTCGACCAGCCCACCCTTTCTGCCGGCGTAGGAGCGAAAGCATGAAGTTCTCGCTTGCATGGCTGAAGGACCATCTCGAAACCGGAGCCTCGGTGAAGGAGATTGTCGACGCGCTCAACGCCATCGGGCTCGAGGTTGATGGCGTGGAAGACCCAGCGGACAGGCTCGCCGGTTTCCGCGTCGCTCAAGTGCTCACCGCTGCCCGGCACCCCGATGCCGACAAGCTGCAGGTGCTCACCGTTGACACGGGTGAAGGCGATCCGCTGCAGGTGGTGTGCGGCGCGCCCAATGCCCGCGCAGGGATGAAGGGCGTGCTGGGCCTGCCCGGCGCAGTGGTGCCGGCCAATGGCATGGAGCTGCGCAAGAGCGCGATCCGCGGGGTCGAATCGAATGGCATGATGTGCAGCGTGCGCGAGCTTGAGCTGGGCGATGAGCACAGCGGCATCATCGAACTGCCCGATGATGCGCCTGTAGGCACCAGCTTCGCCGAATATCACGGTGCTTCGCCGGTGATCGACGTGGCAATCACCCCCAACCGGCCCGACTGCATGGGCGTCTACGGTATTGCGCGCGATCTTGCGGCTGCAGGCCTGGGGACGCTCAAGCCGATTGCGATTCCCGCCTTCGAAGCTGCGGGTGCCTGCCCGGTAGAAATCCGCACCGATGATCCCGATGGATGCCCGGCCTTCTATGGCCGCGTGGTCAAGGGCGTGACAAACGGCACCTCGCCCGACTGGTTGCAGCAGCGGCTGATAAGCGCCGGGCAGCGCCCGATCTCGCTGCTGGTCGACCTTACCAACTATCTGATGCTGGCCTATGGCCGCCCGGCGCATGCCTATGACCTTGCCAAGCTGACCGGCGCGGTGGTTGCGCGCCGCGCCAAGCAGGGCGAGCAATGCCAAGCGCTCAACGAAAAGACCTACACGCTTGATGAAAGCATGACGGTGATCGCCGATGATGCCGGTGTGCATGATATCGCCGGGATCATGGGCGGCGAGCACTCGGGCGTCAGCGAAAGCACCAGTGACGTGCTGCTCGAAATCGCCTATTTCGATCCCGCGCGGATCGGCGTGACCGGGCGCAAACTGGGCCTGTCTTCGGATGCACGCACGCGCTTCGAACGCGGGGTTGATCCGGATTTCCTCGACGACGGGCTCGACCTTTTGACTGGGCTGATCGTCGATCTGGCAGGCGGCACGCCAAGCGAGAAGGTGCATGCGGGCTCGCCCCCGAGCGTTCCCAAGCAGATCGCGTTCGATACAGGGCTCACCTTGCGCCTGGGCGGTGTCGATGTGCCAGCCGAGCAGCAGCGGCGCATTCTGGAAAGTCTTGATTTCAAGGTTGGCGGCGACTGGAATGTCACCTGCCCGCTGCGCCGCCATGACATCGAGGGCGCAGCCGATCTGGTCGAGGAAGTGGTGCGCATCCACGGCCTCGACAAGGTGGAGAGCGTGCCCTTGCCGCGCGCGGATGGTGTCGCCCGCCCGACCGCAACGCCGCAGCAGGCGATCGAGCGCAAACTGCGCCGCGCTGCCGCCGCGCGCGGGCTCAATGAAGCGATCACCTGGTCCTTCATCACCGAGGCGGAGGCGGCACATTTCGCTGACCTTCGCCAAGCTGAGGATGAGCGGGCGCAGTTGTGGGCGCTCGAAAACCCGATCAGCGAGGATATGAAGGTCATGCGGCCTTCGTTGCTGCCCGGCCTGATCAGCGCGGCCAAGCGCAATCTCGATCGCGGGGCGGACGGCCTTCGCCTGTTCGAAATCGGGCGGCGCTATTTCCGCGGCAAGGATGGCACGAGCGACGAGCGTGCGACGCTGGGCATTGTGCTGGCGGGCGAAAAGACTCCGCGCGGCTGGGCATCAGGAAAGGCGGTGATGTTCGACGCCTTTGACGCCAAGGCCGAGGCGCTGGCACTGCTCGAAGCCGCCGGTGCGCCGATCCAGAACCTGATGGTGATGGGTGAGGCGGGGGATCAGTTCCACCCTGGCCAATCGGCCACCTTGCGGCTTGGACCCAAGAATGTGCTGGCGCGCTTCGGCATGCTGCACCCGAACACCTGCAAGGCATTCGACGTCGATGGCCCGGTTGCGGCGGTCGAGATATTCCTTGACGCGATTCCGGCAAGAAAGGGTGGAGGCAGCTTCGCGCGGGCGCATTACTCGCCGCCCGCCTTGCAGGCGGTGACGCGCGATTTCGCCTTCCTGGTTCCGACCGAATTGGCTGCAGGCGAACTGGTCCGTGCCGTGCGCGGCGCCGACAAGCAGAACATCGTCGATGCGCGCGTGTTTGACGTGTTCGCCGGCCAGGGTGTGCCCGAGGGCAAGAAATCCATTGCCATCGAAGTGACACTGCAGCCGGCCGGGAAGAGCTATACGGATGCCGATCTCAAGGCGATTTCCGATGCGATCGTGGCCTCGGCCGCCAAGCAGGGGGCGGAGCTGCGTGGCTAGACACACAGCCATCGGTGCCGCCGTGCTGCTGACGGCGTGCGCCTCTACCCCCGCGTGGGCGCAGTGCGATATGAACGAGGATGATCGCGCCTGGCTGGCACAGGCCCTCGAAACATGGCGCGGTGCGGAACCGAGATGGCTTGGTCTGGCGCCGCAGCCTCTTCCGACGGTCGTAGCAGTCGACAGCCAATGCACCTACCTTCTGCTGCGAGGCGAGTTCGAGGGAATGACGGCAGAGCCACACAGCGGCGTCGCCACCTTGCCCGACGGCGCAGAAGTACCTCTGGGGCCAATTTCCTTCGCCAGCGGCGAAGGCGGCTATTTTGCCATGAGCCTGCCGTCGGTTTGGCGTGCTGCAGGGGTCAGCAGCGAGGTTGGTCTTGAGCGGATGATGAATGGCGTGCTCCTGCACGAAATGATGCACATCCGCCAGACTGAGCTCGCAAATCAGGCACTGACAGGCATGCCGAGCGCGGTGGGCGTTTCCGACGATGAGCTGACCGACGACATCGTCCAGGATCGTTTCGAGGGCGATGCGGAATATGTTGCCGCCTGGTCTCGCGAGCGCGATGCATTGTTCGCTTCCGCAGCGGCGACGGACGATTCCAGGGCGCGCGATCTCGCCAGTGAGGCCCTCGCAATGATGCGCAGCCGCCGCGCAAGCTGGTTCACCGGCGAAAAGGCTGGCTTTGCTGTCATGGATGATGTGTTCCTGACGATGGAGGGCATGGGCCAGTGGCTGATATACCAGTACTTCCTGTCGCCGGAGGGCGGAGGCCATGCATCGTCCGATGCTTTGCGAGCGGTACGCCGCAATGGCCGCTGGTGGAGCCAGGACGAAGGCCTTGCCCTCATCCTTGTGGTTGACCGCCTGCTTCCAGACTGGCAGCAGCGCGCCTTCCGCGACCCCGACTGGCGTGCCGAGCGCCTGCTCGCCGCCGCTGTCGGTGAATGATCGACCAGTCACAGGATACCAATGACCTCCAACCCCGGAAATTCCAGGCGCACCTTCGCGATCATCTCGCATCCTGACGCTGGCAAGACCACGTTGACCGAGAAGCTGCTGCTGCAAGGCGGCGCGATTCACTTGGCGGGCGAGGTGAAGGCACGCGGGCAGGCCCGGCGCGCGCGATCGGACTGGATGAAGATCGAGCAGCAGCGCGGTATTTCAGTCACATCCAGCGTGATGACCTTCGAACGCGATGGCGTGACCTTCAACCTGCTCGACACGCCGGGGCACGAGGATTTCTCCGAAGACACCTACCGCACGCTGACCGCGGTCGATTCCGCCATCATGGTGATCGATGCGGCCAAGGGTATCGAGCCGCAGACGCGCAAGCTGTTCGAAGTCTGCCGGCTGCGCAGTGTGCCGATCATCACCTTCATCAACAAGGTGGACCGTGAAGGCCGCCCGGTGTTCGAGCTGCTTGACGAGATCGCGGATATGCTCGCGCTTGATGTCTCGCCGCAGATGTATCCCGTCGGCATGGGCGGCCAGTTCCAGGGCATTCTCGACTTCGCCAGCGGCAGCGTGGCGCGGCCCGAGGGAGGGTCAAAGGAATTTCTCGGCAAACGAGATACGAATGCAGACCTGCCTGCTGAAATCGCCGAGAATGTCGAGCTGGCGCAGATCGGCTATCCCGAATTCGACCTCGAGGCTTATCGCAATGGCGACCTGACCCCGGTCTATTTCGGATCGGCGCTGAAGAATTTCGGGGTCGAGGAACTGATCGATGCGATCGCGAAATATGCCCCGCCGCCGCGCCCGCAGCCGGCCGGCGAGGAGCAAATTCCGCCGACCCGTGACGAGGTGACCGGCTTCATCTTCAAGGTCCAGGCCAATATGGACCCCAACCACCGTGACCGGATCGCCTTCATGCGCATGGTTTCAGGCACCTTCAAACGCGGCATGAAACTGACCCCTTCGGGGCTGGGCAAACCGATCGCGATCCACTCACCGATCCTGTTTTTCGCGCAGGACCGCGAGCTGGCCGACACCGCCGAGGCGGGCGACATCATCGGCATTCCCAACCACGGCACCTTGCGGGTGGGCGATACTCTGAGCGAGAAGAACCAGATCCGCTTCACCGGCCTGCCCAATTTCGCGCCGGAGATCCTGCGCCGTGTGGTGCTGAAGGATCCGACCAAGACCAAGCAGCTGAGGAAGGCGTTGGACGATCTCTCTGAAGAAGGGGTGATCCAGGTCTTCTATCCGGAGATCGGGGCGCAATGGATTGTGGGCGTGGTCGGCCAGCTTCAGCTCGAAGTGCTGATTTCGCGGCTGGAGGCGGAATACAAGGTCGAGGCCGGGCTCGAAGCATCGCCATTCGCCACGGCGCGGTGGCTGAAGGGGACAGAAGCGGCGCAGAAAAGCTTCGAGGACTTTAACCGCGCCAATCTTGCGCGCGACCGCGATGGCGATCTGGTGTTCATGGCCAGGAGCCCGTGGGACGTGAGTTACCAGGCCGAGAAGAACCCCGAGCTAACCTTTTCCGCCACCAAGGAACGGTAGGCTTGCAGGCCGTGTGGCTTCGCGGCATGGATGCGCCATGATTTTCGCCGGACCAAACTCTCAAACCTTTATCTCGCAGCGCCTGCGGCTCAACTATGTCGATTGGGCCCAGACTCAGAAGGACCGCGGCAAACCGCCGCTGGTGCTGGTACATGGCGGTCGTGACCATGCGCGCAGCTGGGATTGGGCCGCCGAACAATTGTGCCAGGATTGGCATGTGGTGGCGATGGATCACCGCGGGCATGGTGACAGCGATTGGGTGTCGGACGGCAATTACCGCGCCAATGACATGGTCTATGATCTGGCGCAGTTGATCCACCAGCTTGGTGTCGGCCCGGTCACGATCGTCAGCCATTCGATGGGCGGCAATGTCGCGCTGCGCTATGCCGGGGTGTTTCCCGATATGGTCAGGAAGATCGTGGCGATAGAGGGGCTTGGCCCCAGCCCGCAGCGGCAGGCGGAAATGCGCTCTACGCCCTATCCGGAACGCTTCGCCGAATGGATCGGCAACAAGCGCGCCGCATCGGGGCGATTGCCGCGCAAATACAAGTCGATCGAGGATGCCTTCGCACGCATGATCGAGGAAAATAGCTACCTCACCGAAGAGCAGGCGCGGCATCTCACCATTCACGGCGTCAACCGCAACGAGGATGGCACCTTCAGCTGGAAGTTTGACCCGCATCTCAATGTCTGGGGTGTGGAAGACATTGCCGACGAGTTCCTGCACCAGGTCTGGGGCGCAATCACCTGCCCCACACTGCTGCTCTATGGCGCGGACAGCTGGGCTTCGAACCCGGCCAGGGACGGGCGGATCAAGCATTTCAACAATGCCGAAGTGATCGAGTTCGAGCAGGCGGGGCATTGGCTCCACCACGACCAGTTTGACCGCTTCATGGCAACCCTGCGGGATTTCCTCTGATGGCTGACTTCTTTGACTCCCTGAACGATAAGCATGTCGAGATGATCGGCAAGCAGCCGGTGTTCTTCGTCGCCACGGCTGCCGAGGGCGCGCGCATCAACCTCAGCCCCAAGGGCTATGACGCCTTCCGCGTGCTCTCGCCCACACAGGTCGCCTGGCTCGATCTTGGCGGTTCGGGCAACGAGACCCATGCCCACCTCGCCGCCGATGGCCGCATCACGATCATGTTCTGCAATTTCCAGCAGCCTGCGCTGATCCTGCGCATCTATGGCCGCGGGCGGGCGGTCTTGCCGCAGGACAATGAATGGAGCGATCTGGCGGCGCATTTCACGCTGCTGCCCGGCACGCGCCAGATCTTCGTGATCGATGTCGAGAGCGTGCAGACCAGCTGCGGCTGGGGTGTGCCGGTTATGCAACTGGAGCATGAGCGTGCAACGCTGGTCAAATATCATGCGCAGCAGGACCCGGACAAATGGGTTGCCAAGGCTGGTTCGCGCGACCGGAGCATCGACGGTTTGCCTGCGCGCCCCACCGATCGCTACATTGCTGGCGAGCCGGAAGCAGGACCGGGCTGAGCGCCGCCAGGTGGAGCTGACTTTCGCCAGCTACAACATCCACAAGGCAGTGGGCCTTGACGGGAATCGCGACCCCGATCGGATCATCGCTGTGCTGCGCGAGATGGACGCCGATATCATTGCCTTGCAAGAGGCTGACCGCCGCTTTGGCCAGCGCGCATCGGTTCTTCCGCGCGCGCTGCTTGATGACACGCATTGGCGACCACTGGCAGTCGCTGAGCGGCCGCGAAGCCTGGGCTGGCATGGCAATGCCCTGCTGGTGCGGCGCGAGATCGACTGCACGCTGGCCGAGCCGCTTGACCTGCCCACACTCGAACCGCGCGGAGCGGCGCTGGGGGAACTTGTCGTCGAAGGGCAGAGCCTCAGGATTCTTGGCGCGCATCTCGATCTTTCAGGCCTCAGGCGCAGGGACCAGATCCACGCCATGCTGAAACAATGCGCGAGCAGGCTTGCCATGCCGACGGTTATCATGGGCGATTTCAACCAGTGGGGGCGCCTGACCGGCGCCATGCAGGCCTTTGGCGTGGGCTGGCAGCAGATCACTCCAGGGCCAAGCTATCCCGCGCGGCGACCGGTTGCCCCGCTCGACCGGATCGTGGCGACGCCCCACTGGGACTATATCGATAGCGGCGTCCATCACAGCGCGCTGGCGGCTCAGGCATCGGATCACCTGCCGGTCTGGGCGCGGCTGCGCTATGCCTAAAATCTAGGCGTGAGATTAATAAATAGGCATTATATCGACTTTTGCCTTATTTGCAGGCAGGCCTCGTTACGCCGTAAATCATAATTTATCAGCAGCTTGCATAAAATGGCACGGCTTTTGCTGTTCTCTTCGAGCCGGGATGGGCCCGGTGCGCAGAAGGGGGCAGAGATGAAGTTCATCATCGCCGTAATCAAACCATTCAAGCTCGATGAAGTCCGCGACGCGCTGGGCAATATCGGGATCGCGGGCATGACCGTGTCCGAAGTCAAGGGATTTGGCCGCCAGAAGGGCCAGACCGAAATCTACCGCGGAGCGGAATATTCCACCAATATGCTCCCCAAGGTGAAACTGGAAATCGCAGCCAGCGACGAGATTGCCGCGCAGGTCGTCGAGACGATCCAGCAAGCCGCCAACACCGATGCCATCGGTGACGGCAAGATTTTCGTCCTCGATCTCGCTTCCGCCACCCGGATCCGCACCGGCGAGACCGGCGACACGGCGCTATAATGACAAGGGGTTCACCAATGATCCGCAAATTCGTTACCGGCACAGGGGCGCTTGGCGCTTCGATGTTTGCCGCAAGTGCTGCCTTCGCGCAGGAAGCCGCCGAGGCAGTGGCAGAGACGGTGGCCGAAGCCGTTCCGGCCGAGGCTGTCGAAGCAGCCGCTGCTGTCGCCAATCCCGGCAATAATGCCTGGATGATGACCGCGACCATACTCGTCCTGCTGATGATCCTGCCAGGGCTGGCGCTGTTCTATGGCGGCCTGACCCGGCAGAAGAACATGCTCAGCACCATGACGCAGGTCGGCGGGGCGGCCTGCCTCGCCATGCTGATCTGGGTTGGCTGGGGCTATTCGCTCTCGTTCGGGCCCGCCGCTCCCGAGGGAATGCTGGGCGCCTTCATCAGCGGTGGCAGCTATTTCCTCTCGAGTGTCACGCCTGACAGCACGGCTGCGACCTTTTCTGACGAAGTGATCAGCGAGTATGTTTTCGTCAGCTTCCAGATGACCTTCGCCGCCATTACCGCGGCGCTGGTGCTGGGCGCCACAGTAGAGCGCATCAAGTTTTCGGCTGCGATGCTGTTCACGGCCATCTGGCTGACAATCGTCTATTTCCCGATCGCGCATATGGTGTGGGCGGGCGGTGGCCTGATCTTCGAATGGGGCGCGCTCGATTTTGCCGGCGGCACCGTGGTGCACATCAATGCCGGTGTCTCGGCGCTGGTGCTCGCCATGTTCCTCGGCAAGCGCAAGGGCTACCCAACTGAACCCATGCCGCCGCACAGCCTCACGCTGACGCTGGTTGGCGCCGGTTTGCTGTGGGTGGGCTGGTTCGGATTCAATGCAGGTTCGGAACTCGAAGCTGATGGCATTGCCGGGCTGGCCATGATCAACACCTTCGTGGCCACCGCCGCAGGTGCGCTGGGCTGGATGTTGATGGAAAAGCTGGCCGGTCACAAGGCGTCGGCGCTCGGCTTTGCCTCGGGCATCATTGCCGGCCTGGTCGCGGTGACCCCGGCTGCCGGCAACAGCGGACCGCTTGGTGCGATTGTGCTGGGCCTGGTGGCTTCGGCAATCGCCTATTACGCGGTTGCCAAGCTCAAGCCGAAGCTGGGTTATGATGACGCGCTCGACGTGTTCGGCATCCACGGCATCGCCGGGATCGTTGGCGCAATCGGCACGGGGATCGTCTATTCCCCGGCTCTCGGCGGACCGGGCGATGCGGCTGAATATGTCATGAGCGCGCAAGTCTGGATCCAGATCAAGGCCGTGGTCGTGGCAATACTGTGGGCCGGAATCGGCACGGCGATCGCCGCCATCATCGTCAAGGCAGTTATCGGCCTGCGGGTTACGCCAGAGACCGAGCATGACGGCCTCGACATCGGCGAGCACGGAGAGCGCGCCTATAATTGATCAACCAGTTTGGCGGGGTGAGGAACCTCTCTCTCCTCTCCCTCCTCCCCCGCCTCACCTTGTTCCTCCTGCGAACAAACCAACTTGGAAGGGCCGGAGCCAGCCGCTCCGGCCCCTTTTTTGTCAGCCACTTAAGTGGCAGAAATATCACATGGCTGTGGCCAGATAGCGTCGGTATGAAGCGCGCTATTGTGTCGGCACGCAATTCGAATCAATTTCCGCGCATTTCGGGATGCAACGCCCGATTTTAGTGGAGAGACCCCATGCAGAAATTGACTACCCTTCGTGCCATATTGCTCGCAGGTTGTGCCACTGGCCTAGTCGCAAGTCCGGCAATGGCGCAGGACGCCGGAAGTGAAGAGGCCGAAACCGGCAACGTTATCATCGTCACGGCGACCAAGCGCGATTCAACAATTCAGGATGTGCCTTTCTCGATCAACGCGCAGACGGCTGAGGACATTCAGCGTTCGGGCGCAGTGACACTGGAAGACCTGTCGCGCAATGTGGCTGGTCTGTCGGTGCAGAACCTCGGCCCGGGGCAGAGCCAGGTTTCCGTGCGCGGCGTATCCGCCGGCCAGGTCGTGCGCGATCAGCCCGGGGTGAAGGAACAGGTTGGCGTCTATCTTGACGAATCGGTGATTTCGCTCTCGCTGTTTACGCCTGATCTCGATCTGTTCGATCTCAACCGGGTGGAAACTCTGCGCGGCCCGCAAGGCACGCTGTTCGGCTCCGGTTCGGTTGGCGGCACCATCCGCTACATCACCAACCAGCCCAAGCTGGGCGTCACGGAAGGTGCGGTCGAAGCCAACCTCAACCTGATCGATGGCGGCGACGTAGGCGGGCATCTCAAGGGCGCGGTGAACGTGCCGCTAAGCGATATGGCGGCGGTTCGTGCGGTTGGATACTACACCAAATATGCTGGCTTCGTTGATGCACTCGGCCCGGCAGGCGGGGAAGACGTCAATGATGGCGAGCGTTACGGCGGGCGCATCGCGCTGACGCTGGAGCCAAGCGACGGGATCTCGATTACGCCGCGGATCGTCTATCAAAAGGTCGAAGCGAACGGGTTCAACCGGCAGGAATTCTACAGCCTGTTCGCCAACCCGTTCACCACCACCCGCCCTCCGGTGCAGCTGGGTGAGCGCGAGCAATATCTGCTCCTGCGCGAAGGGTTCGAGGATGAAACGATCATCGCGGACCTGACGATGAATTTCGATATCGGCGGCGTCACGCTGACCTCGGTATCGAGCTACATCGATCGCAATATCGTGGTGAGCCGCGATGCCAGCGCGCTGACCGGTTCGGTCTCGGTTGACCTTGGCTTTCCCGATGAAGCGGTATTGCTGCCGTCAAACCTGATCGACACCACCAAGCTGGAAACCTTCACCCAGGAAGCGCGGCTTGCGTCGAACACCAGCGGGCCGCTGCAATGGCTGATCGGGGCGTTCTATTCCGATACCAAGCGCGATTATAACCAGCGCCTGCCAACACCGGGCTATGATGCCTTTACGGATCAGGTGCTGGGCGCGGGAACCTCAGCCGCGGTGGCCAACGGCTTCCCGGCCGATTCACCGTTCAATTCCGATCTGCCTTACGATATCGAACAGCTTGCGATCTTCGGCGAGACTAGCCTGGCCGTGAGCGATGCTCTCACGGTCACCGTTGGCGGGCGCTACTACGATTTCGAAGAGACCCGCACGATTACATCCGGCGGCCTGTTCGCCAATGGTGACAGCGGGGTGGTGGACGAAACCTCTTCCGATGGTTTCACGCCGCGTTTCCTGGTCAGCTACGAACTTAATCCGAATGTTACGGTGAATGCCCAGGTTTCGCGCGGCTTCCGCCTTGGCGGGGTTAACGATCCGCTCAACACCCCTCTGTGCAACCCGCAGGATCTCGCGCTGTTTGGCGGCTTTCAGGATTACGAGGACGAGAAGCTGTGGAACTACGAAGTGGGCGTGAAGACGCAAGGAAGTGGCTTTACCTTCAATGCGGCTGGTTTCTATAATGATATCAGCAATCTGCAGGTCACGCTCGATGCCGGAAGTTGTTCGTCACGGATTGTCTTCAACGTCGAGGAAGCCCATTCTCTCGGGCTGGAGTTCGAGCTTGGGGTAAACCCAGTGCAAGGCCTGAATTTCAACCTGTCGGGCAGTGTGATCGAATCCGAATTCGACACCACCCTGCCCGAACCGCTGGCCACGGCTACTGGCATTCGCGAGGGCAACCGCCTGCCTTCCGTGCCCGAGTTCCAGCTGACCGCCAGCGGCAGCTACGAATGGGATTTGGCAAGCGGCACAATCGCCTTCCTCGCCGCCTCGTTCCAGCACGTCGGCTCTCGTTTCACACAGCCTGCGGACCAGGAAAACAACCCGCGCACTTTCGTGCACGGCCTGCCGTTTGGAGGCGCTCCGGCGGATGCATCGACCACTGTCAATCTGCTGCTGCCCGATTATCAGCTGGTCAATATCAGCGCCGGGTTGGAATTCGACAGGGGCCTGTCATTGACGGCTTACGTCAACAATCTGTTTGACGAGAACGCCTTGCTCTCGTTCGATCGCGAACGCGGCGGACGGGCGCGGCTTGGCTACAACATTGGCCAGCCACGGACGTTCGGTATCACTGCCCGCCAGACCTTCTGACCGGAGGTTAGTTCGGAGAATTCGGGGGGCGGGCCGAAAGGTCCGCCCCCTTTTTGTTTGGCGAGGCTCAGCTTGGTGCGGCTTTCACGAAATCGGCGCAGCGCTCGCCGATCATGATGCTCGGCCCATTGGTATTGCCGCTCACGATCTTCGGCATGATCGATGCGTCGGCAATCCACAGCCCCTCGATCCCGCGTGCCTTGAGCTGCGTGTCGACCACGCTCCCCTCGTCCGCGCCCATGCGGCAGGTGCCGACGGGGTGATAGACAGTGTCGGCACGGCTCCGGATCAGCTGGTCGAGTTCGGCATCATTGTCGATATTGATCGGATGCCGGTCGACCGGGTGATAATCGGCCAGTGGCGGAGCACTGACGATCCTGTGCGACAGCCGCACGCCTGCGCGCATCACCGCCATATCACGCTCGTCATCAAGGAAATTGGGATCGATCCGCGGCGCATCGGCGGCGTTGTCTGAATTCAGGCGCACCGTGCCCCGGCTTTCGGGGCGCAGCGCGCAGGCATGGAGCGAGAAGCCATGCCCGTTCACTTTCTCGCGGCCATGATCTTCCAGCACGGCCGGAACGAAATGCCACTGCACATCGGGTGCGGGGGCATCAGGCATCACCTTCCAGAAGCCGCCGCTTTCGGCATAACAGGTGGTCATGATCCCGGTGCGGTGGCGGCGATGCTCGATGATCGCCTTGATCATCCGCCAGGTACCCGCCAGCGAATTGCCGATCGGGTCGGTCGATTCAGTCGCCCAGCCCGAGACGTAATCGATATGGTCCTGCAATTCGCTGCCGACAGCAGGCTTGTCGAGCGCGACGTCGATCCCGTGCTGTCTGAGATGCTCGGCCGGGCCGATGCCCGAGAGCATCAGGATCTGTGGACTGTTGAACGCGCCGGCAGACAGGATAACCCCATGCCGCGCCTTCACCACTTCGCGTTTGCCGCCGCGCCTGATCGCGACTCCGGTGACCCGGCCTTGCTCGATCACCAGCTTTTCGACCAACGTGCCGGTGCGGATATCGAGATTGGGCTTGCCCCGCAGCGGCTCGACATAGGCGCGCGCGGCTGACCAGCGCTCACCGCCCTTCTGCGTCACCTGGTAAAGCCCGAAGCCTTCCTGCTTCTCGCCGTTGAAATCCGCATTGCGCGGCAATTGCAGCTGCGCCGCGCTGTCGACAAAGGCGGTGCTGGTGGGATTGGGCCATTTCTGGTCGGCAACCGACAGCGGGCCATCGGCGCCGTGATAATCGCTTCCGCCCCTGATGTTGCCTTCGCTGCGTTTGAAATAGGGCAGCACGTCATCATAGGCCCAGCCGCTGCAACCCATCGCGGCCCAATTGTCATAGTCCCACTTGCCGCCGCGAATATAGACCATGGCATTGATCGCGCTCGAACCGCCCAATCCCTTGCCGCGCGGCTGGTAGCCGATCCGGCCATTGAGCCCTTTCTGCGGCACGGTCTCATAGCGGTAATTGGCGTTCTTCAGCAGGAAGGGCATGAAGCCTGGCGTCTTGACCAGTATGTTGTTGTTGCGCCCGCCTGCCTCAAGCAGGCACACCGTCTTGCTGCCATCCTCGGCCAGCCGCCCGGTAACCGCGCTGCCCGCGCTGCCGCCACCGATCACGATATAATCGAACGTGTCCATGCTCTCTCCTCTAGAGCGGATTTCGCTCTGACTGCGTCAGACTGCCCGCCCTAATCGTTTGTTTTACCGCGATTTCCAAGTCGCACAGCGATTCCACTGCGCTCGAAATCGCTCTATGGGGAGAGTGTTAGGCAGGCTCGCCCTGTCCCGCAATCGGGTTTTGATCGGCCACTGGGTTTTGGATAGCCGCTGCGCCTTCCTGCCGCGCCAGCCAACGCTCGCGGATCGTGTCGGATGTGTCGCGGCTGCCGTCATGGCTCCAGCCCGGTTCGCGTAGCAGATATGACAATTTGTGCTGCCACGGCGCGCGCCAGATATCCTGCACCATGCCGATCCATTCGTGGAACACGGCCCACAGCAGGTTGAAACTGCCCAATTGCCTGATGATGCCATAGCGGATCGGCTCCCGGTCATCTTCGGGCTCGAAGGTGCCGAACATCTTGTCCCACACGATGAACACGCCGGCATAATTGCGGTCAAGATAGCGCGGGTTGGTGGCATGGTGAACACGGTGGTGGCTGGGCGTGTTCATCACCGCTTCGAACCAGCGTGGCATCCGGTGGATCGCCTCGGTATGGATCCAGAACTGGTAGATCAGGTTGAACCCCGCACAAATGGCGATCATCACGGGGTGGAAACCGATCAGCACCAGCGGCAGGGCGAAGGCGAAGCCGAAGGTCAAGGCCCCGGTCCAGCTTTGCCGAAGCGCGGTCGAAAGGTTGTAATGCTGGCTTGAATGGTGGTTCACATGCGCCGCCCACATCCAGCGAATGCGGTGCCCGGCGCGGTGGACCCAGTAGTACTTGAGATCGTCGAGCACGAAGCACAGTGGCCAGGCCCACCACACGCTCCACCATTCGGGGCCGAAATCGACCAGGCGAAATTCCCACACGGCCAGGAACAGCGCGAAGAATGCCCCGCCGGTCAGCAGGCCGGCAACCGTGCTGCCGAGGCCAAAGGCCAGGCTGGTAAGCGTATCGCGCGGCTCATAGGCGTCGGGGCGCCTGCGCCAGGCCCAGATCATCTCGATCAGCACCAGCGCAACAAATCCGGGCACGGCATAATCGGTAGGCGAGAAATCAGGCATGACCCTGCGATCCTAATGCATTTACAGCGTCAGCCCAAGCGTCAGGGTCAGCGATGTCCAACGAAACTTTGCCATAGCGGCGCTCGCCGCTGTCAACCACCAGCATTCCGTCTGTCTGCCATGCGCGCGCCGTTGGCCCCAGGATTCGCCCGGCAAACTTGTTTCCATGCGGCTTCAGCAGCAGGATCCGGCCAGCAGTATCGCGCAGGATCGCGGCCTTGCCATCGCGGTCGACGCAAGTCTCGCGTGGCTGGAAACCGTCCGCCACTTCGCCCGCAGCTTTGTGCGCCGCATCCGCATCGGTCAGCTTGGGCATGCCGCCAAGCCCCAGCGCATAGGCAATCCAAGCCAGCGCGAGGATGGCGACCAGCGAGCCAAGGAACTGGAGAATTTCAGGCGGCAAATTCATCATCTTGCCAATTGGCACGGCGCGAACTTTGCGGCAAGCTGCGATGTAGAAGGGGAATTCCGATGAAATCAATTTCCAGACTGCTTGCCGTCACGGCATTGGCCGCTGCGCCGCTCGCCGCACAGGAAGCAGATCCCGTTGCGCAAGTAACAGCGCAACAAGAGCGAACCGAGCGGGTTGCCCGGCAGCTGTGGGATTGGGCCGAGCTTGGCTATCTTGAACGGCGATCAAGCGGTTTGATGATGGAAGAGCTTGCCGCAGAAGGTTTCACCATCCGCGCAGGCATTGCCGAAATCCCGACCGCCTTTGTAGCGGAATGGGGTAAGGGAGGTCCGGTGATTGCGATTCTGGCGGAAATGGATGCGCTGCCCGGTATAAACCAGTCGGTCTCGGCAGCGCGCGATCCGGTTGATGGAAAGGGGGCTGGCCATGCCTGTGGCCACAATCTGTTTGGCGCGGGATCGCTGACTGCTGCGATTGCGGTCAAGAACTGGCTCGAGGCTACCGGCACGCCGGGCCGCATCCGGCTGTATGGCACCCCCGCGGAAGAAGGCGGATCGGGCAAGGTCTACATGACCCGGGCCGGGCTGTTCGACGATGTCGATATTGCGATTCATTGGCACGCCGATGATGAAAACAGCGCCGCCGCGCAAACCAGCCTGGCCAATCGTTCGGCCAAATTCCGTTTTCACGGTATTTCAGCCCATGCCGCGGGCGCGCCCGAGCGCGGCCGCTCGGCGCTTGACGGGGTCGAGGCGATGAACACGATGGCCAATATGATGCACGAGCACATGCCGCAGCAGGCACGGATGCATTACGTGATCACAGCAGGCGGCAATGCGCCCAATGTCGTGCCCGATTTCGCCGAAGTATTCTATTACGTGCGCCATCCCGATCCCGAGGGTGTCGAGGAAATCTGGGCAAGGCTGGAAGACGCGGCACGCGGCGCGGCGCTGGGCACCGGCACCAAGGTCGATTGGGAAATCATCCACGGCAACAATCCGTTGCTGGTCAACGAAACGCTGGCGAGGGTGATGGATGCCAAGCTGCGCCAGGTGGGCGGGGTCGATTATACGGACGAAGAACGCGCATGGGCGGCGGAGATCCAGCAATCGCTGGGAGATGCAGCCAAGCCGCTTGAAAGCGCGGCTGAAGTCCAGCCATACGAAAAGAGCCTGGGGTACGGTTCAACCGATGTGGGGGATGTTTCATGGGCCACGCCGACTGTGGGCGTGCGCACCGCGACATGGGTGCCCGGCACCAGCGCGCATAGCTGGCAGGCGGTGGCTGCAAGCGGCCATTCGATTGGCGTCAAGGGAACGCAGGTCGCCGCCAAGGCGATGGCACTGATGGCGGCCGAGCTGTTCACCAACGAAGAATTGCGTGCGGAAGCCAAGGCCGAGTTCGACCAGTCGCGCGGCCCGGATTTCCAGTATCGCTCACTATTGGGAGATCGTGCGCCTCCCCTCGACTATCGCAAATAGGCCTTGGGGATTGCCCGTAGCTAGCCCCGGGCCTGCGCGGCGAACATGTCCATAACCGGGCGGACCGGCGACACGTCATAACCGGCGTTTCGCGCTGCAGCGGCGATTTCATCGGGATCAACGCCGCTGCGCGCCTGCGCCAATGACCACAGCAGCGTCGATCGTGTCCCGCTGCGGCAATAGCCCAGCACCTTGTTGGCACCGGCCAGCGCTTGCTCCATTGCCTCTACTTGCGGTTCGCTGAAGCCCGAATGGCCGATCGGGATGGCGATGTAATCCATGCCAGCGGCACGGGCGGCGGCTTCGATTTCGGGGCCTTGCGGCTCGTCGGGCGCCTCCCCGTCTGGCCGGTTGTTGATCACCAGCGTCACGCCCGCCTGGGCCGCTGCTGCTATATCGGCCGGCCTGACTTGCGGGCTGACCATCATGGTTGGCGAAAGTTCGCGAAACTCGCTCATCGCATTGTCTCCGTATTTGCGCACAGGATTGGTGCGATTCGCCTGACTCATCACCCAATTGCAAGCTCCGGCGCAAGCATTTGCAGCAACGAACAGAATGCGAAAATGTCACATTTTTGCGGCAATAAGGGAGGCGATGTTAAATTATTCGCCTCGTAGGGCTTTGTGCGCTATGTTACATGCATTCAGGTAGGGGTTGCGGCATTTATGTCGCGATGTCTGCCGAGCAACGATACCGTCTTCCGTTCACGGTATCGATGTGAGTTTGTTCGGGCGGAGAGACAAGGTACGAATTAAGTTATGGGTTACGATAGAGGGCGCCGCCGGGGCCGGGACAAGCGCGACGGATTCGGCGAAGACGGCTTCGATCCCTTCGGTGGCGGCGATAATTTCCCCCCACGCGACAATTTTGGGCAGCAGGATCGATTCGGTGGTGGTGGCCGTGGATTTGGTGAAGATCGCAGCCCCGGTGGCGGTGATCGCTTCGGCGGTGGCGGCGGGCGCGGCCCCGGAGGCGGTGGCCGCGGACCTGGCGGAGGCGGCGGAGCCGGAGGCGGCGGTTTCAATCGCATGCCTGCACAGGTCGTCGGCACTGGCAAGGGAACGGTCAAGTTCTTCAATGGCCAGAAGGGCTTCGGCTTCATCCAGCAGGACAGCGGCGGCGAAGATATCTTCGTCCATATCAGCGCGGTTGAGCGTGCGGGGCTAGAGAGTCTTGCCGAAGGCCAGGAGCTTGAATTCAACCTGGTGGACCGTGGCGGCAAGGTTTCCGCCCAGGATCTGCAGGTTGTCGGCGATGTGATCGCGGTAGAAAAGCGCCCTGCGGCGCCGCAGCGCGAGCTGACCGGCGAAAGGGCCACTGGTACCGTGAAGTTCTTCAATTCGATGAAGGGCTTCGGTTTCCTGGTGCGCGACGATGGCCAGCCCGATACTTTCGTGCACATCAGTGCTGTCGAACGTTCGGGGCTCCAGGGTTTGAATGAGGGCGAACGTTACGAGTTCGATCTCGAAGTCGACCGGCGAGGGAAGCACTCGGCGGTCAACCTCGCCCCCGTCCAGGGTTGATCACCTGCTTGGCGCGGTCAATTGACCGACCGCCTGCCAGCATTTAAACGACGCGGAATGGCGGTCCTTGGGGCCGCCATTTCTCATTTGTCCGATTCGAAAATTGCCTGAGGTTTCACCCATGTCGATCTCTCCCCTGATGCCTGTCTATCCCCGCTGCGGTGTGCGCCCGGTGCGCGGCGAGCACTGTCATCTGATTGATGAAAACGGCACGCGATATCTCGATTTCGCCAGCGGTATCGCGGTAAACCTGCTCGGACATTCGCATCAGGGCCTGATCAAGGCGATCCAGCAACAGGCTGAAACCCTGATGCATGTTTCGAACCTTTACGGCAGCCCGCAAGGCGAGAAACTGGCGCAGACGCTGGTTGACAACACCTTTGCCGACACGGTCTTTTTCACCAATTCGGGTGCTGAAGCAGTTGAAACCGCGATCAAGACCGCGCGCGCCTATCACCAGCATGATGGTGACGAGACCCGGTTTGAACTGATCACATTCAAGAACGCCTTTCACGGGCGCACCATGGCCACAATCAGTGCATCCAATCAGGAAAAGATGCACCACGGCTTCTCTCCGCTGCTTGCGGGCTTCAAATACGCCGAGTTCGATGATCTGGAATCGGCCAAGGCATTGATGGGCCCGCATACGGCTGGGTTCCTGGTAGAGCCGATCCAGGGTGAAGGCGGTATTCGCCCGGCATCTGACAGCTTCATGAAGGGCCTGCGCGAACTGGCTGACCAGCACGATCTGATGCTGGTGCTCGATGAAGTGCAATGCGGGGTCGCGCGGACCGGTACGCTCTACGCCTATGAACAATACGGGATCGAGCCCGATATCCTGGCGACGGCCAAGGGAATCGGTGGCGGCTTCCCGCTTGGCGCCTGTCTGGCGACGGAAAAGGCGGCGCGCGGCATGGTGTTTGGCACGCATGGCTCGACTTACGGCGGTAATCCGCTGGCGATGGCTGCTGGAAGTGCGGTGATGGAAGCTGTCGCCAATGATGAGTTTCTCGCATCGGTGCGCGAGAAGGGCGAGCGCCTGCGCAGCCGGCTTGAGCAGTTCATCGGCAATTATCCCGAATTGTTCGAACTCGTGCGCGGCAGGGGTTTGATGCTGGGGATCAAGATGAAGGCCGAAAGCAGGCCATTCTTTGTCCACCTGCGCGACAATCACCAATTGCTGACCGTAGCTGCCGGCGACAACACGCTGCGGGTGTTGCCGCCGCTGGTAATCGGCGACGCCGAAATTGACGAATTTTTTGAAAGGCTTTCGGCTGGGACGGCGAGCTATTCGCCGGATGCGTGATGTCGCAGCCGCGTCACTTCCTCAATCTCCGCGATGCGGGTGGAGACGCAATCGCTGCGATGCTGAACGACGCGATCGACCGCAAGTCAGCTCGCAAGGCTTTGCCGAAAGGTGAACCCGATACCGATCATCCGCTCTCGGGGCGGGTGCTGGGGATGGTGTTTGAAAAGAGTTCGACCCGGACAAGGGTGAGCTTCGATATCGCCATGCGCCAGCTTGGCGGCGGCACGCTGGTCCTCGATGCGGCGTCGAGCCAGCTCGGTCGCGGCGAGACCATAGCCGATACTGCGCGCGTGCTCAGCCGAATGGTTGATGCGATCATGCTGCGAACTGACGACCATGCCAAGATCGAGGAAATGGCGCAGCATGCCAGTGTACCGGTGATCAACGGCCTCACCGATCGGTCGCATCCATGCCAGATCGTGGCAGACCTGCTGACAGTGATCGAGCACGGCAAGCCTCTGCCTGGGCTAGAGGTCGCATGGTTCGGCGATGGCAACAATGTGCTGCATTCGATCCTTGAAGCGGCTGCATTGATGAAGTTCAACGTAAGAGTGGCCACCCCGAAGGGTTATGAGCCGGAACCGGAATTTGTGGACATGGCGCGGGCAAGCGGATCGATTGTCACGCTTACTCAGGATGCAGCCGCTGCGGCGCAGGGCGCGGATGTCATTGTGACCGACACCTGGATTTCGATGGGGCAGGCACATGCTGAGGAAAAGCTCGCCGCAATGGCGCCCTATCAGGTCAATGATGCGTTGATGGGCAGGGCAAAACCTGATGCAATCTTCCTGCATTGTTTGCCGGCGCATGTCGGGGATGAAGTAACTGAAAGCGTGTTCGAAGGCTCGCAATCGGTTGTGTTCGACGAAGCGGAAAACCGCATCCACGCGCAAAAGGCGGTGCTGCGCTGGTGCTTTGGTCAACTCTGAACCTTTGGCACGCCGGGCTCTTATCTTCTGCTGCCCATGGCCCATATTGCCCGCATGACAGACTTGCCTGAAACCTTTGCAGACCAGATTCTTGGCTTCAGTCTGCCGTCTCGCGATGCGCGCGGACGCGCAGTGAGGCTGGATCGCGTGCTCGATCAAGTCCTCAGTGCGCATGATTACCCTGCACCGGTCAAGCACCTATTGGCGGAAGCTCTGGTGATTGCGGCTCTGATGGGAAGCCTGCTGAAAGAGGAAGGTGCACAGCTGACGATGCAGGCGCAAACGCAGCAGGGGCCGGTGCGCTTGCTCGTTTGCGACTATCGCGATGGCGAGTTGCGCGGCTATGCCGATTTTGACTCGGCCGCGCTCAAGGGGCTGGGCGCGAATACGTCGCTTGCGGCGCTGTTCGGGCAGGGAGCGCTTGCCGTTACCTTCGAGACTGGCAAAGGTCAGCGATACCAGGGGATTGTGCCGCTGGAGGGAGCGTCCTTGGCTGCCGCTTGTGAGCGTTATTTCTATCAGTCGGAACAAGTTCCGACCTTGCTCAAGGTGGGGGCGCGGGCAACAGAAAGCGGATGTGTAGCAGGTGGATTACTGCTTCAGCATTTGCCCGCAGGAGAGGAAGGGCGCGAGCGGCTGAACGCGCAACCGGATCATCCTGACTGGGAGCACGTCGCAATATTGGCGGGAACCCTCAGCCATGCCGAACTGGTCGATCCTGCGTTGTCGATGGAGGCTATCGCGTGGAGGTTGTTCCACGAGGAAGGCGAGATCAGGGCAGAGCCCGGCGCGCGCCTATCCAAGGGCTGCCGCTGCACTGTGGCGCATTTCGAAAGTGTCATTGCCCGATTCCCGCATTCCGAGCGCGATGAAATGCGCAACGATGCAGGTGAAATCGTGGTGGACTGCGCTTTTTGTTCGCGTGAGTTCGTTCTTCGCCACTAATTCGGTTCGCCGCTGTTCAGGACCGGTTTATCGCTAGTTAGCTAGCATGGGAGTCAATACACGCGGAAAAAATGGCTTGGACTTTGGAATGTTGAACGCTCGTAAATGGTTGGCTGTGATTGCCGGGGTGGCTTTGGCCACGGGGGCTGCTGTTGCCCATGGGCAGGCACAGCCAAAGCATCCGGTCGTGTTTGACAGCCTGCAGAAGGGCGAGTGGACCGTTCGCTTTCGTGATGGTTCGCCCGCACGCAAGATTTGCCTTCGCTCAGGCGAGGAATTGATCCAGCTCCAGCACCAGGAACGCAATTGCAGCCGTTTTGTGGTGGATGATGCGCCGGGACTGACGACGGTGCAGTATACCTGTCGCGGAAACGGCTACGGCCGAACAAGCGTCAGGCGCGAAACGGCCACATTGGCTCAGATCGAGAGCCAGGGTATCGCGGGCGGCCTTCCCTTCCATTTGGTGGCCGAGGCACGGCGAACCGGCAGCTGCGAGTAGTCATCGGGCTGAACCTCACCCTTCCGCCAGGGACTTTGGGTTTGCATCCGTTGAGCCAAACGCTAATCCGGATCGATGACTGATAGTGGGCATTTTGAGGCCGGGCCGGCTTTGGTCCTGCTTTCCGGCGGGCTTGATTCCATGGTTACCGCAGCAATTGCGAAGGAACGCGGGCATCCGCTCCACGCGCTGTCGATCGACTATGGTCAACGCCATCGGCGCGAGCTGGAAGCGGCGAAGCGGATCGCCGAGAAGCTGGGGGTAGAACGTCATATCGAACTGGAGCTCGACCTGCGCGCTTTTGGCGGGTCGGCGCTGACAGCGGATATCGATGTCCCCAAGACTGGAGTTGAGGCATCGATTCCGGTGACCTACGTTCCGGCCCGCAACCTCGTATTTCTTTCACTGACTGTTGCCGCAGCAGAGGCGGCCAATGCGCGCGATATCTACATTGGCGTCAATGCTCTCGACTATTCGGGTTATCCTGATTGTCGTCCGGAGTTCATTTCCAGCTTTGCAGAAACAGCGCGGTTGGGCACCAGGGCCGGAGTAGAGGGCCAAGCTTTCCAGATTCACGCTCCGCTTCAATACATGACCAAAGCGGACATTGCGTCAGAATGTTCCAGGTTGGGGTTGGATCCGGTCTGGAGTTGGTCGTGTTATGATCCCACGGAAGCGGGAACGGCATGTGGATTGTGCGATTCTTGTCGACTGCGAAAAAAGGGGTTTGCCCAAGCGGGCGTTCACGATAGCACCCGCTATGCGGCTTGACTGGCCGCCGCTTTCAGGAGAATTGCATGTCGGAACAGGCCGCTCGGCACGAGTCCGCCGAGATCGAAGCCCAAGGGGTGCCTGCCTATAGCTGGTACGCGCTAGGGGTTCTGGTTCTCGTCTACGTATTGAACTTCATCGACCGACAAATTCTCTCCATATTGGCCAATGACATCAAGGCAGACCTGGGCGTTGATGACGCTTATCTCGGCTTTCTCTACGGCACCGCTTTTGCCATTTTTTATGCCCTGTTCGGCATCCCGCTAGGGAAGCTGGCGGACAGCTGGAAACGTGTTCGGCTTATGGCCATCGGCCTGACGCTTTGGTCATCAATGACAGCTTTTTCCGGTTTCGCGCGCGATACAGCTACACTGACTGTGGCCAGGGTGGGGGTAGGGGTTGGCGAAGCAACTGCCAGCCCTTCGGCCTATTCACTGATCTCGGATTGGTTTCCTGCGCGACTTCGCGCCACCGCGCTCGCGATCTATAGTTCGGGGCTTTATATTGGAGGAGGCATCTCGCTCCTTATCGGCGGCTTGATCGTGGAGCGATGGAACGAAGCCTTCCCCGATGGCGGGCCGTTCAATCTCGCAGGATGGCAAGCAGCATTCATTGCGGTAGGTCTGCCGGGCCTGCTCTTGGCGCTTTGGGTATTGACGCTCAGGGAGCCGATCCGCGGAGCCATCGATGGCATAAAAACCCCATCGGACCCGGCGCCGTTTCGTGGTTTTGTGACGGAGCTTCTGACTGTAATTCCGCCCTTCACGATTCTGGGTGCCGCACGGCGAGGCGGAGGTGCATTGGCGCTTAATGTCTCCGTTCTGGCAATTTCATTCGGCATTGCGAAACTGCTTACTGAGTTGCTCGATTCGGGTGAGGGATTGATCTACGCGCCGATCACCGATCAGTGGACCCTGCTGGCGATCGGATACTATGCGGTATTCTGCTGGGCGAGTTCGCTGCGGAGCCGCGACTTGCCGACTTTCCGGCTGACCTGGGGGTCTGCGGCATTCATGTGCACGATTCTTGGATACGGCACGGTCGCATTTATGGCTTATGCGAGTGCGTATTGGACTGCACCTTATGCAGAACGCGTCTTTGATATTGACAAGGGGAGCCTCGGGTTCTGGATCGGTGGACCGAGCGCAGTAGCGGGATTTCTTGGGGTCACGCTAGGCGGGCGTGCAGCCGATTGGCTGTTTGAGCGCGATCCGGCCGGGCGCTTGTATGTGGTGATGTTTGGCCTGGTGAGCCCGGTGCCGGTGGCATACTGGCTGTTCACCACTGACAACCTGACACTTTTCTTCATCCTGGCGTTCTTTGCTCAATTCCTAACCGCCTCTGCGCTCGGGGCCGCAGCGGCGACGAGCCAGTCGCTTGTCTTGCCGCGGATGCGCGGCGTCGCAACGGCGACCTTTTTTCTGGCCACTACCTTGGTTGGCCTGGCCTTGGGGCCCTATCTCGCCGGCTATGTTTCATCGATCAACAACGAGGACCTTTCCAAGGGCGTAATCTCCACCCTGTGGATCATGCCAATCGGCGTTGCCCTGGTTACCGGAGCTATCAGGCTGGTCCCTCGTGCAAGTGCGACATTGCTTTCGCGAGCCAGGGCTGCTGGGGAAACAGGAATTTAGGCAAGGAAGGACTCATAAGGGCCTAGCCAGGCGCTCGATGAGTCCTGAGTCCAATTCAGATTCGCGAGAATAGCCCAGAAGCTAGCTTGCGGGGTTGAGAACGGCACAAGCAATGCGTGGACCGGCATTCCCGGCCGGATCGGTCATATAGTCGTCCCGGCCGGCGTGAATCATGACTGAAGTTCCGTCTTCGTCGAATATTGCGGACTGGATCGAGGCCAAGTCGCCATCGATCACAATTTGCTGGGCAAGTGAGCCCGTGCCAGGGATTTCGATGTTGGGCAGATCGCCCAGATGTTTTCCACCTTCGCTCAGGCTTCCATGTGTTGCGCCCGATGGATTGAGGTGACCACCTGCTGACACGAACTCAGGCGCTTCGCAAAGACCGTTGGTATGAAGGTGGATTGCGTGCTCACCTGACCGCAACCCCGCGATTGAAAAATCAATGATTGCAGCACCTTTATCCTGGAAGAAATGAACAGTTCCCAATTCCGCTCCATCTCGGTCCATGAATATTCCCTCTGCGAGGACTTGTCTTTCCGCCCCAGCTTCAGTCGGTTCTCCGCTGTTGCTGGGTACTCCACATCCGGCAGTCAGGCTGATGAAGACGGACGCAAATGTTGAAATACTTCTTCGCATGTCACTTACCTTATTACTCCCATGCCTTGCCTATAACGTAAAAGGGGCCGGATTGCTCCGGCCCCTTTCAGAGTTTTCAGCTTTCTGACGAGAGCCGAAGCTTACATGCCCGAACCGGGGCCGTAGGTTATTTCAACCCGACGGTTCTGAAGTTCGCGCACACCATCTTCGGTCGGAACGCGAGGCTGCGATTCGCCAAAGGCTTCGCTGGCAATACGGTTGTCAGGAATGCCGCGCCCGCCCAGGTATTCGCGGACCGAAGCATTGCGACGTCCTGCCAGCCCCATGTTGTAGGTCACCGTACCCGAACGGTCAGTGTGCCCTGCCAACATCACGCTTGCCGTGCCGCAATCGGCATAAGCGGTAACAGCGTTATCGAGCACCGTCGCGGCTTCCGGCGTGATGTCCGATTCGTCCCAGTTAAAGAAGACGATGTACGGGCCCGTGTTGCATACCGGAGCCGGGGGAGGCGGCGGCGGCGGCGGGGGAGGCGGCGGCGGAGGAGGCGGAGGAGGTGGCGGCGGAGGCGGAGGAGGAGGTGGTGCTTCCGCGCCGAAATTGTAAATCAACGAACCCAGTATAGAGTGCGTGGTAATATTGGTTTCGAGCGCACTGCCAGTCACATCGACAATGTTCACGTCGGGAGCGTTGAAGTAACGATACTTCAGGCCAACATCCCAGTTCCCGCTCAACGGCGCACGAATGCCAGCCAGAACCTGCCAAGCGAGGCCCGTGTCCGAGTCATTGTAAAGACCCGGGCCGCTGGAGTCGATCGTTCCCGTGAGATCCGAGCGCGCAACGCCAACACCCCCGCCGACAAAACCCTGAAGTCCGTCATCAGGCCCAAAGTCGAGCAAACCATTGAGCATGAAGCTCAGGAAATTGCCCTTGCCCTGGCCTTCGAAAGTTCCTTGACCGGTGTCGATTGTATCAAGATCTGCCTCGCGGTAGCTGGCTTCGGATTCAAGCCGGAAACCGCCAAAATCATAGCCGACCACGCCACCGAAATCGAAACCTTCGGTATGATCCACGGTGATAGAGGTATCTTTTACATTGGCATCTTCAACGAGCATCACGCCGCCATCAACGCCAACATACCATTGGCCATCGCGGGCAAGTGCAGGCGTGGCAAGCGCTGTCGACGCCATTGCCAGTCCTATGACAAGTCTGCGCATAGTTAAATTCCCTTTCTCACGTACAAACTAAAAGTCGTAGTTTCTTCTAACCTCTTGGCGGGGCGGAGGCAAGCAGACATTAGTTTGGAACTGTTGCATTAAAGCTTCATAGGGCGAGATCATGTGATCCAGCGCCTATACAATCCCGCTAGGGTTGGAACGTCCCGATATCAGGTTTGGTTCCCTCAACTACTTGGCAAAATCCCTTGCGACTGTAGCGCTGAAAGGAGGCCTTCGATCGCTTGGCGCGCCTCAGTATCCACGGTCGCACCGCCGGTCGGAATTGCGACCGCAACAGAAGCATTCCACGTACCGTCGAACAGGTGATATTGCCCTTGGCTGATGTTGAATACCCGCATGCCTGGAACGGGATTGAGAAAGCTCCAGGCGCCGGCCGCAAAGAAGGCAATGGAATCAATGTGCCCCGCCCACTCTCCAGTGGGTGCCGTATCTACCAGCCAGCATTCCCCCTCGGCTGGCGTCGACGGCGGAGTTGAAGCCAGCCCCATTACTGACATGTGCATCAGGACATCGATCAGTACATGTGCTTCATTGACGAAAAACTCTTTTTGCGCCTGGCCCGCGAATAGTAACGGTAATGAGAAGCGGGGTGTAGTGCTGTTGAAGATGCTTGGTTGGGTCATTGTACGCTCCGCTAAAATTCAAGTAATACTGGCAATGAAAGTTGCTGGAGATTTGCCGTAGGTACCGATTTGTCGAACCCACAGCGCTTCGGTGCCATGGATGGCGGCGAGTTGGGTGATCGTCGCAACGTCGATCAGCAGCTCGGCTGTGGTAACGGTCCAGTCAACGAGCGGCGTTTCCACTGGGCCGAGCCCGATCTGGTATACCTCGCTCTCTTCAACCAGCGGCGTGTCAACCAAATCAGGCCAGCGCCATTGGCCGCGCCCACGCCTAGCCCAGCGCAAGTGCCAGTCACCATTCGCTTGCAACGTCATGCGCGCATGGACCGGAGCGGGCGGATTGAGAGAGATGCCGCTTGGCTGCAATCGGCTGACTACGGGCTGATCGTCTCCAAGGCCGATCGCTGTAACTTGCGCGGCAATACCTGCAATCAGGCCTGCGTCGAGCTGTATTAGCGTATCATCCAGCAGCACGACTTCGCGCCCGGCCGGATGTCCCGCAAGGGCATGGTGCTCGGTTCCGCCGCGACCGCGAAGCAGGCCGGAAAGCTTCCAGCGTGTCTCGGTCAGTTGTTCGGCCTCCAGGAACTGGACAACTTCAGCTCCTATCAGGAGCCTGTTTGCGCCAGCTGCCAATCCGGCGGCGGTGCTGGACGCAAAGCCCAGATCGCCTGCAATCAGCTCGACCTCGATAATCGAACGCTGTTCAAGGATTTGCGATTTTGACGCAGCAAGCGGCAAAGCCAGCGTTCCGGCTACACTGCGATTCCGGCTTGTTCCCACGAGCGGCAATAACGCACCTGCTTGATCAAGATAAAGCGAGGCCCCTGGCCAACCTGCATTTTCTGCGGAAAGCGCCGCAAAGTATGCCCCGTTCGCACCCGCGCCCGTTCCGTCCTGTGGCAATTCGAAGGTCCATAGCCAGCTTGACGCCCAAGGTATGTCTATCGGGAGCATCGGTGTGCCCGGATCGGCCTGCAAGCTGGTGGGACTGGCCGGCACAATGCGTTCCAGCGCCAACTCGACGCCGCTGTTTAGCCATTCCCAGCTCGCGATCACCCAATGACCGGGCTGCCCCGGCAACCTGACGATCTTTCCCGGTATCAGCTCAGGGTTCAGCTCAGCGATGCGCCAGGTCAGCTGCTCTCTGCGCCAGCGAGCATCCTGCGCCATCTTCAAGCTTAGAGACCGTGCGTCCTGTGCTGCCAGTGTGCCAGGGAATTCGACGGTGCGCTCCAGGCCTTTTCGCGGGTCGCCGAGCGCCCGTTGAATTCCGATCTGATAATCACGAGCCGGATCATAATACCTGAGTGCATTAGGGCCCCCGGTGATGCCGGTAGCGCGCGTCCGTTCGCGTCCCTGGTTGGTAGTTGACGTCCGCGTTTCCCGGACCGTAATCTCCTCTGGCAATTCGATAATCTGGACTTGATCAGTGGACACCCGATTCAGCGAGAGGCCCTTTCCATCGGCAACGCTCGCAATATCGAAAACCTGATCGACGATGCTTAGCGTCCCTGCGAGATCTCCCCCTTCATCGGAAAAGCCAAGCAATTCCGGAAGCTCACCCAATGCGCCGACCGCAATCGTATCTGGCGCAATGTCCGATAGGGCGATTGGCCCTTGCTCGTCGGCGAAGATTTCGAAAGTCAGCGCCGGAATGCGGTTTCCGAAATCGCCGAGCGCCAGATTTTCAAAGACAACATAGGCAAGGCCGCGAAACGCCGGTGCCTCTAATCCCAGTGCAGCCGAAATCAGCGGGTCGGGCAGTTGGTCGCGATACCCATTGTAAATTCTCAGCAGACCTCCCGCTTTCAGGTCGCCTGCGTTGCCGCGCAGCAGATTGCCATCAGCCCAGATCCTGCCAACTGATTGTATCGGCCTGCTCGACAATGCCACTGCGAAGGAAATCGAGTAGCTGAAGCTTGTCGTCTTCGGCTTGCCCTTTCCGCCGCCGCTGGTCTCGCTTGTTTCGACGAGCTCTGTGGCCCAGATCACCGTTCCTGAAGCCCGCACACGGCCGAAGTGGCGGGCGACCGGCTGACCATAGCTGGAAGTCGTCACGGAGAGCTCTTTCAGGCGGGGCCCGGCGCGGGCGGGGTTGCCTGCGATCGCGGCATCGATCTGGCGCCCGGCAAGCGCTCCTATCGCCCCACCGAGCGGGCCGCCGGCAAAGGTGCCGGCAGCGGTAAGCAATATAGTTGCCATGACTGGAAATCCTCAGATGTTGGGCTTGATCCGCCAGCGTCTCGCAACCGGCCAGGGCAGTGGCGAGAAGGTTCTGACCACTCTGCCAATCCCGGCATCGGCGTGGACAAAGGAGCGCGGGGTTTCGGCGATCAGCAGGTGATGCTGCGTGGGCCCGGGGATTGCCATCACGACGTCGCCGGGCAGCAAGCCGCCTGAAACTTCCACCATGTCACCCGCCGCGGCAGCTGCCAGCTGGCTTTCGATCGAATTGTTGCGCAAGCGGTAGCCCATTGGCAATTTGATCGGGTGTCCGCTTGCCGCAAGTGCGCAGACAACCAGGCCGACGCAGTCGAGGCCGTGGCGCGGATGCCTGCCGTGAAGGCGAAAACGAGTGCCGATCATGGCCGCAGCCGCTTCGGCGACACGCCCGCCCGCCCTTGTCATTGCGGTTTGGGGTATCGTGCCAGCAGGTCGTTGCCGGGCAGGAAAGGTTCACCGCGAAAATTGACGCTGTTGGAAAAGCGATTGCTGCAAGTTTCGAAGCGATGATCGCAGCCTTCTCGGAGCTCGACCGGAAGTTGCTGCGCGGTGCCGGTTGCCAGCGGCCGATCGAGCAAGAACCCAGATGCGTCGACAGCAATGATGCAGAATACCAGGCCGGTTTGCGGGCCGGTTCGAAAGCGGAGCTGTCCATCGAGAAATTTCGATGGGGTGATGCCGTTTATTTGCACACGGTTCGCATCAATATCGATGCTGCTGGTTGATTTTAGCTGTGTGAAGCGTTGAGCGGAAAGGCCGCAGTTCTTGTCGCAAAAACCCGCACGACATGTAGGGCTGGTGCGCGGGACAAGATCGCGTTCGAGCAGTGCTTTTGCTGACTTGAGTTCGGCAGTAAAGGCGCTGCGTCCTTCTTCCATGCGGCCAAGATTACCGGCGAAGATCACGTCGAAGGCCAGGCTCTCCCAATTCACCGCGCCGATCTCGATGGTCGCTTCGTCGAACAGCCCGGCTTCAAGGTCGAATTGGCTGATCGAATCATGCGAGATCGCACCTTGTACTTCGGCACTGTCCGGTGACAGGTCACGGGTGCGGCGGATGGCAGATGGGACCATGCCTGGAGCAGCACGGTGCATCAGTCCCGCGAAGAACAGGTCGCGGTCGTGGCTTGTAAAGCCAAGCGTCACACCGTCGCTGCGATAAATGCGCCAGAATGTTGCGACAGGCTCAAGCTCTTGCTTGAAGAAAACAGGCATCAGATGGCCTCGCGCACTTCAACCAGCGGGATGCTGGGGGCTTCCCCTGCCAGGAAATTGAAGCCCGAAACATCGATCCGGTCTTCGGCGAAGCGAACGGGAATGTTGAACAGGAAGCCAGCACGCACCTCTGCGCCGCTAGCTGGCGGTAAATCGAACTCGATCTTCCCGCCTTCCAGAAGCGACCAATTGAACACTTCGGCACCATCAACGCTTACCCGTATTGTGCTGCTTTGAGGGCGGCTGATGGGGCGGACTTGCGGGTCGCTTTCGCCATAACGCTTCACCAGTTGAAACTGCGATATGCTGCCGTCGCCCGTGCCGAGCAATTGGTCATTGGCTGTGGCGCTGTCGGTCATACCGTTGCTGCTGAAATCGAACGTATCGCTGATCAGGAAGGCGCGCGCTGCACCGCGCCGTGCGCGGAAAAAGGCAATAAGCTGTGAAAGTTCCTTTTCTGACCGAATCCCGGGTCCGACGTCGAAATGGAGCCGGGCATCAGACCACAGTGTGTTGCGCCGCTCATGCCCTGATGCGGTGACCAGTACCGAGGTGGAAAATTCGGGGCTGACGCTGGCAGCCCGCCCAAGCTCGAAGGGATAGAGCACATTGTCGAATGCTTGCATGGTTTCCTCTGCTGGTGGAGCAAGTCGGGTGTAGCCGTCGCGGGCAATTTGCGGCAGCGCCCAGACAAAGCGACGCGCAATCCCACGCGCCCTGGCCTGATCGAGGCCGCGATCGATCCGTGGCCACAGCAGCTCAGCATCAGCCGGGTCGAGCACGAACCCGGCGAGATAATCCTGCTTGGTGATCGGATAGCCCAGTCGCTCGTCTATTTCGGCATAGGCTGCCTTGCGCAGGGCATCGGCGCCGCTGGTCAACCAGTCATAATCTTCAAGCTGCAACCGGTCATACGCGGGGTAGGCCCAGCCGCCCGGCAAATTGGCGCGGCGCATTTCGGGCATCTGCGGATCGAGTATGGTGGGCGTGAAGATGAGCAGCCGGATTTCCGCCGTGTCCGATGCGGCGTTTCGCACTGCCTGGGCCAGATCGGCAGTGGCTTGGGCGAGCAGCACGCCAGCCTGATCGAGCAGCGCTTGCTGGGCCGTGTCGAGCGGCGCGCGCATGTCGGTAATGATCGGCGGCGTACTACCAAAGGCGGTTGTGGCGGCGGCATCGTAAAAGCATGGCCGCCCATCGGCCATGACCCACCACCAGGGTTCGCCGATCTGGAATTTGGCAGTCTGAAGTGCTGCCTGCTGGAGCGCTGTGAACTCTGCTGCGGCTTGCTGCAACCAGGCCATCGCGGCGCCCGAGGCAGGCGATAGCAGTGAAGAAGGCGGGACCCACCCGGTTTGCGCGGGCGTGCCGTCGTGCGCACGCTGTTTCCAGTCGTCGGGACAATATTCATCGAACAGCTCGAAGGACAGTGAAGTGATCGTGTCAAAGCCGAACTCGCGACAAGTTGCGAAGTAGCTTTGATGCCATTGGGATGCGGGCGTGCAGAGCGCGGCGGGTTGAGCGACTTTGAGTGAAGCTGATCCTGCGCCATTGAGGCGGGGAAAGTGGCTCATTCCCACATAATGGATCACCTCCTCGCGGTAGCCGAGCCCGAACATGTTGCGCACCAGGCGCGCGGGGGTTTGATTGAAGGCATCGTCATAGGCTGTCGCGAGCCCTTCGCCATGTTCGGGCAGAAACACGTCGCCGATCTCGAGCATGGCGTTGTGACCATCGCAATTGATCCCGCTAACGAGTGCATGACCGTTGGCACGCTGGGGAAGCGGCTTGGTACTGGATGCGACATAGCCGGGCGGGACGAGCGAGATGAACATGCGGTCTATCGCGGCTGCATTCACCGGGTCGCCCGGCAGGAACCAGCCCCCGCCCAGATTCGAGAATGGCAGGCTGATTTGCGCATCGGTCGGCGTGCCAATGGCATAATTCCACAGGCGCACGAACCACGTCCTGGCATTGCCCGCCTGGTCGCGCCCTTCGATCGTCAATGTCGGACCGTTGGCCTGATCGAGCGGGATCAAGCCCGTCGACTGCCACCTGAAAGACAGTGTGGTGCGCGAATAGTCCAGGCTGGTTTCATAGGCGAGAAGGGGGTGGTCGAGTTTATCGACGCTCTCCCAGATAAGGCCGGCCAATTCTCCCTCGTGATGGAACTCGCAATCGACGCGCATGCTGTCAGGCCCGGTGGTAATGACCGAAGCCATCGCCGGGCGCGGAAAATCGATCGTCCAGAAACGTGGATCGAATCTCTGGATGAACGAGCTTTGCTGTTCGCGGCGGCTGCGCGCTAGCCAGAATGCCATCGCCCTTATTCCTTCTCAGACTTCCTGCAACGCACGGCGTACGGCGCTCGCGAGCTGGCGCGAGGATCGCTGCAGCGCAGTGGGTGCAGATGTTCCGGCAGGAGCGCCGAGCTGGATCGCTACCCTCACGTCACGCACAGGCGATTGGCCTGAGGGCAAGGGTTCGACACGGCCTGCGCTTGTCGGCAGGAACAGTTCCGGGCCGCGTTCGCCAACCAGGTACCCACGCCCGGGCGAAACCGGCCCGCCGGTTGCACGCCCCGGCAAGCCGAACAGGCCGCCCAGCGCGCTGCCAAGCAGCCCGCCAATTCCGCCGCCGCTGCCCGAACCGAAGATCGAACCCAGCCCGGTCTGGATCGCCTGCGCGGCGATCTGGTCTAGCGCCCGGAAAGCCGCCTGCTTGAGATCTTCGAATCCCAGGCTGCCCCTGCGGATGGCGCTCAGCAGCCCGCGCTCAAGCAAATTTCCGGCGCGATCGAAGCCATCGACCAGCGTTGTGTCCAGCGACGAGCGCATTTTGGCCAGGTCGCTTGCGAAACCATCCGTGGTTGCGCGCACGTCGATCACTAGCTCTTCAATCGTCTCTTCCATTGCGCTCGCTTTCGATCAGATGTTCAAATTCACTGCGGGTAAGCGGGTTTTTGCTGTCGGCATCGGGATGGCTCAGCGCCATCAGCAGTTCGTCCGGCGTGGCCTGCCAGATCACATCCGGGGTCCAGCCGAGACACTGCGAGGCCAAGGCAATCCAACGCGGCAGTTCGTCGGCCAGCCGGTCACTCACTGGCGGCCCTTGAGCACCTGGGCGAAGATCGCGCGAAGCGGCTTGGCGGCTTCGACCATGCCCAGGTTGAGCACCGCTTCGCCAATTGCCACGCGCTGCGGCCGATCTTGCGGCGGCAGGCAATGCCAAACCAGGCCCGCAATCTCGGAAATCTTGAGAGAGCCTTGCGCCGCCCGATCAATAATGGCGAAAAGCGAGCCGAGCTCTTCCTCGGCGGCAACAAGAGCTTCGAAGCTGGGCCGGAGCACGAAGCACTTGCCGCCCAGTTCAATGCTGGCTTCGCCACGCAGCGGGTTTGCCGGTTGGATCATGCCGCAACAATCGGGCCCGAGCTTTCCAGCTGGAGCGTGTAGTTGCGTTCACCGTTGAAATCCCCGGCGTAATCCAGGCGCTGGACCAGGAAGCGGCCTTGCAATTTGCTCCCGTCTTCGAAGGAGAGCTCATAGTCCTCGACGGTTCCGGCCAGAGCATGGCTGCGGACGGCGTTTTCAGCGGCGCTACCCAGGAAAATACCGGCCGCGCTGACTGATACCGATCGGGTGCCCGCACCGGAAAGCAGATCGCGCCAGCCGCCGGATTGCTTGTGCGTCACGACCACCGTGTCGCCATTGATCGAGAGCTGCGTGGTCCGAAGGCCGGCAACAGTGTCATATACGGGGGGCTGCGCGCCGTCCCCGATCTTGAGCAGGAAGGCAGAACCCTTCTGAGCGGTCATCGCGTGTTACTCCGTTAGTTGGCAAGGATACGGAACCGGTATTCGAGCAGGACTGCCCGCCGGTTGTTTGGTCTGCGTTCGCTTCTGGCGCGCAGAAATCGCGCGCTGATCACGGCAAAGCTGCCCTGCAGTTGCGGCAGGCTTTCGATGCGCTGCTCGACTGCTGAAACGAGGCTGGCATCGGCGAGCGGATCATCGCCCTGCGTCGCCAATTCGAGCGCCACGCGGATTTCGCGTCCCGTCGCATCTTTCGTGCTCCAGTCGGTCGAAGCGGAAGCGGCAATGCCCAGCCACGGCACGCTCGATGACAGCGGACTTTCTTCTTCCACTGCATTAAGCGATGAGAGGGCCGGATCGGTGCGGAGCCACTCGAGAAGGGCGGCTCTCAGCAGATTTTCCATCACTTTCGGTCTTTCAGAATTGTCGGCCAGAGCAGCTCGGGCAGGTACCAATGGTCATGGTTCGATTGCGCCTCGCTGCCCACAAGGCTTGCCCTTGCCGCGGTGAGCCGCGCTGCGAGGCGTTCAAGCCGCTGAACGGCCGCGGATATTTGCGCCGCGGCATCGGTTGCAATCATCGAAGCCTCAGGCGTTTCCAGGGCCGCCACAGGGCGGCAACGCTGGCCGGAGGCCCGTCGCGGCCTGCCGCATCTCGGGTAAGATAGTGATGCGCGGCAAGCCGGATGATGCCATGTTTGAGCGCATCGGGCAGCGCGCTCCACTCAGCTGCGATTCCAGCCACAAATGTCACAGCAATTGTGCCGCTTGAAACCGGCTGGAGCAGGCGAATGCTGCCAATCCCCTCCGCTGATATATCGATTTCATACGCGGCGGGATCGATCGGCACCTGCGTTCCGTCGACTGCCATGGAGTTGACCGCAGTGATTGCGCGCACCGGCGCAGTGGTGAGGCAAAGCCAGCGTGCCGCAGAAGCGTGAACCTCTTCGCAGACCGATTCGAGCGGCATCTGGCCGGTAAAGCCCTCGCACAGTTCAAGACTGGCATGGAGCAAGCCGACAAGCTGGCTGTCTTCAGCGTCACGGGAGATGCCGAGCCACTGCTTGAGGTCATCCAGGGCCGCGCCGGTCACATCGGCAGGTTGGAGGATTGCCCGCTTCATCTTTTTCTCCGTTCATCATGCATTTTCGTGATGCCAGGGGCGCCCGCACCTGCCGGACATTGCTGTCGCTGAGCAGCGGCGGTGCGGGCGCAGGGGCCAGCCGGGAAGGAAGGGGAAACCTTTGCCCGGCCGGAGGCGTCATCAGGCCTCGATCTTGAGCAGCTTGATTGCCGCGCTGTCGAGCACCTGTCCGCCGATCCGCTTGGTGGCATAGAAGTGGACGAAGGGTTTGTTGGTATAGGGGTCGCGCAGGATCTGCGTCGCGCCGGATTCGGCAATCAGATAGCCGTGGCGGAAATTGCCGAACGCGATCGGGAAGGCGCCAGCCGCGATATCGGGCATATCCTCTGCCTCGACCACCGGATAGCCCAGCAAACGGTCCGGCTGGCCTTCGACCATGCCCGGCTGCCACAGGAACGCGCCGTCGGCGGTCTTGAGCTTGCGGACTTCGGCCAGGGTGGCGGAATTCATCACGAAGCTGGCGCCCTGCCGGTGGCCCGATTTCATAGTGTGGATCAGGTCGACCAGCCTGGAATCTGGTGCGGTGCCAAAGCCCGTTGCGCTGCCCGATCCGATATACTGGATCGTGCCGAAGGCGCGCACGGCGTCCTCGGCAATTGACGTCGGCGCGGTCAGGAAACCGGCAGGCTGGTTGCTGCCGGTGCCATTGACGAAGGCGGCACCTTCGGCGCGGGCAAATTCCATTGCGATCTCGCGCGACAGCCAGCTTTCGATGTCGAAGCCGGCATCGTCCAGCATGGCCTGGCTTGCTGCCGGATTGGCGTAAAGTTCGCCGGTGGGTGGGGCGATTTCGACAAATGCGGGCGTGCCGGTTTCAGGACGGGATGCAGTTTCGCTGACCCAGCCTGATGCAGTGCCGCCGGTGGCAACCAGCTTGCGATAGCCCGAGCTGCCGGTCTGCACGACCTGGGCGATGGCACGGATCGGACTGATCTCGGCCAGTTCGCTGACGATGCGGGCATCGACCTCGTCGGGCACGGCATAGCCGCCGTCGGCCGGGGCCGTCCCGCTGATCGACTTGATCTCGCTTTCGCGGCCGGTGCGAAGATAGCCATCGACAAAGCCTTTGACTTCGCTCGATGCAGAGCTGGAGGATCCGATAGCGGGCCGTGCGGCGGCGCGCGAAACCCTGTCGAGCCGGGCTTTCACTTCATCGACGTCGGATCGCAGCGTAGCGACCTGTTCTTCGACCTGATCCTGGCGGGTGACAATATCGAAGCTTTCTTCGAGCTGGTCGACGGAGTGCGTGGGCGTGTTTTCCATGGGGCATTCAACCTTTCTGTTGGGCAAGAAAAAGGCCGCCCAAAGGGCGGCCGCTGTGAGAGTTCCGGTGTGAGTGATTCTCAGGCGACGAGATGAACTCTTGCCTTTTGCTGGAGCGGATGGGTGACGAGGCTGACCTCGAACAGCTCGATTTCAGTCAATGTCCGCCCGCTTTCGTCCCGCTGATAGCCGCGAGCGCGGTAACCGAAGCTGAGCCCGTCGACCGCGCGCTGGCGCAGCGCCTGAGCGGCGCGGCCATCGGGATTGTCGAGCCGGGCGATCACGCGCAGGCCGCGCCCGTCCTCGGCCATGGTCTCGACAACGCCGATCTGCTGATCGGGATTGTGCTGCCACAGCAGCGGTACGGGGGCAGACCGGGAACCGAGGGTGCGAACGAAGGCGCCGTGCCTGATCGTGTCGCGCGCACCGTCCGGCACATTGAAAAGTGCCGCATAGCCGGCAAAGCGCAGCGGGCCGCTCATCGCAGCAGTTCCGTCACGCCCAGCCGAACCGCAATCCCGATCAGCAACAGCGCCAGGATGCCGCGCACGGACCAGTCGACCAGCGCCTTCCATGCACTCGCCTTGGCATCGCGCCATGCGCCAAGCAGTTCGCGCAGTTCGTCAAGGTCCTCTTGCGCATCGGCATCCGACAGACCGAGCCGCGCTAGCACCCGGTCTGCGGCAAGCTCGGTGGTTTCCTCTACTATTGAGCGCAAGGTCACCAGGTCACTGCCTTCATTGGCGGCCTGGACCATCAGGCGGGCCAGCAAATCCTCGCGCGTCATGCCTCCGCTCCGGCAGGTTCCAGTCCAAGCATAGCGCGTTTTTCCTCACGGCTCAGGAATTCCGCTTCGGCGACCTGTTTCCACAGCCGCTCGCGATCTTCCGACAGCGCCGGGATCTGGTCCAGATCGACCGCGAGCCGGGCGTCGGGGAACCAGGGTTCAAGCCCTTCCTGCAGGGCGGAAAGCAGCTTGGCCGCCAGCGGCAGCAGGGTGAGCCGCCACAGCGCCCTATTGGCTTCGCGGTAATTGGCATAGGTGTTGTCGCCTGGTAGCCCGAGCAACATCGGCGGCACGCCGAAAGCCAGCGCGATGTCGCGCGCCGCCGCGCTCTTGAGCTGGGCAAAGTCCATGTCGGCGGGGGATAGCGCCATCGATTGCCATTTCAGCCCGCCATCGAGCAGCATCGGGCGCCCGGCATTGCCGTGCCCGGCGAATGCCTGGGTTAGCTCAGCCTTGAGCCGGTCAAACTGTTCGGTTGTCAGTCCCGATCCATCAGCCGCATCGTAAACCAGTGCGCCAGAGGGGCGCGCGGCGTTTTCGAGCAAGGCGCGGTTCCACGCCGAAGCGGCGTTGTGGATCGCGATCGGTTGTTCGGCGGCGCGCAAGGCCCCTGCGCCGTAGTGGTCATCGGCCGGGTGCATGGCCTTGATGTGGATCAGGTCCGGCCAGCCTTCTTCGTCTTCAAGGGGCATCGAGACGCATTTTCCGCCGATGCGGTATTCATAGGCGCATGGCCATCCGTCGAGGCCGGGGACCAGCCTGACCCGCTCGGGGCGCAGCGCGAACAGCTCGACCGGTTTGCCTGCTCCATCCTTGATGATCTGGACATAGCCATTGCCATGCAGGATCAGCTGCGCGGCAAGGGTTTCGATCAGCGATTGGCCTGCGCTGGTTGCGGTAACGAGCCGCATCAGTCCTACGTCCGAAGGCAGCAAGGGCACCTGGCCAACGCCTTCGGCCACGATGCGCACCGCGCGCTGGGCGATCGGGTTGGACACGAAGCCGCGCTTGATCGCTTCGCCATAGTCAAGCGAACCGGAATTGCCCCCACTGCCAAAGGCAACGGCCCATGGGGAGACAAATCCGGGTTTGAGCGGCATGCGGCTGCCACCCCCGCCCTTGAAGGCAGAGGCAATCGTTTCGAGGAATGACATACGGTCCCTTTCGTTGAATCAGACTTGCAGCACACGCGGTGCGCGGTGCGGCCCGAGCATCAGTTCGGTCAGCGCCCAGACGAGCGCATCGGCACGGTCGGGGCTGCGGCCCGGCCCGGCATATTCGCCGCCCGCCATGAATCCGCAGAGCTGGTCTTCAAGCTGCGGAAACACACCGACATGCCTGACGCGGCCCGCTTCGTAGAGCGCGGCGACCGGTTCGGCGCGGGCGGTCTTGCCGCGGTTGGCACGCACCAGCCGCAGCGGCATGCGAATGTCCGCAGCGCGCAGCACGCTGGCGACCATTTCGCCGCCCTGGTTGGCTTCTGCGACAACCCGCTCGGCGGCCCAGGCGTTGGCGGCTTCGGCCACTGCCCTGGCCCAGCGCTCGGGGCTGGCCTTCTCGACCGAGCAATCGGCCAACACCCTGGCGGTGCCATCGGCGCATCGCGCTGCCACGATGATGCCGCAGGCATCCCCGGACGAGGAGGCCGGGGGATCCACCCCAACCACCACGCGCACCGCCTGTGATGCGGGTTGCGGTTCGCGCAGGCCTTCGATCAGGCTGCGGCTCCACAGCGCGCCTTCTATATCCGTCAGCAATTCACCGGCCAGTTCTTGCCGGGCAAGCTGGCTTCCGCCGAATTCCTGCTCCATCGCCGCGATGAAGCGGGCGGGCAGGTGGGCGGCATTCTCCCAGGTTGTGCCGCGCGTCACCTGTGTGGTGGAGCTTGCCTCGCCTGCGAGCAGGCGAGTGAGCAGTGGCACATTGCGCGGTGTGGTGGTGACGGCTACCTTTTGCTCCCCGCCCAACCGCAGGCCGAGCAGGAGATTGTCCCAGCACCGCGTCGCACGGTCGTGGGATCGTGGCCACTTGCCGATTTCATCACACCAGGCGTGGCTGTGTTGCGGCCCGCGCAGGCTTTCGGGTTCGCTTGCCGAATAGAGCGTCGCCTGCGCCCCGCCGGCAAAGCGAAGGCGCCTGAGCGAAGGTTCGAACACCGGCATTCTGCCGGGCGGAGAACAGGCGAGTATTCCGCTTTCGCCTTCGACCATTACCGCCCTGGCTTCGCTCAAGGATGCGGCAACCAGCGCAATGTGCGCGTCCGGGTTGCCCTCAGCAACGCAGCGGACCCATTCCGCGCCCGTGCGGGTCTTGCCGAAGCCGCGGCCCGCCAGGATGAGCCACACCCGCCAGTCGCCCGCAGGGGCAAGCTGGGAAGTGCGTGCCCAGAAGCGCCAGTCATAAATGAACTCTTCCCGTTCGCTTGCGCTTAGCCATTGAACCAGCTCTTCTCTCAGTTCGGGGCTGGAATCGGCCAGCCAGTCGAAGCGGTCAGCCGTCATTCCCGGCTCGTGCGGCCTGTTGTTGCATGACGCGCCGACGGATTTCCTCGACCTTTCGGTCGATCGATGCGCGCACCTCTGACGGGCTGACATTGCCGTGTTGCGCTTTGGCTTGCACAACATTCTCGCGATGCGATGAGAGCAGCCGGATGGCGTTGGCAAAATCGTATTTGCCGCCATCGGGCGTTTGCAGATCGCCTTCACGCAGGCGCCGGAGCACTTCCAGTTCAAGATGCTCGTACCCTTCCCAGAGCGCCTCGAGCCAATACTGGGCGAATTCCTTTTCGGCGCGCCGCACCTTGTAGGCGCGGCTGGGGTTGATCCCGGCCTTGCGCGCCGCTTCGGAAACATTGGATGTCTCCGCCAGGCAATCGAGGAACAAGCCCCGCCAGTGGCGGTTGAGGCCGGACTTTTCGCCGGATTTCTGGCTCGGCTTGATCTTGGTGCGGCTGGCGCGCCGTTTTGTCATGAGCGGGTCTCCTGGTTCGCGAGCATGGCCGGAATAAAGCGAAGGCGGCCACCCCGGTTGCCCGTGGTGCCGCCTGCCGTTCGAATCACACTATCGCGATGTTCCGTTTCTCTAACCAATTAGCGTGACAATGTCAATATAAAAGTGCCAAATAGGTTAGTTCTCAAATCGGTTGCGCGGTTTTGCTGCCTGCCGTAATCGCCGCGGAAAGCCGAAGGGCCAGAAACGTCCAAGGGAATGCACTCTTCATGATCATGAAACCGCTGCGCGGCCTCTACGACTGGACCATGGCCAAGGCTGCGCATCCCAAAGCGGAGTGGTGGCTGGCGTTCTTCGCCTTCGTCGAATCGAGCTTCTTCCCGATTCCGCCGCATCCCTTGCTCGGCCTGATGTGCCTGGCGGAGCCGAAGAAGGCGATCCGTTTTGCGCTGATCTGCACCGTGGCATCGGTGTTGGGCGGGCTGTTTGGCTATGCCATTGGATACTTCCTCTACGAAGCCGTTGGCGCCTGGCTGCTCGGCGCGCTTGGCCTTACCGAAAGCTTCCCGCCCGCCGCCTGTTACCTGCGCGAATATGATTGGGAAGTGATTGTGGTGGCGGGAACCACGCCGGTGCCGTTCAAGCTGCTGACGATCACTGCCGGCTTCATCGAAATGAACCTTGTCACCTTCACCCTGGCGGCGATTGCCGGGCGGGGAGCGATCTTTATGGTGGTGGGCGTGCTGTTCCGCCTGTTCGGCGCGCCGATCAAGGCCTTGATCGACAAATTTCTCGGCACCGTCACCACCGTGTTCGTGGTGCTGGTGATTGGCGGTTTCGTGCTGCTGACACAGTTGAGCAATGGCGATGGCGAGGATGATCCCTCAGACGCGTGCGCGCAGGTAACCAGCCTCGACCAGATCTGATCAGACAGCGGCGGGCAACCTGCACCTGACCAGGCGGATCAGATAATCCCCACGGCCTTGCCTGCGCGTTCGAACATGCCGAGAATCGTGTCGACTTCCTCATGGCTGTGTTCGGCACACAGCGAACAGCGCAGCAGTGTCATATTGGCAGGGGTCGCCGGCGGACGCGCCAGATTGACGTAGAGCCCTTCCTTGAGCAGCGCCTCCCACATGGCGGCGCCCCTTTCCAGATCGGGCATGATTACCGCCACGATCGCGCTCTGCGGCTCTTCGGTGCCAAGCTGGAAACCCAGCGCCTTCAACCCGCCGTGAAGCCGCTTCGAATTCTCCCACAGATGCGCCCGCTTGTTCGAACCATGCATCAGCTTGCGAATGCTGGTTTCCGCGGTCGCCACCACGCTGGGCGGCAGCGATGCGGTGAAGACATAGGGGCGGCACACCAGGCGCATGATCTCGAATTTGGGATGGTTCGAAACGCAGAATCCGCCGACCGTGCCGACGCTCTTGGAAAAGGTGCCGATGATGAAATCGACATCGTCGATCACGCCCTGCGCTTCGGCCACGCCGCGCCCGTGCTCGCCGATAAAGCCCATCGAATGCGCCTCGTCGACCAGCACCATGGCGCCGTATTGCTTGGCAATGCGGACCATTTCCTTGAGCGGCGCAACGTCTCCCAGCATCGAATAGACGCCTTCAAGCACCACCAGCTTGCCCGCTCCCTCGGGAATGCGGCGCAGGCGCTTTTCCATCGCTTCGATATCGTTGTGCTTGAACGGCACCACTTCGGCATTGCCCAATGCGCAGCCATCCCAGATCGAGGCATGGCTATCGATGTCGAGCACGATGTAATCGCCCTTGCCCGCGATGGTCGAGATGATCCCGAGATTGGCCTGATACCCGGTCGAGAAAACCATGGCATGGTCCATGGCGTAAAATTCCTTGAGCGCTTCCTCGCACTCCTTGTGGCCCTGGTACGTACCGTTGAGCACGCGGCTGCCGGTGGTGCCTGAACCGAACTGGTCGAGCGCTTGCTTGCCGGCCTCGATAACATCCTCGTCGAACGTCATGCCCATGTAATTGTAGGTGCCGAGCAGGATGGTGTCGCGCCCATTGCAGATCGCCCTTGTTGGCGAGAGCACTTTCTCCATCACGAGATTGAACGGATCTTCCACCCCGCTGGCGAGCAATCCCTCGCGCATGGCGATGAGATCGTCGAATTTGGAGAAGAGATCGCCTGCCTGGCCGGTCTGTTCGCTCATCGTCGCGGCCTTCTTACTGGTCTTGCAGCTTGGTCACCGCATCCACCAATTGCCCGAAATTCTCGATCTCGGCCTGCTGGTTCATGCTGATGATGATGTCGAATTCGTCTTCAATTTCAGCGACGAAATCCATCACTGTAAGGCTGTCGAATTCAAGATCGCTCGCAAAGGTCGTCGCTTCGGTGATTTCGACGCCCTTCTTGTTGAAGGGTTCGATCAATGAGCGGATCCTGGTGTCGACTTCGGCGCGGTCCATCGGGGGCAATACCTTCTTTCAATATCTGTGCGCGGCGCGTGCCACGCGATTGCGGCGGAAAAGCGGCTCTTGGCACCAATTGTCAAGCGTTGCCGGCTTTGTGACGGGTTTGTTGCACCGGCTGTTCAATCGGGCAACAGCTCCTTCACGGCATTCATGAACGGCAATATGGAAATCGGCTTGGCGAGATATCCCGATGCGCCGGCCGCGCGGATCCTCTCTTCGTCACCCTTCGCGGCATAGGCCGTTACAGCCAGGACGGGGATCGAGCGCAGATGCAAATCGCGCTTGGCCTCTTCGATCAAATCCAGGCCGGAAACCTCGGGCAACTGGATGTCCATGATGATCAAGTCCGGCGAAAGCTGTCGCGCCGTATCGAGTGCAGTCGCCCCGTCGCCCACCGGCGCCACCTCGAAGCCATTGGCCTTCAATACGTCACAGAACAATTTCCGATTAAGGTCGTTATCCTCGACAACCAGTATTCTCTTTGCCACTGCCCTCTGGCACTCCCGTCATTTCTGCCTAACTAGATTAACGACATGCGCGCCACAATTCACAATCCCGCCCAATCCCCCGATGCGGCCACTCTTGCACTGGCTGCGCTCGGCTGGATTCTGCAGGGCGAAGATCGCGCCGAGCGGTTTCTGGCCCTGACCGGGCTTGATCCCGATGGCCTGCGCGCGAGGCTGGGCGAATCGGCGCTGCATATGTCAGTGCTCGAATTTCTGGCGAATCACGAACCCGATCTGCTGCGCTGTGCGGAAGCGTTGGCCGTAACACCTGAAGAGCTGGTCATTGCCGGCAAGGAGCTATCCCGATGAGCCGCCCGCTTGTGATAAGCGACTGCGACGAAGTTCTGTTGCACATGGTCGCACATTTCAAGGAATGGCTCGAAGAAAGCCAGGGCGTGCACTTCGAGCTCAAGGGCAACAATTTCAACACCGCCATGCGTTGGGCCGATAATGGCCAGCCGCTTGAGCAAAAGGACATCTGGCGCTTTCTCGGTGGGTTTTTCGATACCGAGATGCACCGTCAGCTGCCGATCGAAGGTGCGGTAACGGGGATCAATCGCCTTGCCGAAGATGCCGATGTGGTGATCCTGACCAATCTCAATGATGAGCGGCAGGAGCGGCGCACGCGCCAGCTTGCCGATTGCGGGATCCACGCCAGGGTGTTCACCAACCAGGGCCCCAAGGGGCCTGCCTTGCAGGCAATTCTCGAGGAGTTCGCGCCAAGCAGGGCGATCTTCATCGACGATCTGCCGCAGCACCACCAGTCCGTTGCCGAAATTGTACCAGGGGTGAGCCGGTTGCATCTGTGCGGAGAGCCGATGATCTCGGAGCATATCGATTGTGCCCACAAACAAGGCCATGCGCACGCGCGAATAGACAATTGGGCAGAAGCATTGCCCTGGCTACTCGAAGAATTGGAAAGGGATCCACGATGACTATCGAAGCACGCCTGCAGGAATTGGGGATCACCTTGCCCCAGGCAGCGGCGCCGGTCGCCAGCTATGTGCCGGTGGTGGTGCAGGGCGGGTTTGCCCATGTCTCGGGGCAATTGCCATTTGTGGGCGGCAAACTTGTGACCGGGCGGCTGGGTGAGGATGTAAGCCTGGAAGATGGTATGGCGGCCGCGCGCGCTTGCGGCTTGATGATCCTGGCCCAGCTCAAGGCCGAACTCGGCTCGCTCGACAAGGTGGCGCGCGTGGTCAAGCTGGGCGCTTTCGTAAACTCAACCGGCGATTTTACCGATCAGCCCAAGGTCGCCAATGGCGCATCCGACCTGATGGCCGAGGTGTTCGGCGATGCCGGCAAGCATGCGCGGGCTGCGGTGGGCGTGCCGGTGTTGCCGCTTGGCGCCGCGGTCGAAGTAGATGCGGTGGTCGCGCTCAAAGGTGAGTAATCGGCAGGCTCCCGCCTGGCTAACCGAGTGGGAATATGCCCACCGCGGGCTGCATGGAGTTGGCGTGCCCGAGAATTCGCTGCAAGGCGCGCGGCTGGCGATCGAAGCGGGACTGGGGATCGAATGCGATATCCAGCGCAGCGCCGACGATCACCCGATGGTGTTTCACGATTGGGAGCTGAAGCGGCTGACTGGCTCGCAGGGCGATTTCGGCGGCATGGCCGCCGACGAACTGAGGGCGTATCGCTATCTCGAAAGCAATGAGCACATTGCTTCGCTGAAGGATCTGTTGGCGCTGATCGGGGGCCGGGTTCCGCTTCTGATCGAGATCAAGTCTAAGCGCGGCTATCACGTAGAGCGAAGCTGCGTGATCGTGAAACAAGCGCTTGAGGCATATTCCGGGAACCATGCCGTAATGAGCTTCGATCCGCGCGTGGCGCGCTGGTTCCGGCGAAACTCGCCGGAAACTTGCGCCGGTCTGGTGATGCGCGAAGACGAGCATGGGCAGACGCAGAAACTGTGGCAGCGGCGGCTGGCGCTGTGGTTCGCGAAACCCGATTTCCTCGCCTATCATATCGCGGCGCTGCCCAATCCCTGGGTCAGGGGGCTGCGCGCCGGGGGGCTCCCCATCCTCACCTGGACGGTCAATTCGCCTGAGACCCGCGCTCGCGCGCTCGAGCATGCCGATGCCCTGATCAGCGAAGGGGCGGGGCTGGCATGAGCGAAGGCGATCCCCCTGGCGAATTGACGGTGCGGCTCGCGCCGTCGGTGGGCTCGCTTCCCGCCGATCAGTGGAACGCGCTTGGCGGTGATCGCAATCCCTTCATGAGCCATGAATTCCTCTCCGCGCTGGAAGATTCCGGCAGCGTGGGAGAAGGCACGGGCTGGGATCCGGTACCGATCGTGGTGATGGATGCTGAAGAGCGGCTGCTTGGCGCCCTGCCTAGCTACGTCAAGGGGCACAGCCAGGGCGAATATGTGTTCGACCATGCCTGGGCTGACGCGTTGCAACGGGCCGGTGGGCGTTACTATCCCAAGCTGCAAATCGCCGCGCCATTCACCCCTGCCAATGGACCGCGGCTGCTGCTGCGCGATGAAAGCCTTGCGCCTCACCTGCTGAAAGCGGCAGAAACCGTGTGCCTGCAGAATGGGTTTTCCTCGGCCCATGCGACCTTCATTGAGCCGGACCAACGCCATCTCTTCGAACAGGCTGGCTGGTTGATGCGCAGCGATATCCAGTTCCACTGGGAAAATCGCGGCTATGCGAGTTTCGACGATTTTCTTGGTGAGCTTGCTTCGCGCAAACGCCGCGCGCTACGCAAGGAACGCGCCGCCGCGCAGGAAGGGGTCAGGATCGAACGATTGTCGGGCGATGACATCCGGCCCGATCATTGGGATGCATTCTGGGGCTTCTATCAGGATACCGGTGCGCGCAAATGGGGCTCGCCCTATCTCACGCGCGAAGCGTTCACACTGATTGGCGAACGGATGGCAGACCGGATTGTCCTGATCCTGGCCTATATGGACGGATTGCCGATTGCGGGCGCGCTCAATTTCCTCGGCAAGGACGCTTTATACGGTCGCTATTGGGGGTGCAGCCTGGACAAGCGCTTCCTGCACTTCGAGCTGTGTTACTATCAGGCGATCGAAATTGCGATCGAACGCGGATTAAAGCGGGTCGAAGCCGGGGCACAGGGCGGGCACAAGCTTTCGCGCGGATACGAACCGGTCAAGACCTGGTCTGCGCATTGGCTCGCCGATCCCGGATTTCGCGCTGCCGTGGCCGATTTCCTCGCGCGCGAACGCCAGGGCGTGGCGCTCGACCAGAATTATCTTGTCCAGCGTACGCCCTTCAGGAAAGCTTGATCAGGCGGCTTTGCGGCGCTCGTTCGCCAGCCATTCGCGAGCCTGGCGCTGTGCTTCGGCAATCTCGCGCGCTGTCATCTCTTCGGAGATGTCAGCGCGGCACCAGGAAGCTTCTTCGTGGCCCTTGGAAGCCGCGAGGTTGAACCACTTGTGCGCTTCTATCAGATCGCATTCCATGCCGTGGCTGCCGGTCGAATAAGCAACACCCAGGTCGAAGTAGGCGGTGATCTCGCCTTGCGAAGCGGCAGCGAGGCATTGCGCGATAATGCGGTTTGCTTCGGCAGTGTTCAGCGTGCTGGCTGATCTAGCGTCGATACCCTTGAGATCCATTGTTCGGTCCCCCATTGTTTGAGCAGATCCGCTCCCCTGCCGATCCGCTTGGGGAGAATTCGCCTGAACATGGTCAACAATTCGTTAACGCGAAGCGGAACTTTTTGTCCTTCCCGCAGACTGCTGCATGTTTGCCGCAGGTTAATCCTCAGTCTTTATTGGGGGGCAAATCGAAACGGCTTGTGCGTGCCATGGGCCGCGCCTATAGGGCCGCGCAGAGGGTCACCCCCTCGCCACCGTAAATGCGGGGTAGCAGGACATGGAACAGTCAGGCACGGGATGACTTGGTTGAGAGGACTACATGGCCACTGCGGCATCTGAAGAAATCGACATTCTCGAAAAGGCGAAGCGTATTCTGGGACCGGACTACACACCAAGTGAGGACGAGCCCTACATGAACGAAAGGCAGCAGAGCTATTTTCGCACGCTGCTGCTCGAATGGAAGCGCTCAATCTATCACGCGGCGGATCAAACCTTGCAGTCGCTGCAGGATGGCCCGATCCGCGAGCCTGATCTCAATGACCGCGCTTCAAGCGAGACCGATTGGGGCATCGAATTGCGCACGCGTGACCGGCAGCGCAAGCTCATCTCGAAGATCGACGCGGCGCTGCGCCGGATCGATCAGGGTGAATACGGCTATTGCGAAGTGACTGGCGATCCAATCGGGCTCAAGCGCCTGATCGCGCGCCCGGTGGCAACCATGACAGTTGAAGCGCAGGAAGCGCATGAACGGCGCGAGAAGATTTCGCGCGACGATTGACCTGTATTGCGTCGGACTGTGCCTTGAATCGCGGTTAGCCTTTCTTTAGCAAACACCAGATATAAGGCACGATTGCGCCGGCAATCCGGTGTGTGAATGGTTAACCGAGAATGCGGGGGCAAACCGAAACATGAGCGGTGTCCAAAGGCGCAGTGTCGAACGCGAGGGCGTCTTCCTTTTGGCGGAAGCACGCGTGGGGCGGGACCCTGCGCAGCATCGGATCAAGGTGCGCAATCTTTCCCAGCGCGGCTTGATGGGCGAGGGTCCGGTTCAGGTTGCCAGCGGTACGCGGGTGTCGATCGACTTGCCTGAGGTTGGCAGTGTGGTCGGCACTGTTGTGTGGGTGCAGCAACCGCGGTTCGGTGTGGCCTTTGACGAGGAAGTCGAACGGCTGAGCGCTTGATCTGAGGCCGCCGGTCGGCCAGGCCAGCCATTATCCGTCCAACAGCCGCCGACCAGCGCGAAATCAGCTAAGTGGCCGTGCGGTGTTATTCATCGCTGACCCGCGCCTCCCAAGCTGCTAACCGGCTTGGCGATGCGATTCTTGTTCGCCATATCTGTCTTTCTTCTGGCTGCCTGTGGCCCCAGCGGGCCGGAAGGCCCGGTTCAGGTGGCCATAATCGGGGAATCGGGCGAACTTTCGGATACCGGTGTGCGGCTCTCGCCAGCCGGCCAGCATTTGCGCGCGGCGACCGCTGAGGGGCTGGTCGCACTTGATGCCAGCGGGCAGATTGTCCCTGCGCTGGCCGAACGCTGGATCATCACCGATGACGGACGCAGCTATATCTTCCGCCTGCGCAATTCGGAATGGCCTGACGGCGAAACGATCAGTGCCAACCAAGTGCGTCAATCGCTGCGCGCTGCATTGCGCAGCCTCAGGGGCAGCTCGCTCGGCCTGGACTTGCAGAAGGTTGAAGATGTGCGGGCGATGACGGGCCGCGTGATCGAGATGCGGCTCTCAAGCCCGATGCCCGATTTTCTTCGCTTGCTGGCCCAACCTGAGCTGGGGATCATGCGCGGCGGAATGGGAGCTGGCCCGATGGAGGCGAGCCCGGATGACGCTAGCGGCGGAATCAGGCTTGTGGCCCTGCCGCCGCAACGCCGGGGGCTGCCCGCGCGCGCGCAGTGGGATGAATCCGCGCGCCCGCTCATAGTGCGCGCCATGGCGGCACCCGATGCAGTCGAAGCATTCTCTGCCGGCGAGGCCGATCTGGTGCTCAACGGCCAGATTGCCAGCTTTCCGCTGGCCGACACCGGGCCGCTCACGCGCGGGACGATCCGGGTTGACGGCGCGCACGGCCTTTTTGGCCTGGTTGTCAGGAACGACGATGGTTTCCTGGGCGATCCGTCGCGCCGTGAGGCCCTGTCGATGGCGATTGATCGCGACGGGCTGATGCAACCGCTCAATATTGGCGGCTGGCAGGCCGCGACATGGATCGTACCGCTGGGCTCGCTTGGCGAGAGCGGCCCACAGCAGCTCCGGTGGGAAAACCTTTCGCTGCAGCAGCGGCGCGCTTTGGCGCGCCAACGCGTTGCAGCTTGGGAAAGCGCGCAGGGTAAGCAGGCAGTGGTCCGGATTGCCTTGCCTGCCGGACCGGGAAGCGATGCCTTGTTTGCCCAGTTGTCGGGGGACTTCGGCCTTGTCGGAGTGACCGCAGTGCAGGTTCGCCCAGGTGAAAGTGCGGATCTGGAACTGCGCGATCGGCTTGCGAGGTATTACTCGCCGCGCTGGTATCTTGACCAGTTCAATTGCAGTCTCCGGCTGGGGTTGTGTTCGCCCGAAGCGGATGAACTGGTTGCGCAGTCGATTGCGCTGACCGATCCTTCCGCGCAAACGCAACTGCTGGTCCAGGCGCACCGTGTCCTGATCGGTAGAGAGGTGTTCATCCCGCTAGGCGCGCCGATACGATGGTCGCTCGTTCGAGGCGACGTATTTGGTTTCGAGGCGAATGAATGGGGCATGCATCCCTTGTTCCCGCTGTCTCTCCCGCCTAATTAGCGGGAACAGGAGAAAAACGTGCCTGATCAGCAACGCCCGCGGCCAGTCGGCCTCAACCTGCCTGTCGGCAGCGATCCGCAGTCGGTACGCCAGCGGGTGGAAGCGCTGGAGTTCTTGCTTGAGCGCAGCTTCCGTATCCCGGGAATAAACTTCCCCGTCGGGCTCGATGCGATTGTCGGCCTGATCCCGGTGCTGGGTGATGTCGTGACTGCGGCGATGGGTGCCTATCTGGTGTGGGAAGCGCGCAACCTCGGCGTGCCCAAGTGGAAGCTCTGGCGCATGGGGGCGAATGTGGCCTTCGACGCGGCGCTGGGCTTTGTGCCGCTGGTGGGTGATGCGGCTGACCTTGTGTTCCGATCGAACACCCGAAACCTCAGGATCATCAGGAAGCATCTCGACAAACATCATCCAGCGACACGGGTGATCGAGGGGTAGTTTCATTTGTGAACGTCCCGCGCTAGGCATTTTGCATGACGCAGGACGTAACCTATTCCAGCTATCTCGATCTCGATCGCATCCTTGGTGCGCAGCATCCCGCATCGGGCGCGCATGACGAGATGCTGTTCATCATTGTTCACCAGGCCAGCGAGCTGTGGCTCAAGCTCTGCCTGCACGAGCTGACCGAGGCGCGCGAACACATAGCGGCGGACAATTTGCGTTCGGCTTTCAAGATGTTGGCGCGTGTGGCGCGCGCGCAGGGCCAGCTGATCCAGAGCTGGGACGTGCTCAGCACCATGACCCCGCATGACTATTCCACCATTCGGCCGCACCTGGGCTCGTCGAGCGGGTTTCAATCGTGGCAATACCGGATGATGGAATTCATGCTGGGCGGGCGCAATCCCGACATGATCGCGCTGCATGACAAGCTGCCCGAAGCCGCCGCAATATTGAGGCAAGAGTCTGAAACGCCAAGCCTTTATGACGAGGCGGTGAGATTGCTCTCACGGCGCGGATTCGCGATCGACAAGACCGTGCTGGAGCGGGACATAACGGCACCCTACGGGCACTCAACCAGCGTCGAGGCAGCCTGGGCCGAAATTTACCGAAATCCGCAGGAGCACTGGGATCTCTACGAGCTGGCTGAGAAGCTGGTCGACCTCGAATATCATTTCCAGCGCTGGCGCTTCGGTCACCTCAAGACCGTCGAGCGCATCATCGGCTTCAAGCGCGGAACGGGCGGGACGCCGGGCGTGCCCTACCTCGCCGGGGTGCTCAAGCAGGCCTTCTTCCCCGAACTGCTGAGCGTGCGGACCGCGATATGAGCAGCTGGAATTCCGCCCGCCGCATTTGGGACATTTCGCAGCGGTTGCGGCCCGGCCTGCCGGTGTGGCCCGGAGATACCGCATTCGGGCAGTCGGCCACCTGGCAGATCGGGGAGGGCTCTCCGGTCAATGTCTCGGCGCTCACCATGTCGACCCATTCGGGCGCGCATGCCGATGCCCCGCTGCATTACGATGCTGACGCGCCTGACATCGCTTCGGTCGAACTGGATGCCTATATCGGTGAATGCCTGGTGGTCGATGCGCGAGGCTGCAGGCGGCTGGTCGAACCGGAGCACTTGCCCAAGCTGGACGGCGTGCGCCGCGTTGTGTTCCGCACCTATGAGCGCTTCCCGCACGAGACATGGGACGCCCAGCACACAGCCATTGCGCCCGCGACGATTCACGCACTGGCTGCTGCGGGAGTGATTCTCGTAGGCATGGATGGTCCCTCGCTCGACCCGCAGGATTCCAAGTCAATGGATGCACACAAGGCGGTGCTCAAGGCGGATATACGCGTGCTCGAAGGGCTGGTGCTCGACGATGTTCCGCCTGGGCGATACGAGCTGATCGCCCTGCCGCTGCCGATCGTCGGCGGCGATGCCTCGCCGGTGCGGGCAATCCTGCGCGAGCTGCCCGATGCTTGAAAAGGCAAAGGAGCTCGACGCCGCCGATCCGCTCGGCGAATATCGCACGCGCTTCACCCTGCCCGAAGGTGTGATCTATCTTGACGGCAATTCGCTGGGCGCGCTGCCCAGCGCGACGCCCGCCCGGCTTGAACAGGTAATCCGCAGCGAATGGGGCGAAGGGTTGATCCGCAGCTGGAACGATGCGGACTGGATCGGCGCTGCGCGGCGCGTGGGGGGCAAGATTGCGCCCTTGATTGGGGCGGAGGGGCATGAAGTCGTTGCCGCTGACAGCACCAGCGTCAACCTGTTCAAGCTGATCGCCGCCGCGCTCGACATGCGTCCCGGACGCAAGGTGATCCTGAGCGAACCCGGCAACTTCCCCACCGATCTCTACATGATCGCGGGGCTTGAGCGGCAGGGGCTGGCGCAGCGGCGGCTGGCCGATCGTGGGCAAATCGCCGAAGCATTGGGCGACGACGTCGCGCTGCTGCTCTTGACCCATGTCCATTACAAGAGCGGCGAAGTCTTCGACATGGCGGCGCTGACCCGCGCGGCGCATGAGGTAGGCGCGCTGGTGCTGTGGGACCTGTCGCATTCTGGCGGCGCGCTGCCAGTTGATCTCAATGCGTGCGGGGCCGATTTTGCGGTCGGTTGCGGCTACAAATATTTGAACGGCGGGCCCGGCGCGCCTGCCTATGCCTTCGTTGCCGAGCGCCACCATGCAGCGCTCAACCAACCGCTGACCGGCTGGTTCGGGCACGCAGCGCCCTTTGCCTTCAGCGACGATTATGCGCCCGCGCCCGGCATCGACCGGCTGCAATGCGGCACATCGCCGATCCTCGGGCTGGCGGCGCTAGAAGTGGGGGTCGATCTGATCGCTGAAATCGGCGTGGAGCGGCTCTATGCCAAGTCGCAGGCGCTGTCCGAGTTCTTCCTCGAAGCCTTGCGCCAATGGGGCCTCGATCTCGAACTCGTCAGCCCGCTTGATAGTGCGGCGCGCGGCAGCCAGCTCTCGTTCCGCCATCCTGAGGCTTACGCTATCTGCCAAGCCCTCATCGCAAGGGGCGTGATCGGCGATTTCCGTGATCCCGACATTCTGCGACTGGGCTTTGCGCCCGCATACTTGCGGTTCGCGGACATGGCTGAAGCCGCGCGGCATCTGGCCGAGGTGATAGCGAGCGGGGAATGGAATCGGCCCGAATTCTTGCAACGCGCAGCAGTCACCTAATTCGTCATTGCGACCCCGGTCTTAAACGGGGGTAAGCAATCCATGGCGTCGAACTCTGAATGGTGCGATCTGTTCTTCGAGATCAACGGTTAGGCCATGGATTGCTTCGTCGCTGCGCTCCTCGCAATGACGAGTACGAGATGTTCAGGCAAAGGGCGGCAGTGACGAGGATGGAACTCCTCACTCTTCCAGCTCGATGTCCCAATAGAGATAGTCGAGCCAGGTTTCGTGCAAGTGGTTGGGCGGGAACAGCCGCCCGCGCTGCTGCAATTGCCAGCTGGTCGGGCGGATCGGCCTTTCGTGCAAGTGCATCTGGGCCTGTTTCGGCGTGCGCCCGCCCTTCCTGGCATTGCAGGGCGCGCAGGCGGTGACGATGTTTTCCCATGTGGTTTTGCCGCCTATCCGGCGCGGGATCACATGGTCGAAGGTCAAGTGGTCATGCGCGCCGCAATACTGGCACTGGAAACTGTCGCGCAGGAACAGGTTGAAGCGCGTGAAGGCGGGAAATTCGCTTTGACGCACATATTGCCGCAGCGCGATCACGCTGGGGATCTTCATGTCGAGACTGGGCGAGTGCACTTCGCGCTCATAGCTGGCAACGATATCCACCCGGTCGAGGAACACCGCCTTGATCGCGGTCTGCCACGGCCACAGGCTGAGCGGGTAATAGGACAGCGGAGTGTAATCGGCGTTGAGCACGAGCGCGGGGCAGGACGAAAGGTTCCGCGTTGGATCCCCGCCCGGGCTGCGGTATCGCGCGGCCTGGTCGATCAGTTCGGCCTTAAACACTTTGACGCCACACGGTCATGTGTCCTCCCTGATTGATCTCACAGAATCACTTGCCGATGAAAGCGTCAACCCCGTGACAAAATGTGTTTCCACAAGCATGGTTTGACCCATGCGGCAGTTTACCGGAAATTCGAGTCAAGCATGATCGTCACCAGATTCGCGCCCAGCCCCAACGGCATGCTGCATCTAGGGCATGCTTATAGCGCAATTATCGCGCATGATCTGGCGAAGAATGCCGGTGGGCGTTTCCTGCTGCGGATCGAGGATATCGACGGCGCGCGCAGCCGGCCCGAACTGGCAGAGGAATTTCGGCGCGACCTTGCATGGCTGGGACTTGAGTGGGAGGAAGTGCCCGCGCAATCGGGCAGGCTGGAAAGCTATCAGGCGGCAGCGCAGCGCCTGCTCGATATGGGCCTGCTCTATCGCTGCACCTGCACCCGCCAGCAGGTTGCGGCGACCAGCCCGCGCATCGGGCCTGACGGTCCGGTCTATCCCGGCACCTGCAAACGAAGTCCGCCCGATACGTCGCGGCCAGCTGCCCTGCGGCTCGATATGGACAAGGCGCTGGCGCTGGCGGGGCCGCTTGAATGGGACGACGAGCTTGCGGGCCTGCAGAAGGCCGATCCGGGCCAGTTCGGCGATGTGGTGTTGGTGCGCAAGGATGAGCCCGCCAGCTATCATCTCGCGGTCACGCTCGACGATGCGGCGGACGGAGTAACGCTGGTGACGCGCGGGGCAGACCTGTTCGATGCGACGCATATCCACCGCTTGCTGCAGGCGCTGCTCGATCTGCCCGTGCCGCGCTGGCACCACCACGCATTGCTACTCGACGAGAGCGGGAAAAAGCTGGCAAAACGCAGGGGCAGCACTTCGCTTGGAGATCGGCGCAAGGCGGGTGAAGACGGGGTGTTGCTTGCAGCGCAACTGCGGTTGCAGTGTTTTCCTGCTGGTATCTCGCTCTCGAAGGCCTAAATGGAGCGCATGACAGTTCTTCTTATCATTGCGCTCGTAGTCCTGATGGGACTGGTGGTGTTCTCGCTGGTCCGCGGGATCGTGGCTTTCCTGCAGACGACCAAGATCGATCTTGAATCGGGTGAAGGCGAAACCGTCAAGGAAATGCAGCTGATGCAGAACCGGGCAATGTTCGCCCGCATCAAGTATCAGGCGCTGGCTGTGGCGGTGGTCGCGATCATCCTTGCCATCGGCCAGTAGGCGCGATTTGCGCGCGGTCCGTGGTCAAGCTCAACAAGATCTACACCCGCACCGGTGATGACGGCTCGACCGGGCTGGTAGATGGTTCGCGCGTGGCCAAGGCGTCACTCAGGATCGCGGCGATCGGCAAGGTCGATGAGGCCAATAGCGTGATCGGGCTTGCGGCCGCCGCGCTGGGCAAGGGCGCACATGCCGATGCGCTGCTGCGCATCCAGAACGATCTGTTCGATCTCGGTGCCGATCTTGCCACACCTGCGGCGGATGGTGATTTCGCGCCCTCGGAAATGATCCTGCGCGTGGTTCCGGGCCAGGCCCTATGGCTCGAACGGGCGATCGACGGGCTCAATGAAAATCTTCAGCCTTTGACGAGCTTCGTGCTCCCCGGTGGCAGCGAAGCGGCGGCGCGCACCCATGTGGCGCGCGCTTCGACCCGCGCGGCAGAGCGCGCCGTGGTGGCGCTGGCCGCGGCAGAACCGGTCAATCCGGCAGCGCTCGCCTATATCAACCGGCTATCAGACTATCTCTTCGTGCTGGCGCGCGTGTGCAATGGCAACGGCGCAGATGACGTAAAATGGGTGCCGGGCGCTAACCGCTAGCCAAGCTGGCCATCCCTCGCTAACAGGCGCCCTTTGCTGCAGTTGCGAAGGGATCGACGATATGCGGACAGTGGCGGTGATTGGTGCCGGGCAGATGGGGACGGGCATTGCCCAGACAATTGCCCAGCATGGCATGCAGGTGCTGCTGGCCGATGTGGATCTCGCCCGTGCAGAGGCCGGCAAGGCCAATATCGACAAGGCGCTGGGCAAGCTGGTCGGGCGCGGCAAGATGGAAATCGCCGATGCCGAGGCGCTGCTGGGCCGGATAACCGCAGTAAGCGATTACCAGCCGATGGCCGATGCCGATCTGATCATCGAGGCAGCGACCGAGCGTGAAGAGATCAAGCAGGCAATCTTCGAGGCGGCAGGCAAGGTGCTGCGCGGCGATGCCGTGATGGCATCGAACACCAGTTCGATCCCGATCACGCGAATGGCGAATTATTCTCCCGATCCGGGGCGCTTCATCGGCCTGCACTTCTTCAACCCGGTTCCGGTGATGGGCCTTATCGAAGTGATCCCCGGCCTTGCCACCGCGCAGGCTACGACCGATGCGATCACCGCCTTCGCCGAAGGGCTGGGCAAGCAGGTGGTGCTGAGCCAGGACGAACCGGGCTTCGTCGTCAACCGTATCCTCCTGCCCATGATCAACGAGGCGATCTTCGTGCTTGGCCAGTCGACCGCGAATATCGAGGATATCGACAAGGGTTGCCGCCTGGGCCTCAACCACCCCATGGGGCCGCTCGAGCTGGCCGATTTTGTCGGGCTCGACACCTGCTTCGAAATCATCAAGGTGCTCTATGCCACCACCGGCGACAGCAAGTATCGCCCAGCGCCGCTGCTGGTGAAATATGTCGAAGCGGGTTGGCTAGGCCGCAAGACCGGGCGGGGTTTCTATGACTATACGGGCGAGACACCGGTTCCGACCCGCTGAGGATTGCGCGATCAGCCGTTGCGCAGGAGCCACAACGCGACCGCCAGCAAAAATGCCCCGGCAGTCACGCTCCAGCCCATCCAGCTGAGGCTGGGAATCTCGGGCGGATCAGCCTGATGCGAAGTGAGCCGGCCCAGCGTCCTTCGCGCGCGCCGTTCCGCGGTGAAGGCAATGATTGCGCCAAGCAGGATGAAGCCGGTCGCGATCGCGCGCGCAAGCCAGGGCGGTTCGAGCTCGCCGAACATCACATGGAAGGCAAGGCCGATGCCGATCGCGGCAAAGGCGGTGCGCATCCAGCCGGCAAAGGTCCGCTCGGCCGCCATGACCGTGCGATCTTCCGCCATATCGGTACGCTCTTTGTCGAAGTAGTTAGAACTGCTCTCCTGATCCGTCACCGTCTTCAACCCTTACAACCTGTGCGTCACTCGCGCCGAGATTGGTCTCTGGCTCGTAGGGTATTACGTCTTCGGGCGTCGGATCGAAACCCTCAGTGGTGTCGATCAGCTCCTCATCGGCCGCAAAGGCCGACATGTCGCTCCCTTCCCAGCCGGAATCCCGGCGTTGGCGTTCAATCTTCTCGAGTTCGCGCTGTGTAGCAAGCCTTGCATCGGTCTGATCAACGCCCGAAGTCGCCAGCGTAAGGGCGCCTTTATCATCCTTGGTTCCCACCAGCATCACCACGGTGAACACCGTCATGCCAGCGAACAACAACGCCTTTTTGGGACTTGCGAATAACCCCTTTGCCATGGTGCGCGAGTGTAGTCGCCCCTCCGTTAACTTTCCGTAGCCCTGGCTTCGGCGGTAAGTTCATACAGCAATTCAAGCGCTTCGCGCGGGGACAGCGCATCGAGATCGATCGTCCGCAAGCGTTCGGCAAGCGAGTCAGCCTGCTCCTCCGCTTCTTCCTTAACCGATGCGAACAGCGGCAAATCGCCCAGCCCTGCGGCCAGCCCGCCTGACTCGGCGCGATTCTTCTCCAGCTTGTCGAGCACTTGCTTGGCGCGCGCCACCACCTGCCCCGGCACTCCTGCCAGCCGCGCCACCGCCAGGCCATAGCTGCGATCTGCCGGCCCCTCGGAAAGTTCGTGCAGCAGCACCAGTTCGCCCTTGTATTCGCGCGCGCGGACATGGTGGAGCGACAGCGCCTCGCAGCTTTCCGCCAGACGGGCGAGTTCGTGGTAATGGGTGGCGAACAGGCAGCGGCACTCGATCTGCGAATGCACCGCCTCGACCACGGCCCAAGCCAGCGCCAGCCCGTCATAGGTGGAAGTGCCGCGGCCAACCTCGTCGAGAATCACGAAGCTGCGCGGGCTCGCCTGGCTCAGGATGGCGGCGGTCTCGACCATTTCGACCATGAAGGTGGAGCGCCCGCGCGCGAGGTTGTCGGACGCGCCGACCCGGCTGAACAGCCGGTCGACCAATCCGATCCGCGCGCTTTCGGCAGGCACGAAGCCGCCCGCCTGCGCGAGCAATACGATCAGCGCGTTCTGCCTGAGGAAGGTCGATTTGCCGCCCATGTTCGGTCCGCCGATCAGCCACAGGCGTGATGCGGGCCGGTGCCGCTCGCCTTTGGCGACATTCAGATAACAATCATTGGCGACGAAGCGCTCGCCCGATTTCGCCAGCGCGGCCTCGACCACCGGATGCCGGCCGCCAGTGATCTCCAGCACGGGGTCATCGTCGATCTCGGGGCGGCACCAGCCGCCCTCGGCAGCGCGTTCGGCCTGGCCGGCGCTGACATCGATCCGCGCCAGCGCAGCTGCGGTGGCCGCGATGCGCGGTGCGGCAGCGCAGATTTCCCCAACCAGTTCCTCGAAATGCGCCTCTTCGGCAGCCAGCGCGTGCCCACCCGCTTCGGCGATGCGGCTCGCCTCTTCATGCAGCGCCACCGAGTTGAAGCGCACTGCGCCTGCCATGGTCTGGCGGTGGGTGAAGCCGCTGTCCGGTGCCATCAGCGCATCGGCATGCTTGCTCGGCACCTCGATGAAATAGCCGAGCACGCCATTATGCCTGATCTTGAGCGAGGCGATGCCGGTCTGGTCGCGGTAGCGCGCCTCCATCGCGGCGATGGCGCGGCGCGCGTTGCCCGAAATGGCGCGCAGTTCGTCAAGCGCGGCATCATAACCCTCGGCGATGAAGCCGCCATTCGAACGCTCGGTGGGGGGCGAGGGTACCAGCGCGCGTTCGAGCAGATCGGTCAGTGCGCCGTGCCCGCCCAGCCGGGGCAGCAAGTCAGCCAGCAATGCGGGCGTATCGGGCCGGGCGGCAAGAAATTGCTGGACGCGCCGCGCGTCGACCAAACCGTCGCGGATCTGGCCCAGATCGCGCGGACTGCCACGCGCGGCGACGATCCGCCCCAGGGCGCGGCCCAGATCGGGCAGATTGCGCATCGCTTCGCGCAGCTCGGCGCGGCTAAGCGGATCGTCATGCAGCCAATGCACCAGCACCAGCCGGCGCTCGATCGCAGCACGATCCAGCAGCGGTGCGGAAAGATCCTCTGCCAGCAGGCGCGCGCCCGCTCCGGTAACGCAGCGGTCGATCGCCGCGATCAGGCTGCCTTCGCGGGTGCCCGATTGGCTGGCGAGTATCTCAAGGCTGGTGCGCGTCGCCTCATCCATCGCCATGACCGCGCCCGCCTCGCGCACACGCGGCGGCAATAGCAGCGGCAGCGAACCGCGACCGACATGTTCGAGATAGGCGATGAGGCCGCCCGCCGCGGCCAGCATGGCGCGCGAAAAGGTGCCGAACCCGTCAAGCGTTGCCACACGATGTATGCGCTGAAGGATCTGTTCGCCGCCATCGCTGGCGAATTCGGAGCGGGCCCGCCCGGTCGCACCCTGTGGCCCGTAGTCCCAGCCTTCGGGCACCACGCATTCGCTGAAATCCAGCCGCGAAAGCGCTGCGTCGAGGGCACCGGGCGCGCATTCCTCCAGCACCATCTCGCCGGTCGAGATGTCGCAGCTGGCAATCCCGATAGTGCCGCGAACTTCGGCCAGCGCGACCAGCAGATTGGCGCGCCGCGGTTCGAGCAGTGCCTCTTCCGTCAGCGTGCCGGCGGTCACGAAGCGCACGATATCGCGCTTGACCAACGCCTTGGAGGAAGGGGTGCCTTCGCGCTTGGCGCGCTGCTTCGCCTGTTCGGGTGTTTCGACCTGTTCGGCGATCGCCACGCGGCACCCGGCCCTGATCAGGCGGGCGAGGTATCCCTCTGCTGCATGCACCGGCACGCCGCACATCGGAATCGGTTCGCCGCCATGCTCGCCGCGGCTGGTGAGCGCGATGTCAAGCACTGCGGCGGCTTCGCGCGCATCGTCGAAGAACAATTCGAAGAAATCGCCCATCCGGTAGAACAGCAGCGATCCGCCCGCCTCTTGCTTGAGCGCAAGGTATTGTTCCATCATCGGGGTGACCTTGCCCGGCGGGTTGTTGGCGGATTGGGTGGCGGCCATTGCCCCGGACTAACGCCGACTTGACCGATTCGATACGGCTTTGGGCAAGCTTTCCCCTATCGCTCTTGCAGAGGCTCGTTTAGGGGAAGCGGCAGACAGGAGGAACGCCTTGGCCGACGAGAGCAAAACCACATTCACGACGCGCGAAGCGCTGTTCTATCACGAGACGATCCGCCCCGGTAAGATCGAGATCATCGCCTCCAAGCCGATGGCGACGCAGCGCGACCTCAGCCTGGCCTATTCGCCCGGCGTTGCCGCACCGGTCGAAGCGATCGCCGCCGATCCCTCGATGGCCGCCAGATACACGGCCCGTTCGAACCTCGTGGCAGTAATCACCAACGGCACGGCTATCCTGGGCATGGGTAATCTCGGTGCGCTCGCTGCCAAGCCGGTGATGGAAGGCAAGGCGGTGCTGTTCAAGCGTTTCGCCGATGTGGATTCGATCGATATCGAACTCGACACGGAGGATCCGGACAAGTTCATCGAGGCGGTCGCGCTGATGGAGCCGACTTTCGGCGGGATCAATCTGGAAGATATTGCCGCACCCGAATGCTTCATCATCGAACAGGCATTGCGCGAGCGGATGAAGATCCCCGTGATGCATGATGACCAGCATGGCACCGCGATCATTGCAACCGCCGGCCTGATCAATGCCGCGCTGCTGACCGGGCGCGATCTGAAGGACTGCCGCATGGTGGTGAACGGGGCAGGCGCCTCGGCGCTGGCCTGCACCGCGCTCATCAAGTCGGTCGGCGTCCCGCATGAAAACGTGATCGTGTGCGACCGGCAAGGCCCGATCTATCCGGGCCGCGAGGGTGTCGATCAATGGAAGAGCGCGCATGCCGTGCCGACCGAGGCGCGCAGCCTCGAGGAAGCGCTGGATGGCGCGGATATCTTCCTTGGCCTCAGCGCGGCCAGCGCGCTCAAGCCCGAATGGATCAAGAAGATGGCGGACAAGCCGATCATTTTCGCCATGGCCAATCCCACGCCCGAGATCATGCCCGATGAAGCCAAGGCCGTGCGGCCCGATGCGATCATCGCCACCGGGCGCAGCGATTTCCCTAACCAGGTCAACAATGTGCTTGGCTTCCCCTTCATCTTTCGTGGTGCGCTTGATGTGCAGGCAACCACAATCAACGAGGAAATGAAGGTTGCAGCGGCGCACGCGATTGCCGATCTGGCGCGCCAGCGTGTGCCAGACGAAGTGGCCGCCGCCTATGGTATCAACCAGAAGTTCGGCACGGATTACATTATCCCCGCGCCGTTCGATCCGCGGCTGATCGAGGTGGTTTCCTCGGCCGTGGCCAAGGCGGCGATGGATTCTGGCGTCGCGCTGGCTCCGATCGAGGATTTCGATGCCTATCGCCTGTCGTTGAAGGCGCGGCTCAATCCTACCACCGCCGCGCTGACCAGCGTGTACGAGGTGTGCAAGGCCAATCCCAAGCGGATGGTGTTCGCCGAAGCCGAGGAAGACGTCGTGCTGCGTGCAGCAATCCAGTATCGCGACTTTGGCTATGGCACGCCGATTCTGGTCGGGCGGACAAAGCAGGTGGTTGACCGGCTGCATATTCTCGGCGTGTCGGATCCCGGCAGCTTCGAGATCCAGAACTCGGCGGATTCGTCATATGTGCCGGAGATGGTCGACTATCTCTACAAGCGGCTTCAGCGCAAGGGCTATACCGAGCGCGACGTGCGCCGCATGGTCAACCAGGAACGCAACGTCTTCTCTGCCTTGCTGGTGGCGCTGGGCCATGGCGATGCGATGATTACCGGCCTGACCCGTACATTCTCGCAGACCGCGCGCGAGGTGAACCGGGTGCTCGATCCCAAGCCGGGTTCGGTGCCGTTCGGTATTCACATGATGGTGGGCAAGAACCACACCACCTTCCTTGCGGACACCACCATCAACGAGCGGCCGACCGCCGAGATGCTGGCACAGATCGCGCGCGAGACGGCGGCGGTGGCCCGGCGCATGGGGCACGAACCGCGGGTGGCCTTCCTCAGCTATTCGACCTTTGGCAATCCCTCGGGCCAATGGCTGGGCAATATCCGCGATGCGGTGGCGATCCTCGACGCTGAGGAGCCGGGCTTCGAATATGAGGGCGAAATGGCGCCAGATGCCGCGCTCAACCCCAAGGTGATGCAGCTCTATCCCTTCAGCCGCCTGTCTGGCCCGGCGAATGTGCTGGTCATGCCGGGGCTGCAATCGGCCAATCTATCGGCCAAGCTGCTGCGCGAGCTGGCGGGCAATGCCACCATCGGCCCGATGCTGATCGGGATGGAAAAACCGGTCCAGATCGCGCCGATGACCGCGATCGCGCCTGAAGTGCTGACGCTGGCCGTGCTGGCGGCGGCTGGCGTGGTGGGCTGAAGCAGGATGAGCGAGACGGCGCGTATCGTCCTCTCGGTTACCGGCAGCGATCGCCCTGGCCTGACCTCTGCCTTGTCCGAAGCGGTGCTCGCGGCTGGCGGCAACTGGAAGGAAGGGCATCTGAGCCGGCTGGGCGGGCTCTATGTCGGCTCGGTACTGGTCGAACTGCCGGCTGAAAATGTCGCCGTGCTGGAACGACAGGTCCAGGCAATCGATGCTGATGGCCTCAGCGTGGTGATCAATCCGGCGGGCGAGGAGCCTGCGCCGCCGCAGGCTTCATTGCTGTTCGAGCTGATCGGCCAGGATCGGCCCGGCATCATCCGCCAGGTCACCGCGGTGCTGGCCGGGCTGGGCGCCAATATAGAGAGCCTGTCGAGCGGCGAGGAAACCGGCGCCTGGGGCGGCGAGCACCTGTTCCGCGCTCAGGTGCGCGTGACCTTGCCCAAGGGCGTCTCGCCCGAGGAAGTCCAGACCTCGCTGGAGGATATTTCCAGCGAGATCATGGTCGATTTCACCTTCGCCGCCGCGGGCTGAGTATCACACCCTAGAACTTGGCGCCGATCCGCATGCCATATGTGCGCGGAGCAAGGAACACACCCTTGAAGCTGGGGCCCACGCCAATGATGAGCGTCCCGGCGGAGACCGATGACACGACATTGTGGTTCTCGATATTCTCGACATAGGCCTCAGCGAACCAGCGTGAATTTGCCTGTTCGTAGCGCAACCGGGCATCGCTGCGCGTGTAGCTGCCACGGCGGTCGTGCGGCTGGTTCTGGATGCGCAGGAATGCCGAGCTTTCATAATGCACCTGGACACGCGGTGTCAGCGTTCCGCCGCCAAGATCGAATTCATGGGGCTCCAGCCCGATGGTTCCGGAAAGGCGGGGTGCGTTGACCAGCCGATTGCCGGACAGGTCTTCGATCGCGCCGGTCAGATCGTCAAGCACATTGGGAAAGGAATCGAACTCGGCGTTGAGATAGCCCAAGGCGAAGTCGATCTTCGTGCTCTGTCCGAAACGTGCCTCGCCCTCAGCTTCCAGGCCCCAGATTGTGGCCGAAGTTGCATTGCGGGTGATGTTCTCGATCACATTGTTTGCAGCGGTCTCGACCTGAGCCAGCTGGAGATTCTTGTAATCGTAATAGAAGGCTGCAACGCCCAGCCGCAGCCGGTTGTCAAAAGCATTGGTTTTGGCGCCCACTTCATAAGCGGTGACTGTTTCGGGATTGTAGATCGCCTGGCTCGCCCCGCGGTTGAACCCGCCGGCCTTGTAGCCGGTGCTGACGCTGGCATAGAGCAAGGTGTCATCACTTAGCGTGTAATCGAGTGCTGCCCGCCAGGTGACCTTGTCCCAGTCTGCGCTCTGGTTCTGCACGATGGTTTGCAGCGGCGGTGGCCCGTTCGCATCGAGCCGGCGAATGATTTGCGCGCTGTCAGGTTTGTCCTTGTCGTCACGCGTATAGCGGGCTCCCAGCGTCAGATCGAGCTGATCCGACAATGCCAAATTGGCCTGCCCGAACGCCGCCCAGGATTCGTTCGATTGGTCGCGGTCGATGAAATCGAAATCAAGCCTGCTGAACGCGCCGATCGCGGTCGGAATCTGGATGTTGAATACGCTGTTGATGGTTTCGTCGAGGATGAAGCCCCCGATCATCCAGTCGAACGCTTCGTCTCCGTTCGACGTCAGCCGCAATTCGTGCGTCTTGGCGCCGGACTTGAACACTTCGCCAAGCGTCGAATCCGAAATGGCGGTGCCGTCAAGGTCGTTGAAGGATTCGCGCTCTTCGCGGCGCCAGGCGAACTGATAGGTGGCAGTTGCCACACCAAGGTCAAAATTCGCCTGGGCGCGGAAGGATTCGGTGTCGTTGTTGCGGAAACCCTGCGTGTCGAGCGGGAATTTCCGGCGATCCGTGACGACCTGATTGGGGCGCGGATTGCCGCTGAACGGCAGCAATCCCTGGACACCGCCGACACCTTCGCGGGTATAGACTTCATAGGTGAAAAGCAGGTCAAGCGCATCGGTCGGCTTGGCCGACAGATGCACGCGAGCGGCAAAATCATCGATGTCGTCGCCCTTCTGCAGTGCTGGCGTATTGTCGCGAAACCCCTCCCTGTCCTCAGAGATGAAGGCTGCGCGAAGGGCCAGACGATCATCGGCGATCGGCAGGTTCACAGCACCCGTGACCAGGAACCGGTCGAAATTGCCATAGAGCATCTCGACATGGCCGCCGAGCTCGCCGGTTGGCTTGGCGCTGACCACGTTCACGGCACCAGACGTGCTGTTGCGGCCGTAAAGCGTGCCTTGCGGGCCGCGCAAAACCTCTACGCGGTCAAGATCGTAGAAGTATGCGTTGGCGCCAGAAAGGCGGGGAACATAGGCACCGTCAATGTGGAATGCTGTGGTCGGATCGGCTTCATTGCGGTTGTCGGTTCCCGAAATGCCGCGGATGGTAATGAAAACGGCATCGCGGCTGGTTTCATTGGCGAAGTTTACGTTGGGAGAGAGCGAAGCGATCGCCGAGGTGTCATAGGCACCCCTTTCGCTCAAGGCTTCCCCGCTGACGGCGGTTACCGCGATCGGAACGCTTGAAAGCGTTTCCTCGCGCTTCTGGGCGGTGACGAGAATCTCGGGGACTGTATTACCGGTTTGCGCGCCCTCGCTTTCCTGTGCCGCCACGGGCATTGCCCAAACGCTAGTGCCAAGTGCGAGCAACACTTTTGTCCGAATTTGCATCATGAACTTCCCCACTGATGATCGATCACTCTAATTTAGTTGCATATACAACTATCATGAGCGGTAACTGCTTGCAACTACAATCAGATGATGGAACGGTGGGGCATGACCGTCGATCTTGAGCTTCATCTGCCCTATCGCCTTGCCAGGCTTTCCCTGCGTATCCGCAACGCGACAACCGATCGATACGTGCGGCACACCGGGATGTCTGCGCGCGAATGGCGCGTTCTGGGCATGCTGGGCATAACTGGCTCATGCACCCCGTCGGAACTTGCGAACCTCACGGGAATGGATCGCGCAACAATCAGCCGGGCAGTGGCGCGGTTGGTCAAACTTGATTGCGTCAGACGCCGACCAAACGAAAAGGATAACCGCAGCCAGACGATCGAGCTGACTCCCGCAGGGGACGCTTACTGCCAGGCGATCGTGCCGCGTATGCAGCACTCGGGCGAAGAATGCCGTTCGCTTTTCTCGGCCGGCGAATTCGCACTACTGATCGAATTCCTGGACCGCATCGATTCCGCCATTGTCGCACAGGAAATCTTTGAGGACGACACTGGCAATAGTTGAATTTGCAATTATAATTGCTACAGTCTCCTGATCGCAGTGTATATTTGAATGGAGATTTTGCGCATGTTGCTTGTCGCGCCGCTTGAAAAAGGATCATCGCCAGAGGTGCAGGAACTTGCTGCCTTCTTCGATGAAACTCTCGGATTTACCCCCAACAGCGTTCTGACAATGCAGCGGCGCCCCAAGATCGCGGAGGCATTCATCAACCTCAACAAGGCAGTGATGGCCAATGAGGGCAGGGTCACCTCGGAGCAGAAGCGCCTTATCGGCATGCTCGCGAGCCTGGCCAGCGGATGCCGTTATTGCCAGGCGCACACTGCGCTTGCGGCCCAGCGCTATGGCGCATCCGCCGAAAGGCTGGAGGCGATCTGGGAATATCAGACCAGCCCCCTGTTCAGCGATGCCGAACGCGCGGCGTTCGATTTTGCTGTCAGCGCAGCCAGCATTCCCAATGCCGTAACGCCGGAAATTGCCCAGAACCTTCGGGCTCACTGGAATGACGAGGAGATCGTCGAAATACTGGGCGTGGTCGCCCTGTTCGGCTTCCTCAACCGCTGGAATGACAGCATGGGCACTTCGCTGGAGGCTGGTGCGGCGTCATTTGCCGGTGAAGTTCTGGCGGATCACGGCTGGGAAAAGGGCAAGCACGGCTGACCATAGCTGCGTGAACGGAACCGCCAAGTTCCGCCCCTCTGCGTCAGCGGCGCCGGTATCTGAAGTACCAGACCTCGTGGCCATAGACGGTGCGGGCCTTGGTTTCATAGCGCGTCTCGGGCCAGCCGGAGGGGCGGTTTTCCCAGCTTGACCGCCCTTCGACCAGCCATTCGAAGCTGCCGGTGTGGCGCTGCATCACCATCAGTGCATGGCGCAGATACACCGGATGATCGGTGCCGAAGCGAAACTCGCCGCCAGGCTTGAGCTTGCGCGCAAACATCTGCACCGGCCCATCGTTCATCATGCGCCGCTTGGCATGCTTCGCCTTGGGCCAGGGATCGGGATGGAGCAGGTAGATCATGGCCAGCGCACCATCGGGCACGCGCGCCAGCACCTCCAGCGCATCGCCCATGTGCAGCCGCACATTGGCGAGCCGCCGTTCCTCGATATGGGTCAGCGCCTGCGCCACGCCGTTGACGAAAGGTTCCGCCCCGATGAACCCGTGATCGGGGAGCAGATCGGCGCGATAGGCCAGGTGTTCGCCGCCGCCGAAGCCGATTTCGAAGTGCAGGGGACGCGAGTCCCCGAACAACCGTTCCGAAGTCACCGGGCCTTCGGCTGGCACCGCGATCTGCGGCAGCAGATTGTCGACCAGGCCTTGCTGGCGCGCGCGCAGCGGCTTGCCCTGGCTGCGGCCGTAGAGCCTGCCAAGGGTTGTAGGATCGCCTTGCTTGAATGCACTCATGACGGTGGGCGGACTAAACAAAAATCGCCCCGTAGCAAGCGCTACGAGGCGATTTCCCGCTGATCTTGCCGGATCGAGCCTTAGGCGGCTTCGGCCTGTTCGTCCGGGTCACGCAGCACATAGCCGCGGCCCCACACGGTCTCGATGTAATTGTCACCGCCGCAGGCATGGCTCAATTTCTTGCGCAGCTTGCAGATGAACACGTCGATGATCTTGAGTTCGGGCTCGTCCATCCCGCCATAAAGGTGGTTGAGGAACATTTCCTTGGTCAGCGTGGTGCCCTTGCGCAGCGAAAGCAGCTCCAGCATGGCATATTCCTTGCCGGTCAGGTGCACCCGCGCGCCATCGACTTCCACAGTCTTGGCATCGAGGTTCACCGCCAGCTTGCCGGTGCGGATGACCGACTGGCTGTGGCCCTTCGAACGGCGCACCACGGCGTGGATGCGGGCGACCAGCTCCTCGCGGTGGAACGGCTTGGTCACGTAATCGTCAGCGCCAAAGCCGAAGCTGCGGATCTTGCTGTCCATTTCGGAAATGCCCGAAAGGATCAGCACCGGCGTCTGCACCTTGGCCACGCGCAGCTTCTTGAGCACGTCATAGCCATGCATATCGGGCAGGTTCAGATCGAGCAGGATGATGTCGTAATCATACAGTTTGCCCAGATCCAGGCCTTCTTCGCCCAGGTCGGTCGAATAGACATTGAAGCCTTCGGTCGTGAGCATCAGCTCGATCGCCTTGGCGGTTGTCGGTTCGTCCTCAATCAACAGCACGCGCATGGGTGGTTCCCCCCTTTGCCCTAGAGCCTGGCCAGTAACCTCCCGTCAGGAAGGGTTGCCTTGAATTAACCACACAAGGTCTGAACGGAAAAGGTTAATTTAGCGTAAACCGCTGGAAAGCCGCGGGTCGTGGGCAATTGTGAGTCTTTTGAGTCACACTTATCCACAGGGCATGGTGAACGCGCGGCCCTGCCATGGTGCCACTCGGTTCGCCGCACGCAGGGCACGGTTGGAACGCATGGAACACACTTATAGAAAAGAAATTCCGCCGCCGTCGCGGTGCGTGCGCATGATGGCGCGGACAGGGGCCGTAGCGGCGCGCGATCGGGCAAGGATGGGCGGTGATGATGGGGCATAGCGATGGTCATGGCGCAGGGATAGCAATGCACGCCCGCGTAGGAAAACAGGGCGGAAGCGCAAGTGTACTTCCCCGGCACGGGGAGGGGGACCATCCAAGGCTTTGGCCGCAGGGTGGTGGAGGGGCAACCTGCGACCCGCCCCTCCTGCCGTCACCTGCGACCCGTGCCGGGGCAAGCCATTGTTTCGCACCGGGAGACAGAGCCTGACCCTTTTCTCCCTAAAGGGGAGGGGGTCGAGGCGTGGGTGCGCCTGCCAAACTGAATTGACTATACTGCCCCCGGAATTCGTCTCCGGAGTTCTTTAGGTAGGTTTGATATGCGAACGACCCGAGGGCTCTTATGTTGTCGCTGTCAATTTACAAGCAAAGTTGGCGGTGTCAATATCGGATAATGAACCAGGATAAGAAAAGCGGATACCACCACGGATCACTCAAAGAGTCGCTGATATTGCAGGCATTTAACCTGCTGGATGAAGCTGGGCCTGATGCCGTGACCATCCGAGCTGTAGCGCGCCGAGCGCAGGTTTCTCATGCGGCGCCCGCGAATCATTTCCATGATCGCACAGCTTTGCTCACAGAGCTGGCTACTCGCCTGTTTCAGATGCTCGACGCTGATGTCCGCAGGAAGCTATCGGAGGCTGAATCTGCGGATCGCGCGCGAGCCTATATGGAAGCGCTTCTGGAATTTGGCCTGCGCCATCCCAATCGCTATCTGCTGATGTGGCGCCAAGATCTTGTCGATTGGGACGATGACGCACTTAGCGCCTGCATGGATGCGCTTTACGATTCATTTGTGAATGAGCTGGCAAATCTACCCCGCCAAAGTGGGCGCGATCCACATACTCTGGCGATTTCGCTATGGTCCATGATCCATGGCTATGTGACACTCAGGCTGAACGGGGTATTCAAAGACCGAAGCGACGAAGTCTCAGGAGCAAACCGTGCTGCGGCAATGCTGGACCTAATGTTAGCGCAATAAAGTACCTGGGCCGGCGAACTCCCTGTCTGCGAAATTGCGATCTCATCACATCGCCAAATGCGCCATACTAATGCTCTGACTTTAATGAATCTTTATCATATGATACCAATCTATTTTGTATCCGGGTTGAATTTTGGGGGCAAAATGAATACGGTCTTGGCAAATTTTCTAAAAGCTAAAGTCGCCATTTCGGCAGCTGCCTCGCTGTCTGCAAGCGCAGTATGCGCAGCAGACTTCTACAATCAAACCTTAGATGATGGCTCGGAGGCAATCATCATAAATGGCGACATTGTAGCAGGCGACGAAGAACGATTTAGAGAATTATCGGTCAAATATCCCGAAGCTGTGGTCGCACTCTCAAGCTTTGGCGGTGCGCTGGTTCCAGCGCTTGAAATCGGTCGTATGATACGATTGAGGGGCTATACGACAGTCGTTCTTGATGGGGAAGTCTGTGTCTCTTCTTGCGCCCTGATCTGGGTCGCCGGCGAGCGGCGCATTCTTTCCGAAGATGCCTTGGTCGGATTCCACGCGTCCTATATCGACACAAGCGGGACAAAAGTGGAAAGTGGTGTCGCAAATGCTTTAGTTGGCCACTTTCTTTCGCAACTGAATCTTTCGCAAGGAGCGGTCATTTTTGCCACCTCCGCTGCACCCGATGAGGTCGCTTGGCTGACATCGCTTGACTGGCAGAAATCACCGATTTCCTTCGAAGTTTACGAGTCCTCAGATACTGCGCAGGCCCAAATCGCGGCTCCGCCCCCGATTAAAACCAGACACATCTTGCACGCGGCAGATGCATCTTCGACTTACGATTGGTTTAAATCACAAATAACAAAGCCAAGCTTTGCAGTAGACGGAGCAAGAGGAATAGGGGCAAACGGAGCTCTTTTGTTTCCATTGACTGAGCATTTGAAGCTGCTTTATGCAGAAGATTCCTTAGTTAGGCGTATTACTGAAGAACTAGACGCTGCACGTATCAACCCAAGAACCAATCCTGAGGCTGCAGGAACTGTTATATTCAGATTGTCGACTGGCTCGATATTCAAAGGTTTAACTCGTCTCCCGCAAGCAGACGTCAACCGCTTCTTTCAGGTCCTGGCTGCTGCTGTGCAAGTTGGCGACGATAATTGCCAAGGTTATTTGGGAATGACCGGCGAGGCAAACATAGCAGAGTTCGAAAAGGTCTATGCTCTCGGTCCGAATGTTCTCGACCAGCACCTTGCATTGATAAGAAAGGCAATAATTGCTGAGATTGAAGGCGTACCTAAACCAATAAGTTTGCGGCAAGACCAGATCGCAATTGCCGAAAATGCGTGGGCCGAACTCCTTGCCGAAAAATTGACGAGCAGGAGCGACGAAGGAATTCTTCGGTTCTTGGAAGTACTAGAAAATTTGGAAGCAGCCCCCCCAACTGAAGCCTGCGATGCTTTGAGGACGCTTTATCCGGCAATAAGTGGCATGGAGGGATTAGCAGGGGATTGGTTTAGAAGGGTCTATATTTCGTATATCAACGATGCCTTGTAATTCTCAGCGCATAATTCCGGTAATTCCGGCGAACGCACACCTAATCCCCCCACCCTAATTCTCCATTCACCCCCCTGCGGCCAGCTTCTTCGCCCGCCGCCGCTGGACGCTTGAGCCGATCCCCATAGCCTCGCGATATTTGGCCACGGTGCGCCGCGCAAGATCGAGCCCTTCGGCCTTGAGCATCGTTACAAGCGTGTCATCGGAGAGTATCTTGCGCGGATCCTCGGCATCGATCAGCGCCTTGATCCGCGCCTTGACCGCTTCCGAGCTGGCGCCTTCGCCATCGCTTGAGCCGACCCCGCTGGAGAAGAAATACTTGAGCTCGAACGTGCCGCGATCGCAGTGTAGGAACTTGTTGCTGGTGACGCGGCTGACCGTGCTTTCGTGCATTTCGATCGCCTCGGCCACTTCGCGCAGGGTCAGCGGGCGCAGTTCGGACACGCCGCGGCGGAAGAAACCCTCCTGCCGCTTCACGATCTCGGCCGCGGTCTTGAGGATGGTCTTCTGCCGCTGGTCGAGCGCCTTGATCAGCCAGTTGGCATCGGCCAGCTTCTCCTTCAGCCAGCGGCGCGTTGCCTTGTCGGCGCCGCCCTGGCGCAGCTCGAGGTAATAACCGCGGTTGACGATCAGGCGGGGCAGGGTGTCCTCGTTTATCCTGATGTCCCAGCCGCCATCGCGCGATGCGCCGATCAATATGTCGGGCACCACCGCTTGCGTGCGGGCGCCGCCGAAGGCGAGGCCGGGCTTCGGATCATAGCTGCGCAGTTCGGCCAGCATGTCGGCGAAATCCTCGTCATCCACGCCGCACATGCGCTTGATGCGGGCGAGTTCGCCGCGCGCGACCAGCTCAAGATTGTCGATCAGCCGCGCCATGCAGGGATCATAGCGATCGGCCTCGCGCGCCTGGATCGCGAGGCATTCGCTGAGCGAGCGCGCACCCACTCCGCTGGGGTCAAGCTGCTGGACGATTCCCAGCGCCTGCTCTGCCTCGGCAAGGTTGACGCCCAGATCGGCGGCGATCTCGCGCAGGTCGAAGCGGAGATAACCCGCCTCGTCGAGCAGGCCGATGATGTGCCGCGCGATGAATTCCTGCCGCGCATCCCGGCATAGCGCGCCGACCTGTTCGTGCAGATGATCGGCCAGGCTCGCATCGGCGCTGCTGGTTTCCTCGATCCCCGGCAGTTGGGGATCGACCGAGCGGGACAAGGCGGCGCCCCAGTCGGCATCGCCGGTGTCGAAGTCGCGATCAAGCGCCGCAGGGTCGATGTCGAGCGCGCTGTCATCGCCGATCGAGAAATCTGCCGTTGGTTCCTCGGCAGCGCCCCCGGCAGGTTCACCGGCGCCCTCGTCATCGCGCGAAACCTCGCCCGCATCGAGCAGCGGATTGGATTCCAGCGCTTCGCCGATGAAGGCCTCGATTTCGAGATTGGACAGCGCCAGCAGCTTGATCGCCTGCTGCAACTGCGGCGTCATCACCAGCGATTGCGATTGGCGGAGATCGAGGCGAGGTCCGAGCGCCATCAGTCTGGCCCCTAGAGCGTGAAGCCCTCTCCAAGATACAGCCGCCGCACGTTTTCGTCAGCCACCAGATCCTGCGGCGAGCCGGAAAACAGCACCTGCCCGCCATAGATGATGCAGGCGCGATCGACGATATCGAGCGTTTCGCGCACGTTGTGATCGGTGATCAGCACGCCGATGCCGCGTTCCTTCAGGTCCTTCACCAGATCGCGGATATCGCTGATCGACAGCGGATCGATCCCCGCGAAAGGTTCATCGAGCAGCATGATCGAAGGCTTCGCCGCCAATGCCCGCGCAATCTCGCAGCGCCGCCGTTCGCCCCCCGAAAGCGCCATGGCCGGGCTTTCGCGCAGCCGCGTAAGGCCGAAATCGTCAAGCAGCCGCTCCAGCTCAGCATTGCGAGTTTCGGCATCGGGCTCGACCATTTCGAGCACGCACATGATGTTCTGTTCCACCGTCAGGCCGCGAAAAATGCTGGTTTCCTGCGGCAGATAGCCCAGGCCCAGGATCGCGCGCCGATACATCGGCAGGTGCGTCACATCCTCGCCGTCCATCAGGATGCGGCCCGAATCCGGCCGCACCAGGCCCATGATCGAATAGAAGCAGGTCGTCTTGCCCGCGCCATTGGGGCCGAGCAGGCCCAGCACTTCGCCCTTGGCGACATGCAGCGATATGTCGGTCAGCACCGCGCGCTTGTCATAGCTCTTGGCGATCGAGATGACTTCGAGTCCGCCATTGGCCATGGCTTCGGCATTGCCGCGTTCGGCTGGTGCGTCGGCAAGAGTGGTCGGGTCGTCCATTGCGCCAGCCTTAGCAGTGTGTGCGGCCCAGAAAACCCCTGTCATCGCCAATCTGGCAGGATTTATGCATGGCAGTTGTTACGGCGCAATGGTTAGCGCTCTTGCGCAAACGGGTTCTCTCTGTGATATTCCCGAGTCGGTAAGGAATTGAGGGGGGACCTCGATGAACGATGCATACTCGCATGACGGGGCGCATGGCTCGCAAGTGACGGGCCGCACACGCGACTGGCGCAAGTCAATGAGCGACCATATCGCCTATTCGCTGCTGATCTACACCGGGCTCCAGATTTTCGTTACGGTGCAAGCGCTCAAGGAAGGATCGCATTCGATCATTCCCTATCTTGCCCTTGTCGTGCTGGTGGCCGGCATCATCCCGGCTTGCCGCTGGTTCGAACGGCGCTGGAGCGATTTGAGCGACGAGCAGGCTGGAGATACATCCTATTCACAGGCTTTTCGGCGTGACGTTGTTGCGCTGTGGGGCCTGGCGGTTGGATTGCCCTTTGTCCTTACCGGTCTGTTCAAGGGCATCTCGGCGCTTCTCTGATCCTTCCTTCGCTTTCGTGCCGATCCGCGATAGGCTGGCCGTGGGAGTGCCAACCTATGCGTAGAATATTGAGCCCGATCGCTGCGCTGCTGCTGTTGCTTGTCAGCGGGCCTGCACTGGCGATTGTTCCCTCGGTAACCGCGCCGTCTCCCCAAGCTGAACCGCCAGAGCAGATTATCGAGGCCACGCGCGATGCGGGCGAGGATGCGCGTATCGCAGAACGGATCAGCGGAATTTTCGCCGAACTGCCCGCCTATTCCGACGTTGCGGTGCAAGTGAATGAGGGGGTGGTCACGCTTTCGGGCAAGGTTTCGGACGCGGCGGCGATCGCGCGTGCGGCCAACATCGCGGCTCGCGTATCAGGCGTGGTCACGGTCGAGAACCGGCTCCAGCGCGATCTTTCGGTAGAGGAAAACCTTTCCGTAATTGGCCAGACCGCTGATCTCGGCGGAAATTTCCTGAAGGCGCTGCCGTTGATTCTGGTGGCCTTGATCACGGCGGTCCTGATCGGCGGGCTTGGCTATCTCATTGCCGGCCTCAAAGGGGTTTGGGCACGCATCACGCCCAACCCATTCCTGTCCGAACTGGTGCGCAGCGCGATCCGCTTTTTGTTCGTGGTCGGCGGGATGCTGATCGCGCTGGATATGCTGGGCGCAGGGGCATTGATGGGCGCTGTGCTGGGCGGCGCGGGGGTGATCGGCATCGCGCTGGGCTTTTCCATGCGCGACACGGTCGAGAATTATGTCGCTTCGCTCATGCTCAGCATCCGCCAGCCGTTCCGCGCCAATGACTGGGTGGTGATCGATCAACTGGAAGGGCGGGTGGTCCGCCTGACGAGCCGCGCCACCATCCTGATGACGCTCGACGGCAATCATTTGCGCATTCCCAATGCACAGGTCTTCAAGGCGGTAATCCTCAATTACACGCGCAACCCGCAGCGCCGGTTCGATTTCGTGCTGGGGGTGGACGCCGATGACGATCCGCGCGTGGCGATGCAGGTGGGCATCGATACGCTTTCGGGGTTGCCCTTTCTGCTGGGCGATCCGGAACCGCAGGCGCGGATCGAGCGTGTCGGGAATTCGAATATCGAGATCCGCTTCCTTGCCTGGATCGACCAGGAGAAAGCCGATTGGTACAAGTCGCGCAGCCAGGCGATTGCAGCGGTCAAGGATGCGCTGGAGCAGGCCGGCTTCGCCTTGCCAGAGCCGATCTACCGGTTGCGGGTCGATGCGCGCAGCGAAGCATTGCAGATCGGGCGATCCGCACCTGCGCCGGAAGAGAAGTCATCCGCCGGACGCGCCGCACCCGCGGCCAGGCTCGAACAGGATGTGCGGCCTGAAAGCGAGATTACCGATATGGTGAAGAAGGAAAGGCAAACCAGAGGAAAGCAGTCCGAGGACCTGCTCGATCCAGATCGCCCGGTTGAATAGCGCTCAGCCCTTGTAACGCTCGATCGCCTCGACCACGATCCGGCGCGCCTCCTCGGCATCGCCCCAGCTGCCCACGCGGACCCATTTTTCGGCTTCCAGATCCTTGTAGTGGGTGAAGAAGTGCTCGATCTGCTGGAAGATGATCGAAGGCAGGTCCTTGGTCTCGCCGACATCCGAATAATAGGGAAAGGTCGTGTCGACCGGCACGCAGATCAGCTTCTCGTCGCCGCCATGCTCGTCTTCAAGGTTGAGCACGCCGATCGGGCGGGCGCGCACTACGCAGCCGGGGATGAACGGGCTGCGTGCGATCACCAGCGCGTCAAGCGGATCGCCATCCGGGGAAAGCGTGTGCGGCACGAAGCCGTAATTCGCGGGATAGCGCATCGGCGTGTGCAGGATACGGTCAACGAACAGCGCGCCCGATTCCTTGTCGAATTCATACTTCACCGGTTCGCCGCCGGTCGGCACCTCGATGATGACGTTGAGCTCTTCAGGCGGATTGCTACCGGTGGGGATCTTGTCGATTTGCATGGCAGCTCCTTTACTGGCGGCATTGCTGCGCTGCAATATCAATGATCTGGCCGCGCGTTATTTCGCCCGTGCTGCGAACAGACGGTCAAGCCCTGTTTCACCAGCCATGGCTGGCTCGAGCCAGGGATAACGCAGCCCGCCGTGGTAATCGAGCGCGACGGTGGCGAAATTGTCGCCCCGGCGGACCAATAGCTCTAGCGGCGCGCTATTGCCCTTGGCCGCGGTCACCGCTTCCTTGATCACGTCATGCGAAAAGGCCGCGCCATTGACCGCGACCACGATTGAGCCGTTGACGATGCCCGCGCGAAAGGCGGGGCCATCCCACAGCGTCGAGATCACCTTGCCCTGCGAATCAAGGTTAATCCCGAGCGAATAGAACAGGTCGAGATATTTGCTGCCCTTCATCCGCCCGGCGCTGTAGCTGTTCGGTTCTTCCTTCCACACCAGGCGGTAGCCTGCCATCTCGATCCCGCGCAGCGGTGCAGGCTGGTTCGGCTGGCGCAGGCGCGTGTCGAGGAAGCTGGCCCAGTCATAGGGATAGACCTCATTCAGCGTGCTGACGATCTCTTCGAAGTCGTAGGTCAGCACGCCCCAATCGCCGTCCGCCTTGCCGAAAAATGCCCTGGCAAAATCATCGAGGCCGGCCTTGCCGCCGGTCCCTTGGCGGATGATCTGGTCCGCCTCGAGCCAGGTCAATGCTCCTTCGACATAGTAATCCTCACTACGCGAGAGCGAGGAATAGGGTAGCGGGCGGCGCGAGTTGATGATCGGATCATTGGTGGTGTCCTGGACCGATCGCCATTCGCGACCCGGCTGGCCTTCGGAATAATTGGCTGCGGCCAGCGCAATCGTGCCCAGGATCGTGTCCTTGCGTTGCAGGCCGGACCGGGCCGCCAGCACCCAGCCCCAGAACTGCGTTTGCCCTTCATAGAGCCACAGCAGGCTGTTCTGCATCGGCGTGCGGAAATCGGGCGTCCACAGGCCCGCCGGGCGGCGGAATTTGCCGTTCCAGCTGTGTACCAGCTCGTGGCTCACGACATTGTGATCCCAGTCCATCGCTTCCCAGTCGATCAGCGCGGTCGGCTCATACTGGTTCTCGGAAGAGCGGTGGTGTTCCAGCCCGATCCCGCCCATCCGGTCGGTCATCGCCAGCAGGAAGTCGTAATGGTCGAACTGGCGCGTGCCGAACAGCACATCGGCCTCGTCGACCAGCTTTTCGAAACGGGCGAGGTTTGCTGGCGCCAGGGCAAGGTATTTGGGCGCATCACCCACCGCACCAAGGCGTACGTTTTCGCCGATTTCCCATTGCTGCGCATACTTGCCGGCGAAGATCGGCGAATCGACCAGCGTTTCGTAATCGGTCACGGCCCAGCTCACGCGGCTCCCCTGCTGCGCCTTGCCGTCGAGCGCTGTGAAGGTGCTCCATCCCTCGGGCACAGTCACGCTCGGCTTCACTGCGATCCGGCGCGTGTAATGCCCCGCCGGGTAGAAACTCATCTTCTCCCACTGCAGGTTGAGCATTTCCTGCGTCATGGTGATGCGGCCCTCGCGGCCCGTAACCGGTGAAGTATGGACGAAACGCGCGGTAACCTCGCTGGTCCCTTGCGGCAGCACGATATCGAACTGGTAGACGTCGAGCGGGTTGCGCTTCCAATCGAGCGGCTTGTCATTGGCGTAGAAGCGGATGTTGCTGACAAGGTTGATCGGCCCGCGCGCGGCGTGATTGCCCGGCAGCCATTCGGGATAGAGCAGCGTCAGCTTGCTGGTACCCGGCGCAACGGGAAATGTCTGAGTGACCGAATAGACCCCGCGCGAAGTATCGCTGGCGTCGATATCGAGCGTGATCGTGCCGCCGGGCCACGGCATATCGGCCGGCATCGGCGTGGCATCGGCAAGCGGCGTGGCAACCGGGGCAGAGCGCTCCGCGGCGTGCGACTGTGCCGGTCCGGCGAATGCAACAGTGGAAAGGAGGGCGACCGCAATTGTTACTTTTTTCATGGGCGCGGCTTTTGCAGAGGGTTCGGGTCAAGTGCAAGCGCTTGATCGACGAGCGGCTTTCCCCGTTCCGCCGAAAGCGTCAAACCTGTGTCGCCGCGATTTGTGCTGTGCACGCCTACTGCTCCCAAGCCGTGAAATGTTCCATTTCACTCGAATTCGCTCTAAGCGCCCACCGAAACGAGGAATTGATGAGCAAGAACACTTCCGCCAGAACGCCAGGCGCCATTCGCGGCACACAGGATATTTTCGGCGCCGATGCCGAGGCTTTCGCCTTTGTGGTCGAAACCTTCGAGCGTGTGCGGCGGCTCTATCGCTTCCGCCGGGTGGAAATGCCGGTGTTCGAGAAGACCGAAGTGTTCAGCCGCGCCATTGGCGAGACGACCGATGTCGTATCGAAGGAAATGTATTCGTTCGAGGATCGCGGCGGGGAATCGCTCACCCTGCGGCCCGAATTCACCGCCGGGATCGCGCGCGCTTACCTGACCAATGGATGGCAGCAGCATGCGCCGCTCAAGGTGGCGACACACGGCCCGCTGTTCCGTTATGAGCGCCCGCAGAAGGGCCGCTATCGCCAGTTCCACCAGATCGATGCCGAGATCATCGGCGCAGCGGAGCCGCAGGCCGATGTCGAACTGCTCGCCATGGCTGATCAGGTGATCCGCGAGCTCGGGATCGAGGGTGTGACGCTGCACCTTAACACGCTGGGCGATGCGGAAAGCCGCGAGGCCTGGCGCGCCGCGCTGGTGGAGTATTTCAGGGCGGTTCGGGCCGAATTGTCCGAAGATTCGCAGGAGCGGCTCGAGAAGAACCCGCTGCGCATTCTCGACAGCAAGGACCCGCGTGACCGCGTGCATGTGGCTGGCGCGCCGAAGATCGATGCGTTCCTGTCAGACGAGGCGCAGACGTTCTTCGCGGCGGTGACCAGCGGACTCGATGCGGCGGGGGTGAAGTGGACCCGCGCCGAAAGCCTGGTGCGCGGGCTCGACTATTACCGCCATACGGCGTTCGAGTTCGTGCCCGATGAGGGCAGCGAGGCGGCGGGCAAGCTCGGCAGCCAGAGCACCATCCTGGGCGGCGGGCGTTACGACGGGCTGCTGGAAAGCCTCGGCGGGCCGCCCACTCCTGCGGTCGGCTGGGCCGCCGGGATCGAACGGCTCGCGATGCTGGTGGGGGAGAGGGGGGAGGCTTCGGCCGATGTTATTGTGGTTGTTGAGAATGACGATCGTCTTTCTGATGCCGTCACATTGGTGACAAAGCTGCGTGGCGCCGGATTTTCTTCTGAACTTTTTGCTGCCGGATCCCCACGTAAACGTTTCGACAAAGCCAAAAAAATTCCATCTCACACACTCGTTTCTTTTACAGTTACTGAAAGCGGTTCGCCAGTTCGCGTGATGGGTGACGGCAGCGAGGTGGCTACAGCCGTTGAAGACTTCATCTTGAGCGGCCATTAGCCCCCTTCGTCATCCCCGCGAAAGCGGGGATCCAGGGCGGAGCCACCGCCCTTTGACAAATGGATTCCCGCCTGCGCGGGAATGACGATATGAGAAGTGACACATGCAAATACCCGCCGCCCGCCTTGACCAGATCACCCATCGCTTCGCCGAGCTTGAGGCGCGCATGGCCTCGGGCACGCTCGAGGGCGAGGCATTCGTCCAGGCGAGCCGCGACTATGCCGAGCTCGAGCCGGTGGCCAAGGCCGCGCGCGAAGTGCGGGAAATGCGCAATGAGATCGCGGGCCTCGAAGAGATGCTCGCGGACCCTGAGATGAAACAAATGGCAGAGGCGGAACTGGCGGAAATCCGCCAGAAGCTGCCTGAGGCCGAACGGCAGCTCGCCATCGCCATGCTGCCGCGCGACAGCGCCGACATGCGCCCAGCGATGCTGGAAATTCGCGCCGGCACCGGCGGTGATGAAGCCGCGCTGTTCGCGGGCGACCTTTACCGCATGTACGAACGCTATGCCGCGGAGCAGGGCTGGAAGGTAGAGCCGGTCAGCATGAACGCCAGCGAAGTCGGCGGCTTCAAGGAAGTGGTCGCCAATGTGCGCGGGCAGGGCGTGTTCGCCAAGCTCAAGTTCGAAGGCGGGGTCCACCGCGTCCAGCGCGTGCCGGTGACCGAAAGCGGCGGGCGCATCCACACCTCGGCGGCGACCGTGGCGGTGCTGCCCGAGCCGGACGAGGTCGATGTCCAGATCGAGGACAAGGACCTGAAGATCGACATCTACCGCGCTTCGGGCGCGGGCGGGCAGCACGTCAACACCACCGATAGCGCGGTGCGCATCACCCATCTGCCCAGCGGGCTGGTGGTGATCTGCCAGGATGAGCGCAGCCAGCACAAGAACCGCGCCAAGGCGATGCAGGTGCTGCGCGCGCGGCTCTATGAAAAAATGCGTGACGAGGCGCAGGGGGCCGAGGCCGAGGCGCGCAAGGCCATGGTCGGCTCGGGCGACCGTTCCGAACGCATCCGCACCTATAATTTCCCGCAAGGGCGCGTGACCGATCACCGCATCGGCCTGACGCTGCACAAGCTTGAGGAAGTGCTGGCTGGACCCGGGCTTGGGGAGATCATCGACGCGCTGACTGCCGAGGACGAGGCCAAGCGGCTGGCGGCGCTCAGTGAATGAGTGGGGAAGGCGTTGTGACTACCCTTCGACAGGCTCAGGGTGAGCGTGTGTGGTGGAAAACTCCGCTCGTCCTGAGCTTGTCGAAGGACAGTCGCAGACGGTGATTTCATGACAGTCGCCCAAGCCATCCGCGCCGCGACCCGGCAGCTCTCCGGCACCAGCGACACCGCGCGGCTCGACGGCGAACTGCTGATGGCGCATGCGCTGGGGGTTTCGCGTTCCGATATGCTTTTGCGGCATATGGATGCGCCCGCGCCGCCGGAGTTTGCCGCGCTGGCAGGGCGGCGCGCGCGGCATGAACCCGTGGCCTATATCCTGGGACGTGCGGAGTTTTTCGGGCGCACCTTCACGGTCACCCCCGACGTCCTTATCCCGCGCGGCGACAGCGAAACCGTGGTCGAAGCCGCGCTCGAGGCAGCGCCGCAGGAAGGCCGCGTGCTCGATCTGGGTATCGGTTCCGGCGCTTTGCTGCTGACTTTGCTGGCGGAGCGGCCCGGCCTCAAGGGGGTGGGCATCGATTTCTCGCTGGGCGCGGTAGCTGTCGCCGCGGCAAATGCGGAAATGCTGGGCGTGGCGGAGCGGGCGCAGATTTTGCACCGCGACTGGCACACAGCTGGCTGGGCCGAGGATCTGGGAAAATTCGAGCTCATCATCGCCAACCCGCCCTATGTCGAACAGGATGCCGCGCTTGAACCCGATGTGCGCGATTTCGAGCCCTCCTCGGCGCTGTTCGCGGGTCCTGACGGGCTTGATGATTACCGCCTCATCATCCCGCAATTGCGCCAGTTGTTGACAGATTCAGGTGGCGCTGTGCTCGAAATCGGTTCCACTCAGGCGGATAATATTACGCAACTCTCGCAAGAAGCAGGGTTTTGTGTTGCATTGCGCCATGACCTTGGCGGCCACCCGCGCGCCCTGATATTGAGATAAACACTTGGCAAAGTGCATTTCGGAGTCTAGTTCCGAATCAGCTTCCGGTTCGCCAGCGTGCAAACCACAAGCAAAGCTCCGCATTTTCAGTTTTCCAGGCAGCGCAGCAACGCTCGCCAGATCATGTGGATAGGACTGCTCCGCCCTGTGGCGAAGCTCAAGCAAAGGGGTGAGATGGCCCGGTGCCGGAAACTGGCGGCGCGGCAACTCCAATGAGGATGACATTCCTTGAACAATAATCGCATTAATCGTCGCCGCGGTCGCGGCAGCCGCAATCAGAGCGGTGGCGGCAATAACGCCAACCGGATTGACAGCCGCGCAAGGGGCAACGCTCCGCAGCTGCTCGACAAGTACAAGAAGCTGGCCCAGGACGCGCAGCACAATGGTGACCGGGTGCAGATGGAATACTATCTGCAGTTTGCGGACCACTATTTCCGTGTGATCGCCGACAACAAGGCCCGCCAGGACGATGGTCGGACCAAGCGGCAGGATGAACGCTCCCAGTCGAACTACGATGATGACGATGAGGATGAGGGCGAGGATCGCCGCCGTCATCGCAAGCCGCAGGACCACCGCGATGATGATGCGCCAGAGGCATCTGAAGGCAGGCGTGAGACAGAGCGCGACAGGGATGACCGATCGTTTGGCAGCGGCGGAGATTCGGATGAAGCGCGCAAGCCGCGCCGCCCTCGCCGCAAGCCGCGCGAAGAAGCAAGCAAACAGTCCGGCGAAATCGACGCTGCCGTGCTGCCGCCCGCAATTTCGGCGCGGAAGGATGGCGAGGAAGCACCCAAGCCGCGCCGCCGCCGCAAGATTAGCGACAATAGCGATGACGGCGTGCAAGCCGTCGGTTAACCCGCCGGGGGCCGAACCAGCGCAACCAGGAAGCCAGGTCGCAGCATGAGCGATAAAGTCGTCAGGCTGTGGCAATGGTTATTGGCGCATCCGCGCTGGGCCGCGGCCCTGTTCGGCGCAGTTGGAGCGACGGGATACCCGCCGCTGGGCCTATGGCCGATTGGCTTGTTCGCGCTGGCGCTGTTCATCGCGTTACTCCGCAAAACCCCAAGCTGGAAATCGGCTGCGCTGCTGGGATGGCTGTTTGGCCTGTCGCATCTGACCGTCGCGAATAGCTGGATCGCGACCGCCTTTACATTTCAGGTGGAAATGCCGCCAATCCTCGGCTGGTTCGCGGTGCCGCTGGTGTGCCTCTATCTCGCGATCTATCCGGCTCTGGCGGCGCTCGCAGCGCATCTGGCGGTGCGCAATGCAGCGATCCTGCCTTTTTCGGCGCTTTTTGCCGCGGTCTGGATCGTCACAGAATGGCTGCGCAGCTGGGTTTTCACCGGATATCCCTGGCCTCCGCTGGGATTGATGCTGCTGGGTGATTTTGACAGCCCGGGCATCGCGCTGCTGCTGCCGTGGCTGGGCACCTATGCGCTTTCCGGCCTGGCGATATTGATCGCGGGGTTGGCGATTTTTACGGTCGAGCGGCGCAGCATTCTTGGGCAAGCGGTGCTTGCGGCTGCTCTGGTGGCCGCGATGAATGTTCCGCTTGGAAGCATTTCCAATGCCGAAGGGACGATCCGCTATGCCCTTATCCAGCCGCTGATCCCGCAGGAAGAGCGCGAGGATCCGACCAGGTTCGAAGAACAGTTCATCCGCACCGCGCAGTTGACCATGCCCGGCAACGAGCAGGAACGGCTGGTGCTGTGGCCCGAAGCGGCGATCCCTGACTATCTCGAGGATGGCTATCCCCAGCGTTACTACAGCGCGCGCACCGCCGGCGCCGATCCCGGTTTTGCGCGTCAAAGGATCGGGGCGCTGATCGGCGAAAAGTCGGTGCTGCTCACCGGCCTGGCCCATCTCGATATGGGTCAGGCGGGCGGCATTGTCCGGGCCGTCAGCGCGCGCAATTCGGTGAGCGCGATCGATGGCGAGGGGCGTATTTTCGCCAATTACGCCAAGGCGCATCTGGTGCCCTATGGCGAATATCTGCCGATGCGTCCGATTCTGGAGCCGCTGGGCCTGTCGCGGTTGGTGCCGGGATCTATCGACTATCTGCCGGGGCCGGGCCCGCAAACTATCGACCTTGGCAGGCTCGGGCAGGCCGGAATCCAGATCTGCTATGAAATCGTGTTCTCCGGGCAGGTGGTCGACCGCACCAACCGGCCAGACTATATCTTCAACCCCTCGAACGATGGCTGGTTCGGAAGCTGGGGGCCGCCGCAGCATCTTGCGCAGGCAAGAATGCGTGCGATCGAAGAGGGTTTGCCGGTGCTGCGCTCCACCACCACAGGGATCAGCGCGGTGATTGATGCCAACGGCGTGGTGCGCCAGCATGTGGGAAGCGGAGTTGCCGGAAGGATTGATGGGATGATTCCCGCGCCGCACGCTGCAACCCTGTTCGCAAAGCTGGGGAATTTCCTGCCGATCGTGTGGGCCATGCTGTTATTGGCAGCATCTCTGGTTGCCATGCGCCGCCGCCGCGTCTAGGAGCCAGTTTTACACATAAAGAACTCTTTATATCGAGGTAGCATGCGCAGCGAATACCTGTTTACTTCCGAAAGCGTTTCCGAAGGGCATCCAGACAAGGTTTCCGATCAGATTTCGGATGCCGTCGTTGACTTGATGCTGGCGAAGGACCCTGAAGCCCGCGTCGCTTGCGAAACCATGACGACGACCCAGCGCGTCATCCTGTCGGGCGAAATCCGGTGCGCGCCGATGTATGACGAGAACAATGAAGAGTGGGCGGTCAATGGCGGATGGGCTCCCGGCGCCAAGGAAGAGATCGAACAGGCTGTCCGCAGCACTGTGCGCGAGATCGGCTATGAACAGAAAGGCTTCCACTGGAAGACGCTGGATTTCGAAAACCACTTGCACGGCCAGTCCGCGCATATCGCGCAAGGGGTCGATGCCGGCAAGGATGGGTCGAACAAGGATGAAGGCGCGGGCGACCAGGGTATCATGTTCGGCTTCGCCTGCGACGAAACGCCTGACCTGATGCCCGCGACGCTGGACTACAGCCACAAGATCCTGCAGCGACTTGCCGCTGACCGCCATTCCGGTGCGGCGCCCTTCCTGGAACCCGACGCGAAGAGCCAGGTTACGTTGCGCTACAAGGATGGCAAGCCGGTCGCCTGCACCGCTCTGGTGGTGAGCACCCAGCATGCGGAGGGTTATGACCAGGGCGAGAAAGAGGCCGAACTCAAAGCCTATGTGAAGCGCGTCGTGGCCGAAATCCTGCCCGAAGGCTTCCTGACCGATGAAACCATGTGGCACATCAATCCCACCGGCAGCTTTGTGATCGGCGGGCCGGATGGCGATGCGGGGCTGACCGGCCGCAAGATCATCGTCGATACCTATGGCGGCGCAGCGCCGCATGGCGGCGGCGCGTTCAGCGGCAAGGACCCGACCAAGGTTGACCGCTCGGCCGCCTATATCACGCGCTATTTGGCGAAAAATGTGGTCGCGGCGGGCCTGGCCACGCGCTGCACGATCCAGATCGCCTATGCCATCGGCGTGTCGCAGCCGCTGTCGCTCTATGTCGATACGCATGGCACGGGGACAGTGGGTGACGACCGGCTTGAGGCGGCGATCAAGTCGATCGCGAAGCTTGGCGGGCTTACACCCCGCGCGATCCGCACGCACCTGGGCCTCAACAAGCCGATCTATCGCAAGAGCGCGGCCTATGGCCATTTCGGCCGCAAGCCCGATGGCGATTTTTTCCCCTGGGAACGCACCGATCTGGTCGATGATCTCAAGGCTGCGCTGGCCTAATCCAGATCGCCCTGGTCCTCGCCCAGCCTGGGTGAGGGCCGGTCAAGCGCCAGTTCGGCACCGGAGAAGGTGAACGGGCTGCGCACGCCTGGCAGTCCATCGAGCTCGATCTGCAAACCGCGGGCGACCACCTGCGGATCGGCAAAGACCTGATCGATGGTGTGGATCGGCCCGGCCGGGATGCCGTGCGCGTGGCACTGTTCGAGCAGCCATTGGCGTGTGTGCTGGCCGGTTTCCGCTGCGATCATGGCATCGAGTGCGCCCCGGTTGGCGATTCGAGCCTCGTTGCTGGCGAAGCGCGCGTCACCTAGCAGATCGTCGCGCCCGAGCACGTGCAGCAGTTTGCGAAACAGCCCGTCATTGGCGGGGGCAAGAATGATCGGATCGTCCAGCGTCGGGAAAACGCCATAGGCGCTGACCTGCGCATGTTCATTGCCCATGCGCGGCGGATTGGTGCCGGTCGTCAGGTAATGCAGCGCCTGGCTCGCGAGCAGTGCGACCGAACAATCGAGCAGTGCCATGTCGACATGCTGGCCTGTTCCGGTTCGCTCGCGCATGGTCAGCGCCGCCTGGATGCCGATCACTGCATAGAGGCCGCAGACGAGATCGGAGATCGAAATGCCCATCTTCATCGGCGCGCCGTCAGGCTCGCCGGTCAGTGCCATGAAGCCGCTCATGGCCTGGATCACGAAATCATACCCCGCTTCGTGCGCACGCGGCCCGGTCTGACCGAAGCCGGTGATCGAACAATAGACGAGGCCGGGGTTGGCGCGGGCCAGCGCCGAATAGTCGAGCCCGAACTTCGCCAGCGAACCGGTCTTGAAATTTTCCACCACGACATCGGCATCGGCGATCAGCTGCTTGACCCGGTCCAGATCCTGCGGGTTTCCGAAATCCGCCACGATCCCGCGCTTGCCCCGGTTGCAGGCGTGGTAATAGGCCGCCTCGCGAAGCGTTTCGCCGCCAGGCCCGGCGCGTTCGACCCAGGGCGGGCCCCATTGCCGCGTGCCGTCGCCGTCAGGGCTTTCGACCTTGATTACATCGGCGCCAAGATCAGCAAGGATCTGCCCGACCCAGGGACCGGCCAGAACCCGGGCAAGCTCGACAACCTTGAGCCCGGCCAGTGGGGCGTGGGGATTGCGGGGTTCATTCAGCCACATGACCGCGCTGCTGCGGCAGCGGGCGAGCAAGGTCAAGCTCTCACATGGCGTAAGCCGCCGGATTCTCGTCCGGCCAGGCAGCGAGGCGCGGTGAATGCCGATTGAGGAAGACGGAGGGTAATTTCGCCAGCATCAGCGATTTGTGAATCCAGAAATCGGTCCACAACTCGCGCCAGCGCGGCCGCGGGCGGCGACCATTGGCTCGTAGCCAGGCTTCATAGGGCATCCAATGGCTGGGTTCGTCACGCTCGACCACCTTGAAAATGCTGGTCATTCCCCGGTCCGAAAGGACGTGCCGGTTCCTGAGCAGGATTTCGACCTGATTCATGCCCCGCTGTTCAGTGATCATGATCACCCGGCACAATTTCTCGAACGCGTCAGTGTCGGTCACCACGCCGTCAGTGTCCAGATCCTCGATCGTGCAGCCGAACACGCTTTCGATGAAATGGTCGATATGCCCGCAGGTGCGATCGACCTTGAGCGGCATTCGGCCCTGCAGTTCGAACCAGCGGCGGAACATGCGATAATGCTTTTCTTCGTCCGCGCGGTGCTTTTCGACTGCGCCGATGAAGCCGGTGTCTTCGGGGCAGCGTGCACGCACCGCCTCCAGCACCCGGTCGAGCGAGGTGTAGCCGCGATGTTCGTTATAGATGTAGATTGACGCGAGGACGTCGAGAAAGCGGGCACGAAAGGCGGCGTGCAAACCCATGCGCTTTTATTGCACGTGCACGCGAGTCGCACCAAATTCCGTCATCAGGGTCTCTAAAGCGCCACTTCGTATCTGGCGGTGGTACTTGCGGCCACTTCGTCTGCAGTAACGCCGGGCGCCAGCTCGATCAGCTGGAACGGGCTGGAATGGTCCTTGCGCCTGAATACGGCGAGATTGGTGATCACCATGTCGACCACATTGGTGCCCGTCAGCGGCAGTGTGCAGGATGGGATGAACTTGGGGCTGCCATCCTTGCTGGTGTGGTCCATCACCACGATGATCTTCTTGACCCCGGCGACGAGGTCCATCGCGCCGCCCATGCCCTTGATCATCTTGCCCGGGATCATCCAGTTGGCGATGTCGCCATTCTCGGCCACTTCCATCGCGCCCAGAACCGTCAGGTCGATATGGCCGCCGCGGATCATCCCGAAGCTGGTGGCGCTGTCGAAATAGGCCGAATGCGGCAATTCGCTGATGGTCTGCTTGCCGGCATTGATCAGGTCGGCATCGACCTCGTCATCATACGGGAAGGGCCCGATACCCAGCATGCCGTTCTCGCTCTGCAGCGTCACCTGCATCCCTTCGGGGATGTGGTTGGCGACCAGCGTGGGGATGCCGATGCCCAGGTTGACGTAATATCCGTCCTCGAGTTCGCGTGCCGCACGGGCGGCCATCTGGTCGCGGGTCCAGCCGCTGGTTGCCTCGGCCATCAATTCGGCTCCCATTCGCTGCCAGTGGTGAAGGTGTCGTCCCAGCCCAGGCTTTCCCATGGGCCATAGACGGGATTCGGAAACAGGAACCAGCCATTGTCCCACAGCGCGCTCGCTGCAGGGCCGGTCGCCAGTTTCATGCGGCTGGCGGCGGGCAGGCTGCGCTCGTTGAACTGCTGGCTGAAATCGCCGAGCTGGTCGCCGGCCATGATGATAACGCAATATCTCGACGCGATAGTGGCGCGGCGCAGATCCTTGCTCGATCCGCCAGCATCGTCGCCGCGCAGGAACAATGTCTCCCCATGCCTGAACTCGCCCAGCCCGGCTGCGCGCAGCGTATCCTCGCTGCCCTTGGCATTGGCGGCGCTGCGGTTGGTGTTGGCGATGACGGTGATGCCTGCGGCGCGCAATGTGTTCACCAGCTCGACACTGCCGGGCATCGCCACGGCCTTGCCCGCGCCGGTCTTTTCCCACTGGTCCCAGACTTTGGGATCGAACGAGATACCCCGCTGCGCAAACCAGCGCATCGAACCGAGGTTCCAGATCAGCGTCTCGTCGGCATCGAAGATAGCGGCATAGGGCTTGTCACCGCAGGGCTCGAAGCGCGGGGCATCCATGCTGGCTTCGGCCGTCAGGATAACACTGTCCTGTGGCCGCTGCGTGATACGCAAGGCCGCAAAGTCGGCGATGCGGGTGTAGGTCGCACGCACCGCGATTACGGCTTCGGCAGAGCCATAGAGATATTGCAGCGGCGCTGGCGGCGTTGCGGCTTCACTGGTTTGAGCCGGAGGTGGCGGCGAAACCGCCAGCGGCTCGCCTTGCGCGCTCGCGCAACCAGCGAGAAGCAGGCCAAGCGTCAGTGTCAAAGTGCGCATCACGCCGTCTCCCTCTCGCGAACCGTGCGGAACTCGATCTTCTTGTCGTAGGGCGCACCCAGGATCATGCGGTTCACGAACACGCCGGGCAAATGGATGCAATCGGGATCGAGGCTGCCGGCGGGTACGATCTCTTCCACTTCGGCCACGCATACCTTGCCGCAAGTGGCGGCCGGAACGTTGAAATTGCGCGCGGTCTTGCGGAATATCACATTGCCCGTCTCGTCCGCCTTCCACGCCTTGACGATCGCGAGGTCGGCAAAGATGCCGTGCTCGAGAATATAGGTTTCCATCACCCCGTCGCGATTGGGGAATTCCTTATGTTCCTTGCCCTCGGCCACCTGGGTGCCGACGCCGGTTTTGGTGTAGAAGCCGGGAATGCCCGCACCGCCGGCGCGCATGCGCTCTGCCAGCGTGCCTTGCGGGCAGAATTCGACTTCGAGCTCGCCGGAGAGGAATTGCCGCTCGAACTCCTTGTTCTCCCCGACATAGGAACTGATCATCTTCTTCACCTGGCGCGTGCGCAGCAGCTTGCCGATCCCTTCATTGTCGATCCCGGCATTGTTGCTGGCAAAGGTGAGGCCTTTGACCCCGCTGTCTCGGATCGCGTCAAGCAGGCGTTCGGGAATGCCGCACAGGCCGAAGCCTCCCGCTGCGATCATCATGTTATCATGCAGCAAACCCTCAAGGGCGGCGGCGGCATCTGGAAATAGCTTTTGCATCGGCTCCTCGTGGAGGCAGGGAGAGATGCGCGCCGCATAGCGTGTCACCGGGCGGCTGTCATCCGCTGTATCGGACTGTTTCTGCCTGCCTGCCCGTGCCGCTCGAGATCCGCGAAGCTACGGCAGGGCGCTGATGGCCGGGCCGTTGACATGGTGGCAGTTGACGCGGCCGAGCGGAGTACAGGCTATTTCGGCAACCCATTTTGCTGCGATGCAGCGAAAATGATCGCCAAAGCAACCTTTACGGTCAAACAGGAATGAATGAAGCAAGGAACATAATTTAGCAAATACAATGCGATAAATAACATCACCCGCTCAGAGTTGCATTTCATGCAACAGACAATGTTCTTTTCGCACTTGCACAAAAATCCCTTCCGCCGCACTTAGAGCCTGCCTTTCAGGCATCCTCTCCCAAAGACTTTCAGGCCCGGCCGTCATGGTCGGGCCTTTTTCTTTTGGCACGCCCGACCAGGTGCTGCGGGGCTGATCGGGCGGCCGCGCGGCGAACAAAGTTTGCACATCGGGTTCAGGCTTCCTAGCTTACATTCTTCTACTATTCCCCGCTGCGGACGGAGAGATTTCCCATGGCTGATGCCGATGCCCCTTCGAAAAAGGTCAGCAAGGAAGCTGCGACCGTGCGCCTTCAGGTTGCAGCTGCGCGGCAGGAGGAATCGGGGCAGGGCATCGCGCGCATGCCGCGATCGGCCTTTCAGGCGCTTGGCATCACCGAGGGCGATGTGATCGAGATTACCGGCAAGCGCAGCACACCGGCGATTGCCATGGCAGCTTATGACGAAGACGAAGCGCTGGACGTGGTGCGGCTTGACGGCTTGCAGCGCGGCAATGCCCAGGTTGGTTCGGGCGAGCATGTGACCATTGCAGTGGCCCAGTCACGCCCGGCGACCCGCGTGGTTTTCGCCCCGGCGCAGCGCGAAATGCGGCTGCAGGGGCCGGGCCAGGCGTTGAAGCGCAACTTCTTCCGCCGCCCGGTCCTGGCGGGTGACCTGGTTGCGACCACCGGCCAGCAACCGGTGCAGAATATGCCGCCCGATGTGCGGCAGCTGCTGCGTGCGCCCGCATATGCATTGACGCAAATCCGCCTTTCGGTGGTGTCGACCGCGCCCAAAGGCATCGTGCATATCGACGAGAACACCGAGGTTGAACTGCGCGCCGAATTCGAGGAGCCGCGCGATGGGCGCGCGGTTGTCAATTATGACGATGTCGGCGGCATGGGGGATACCATCCAGCAATTGCGCGAGATGGTGGAGCTGCCGCTGCGTTATCCCGAATTGTTTACCCGGCTGGGCGTTGATCCGCCCAAGGGCGTGCTGCTGCACGGCCCGCCGGGGACTGGCAAGACCCGTTTGGCGCAGGCTGTCGCCAATGAAAGCGATGCCGAATTCTTCACCATCAACGGGCCTGAGATCATGGGTTCGGCCTATGGCGAGAGTGAAAAGCGACTTCGCGAAGTGTTCGAGGAAGCGGCGCGTTCCGCACCTTCGATCATCTTCATTGACGAAATCGATTCGATCGCGCCCAAGCGCACCCAGGTGACGGGCGAAGCGGAAAAGCGGCTGGTGGCGCAGCTACTGACACTGATGGACGGGCTACAATCCCGCGCCAATCTGGTCGTGATCGCTGCCACCAACCGGCCCGATGCGATCGACGAGGCGCTGCGGCGACCGGGCCGGTTCGACCGTGAAATCGTGTTGGGCGTGCCCGACGAAATGGGCCGGCGCGAGATCCTCAGCATTCACACTCGCGGAATGCCGCTGGGTGAAAAGGTTGATCTGAAGGAGCTGGCGCGTGTCACGCATGGTTTCGTCGGTGCGGATATCGCTGCGCTGGCGCGCGAAGCCGCGATCGACGCGGTGCGCCGGATCATGCCCAGGCTCGACCTTGATGAGCGTACCATTCCGCCTGAGGTGCTTGAGGATCTGTGCGTCGAGCGCGACGATTTCCTTTCGGCACTCAAGCGCATCCAGCCTTCTGCGATGCGCGAAGTGATGGTGCAGATGCCCAATGTCTCGTGGAGCGATATCGGCGGGGTGCAAGACGCGATCGACAAGCTCAAGGAAGGTATCGAACTGCCGCTCAAGAACCGGGATGCCTTCGCGCGGCTGGGCATTCGCCCGGCCAAGGGCTTCCTGCTCTATGGCCCGCCCGGCACCGGCAAGACCTTGCTGGCCAAAGCGGTAGCGAAAGAGGCTGAAGCCAACTTCATCTCGATGAAGAGCTCTGATCTGCTCAGCAAATGGTATGGCGAAAGCGAGCAGCAGATCGCGCGCATGTTCCAACGCGCGCGGTCGGTGGCGCCTTGCGTGATCTTCATTGACGAGATCGACAGCCTGGTGCCTGCGCGCGGCAGCGGGCAGGGCGAGCCGCAGGTGACCGGGCGCGTGGTCAACACCATCCTGGCGGAAATGGACGGGCTGGAGGAACTGCAATCGGTGGTGGTGATCGGCGCGACCAACCGGCCCGCGCTGGTCGATCCGGCGCTGCTGCGGCCGGGCCGGTTTGACGAGCTGGTTTATGTCGGCACGCCCGACAAGGGTGGCCGTAAGCACATCCTTGAAATCCACACCAAGGCCATGCCGCTGGCGAGCGATGTCGACCTGGACGATATCGCAGCCAAGACAGAGCGCTTCACCGGGGCTGATCTGGAGGACGTCGTCCGGCGCGCTGGAATGAGCGCGATGCGCCGGGTTGGCGACGAGGTGAGCGAAGTTGCGGCACAGGACTTTGCCGAAGCGCTGAAGGATTCGCGCGCGACGGTGACCGAGCAGATGGAAGAGGAATATCGCAACATGCGCGGCGAATTGAAGAAACGCGCAGCTGAAATCCACCCGATCGGCTTCATCCACGAAGGCATGTTGGAGCCGGTCCGCGATCGCAAGCATGGCGGGCCGGAGGAAACCGGGATCGAATAGCGGCGACTAGCCGCGCCAGCCGGATCAGGCGCCAGGGGCTGCTGGCTCGCCCGCCTTGCTATGGCCGCCAGGCAGTTCGAGCCGGTGACGGATCAGCGCCTCGGGCTGGTTCTCGCGCAGCCACTTGAGCATATGTTCGCGCAGGTCGCAGCGGAGCTGCCACAGATCGCCGATCGTCTGCGCACTGACGGACAGCCGCAGCTCGATGCTCTCGGGATAGGCTTCAGTCATCAAGAGCGCCATGTTGCGGCCATCGAACAATTCATGCGCCTTGACGAAGCGCTCGAATTCGGTGCGGATCGGTTCGACATCGGTGATCGGATCGAGATGCAGCATTACCGGCCCGGTCAGCCTTTCGCTCTTGCGCGACCAGTTCTCAAAGCTCTCGTCGATGAATTGACTGGTCGGCACGAGCAGAACGCGCTCGTCCCAGGTCCGCACCGTGACGAAACTCATGCGGATTTCCTCGACCCGTCCGACCTGGCCATCAACCTTGACGAGATCGCCGATCCGCAAAGGCTCTGTCAGGGCCATTTGCAGGCCTGCTATCAGCGATTTGAGCGCGGGCTGCGCTGCTGCGCCCACTGCCAGTGCGGCAAGCCCGGCCGAGGCCAGCAGCGTGGTGCCGATATCGCGCACGCCGGGTATGCCCATCAGCATCAGGCCGACCGTGATAAATATGATGCCGAATGTGGCGGTGCGCGAAAGGATCGCGATGCGGGTGCGGCGGCTGCGCATGGCCACTGGATCTTCGGAAATCTCCAGCCGGTATTCGAGCGCGGCAGTAAAGGCCTTGACCAGCGTAAAGACAATCCAGCCGAGCAGCGCGGGGCGGACGAAGCGCGCGATCGGCTCCCAGATCCCTTGCAGCTGCGGATCTGCCTGGGCGACAACGGTCACGCCGATCGCGATGAATGCCCATTTGACCGGGCGGCGGACGCGCTCCACCACCATTTCGTCAACCTTGGTTTCCGAAAACCGGGTCAGGCGCGCGACCACCGAGAAGACGAGCCGGTAAAGAGCATAGGCGATTGCTACGGCCACGAGTACCGAGATCGCCGTGAGCATCACCTGGTCCCAGGCGATCCGCCAGTTTGCGGGATTGAATTGTTCAAGCATCTCGCCTCACCTATGCGGGAAGCGCTTGGCTTTCAAGGCGAAGCCTGGCTGCGCAGGTGCGGCGCTAATGCGCGGCGTCCCAGCTCAGGCCTGTTCCGATGTCGATGCCAAGCGGAACGTCGAGCTTGACCGAAGGGCTGGCCGCTTCCGCCATAACCCGTTCGATCACTGGCGAGGCGGCCGCTACGTCGGCTTCGGGCAGTTCGAATACCAGCTCGTCATGCACCTGCAGCAGCATGCGGACATGCCCCAGCCCAGCATCTGCGAGAGCGGGCATCATCCGCGCCATCGCCCGCTTGATGATATCGGCGCTGGTGCCCTGGAGCGGTGCGTTGATCGCCGCGCGCTCGCTGCCTTGCCGCTCGGCCTGGTTCTTTGAATTGATCCGCGGAAACCAGGTTTTTCGGCCAAACAGGGTCTGCGAATATCCGCGCTCACGCACTGTTTCGAGCGTGGAATGGATATAGGCCTGGATGCCGGGAAAACGCTGAAAATAGGTATCGATCATGGCCTGCGCTTCGTCGGGCTCGACTTCCAGCCTTCCCGCCAGGCCCCAGCGCGAGATTCCATACAGGATCGCGAAGTTGATTGTTTTTGCGCGCGCGCGCGTGTCGCGCGTCACTTCGCCGAACATTTCGCGCGCGGTTCGGGCATGGATATCCTCGCCATTGGCGAAGGCTTCCTTCAGGGTTGGCACATCGGCCATATGCGCCGCCAGCCGCAGCTCGATCTGCGAATAGTCAGCCGCCAGCAACACGTTGCCCTCTTCGGGCACAAATGCTTCGCGAATCTGTCGCCCGATTGCGGTGCGCACCGGGATGTTCTGCAGATTGGGATCGGTCGAGGAAAGCCGCCCGGTCTGTGCGCCGACCAGGCTGTAGCTGGTGTGCACCCGCCCGGTTTCGGGATTGATCGCTTCCTGCAGCGCGTCGGTATAAGTCGACTTGAGCTTGGTCATATGGCGCCACTCGAGCACCTGCCTGGCGATTTCCGCGCCTTCTGCCGCTAGTTTTTCCAGCACCGATACGTCGGTCGAATACTGGCCGCTCTTGCCCTTCCTGCCGCCCTTGTAACCCAGCTTGTCGAACAGGATGTCGCCCAGCTGTTTGGGGCTGCCAACGGTGAACTCCTCGCCTGCTAGCTGGTGGATCTGCTTCTCCAGCCGCGCGGTCTCTTTGGCGAATTCCTCTGACAGCCTGGCCAGCCGCGCGCGGTCAACCCTGATCCCGTGCCGCTCCATTTGCGCCACCACCGGGATCAGCGGACGGTCGACCCGTTCGTAGACGCGTGTCGCGGCCTCTTCGGCAAGGCGCGGCTTTAGCAACTGGTGCAGCCGCCAGGTCACGTCCGCATCCTCGGCGGCATATTCGGTTGCCTTGTCCAGCGGCACTTCGCCAAACGGGATCTGCTTCTTCCCGGCGCCGCACACATCCTTGAAGGCGATCGGAGTGTGGCCCAGATGGCGCTGTGAAAGTTCGTCCATCCCGTGGCCGCCCATCCCGTTCTCGGATCGGCCTGCATCGAGTGCAAAGCTCAGGACCATGGTGTCATCCACCGGGCTGACCTGGATGCCGTAGCGGGCGAGCACATTGATATCGTATTTGATGTTCTGCCCGATCTTCAGCACGGCCTCGTCTTCCAGCAGCGGCCTGAGTGCGGTGATCGCGGCATCGCGATCCACCTGGTCCGGTTTTTCGGCAAACATATCGCTGCCGCCGTGTGCAAGCGGGATGTAGCAGGCGTCATTGGGTCCCAGTGCCAGGCTGACGCCCACCAGATCGGCCCGCATGGCATCAAGGCTGCTGGTTTCGGTGTCCACCGCCACCAGCCGCGCAGCAGTGGCGCGTTCGATCCAGGCCTGCAGCCGCTCCATGCTTTGAACGGTTTCATACAGGCTGCGATCAATGGCTGGCATTTCAGGCAGCGGCTGGCGATTGCCTGCGATGCTGCCGGCATCGCCACCGGTTTCCTGCTTGGGCGGGTTGAGATCGGTCGCGCGCGAAGGGCTGCCCGCGCCATTGCCGAGCCGCCTAAGCAGCGAGGTGAAGCCATGTTTTTCAAGGAAAGCGGCGAGTGGTTCGGGCGGAACACCGTCGAGTTCGAAGTCTTCCAGTGGTTCCGGCAGCTCGCAATCCTGCTTGAGTTCGACCAGCACCCGGCTGAGCTCGGCATTGGCGCGGTGTTCGATCAGCCGTTCCTTGAGCTTGGACGCCTTCATTTCGCTTGCTGAATCCAGTGCCGCCGTCAGCGAGCCATGTTCGGCGATCAATTTGCTCGCGGTCTTTGGCCCGATCCCGAAGATGCCAGGGATATTGTCGACGCTGTCGCCCATCAGCGCGAGCACATCGCCGACCAGCTCGGGCCTCACGCCGAACTTTTCTTCCACCTCTTCGATGTAGATGCGCTGGCTCTTCATCGTATCGAGCATGTCGATCCGCGCACCATCTTTCTCGCCGATCAACTGCATCAAGTCCTTGTCGGAAGAAACGATGGTAACGTCCCACCCGCGCGCCTGTGCAGCGCGGGCATAGGATGCGATCAGATCGTCAGCCTCAAGCCCCGATTCCTCGATGCAGGGCAGGCTGAAAGCGCGGGTTGCGTCGCGAATCAGCGGAAATTGCGGCACCAGATCTTCGGGGGCAGGCGGCCTGTTCGCCTTGTATTCAGGGTAAATCTCGTTGCGGAAACTCTTTGAATCCTTGTCAAGGATTACCGCCAGGTGCGTGGGCCCTTCGGCCTTGTCCAGATCCTCGGCGAGCTTCCACAGCATGGTGGTATAGCCGTAAACCGCGCCCACAGGTGTGCCTTCCGGGTCGGTTAGCGGCGGGAGCCGGTGATAGGCCCGGAAAATATATGAAGACCCGTCGACGAGATAGAGGTGCTTATGTTCGGCCATGTGAGCTTGCTAGCAGTGCGCAGCGGCGCTGGTAAGCCGCTTTGCAAGCGATGTGCGCATGTCTGTTAGCGCCGGATAAGGCGGTTAGGGGGCGGGTTGAAATGAGGCCGAAAAATGGCAGATACAATCGAATTCACTTGCACTGCCACAAAGTCGCCATTATTTAGCGCGCTTGAAGCGAGCCCAGCGGCCCGCTTTGTGCGCGGCCAATGTTAATTTGCCGCGCAGAATCACTCGCTGATCAAGGAATTGAACTTATGCGTAAAATCGTTCTTGCTGCCGCTGTTGCAGTTTCGGCTCTGGGCCTCGCTGCTTGCTCGGAAACCTCCGTCGAATCTGACGAAGCCGCTGACGCCATGGCTGCTGACGCCGAAGCAAATGCTGACGCCGCTGCTGATGCGGCCGCTGAAGCTGCTGATTCGGCTGCTGACGCTGCTGCTGAAGCAACTGACGCCGTTGAAGGCGCTGCTGAAGAAGCTGCTGCTGAAGCGGAAGAAGTTGCCGAGTAATTTATCGGCAGAATCGATTTTTCGATTTGCGGAAGGGCGGTACCGGAAGGTGCCGCCCTTTTCGTTTGCCTACGTGAGGGCGGGCAGACTGTTGTGATTTGGTGGCCTGCCGCCCCCTGATCCTAGCCGCCGGTGTGTTCGGCGTTCGTCCAGACGGGCCCACGCTTGCCTGCACGCGAAGCGAAACCATCATAGAGCTCGCGGGCAATGGCCGCTATGCGTTCTTCGCGCGCCAGCCGTGAGCCCTGTCCGGTGACATAGATCGCAACCGCAATGGCGCGGCCATTCGGTCCTTCGATAATGCCGATATCGCTGGAGGTATTGTTGAGCGATCCGGTTTTATGGCTCACCGTCACACCCATTGGCATCAGTGCGGGGATGCGGCGTTTGCCGGTGCGGGTCTTGGACATTGCATCGAGCAGCACGGCACGGCTCTCTGCCGAAAGAAACTTGCCCTGATAAAGCCCCTTGAGCAGCTCCAGCATGGCACGCGGCGTAGCTGCATCGCGCTTGTCGATATGTGAGGCCGGATCAAACTCGCCATCGTCGCGCACCAGGGTCGCGATGTCGCGGTTGATGCTGAAGTCCTTGATGCCCTGACGTCTCACCCAGTCATTGACCTTGGCCGGACCGCCAACCACCGCCAGCAAGGCATCGGTGGCCGGATTGCTTGAGCGGCTGATCATGATTTCGATAAGTTGGTGGGCGGGCATATACTCCCCTGCGCGCACCGGTGCGACAGGAGAGGAAAATCTGGCAGACCTGAGCGGCATCATCAGCGGAAATTCGCTGGTCAGGGAGTATTTCCCCTGCTCGACCATTTCCAGGAAGGTTGCCGCCACAGCAATCTTGCTGGTTGACGCCATAGGGAACAATTGATTGTCCAGCACGCCAATCTCTTCGCCAGTGGCGAGGTCAAGCGCGGCAACTCCGATCCTACCCTTGCTTCCATCCGCCAGCTGCGCAATGCGCCGCTCGAAAGAAGTCTCGTAAATCGCATCGAAGGTTTGCGGTGCGCGCAGCTCGGTCCCGAAGGTCCGGTCGAATTGCGCTTCGAGGTCGCTGCTCTGCGCAGAGGCCGGCGCCGCCGCCAGGCCGATCCCCGCCAGCACTCCCGTCAATATCGTTGCGAATGGCTTGATCATGCACATGCCCCTAACCCGAATGTGGTTAGGGGGGGATTAACGCCCCGCGAATCCCCAGTTCAACCCCAAATCCTGCAAGCTGCGATGAATAGTTCCCGTCATACGTCGGAATTGGTGCAGCGGCGGATGGATCAGGCTTCGGCGCTCGCTTTTTCAAGTGATTGGGTCAGGCAGGCTCGCCCGTTCGGGTCGTTCGTCGATCATTATAGCGGTTTTGCAGCATAGCGGAGATTTGCGCTTGACCTTGAATCCCGACTTGGCAGGACTGCACGCCATCTTTTGACGTGATGGGACAGGACATGATTTCAACTACCTCCTTCGTTCGGCGGCGCGGGGTCGCGCTTCTGGCTGCCGGGCTGCTTGCCGGAACTTCCACTGCTGCGATCGCGCAGGAGGTGCCGATTGTATTGCCCGGCGCACCGGGCGAGGCGGCCAAGGTTATCGACGCGGCACAAGCGATCAGGTTGGCGAACACCAGCTTTGCGCCGGGCGATGTGTTGTTCATGCAGGGCATGATCGTCCACCACCAGCAGGCAGTCGACATGGCGCAGCTGGTTGAAAGGCGCACCAACAACCCGGACATCGTCGCGCTGGCGGGACGGATCAACGCCAGCCAGGCCGATGAGATGAAATTCATGCGCGAGTGGCTCGAGGCGCGGGGCGAACCGCTGGAAATGGCCGGTATGGACCACTCCCAGCACAAGATGATGGGGATGGCGAGCCCGGCGCAGATGGCGGAGCTGGCTGCATCCAGCGGTACCGGTTTCGACCGGCTGTTTCTGCAGTTGATGATCGTGCACCATCGCGGCGCACTCGACATGGTCGATGACCTGCTGGAGGCCCCCGGCACTGCCTATGATCCGGTGATGTTCCAGTTCACCAATGATGTGGTCAATGACCAGACTACCGAGATCGACCGGATGAACGGGTTACTGGCCGGTCTTTCAACCGATCCGCGCGCCACGCTGGCAGCGGGCTTCCACGATGCGGGTGAGGCGATCAGCAATCTTCGCCATGTTGTTGCACTGCCAAAGCCGGTCGGCTTCTTCGACCCGGCCAATCCGGCAGGGCTGCAGCCGCTCAAGCCGAAGAAGGACGAAGCGAAAACCGATGCAGCCGATCCGCATGCCGGCCACGTGATGCCTGCCAAGGCGCAGGCAGCCGAAGGCACCCCGCCTGCCGATCCGCGCGATCCCGAGGCGGAAGAGGACAAGCCGCAATTCGGTGAGCGCGGCTCGCTGCTCGATTTCGCCAATACCGACATGGCCTTTGCCGGCGACCTGCTGGTGACGGGCAATTACCACGGTTTCAATGCCTATCGCCTGGGCCAGGACGGGGTGCCGCAATTGGTGAGCTCGATCGTCTGTCCGGGCGGGCAGGGTGACGTCTCGATCGTCGGCAAACTGCTGGTGATGAGCGTCGAGGAACAGCGTGGCCGGGTCGATTGCGGGCTCAAGGGCACTGAAGGCCGGGTCGATGGCAAGCGTTTCCGCGGGCTGCGCATCTTCGATATTTCGGACATTACCCGCCCGTACCAGGTGGGCCAGGTGCAGACCTGCCGCGGCAGTCACACGCACTCGGTGGTCAGCAGCGACAGCAAGCGGATCGTGGTCTATAATTCCGGGACTTCCTCTGTTCGCGACGCTGAAGAACTCGAAGGGTGTTACAACACGGCTGGCGATGAAACCGCGCTGTTCAGCATCGATGTAATCGAAATTCCCGTTGCCAACCCAGCTGCCGCACGGATTGTCGACAGCCCGCGCGTTTTCGCCCGCGATGGCAAGATCGCCGGCCTGTGGCGCGGCGGCGATCACGGCGAAGGCACGCAGGAGACCAGCGTCACCAACCAGTGCCACGACATCACGGTTTTTCCCGCAATGAAGCTGGCCGCAGGTGCGTGTTCGGGCAATGGCATCATTCTCGACATTTCCGACCCGCTGGCTCCCAAGCGGATCGACGATGTGACCGACAAGGGCTTCGCCTACTGGCATTCGGCCACCTTCAACAATGACGGCACCACGGTCCTGTTCACCGATGAGTGGGGCGGCGGTGGCCGTCCGCGTTGCCAGGCGGGCGATCCGTTAAGCTGGGGCGCCAATGCCTTTTACGGCATCGAAGATGGCAAGCTGGTCTATCGCGGCACCTACAAGCTGCCCGCGCCGCAGACCGACAAGGAAAACTGCGTTGCGCATAACGGCTCGATCATCCCCGTCCCGGGGCGCGATATCTTCGTCCAGGCCTGGTATCAGGGCGGCATCTCGGTGATCGATTTCACTGATCCGGCCAACATCAAGGAGATCGCCTATTTCGACCGTGGGCCGGTCGACAAGGAGCAGATGGTCGTGGGGGGCTATTGGTCAGCCTATTGGTACAAGGGCCGGATCTACGCGACCGAGATCACGCGCGGGCTTGATGTGTTCGCGCTGGAACCGAGCGAATTCCTGACGAGGGAGGAAATCACCGCAGCTGAAGGCGCGATACATCCCGGCGATGAGTTCAACCCGCAGACGCAAACCCAGGTAACCTGGCCTGAGGAGCTTGCCGCAGCAGCAGTGGCAAGCCGCAAGGGCGGCTGAACCGGACCACTGCCAACAAAAGGAAAGGCCCGGCCGGATCGCTCCAGCCGGGCCTCTCTTTTTGCCGTTTTATGGCGCGGCGGTTTAGAAGCCCATTCCGCCCATGCCGCCCATGCCGCCCATATCGGGCATGCCGCCGCCACCGGCGGATTTATCTTCGGGGAACTCCGCGATCGCCGCTTCCGTGGTGATCAGCAGGCCGGCAACCGAAGCTGCATCCTGCAGAGCGATGCGAACGACCTTGGTCGGATCGATCACCCCGGCTGCCACCAGGTTTTCATAGGTGTCAGTTGCCGCGTTGAAACCCTGGGTTTCGTCATTCTCGCGCAGCAGATTGCCTGACACCACTGCGCCGTCATGGCCGGCGTTTTCAGCGATCTGGCGGATCGGAGCCAGGATTGCCTGACGTACGATGTCGATACCGCGGGTCTGGTCATCGTTTGCGCCCTTGACGCCTTCCAGCGCCTTGGTGGCATAGAGCAGCGCAGTACCGCCGCCAGGAACAATGCCTTCTTCCACCGCAGCGCGGGTCGCATGGAGAGCGTCATCGACGCGGTCCTTGCGTTCCTTCACTTCAACTTCCGAAGCGCCGCCAACCTTGATTACGGCAACGCCGCCAGCCAGCTTGGCCAGGCGTTCCTGCAGCTTTTCCTTGTCGTAATCGCTGGAGGTGGTTTCGATCTGCGCGCGGATCTGCTCGACCCGTGCCTTGATCTCGCCAGCATCGCCCGCACCATCGACGATGGTGGTGTTGTCCTTGTCGATGGTGATCCGCTTGGCTTCGCCCAGCATGCCCAGGGTTACGCTTTCGAGCTTGATGCCGAGGTCTTCGCTGATCATTTCGCCCTTGGTCAGGATCGAGATATCCTGCAGCATCGCCTTGCGGCGATCGCCGAAGCCGGGAGCCTTGACCGCTGCAACCTTGAGGCCGCCGCGCAGCTTGTTGACCACCAGAGTGGCCAGCGCTTCGCCTTCGATGTCTTCGGCGATGATCAGCAGCGGACGCCCCGCCTGAACCACGGCTTCCAGCACCGGCAGCATCGGCTGCAGGTTCGAGAGCTTCTTTTCGTGGATCAGGATATAGGGGTTGTCGAGCTCGACCGTCATCTTTTCCGGGTTGGTGATGAAGTAGGGGCTCAGATAGCCACGGTCGAACTGCATGCCTTCCACAACATCGAGTTCAAACTCGAGGCCCTTGGCTTCCTCGACGGTGATCACGCCTTCCTTGCCGACCTTTTCCATCGCTTCGGCGATCTTCTCGCCAACTTCGCGGTCGCCATTGGCCGAAATGATGCCAACCTGCGCGATTTCGTTCGAGCCGGATACTTCCTTCGAACGGCCCTTGAGGTTCTCAACGATCTTGTCGACCGCAAGGTCGATGCCGCGCTTGAGGTCCATCGGGTTCATGCCCGCGGCAACCGATTTCATGCCCTCGCGCACGATGGCCTGGCCCAGCACCGTGGCGGTGGTGGTGCCGTCACCGGCAAGGTCATTGGTCTTCGAAGCCACTTCGCGCAGCATCTGCGCACCCATGTTTTCGAACTTGTCCTTGAGCTCGATTTCCTTGGCGACGGTAACGCCGTCCTTGGTGATGCGCGGAGCGCCGAAGCTCTTGTCGATCACGACGTTGCGACCCTTGGGGCCGAGCGTGACCTTCACGGCGTTTGCGAGCGTATCAACGCCCTTCAGGATGCGTTCGCGTGCGTCACGCGAGAACTTTACGTCCTTGGCAGCCATTGTTGTTTCTCCTGGAATTGATGTGTTAGAGAGGATTTGAAGCGGTCAAAGGATCAGGAAATGATCCCCATGATGTCGCTTTCCTTCATGATCAGCAGCTCTTCACCATCGAGCTTGACCTCGGTGCCCGACCATTTTCCGAACAGGATGCGGTCTCCGGGCTTGACGTCGAGCGGGATGCGATCGCCATCGTCGTCACGGGTGCCTTCGCCGACGGCGACGATTTCGCCTTCGCTCGGCTTTTCCTTGGCGCTGTCGGGGATGATAATGCCGCCGGAGGTTTTTTCCTCGGCTTCGATGCGACGGACCAGTACGCGGTCGTGCAGCGGACGAAATGCCATCGGTATGACCTTTCTTGCTTGAGTGAATATCAGCATTGGCACTCTCACCTCGAGAGTGCCAGCGCGCCGCATTTGGGGATGCGCCGACCCCGAGTCAACAGGAGGCAATGGAATTTTTCTCGGGATCGCGGATTATGCGCGGGCCTTCAGCTCAGCCTTGAAGTCAGGCCCAACCTTTCGCGCAGCAGCCAGCGCCAGGTGAGCAGCGCTGCGGCGAAAACCAGGCCGGTCGCCAGCCCGATCCACACGCCGGTTCCCTGCAGACCGGTGTAGAAGCCCAGCCAGATCGCCACGCCATAGCCCGGCACCCAATAGCTGAAGATCGCAATCAGCATGGGCATGCGGGTATCCTGAAGCCCCCTCAATGCGCCCGCAGCAACCGCCTGTATGCCGTCGAACAGCTGGAATGCTGCGGCGACCACCATATATTGCACGGCGAAGCCAACCATGGCGGCATTCATTGGCAGCGCCGGGTCAACATAGATGCGCAGCAGCAGTTCAGGCGCGAAAACCATCAGCGCAGCGGTGAAACACATGAAGCCCGAACCCATTGCCATGCCGACCCAGCCGGCGCGCCCGATTGCATCCCGATCGCCCGCACCAAAGTGATAGCCGACCCGGATTGTCACTGCCTGTCCCACCCCGAAAGGCACCTGGAATGCAAGTGCTGCCACCTGTAGTGCCACCGTATGTCCGGCCAGTTCGGATGCGCCGATCCGCCCCATCAGCAAGGCAGCGCCGCTGAACAGCCCCGCCTCGGCGATGATGATCACCATCACGGGCGAGCCCAGCACGATCAGATCGCGCAGCCGATCCCATTCCGGCCGCCACCAGTTGCCAAGTATACGATAGCGCCGCATGCGGCGGTCCGCCCGGATCGCGACAAGATAGCTCGCCAGCACGAACAGCGAGGTGATCACGCTGGCCAGGGCCGAACCTTCCAGCCCCAGCGCCGGTGCGCCCAGATTGCCGAACACGAAAGCGTAATTGGCCAATATGTTTGCGCCCAGCGCTAGCCCGGTGATGGCGGTGGCGAAGACCGGGCGCCCAAGCGCGGAAACGAAATTGCGCAGCACGCTGGCGAAGATCATCGGCACCATCGCCCACATGATGATGCGCAGGAAATCGCCTGCCCGCGCCGCAAGATGCGCGTCCTGCCCGCTGGCCAGCAGCAATTTCTCGCCGTGCCAGCACAGCGCCATGCCGACCAGGCCCGAGGCGAGCGCCAGCCACAGCGCCATGCGGACCGAGCGGCGCACCTCGCGAACCGCGTGGCGGCGGCGGCCCAGTTCCTCTGCGATCAGTGCGGCGACGATCCCGGTAAGGCCGGAGAAAGCCCACATCAGCAGGCCGAACAGCGCGATGCCGAGCGATGATGCGGCGAGTTCCACTTCGCCCAGCCGCGCGACGAAGATGACGTCGACCGCATGCACCAGCATCTGCAGCAGATTGGCGAGCGCCAGCGGCCAGGCCAGCCGGAACGTGGCGCCGATTTCGTCGCGCCAGCCTTCGCTGCTCAGCGGCAGGGGCTTCAGGGCATGTGCGTCGCTCATGGTTCGCGCGCTGCCCGATTCGCGCAGACAGCCGGACCGGATAGGCGCGGGTTTCAGGAGGGGAAAGTGTCTTGTGAGCCAAATTGCGGCAAGGTGCGCATCATGCGGCATCTGCGCCACACATTCTGCGCGGACATGCGAAAAGGGCGGCACCTTGCGGCACCGCCCTCCCATCTGCGAATGCTTCAAGACATCCGCAAAACTTGTGAAGCTTACTTGAGCTCGACGGTGCCGCCAGCTGCTTCGATCTTGGCCTTGATCTCTTCGGCTTCGGCCTTGTTGACGCCTTCCTTGACCGCAGCAGGGGCGCTTTCGACCAGGGTCTTGGCTTCAGTCAGGCCCAGGCCGGTGATGGCGCGAACTTCCTTGATCACCTGGATCTTCTTGCCACCGTCACCGGTCAGGATGACGTTGAATTCGGTCTGCTCTTCAGCAGCCGGTGCATCGCCGCCAGCGGCGGGGCCAGCCACGGCAACGGCAGCAGCGGCGCTAACGCCCCACTCTTCTTCCAGCGCCTTGGCAAGTTCAGCCGCCTCAAGGACGGTCAGCTTCGACAGTTCTTCAACAAGTTTGGCAATATCGGCCATGATGTATTACTCCAAAAAATCGGCTGGGGCGCCGGGCTATTCCCTTTGGCCCCGTGAAAAATCGCTGTGTGCGATGAACCTTATGCTGCTTCCTTGGCGCCGTAAGCACCAAAGACACGGGCCAGCTTGGCAGCCGGGGCATTGACGACCTGGGCGATTTTGGTCGCCGGGGCGTTGATGAGACCCACGAGCTTGCCGCGCAGTTCGTCGAGGCTCGGCATCGAGGCAAGCGCCTTGACCCCTGCTTCGTCGAGCACCTGCGCACCCATCGAACCACCGACGATTTCCAGCTTGTCGTTCGACTTGGCGAATTCGACAGCAGCCTTGGCGGCTGCGACCGGGTCAGTTGACCAGGCCAGCGCGGTCGGGCCGTTGAGGAATTCCTCGAGCCCGGCGTAATCGGTGTCCTTCAGGGCGAGCTTGGCGAGACGGTTCTTCGCAACCTTGTAGGACGCACCTGCTTCCCGCATCTTCGCGCGCAGATCGGTGGACTGGGCCACCGACAGGCCGAGGTTGCGGGTGACAACCACCACGCCGACCTCGTTGAAGACCGAGTTAAGCTCAGCGACCGCATCGGCTTTTTGCGAACGATCCATGCCATACTCCTTCAATTTGACCGCGCAGGGATGGCTCCCCGCGCGACCGGCTACGTTTGTCCATGTCGCAAAAGCAACATGGGCGAGTCCGTTGCGATGGGGAAGGAGGTGCGCCGAAGCGCGAGACGCTGCGCCATTGGCGCAGGCCGGAAAACTCTGTCCCCGTCTAGGCTGGAAATTAAGACCGGCAAATTCCGGTCACCAACTGTCTCGGACGGATGAACTGCGCGCAAAAAGAAGCCCGCCGTTCGGTGGCGGGCCTCTAAGGCATTTGGGGCGGCTGTCAAGCGAAACCGGGTCAGTCGCTGTGGCCGGGTCAATCGCTGTGGTAAGCGAGCAGGTCGCCCGGCTGGCAATGCAGCTCGCGGCAGATCGCCTCCAGTGTGGAGAAGCGTATCGCTCTCGCCTTGCCGGTCTTGAGGATCGAGAGATTGGCGAGGGTGAGGTTCACCCGTTCTGCCAACTCGGTCAACGTCATGCGCCGGTCGTGCAGTATGTCATCAAGCTTGACCACGATACGGGTTCCTTCCACGGTTTCGGGTGCGGTTTCAGCTGCCATCACACGGTTCCTTCCAGGTCTTCGCGCATCGCAGCGCCTTGCCGGAACACGCGGGCGAGGATGAACAGGATCAGCACCAGCAGTATGCCTTCGAGATTGAGGCCGAAGTCGCTGTCGACATGGACGTTCTCGATGTCCTTGGTGATCTCCGCGATCCACATCAGCAGCGCACCGACCGGGATCATCGCGACCTGGCCAGCCAGCGCGATCCAGCCCATCCGTGACAGCCGTTCGGCATTGATCGCAACAAACGGATCGCCGTCCTTCACGCTGCCCACGATGCGCAGCAGCAGGACGAGGAAATAGATCGCCAGCGCAAGGAAGGCTGCCACGGCCACGAGGATGACGAGCACGGCGCCCACCAGCTCCGGCCCGGCGGTGATGCCCTTGGCAGCCGCCTCGGTTATGATGCGGTCCTGGAATATGGCTGCGGCGGGGGTTCCGATCGCTACCGCGACCAGAGCAAGGCCCAGCACGCCGATGAAGAACCACAGCAGAATCTGGGCCGCCAGCAGGAGAGGGTCGCGTTTGATTGTGTCCATTGTCCGTTCCTTTGTGTTGCTGACCGGATCAGGCGAGGATCGGGGCGACGAGCGTGACAGTCTCTGCCGGGGGGACGGTCACGAGCTGGATCATGCTGGCGGCCACGATCAGCACGGCGGCGATGGCAGCGAAGGTTTGAGTGGCAAAACGGGTCATTTATCGATCTCCTTGATATCCAATATCGATAATCAATAAGGCGATTCGCTCTTATTGTCAATCGATAATATCGAAAAACGATATGTGCCTGATCGAGAAGCGGAAAGTGCCGCTGGGGCAGTCGCAGTGTTTGACAGTGCTGGCGACCTTTCCTATATGCCCGCCAACCGCACGCTTCGAGCAAGACCGATTCATGCGCGGGGATTGGTCTCAAGGATGGAAGCGGCGGGTTCCATATTCGCGGGCGGTCATAGTGCTGCAGCAGCGCGCCAGAGAAGGCGCGTCAATCGCTGCGGCCTTTTCGCGTCCCGGATCAGGAATCCCCTACGCGTGACCGATCGAGTTCACGGCAGCTGGCGCAACAGCGTTCGGCGCAACAATTAAAGAGGCGATCCTCTCCATGGCGAGCAAGGCGAAGACCCCCAAGGTTTCGGGTACTGCGAAGAAGCGTATCCGCAAGATTTTCGGCGACATCCACGAAGTTGTTCAGATGCCGAACCTGATCGAGGTTCAGCGCGAGAGCTATGAACAGTTCCTGCGTTCGAACAAGGAAATCGATTACGTTTCCGGCCTTGAGAAAACGCTGCGCAGCGTTTTCCCGATCCGTGATTTCGCTGGCACCGCCGAGCTCGATTTCGTCCACTACGTGCTGGAAGAGCCCAAATACGACACCACCGAGTGCCGTCAGCGCGGCATTACCTATGCCGCCCCGATGAAGGTGACGCTGCGACTGATCGTGTTCGAAGTCGACCAGGAAACCGAAACCCGCAGCGTGCTCGATATCAAGGAGCAGGATGTCTACATGGGCGATATGCCGCTCATGACCGACAACGGCACCTTCATCATCAACGGCACGGAACGCGTGATCGTAAGCCAGATGCACCGTTCGCCGGGCGTGCTGTTTGATCACGATCGCGGCAAGACCCATTCATCGGGCAAGCTGCTGTTCGCCGCCCGGGTGATCCCCTATCGCGGTTCGTGGCTTGATTTCGAATTCGACGCCAAGGATATCGTCAACGTCCGTATCGACCGCAAGCGCAAGCTGCCGGTAACAGCGTTGCTTTATGCGCTGGGCCTGGACAGCGAAGCGATCCTGCATCACTTCTATGCCACGATCACCTGGAAGCGGGCATCGGGCAAGACCGGCGAAGGCTGGACCATTCCGTTTGTTGCCGAACAGTGGCGCGGGCAGAAGCCGGCTTTTGCGCTGGTTGACGCGAAGACCGGCGAGGAAATGTTCCCCGCCGGCCAGAAGATCAGCCCGCGCGCAGCGAACAAGGCCGAAAAGGATGGCCTCAAGGAGCTGCTGCTCCCGACTGAGGAAATCGTCAGCCATTATGCTGCAAACGACCTGATCGATGAGAAGACCGGCCGCATCTATATTGAAGCCGGCGACGAGCTTACGCTTGAACACATCGAAGCCTTTGATGCTGCCGGGATCGACCAGATCGACCTGCTCGACATCGATGAAATCAACACCGGCCCGTGGATCCGCAACACGCTGAAGGCGGACAAGGCCGAAAACCGCGATGAAGGCCTTGAGGCAATCTACAAGGTGATGCGTCCGGGCGAACCGCCGACGAAGGAAACTGCAGAGGCGCTGTTCGAGGGCCTGTTCTTCGACGCTGAGCGCTATGATCTTTCGGCAGTTGGCCGCGTGAAGCTCAACATGCGCCTTGGCCTCGATGCCGAAGACACCGTCACCACGCTGCGCAAGGAAGACATCCTGGCGGTGGTCAAGGAACTGGTTGGCCTCAAGGACGGCAAGGGCGAAGTCGATGACATCGACAACCTTGGCAACCGCCGCGTCCGCTCGGTTGGCGAATTGCTGGAAAACCAGTACCGTGTCGGCCTGCTGCGCATGGAACGCGCGGTCAAGGAACGCATGAGCTCGGTCGACGTCAGCACCGTCATGCCGAACGATCTCATCAACGCCAAACCGGCCGTTGCCGCAGTGCGCGAGTTCTTCGGTTCCAGCCAGCTTTCGCAGTTCATGGACCAGACCAACCCGCTTTCGGAAGTCACCCACAAGCGCCGTGTTTCGGCGCTTGGCCCGGGCGGCCTCACCCGCGAACGCGCCGGTTTCGAAGTGCGCGACGTTCATCCGACGCATTATGGCCGCATCTGCCCGATCGAAACGCCGGAAGGCCCGAATATCGGCCTGATCAATTCGCTCGCAAGCTTCAGCCGCGTCAACAAGTACGGGTTTATCGAAACCCCGTATCGCAAGATTGCCGATGGCAAGGTCACCAGCGAGGTGATCTACCTTTCGGCAATGGAAGAGCAGCGCCACACTGTGGCCCAGGCTTCGGCTGAACTGAACGAAGATGGCAGCTTCACCGAAGAGTTCGTTTCTGCGCGCCAGAACGGCGATTACTTCATGGCGCCGCGCGAACAGATCACGCTGATGGACGTTTCGCCCAAGCAGTTGGTATCGGTCGCCGCATCGCTGATCCCCTTCCTGGAAAACGATGACGCCAACCGCGCCCTGATGGGCTCGAACATGCAGCGCCAGGCGGTGCCGCTGGTTCGTGCCGAGGCACCATTTGTCGGCACCGGCATGGAAGAAACCGTGGCGCGCGATTCGGGCGCGGCGATCACCGCCACGCGCGGCGGTATCGTTGACCAGGTCGACGCCACCCGCATCGTGATCCGTGCGATCGGCGATGTCGAACCCGGCCAGTCGGGCGTCGACATTTACTCGCTGCAGAAGTTCCAGCGCTCCAACCAGTCAACCTGCATCAACCAGCGTCCGCTGGTGAAGGTGGGTGACGTGCTTGAAGTTGGCGACATCATTGCAGACGGGCCTTCGACCGATCTGGGCGAATTGGCGCTGGGCAAGAACAGCCTCGTCGCCTTCATGCCGTGGAACGGCTACAATTATGAAGACTCGATCCTGATCTCCGAGCGCATCGTCAAGGATGACGTGTTCACCTCGATCCATATCGAGGAATTCGAAGTGATGGCCCGGGATACCAAGCTGGGTCCGGAAGATATCACCCGCGACATTCCCAATGTCGGCGAGGAGGCGCTGCGCAACCTCGATGAGGCGGGCATCGTCTATATCGGTGCTGAAGTGCATCCGGGCGATATCCTGGTCGGCAAGATCACGCCCAAGGGTGAAAGCCCGATGACACCCGAAGAAAAGCTGCTGCGCGCGATCTTCGGCGAAAAGGCCAGCGACGTGCGCGACACTTCGCTCCGTCTGCCGCCTGGCACCTCGGGCACGATCGTCGACGTGCGGATCTTCAACCGCCACGGTATCGAGATCGACGACCGTACGCGCGCGATCCAGCACGAGGAAATCGAGCGCCTGCGCAAGGACAGCCAGGACGAACGCGCTATCCTCAACCGTGCAACCTACAATCGCCTGCGCGACATGCTGATCGGCCAGACCGCCTCGGCAGCGCCCAAGGGCGTGAAGAAGGGTACGGTGATTGACGAAGAACTGCTCGATTCGATCGAACGCTTCGAATGGTTCAAGTTTGCAGTGGCTGACGACAATCGCCAGGCGCAGATTGAAGCGGTCAAGAGCCAGTATGACGAGGCCGTAAAAGGCATCGAAGACAAGTTCGAGGACCGTAAGGAAAAACTCGAGCGCGGCGACGAACTGGCTCCGGGCGTGCTCAAGATGGTCAAGGTGTTCGTGGCCATCAAGCGCAAGCTGCAGACCGGCGACAAGATGGCTGGGCGTCATGGTAACAAGGGCATCATCAGCCGTGTGCTGCCGATCGAGGACATGCCGTTCATGGAAGACGGCACCCCGGTTGACATGGTGCTCAATCCGCTTGGCGTGCCTTCGCGCATGAACGTTGGGCAGATCTTCGAAACGCATCTGGGCATGGCCGCGCGCGGCCTTGGCCAGCAGGTGGCCGCAGCGCTGGAGGAATGGCGTGCGGCCAATCCCGATGCCAGTGCAGGGCGCCCGCCCGAAGTGGTGCGCGAAAAGCTCGTCGAGATTTACGGCGATGTTTATGCCGACGAGGTGCGCAGACGCAGCGACGAGGAGATCTTCGAACTGGCTGGTAATCTGGTCACTGGCGTCCCCATGGGTACGCCGGTGTTCGACGGCGCCCGCGAAGCTGACGTTTCGGCCATGCTTGAAAAGGCCAACCTGCCGACATCCGGCCAGGTCACGCTGTTCGATGGCCGTACCGGCGATGCATTCGACCGCAAGGTGACTGTGGGCTGCATGTACATGCTCAAACTCCACCACCTGGTCGACGACAAGATCCATGCCCGCTCGATCGGCCCCTATTCGCTCGTCACCCAGCAGCCGCTGGGCGGCAAGGCGCAATTCGGTGGCCAGCGCTTCGGCGAAATGGAAGTCTGGGCGCTGCAGGCATACGGCGCGGCCTACACCTTGCAGGAAATGCTGACGGTAAAGTCTGATGACGTGGTCGGCCGGACCAAGGTCTACGAAGCGATCGTCAAGGGCGATGACACCTTCGAGGCCGGCATTCCGGAAAGCTTCAACGTGCTCGTCAAGGAAATGCGCAGCCTGGGTCTCAATGTCGAACTCAAATCGCTTGGCGAAGATGAGGACGGCGAGAACGAATGGCCGGAGGCGGCGGAATAACGCGTCGGGCCGCAAGGTCCGACCGCAAACCGCCCCGAGATTTCACCCGTATGGGATTTGAAAAATGAACGAACTGACCAAATTCACCAACCACCTGGCCAAGCCGGAAACCTTCGACCAGATCCAGATCGGCATTGCCTCTCCCGAGCGCATCCGCAGCTGGTCGTTCGGCGAGATCAAGAAGCCGGAAACCATCAACTACCGCACGTTCAAGCCCGAGCGTGACGGACTGTTCTGCGCGCGCATCTTCGGCCCGGTGAAGGATTACGAGTGCCTGTGCGGCAAGTACAAGCGCATGAAGTACAAGGGCGTTGTGTGCGAAAAATGCGGCGTCGAAGTGACCGTGACCAAGGTCCGCCGCGAACGCATGGGCCACATCGAACTGGCGGCGCCGGTTGCGCATATCTGGTTCCTCAAGTCGCTGCCTTCGCGCATCGGCCTGCTGCTCGACATGCAGCTCAAGCAGCTCGAACGCGTGCTCTATTTCGAGCATTATGTCGTGATCGAGCCGGGCCTGACTCCGCTCGAAAAATTCCAGCTGCTGACCGAAGACGAGCTGCTCGAATATCAGGACGAATATGGCGAAGACGCCTTCAGCGCCGGGATCGGCGCGGAAGCGGTCAAGATCATGCTGATGGATCTCGATCTTGAAAAAGAGCGCGAAGATCTGCTGGAAGATCTCGCCACCACCAAGTCCGCGCTAAAGCCCAAGAAGATCATCAAGCGGCTGAAGGTCGTCGAAAGCTTCATCGAATCGGGCAACCGCCCCGAATGGATGATCCTGGAAGTAATTCCGGTCATTCCGCCCGAGCTGCGCCCGCTGGTGCCGCTGGACGGTGGGCGCTTCGCGACCTCCGATCTCAACGATCTCTATCGCCGCGTGATCAACCGCAACAACCGCTTGAAGCGCCTGATCGAGCTGCGCGCGCCCGACATCATCGTGCGCAACGAAAAGCGCATGCTGCAGGAAGCCGTCGATGCGCTGTTTGACAACGGCCGCCGCGGCCGCGTGATCACCGGCGCCAACAAGCGCCCGCTCAAGTCACTGTCTGACATGCTCAAGGGCAAGCAGGGCCGCTTCCGCCAGAACCTTCTGGGCAAGCGTGTCGATTATTCGGGCCGTTCGGTGATCGTGACCGGCCCCGAACTCAAGCTGCACCAGTGCGGCCTGCCCAAGAAGATGGCGCTCGAACTGTTCAAGCCGTTCATCTACGCCCGGCTCGATGCCAAGGGCCTGTCGATGACGCTGAAGCAGGCCAAGAAGTGGGTCGAGAAGGAACGCAAGGAAGTCTGGGACATCCTCGACGAGGTGATCCGCGAACATCCTGTGCTGCTCAACCGCGCGCCCACGCTTCACCGCCTTGGCATCCAGGCGTTCGAGCCGGTACTGATCGAGGGCAAGGCAATCCAGCTGCACCCGCTGGTCTGCGCCGCCTTCAACGCGGACTTTGACGGTGACCAGATGGCCGTGCACGTCCCGCTGAGCCTTGAGGCGCAGCTGGAAGCGCGCGTGCTGATGATGAGCACCAACAACATCCTCTCGCCCGCCAACGGCAAGCCGATCATCGTGCCTTCGCAGGACATGGTGCTGGGCCTCTATTACCTGTCGATGGAACGGCAGGAGAAGACGCCCGAATATATCGAGGAGAAGGACGGCACCCGGATCGAGAAGCTGCCGCGTTACTCCGACATGGCCGAAGTGCACCAGGCGCTGGAAGTGAAGTCTGTTACGCTGCACACGCGGATCATCGCCCGCGTTCCGCAGGCCAATGAAGACGGCAAGGTGGAGATGAAGCGCTTTGTCACCACGCCTGGCCGGATGCTGATCGGCGAATGCCTGCCCAAGAACCACAAGGTTCCCTTCGACATCGTCAACCGCCTTCTCACCAAGAAGGACATCGGCGACGTGATCGACGAGGTCTATCGCCACACCGGCCAGAAGGACACGGTGCTGTTCGCTGACGCGATCATGGTGCTGGGTTTCCGCTATGCATTCCGCGCCGGTATTTCCTTCGGCAAGGATGACATGATCATCCCGCACGAAAAGGTGGCGCTGGTCGATCAGACCAAGGCGCTGGTCACCGATTACGAGCAGCAATATCAGGACGGCCTGATCACCCAGCAGGAAAAATACAACAAGGTGATCGACGCCTGGAGCCGTTGCGGCGATCAGGTGGCCGATGCGATGATGGAGAAGATCAAGGCGCAGCCGATCGGTGACGACGGCAAGGAAGCCCAGATCAACTCGATCTACATGATGAGCCACTCCGGTGCGCGTGGTTCGCCAGCGCAGATGAAGCAGCTTGCAGGTATGCGCGGGTTGATGGCCAAGCCTTCGGGCGAGATCATCGAAACCCCGATCATCTCGAACTTCAAGGAAGGCCTGACCGTCCTTGAATACTTCAACTCTACCCACGGCGCCCGCAAGGGCCTGGCCGATACCGCGCTCAAGACGGCGAATTCGGGTTACCTGACCCGCCGCCTTGTGGACGTATCGCAGGACTGCGTGATCGTGGAAGAGGACTGCAAGACCGAGAACGCGCTGGAAATGCGCGCAATCGTGCAGGGCGGCTCGGTCATCGCTTCGCTCGGCGAGCGCATCCTGGGCCGTACCGTGGCCGAGGATCTCGTCAACGCCAAGACCGGCGAAGTGGTCGTCAAGGCGGGTACACTGCTGGACGAACCCATGGTCAAGGCGATCGAGGATGCCGAAGTGCAGTCGGCCAAGATCCGCAGCCCGCTGATCTGCGAAGCGGGCCAGGGCGTTTGCGCGACCTGCTATGGCCGCGACCTTGCCCGCGGCACACCGGTGAACATCGGCGAAGCCGTTGGCGTGATCGCGGCGCAGTCGATCGGCGAGCCGGGCACTCAGCTGACCATGCGGACGTTCCATATCGGCGGTGCTGCGCAGATCAACGAGACTTCGCATCTTGAAGCCATTTCGGACGGCAGGGTCGAGTATCGCGACATGCCGACGATCACGGACAAAAAGGGGCGTATCCTCTCGCTCGCCCGCAATGGCGAGATCGCGGTGATCGACAAGGAAGGCCGCGAGCGTGAAATCCACAAGGTGCCTTACGGAACCGTGTTGATGCATCAGGATGGCGCAAATGTTAAGGAAGGTGACCGCCTGGCTGAATGGGATCCGTTCACTCTGCCGATCATCACCGAACAGTCAGGTGTGGTGCGCTATCAGGATCTGGTTGAAGGCACGACCCTGGAAGAACGCACTGACGAAGCGACTGGCATCGCCCAGCGGGTCGTCACCGAAAACCGCGCCACCGGTCGCAAGCGGAAGGAGGACCTGCGTCCCCGCCTGACCTTGCTTGGCGAAGAAGGTGGCAAGAAGGGCGAGGAAACCGAGGCCGCGCGCTATATGCTGGCCCCAGGCGCTACGCTTTCGGTTCAGGATGGCCAGACGGTTGCGGCTGGCGACATCCTTGCCCGTGCTTCTCGCGAGGCCGCCAAGACGCGCGACATCACCGGCGGTCTGCCGCGCGTTGCCGAGCTGTTCGAAGCGCGTATGCCAAAGGATGTTTCGGTGATTGCCAAGATCTCTGGCAAGATCGAATTTGTCCGCGAATACAAGGCCAAGCGCAAGATCGCGATTGTTCCGGAAGAGGGGGATCGGGTCGAGTATCTGATTCCGAAGACCAAGGTGATCGACGTTCAGGAAGGCGACTTCGTGAAGAAGGGCGATACGCTGATTTCCGGCTCGCCCAATCCGCACGACATCCTGGAAGTGCTCGGCGTGGAAGCGCTGGCTGAATATCTCGTCGACGAGATTCAGGAAGTCTACCGGTTGCAGGGCGTGAAGATCAACGACAAGCACATCGAGGTGATCGTTCGCCAGATGCTGCAGAAGGTTGAGATCACCGATGGCGGCGATACCGTGCTGCTGCCGGGCGAACAGGTCGACCTTGAAGAAATGTTCGAAGCGAATGCCAAGCTGGGCAAGGGCAAGGCACCGGCCCAGGGCAAGCCGATCCTGCTCGGCATTACTAAGGCATCGCTACAGACGCGCAGCTTCATTTCGGCCGCTTCGTTCCAGGAGACCACCCGCGTGCTGACGCAGGCGGCGGTCGAAGGGAAGAAGGACTCGCTGATCGGTCTGAAGGAAAACGTGATCGTAGGCCGTCTGATCCCCGCAGGGACGGGCGCGGGCATGAACCGCATGCGCGTTATCGCTTCAAGCCGCGATGCGGCGCTCCGCGCTCAGTGGAAGAAGCAACAGGATGCACTGGCTGCAGCCAGTGCGCCCGCGCCCCAGGCTGAGCCAGAGCCCGCAGCCGACGCCATCCCTTCGGAAGAAGCGATGAAGGCGGCGATGGGTGCTTCGTCCGCCGCCGCCGAATCGAGCGAATAATCGCCGCGCCCATACCGGGCTGAACAACCTTGGCCCCGCCGGAGTTTGTGCTCTGGCGGGGCTTCGCTTTTGTGCCAACTGGCGCTAACGGCCAATGCCATGACAACCACCACGCGTTTTGCCCCTTCGCCCACGGGCCGCCTTCACGTCGGCAATATCCGCACCGCGCTCCATAACTGGATGCTGGCGAAGCAGAGCGGCGGGCGCTTCCTGCTGCGGATCGACGATACCGATGCCGAAAGATCGCGCGAGGAATATGTCGAGGCAATCAGGGCTGACCTCGCCTGGCTGGGGCTGGAACCTGACGGTGAGGAACGCCAGTCGCTGCGGCTGGCACATTACGAGGCAGCCTTCGAAGCGTTGAAGGCTGCCGGACGGGTCTATCCAGCCTATGAGACCGCGCAGGAGCTGGAGCTCAGGCGCAAGGTTCTTCTGGGGCGGGGCCTGCCGCCGATTTACGATCGCGGCGCGCTCAAATTGACCGATGTGGAGCGAGCGGAGAAAGAAGCCGAGGGCATTCTTCCGCACTGGCGCTTCCTGCTCGACCATGAAGAGCCGATCGCATGGGAAGATGGAATTCGTGGGCCGCAGAAATTCGATCCGTCCACACTCTCCGATCCTGTGATTAGAAGGGCCGACGGATCTTGGCTCTATATGCTTCCAAGCGCGGTCGACGATATCGAAATGGGCATCACGCACGTGCTGCGCGGCGAAGACCATGTTTCCAACACTGCTGTTCAAGTTCAGATGTTTACCGCACTTCATGCTGCAGGTTTTGCTGCAGCATCCGATGCAGCAAGTCCGCACCCCGCATTCGCGCATGAGGCGCTGTTGATGGGCAAGGAAGGCAAATTGTCAAAGCGCCTCGGATCGCTTGGCTGCGATGCGTTCCGCGAGAAAGGCATTGAGCCTGAAGCGCTGATTGCACTGCTTGCGCGGCTGGGAACTTCGCTTGCCGTGGAGCCGATTGCCGACCGGGCGGCGCTGATCGAAAGCTTCGACCTGGCGACTTTCGGGCGCGCCCCGGCCCGATTTGACGATGCCGAACTTGAGCGGATCAACAAGGCGATCATCCACCAGCTCGGTTTCATCGAGGTAAAGGACCGTCTGCCCGCCGGGATGGATGAGGCAGGTTGGCACGCGATCCGTCCCAATTTGGCGACAGTGGCCGAGGCTGGCGAATGGTGGCGGCTGGTTACTGGGCCGATCGACCGGATCGAATTCGGCGCTGAAGACCGCGCCTATCTGGCTGAGGCGGCGCAAACGCTCGAATGGAGCGATGACCCCTGGCACACACTCACAGCCGCGTTGAAGGACAAGACTGGCCGCAAGGGAAAGCCGCTGTTCCTGCCGCTGCGCCAGGCACTTACGGGCATGGACCACGGGCCGGATATGGCCGAGCTACTGCCTTTGATCGGCGAGGCAGAGGCGCGGGCGCGGCTGGAAAGGGCCGCCCACAGCTGATTGAACCCTGCGGCAAACTGCGTAACCGCGAATTAACCAGTTTCCTCCACCAGAAATCTGCCATGCTCGTAACGGGACTGGCAAGCCTGCCGCGTTACTCTGGGGCAAGCACGTTGGGGAACAGGCATGGATTTGCAGACAGAGCGCAGACAGAACGAACGCTTTGCGGCGCGTTACAATGCCGAAGTGCGCTATCGCTCGGGCTTGAAGCTTCAGTTGCCGGTGCTGGATATCAGTGTGGGGGGCTGCATGGTCGATGCGCGTTCATGGTCGATCCGCCCTGGCGAACTGGTTGCAGTCAAACTACCCGGCCTTGGCTACCAGCCCGCCGAAGTTGTGTGGATCGAGGATCAGCGCGCCGGGATCGTGTTCGAAGAACCGCTTTACGGGCCGACGTTGGAACATCTTAATCAGCTGGCGGCTTGACGCTTGCAAGGTCAAACCGTTGTTCTTGCCGCTGCGCCAGGCGCTCACCGGCATGGACGGCGGGTCGGCTATGAGTGACTCTTTTTACGGCACCCTCACTCTCAGCCTCGGCAAGGCCCGCGGCAAATAACTTATTCATGCTACAGAGATTACCCAGTCTGCGAGCGTCCGCAATGGGCGACGAATATGCCGCCGACGAACAGAAGCGGTCTATCCGGGGTGAAAAGGGCTAAAGCACGCCCATAAATCTGAGCACCAGTACGATCACCACGATGGTTACAACGAGTCCCAGGATACCCCGCACTAGACGATTCCTTTCCAAACTTTGAGTGAGCAAACCCACTCGGCACTCAACGCCCATGCTTAAAGTTTGTTCCGGCTCGGCGAAGGCGGCCCGGGCTCTACCCCCCATGCTTCTCCAGCTCGTCACCCGCCAGGGTCACGACATGCAGCAGGTTCGTGCTCCCCGGCGTCCCGAACGGCACACCCGCCAGCGCGATCAGCTTGCTGCCGGCCGTGCCAAACCCATGGCGCAGGGCCATCCGCTTGCCCTTCGCAATCATCTCTTCGAAGCTGCCGATATCCTTGGTCATCACCGCGTGCGCGCCCCACAAGAGCGCCATGCGCCGGGCGGTGCGCTGTGAAGGGGTGAGCACCAGCATCGGTACGCCGGGCCGCTCGCGCGCCACACGCCGGGCGGTCGAGCCGGAGGATGTGAAAACATTGATTGCGCTGATTGCAACGGTGTCAGCGATGGTCATGCAGGCGTGTGCCAGCGCGTCAGATGTAGTTGCATCGGGGGGTGTCGCAAGGAACCGGACTCGCGCCTTGTAACCTTCGTCGCGCTCGACCTGCACCGCGATCTTGTCCATGATCGACACTGCCTCTTCCGGCCATTCGCCCGCTGCCGTTTCGGCCGAGAGCATCACCGCATCGGCGCCGTCATAGACCGCGTTGGCAACATCGGACACTTCGGCGCGCGTTGGCGTGGGGCTTTCGATCATAGATTCGAGCATCTGCGTCGCGACGATCACCGGCTTGCCTGCCGTGCGCGCGGCGTTGACGATGCGTTTCTGGAGCGGCGGAACCTCATAGGGCTCCAGCTCGACGCCCAGATCACCGCGCGCCACCATGATGCCGTCCGATTGTTCGATGATCTCGGTCAGCCGCCGAACCGCCATCGGTTTTTCGATCTTGGCGCAGAGCGCGGCCTTGCCGCCGATCAGCTTGCGCGCTTCGGCCAGATCTTCGGGGCGTTGCACGAAGCTCAGGCCCACCCAGTCAACGCCTTGCTCGATAGCGAAAGCAAGATCGCGGCGGTCCTTTTCTGTCAGCGCCGGGATCGGCACTTCGGCATCGGGCACATTCACGCCCTTGCGGTCGGATATTACGCCGCCGACTTCGGCCGAACAAAGGATCTCGTCTGCGCTCGCCTTGATCACCTTCAGCCGGATCTTGCCGTCATTGATCAGCAGCCGCTGGCCCTTTTCCAGAATTCCGAACAGTTCGGGATGGGGCAGGCAGACCCGTGTTTCATCGCCCGGCTCGGGATTGCGGTCGAGCGTGAAGTGGCCCGAATGGCGGATCACCGCTTGCCCCTCCTTGAACGTGCCCACGCGCAGCTTGGGCCCCTGCAGGTCAGCCAGGATCGCGATCGGGCGGCTGAATTCCTTTTCCAGCGCGCGGATCGCCCGGATCGCCTCGCCGTGCACCTTGTGCTCGCCGTGGCTCATATTGACGCGAAAGGCGTCGGCTCCGGCCTTGAGCAGGCGGCGCAGCATCTCGGGCGAACGACTGGCTGGGCCGATAGTGGCGAGAATCTTGACCTTGCGGTTACGCGGATCGAGCCGGTTGAGTGAGGGCTTGGACATGGCAAACTGCTATGGCACAGCTATATTGCAAGACAAGGAATAGTAACCATGGATACGAATGCGCCCGTTACTTCTGGCGATGCTCTTGATCAGCTGGACGATGCGGTGGCCGCCGCTGCCTTCCGTCGGCTGGTCCGGCATCTGCGCCATCGCCACGATGCGCAGAACATCGAACTGATGGGGCTGGCGGGTTTTTGCCGCAATTGCCTGGCAGACTGGATCCGTGATGCGGGATATGCAGGCGACAAGGCTGCGGCGCGAGAGTTGGTTCATGGCATGCGACAAGACGAGTGGAAGGCGACGAGGCAAAGCCCCGCGACCGCCGAACAGCTTGCTGCGATGGAAGCAAGCCTGAAAAAGAACCAGTAAGCGAAAAATAAGGTGGATTGATCCAGGGGCGGGTTCACGCCGCCCCGGTCGCTGGCTATCGCTGGTCCGACCGATTCTCATTCCAATGGAGACAGAACCAGATGGCTGAAGCCACCGATGACCGCCTGCGCCTTTTGATTGAACGCATTGAACGCCTCGAGGAAGAAAAGAAGGGCATCGCCGACGATATTCGTGATGTCTATGCCGAAGCCAAGGCGGTAGGTTATGACGCCAAGATCATGCGCCAGATCGTGCGCCTGCGGAAGATGAAGCCCGATGATCGGGCCGAAATGGAAATGGTGCTCGACACGTACAAGGCCGCGCTCGGCCTCGGTTAAGGAGAGAAGGACAATGGCAGGACCCTGGAAAGACGCACGCGGGATTATCGTCACCACCACACCCACGATCGAAGGGCAGCCAATCCAGCAGTATCTCGGCATCGTCACCGGCGAGGTAATCGTCGGTGCCAATATCTTCCGCGATCTTTTCGCCAATATCCGCGACATCGTGGGCGGCCGTTCGGGTAGCTATGAGCGCATCCTGGCCGAGGCGCGCGAACAGGCGATCCAGGAACTGCAGGCCGAATGCGGCGCGCGCGACGGCAATGCCGTGGTCGGCGTCGATCTCGATTATGAAGTGATCGGCGATACCGGCTCGATGCTGATGGTTTCGGCCAGTGGAACAGCGGTCAGAATCTAGCCGTCTGAAACCGTATGGCGGCGGGGCACCGGCTTGCTGTGCAATTGGGTAATTGTGATACCGGGCGGCGGGTTTTACGCGCGGCCATCTGTTGACCTTTGCAAGGGGCTTTCATGGCCGATCAGGACCCGTTCGAATTTCGCCCCGCGCGCTTCACCGCTTTGGATGGGCTAGTGCTAACCGGCGATGTCGGTGGGCCGGATGTTGCGCCGCTTGTTTTGCTGATGCATGGCGGCGGGCAGACCCGGCACAGCTGGGCAGGCGCCATGCGCGCGCTCGTTTCCGCGGGCTACCGTGTGGTCAATCTGGATGCCCGTGGCCATGGCGAAAGCGAGTGGTCACCGACACAGGCCTATTCGATCCATGACCGGATCAAGGATATTCATGCCATTGTCGACGGGCATGACGGGCCATACGCGTTGGTTGGCGCATCGATGGGCGGGCTCACCTCCATTCATGCGATCGGTGAAGGTGCTTCGCCCGCTGCGCTGGTGCTGGTCGACATCGTCACCGACATGGAACCGGCAGGGGTAGAGCGCATCGTCGGCTTCATGAATGCGCACCACGCAGGCTTTGCCTCGCTGGATGAGGCGGCAGACGCGGTGGCAGCCTATTACCCTGAGCGTCCGCGGCCAGAAGATCCGAGCGGTTTGATGAAGAACCTGCGCCTGCGCGGCAATGGCCGGCTCTATTGGCACTGGGATCCGGTAATGTTCGGAGTTGAAGATCCGAGCAAGTTCCACGATCCCCTGAAGCGTTCAACCATGAGGCTGGGCGAACGGCCGGATGTGCCGGTGCTGGTCGTGCGCGGCAAGCTGTCCGATATGGTGTCTGATGCCAGCATCGCAGCTTTCCGCGCCAAGGTGCCGCATGCCGAAAGCGTGGATGTGGGCGACGCGGGCCATATGGTAGCAGGCGACAGGAACGATGCCTTCAATGCTGCGGTCATCGCCTTTCTTGAGCGGAGCATGCCCGTCTCGGGCTAGCCGCCAAAAGCGCTCGCCAGCGCCACAACACCCAGGATCAGCCCGTTGTGCGCGGCATGGAGCAACACGCAGCTCCACAGCCCGTAATGGACCCGCAAATAGGCCAGGATCGTGCCCAGCACGAATTGCGGCAGTACGAGTGGCAGCAGGATAGCGAGGCTGCCCTCTTCATAATTCAGCAGGTGGATCGAAGCGAAGGCGAAAGTGCTGAGCCAGAAGATGATCGGGAAGATGGCGCGGAACCAGCCAAGTGCAGGCCGGTTCCGTAGCAACAGGATTGCCAGGAAGGCAAGCAATGCGGTGGCCACCAGCACAGCCAGATATTGTCCCTGGTCACGGGCAGCAAAGGTGAGAGTGACTGCTGTTCCCCCGCTTAGCATAACCAGAAATGCCAGCAGATGGCCGGGCCGCCCCGACAGCCAGCCACGAAACAGGATTTCTTCGGCAAGAGGCGCGGCGATAACCACCATAAGGGCCAGTCGCAGATCGATCTCGAAGCCGGACAACGCCGTTTGGGGCAGGTCTACGCCAACCATCAGGGCCAGCAAGGCGACAGAAACCAGCACCAGCATGATACCCAGATCAAGCACCAGCATGCGGAGAACCGCTTTCAAACTCCCGAATCCGAATGGAGCGGTTTGTTCGGGAAGTGCCGGGAGTTTAACGAAGGCCAAATAGCTCGCCCATTCCGCTTGCGCATGGATATGCGCGGGAAGGCTTGTGATTTTACGCGTCATGCGGCTAATGCGACCCCCTGTTCCCACCAATCGAGATTTGCGAAACGACATCCCATGGCAGGCCATTCCAAATTCAAGAACATCATGCATCGCAAGGGCGCGCAGGACAAGAAGCGCTCAAACCTCTTCTCCAAGCTTTCGCGCGAAATCACAGTCGCGGCGAAAATGGGCATGCCCGATCCGGACATGAATCCGCGCCTGCGCCTTGCGATCAATGCGGCCAAGGCGCAATCGATGCCGAAGGACAATATCCAGCGTGCAATCGACAAGGCATCTGCCAATGACGGAGATAATTACGAGGAAGTGCGCTATGAAGGCTATGGCCCGGGAGGCAGCGCGATCATTGTCGAGGCACTGACCGACAACCGCAACCGCACGGCCACCAATGTGCGCACCTGCTTTTCCAAGAACGGCGGCAATCTGGGCACTGAAGGTTCGGTTCAACACGGCTTCGAGCGGCTTGGCCTGATCGAATATCCGGCCAGTGCAGGCGATGAGGAAAAACTGCTGGAAGCCGCGATCGAAGCGGGTGCAGTCGACGTTGAAAGCAGCGAAGATGGCCACACCATCTGGACCGCTGCCGACGACCTTCACGCTGTTGCCAGCGCGCTCGAAGCCGTGCTTGGCGAAGCGGAAAACGTCAAGCTGGCGTGGAAGCCGAATATCACCGTCGAGATGGACGAATCGGGCGCGGCGACATTGCTGAAGCTGGTTGATGCGCTGGATGACGATGATGACGTCCAGACTGTGTGGGGCAATTACGAGATCAGCGACGAGATCATGGAGAAGATCGGCTGATGTGGAGCTTCGTCGCGAAGGCGCTGCTTGCCGGTGCGATGATCGCGGCGATTGCCGAAGTGGGCCGGCGGCTGCCCGCGATGGCGGCGCTGATCGCCTCACTACCCCTGGTCTCGATCCTGGGCATGATCTTCCTTTGGCATGCGCGCCCGGATGCCGAAAACATGGCCACCCATGCCGAGGCAACCTTCTGGTTCGTCCTGCCCAGCCTCCCGATGTTTCTTCTGATGCCATTGATGCTGCGCCAGGGTTTCAGCTTCTGGATCACGCTCGCGGCAGGCTGCGCGCTGACCGTGGCGCTCTATTTCATCATGGTGCAATTCGGTCCGCGCATCGGCATCCGGATATGATTCCGATATGCTGATCCTCGGCCTCGACCCCTCGCTCAGCTGCACCGGTTGGGGCGTCATCCGGGTCGAGGGATCGCGCCTCATCCATATCGCCAACGGCGAGGTCAAGACGGATTCCAAGGCGCCGATGGCGCAGCGGCTCGATCACCTGCATGGCGCGATCGCCGCGGTGATCGCTGCCCATTCGCCCGACCGGGCTGCGGCGGAAGAAGTCTTCGCCAACAAGAACCCGCAATCGACCCTCAAGCTGGCGCAGGCGCGCGGCGCAGTGCTGGCTGCCTGCGGCGCGGCCAGCCTTCACGTCAGCGAGCATGCCGCGCGATTGGTCAAGAAGGCCGTTGTCGGCACCGGCGGGGCCGAGAAGGCGCAAGTCCAGGCCATGCTCAAGATACTTTTGCCGGGGGCGAAAATTGCCGGGGCCGACGCCGCCGATGCACTGGCAGTGGCGATCGCTGATGCCCATCTCAGGGGAACCGGTTGATGTATCTGGTGGTGTTTCGCAATCGCAAACGTGCCGATCTGGTTCAGGCCAAATATGATGCCGAGGCTGACGCCATGCTCGCGCTTGCCTCGGTGCAACCCGGCTTTCTCGGCTTCAAGAGCTTCACTGCCGAGGACGGCGAGGTTATCGCGCTGTCCGAATGGGAAAGCGAGGCGGCCGCCCGCGCCTGGGGCAAGGTGGCAGAACACCGCGCGGCACAGGATAATGGCCGCAATGAATATTACGCCAGCTACACGCTGTTCGGCTGCGACAATCCGCGTATCCACCATTTCGAAGCAAGGGACACCACCAAGTGACGATCCATTTTTACGGAATTCCCAATTGCGACACGGTGAAGAAGGCCCGCAGCTGGCTTGATGCAAAAGGCATCGCCTACGCATTTCATGACTACAAGAAGGAAGGTGCCGATCCGGCCAAATTGGCGGAGTGGATCGAGGCCAAGGGCGTGGATGTCGTGCTCAATCGCCGCGGCACGACCTTTCGCAAGCTGTCAGATGAAGAAAAGGCCGATATCGACGCCGCCAAGGCCGTCACATTGCTCGCGCAATATCCAGGCATGATCAAACGCCCGGTGATCGAGCACGCAGGTGGCATTCTGGTAGGCTTCAAGGAAAGTGAATGGAACGCGGCGTTTTAAGTGGCGCTGTCGCCCCAGTCGCTGCCTTCCATGTGCGCGCGACCGGTCATGGCGCCCGCCTGCTTGTTGGCGGCGTTCCAGATATCATCCTTGATTCCCGCAACATCATAGCCGGCACCCCACATGCCGATGACCACGATCAAGGTCGCAAGGAGCAGTTTCTTGAACATAGCCCGCAAAAATACAGGGATCATTGCTAAGGTGAGGTTAAATTGTGGCTTTATCGGCCTGTTAACCGCAGTGAGCCTGGCAGCCACATTCCCGGCGGCGGCCAATGCAATGGGTGATGACATGTTGATTATTGCCCATCGCGGCGCAAGTGCAGAACGGCCAGAGCACACGCTGGCCGCCTATGAACGCGCGATCGATCAGGGGGCTGACTATATCGAGCCCGATCTGGTCGTGACCAGTGACCTGGTGCTGGTTTCACGCCACGAGAACGAGCTATCGGACACTACCGATGTTGCCAGCCGGGAAGAGTTCGAGGATCGCCGCCGTGAAAAGACTGTAGATGGCCAGCGCATTGCAGGCTGGTTTGTGGAAGATTTCACTCTTGCAGAGCTACGCACCCTGCGCGCCAAAGAGCGGATTCCCGCCTTTCGCCCGGCCAATGCGCGCTTCAACGGGCTGTATCAGGTGCCGACGCTGGAAGAGATCGTGAAACTGGTACGGGCGAAAGAGGCGGACAAAGGAAGCAGGATCGGCCTCTATCCCGAGCTCAAGCATCCCAACTTCCTGCTGCAGGAGGCGGGGATCGACATGGTCGATCTGCTGCTCAAGGAACTGCGCAATCTCGGCATTACAGCGGCGGATCCGGTATTCATCCAGAGCTTCGAGGTAGGGACATTGCGGCGGCTTGGCCAGCGCAGCGATTTCAAGCTGGTGCAGCTGGTGAAGCCCGAGGATGGCCCGGCCGATGAGCCCGCGATGCGCTATGCGGAAATGATCACGCCGACCGGGCTGGCGGAGATCGCCCGATATGCCGATGTGGTTGCGGCGCATATCGCCATGATTCTCGGGCCCGATGGCACCCCCACTTCGCTACCCGCCGATGCGAAGGCGGCAGGGCTCGCACTCCACGCCTGGACGCTCCGCCCCGAAAATGCCTTCCTGCCTGCCAGCCTGCGTGGCAGCGGCGGTGATGCGGGCAGAGGCGACCAGGCTGCATTGCTTGGCCTGCTTGGCCGGGCAGGGGTTTCGGGCGTGTTTGCCGACGATCCCGGCGGTGCAGTCAGCGCGCGGAACGGGCAAGGATTGGCAGAGCGCTGATCGGGCTAGCCAGTTGTGGGCGCGGCAATCAACGATCTTGTGGCTGGCCTTGGGGCAGGAAGATCTCTGCCAGTCGGGAAGCAGGTGCTGCAAAATCCTGGAAATTGTCAGCCCGGGCATTGATGGCCATTGCAATGACGATGTCGAAATCGGGGTAGACAACCAGCCACGCCATCGAACCCTTGCTCACTCCCCCGTGATGAACAATCCACACCTCGTCGCCGAATTTTGAGGGGTCAAGTCCAAGCTCGTCTGCCGAATGCTTCGTACTGCGCCAGCCTAGCGCATAGGATTGCTCGTTGATATCGCCATTGGTCAGGGGTTGCGGCTCCCACAGCATTGCGACTGTTGCGGGCTTGAGAAAGGAACCGCCAAGATAGGCTGCGCCCAGCCGCGCCATATCGGCAGGAGTGCTGGCAAGACCGCCACCGGCAAGCTTGCCGCTCAAATCGACCTCTCTCCAGGGATAAAATTGATCCCCTTGGCGATCATAGAACGTGGCCCGGCCAGGCGGATCGTCGGGCAGGTGATCAGCGCCCGTGTTCGACAGGCCTAGCGGTGCGGCGACTTCGGCATCCAGCAATTTTAGAAATGGCTTGTCCGCAGCGGATTGAAGGACGGCTGAAGCCAGAGCAACGTCAAACGATGAATAGTGGAAATCTTCCCCCGGCGTGAACAGCATATCACTACCATCGAACTGGTCGAGCGCGTCGGCAACATTGTCATAGTGCGACCAGAGCAGGAACGAGTCGAGCGCGCCGATCCAGTCATTGTTTTCCTCATAGCCGGGAAGGCCGGCCGTGTGTGAATGCAGCTGGCGTAAGGTAAGATCCTGCCAATGGGATGGAAGGCCTGGCATGTAAGCCGAAATTGGCTGATCCAATTCGATGATATCTTTCTCCAGCAGCCTCCCGGTCACGCTAACGGTGAATGCCTTAGACGTGCTGCCGATCCTGAAAGTCGTATGCGGTGTTGCTGCAAGCCTGCGATCAATATCGGCCCATCCTTGTGCCTCTGCCCAGACGAGCTTTCCGTTCACTGCCACTGCCGCTGAAATTGCCGGCACGTTGATGTCGGTGCGATGCTTGGCAAGCCAAGCGCTGGCAATTTTTGCTGGCTCCTGAAATCCGTGACTGACAACGGTTTTGGGCTTGGGCGTATCGGGAAGATCAACTGCCATTGCCCAATGCCACGCCAGATATGAGGCGGGCACAAGTGCGCTGACGGCCAAAATTCGGATAAAAATCTTCAGCATCGTATTACTCGATTTACGCAGATCAGGGTACTAAGGTTACAAATTCGCCGGCCTTGCGCTGAAGATAAAATTTAGTGACACGTCATCGGACAGGTGGAGGCCCTTGCCCGGGCGCCACGCAATTCCGCGCACTTCCCCTATGGCCAGGCCAGCCTCGGCCAGCAGGTCAGCGAGTTCCTCTGGCGTCACGAAGTCGTTCCAGTCATGCGTGCCGCGCGGGACATAGCCGATGCGCTCTGCCGCCTCGACCAGCAGCAGGCGGCTCGCCGCCGTGCGGTTGGGAGTGGACATGACCAGCAGGCCGTCAGGCTTGAGGCTTGCACCAACGGCTGCAAGGAAAGCGCCTTTGTCAGCCACATGCTCCAGCACCTCGAACGAGGTGACGAGATCGAAGGTACCGAGATCGAGGCTGGCGAGCTCGCCCGCCATATAGCGGATGTCGAGCCCGGCACCTGCGGCATGCGCGCTAGCGACGCCGATATTCTCGGCTGAGGCATCGACGCCGGTCACCTGCGCGCCGTGCCGGGCCAGCGGCTCGCACACCAGCCCGGCGCCGCAGCCCACGTCGAGCGCGCTCTTGCCGGCGAGCGGCCGGGGCGCGCGGATATCGCCGCTCCAGTGCCGGTCGATCGCTTCGCGCAGGAAAGCGAGGCGCACCGGATTGACCTGGTGCAGCGAAGCCATCGGGCCCTTGGCATTCCACCATTCGCGCGCCAGCGATGAAAAATGCGCTGCTTCCTCTGGGCGGATGGTTACATTTGTGACATTTGCCTTTGTCATTGTGCGTCCCTAACAGCGCGCACAGATTCGAACCAGCTTGGAGCGCAAAAGCCTTGGCACGCATCGTGATGAAATTCGGCGGCACCTCGATGGCGGGGACCGAGCGCATTCGTCGCGTGGCGAATATCGTGCGCAAACAGCAGGCCGCCGGGCACCAGGTGGCAGTGGTTGTTTCGGCCATGGCGGGTGAAACCGATCGGCTGGTCAATTTCTGCCGCGAAGCCAACGCGATCTATGATCCGGCGGAATATGACGTGGTGGTTGCCAGCGGCGAGCAGGTGACCAGCGGATTGCTGGCGCTGACCCTGCAATCGATGGGGTGCAGGGCGCGCAGCTGGCTCGGCTGGCAATTGCCCGTGCGCACCATCGAAGCGCATGCCAAGGCGCGGATAGAATCGATCGAGGCGGATGCACTGATCGCTTCGATGGAGGCAGGCGAAATTGCCGTCATCCCTGGCTTCCAGGGGCTCGGCGATGACGGCAGGATCACCACGCTTGGGCGCGGAGGGTCTGACACTTCTGCTGTGGCGGTTGCTGCGGCAGTGCATGCCGATCGCTGCGATATCTACACCGATGTCGACGGGGTCTACACCACCGATCCGCGGATCGTGGCCAAGGCGCGCAAGCTCAAGGCCGTGACCTATGAGGAAATGCTCGAGCTGGCCTCGGTCGGGGCAAAGGTGCTTCAGACCCGCTCGGTCGGCCTGGCGATGAAAGCGGGCGTCCGCGTGCAGGTGCTCTCTAGCTTCCTGGGCGATGACGCGGTCCCCGCAGACGACCTGCCCGGCACATTGATCGTGTCGGATGATGAAATGAGCCAGCTAGTGGAGGACGGCAACATGGAACGCCAACTCGTGACCGGTATCGCGCATGACAAGAATGAAGCGAAGGTGATTCTTACCCGCGTACCTGACAAGCCGGGCGCTGTGGCGCATATTTTCGAGCCGCTGGCTGCTGCCTCGATCAATGTCGACATGATCATCCAGAATGTCGGCCGCGACAAAGGCGAGACTGACGTGACCTTCACTGTACCTCAAGCCGACCTTGCCCGCGCACAGGCGCTGCTGGAGGACAAGCGCGAGGAAATCGGGTTCAACCGTATCATTACCGACAACAAGATCGCCAAGGTAAGCGTGGTGGGCGTAGGGATGAAAAGCCATGCCGGTGTTGCCAGCACCATGTTCCGCGCACTCAGTGATCGCGGGATCAATATCCAGGCGATCTCGACCTCCGAGATCAAGGTTTCGGTGCTGATCGACGAGGACGAGACCGAACTGGCCGTGCGCGTGCTCCACACTGCCTATGGCCTCGATGCCAAGGATGAGGCTGCTTAGTGGCAGCCCCGGTTAAGCGGCTGATCCCCTGCGCCTGGCTGGCCAACCCGCCGCGAAGGTAGCACATGGCGTCGCGCCGAGCGTGGCCGATAACCGAATCTTAATGCTCTCGGACGACCTCTTGGGGTCTAGCAAGGAGAGCAAACCATCCCGATCGAGGCGCAACTGTTTCAAGACACGGCCGGGCCTGATTCGCGGCTGCATGACCGACGCTATCTATACCTTAAGACAAGCGGCGGCACTGCAACGAGCGAACGGGCCAATGTCACCGTGCACAACGTCTCGGCAACCGGCATGCTGATCGAGACTGAGCTTGAACTCGGCTCTGGTGCGGAAATTGAAGTCGATCTCCCCCATGAGGGAGCGGTGGTTGCTCGCGTCGTGTGGTCAAGCGGCCGCCTGTTCGGATGCCAGTTCAATCGCGCCATCGGCACCGCCGCGCTCAGCGCGGTCGAGCTCAGGGCGGGGGCGCCGCTTCCCCCAATGCCCGCTGCGCCTGTGGACCCCGCCTTGCTCGGCGCCGGACTGGGCAAGAAGCTGGAGCAGACCCGCAAGGCCCGGGGGCTAACCCTGGCCCAGGTCGCCGACCAGCTGGGCGTCAGCAAACCCACCGTTTGGGCGTGGGAAAAGGGCAAGGCTCGCCCCGTGGATGACCGCATTCCCGCGATCGCGGAAGTGCTGGGGCTGAATGCAGAAGAGCTGATTTCGGCGCATCATCCTGTGGGTGTTTCCCAATTGCTGCATGCCAGCCGTGACCAGATAGCCAGGGCGCTGGGCCTGGACGCCAGCATGGTTCGCATCCTGATCGAAATCTGATTGCCAGTGCATTGTCCTTTAATGCGAACAGATTTCTTCACCTCCGGACGTATTATGGTAAACGGAAATATAAATTGATTCGTTTTTTAGTCAGGTTAACTTAACAGGATTAACGTTTGTCAGATGAATTACTTGAAAAACAGGTAATCTGGTCAATAAATTCGTAAACCGGTTAGTTAAGTTATACACAGGGCCTGACGGCGGGTTGATGGGTTTGGTCGCGCAAGCCGGGGGCATTCGGCAATGAAGGAATCCTTCTCCGGAAGATACGGGGAAATATTGCAGGACATGCTGGCAGAAACAGCCGGCAGCATCTTGATCAAAACCGATGTGGAAGGATTTATCGAGGACGCTTCGCGCGGAATTGAGGCCTTGGGGCTGCGCCTGTCTGAGATGCTGTTCAAGCCTCATCTGGCGGATCTTACCACGCCCGGGCACGCCGAAGCGGTGCGCGCCTATCACGAGGAATCGCTGGCCGGTTGCACGCCAGCCAACCGGCTCGAATTTCCGCTGGCCAGCGGCTCGCCGGAAAAGGCCTGGTACGCGCTCAGCCTGCGCCCTGCCCCTGATGAGCAGGGCAGAATTGTCGGCGCGCTGGGTCTTTTGCGATCGGTTGAAGGCCGCCGTTCTCTGGAAGGCGAGCTGGCGGCGGCTGCCATGACCGATGCTGCCACCGGCCTTGCCAATGCTCGCGCATTCCAGGCGATGCTCGCACAGCTGCTGGCTCGCGGTTCGAACGGGGCCGTCGCGCTCTTCGAGATTGATCGATTTGCCGCATTCAAGCTGCGCTTCGGCCACGCGATTGCGGATGATGTTCTGTGGGCGTTTGGCAGCTTTCTGGCCAATGTCCTGCCTGAAGATCGCATTCTGGCCCGGCTCGATGGAGATCGCTTTGCGGTATTGATGCCTGATTGCGCGGCACCTGATGCACTGGCGCTGACGCAGGATGCACTGGCGACTTTTGCAAGCCTTTCCGGTGAAGTGAAAGGCGGCGATATGCGGCTGACGGCCTCTGCCGGAGTTGCGAGCTTTGCGGGATCGCTCGATACGGTCATGGCGCATGCAGAGCGTGCGCTGGTGGTGGCCCGGGCCATGGGCGGGCGCAGGGCTGAAATCCGCCACGACCACTCCGGCAAGGGATCCCAGCTAACCGGCACCTAACCAACCCAACCGTTGGCTTGGCCAGGTTCTGCGGCTAGAGCCGTGCCATGTCATTCACCAAGAAAATCCTGCTGCTCGGCTCTGGCGAACTGGGCCGCGAGTTCACCATCTCGGCCAAGCGGCTGGGTGCCTATGTCATCGCCTGCGATGCCTATGCCCATGCGCCTGCCATGCAGGTGGCCGATGCAAGCGAAGTGTTCTCCATGCTCGATGGTGCAGCCTTGCGCGCCGTAGCGGAGAAACACCGGCCTGACCTGATCGTGCCGGAGATCGAGGCAATCCGCACAGAGGTGCTGGGCGAACTAGAAGCGGAAGGCTTCAACATCGTTCCTTCTGCCCGGGCGACGCAGCTGACCATGAACCGTGACCGCATTCGCGATGTGGCCGCGCAGGAGCTGGGCCTGGCGACCTCTGTGTATCGCTATGCCGAAAATTTGGAGGAAGTGCGGGCCGCGGCGCAGCGCACCGGCTTTCCCTGCGTCATCAAGCCGGTCATGTCCTCATCGGGCAAGGGCCAGAGCAAGGTCGACAGTGCGGCCGGGCTCGAAGCGGCGTGGGATTATGCAGTGGCCAATATGCGCGGCGATCGCAGCCGGGTGATCGTCGAGCAGTTCATCGATTTCGACTATGAAATCACCTTGCTTACGGTGCGGCATGCGGGCGGGGTAACCTTCTGCCCGCCGATCGGCCACCGGCAGGAACGCGGCGACTACCAGGAAAGCTGGCAACCCACCCCGATGAGCGAGGCGGCCATCGACAAGGCGCAGGATATGGCGCGCAAAGTGGTCGAGAATCTCGCTGGCGCTGGCCTTGGCTGGGGCCTGTTCGGCGTCGAATTCTTTGTCAGGGGTGAGGAAGTGATCTTCTCGGAACTCTCGCCGCGACCGCATGACACCGGGATGGTGACGCTGATTTCGCAGAACCTGACCGAGTTCGACCTGCATGCCCGGGCGATCATGGGCCTGCCGGTTCCCGCCGAAATCCGCGCGCGGCCATCGGCTTCGGCGGTCATCCTGGCGGATCGCGAGAGCGCGGATTTTGCCTTTAGCGGAGTGGAAGATGCGCTGGGCGTGACGGGCGGCACGGTTGACCTGCGCCTGTTCGGCAAGCCGACCACGCGGCCCTATCGCCGCATGGGCGTGGCCCTGGCCGTGGCTGACAATACAGACACGGCGCGGCGCATCGCTGCCGAAGCGGCTGGCAAGGTGAGAATCCTCTATAATGACTGACATGCTTGCCGCGCGCGGGCTTCGGCCCTAATCGGCGGCGCATGAGCAATTATCCCAAGACCAGCCGCCTGATGCAGCGCGGCACCGATTTCCTCGGCTGCGATTATGCGATTCTGTGCGGCGCGATGAGCTGGGTATCCGAGCGGAACCTCGTTTCGGCCATCAGCAATGCCGGCGGCTTCGGCGTGATCGCGTGCGGCGCGATGACGCCCGAACTGCTCGACACCGAAATCGCCGAGACGAAGAAGCTGACATCCAGGCCGTTTGGCGTGAACCTGATCACGATGCACCCGCAGCTGTTCGAGCTGATCGATGTCTGCAAGCGGCACGGCGTCGGGCATGTGGTGCTCGCTGGCGGCATCCCGCCCAAGGGCAGCGTCGAAGCAATCAAGGGCGAAAGCGGAACCGATGCGAAGGTCATCTGCTTCGCCCCCACGCTGGCGCTGGCGAAGAAGCTGCTGCGTTCCGGCGTTGATGCACTGGTGATCGAAGGGATGGAGGCCGGTGGCCATATCGGCCCGGTATCGACCAGCGTGCTGGCGCAGGAGATGCTGCCTGAGCTGGCGGACGAGCATCTGATCTTTGTTGCCGGCGGGATCGGCAAGGGCCAGGCGATCGCCGGCTATCTCGAGATGGGCGCGGCGGGCGTGCAGCTCGGCACGCGCTTTGCCTGCGCCACGGAAAGCATTGCCCACCCCGATTTCAAGAAGGCTTTTTTCCGCGCCAGCGCGCGCGATGCGATCGCCAGCGTGCAGGTCGATCCGCGGCTGCCGGTAATCCCGGTCCGCGCGCTCAGGAACAAGGGTACGGAGGAATTCACTGCCAAGCAGTTCGAAGTGGCGGGCAGGCTCGACCGGGCAGAAGTCGACATGGGCGAAGCGCAGCTCCAGATCGAACATTTCTGGGCAGGGGCGCTGCGCCGCGCAGTGATTGACGGTGATGTCGAAGGCGGCAGCCTGATGGCAGGCCAGTCGGTCGGCATGGTCAAGGCAGAAGAGCCGGTCGCAGATATCATCCAGACCCTGATGGCTGAAAGCGAAGAGGCGTTGACGCGGCGCTGACATGGCTGGGCCGCTTGTCCTGACCCTGTCGTGCCCTGACCGGCCCGGCATCACCGCCCGGGTGAGCTCGTTGCTGTTCGAGCGCGGCGGCAATGTGCTCGAAGCGCAGCAGTTCAACGATTGCGAGAGCGACCGCTTCTTCATGCGCGTCGAATTCGATCCGGGCGCCGTACCGCGCGAGGAAATCCGCGCAGGCATCGCCCCGCTGGCGGGCGAGTTCGAGATGCAATGGAAACTTTCGCTGCGCGATCGGCCACGCCGGGTGATGATCATGGTCAGCAAGTTCGACCATTGCCTGGCCGATCTGCTCTATCGCTGGCGTATCGGGGAACTGCCGATGGAGCCGGTGGCGATCGTGTCAAACCACCCGCGCACAGCGATCCACCACACCGATATTGGCGGCGTGCCGTTCCACCACTTGCCGGTCGCGCGCGAAACCAAGCCTGAGCAGGAGGCGCAGGTTCGCGCCATCGCCGAAGAATGCGATGCCGAGCTGGTGGTGCTGGCCCGTTACATGCAGATCCTGTCAGACGAGCAGGCGGCGTTCTTCTCGGGCCGCTGCATCAATATCCACCACAGCTTCCTGCCGGGTTTCAAGGGCGCCAAGCCCTATCACCAGGCGCATGCCCGCGGGGTGAAGATGATCGGCGCCACCGCGCATTACGTCACGCATGACCTTGATGAAGGCCCGATCATCCACCAGGATGTCGAGCCGATAACCCACGCCGACACGCCCGGGGAACTGGTGCGCAAGGGGCGCGATATCGAACGGCGCGTGCTGGCCGAAGCGGTGCGGCTGCACCTTGAGGAACGCGTCCTGCTCAATGGCACACGCACCGTGGTATTCAGGGGCTGATGCCGGGCAGCGCGCTGCCCTCAGTCAAGCCCCGCTGCCTTGTCCTCGTTTGCACGGGCGATGATATAGGCGCGGATCGCGTCTGCTTCCGTTTCAGTCAGGCTTTCGGCAAAGCTCACCATGCCCCGGTCCTGCAACATGCCCCCGCGCACGACCTGAAGGAATGTGTCGCGGCTTTGCAGCGTGCCCGATCGCCGCAGATCAGGCAGGACGGTTGATCCCACCGCTGCAGGAGCATGGCACACCGCGCAATAGCGGGCGTATTTCTGCTTGCCGAGCGCAATGGTTTCAGCGTTGGCCCGGCTCGGGGGTGGATCGAGCGGCAGTTTGGCCAGCTCCGGCTGGGGCGGCAGCTTGCCAGCGGCACCGAGTTTGAAAACCAGCAGTCGGCTGATGTTCTGGACCGGCTTGGCGTCATCGATCAGCCCGCCATCGGCGGTGATGGCATAAGCGCCGCCCCAGCCTGCCAGAACCGCCACAAATTGTTCGCCAGCGATAGTATAGGTGACGGGCGGGGCAACTACGCCTGTTTGTGCGGGAAAGCTCCACAGTTTCGTGCCGTTTGCCGCATTATAGGCATTGAATTCGCTGGAGGAATTGCCCTGGAATACCAGGCCGCCACCGGTTGCCAGCACACCGCCGTTCCACGGACCGGCATGCTCCACTTCCCAGCGTGCCTTCTGGGCCACCGGATCCCATGCCAGCAGCTTGCCCCGCACAGTGCCATATACCTGTTTGCGGATTTGCGGGTCGGGCGGGAGATCGCCAGCGCCAAGGTCATAACCGACATTGAAGCCGCGCTTGGGATCAGGCTTCCAGCCCTTGAGGGGGGCGTAGATAGAGGCTGCTTCGAACGCCGGGATGTAGACCAGGCCTTCGCCCGGGTGATAGGCCATGGGGTGCCAGTTATGCCCGCCCAGCGGCCCCGGCATGACCAAGGCGGGCTTTCCGGTTTTCTCCGTCCGGGCTTCGGGGTTCTCGATTGGCCTGCCGTTCTCGTCTATTCCCAGGGCCCAGCTTTGCGGGATATAGGGCTGTCCGCTGATGAACTTGCCGGTTTCGCGGTCGATGACGTAGAAAAACCCGTTCTTCGGCGCCTGCATCAGCACCTTGCGCGGTTTTCCGTCGATTTCCAGATCGGCCAGCATGATGTGCTGGGTGGCGGTATAGTCCCAAGTCTCGCCCGGCGTGGTCTGGTAATGCCACACATATTCGCCGCTATCCGGGCGGATCGCGACGATCGAGGATAGGTAGAGATTGTCACCATCGCCGGTGCCGTCTTCGCCGGGGCTGCGATATGCGCGGTTCCAGGGTGATCCGTTGCCTACGCCGATATAGAGCAGGTCGAGATCGGGATCGTAGGCCATCGCATCCCATACAGTGCCGCCGCCGCCCAGCTTCCACCACTCGCCGCTCCAGGTTTCGGCCGCAGCTTTGAGATATTCGGGATCGTCGTCACTCGGCTCGTCGGGCACGGTATAGAAGCGCCACAGTTCATCGCCGTCCTTTGCGTCATAGGCAGCGATATAGCCGCGCACACCGAATTCGGCCCCACCATTGCCGATCAGCACCTTGCCGTCGATCACACGCGGTGCACCGGTGATGGTGTAGGATTTTTCTGGATCGGTGGTCTGCTTTTCCCAGATCACCTTGCCGCTGCCGCGTTCCAGCGCGATCAACCGGCCGTCAAGCGTGCCGAGGAACAGCCTGTCGCCCCAGGTCGCGAGCCCGCGATTGACCACGTCACAGCAGGCCTTGGCCGCAGTTTCACCGGGAACTTGCGGGTCATATTCCCATAACAGCTTGCCGCTCGCGCCATCGAAGGCTTTCACCTTGCTCCAGGCGGTGGTGAGGTAGAGCTTGCCATCAATCACAAGCGGGGTGGCTTCCTGCCCCCGCGCGGTGTCCATATCAGCGAACCAGGCCAGGCCAAGCTGGTCGACATTGCCGGTATTGATCTGGTCGAGCGGGGAAAAGCGCTGCTCGGAATATGTGCGCCCATAGGTGATCCAGTTGGCGCTATCGGCCTCGGCATTGAGCAGCTCTTCCGAACCGATCCGGCCGCTATCGCTGCATCCGGCGAGCAGCAGGCTGGCAGCGCTCAAGGCCGCTATGATAAAACCGTTCGCTTTCATTGCGCTATCTCTCCCCAAAGAACTGGCGCTTGGTCCACCTTCCGTTCTCGTCCGCGAAGCAGACTGCCGCGAAGTTGCGCAACTGTCCATTGTGCAAATAAGCTAGTCAGGGCAGGATCAGGCCAATCGAAGGAGCAGACGATGTGTGATGAAGCAATGATAACCCGCTGGGCGAAGGAAGGGCTTAGCCGCCGCCAGTTCGGCACGCTGGGCGGGATCGCGGTGCTGGCCGCCTGCAACCCTGGCGATGGGTTGGCCGACAACGGTAATTCGGCGCTGCTCACCGAAAGCACGGTCTCCTTCGGTACGCCCGACGGGACGATGGACGGCTTCTTCGTCCACCCCGCATCGGGAGCGCATCCCGCCGTGCTGCTGTGGCCTGATATCGCCGGCATTCGCGAGGCCAAGCGTATTATGGCGCGGCGGCTGGCGGGCGCAGGCTATGCGGTCCTCGTCGCCAATCCCTATTACCGCGACGCCAAGGGCGAGATATGGAAGGACTTCGCCGATTTCGCCGGCAATGACGGTTGGCCCAGGGCGCGCGAGATGCGCGGGCATCTGGACGCAGAGGCGATCATGCGCGATGCCGTTGCGGCAATCGGCTGGCTTGACACGCAGGCAGCGGTCGATATCGCGCGCGGCGTGGGCACACAGGGTTATTGCATGGGCGGGCCCTTCACCTTCTGGACCGCGGCGGCGGTGCCATCGCGGGTCCGCGCGGCGGCAAGTTTCCACGGCGGCGGGCTGGTTCGCGAGGGCGATCCGCTGAGCCCGCACGCGCTGATCGGCCAGACGCAGGCGAGCTATCTCGTCGCCATCGGGCAGAACGACGATGCCAAGGCGCCGGAGGAAAAGACCGTGCTGGCCGAGGCGTTCAAGGCTGCCGGTCGTCCTGCGCAGGTCGAGGTGTTCGATAGCGACCATGGCTGGACCGTGCCTGACAGCCCGGTTTATGCCCAGGCAGCGGCGGAAAAGGCCTGGACCGATCTGCTGGCGCTTTACGGTAAGGCACTGTGACGCCGGGATCGGTCGCTCACCGCGTGCAAGCATGCAAATAAGCGGAACGGTCACTGTTATTGATCCGCTTTTGCTTGGCCCGCGAGTGGATGGACGTTACTCTGCCACTCGACCCCGGTTTCTGGAGTAGCATTGATGGAATATATTGCCCTCGCCGCGCTTGTGTTCTTGCTGATCGTGTTCTTGCTGATGGCGGTGCGGGTCGTGAGGCAGGGCTATGTCTACACGATCGAACGGCTCGGAAAATTCACCATGCCTGCCGAACCGGGCTTGCACATCATCATCCCTTTCGTCGACCGCGTCGGGCAGAAGGTAAACATGATGGAGCAGGTGCTCGACATTCCGGGGCAGGAAATCATCACCGCCGACAACGCCATGGTCGGCGTGGACGCGGTGGTGTTCTTCCAGGTACTTGATGCGGGCAAGGCAGCCTATGAAGTTTCCAGCCTCTATCAGGCGATCATGGCGCTCACGACCACCAATCTGCGCACAGTCATGGGCAGCATGGATCTGGACGAGACGCTGTCGAAGCGGGATGAGATCAACGCCCGGCTGCTGGCCGTGGTCGATCATGCAACTTCGCCCTGGGGCGTGAAGATCACCCGCGTCGAGATCAAGGATATCCGCCCGCCGCACGATATCTCCGAAGCCATGGCGCGGCAGATGAAGGCAGAGCGGCTGAAGCGCGCGGAAATTCTCGAGGCTGAAGGTGACAAGACCAGCTCTATCCTGCGCGCCGAGGGGCGCAAACAATCTGCCATCCTCGAGGCTGAAGGCAAGCGCGAAGCGCAGTTCCGCGATGCCGAAGCACGCGAGCGCGCGGCCGAGGCGGAAGCGCGCGCAACGCAGATGGTATCGGATGCAATTGCCGCTTCGGGCAATCAGGCAATCAACTATTTCATCGCACAGGAATACACCAAGGCGGTGGCCAAATTCGCTGAAAGCCCCAACGCCAAGACCATTCTGTTCCCGGTAGAGGCGACCCAGTTGATTGGATCGCTGGGCGGGATCGGCGAGCTGGTGCGCAGTGCAATCCAGCCAGCCGAAGGCGACGTCACAACCGCGATGGGCTCTCGCTCAGGCACGCAACTTACACCGGGAAAGCCGCGTACCAGCGTGCCTCGCACAGGGGATAGTTGATGGACGGCCTCGAAGGCTTTGATGCGCATTGGATTTGGATTGCCATTGGGCTGATCCTTGCCGCACTGGAAATGCTGGTTCCGGGGGTTTACCTGATCTGGCTCGCAGTTGCTGCGGTCATCACCGGTGTGCTCACTCTGGGCCTTGGTCTCGGCTTTCCTTCGCAGATTGTCATCTTTGTATTCCTGTCGCTGATCGCGGCTTTCAGCGCGCGGCGAATGCTGCGCGATTCGCCGATCGAAAGTTCGGATCCCCTGCTCAACCGGCGCGGCTCGCGCCTGGTGGGGGAGACCGCGATCGTCACCCAGGCGCTCGATGGCGGATCCGGCCGCATCAAATATGGCGATAGCGAATGGATCGCGCGGGGGCCGGACATGGGGATTGGCACAAGGGTGCGTATCATCGGCAGCGACGGGGCGATTCTGCAGGTGGAGCGGGCAAACCTGCTGGGCACCGAAACCGGCACGGCGCCGGAAGCAGACGACAGCTGAACCGCTTCAGCCCGCGGCGGCTTGCCCCGTGCTGAACCGGCCATGCCTGCGATAGCGCAGCATCCACTTGTCGAGAAACAGCCCTAGCGGGCGCGGCTGGATTCCCAGCGCCGCAAATCCGGGATATTGGCCCGAAACACTGTTCCCCTGCTTCAGCAAACCCCATTGCGCGCGGCTCAGGGGCGTCAGCGGCATGGCGGCGAAACCTGCCGATGCAGCATCCGGCATGGGGATAAAATGGCGCTTGCGCCCCTGCGCGGCGGCAATCCTGCGATTGATTTCGAGCATGGTCAGCTTCTCAGGGCCCCCCAATTCATATGTCTTGCCGCCATGCTTGCCAGGATCGCCGATAGCCGCTGCGATCGCTTTGGCCACATCATCGACATAAACCGGCTGGAACACCGCATCGGGGCCGAAAACCGGCAGCACCGGCATCCACTGGATCAGCCCCGCGAACATGTTCACGAAATTATCGTCCTTGCCGAAAATCACCGAAGGGCGGATGATCGTCGCGTTGGGGAACCCTTCCGCCACTTCGCGCTCACCCAAAGCCTTTGCACTGGCATAGGCGATCGGGGAATCCGCATCGGCGCCGATGGCGCTGACGTGTACGAATGCCTTCACCCCGGCGGATTTGGCCAATTTCGCCATCCGGCCGGGCGCCTTGCCCATAAGCTGGCGCAGGTCGCCGTCAAAGGCACCGACCAGATTGACCACCGCCTCGCTACCGGCAAGCGCGGCTTCAAGGCTGCGTCCATCGGTGATGTCGCAGCGCTGGAACTGCACCTGGCCAAGATTGGCCAGCGGCTTCAGCGCAAAAGCTCTTTCGGGATGGCGGCTTGCAATGCGCAGCCTTGCGCCGCAACTTAGCAGCGCCTGCGCCACATAATTTCCCAGGAAACCGCTGCCACCGAATATGGTGACGAGCTTGTCCTTCAGGGGGGCGGTGTTGGCCATGATCTATCCGTCCTGCCGAGCCGGTATGCACAATGGAGCGCGCCTTGCCGTAACGCGCAGCGCACTGCAAGCGTTCCTAAGCAAGATTGTGCTTTCTTGCGTTGACAGATGACGCCTGCAATCGCTATTGGCCCGCCCCTACCTGCGGCCCGGCTTACGATGACCGGACGCACTGTGTGCCCAGATGGCGGAATTGGTAGACGCACCGTCTTCAGGTGGCGGCGCTCGCAAGGGCGTGGAGGTTCGAGTCCTCTTCTGGGCACCATTTGTTCTTTTCCTATTTTCTCTGACAGGTTGAAAAAGTGGCGACTTTCTGCCATTTATCGTCCGCGTTTGTCGCTGGGCGATCCTCTGGTGTTCTCTGAAATCCAATCGTTTTGGGGGCATACATGGGGGCATCATGGGCAAATTGCGCTGATGCTAGAGGAGATATGCCCCCAAATGCCGCTTACAACTCTGAAAATAAAAGGACTCAAGCCAGCTGATAAGCCCTTCAAGGCATTCGATTCGAAGGGTCTCTACATTGAGGTCTTTCCGAACGGCTCTAAACTATGGCGCTGGAAGTATCGGATTGCTGGAAAAGAAAAGCGTCTTTCGTTCGGAGCCTTTCCTGAAGTTAGCTTGGCCAAGGCGCGGGAGTTGCGCGACGAAGAGCGGGTAAAGTTGGTGGACGGGATCGATCCCTCGCTTGAACGAAAGAAGGTGAAGGCCACCGCAAAAGTTAGCTCGGGCAACACCTTCGAGCTGGTTGCGCTTGAATACATCGAGAAAATGGACCGTGAAGGGAAAGCCGAGTCGACGTTGTTAAAGGCGCGTTGGTTCCTTTCGCTTCTAAGGCCTTCGGTGGGGCAGTTGGCGATTAGCGAAGTTGATCCGCAACTCTTGCTATCTGGCCTCAAGAAACTCGAGAAAAAGGGAAATCACGAAACGGCTAAAAAGTGTCGTTCATTTGCAAGTCGGGTGTTTCGCTATGCGGTCGCTACTGGTCGAGCCAAGGATGACCCAGCTGCGTTGCTTAAAGGCGCGCTTATTGCGCCTAAGACTAACCACTATGCGGCAATTTTGGATGCGGGCAAACTTGGCGATCTATTGCGAGTCATAGAAACGTTTGATGGCAGTCCGATCACAAAGTTGGCTCTTCAGATTTCGCCACACGTTTTTGTCCGCCCAGGAATGCTGCGGCACGCGGACTGGGAAGAAATCAGCTTTGACGAAAAAGTTTGGCGCATCCCTGCCGGAAAAATGAAAGCGCGGAAACCTCATTCGGTGCCGCTTTCCGAGCAAGTCATTTCTCTCTTCAAAGAGCTTCACCAATTGACTGGGCCTATTGGCTACGCATTTCCTGCGTTTCATACTCCGAAGAGACCTATGAGCGAGAACACTGTCAATGCGGCTTTCCGACGGCTGGGTTTCACTAAAGAGGAAGTAACAGCACACGGTCTAAGATCAACGGCATCAACGCTTTTGAATGAAAGCGGTAAATGGAGTGCTGATGCGATTGAGCGAGCGTTGGCGCATGGCGACAGTGATGCAGTCCGCGGCGCTTATCATCGAGGGCAGCATTGGCCAGAACGAGTGTCAATGTCGCAATGGTGGAGCGACTATCTCGATCGCTTGAAGACTGGTGGAGAAGTTGTGGATTTCTCTGCTGGTGGGTCGAGGGTTGGCGCGGCGGGATAAAGTAATTTCGATCCTTCCCCGCTATCCACAAGCTGTTGCGACAATTTTGCCAGCATTGACCCTTGCGTGATTCCCCTAAAGCGCCCCATGATCAATCAGCGATGAATAGAACAGCCGGGGAACACCCGTTTGGCTATTGGTTGCGATCCTTGGGCCTTATGGCCGCGATAAGAGTAAATTGAATATGGCAGCATTAATTACCGTCAAAGGCTTTTGCCACGAATACAATATCAGTCGTTCAACCGCGTATCGCTTGCGTGACTCTGGTGATGTCCCGCACGTGAAAATCGGGCGGGCAACACGCATTCGCAGCGAAGACGCGGAACGGTGGTTTGCTTCACTCTGTGAGCATTCAGCGAACGATTGAACTGGCGGTAGAAAAGCAAAAGCGCCGACAAGGCTGGAACCCTTATCGACGCTCGCATCCAGAAGAATCTCCCCTTTGGATGCAGTCTTTCTGCCAAAGGATAGCCGGGCCGTCCAACACAAAATGTGGTGAGGCCCAAAAGATCAGGGCGGCTGGCCATAGTGCTGGTCGCCCCGATTGAAAGCGTGCGGCTCTTGCACATGTTTCTCACTGTCCCTTTGAAACTTACGGCGGATCGTTCCTCCATGTTCCAAACCATTTTGAGCTTCTCTAGTGAAAGCAATGGCTTGGTTCGGATCAATGGTCACCTCTTTATATAGGACCGTTTTCCATGCCTCCAGCCGGGTTAAAGCGTGGTGGGGCGCGCAACAGCGCAGAACGAGAGAGCTTGCAACTCAGCGAGAAGCAATGCCGCGTAGTCATAGGTCGCAGCTTTGACGCGTGGGATAATGGCCAGCCACTTAATCGGTTCGTTACACTGGCGTGGGGAAAAGCTGCAATCGATGGCAGCTCAGCCACCAAGGCAACCGGCGACTTTATCAAACGGGCGCGTGAATGGATGCAGAGGCATGGCTATCCGATGCCATGGGTTTGGGTGCAGGAACGTGGTCAAGTCTTGGGACAGCACGCGCACATCCTTTTGCATGTCCCGCCCGATTTAGATGACATGTTTCGCATCATGCCGCGCAGATGGGTAAAGTCGATCTGTGGTGGCCACTACTTCGCACGATCGCTTGACTGCCAGAAATTGAATGCGGCGCGGTCCGCTACGATCAATCCGGAAGCTTACCGCGCCCAGTTGCTAGGCAAGCTTCACTATATGCTGAAATGCGCTCCAGCGGGGCTTGAGGAACAGCTGGGCTTGATCGGCTGGGGGCATAAACCCTGGGGGCAAGCCAGCTGCGTTGTTGGCAAGCGAGCTGGCGGCTGGCAAAGCCGAAAAGGGGTAGGGGGTGTCTGATCTCGGCAACGAAATGGTCGGACACCGGCCAAAGAATGCAACTAGATAGCTAAACCAGTTTTCTCCCGCGCGCGCGCGAGGAAATGTGCCGCATTGTTTCCTGAGGTCCGAGAAATCAATAATTCCCAATTGATTTAGGAAAATATTTGGCGGCTCACATTTGCTGCTTTAGCGTTCGAGAACACACTTTTGGGGGCACTAATGGATATTGCCGGATACCTGGCCGAGATCAAAGCGCTCTACGCCAGTGGCCAGACAACCGAACACAGTTTCCGCCCGGCGTTGGAGCGGTTGTTCAAGTCGATCGACCCGACGCTAACCGTTATCAATGAACCTCGGCGCACGGTGGACGTTGGAGCACCTGATTTCGTGTTCCAGCGCGGCGATGTCGCGATCGGCTGGTGCGAGGCCAAGGACATTGGCAAGGACATCAAGAAATTCGCCACGAATGATTACAGCAAGGCCCAGAAGGACCGCTACCGCAAGGGCCTGCCCAATCTGATCTACACCAACGGGCTGGACTTCGAATTCATCCGCGATAGCGAGGTGGTGGATTTCGTCACCATTGCCGACCTGATCCCGACCATGCCTGCGCGCGAAAGCGCCTTTGCTACCCTTGAAGCGCGGCTGGCCGAATTCGCCCATGTCACCCCGCTTAGCGTCACCTCATCCAAACGCCTGGCCGAGCTGATGGCTGGCAAGGCGGCGCTGATAAAGGAGATCATGGGCAACGCGTTGGTGGCCGATATGAAGGCCATGGATGCGGGCGATCCAGCAACCGACTTGATCGGCCAGTATGAAGCGTTCAAGGCCAATCTGATCCACGACATCACCGTGGCCGAATTTGCCGACATCTACGCCGAAACCATCGCGTATGGCCTGTTTGCCGCGCGCCTGCATGATGAAACGCTCGACACTTTCAGCCGCACCGAGGCACTGGAGCTGTTGCCAAAGTCGAACCCGTTCCTGCGCGCCCTGTTTACCTATATTGCCGGGCCGAACCTTGATGATCGCCTGCGCCGCGTGGTCGATGATCTGTGCGCGGTGTTCCTTGCCACCAACATGGAACAAGTGCTGCGCCACTTCGGCAAGGTGACGAAGCGGCAAGACCCCTTCCTGCACTTCTACGAGGATTTCCTGGCCGAATATAACCCGGCCAAGCGCAAGGCGCGCGGAGTCTGGTATACGCCCGAACCCGTGGTGAATTTCATCGTGCGCGCCGTGGATGAGGTGCTGAAAACCGAATTCGGACTGGCCGATGGCTTGGCCGATACCAGCAAGGTTTCGATCGATTGGGACACCGGGCAACTCGACAGCAAGGGCAAGCCTGCCACCATCAAGCGAGACGTGCACCGGGTGCAGATACTCGATCCCGCAACCGGAACTGGCACTTTTCTGGCCGAGGTCGTCAAGCTGGTGGCGGAACGGGTAAAGGGCATCGCGCCGAGCAAATGGTCCGGCTACGTCGAAGCGGAGCTGATCCCGCGCATCCACGGGTTCGAGCTGCTGATGGCAAGTTATGCCATGTGCCACATGAAGCTCGACATGATCCTGACCGGGCTGGGTTACACACCATCGGACAAGCCGCCCCGGCTGGGGGTGTATCTTACCAATTCGCTGGAGGAAGGCGAGCGGGTGGACCAGACCCTGCCCTTCATGGGCCTGCAACGTGCGATTGCCGAGGAATCCAAGCAGGCGAGCAATATCAAGCGCCAGACACCGATCATGTGCGTCATCGGCAATCCGCCTTATTCGGGCGAGAGCGCGAACAAGGGGCCATGGATCATGGGCCTGATGGAGGATTACAAACAGGAACCCGGCGGCAGGCAACGCCTGCAAGAACGCAACCCCAAATGGATCAATGACGACTATGTGAAATTCATCCGTTTCGCTCAGCACATGATTGACCGGAACGGCGAGGGCGTGCTGGGATTCATCACGAACCACGGATACCTTGATAACCCCACCTTCCGGGGGATGCGCTGGCACCTGATGAACAGTTTCGACCGGATTTACGTGCTCGATCTGCACGGCAATTCGAAAAAGCAAGAGGTCGCCCCAGATGGCTCACCTGACAAGAACGTGTTCGACATCATGCAGGGCGTGGCGATCATTATCGCGGTCAAGCACAAGCGCGATGGCAAGAAACCCAAGCCTCTTGCCGAGGTGCGCCATGGCGACCTTTGGGGCGCACGCGAGGGCAAATATACCGCCCTATGGGACGGCACGGCCAAAAGCCTAATGCCCGTAGGCCTGCCGCACAAAGCGCCAACATATCCGATGGTGCCGCGCGACTACGCAGTCGAAGCCGTTTACCTAGCCGGGTTTGGGATTGCCGATCTAATGTGGGTCAATTCTGTGGGCATTGTCACAGCCCGCGATGCTCTCACTATCGACAGCGACAAAAATAGCCTTTGGCAGCGTGTCCAAGATTTCTCCACCTTAGATGCCGAGCTCTTGCGAGAGAAATATGCTCTGGGCAAAGACGTGCAGGATTGGAGTGTAAAGCTTGCCAAGGCAGACATAACCGCAAATTTCAATCAAGAGAGATTGGCCCGCATAGCATACCGCCCATTTGATACGCGGTGGACGTATTACACTGGAACGTCGCGCGGGTTTATTTGTCGCCCTCGCGCCGAGGTAATGCAGCACCTCTTAAAGGGCGGTTTGGCTCTACAAGTGAGCAGACAGCGCAAATCTCCGGGCGAATACACAAATTTCTTCGTCCATGAGAACTTGGCTGAATCATCTTATGTTTCCAACAAAACATCGGAAATAGGGAACAGTTTCCCCCTCTACCTCTACCCCGATGAGCAAGACCTAGACCAGTCGATCCGCGTCAATTTCGATCCCAAGCTCTACGCGAGAATCCGTGAGGCGGCTGGTTTCACCGACAAGGCACCTGCGCCCGATATCGCCACGGTCGAAAACGGGGCATTCCGCGCCGCGACCGGCGATGCGCGGCCCGATGAGGTGAAGGTGTTTGATTACATATATGGCGTGCTCCACTGCCCCGCCTACCGCGAAACCTACGCCGAATTCCTCAAGATCGATTTCCCGCGCGTGCCTTTCCCGCCCTCGCCAGACGTGTTCGCCACCATCAGCGAACAGGGCGAGGCGCTGCGCCGCCTGCACCTGATGGAAGATGCCGCCATCGGCCCTGCGCCCTACGCCTTCCATGGCGAGGGCGACAGCGTGGTGGACAAGCCCCGCTTCGAACCCCAGCCGGACGGCAGCGCCCAAGCCCTTGGCCGCGTCTACATCAACGGCAAGGGCGATGAGGGCCAATACTTCGATGGCGTGCCAGCCGTGTCCTGGAGCTTCCCCATCGGCGGATACCAGCCTGCACAGAAATGGCTGAAAGACCGCAAGGGCCGCGCCCTGAGCTATGACGATATCCGGCACTATCAGAAGATCATCAAGATTCTGGCCGAAACCGATCGGATCATGCGCGGGATCGCAATGCCCCTTGGGGATGAAGAGGGGGGTGACGAATGATCCTCGATATCATCGGTCGATCTAGGGATGCCATTTCGTCTGTTGTCGGACGAGTCTTTCTTGGTCTCGTTGCGATGGCAACCATCGTTGCAACTCTCCCTCTTCAAGAACAGCTTGAGTTCGATCTGGAAAAAGCCTTGGGGATTGCTCTCGCGCTTGCCGCTTGGATTTCGGCTGAATGGCTTTCGTGGGATAGGGAGCCGCATCCGCATGATGTCGAACTCCGGCGAGCTATATTTGCGCTAGCCAACCCGGCATTGCCGTTCTTGCGAGACCATGATCTTGGCAGTTCTTTTCAATGGTCTCGGCTCGATGGACTAATCGAACTCCAAGACGAATATGTTGGAGTGCGTTTCCGGTTTGTAGATCGAGCGCTTCAAAGAGAATGGAAAAAAGTCCAAGATTGCTTAAGGGAGTTCCTATATTTTACCTCTGTTAAATCCTATCCAAGTCGCGGAGGAGGTGGATTTAATAGTTTTCTCACTGTTCAAGATCAGTCAGGAATAATTTCGAAGGAAACTCTGGAAAATATAGCAAGAGCGAATAAATTAGCGACTGAACTTTACGATAGGTTTGAGGCGCTAGAAGCTCGATCACTTATAAGGCTTGGTGCAATCACGACTGATGGTCAAAGGTAGGATTCATGGGCGGATACGGTTCAGGTAGGACCGGCGGGCGGCCACTGGTGGAGCATTCGTTTCGCATCGATCTAGCATGGATGCTGCGCAAGGGATTAGCGAGGGAAGGTAGTGAGCAATGGGGCAATCTGAATTGGTCCTGTAACGGCGAGCCCAGCGGCTCGATCGGATACAAGGCCCTGATGCACCAGCCGGGCGAGGAGCGCCTTGTTCTCGAATATACGCGGGGACGCGGCGATGATGCCGAGCGCGTAGTCCAATCAATCTATCTCACTTTTACGCGCCCCAAGTTCGGCGGCAAGCGATGGTGGATGATCTGCCCCTATAGCGGGGCGCGTGTGGGCAAGCTGTATCTGCCGCCTGGAGGCGATCGGTTTGCATCGCGGCAGGCGTGGAAGCTTGAATATCAATCTCAGCGCATCTCGCAAAAAGACGCTGCATTCGAGCGCCTGTTCAGACTGCAAAGGAAACTTGGCTGCCCGCAGGGATGGGAGCAACCGATCCGTCGACCAAAAGGCATGTGGCGCAGCACATACGCCAAACTAGAAGATGAATATTGGCATCTCGACGGCCTTTGCGCTGTTGAGATGATGAAGGTAGTGGGCTTGCTGCAAAGAAGATTAGTCTGAGGAAAACTGGGCTGCAGTCGTGCTGCTGGGGGCATATTTGGGGGCACTTTCAAACCCAAGTAATCAAAAGACTATATAGAACAAATAGATAGTGCCATAATTTGATGCCTCTTCTGGCACCATGGCCTCTCAAGTGACTGAGAGTGCTCGAAAACCATGAAAAAAAAGGCTTTTTGACGGTTGGCTGTTGCATGTGTAGCAGGGAACATGACCGTGAGAAACGACATCCAGAACCGCAACGGAACCTATTGTTTCCGGCGTGTCGTTCCTCCTGGCCCTCATCATCGTTTTGACCGACAGTGGCAAACCGCGATCCGAATGGCTTCTGGAGGGCTGGCTGGATCGGAGATTTGTTGAGTGTTACACGATTGGGGACTGATGCCAGCGCCGAACGAACCAGGATCAGGACCAATCAAGCACATGGCTGAAGATCAGGGCCTGTCCAGCATGGCAGAAGGCACGTCTCCCGAATTCCTTTTCCGGGTTCGCGCGGATATGCTGGCGTTTGCCCGGCAGCAGTTGGGCGACGACTCAGAGGCCGAAGACGTAGTGCAGGAAGCTCTTGCCGGCGCGCTTCGCAGCGCGGCGAGTTTCAGGGGTGAGGCGGCGCTCAAGACCTGGATCATCGCCATTCTCAAGAACAAGATCTACGATTTGCTGCGCAAACGCCAGCGGCGCCGGGAAAGCTTCAGCCAGATGGCGATGGCGGCTGAGGATGGCCCACTGCCCGATATGTTCGACCGGCGCGGCATGTGGCATGATGCCGCCCGGCCGGCGCAGTGGGAAGATCCCGAGGCCGATCTCAATTCGCGCCAGTTTTTTGAGGTTTTCGACGCCTGCCTCAACCGGCTGCCCGCGCAGCAGGGGCGGGTGTTTCTGATGCGTGAGGTTATCGACCTGGAAACACCCGAAATCTGCCTTGAACTGGGACTTTCGGTTTCCAACGTTCATGTCATTCTGCACCGCGCCCGGCTCGCGCTCAGGGCATGTCTTGAAACGCATTGGTTTGGAGAAGGAGCCGCGTCGAAATGAATTGTCAGCATGCGACCGGGCTGGTTTCGCAAGCGCAGGACCGCAAGCTTACGCTTGGCGAGCGCATCAGGCTGCGGATGCACCTGCTGATATGTCGGCCATGCCGTCAGTTCGAGCGCCAGCTGCCGCAGATCAGACGCGCGGCCAAATGCCTGGCGGAACCTGTTGATCGCTCCAAACCGTAAGATATGCGAAGCAGGAACGACAAACAGGTCGCAAACACCAATCGACTGGAAAGCAAATGTATAAACGCCTTGCCCTGATTGTCCTTTTCCTAGCCGTCATCGCGGCATGGGTGCAGTTTGACCTGGGGCAGTATCTCACGATCGAGACGCTCAAGGCGCAGCAATCGACAATTGACGGCTTCTATCGCGCCAATCCTGTGCTGGTGCTGGCGGCGTTTTTTGCGATCTATGTCGTGCTGACCGCGATGTCATTTCCCGGCGCTGCTATCATGACCTTGGCCGCCGGTGCTATTTTCGGAATAGTCACCGGGACGATCCTCGTCTCCTTCGCTTCGACGATCGGGGCTACGCTGGCGTTTCTCGCATCGCGCTACTTGTTCCATGACGCGGTGCAGGCGCGCTTCGGAGAACGATTGAAGCGGATCAACGAGGGGGTGGAGCGCGATGGTGCATTCTACCTCTTCTCGCTCAGACTGGTGCCGGTATTTCCCTTTTTCGCGGTCAATCTGCTGATGGGTTTGACACCCATCAAGGTCTGGACATATTTCTGGGTGAGCCAGGTCGGAATGCTGCTGGGCACGATCGTATACGTCAATGCGGGCACGCAGCTGGCCGGGATCGAAAACCTGTCCGACATTGCATCGCCTGGCCTGCTCGCTTCGTTCGCCGCGCTGGGTCTGCTGCCGTGGCTCGGCAAGTGGATCATGAGCCTGATCAAGCGCCGCCGGGTTTATTCGGCCTGGAAGAAGCCACGGCAATTCGACCGCAATCTGGTGGTGATCGGCGCCGGTGCGGCCGGGCTCGTCTCGGCCTATATCGCCGCCACCGTCAAGGCGAAGGTCACGCTGGTCGAAGCCGGGAAGATGGGCGGAGACTGCCTCAACTACGGCTGCGTTCCGTCCAAAGCGCTGATCAAGTCCGCCAAGGTTGCCGAACAGATGCGGCATGGCAATCGTTACGGACTGGAAAGCGCCGAACCGCGCTTCAGCTTCCGGCAGGTGATGCAGCGCATCCACGATGTCATCGCCGAGATCGAGCCGCATGACAGCGTCGAACGTTACACCGGCCTGGGGGTCGATGTCGTAAAGGGTTATGCCCGGATCATCGATCCATGGACGGTCGAGATCGCGTGCGACGACGGGACGAGCCAACGGCTGACGACCCGCTCGATCGTCATCGCTGCAGGGGCGGAACCGCTGGTGCCGGACCTGCCCGGCCTTGCCGAATCCGGCTATCTCACCAGCGACACCTTGTGGGAAGAATTCGCCCAGCTTGATGAAATACCTGGGCGCATTGTCCTACTCGGCGGCGGGCCGATCGGTTCCGAGCTTAGCCAGGCATTGGCGCGGCTTGGCGCTGAAGTGACCCAGGTAGAGATGGCTGATCGCTTGCTGACCCGCGAGGACCGCGAGGTTTCCGAATTGGCCCAGGCCGCGCTGGAAGCTTCCGGAGTGACGGTCCTGACCGGTCACCAGGCCTTGCGGGCCGAAACGCATGGCGGCACGCGCGTGCTGATCGCCAGGAACGACGAGGGTGAGCAGGCTCTGCCCTATGATGCGCTGATCGTTGCGATCGGGCGCAAGGCGCGGCTGTCAGGCTATGGGCTGGAGGAACTGGGTATCGAGACCGGGAAGACCGTGGTGACGGACGAATACCTCGCCACCGTTTTCCCCAATATCTATGCTGCGGGGGACGTCGCCGGCCCCTATCAGTTCACCCACACCGCTTCGCACCAGGCATGGTTTGCCAGCGTCAATGCGCTGTTCGGCCAATTCAAGCGGTTCAAGGCCGATTACCGGGTGATCCCCTGGGTTACCTTTGTCGATCCCGAAGTCGCGCGCGTGGGCCTCAACGAGCTTGAAGCACAGGAAAAGGGCATCGACCACGAAGTGACGGTTTACCCGCTGCACGAACTTGATCGCGCCATCGCTGAAAGCGCCACTACGGGATTCGTCAAAGTGCTGACCCCGCCGGGCAAGGACCGGATTTTGGGCGTGACCATCGTTGGCGAACACGCCGGAGAACTGCTTGCCGAATATGTCCTGGCGATGAAGCACGGGCTGGGCTTGAACAAGATACTGGGCACGATACACACCTATCCGACCATGGCGGAAGCCAACAAATATGCGGCCGGGGAATGGAAGAAGAAACATGCGCCCGAAGGCTTGCTCAGGCTGGTCGCACGCTATCATTCCTGGCGCCGAAGATAGTCATATCGGGAAGGCACGATGTAACTTTTTGGCGCAATGTGATGTATATTGATGGATAAGCCGCGCGCTGTTTTTTTGGCGACCGGCGAGGGGGAGAGAGAAATGAAAGCCTATAGCCTACTGTTCCTGCGCATTTCGACCGGACTGCTGCTGGTAGTCTGGGGGCTCGTCAGGGTCATGAAGCCCGATGTGGGTGCCCATGTCAGCGACAAATACTATTCCGGCCTGGGGTCTGCGCATGCAATCCAGCTGGGTTGGGGCGCGATCTTGCTGGTAGTCGGAGCGTTGGTGATTGCCGGGCTATGGCGTCGATACTCTTATGCCGCGCAGGCGGTGGTGCTGGTCACCGGAGCCTTGTCGATCTGGAAATATTTGCTCGATCCGTTCGGGATGTGGTTGCTCGATCGGGCCAGCAGCCAGATCCTGTTCTTTCCGTCGCTCGGCATGGCTGCGGCATCGCTAGTTTTGCTGGCCTTTCTCGACGAAGACAGGTTGTCGCTCGATCACATGCGCGGCGGCGCGCGATCGGATGGCGGGGCTGGCTGACCGGGGCAATCGGGGTTACCAGGTCAGGCATTGGTGATCGCCGGTTGAGCTGTGTCCGCGCTCCAGCGTAAGCAGTAAGGATCGAAGCCCTGTTCCAGCGATGGTTTGATGATCTTGAAATATGGCGAGACATCGAAATCGCGCGGTGTGAACAGGCTGTGATGCCTGATGTGCAGAATATCGCGCAGGCACCCCCGGCAATCGGGATCGTCGATCAGTTCCTGGGTTATTTCCGGCAAGATCGGATAATGGACCGACTGAAAGGCCATGGCGATCAAGGTCGAGCAGATCGCTTTCGTAGGTTCGCCGCTGCCCAGCGCAATCATGCGCCGTCGCCAGGCTGCCGGAACCGGCGGGGTCGGGAACAGATAACGCGCCAGGTCGATAACATTTGCCAGATCGTATTCGTCGCCGATACGGCTCGTCGCGAATGCAATGATGCCAGCGACATCGGCTTCGGTCAGCCCTATCGGCCGACAGATTCGGATATGCAGGCCGGCAAACGCATCGCTCGAAATCTGGCGAACGCCATCGACAGCGTCAGCTTCGACGAGCTGGGGCAAGGCGCCGGTTCTGGTGTCTGCTGCGGCAATGCACAGCGCTGCGTGTGACCAGGTCGATTGGGTCAGGTATTTTATCGCCGAGCTGATCCGCTGCCGCCCGTCAACCAGCAATACGTCACCTGGCTTGATGATCCTGGCCAAAGCCGCTTCGTCGCTTGGCGCATTGGCATAGGGCGCTCGCGAGGGCTTGCTGAGGAACTTCGCGATGACACGCCCGATGGCCGATAGCGCCCCCACGCCTTATGCCGACAGGGCCATGATGCGTGATCGGGCCATGTCGCGCAAAACGCCTGCCTCCAGCTTGGCCTCTTCCAGCAGAGCCGCCACCAGATCGCCGAGCGACACGATACCGACAACCATTGCGTTGCCCTTGCGGCCGACAATCGTGGCAATCTTCATGGTAGCTCTCCAGTCGGTCGCCCCTATGAGATATTCGCGGCCAAGCGCAGCCGGGTTACACGATCAGCCTATTTGTTAGCCGCGGCCAGGCGCTTCTTGGCGGGATCCGATCCTAACGCCCTGGCGCAGGAGAGGTGCGATTGCCGCTTCGTCTGTTGGGTTGCCCATGAAACAACCTCTTTCACGAGGGGTTCGCCATGCCCGCAGATATGATTACAATTGTTCGCTCGGGAAATTTTTGGGCGGAAGTGTAAGAATTTCGATCTCATTACGACAGATTGCGAAAATAGCCGAAATTTCCCCATCAAAGCCAAACCTTGGAGTATACGCTTGTTTCTTTCTCGTCAGACGCTGGCAGCCACAGCACTTGCCCTGGTTGCAGTTTCTTCGCCTGCCTACGCCCAGCAGGCCGGTATCCAGATTGCGCTTGTCGATGCCGATACCGGGGAGCCGGCAGCGAATGTCGAGGTCAAGGTAGAGAACGCGCAAATCGGCTTTTCGCGCGCCCTGCGTTCGGATGAGCGCGGGTTTGTCAGGCTCGAAGGCCTGACCACTGCAGGAACCTGGCAGGTGTCGGTTGCACAGGGGGGGCAGTATCAGTCCGATCAGCAGGCCAGCGTCAACCTGCGCGCCAATTTCACCAGCAGCGTGACCTTGCGCCTGATCCCCAGCGGAACCGGCGGCATTGTGGTCACTGGCAGGCCAGCGGTCACCGGGATCAACACCGTCAATGCCGAGGTGTCTGCCTCGCTCGACGCCAGGGAACTGGCCGCGCTGCCGATCGAGGGGCGCGATGTGATCGGTGCGCTGATCCGCCTGCCCAATGTCGTGCCATCGACCGGCTTCTTCCCCGAGGCTCCATCAATCTCGATCAACGGGTCGAACGGGCTCGACACCAATTACCTGCTCGACGGGCTCGACAATAACGAGAATTTCCTCGGCGGGATCAAGTTCCCCGTGCCGCTGGGCTTCACCCGCGAGGTGACAGTGCTCGCCAATTCCTATTCGGTCGAATACGGGCGCACCGCCAATGGCGTGGTCAACTACACCTCGCCATCGGGCAGCAATGAGTATCATGGCGAGGTTTATGCGCTGGTTCGCCCTGGGCAACCGCTCGATGCCAATTCGCCGTTCCCGCGCCGCGATCTGTCGGGCAATGTGGTGGGCGAAAGCTTCGAACGCTATCAGGCAGGCGCCAGCCTTGGCGGCCCGATCGCGCGTGACAAGACCTTCTTCTACGCCAATTTCGAATATACTCGCGACCGTAATCTGCAGGTGGTCGATGCCCCGGCGCTGGGCGTGGTCGACACCGTCACCGGCAACAATGAATTCTACCTCGGCTCGGTAAGGCTCGACCACAGGCTGACGGACGACTGGACGCTGGGCCTGCGCGCCAATATCGGGCGGGTGACGATCGAGCGGCCCGGCGGCGCCCTGGGCGGCGGCAACGCAAGCTTCCCTTCGGCGGGTTCCGATCAGGACCGCTTTTCAACCCTGGTTGCGGCTACCGCCAGCTATGCGGGTGACGAGTGGAGTTATGATGGGGCGGTGCAATATAGCCGCTTCCGCTGGGACTATGGCGAGCCTGTGGCCGGGCCCGGGCCGCAAGTGACGGTTCGCGACCCATCCGGCCTGACGGTCGGCGTAGTGGGGCACCCCGGTTTCGTGTTCGACGATCTGGAAGAAACCTGGCAGACCACGCACCGCTTGCAGCGCAAGCTGGATAGCCACAAGCTGACTGTCGGGGCAGATGTGATCCGTTCCGATTTTGCGCTGCTGGGCGGGGGCAATCCCGATGGCAATTTCACCGTCGATCTGACTGCGCAGCAATTGGCGACGCTTGCAGGCAGCGGCGCGGGCCTTGGCCTTACCGCGCAGGACGTGCTCGCGCTGAATCCCGCGGTGGCCAATTATTCGGTCGAACTACGCCCGCAAAGTTTCGGCACCGCGCAGACGCAGCTGGCCTTCTATCTTGAGGACGAATGGCAGCTTTCCTCGCAGCTTACCGCCACGCTGGGCGTGCGCTGGGACTATGACAGCCTCACTGCAAAGGGCGGAACCGGCGGCGATTATGACAATTTCGCCCCGCGCTTTTCGCTCAACTATCGCCCCGATGCCCGATCGAGCCTGCGCTTCGGCGCGGGCCTGTTCTATGGCAAGCTTAGCTATTCGGTGATTTCGGACGCGCTGCAGCGCAACACCACCTCGCCCGGCTTCCTCGCGCAGCTGGGCCAGCTGCAATCGCTGGGGATCATCCGCGCCGATGCCGATCTTGCTGCGGCGACTTTTGACGGCAACCTAACTGTCTCGCCTGCCTGTGCGACAGTGGCCGAATGCCCTTCGCCTGATGAGGTGCAGAACCTGCGCGACACGGCGACCATCAACGAAGCGCGTATCCTCAGCCCTGACGGCTATGACAGCCCCTACAGCGTACAATTGAGCGGCAGCTACCAGTATCAGGCAACCGACACGATCACGCTTTCGGCCGACCTTATCTACAGCCGTTCGCACAATCTGGTGCGGTTGCGCGATCTCAATGCACCTTCACCCTTCACTCCCAACCTCGCCAATCTGACGGCGGCCAATATCGCTTTGCTGCAAGGCCAGCCTGACAACGCCGCGCGGTTCGCGCTGGCGCAATCGCTCGGCCTGGTGCGCAGCCAGGCCGATGCCGATGCCTCGCGTCCGGTCGCGCCGGTGGCGGGCGGGGCGCGGCAGATCACCGTGTCGGAAACCGAGGGCGAGGCCGAATACAAGGCGCTGATCCTTCAGGCGAACAAGGCGCGTGGTGGGGATTTCTATGCCTTCCGGCTCGCCTACACGCTCTCGAGCCTCAAGAACGACACCGATGACATCAATTTCCGCGCTGCCAACGGCAATGATTTCAGCACCGAATGGGGTCCATCGGCGAACGATCGGCGGCACGTCATCTCGGCGGTTGGATTCCTCTATCCGCTCGATGGTCTGACAATGAGCGTCGCCGGGCTGTTCCAGTCAGGCCAGCCAGTCAATCTGGTGCCCGATGCGCGCATTTTCGGAACCCAGGATCTCAACGGCGATGGTGCCAGCTTTGGAGAGAACTTCGTCGGCAATTCCGACCGCTATCCGGGGGAAAGCCGGAATTCCGGGCGGCTCCCGTGGTCGGCCACGGTCGATGTCGGGTTGCGCTATGCCGTTCCGGGGCTTGCCGGGCTGGAATTGAGTGCGGATGTGTTCAACCTTTTCAACACTAATAATGAATCGGGCTTTGCCAATGCGGCGACAACGTCCAATCAGGTGCAGTTCGGCGGCGGGGCACCTTTTGTGCAGCGCAATGCCGGGCCGCCGCGCCAGTTCCAGTTCGGTGCGGCGTTGAAATTCTAGGGCAGGAGTAACCGCGCAATGGCGGCGATGCATAATTTGCAGGGGCTGATCGGGCTCGCCGCTCTGGTCCTGCTGGCCTGGCTCGTTTCAGAGAACCGCGCCGCCCGGCCCGGCTGGCGCTGGATTGCGGGCGCGCTGGTGCTGCAAATCGCGATCGCGCTGGTCGTCACGCGTGTTCCCTTTGTTTGGGAAGTGGTGGGCCTGGCCAATCGGGCGGTGTCCGCTATCGAGGCGGCGACCCTGGTCGGATCGAGCTATATGTTCGGTTATATCGGCGGGGCGCCGCTGCCCTTCGAATTGAAGGAAGGCGCGACCCCGCCGCTTGTCATTGCTTTCCAGATCCTGCCGCTCGTGATCGTCTTTTCCGCGCTTTCGGCGCTGCTGTGGCACTGGGGTATCCTGCGTGCGGCGGTGCGTGGGCTGTCATGGGCGCTCCAGCGGACACTTGGTGTCAGCGGTGTGGTCGGACTGGGCGGCGGGGCGACGATCTTTCTCGGCGTGGTCGAAAGCCCGCTGGTGCTGCGCGCATGGTTTGGCCGGATGAGCCGGTCTGACCTGTTCATGATCATGGTGCTGATCATGGCGACGATCTCGGGTGCGATCCTGGTGCTATATGCCACCTCGCTGTCCAAGACGGTGCCCAATGCCGTGGGGCACATGATCGTTGCTTCGCTGATTTCGCTTCCGGCGGCGGTGCTGCTGGCGCGGCTGATGGTGCCACCGGCTGAACAAGGCGAAGAGGAAAGCGAATCCATCGAACCCGATCTGAAATATGAAAGCAGCATGGACGCCGCGGTGCGCGGGACGATGGAGGGGGTTCAGCTGATGCTGGCGGTGATCGGGGTGATCATCGTGGTGTTCGCGCTGGTCAATCTGGTCGACCAGATTCTGGCGCTGCTGCCCACCGGATTGAATGAACCACTGACTTTGCGCGCTGTGTTCGGCTGGCTGTTTTCCCCGTTCATGTGGGCGATCGGAATACCATGGGAACAGGCAGGCGCTGCCGGGGCGCTGATGGGTACGAAAGCGATCCTCAATGAATATGTCGCCTTCCTTGATCTGGCCGCACTTGATCCGGGCACGCTTGATGCGCGTAGCCTGCTGATCGTAACCTATGCCCTGTGCGGGGTCGCCAATCTGGCCAGTGTCGGTTTGATCGTATCGGCCATTTCCACCCTTGCGCCAGAGCGGCGGGCGGAAGTTGCCGGCCTGGGCATGAAGAGCTGGATTGCGGGCAATATGGCTTCGATGATGACCGGGGCCGTGATCGGCCTGGTCACCTGGACATAGGGAGCTTTCCGGTGCTGGATGCCCGCTTGCGCTCGCTGATCGATCCGCCGCTCAATGCCTTGGGGCGGCGGCTTGCACGTGCAGGGCTCAGCGCCAATATGCTGACACTGTCCGGCATTGCGCTGGGCCTGGCAGCGGGCGGCGCGATTGCGCACGGATACTTCATTGCCGGGCTTGCACTTGTGCTTGCCAACCGGTTGCTTGACGGGCTTGACGGAGCGGTCGCGCGTGCCACCCGCCTGACCGACTTCGGTGGGTATCTCGATATTGTCGGCGATTTCGTGTTCTATGTGGCGGTGCCGCTGGGCTTCGCCCTGGCCACGCCAGCAAATGCCCTGCCGGCTGCGGTGCTGATTGCCAGCTTTACACTCACCGGCGTCAGCTTCCTCGCCTTCGCCACGCTCGCAGCCAAGCAGGGCATTGAGACCGACGCCCATGGCAAGAAGAGCTTCTTCTACAATACAGGCCTTGCCGAAGGGACCGAAACGATCGCGGCATTCGTGGCCATGTGCCTGTGGCCGGCGGCGTTTGCCCTCATTGCGTGGATATATTCAGCGGCTTGTATTCTGACAGTGATCCAGCGCACCGTGATCGCCCGGCGGGTTTTCCAACACCGGTCGGACGATCACGGCTGAATCCGGGGTCACTTTTACTCGGACGGCGTCCATGCCCGGCTGGCGAAGGCCGGATCGACTTCGGTGTGGAAGATGTGGTTCGAATAGTTCGAGATAACCTTGGCGCTCAGGGCAAGGATGATGCCGAGGATATGTGTTTCTTCGAAACCGGCATCAAGAAAGGCCTGGGCCTGCTCTGGCGTGGGATTGCCGCGGCTCTCGGTCATCACATGGGCAAAGGCACGCAGCGCTTCCAGTTTTGCATCGGCAACCGGCCGGCCGTCGCGGATGGCATCGGTCACTTCGGCCGGAACCTTGGTCATCATGTCGCCCACGAAGCTGTGGGCGGCCATGCAGTAATGGCACCCATTGGCCCGGCTGATGGCGAGGAAGACCACTTCCTGCTCGACCGGTGAGAACCCGGATTCGGCGCGAAACTTCCCATAAGCATGGCTGTAGGTGTCGAGCAGCGCGGGCAGATTGACCATTGCCCCGTACATATTGGGCACCATGCCCATCTTGGCCTGCGTCTCCTTGAGCGGGGCGCTGACAGCCGGATCTGTATCTTCCGCGGTGCGCAGCGGCAGGCTGGTCCTGAAAACTTTACTCATCATCATTTCCTTTCGGTGGGGGGAGGGATGTCGTTGGAATGATCGTTCCATATTGGGTAAAAAAATGGCGGCGTCAGGCGAGGCGTTTCAAGAAGCTGTCACGAACCGCAAGAAGATAGCCTTCCTCTGGCCTGCTGCGGATCATGACCACCAGGCCCAAAAGAGTGACAAGGGCTTCCCGCGCGAGGTCGGCGGCATCGAGGCTGGCGCTGAAGGCACCCGTCTGCTGGCCCTTGCGGATCATGGCGAGGAAAAATGCCTCGATATCATCTTGCGCATCGTTGACGATGGCGGCGATCTCAGGCTCGTGCGGAGCCAGCTCCAGTGCGGAATTGATCAGGAAGCACCCCCAATTGCCCTGTGGCAATCGCACCTGGCCGATGAATTTGTCGAAAACCGCTGAAATGGCCCGTGCCGGCGGTTCACTCGCGCCGAGTTCTTCCAGCAGCCGGCCCCTGACTTCCCTGTCGTATTTCCGCAGAGCGGCCAGAAACAGATCGTGCTTGTCGCCATAGGTTGCATAGAGGCTCGCGCGGTTGACGCCCGTTGCATCCACCAGGCTCTGCATCGATGTTGCCTCGTAGCCATGCGTCCAGAAGGCATGCATCACCCGGGTGAGTGTCTCATCCACATCGAAGCGCTTTTCCCAGGGCATTGGCGCCGTATAGTTAGTTTGGAACGATCGGTCAATACAAGGGTCAGAACCCGCCATTTCGATATGTGCCATACGATCGGGTCAGAACCCGGATTGCGGAGCGAGTGGTTGCGATATCCGCTCCGGCTGCGATCAGTGATCGAGCCGCTGCTGCACCTTGCTGCGCAGTTCGGCTATGCGCGCGGCATTGGCCCCCAGATCGCTCAGGCCAACCCGGGATACAGAGCGGAAGTCGATCCGGTCATCGCCCACCCGCGCCACGACATCATCCTTGAAGCCGAACCAGAAGGTTTCTGCCACGCCTTCGACATGGCCAGTCGCTGGATCGGTGGTGACATCTGACAGCCCCATCTCGCGCATCGCCGCAGCGACTGCTGCCACGCCTTCAGCCGGGCTGGCGGCACCAAGCGGAAGCGGTGCCAGGTCAGGATAGGACTGCGCGATGATTTCGGCATGGGAAAGCTTCGCCAGTTCGGCTGCACGCCCGCGCCAGGGTTCCAGCTCGCCAAGCGGAACCTGGTAATCATTGAGCGGATTGGCGCTTGCTGCCTGCCGCGCGGCCAGCACTTCATCCGAGAAGCGCGGCGGATCAGACAGGTCTGTCGCAATATCGTGGATCGGCGGGATTTGTGCCGCCTCGCTGCGGATATAGCCCAGCATTCCAACAATTGCGACCGGTACCAGCAGGGCGAGCAACGCCAGTTTCCAGCCGGTTCGCGGCTTGCGCCACAGCGTGACGACCAGCGAGATCAGCGCGAACAGTGCAACTGCACCAAGCACGATCGGTCCCGCACTCATGGTCAGCGTCAGCAGGCCCGTTTTCCAATCCCACAGGCCGAATTTGGTGCCCAGCGCAGCCACTGCAAAATATAGCGGCAGGAGCAGGGCGAGGGTCAGCGCGAGGCGGGCATGCCAGGGGGTTGTCTTCATGGAAACGGTTTACCCCGCGCAGGGCAAAAAGCCAAATGTGATCTACCGCCGTGCAATTCTGAGGTTAACCGCGCAAACCACCCATCAGCACGTATTTGAGCTCGAGATACTCGTCCATGCCGTGGCGCGAGCCTTCGCGGCCAATGCCCGATTCCTTGATCCCGCCAAACGGCGCGACTTCGGTGCCCAGCAGCCCCTCATTGATCGCGACCATGCCATATTCGAGCGCGCCCATCACCCGCCAGGCGCGGCCAAGATCGCCGGTATAGCAATAGCTCGCCAGGCCTGAGCGGGTGTCATTGGCGATGCGGATCGCCTCGGCCTCGTCGGCAAAGGGGATGATTGATGCGACCGGGCCGAAAATCTCCTGCTGCGCGATTCCCATGTCTTGCCTGACGCCGGTCAGCACGGTGGGGGTATAGAACTGCGCCCCGGCATTGTGCCGCCCGCCGCCGCACACCCGCGTTGCGCCATCGCCCAACGCGGCATCGGTCAGCCGCTCGACCTTTTCCAGCGCGCGGTCATTGATCAGCGGGCCGATCTGGCTTTCGGGGTCCATCCCGTTGCCCACCTTCAGCGCAGCCGCACGTTCAGCCAGCGCGCCGACGAAGCGATCATGCACGCCCTGCTGCACCAGCAGCCGGTTGGCGCCGATGCAGGCCTGCCCGGCATTGCGAAACTTCGCGATCATCGCGCCATCGACCGCCGCATCGATATCGGCATCCTCGAACACGATGAAAGGGGCGTTACCGCCCAGCTCCATGCATGCCTTCTTGACTGTGCTGCCCGCCTGTTCGAGCAGCAGCTTGCCCACTGCGGTAGAGCCGGTGAAGCTGATCTTGCGGATCACCGGATGGGTGCAGAACAGCCTGCCAGTCTCTGCCGGGTCTGCGCTAGGCACGATCCGCAGAATCGCCGCAGGAATGCCCGCTTTCACCGCCAGCGCCTCCAGCGCGAGGGCCGAAAGCGGAGTTGCCTCGGAAGGCTTCATCACCATCGCACAGCCCGCTGCCAGCGCCGGGGCCGATTTGCGCGTGATCATCGCCAGCGGGAAATTCCACGGGGTGATCGCGGCGCAGGTGCCCACGGGTTCCTTGCGCACGAGGATTTCCTTGCCTGCTGCGAAGCTGGGAATCGTCTCGCCATAGGCGCGGCGCGCCTCTTCCGCGAACCATTCGACAAAGCTTGCCGCGTAATCGAGTTCTGCCCGCGCTTCGGCCAATGGTTTGCCGCATTCGAGCGTGCAGATTTCGGCCAGCTGCTCGCGGTGGGCAATGATGAGGTTGAACCAGTCGCGCAGCTTGTCGGCACGGAATTTCGCGGTTTCGGCGGCCCAATCGCGCCGTGCAGCTTCGGCCGCGCGGATCATCCCGTCCACTTCCTGCGCGGTATAGGTCCGCACCCTGGCCAATTCTTCGCCCGTTGCCGGGTTGGCCACTGCCATGCCGCCGGAATCGTCAAGCGCGTCGGGATTGAGGATGGAGGAAATGATGTTCATGTCGCCTTGGATGTTCCCTTGGGCCTGTCTCGCCAGTGTGCGAATTTCACCGTGCAATTGAAGTGCCGCTGTGCCCATTTTGCCATGGCTTGCCAAGCCGCAGCCGCGAATATTCCGTTTCAACCTGACTGAAGGGGGCGGTTGACAGCGCGTGGCCAGCAGCCTTAGGAGCCGCGCGTCCGTGCGGATACGGGCCCAGCCATGCATGCTACGGAGTCACTTTGACGGCGCTCTATGCCCTGCCAGACCATGAAGTGGTTTCAGGCCTGATCCCCGATATCGGGAGCCGCCACCTCGGCGCGGAGGAGGCGATTGCCAGGATCCATTCCACGCCCGGGATGATCCCGGTCGCGATCGACCCCGAGACAGACATCGGCGGCTCCGGCAAGGTGCTGTGGGCCGATATTGGCGATTATCCCTATCGCGAATGGCAGCATATCTTCACCATCAGCACGCTGGCGGAACAGGGCAAAATCGGCGAATCCTTCGTCACCGATTTCGCGATCCTGCAGGATGATCGCATCCTCGCCGATCCGATCATGCCAAGCGGTTTCATGTTCCATATCTCGCGCTGCGGCTCGACACTTACGGGCAAGGCGCTGGCGCGCAGCCCGCGGCATCTGGTGATCAACCAGGGCGCGCCGCTACAGCGGGGCTTCTGGGCTACCATCACCCGCGACTGGTCGCAGGAAGCGCAGGCCAGCCCTGAAAACCTCAAGGCGTTCCGCAACCTGGTGCTGGCGATGACCCGCCGCCGGTTCCCGCAGGAGGAACGCGCCTTCATCAAATTCATCTCGTGGAATGCGCTGTATATGGATTTCGCGCTGGCCGCGTTTCCGCAGATGCCGGCGCTGTTCCTCTATCGTGAGCCGGTGGAGGTGATCGCCTCGGTGCTCAAGGAAACCTCGGCGGTGGTGTGGGCCAAGGGGCGGCCGCAAGCCGGTTTTCTTTCGGGGCTCGATTGGCGCGCAACAGCGGAGATGGACGAGGTCGAGTATCTTGCCCATTGCTTTGCCCGCTATCTGGGCTTTGCCGCGCAGATGGGTGAGCGGGTGGGACTGCTCAACTATCGCGATATCAAGCCGGAAAACTTCGCCCACATCCTGGCGCGCGGGCTCGATTTCAAGCCTGCGGAGGAGGAATTGGCGCTGATGCTCGAACAGTTCCAGTTCCATTCCAAGGACGATAACAACCAGCAGCAGTTCAAGTCCGACAGCGCGGAAAAGCGCGCCTCCATCCCTGAGCGTGATCGCGCGCTGGTCGCGCGGATCTGCGACGGGCTGATGGAAAAGCTGGACTCTTCGCCAGCCAATCTCTTTCCCCGTACGCAATCCTTGGCATTATCCGGCCAATCGGGCTAAAGCCAGCCGCGCAAAAGCACCCCCACCAGACACACGAACCGTACAATTGGAACAACCATTGACCGACGTTACCCCCGAAGGCCTGCTCAGCGTGGTCATCCCCAACTATAACTATGGCGCATTCGTTGGCGAGGCGATCGCCAGCATCGCGGCGCAAACCTATGCCCCGATCGAACTGATCGTGGTCGATGATGCGAGCACGGACAATTCGCTTGAGGCGATCCGCGAGGCGCTGGACAAGGCTGACAATCTAATCAGCACGCGGCTCATCGCGCTGGAAGAAAATGTCGGGAAGCTGGGCGCGCTCAACCGCGCTCTCGAATATGTGCGCGGCCGCTATTTCGTGATCCACGATTCGGACGATCTGCTGTCGCCCGGATATGTAGAACGCACGATCGCCGAACTCGAAGCGGCGCGCGCCGAAGATCCCAGCATCGCGATCATCTATACCGATTGCATGCTGATTTCCGCCACCGGGGAGGCGCTTGACCGGGGCAAGTCGGCCGCGTTCGATCCGGCGCTGCTCGAACGCTATTCCTTCATTCCCGAACCGGCCATGTGCCTGGCCGCACCGGTGCTGGAAGCCGGGCCCTATGACGAGACGATCCGCAAGGGCACCAAGCACCACAAGTGGAAGCGCATCGTCGCCAATGGCTGGAACGGCCGCCACATTGCCGAGCCGCTGTTCAGCTACCGGATGCATGAAGGCAATCTTTCAGGGATCGGCAAGCGCGTGATCGCCGAAGTCGAGCGCGGCGAGGGTGGCGAGCGGATCCTGTCTGGCTACTGGCCGCTTCAGACGACCGAGCGTTAAGCCCCCCATGAGCCAGATCGAGTCGCAAAAATTCCCGCTCAAGCTTGAGGATGCCCGCATTTGCGTGGTCGGCCTCGGTTATGTCGGCTTGCCGGTGGCGGTCAATTTCGGCCAGCGTTTCCCCACCGTGGGCATTGATGTCCGGCCGCAGCGAGTCGCCAACCTCAAGGCGGGATATGACGAAACCAAGGAAGCTACGGCAGAGGAACTGGCTGCGGCCAGTCAGCTGGAATTTACCCTGGACTGGGCCGACGCGGCAGGCTGCAATATATTCATCGTCACCGTTCCCACTCCGCTCGACAGCCACAATCATCCCGATCTGGGCCCGCTCGAAAGTGCCACCCGCGCGATTGGCAAGGTGCTAACGCGCGGCGACGTGGTGATCTACGAAAGCACCGTCTATCCCGGGTGCACGGATGAATTCTGCGTGCCGATCCTGGAGGAGGTGTCAGGGCTATCTTACAATCGGGATTTCTATTGCGGCTACAGCCCCGAACGAATCAATCCTGGCGACAAGCTGCGCAAGCTCCCCGATATCCAGAAGATCACCAGTGGCTCTACGCCGGAAGCGGCTGATTTCGTCGATGCGCTATATCGCACAGTAGTGACTGCAGGCACGCATCGCGCCAGCTCGATCCGTGTGGCAGAGGCGGCAAAGGTGATGGAGAATACCCAGCGCGATCTCAACATCGCATTGGCCAATGAACTGGCGATGATCTGCAATTCGCTGGGGATCGATACCACCGAAGTGCTTGAGGCGGCGGGGACGAAGTGGAACTTCATGCCCGTGCGCCCCGGCCTGGTTGGCGGGCACTGTATCGGCGTTGACCCCTATTACCTTACCCACAAGGCCGAGGAGATCGGCCACCATCCCGAAGTGATCCTGGCCGGGCGCCGGATCAATGACCGGGTGGGCAAATATGTGGTGAACCAGTTCGTCCGCCTGATGGGCCGCAAGGGCCTGCTTAAGGATGAATTGCGCGTGCTGGTGCTGGGCTTTGCGTTCAAGGAAAACTGCCCGGATCACCGCAACACCAAGGTCGCCAGCATCGTCACCCATCTGAATGAATTCGACATTGCGGTGGATGTCTATGACAGCTGGGTGGATGCGGACGAATGCGCGCACGAATATGGCATCCGTCCGGTGAGCACACTAGAAGCCGGCAAATACGACGGGATCATTCTGGCCGTGGCGCATGATGACATCGTCGCCATGGGGGCTGAAAGCATCCGCGCGCTGGGCAAGCCGGGCGCGGTGCTTTACGATGTCAAGTCCGCGCTGCCGCTCGATGCATCGGATCAGCGGTTATAGAATCTAGCCCTGCGCTGCCTCACGCCGGCGGATCAGCGCTGCCTCGGTAATGTCGAAGCTGTGCTTGTGATCGACATCGATCGGCCCGTAGGGATAGTCGAGCATCACCGGTGCAATGCTGACGCCCAATCGGCGCCCGATTGCATCCACTAGCCCGCGCATGGTGGTGAGCTTGAGCTTGTAGAGCATGAAGGGCCACAGCCCGAAAGCCTTGAGGATGCGCCAGTGACGCTTGCCGAACTGGCCGCCGCCTTCAAACACCTTGACCGCAGTGAGCGCGCGCCGGTTGCGCAGTCCATAGAGATTGCACGAAGATGATCCGCCATCCTTCAGCTGGTGGAAGGCAAGGCCCGAATTGGCGAATTCGCGCAGCACCACTTCCTCGCTCGACAAGCCCAGCGCCACATCTTCATCGCAAGCCAGAAATCCCTCGACAAAATCGCGTACCAATTCGGGCGTATGCAGCGCATTGTCGCCCGTGGTGATCACCAGCGGCAGCGGGTTGTCGATCTCTTCCACCGCAGCCAGCACGCTATCCGCCAGATTGCCGCTGGCCTGGACAAATACCGTCGTGCCGCTTTCGACCCAGGCCTTCATCCGCGGAGTCGCTTCGAGCACATCGGGGCTGTCGAGCGAGACATGGATCTTGTCGAAACAGCCGCTGTCGACCAGCGCTTCGAGCACGCGCTCGAGCATCACCTGGCCGTCAAGCTCGACCAGGCATTTGTGCGCCTTGCCCTGCAGTTTCGCCACCGGATCTTCCACGCCGCGGCGGCTGGCGGCCATCACCAGCACTGCTGGCTTGTAACCTTCGGGGGTTGCCTGTTCGCCTGCCTGCATCTCTATCGCTTCCTATATTCCAGGTGGATCACGGCTGCTGCGCGAAAGCCAGGCCGGCATGGCGCATCAGCGCACCGGCATCGTCGAGGGACGGGAAGCTCTCGAGCGTTTCGCGCAGGCCCGCGCGGGTCTCTGCATCGATCACGCCATCACAGCAGGCATCGAACTTGGCCCAGTATTCCGCCCAGCTGAAAGGTGCGGCCTTGCTCCCTTTGGGCCATTCGTGCACCGATTTCAGTTGCCGCCCGTCTTTCAGGGTGATGTGTACCTCGGTCGGGAATTCGCCTTCCAGCTTGTCGACCGGATGACGGTGGATGAGCGGGAACAGGCTGCGCACGTCATCCCCCATGACCCGCTCAGGGGTGAAATCTGCCAAAGTGCAATCACCCCGCGCCAGCACGCAGCCGACTGCATATTCGGCTGAGAACTTGGCTTCGAGCGGTTCCTGCGGATCGGTGTAGAACACGTTATTGAAATGGACGCGCGGCATGTGAAGATCAACGGCTGCTACCTCGCCCGCATCAAAGCCATGCACGGCCATCAGTTCGAGAACGCCATCCATCGCGCGGTGGATCGCGCCGCAGGTGGGGAAGCGCTTCACGCGGAACTTGTGCTCGGTGATCAGCAGCGGCTCACCGACATTTTCCAGTTCGAACCGCAGGTTCTGCCCGTGTTCGATATGGGTGATGGTATCGCGCAGTTGTTCGTAATCGGGGCCCACCATCAGCCGGTTCATGCCAGTGCGCCCGTCCAGCGTATCGCGTCCGGCGGTGATCCCCGCCTGCGCCATGGTGGCCGCCATTATCCCGCCCTTGGCGGCGAGCCCGGCGTGCACCGGCTTCATCTCCGAGCCGAACTGGCTCATGAAGCCCGACGACATGCTGGTGGCGATCGACAGTGCCCGCGCGCATGCCCCGGCGTCGAGTTTCAGCAGCCGCGAAACTGCCGCCGTAGCGCCCATAACCCCGACCGTCGCAGTCGCGTGCCAGCCGCGATTGCGATGCGTAGGGTTGAGGCCCTGCCCGATGCGCCCAAGGATCTGCAGGCCGACGATATAGGCATCGATGCAGGCCGCGCCCGAAAGCCTTTGTTGCTCGGCAATCGCCATGATTGCGGGCAGCAGCACAGTGGTGGGGTGCGCCTTGGGCGGATCGAAATTGTCATCGAAGTCAAGCGCATGGGCGATGGTGCCGTTGACCAGCGCGGCCCACGGCGCGGCAAGTTTGACTGGCCTGCCGAACACCGTGCACGGCCCCTCACCCCATGGTGCAACCACACCGAACAGTTTCTCGGCCACCGGCTCGATCGCGCCGGGCACCATCACGGCTACGGTGTCGACGAATTCGCGATGCGCCCAGTCCCTCGCGTCCTGTGGCCAGTTGTCCGGAGTTTCGGCAATCCAGGCGCCATAGATGTCGAGCGGATTGGTGTTCACGTTTTGCCTTGGGCTTTGGTTGAGATGCGACTTGGCTCAGTACTGCGCCAATAGCTTCGCCACGGGGCTTGCACAAGCGGGCCGCCAATTGTCCGCCTCCTATCTGGAAAAGGGCGCCATAATATATTAGTACTTGATAAAGTAGAAATGTCTAATATATTAATCGCATGACTGTTCCGCAGCCCTTTGAACTGAGCGCCATGCGCGCCAATGCCGGCAGGGCAGCCGATTTCCTGGCGATGCTGTCGAGCGAGCCGAGACTGCTGATCCTTTGCCACCTTCTCGAGGCGGGCGAGCTGCCCGTTGGCGAGCTGGTCGAGCGGGTCGGCCTCAGCCAGTCGGCACTGTCGCAGCATCTGGCAAAGCTTCGGGCGCAGGGCCTGGTGGCGTTCCGCAAACAGGCACAGATGGTGTTCTATCGCATCGAAGATCCGCGTGCGGAGCGCCTTCTTGGCACGCTACACGTAATCTTTTGCGAGCCTGATACGCGCCAGCCGATGCCGAATGCTGCGGAATGACACCAAAGACTGAGGAGCGACAGACATGCCAACCGACACCCATCTTCAAACTGCCATCGGCGAGGTCGAAGCAGTGATCGCAGTGCCAGCCCGTGCGCCAATAGTGCAGAGCTTCTTTCACGAGCCCACCTTTACCGCCAGCTATGTGGTGCATGACCCGGCGACCCGACAGGCGGCGATTGTCGATTCGGTACTCGATTTCGACCAGCCTTCGGGCCGCACCAGCACGCCCTCGGCCGATGCCATCATCGAATATGTGCGCGAAAACGGCCTCAGCGCGGCCTATCTGCTCGAAACGCATGCCCATGCCGATCACCTTTCGGCGGCGCCCTATCTGCAGGAAAAGCTCGGCGGGAAGATCGTGATCGGACACGAAATCCTGACCGTGCAGCAAGTATTCGGCAAGGTCTTCAACGAGGGATCGGATTTCGCCCGCGACGGCTCGCAGTTCGATATCCTGCTGAAGGATGGCGATCGCCTCGAACTGGGCGAGATCGCGATCATCGCGCTGCACGTGCCGGGCCATACCCCGGCGGACCTCGCATATGTCATCGGTGACGCGGTGTTCGTCGGCGACACCATGTTCATGCCCGATTATGGCACCGCCCGGGCTGACTTTCCCGGGGGCGATGCGCGCACGCTCTATCGTTCAATCCACCGCCTGCTGGCACTGCCGGATGAGGCCCGCGTATTCCTGTGTCACGACTACAAGGCACCGAACCGCCATACCTTTGCCTGGGAAACGACCATCGGTGCGCAGCGCAGTGGCAATGTGCATGTGCACGAGGGTGTTGACGAGGAGGCCTTCGTCGCCATGCGCGAGGCACGCGACGGCACGCTGGGTATGCCGCAGCTGATCCTGCCTTCGATCCAGATCAACATGCGCGCTGGGCACCTGCCCGAGCCCGAAAGCAACGGTACCCGTTACCTCAAGCTTCCGCTAAACACTTTGTAAGGAAAGGATTGCAGCCATGACAGATATTGCACCGCTCGATCCGCTGGTAGCGCTGGCAGGAGGCCTGTTGATCGGGCTTGCTGCCGCGCTGCTGCTGGTATTCTCGGGCCGCATCGCCGGGATCAGCGGCATGGTCGCGCGCGCAGTGGGCATAGCCGATACCGGCATTCCCCGCGGACAGGCGCTGGCCTTCGTTGCCGGGCTGCCAATCGGCGCCGTGCTGGTCAGCAACTGGGTGCGCACGCCTGACATCGGCGTGACGACTTCCATCCCGCTGCTGATCGTGGCTGGCCTTCTGGTTGGTTTCGGCACCCGCATGGGCAATGGCTGCACCAGCGGACACGGCGTGTGCGGCGTGTCGCGACTTTCCCCGCGCTCGATTGCCGCAACCGCCAGCTTCATGCTGGTCGGCTTCCTGGTGGTTGGCACCGCGCGAATGATGGTTGGAGGTTGAGGCCATGAAACAGATCGTCATTGCCCTGTTGACCGGCTTGGTGTTCGGAGCCGGGCTGGCGCTTTCCGACATGGTCAACCCGGCGCGCGTGCTGGCCTTTCTCGACATTTTCGGTGCGTGGGACCCGGCACTTGCCTTTGTCATGATTGGCGCGATCATCCCTTCGTCGATCGCATACTGGTTCACCCGGCGGATGCGGCACCCTGTGCTCGGCACCCAGTTCTTCATCCCGGAAAACCAAACGATAGACCGGCAATTGCTGATTGGCGGCGCCATATTCGGTGCCGGATGGGGGCTTGCCGGATATTGCCCCGGGCCCGCTATCGCGGGCATGGCGCTGGGTGATTGGCAGCCATTCGTGCTGGTCGCTGCCATGCTGGCGGGCATGTGGATGCAGCGCCAGTTCACCGACTTCAATCAGCGCCGAATTATGGCCGCGTGAAGCAAGGGAAAAATGCGGTGAGCGGGCTGGCGCGGTATCTCCCCATCCTCGAATGGGGCAAGCAGTATGATCGCGCCATGCTGGGCAGCGACATGATGGCGGCGGTAATCGTCACCATCATGCTGATCCCGCAAAGCCTGGCCTACGCCTTGCTGGCGGGGCTGCCGCCGGTGGTGGGGCTCTACGCCTCGATCCTGCCGTTGGTCGCCTATGCGCTGCTCGGCACCAGCCGCACGCTGGCCGTGGGGCCGGTGGCGGTGATCTCGCTGATGACAGCGTCCGCAGCGGGCAGCGTGGCCGCACAGGGTAGCGCAGAATATCTTGAGGCGGCAATGGCGCTGGCGATGCTCTCGGGCCTGATGCTGGCGCTGCTGGGCTTACTGCGGTTGGGCTTTCTCGCCAATTTGCTGTCGCACCCGGTCATATCCGGCTTCATTACCGCCAGCGGCATTTTGATCGCGACCAGCCAGCTGCGCCACATCCTGGGCATCAAGGGAGGCGGTGACAATCTGCCCGAGCTTGCCCGCACACTGGCTTCGAACATCATGGGCTGGAACGCGCCCACACTGGCGATCGGCGGGTTGAGCATCGCCTTCCTGTTCTGGGTGCGCAAGGGTGCCCGCCCGCTGCTGATGCGCGCAGGGCTGGGGCCGCGCATGGCTGACCTGCTGGCCAAGGCAGGGCCTGTCTTGGCCGTGTTTGCGACGATACTGGCGGTCATCTGGGGCAATCTTGAGCAACGCGGCGTCGCCATTGTCGGTGCGATACCCAGCGGTTTGCCGCCTCTGGCTGTTCCCGGCGTCGATCTGGACCTGTGGAGCCAGCTGTGGGTGCCCGCACTGCTGATCTCGATCATCGGTTTCGTCGAGTCTGTTTCCGTTGCACAAACCCTTGCGGCCAAGCGGCGCCAGCGCATTGCGCCCGATCAGGAATTGATCGGGCTGGGCGCCGCGAATATCGCCTCGGCCTTCTCCGGCGGCTATCCGGTAACCGGCGGCTTTGCCCGTTCGGTGGTCAATTTTGACGCTGGCGCGCAGACCCCGGCGGCGGGCGCCTATACGGCCGTTGGAATTGCGCTGGCCTCTGTCTTCCTGACCCCGCTGCTGTTTTCGCTGCCTGTGGCAACGCTGGCGGCGACGATCATCGTTGCGGTGTTGAGCCTGGTCGATTTGCGCACGCCGGTGCAATTGTGGCGCTATTCCAAAAGCGACTTCAGCGCCCATGCTGCGACCATATCGGTGACGCTGGCAATGGGCGTGGAGACGGGTGTCATCGCGGGTGTCGCGACTGGCCTGCTGCTCTACCTGTGGAAGGCTTCGCGCCCGCATGCCGCAATTGTCGGGCGCGTGCCTGACACCGAACATTTCCGCAATGTCGATCGGCACAAGGTCATCACCTGGCCGCATATCCTTTCGATCCGGATCGATGAAAGCCTGAGCTATCTCAACGCGCGCTGGCTGGAGGAATATGTGCTCGAACGCGTTGCCGAGAAGCCCGAACTGCGCCACGTGGTGCTGATGTGTTCGGCGGTGAATGCGATCGACGCATCGGGGCTCGAAAGCCTTGAGGCGATCAATCACCGGCTGTGCGATGCCGGGATCAGCCTGCACCTGTCAGAAGTGAAGGGGCCGGTGATGGACCGGTTGCACAAATCCCACTTCCTCGATGATCTGCACGGCGAAGTCTTCCTGTCGCAGGACCGCGCCATCACCAGTCTGATGCGGGCCGACGAAACCAGGGCCGCAGGCGAGGATCACTGGCACGCGCGCGGCATGATCTGACCCTCGCTTGCGGGCAAGCTGCGCCGCAGCCGCATGCAATCGAACCGGGCACCTGCCGCGCCTGCGCGCCCGAGCGTGTCGGCGAATGCTGGTGCAGGTATCAGGCGCGCCAATCGCTAGGAATGTGTCGTCGGGGAACAGCAAGCGCGGTGGTATTCAGCAAGGATGCGGGCAATGCGCTGCGCAGCCTGTCCGTCGCCGAAGGGATTGGTGGCCCTTGCCATGGCGGCATAGGCCGACTCGTCATCTAGCAGGCGGGTTGCTTCTCTTACGATGGTGTCGGTATCCGTGCCGACAAGCCGCGCGGTTCCAGCCTCCACCGCTTCAGTTCGCTCGGTCTCGCGGCGCATGATGAGCACCGGCTTGCCTAGGCTTGGCGCTTCTTCCTGTATTCCGCCGCTGTCGGTCAGTACAAGATGGCTAAGCTCCATCATCCGCACGAAATTCGCGTAGTCGAGCGGGTCCAGCAGCGCGACGTTGGACACGCCCGATAGCACCTCCCGCATAAGCTGCTGGACATGCGGATTGGGGTGAACGGGGTAGATGATCGCTACGTCGCCGCGCGCGGCAAGAATACGCAGAGCCGCCGCGATCTGGTGCATGGCAGGGCCGAAATTCTCGCGCCGGTGCGCGGTGACGGCTATGATGCGCTTGTCGGCGAACCGCTTGCGCAGTCCATCGATCGGGCTTGCCCCCTCTGGCTGCTGGGCCATGATCGCCCGGCAGCGCAGCAAGGCATCGATGGCGGTATTTCCGGTCACATGGATCCGTGCCGGATCCACGCTCTCGCTGCGCAGCGCTTCGGCAGCACGAACTGTGGGGGCGAAATGCAAATCGGCGATGACCCCGGTGAGCTTGCGGTTCGCCTCTTCGGGCCAGGGCGAGTAGATGTTCCCGCTGCGTAGCCCGGCCTCGACATGCCCGACCGGAATCTGCCGGAAATAGCAGGCGAGTGTCGCCATCGCCGTGGTCAGTGTGTCGCCATGGACCAGCACGCGATCAGGACGGATCTGGTCAAGCACAGTAGAGAATTCGCTGATGATCCGGGCGGCCAGCCGGTCAAGGCTTTGCGCCTCCTCCATCAGATCAAGGTCGATGTCCGGCACGATGCCCGCCAGCGCGAGCACCTGGTCGAGCAATTCGCGGTGCTGAGCGGTCACCGCCACGCGCAAGTCGAAGCAGTCCAGCTTGCGCAATTCCTCGATCACCGGAAACATCTTGATCGCTTCGGGCCTTGTTCCAAAGGTGACAAGGATGCGGGGTCTGTTCACAGGATCATTCTTTCCTGCGCATTACCCTGCCCGTCATCGGCGCTTGGCGTGCCAACGCATACAAAGGCAATGTCGTAGCTGTCGAGCTTGCCTTCGGCTCCGGTCGCGGCAGACAATTTGCCCGATCGCGCGGCTTCGGCAATCAGCCTATCGAGACCCGGCTCGATTATCGGCGAGTTGCCCGCATTGATCGCCGCGACCTTGGTTTCGTCAATGTCGAAACCGATGACGCTGTGCCCCTGGCTGGCAAGGCAGCCCACGGCCACACTGCCCACATAGCCAAGCCCGAATACGGCAATTCTCACCGGTAACCGCCAGCGCAAGTGCCTGGCAGTCCGAAATCAAGCCCCCTTGCGGCCCCTTCATGGGAAACAATGTAAAGCAGACCCGTTTTACTTTTCTCGTTATTTTACTTTGTATTTATGCGTATCAAGAGGCCGCGCGGAGCGCAAGCGCCCGCCCGCGTTTTCCTATCTTTTTCGGCCCTCCCGCAGCGGTCTGTATAGGCTTGCAACAGCGGTGCGGGCGCGCCATGCAGAATCAGCCGAGATCAGGGAGAAGGAACATGCCGCAATCGAACGGTCCGTTGACAGGTTTGAAAGTCGTCGAATTTGTCGGGATCGGCCCGGGTCCGCATGTCGCCATGCTGCTCGCTGATCTTGGTGCGGAAGTCGTGCGGATCGAACGCCAGGGAGGGCGAATCCTCAATCCCGTGGTCGAGCGCGCCCGGCACCGCGTGGCGGTGGACGTCAAAAGCGATGAAGGCCGGCAATTCTGCCGCGATGCGGCGGCACATGCCGACGTCTTGCTGGAAGGGTTCCGTCCAGGCGTGATGGAACGGCTGGGGCTTGGGCCGGACGAATTGCTCGCGCTCAACCCGCGGTTGGTTTACGCACGCATGACCGGCTGGGGCCAGCAGGGGCCGCTTGCCCATGCTGCAGGCCATGACATCAACTATATCGCGATCACCGGCGCGCTTGCGGCGGTGGGCAAGAAGGGAGAACCGGCGATCCCGCCGCAGAATCTGGTCGGCGATTTCGGCGGCGGGTCGATGTATTGCGCCTTCGGGATCATGGCCGCGCTTTACGAACGCGAGCGATCGGGCAAGGGGCAGGTGGTCGATGCCGCGATTGTCGATGGCACGACCAGCCTGATGAGCTTCTTCTTCGGTATCCGCCAGATCGGCTTCATCAAGACCGAACGTGGCGATGGCTTGCTGGGCGGAGCAGCACATTACTATCGCTGCTACGAATGCGCCGACGGGCGCGAGATTTCAGTGGGCGCGCTTGAACCGCAATTCTATGCCGAACTGCTGGAAAAGATCGGTGCGACCGAATTGGCCGAAGGGCGCGACAACCCGGCCAATTGGGGCGATATGGCTGATCGGCTCACTGCGCTGTTCAAGACGAAGACGCAGGCCGAATGGTGCGAAATCCTTGAAGGTAGCGATGCCTGCGTCGCTGCAGTTCTGCCGCTCGACGAAGCACGCGAGCATCCGCATCTGAAGGCGCGCGAAGCCTATGTAGAGCGTGACGGCGTGTGGCATACCGCGCCCGCGCCGCGCTTCAGCCGCACACCGGGTACGATCCGTGACAGCGGGATGGACGGCGCCGATGTCGTCGCGCGGTGGGCACGGGAGGACTGAATTCGATGGCTGGCAAGTATTTCGACGAGTGGCAGGTGGGTGAGCGGATCGAGCACGAGATCCGCCGCACCGTGACAGAAACCGATAATCTGCTGTTCACAACCATGACGCATAACCCGCAGCCGCTTCACCTTGATGTCGAAGCGGCCAGGGCGAGCGAGTTCGGCCAGATCCTGGTCAACGGCACCTTCACCTTCGCGCTGATGGTGGGCCTTTCGGTAGGTGACACCACGCTTGGCACGCTGGTAGCCAACCTTGGCTATGACAAGCTTGTGATGCCCAAGCCGGTATTCATCGGCGATACGCTGCGCGCAACCACCGAGGTGAAGGAACTGCGGGGCAGCAAATCGCGCCCTGATGCGGGAATCGTCACCTTCGTGCACGAGGCGCTCAACCAGCGCGGCGAGGTGGTTTGCCGCTGCGAACGCAGCGCGCTGCTCAAGAGAATGCCCGCGTAACGCTACGGCATCGCCGGTTCGATCGTTCGCTCTTGACGCAGCCCTGCGGCAGGGCGCAGGTTTGTGTGCGGTGAGCCGATGGGAGTGGGTTCGATGCGCCAAATATCTGCAAGTCTTGTTGTCTTGGGGGCAGCCTTGTTCCTGGCATCGTGCGGCAGCACGGCCAGCGAGGAGCAGCGCGGCAATGGCGAGGGTACAATCGAACTCGCCGAATTTCCCGATCGCCCCTATTGGGGTGACACGCACCTCCACACAGACAATTCCATCGATGCTTTCGGCTTTGGCGTGCGGCTTGGCCCGGAAGAGGCGCTGCGCTTTGCCTCGGGCGAGGAAGTGACTTCGACCACTGGCGTGAAGGCCAGGTTGGCGCGGCCGCTCGATTTCCTTGTCATTGCCGACCATTCAGACGGGTTGGGCGCGACCAAGCGGCTTTATGACGCCCCGCGCATGCTGATCCGCGACGAGACGCTGCTGCGCTGGCATGACATGATGCACGAAAGCCCCCAGCAGTCGCAGCGCGCCGTAGCCGAACTGATCAATGCGGCGGCAAACGACGAATTGCCTGCAGCCCTGACCGCCGACCAGGAGGCTCAGGACGAGGATACGCTGGATATCTGGTCCAACCATCTCGACACGCTCGACCGCTACAACAAGCCGGGTAAGTTCACCGCGCTGGCGGGATTCGAATACACGCTGATGCCGGACGGCAACAATCTCCACCGCGTGGTGATGTTCCGCGACGGCAGCGACAAGACCAAGCAGACCATCCCCTATCCCGGGCTGGAAACCAAGGTGGAGGGGCTGTGGGATTATATGGATGCCTATGCAAAGAAAACCGGCGGCCAGGTGCTGGCTATCCCGCATAATTCCAATGTCTCCAACGGCCTGATGTTCGAACTGACTCTTGCCGATGGCGGTCCGATGACCGCCGAATATGCGCGACGCAGGGCAAGGCATGAGCCGGTGGTCGAAGTGACCCAGATCAAGGGCGACAGCGAAACGCATCCTTTCCTGTCGCCCAATGACGAATTTGCCGGATTCGGCGTGAAGGGCTGGGAACTGGGTAATCTGCCGCTTACCCGCCGGGCCACGCCCGACATGTTCGGTGGCAGCTATATCCGCGAGGCATTGAAGCGTGGCCTGTCGCTGGAACAGCAGCTGGGGGTAAATCCCTATGCCTTCGGCCTGGTCGGCTCGACCGACAGCCACACGGCGCTGGCGACCGCCGATGAAGACAATTTCTTTGGCAAACACACCGGCAACGAACCGGCGATCAAGGATCGCGCGCTCCAGACGCAGAACCTCGGCACTCGCGAAGGGCGGTTCGGCTGGCACTATCTTGCCGGTGGCTATGCCGCGGCATGGGCGCGAGGCAACACGCGCGCCGAAATCTTCGATGCCTTCAAGCGGCGCGAAGTCTATGCCACCACCGGGCCGCGCATGGTGGTGCGTATCTTCGGCGGCTTTGACTTTACCGAAAAGGACTGGGGCGGTGACTGGGTCCGCGCGGGGTATAGCCGGGGCGTGCCGATGGGCGGCGAACTGACCGATAGCGGCAAGGCGCCGAGCTTCCTGATTTCGGCGATGAAAGATCCGGACGGCGCCAATCTCGACCGTGTGCAAGTGGTCAAGGGCTGGGTCGATGCATCGGGCAATTTGCAGGAACGCGTCTATGACGTGGTCTGGTCGGACATGAAACGACGCCGCGCGGCTGGCGGCAAGATACGCGCCGTGGGCGACACGGTGGACCGCAAAGCAGCAACCTATACCAATACCATTGGCGCCGCCGAGCTGCGCAGCGTGTGGACCGATCCCGATTATCGCGCCGGCCAGCGGGCATTCTATTACGTGCGCGTGATCGAAATCCCCACTCCGCGCTGGACGCTCTATGATGCTGTGCGGTTCGGCATCAAGCTGCCTGCAGATGCCATGGCCGATGCGGTGGCGCAGGAACGCGCCTATTCCTCGCCGATCTGGATCAAGCCAGCAGCCAAGTGACGGGGTTCAAGTGAATTTACCTGGCTGGACCCGCGAACCGCTGGTCCATTTCCTGCTTGCGGGAATATTGATCTTCGGCCTGTTCTCGCTGCGCGGTGAAGAGGTCGATCCGGCAAGCCGTACGATTGATGTCGACCGCGAGCAACTGGCACAGCTTTCGCTGGTGTTTGAGCGGACCATGGGCCGCGCGCCGACAGATGCCGAGCTTGACCAGCAGATCGAAAACTACATTCGCGACGAGGTGCTCTATCGCGAGGCGCTCAGGCTGGGGCTCGACCAGGGCGATGCGGTGGTGCGCCGGCGCATGGCCCAGAAGATGGACATGATCGCCAGTGCCCGCGCCGAGACGGCTCGCCCTGACGAGGCACAAATGCGCAAATGGTATCGCGAAAACCGCCAGCGTTTCGCCGATGAAGTGCATTATACGCTCGACCAGCTCTGGTTCGAGACAGATGGTGAAGCGCAAGCGGGCCTCGCCCGGTTGCGGAGCGGCTCGGACTGGCGCCGGTCGGGAGGCGCGATCAGCCTGCCGGCGAGCATCAATGCGAAATCGCGGCGCGAAGTGCTTGCCAGTTTCGGCGAATTGTTCCTGGTGGGGCTCGACCGGCTTGAGCCTTCGAATGATTGGCAAGGGCCAGTGCCATCCGGCCTTGGCTGGCACCTGGTGCGGCTTGAGCGGCGTGAACCGGGCAAGGTGCCGCCATTCGAGGACATCCGCGAACAGGTCGAAAATGACTGGCGCACCGCCACCATCGCCGCGCGCAAGGAAGCCGCATACGAGTTGTTGCGCGGCGCCTATAATGTGAAGATTGAGCGGTGAGATGGCTCGCAGCATTGCTGGTGATGCTGCTCATGGCTGGGCCAGCCGCCGCGGACGAAATCCGGCCATTCTCGATCGATTTCACCGAACGCGCGCAGGGCGAATGGACGCTTGACTGGAAACAGCCGCTGACATCGCCCGAAACGGGCGTGCTGGCCGTTCCGCAAATCCCGGGCAATTGCCGGTTCCGGGGCGATCCTGTCACCCGCTCCGCCGCGATGGCGGTGATCGGACATGCGGAAGTGACGTGCGATGGCGATGTTTCGGGAGGCGCCATCACGCTTGCCGGGCTGGCCGGTAATGCGGATGCGTTGCTGATGGTGGCTCCGTTGGCGCGCCCGGTCCAGACTCATCGCCTGACCGCCAGCCAGCCGCAGGCGGTAATCGTGGCGCGCGCCAGCACCTGGCAAGTCTTCGCCGACTATTTCAAGATCGGCACCGAGCATATCCTGATGGGCTGGGATCACTTGCTGTTCGTGATTGCCTTGCTGCTGCTGGTGCAGGGCGGCTGGGCCGTGGTGAAGGCGGCGACGGCATTCACACTGGCGCATTCGATAACGCTGGTGGCGGTGACGCTGGGCTATGCCGGACTGCCGCAGCGCCCGGTTGAGGCGCTGATCGCGCTCTCGATTGTGTTTCTCGCGGTCGAGCTGACGCGTACCGATCACGAAACCTGGACGCGGCGCTGGCCGTGGCTGGTTGCTTTCGGTTTCGGCCTGCTGCATGGCTTCGGCTTTGCCGGGGCGCTACGCGAAATCGGTCTGCCTGAAGGCGAAGTGCCAGCCGCATTGCTGGCATTCAATCTTGGCGTCGAGGCAGGCCAGCTGCTGGTCATCGCTGCGGTACTGGCGCTGCGCGCCGCTGTCAGGCGGCTCGAACCCAAGGCGGAGGCCCCGGCGGTGAAGGCGGCGACCTATGCGATCGGGATCACCGCGGCCTATTGGGTGGTGGACCGGCTGGTCGGCTGAGCGTCGCCGCCCAATGCCTGCCACAACAGCACCCGCGCGCGCTTCGCCCGGCCTGCCGCGGCAGCTGCCCGTTCGCCGCTGGCATCGGCGGCACGGCGGGCCTCCAGCACGGTTAGGAAATCAGCCAGCCCGGCGCGGAAGCGCACTTCGGCAAGCTCTGCCGCGCGTTCGAGAGCCATGCTTTCCTGAGCGGCGGCGGCGGCCTGCGCATCGGCGCCCGCCACCACGCCATAGGCGCTTTCAGCTTCGCCCAAAGCCTGGAAAACAGCTCCGCGATAGGCGGCGAAGGCAGCGCGCTTGCCTGCCGCAGCACCATCGATTTGCGCCTGGATTCGGCCGAAATCCAGCAGCGGAGCGAGGATTCCGCCGCTGGCGGAATAGATTTGCGACTGGTCATCGAACAGCTTGCCGAGGTCGAACGCGAGCAAGCCAAGCGTCCCTGACAAGGTCAGCCGCGGAAACCGCTGGCGCGCGGCGGCGGCGAGCTCGGCATCGCTCGCCGCAAGTTCGGCGGCAGCGGCGCGGACATCGGGCCGCGCGGTGAGCAGCAGCGAAGGGAGCGCCTGCGGGGCGGGGGGAAGACCGGCGGGGCCAGCATCTGCGGAAAGCAGGCTGTCCAGGGTCGCGGCATCCTGCGCGGTCAACGCGACCAGTCGCCCGATGATCTGCGCGCGCTCACTTTCAAGTGCGACGAGGCGCGAGCGCGACTGGCTGGCAGCTGCCTCGGCGCGCACGCGATCGAAACCGGGAGCAAGCCCGGCCTCCTCGCGCTTGCCGGCGAGATTGGCGAGCCGCCCGGCGGCCTCAAGGTCCTGTGCCAGCGCGGCCTCGCGGCCCGCATTGCTGCGCCAATCAATCAGAGCACCGGCAATTTCCGCCAGCAAGGCAATGCGCACCGCTTCGGCTGAGGCATCTGCCGCGTCAAGCCGGGCAAGAGCGGCGCGTTCGGAGGCCTTGAGGCGCCCGAACAGGTCCACTTCCCAACTGGCCGTGAGATTCGCCGCATAGGCAGTCTGTTCAGTATCGAACGGAAGCGCCGAGGACACATCGCCGCCAAACTGGGCGGGATTGCTGCGGCGCGTTTCCACCGACGCATTGGCGCCGATTGCCGGAAGCCGCGCGGCGCCCGCACCCTTGGCGGCAGCCCTTGCTGCATCGACCCGGGCAAGTGCTTCGGCCAGGCTGGGCGAGTCGGCCAGCGCGCGGCGGGCGAGCTCGGCAAAGGCTGGATCATCGCTTGGCAGGAGCTGCGCCAATGCGGCGCTTTCATCGACATTGGGCGCATAGAGGAACTCGGCAGGCAGCTCAGGTGCCGGCGTCGCGATTTCGGGCGGCGGACCGGCTACACAGGCGCCCAGCGCCAGCACCGCAAGCGCGGCAAGCGAACGAGGCGGTTTCATTTGTTCGCGCCTCCGCGCGCGGGGATGAATGCGTCAACCTGCTGACCGACAAGGAAGGTGCCACGCGCTTCCTCGGGCAGGGCGTAGATCACCTGGAGCACGCGCACATCGACCCGCTCGGCAGACGAGTTGGTCAGCGAGCGTTTGGGCACGACCAATGGTTCGGCGCGTACGAAGCTGGCTTTGACGCGGCGTTCGGCGGCACCGCGCGGTGAGACTATTGCCGGCTTGCCAAGCGCGACGCGCGACGCGTCATCCTCGTCAATATCGATGCGGATATGCAGCGGGCGGGTCTCGCCCATACGGATCAAGGGTTCGCTGTTGCCGCCGGTGGTTGAAACAAATTCGCCTGGCCGGATATTCACCGCCAGGATTTCGCCCGCGATCGGTGCGCGTACGGTCAAGCGCTCAAGCTCGGTGCGGGCGCTCTGCGCAGCAGCCTGCGCTGCGGCCAGGCGCGCGCGCGCCAGCTGGAGCCGGGTGGAAGCGGCCTTGGCCTCGCCTTCGGCGCGGATCACTTCGCTGCGGCTGACGGCTGCCGGGTCATCGATTGCGGTGTAGAGATCAAGCTGCTGGCGGGCGGTGCTGCTGGCGGTCGATGCCTCTTCGATCGCCGCCCGCGCCTCGCCGGTCGCGGCATTGGCCTCCTGCAGCCGGGCCCGGGCAGCGCGGTCATCGACGACGAACAGCGGCGCACCCTTCTCGACGAACTCGCCCGGTTGGACATACACCTCGGTCACCAGACCGGCCAGCGCGGTTCCGATGTCGATGATCTCGCTCGATGGCTCGACAATGCCCGCGCCAGACACTCGCGCTACCTTGGCGAATTCCTCACCAGCGGTGAGCGGTGTCTCGTCAGGTTCGCTGAGCGATCGGTCAGGCGTGCCGAGCCAGATGAACAGCACTGCGCCGATCAGTCCGAGCGCCGCCAAGGCGGGCAATAGCTTGCGGGAAAAGCTTAAGTCCTGGGGAAGGAATGCCATCTCAATGGTCCTCTGGCATATCGGTGCCATCATGCGTAATCCGGCCATCCTCGAGCACGAGGATGCGGTCGGCGAGATCGAAGATACGGTTGTCGTGGGTAACGATGATGCAGGCGCGGTCTTCGGCCACCGCCACCTCGCGCAGCAGGTCCATCACGCGCCGGCCGGAGCGCGCATCAAGCGCGGCGGTGGGTTCGTCGCACACGACCAGGCGCGGTTCATGCACCAGCGCGCGTGCAATCGCGACGCGTTGCTGCTGCCCGCCCGATAGCTGGCTGGGCAGCTTGTCAGCCTGATCGGCAATATTGAGCCTGGAGAGCATCGCGACCGCCCTCTCGCGCGCCTCGTGCCGGTTCATGCCGCGCGCGATCAGCGGCACCGCAGCGTTGGAAGCGGCATCGATCGACGGGATCAAATTGTACTGCTGGAAGATAAAACCGATATTCTGGAGCCGGAAATTGACCAACTCCGTATCGCCCAGCGCGTAAATATCGGTTCCGAATATGCGCACGTCACCCTCGGTCGGCCACAGGATTCCGCACATGATCGAGATCAGTGTGGTTTTGCCCGATCCGCTCTCGCCGACGAGATAGGTGAGCGCGCCCGGATGGATATTGACATCGATCCCGTGGAGCACGCGGATCGTTTGCTGTCCCGACAGGAAATCACGCGATATTCGCCGCGCGCAGATCGCCGCATTGGGGTCGCAGCCCCCGATCTGGCTGGTGTCGAGCATCATCTGAACACCGCCGCCGGTTCGGTCTTGAGGACGCTGCGCAGGCTTAGCCAGCCTGTGAACGCAAGGATCAGGACCACCGCCACCAGGCTAATGAGCGGGATCTGCCAGGGCACATAGAAACCCTTGAAGGTCGGATTGCTTGCGAAGCCCCAGATGAACACCGCAGTGCCGATCACGCCCAGGGCATAGCCGATTGCGCCCACCACCCCGGCTTGCACCGCGACCATGCGGCTGATCTTGGCGTTGGTAACGCCGATTGCCTTGAGCGCGCCGAATTGGCGGATGTTGTCGCGGATAAACAGGCTGAAGGTGAGCCCGACAATCGCTACGCCGACGATAAAGCCCAAAGCAACGGTGATCCCGAAATTGAACGGGATGCCGGTATTCTCGATGATGAAATCGATCCCGTCCCGGGCAAATTCCTCGTGCGTGCGCGCCTTGAGGCCGGTCTGCCGTTCGATCCGCCGGGCTAGCTGGCGCGAGGATACATCCGGCGTGCTCCCCGCGATCACCAGGCTCATCCGGTTGCGCGTGCCGGGGACGTAGCGGAGCGCCTGTGAGTAGGTGGTGTAGAGCACGGCAGTGCTGGTGAAGCTGGGGATGGCATCGGCCATGCCGCGAATGATTGCGCGTTGGTCATTGAGTTCGAGCCGCTGGCCCACCGCGTCGGTCGCGGGGAACATCCGGCTCGCCCCGACATCGTCGATAATCACTGTGTCGGGGATCGAAAGGTCGTCCTTGCTGCCAATGAGCAGGCGCTTGGGCAGCCCGATCAGCGTCGCATCGTCGACCCCGATGATCGCCACCTGCTCAAGATCGCCCTCGCTGGTGCGCACTGCCGCATTGGCGCGCAGCTGCGGCACGGCCCATTCGACCCCCGCAACCGAACGGACCTGGTCCAGCGCGGTCGCGGGCAAGGGAAAGGTGACATCGGTGGTGCGGCTGACCGGGTCCATGACATAAACGTCGCCATTGGAATTGTTGTAAACGCCGCTGGCGCCGCGCTCGATCAAATTGACGAAGATCGTCAATTGCTGGGTGATCAACAGGGTCGAGAAAGCAATGCCGAACACAAGCCCGTAGAACTTGGTCTTGTCTCCCGTAAGCATTCGAATGGCGATCCACAGCATCGGAAACCCTGCAATTTGGCCGGGCTTGCCGAATCAGCCCGTTTCGATCATTATTGAACGCTATCGTTTAATTGAACGGAGGTGTTCAGCTTGTCAACTGGCGCTAAGCAAGCAGGTTCCCACGATACTGCACTTGGCGCACAAAAAGCGCGCGGACGGCCGGTTGATGCGGCCAAGCACGATGCCATCATCAAGGCCGCGACCGCCTCGTTCTTCGATGTCGGATACGCGGCTTCCTCGATCGAGCAGATTGCGGCGGATGCCGGTGTATCAAAGGTTACCATTTACAACCATTTCGGTGACAAGCGCGCGCTGTTCGCGGCAGCGGTCGAGCATCAATGCGAACGGGTGCGGGGCCATTTCGCAATCGCACCGGAGGCAGGCCAGTCGATCCGCGCGCGGCTCACAGCCATAGGCGAAGCGATGTTCGCTTTTCTGTCGCGCCCTGAAATGGTGCAGTTCGAGCGGCGGATCGCTGCCGAAACCGAACATGATCCGGATATCGGGCGCGCATTTCTAGAGGCGGGACCGTGGCGGATGAAGGCTGCTCTCGCTGCATTCCTGAGCCATGCGCAGGAGCAGGGAGAACTGGAAATTCCCGATCCGGGGCTGGCCGCGGAACAGTTCGTGTCGATGTGCAAAGGCATCGGTGATCTCGAGCGCCGTTTCGGCTTCACCCCCGTCGAGGCAGAGCATACGCGGCGTATCACCGGGGCGGTCGAGGTGTTCCTGCGCGCCTATTCGCGCAAATGTACCGATTGAGGGATCGCACCGCCGCATTCGCGCGTTATCTTGCCATTCACCTTGCGCTGCCTACATTGGCGGGGACGAAAGGATACTCTGAAGATGAACGACGAACGCGATCCGCGTGATCCCAATGGCGGAGGCGGCCCCGAAGGGCCCAATCCGATGATCAGGACCCTGATGATCTGGGGCGGCGTGTTCATGGCACTGCTGCTTGCGGTGTCGATGTTCGGCAATCCTTCACAGACTGCGGGAACGCAGATCCGTTATTCCGATTTCCGCAATGCGGTGGCTGAAGGCACGGTCAAGGAAGTCCAGATCGCGCCGGACAAGATCACCGGCACAATGAAGAACGACACCCCGTTTTCGACCGTTCCGATCGGGAATGATCCCGGCTTGCCGCAATTGCTCGATGAAAACGGTGTTGATTATTCGGGGCAGGCTGCCGAAGAGCCCAACCTGCTGCTTTACATCCTGATCCAGTCGCTGCCCTTCATCCTGATCCTGGGCATTGCCTTCTTCGCGCTGCGCCAGGTGCAGAAGGGCGGCGGTGGCGGCGCCATGGGCTTTGGCAAGTCGAAGGCCAAGCTGCTGACAGAGCGCCAGGGCCGGGTAACCTTCGCAGATGTGGCGGGCATTGACGAGGCGCGCGAGGAGCTGGAGGAAATCGTCGAATTCCTGCGCGATCCGCAGCGATTCTCCAAGCTGGGCGGCCAGATTCCCAAGGGCGCGCTGCTGGTCGGCTCGCCCGGCACCGGCAAGACCTTGCTCGCGCGCGCCATCGCCGGCGAGGCGGGCGTGCCTTTCTTCACCATCTCAGGTTCCGACTTTGTCGAAATGTTCGTGGGCGTCGGCGCCAGCCGCGTGCGCGACATGTTCGAACAGGCAAAAAAGAACGCGCCCTGCATCGTCTTCATCGACGAAATCGACGCGGTTGGCCGCCATCGCGGCCACGGCCTGGGCAATTCGAACGACGAGCGCGAGCAGACCTTGAACCAGCTGCTTGTCGAAATGGACGGTTTCGAAGCCAATGAAGGCATCATCATCATCGCCGCCACCAACCGGCCCGATGTGCTTGATCCGGCATTGCTGCGCCCCGGCCGGTTTGACCGCCAGGTGGTGGTGCCGATCCCCGATATCGACGGGCGCGAGAAGATCCTTGGCGTGCACATGAAGAAAGTGCCGCTTGCGCCTGATGTGAACCCGCGCACCATTGCGCGCGGCACGCCGGGCTTCTCTGGTGCGGACCTCGCCAACCTGGTCAACGAGGCGGCGCTGCTTGCAGCTCGTCGCAACAAGCGCCTGGTCGCGATGCGGGAATTCGAAGACGCCAAGGACAAGGTCATGATGGGCAGCGAGCGCCGCTCTATGGTCATGACCGATGACGAGAAGAAGATGACCGCCTATCACGAGGCCGGCCACGCGCTGGTCAGCATCAACGAGCCGGCATCGGATCCGATCCACAAGGCCACCATCATTCCGCGCGGCCGCGCGCTGGGCATGGTGATGCGCCTGCCCGAACGCGACAATTATTCCTATCACCGCGACAAGATGCTCGCCAATCTGGCCGTCAGCATGGGCGGGCGCGTGGCCGAGGAAATCATCTTCGGACATGACAAGGTATCGAGCGGTGCGTCGAGCGATATCCAGTATGCGACCGATCTTGCTCGCAACATGGTCACCAAATGGGGCATGTCCGACAAGCTCGGGCCCTTGCAGTACGAGGCCAGCCAGGAAGGTTATCTTGGCATGGGCCAGACTGCGCGGACCATGGCAGGTGCAGACACCAACAAGCTGATCGATGCCGAGATCAGGGCGCTGGTCGAAGGCGGGCTCAAACGCGCCAACCAGATTCTCACCGCGCAGGAAGACAAGCTGCATCTGCTGGCACAGGCTATGCTCGAATACGAAACGCTCACTGGCGATGAAATCGACCAGTTGATGAAGGATGGCAAGATCGACCGGCCCGACCGGCCCAGCGATGCTGGGGCAGTTCAGCCGGTATCCGGCCCTGCCGTACCCAAGGCGGGCAAGAAGTTCGGCGGCGAAGGTGGCACTGCCCCGCAGGGGGCCTGAGCGCCGCAAGTCCGTTTCGCAAGATTACAGAAGGCGCCTGGGGTCAATCCGGGCGCCTTTTGCTTGGTCAGAAGGCGCCCAGCACGAGCAGCAGCTGAAGAAACAGCACCAGGGTAACTAATTCGAATACCAGCAGTATGTATAGCCGCCATAGCGTGGAAAAGCGGCTCAGTCCGTATGTATACTTGAGGTGCTTGTACATGTGGATCGGCGGAATGATGGCGAGAGCCGCAAAAACCCATCCACCGCCGATTCCTGCAATGGCCAGAAGCGATAGCGCAATGAACAGCAGCGACACGAAGGCAAGCGAATAGGTAACGAATATCGCGTGATCATAGGCCTTGAAGCGCCGCTTCCAGAAAAACAACAGCCACACAAACGGGACTGAAAGGGGCACAAGAAGCCAGCTGAACTTATAGGCATTGGCTTGCAGCTTGTAGAGCATCAGGCTGGGATTCTCCTGCCACTTCTTGATGATGCCCAGGTCTAAAAATTCGATACCAGTTACAGTGGAGGCGGCGTCAGCGATGGCACCTTCAGCTTCCGCCGCCACAGCTTTGCTGCTGGTATCGGCTCCAGCGACGGAAATTGGCTCTGAATCGCCGGTGCTCAGGGCGTCGAATACTTTCAGCCCTTCCATGTTACTGGCAATCAGGCGGTCGCTTTCCTCGATCTGCGCGCGGATTTCGGCCAGTCGAGCAGGTTCTGCGCCTTGCGCGGCCATGACCTCCAAATCCTTTGCCAGCCTGGCGCGTCTTGCCTGTGACGCGGTGAGATTGGAGACGATATCTGCCCGCGCTGCGTTCACGTCCCAGATACGCTGCGGGTTTTCGACGCCGACATTGGTCAGCGAAGTTCCCGTCACCTGGAACACCGCGAACATCAGGAACACGCTGAACAGGAATATCGCCATCGGGCTGACAAACCGCGCCCGTTCACCGTCAATATAGCGCCGGGTAAGCTTGCCGGGCCGGGCAACCAGCATCGGCAGGGTGCGCCATATCTTGCCGTCCAGATGCAGCGCGCCATGGATCAGATCGTGCAGGAACGCTCCGATGGTGCGATGGAGATGCGCCTTCTGGCCGCAGGAATGGCAGTGCGCGCCAACCAGTTCGGTGCCGCAATTGAGGCAGGCGCCCTCGGCGAAATGGCCCTTTTCAAGCGGGCTTTCAGCCTTGTCTGTCAATGCGCCGGACTTTCCACCGAATGCGCGTGCAAACAGGCCGCCTTCAGCCGCCGTTCCCAATGCTTCGCCGATTTCGCCCATCAATCCCCCGTGTCGCGTGGCTTCAGGGACAATAAGCGAACTTGGCACAAACAAAAAGGCCGCCCGGTTGGGGCGGCCTCTTGTGTTGTTCGCAAACAGGCGATTCAGCCGTCGAAATCGGCGCCGATCGAAGTCGAACGGGTTGGCGCCGACGCAGTGATGCGCAGCGCTTCGGCCGACTGGCTGAGCGAGCCGATGGCATCGGCCTCGTCCTCATCATCGGGCAGGATCTTCTGCAAATTGGTGACCACCGCTTCGTACAGTTCCTTGGGCTTGACCGTCTGTTCGGCGATCTCGCGCAGGGCGACGACCGGGTTCTTGTCCCGATCGCGGTCAATCGTCATTTCGGCACCGCCCGAAATCTCGCGTGCCCGCTGGGCTGCCAGCAGGACGAGATCGAAACGGTTGGGAACCTTGTCGACGCAATCTTCAACGGTAACGCGTGCCATGAAGGCCTCTCATGCAAATAGGTTTGCCGGGAAAGCGCGCCAGATAGGTGGAGTAGCGGTGCGAGTCAAGAATTTGCGCTGCCTGCCGGGCTTGCGTAAGGCGCTATCATGGCTGAGCCGGATGGCACCTTGAACTCGCTCGATGAGAGCGTGGATTTCCACGATGCCGAGAGCTTCGAGATCGCCAGCGCGGGGCACCGCTTCCAATTCTTCCCGGGCGGACTGGACCGGCTGGCAGCGTTGATTGAGGTGATCGACAGCGCCCAAACCTCGCTCAAGATCTTTTTCTACATGTTTCAGCCCGACCATTCCGGCACCGTGGTGCGCGGCGCGCTCATCCGCGCGGCACAGCGCGGGGTGGACCTGCATCTTGTCATCGACGCATTCGGCAGCGATGCGCCGGAAGGCTTTTTCGCGCCGGTCGTGCGTGCGGGCGGCCGCTTCAGCCTGTTCTCGCCGCGCTGGAACGTGCGCTATTTGATCCGCAACCACCAGAAATTCGTCATCGCCGATGATGCACGGGTGATGACCGGCGGCTTCAATGTCTCGGATCACTATTTCGCCACCCCGCAGGAAAACGGCTGGTGCGATCTCGGCGTGTGCATCGAGGGCCCCGTGGTGGACAGCTTCGTGCAATGGTTTGGCGAGCTCAGCGGCTGGCTGGCCGGTGGAAGCTCGCAGTTCTTCGCTATCCGCCGCCTGATTCGCGACTGGAACGGCGGCGAGGGGCCGGTGCAATTGCTGCTCGGCGGACCGTCGCGTATCACCAGTGCGTGGGCGCGCACGGTCAAGCGCGACATTTCCCGCGGCAACAGGCTGGACCTGGCAATGGCCTATTTCAGCCCGCCGCGAAGCATGCGGCGCCTGATACGCAAACTTGCCCGGCGTGGCTCGGCCCGGCTGGTGATGGCGGGAAAATCCGACAATACGACCACCATTGGCGCCTCGCGCGCGCTTTATGGCGGGCTGTTGCGGGCAGGCGTGCGCATCGCCGAGTTCGAGCCCTGCAAACTGCACCTCAAGTTGCTGGTAATTGATGATGTGACCTATTTCGGCAGCGCCAATATGGACATGCGTTCGATCCGGCTGAATCTGGAGCTGATGGTGCGGGTCGAAGATGCCGAACTGGCCGACCGGATGCGGGAAATGATCGATCACCTCGAGGCATCGAGCATGCCGGTCACGCGCGAATGGTATCGCAGCAAATCGACCGTGCTCAGCCGGATCCGCTGGCGGATGGCGTGGTTCATGGTCTCGGTGCTCGATTATACCGTGGCGCGGCGGCTCAACCTCGGGCTTTGAGCGCTGGCCAGAACCCCGCGATCATTCAAATCCATAGTCCGAATAATCCTTCATGTTGGGGCTGGTGAACTTGGTGATCTCGCTCTGGAAATGCAGCGGGACATTGCCGGTCGAACCGTGACGCTGCTTGGCCACGATCAGCGTCGCCTTGTTCTTGAGTTCGAGATAGCGTTCTTCCCAAGTCCGGTATTTATCGGTGGCTTCGATCGAGCTGTTTTCGGTCGGCATGTCGGGGCGGCTCGCCTCGTGATAATAATCCGCGCGAAAGATGAACCACACCATGTCGGCATCCTGTTCGATCGAGCCTGATTCGCGCAGGTCCGAGAGTTGCGGGCGCTTGTCTTCGCGCTGTTCGACCGCACGGCTGAGCTGCGACAGCGCGATCACCGGCACGCTGAGTTCCTTGGCCAGCGTCTTGAGGCCCCGGCTGATCTCCGAAATCTCGTTGACGCGGTTGTCATTGGCACGGCCCGAGCCCTGCAGCAGCTGGAGATAATCGACCACGATCAACCCAACATCGTGGCGCCGTTTGAGCCGCCGCGCGCGTGTGCGCAGCGCCGCGATGGTCAGCGCGGGCGTATCGTCGATATAAAGCGGCAGCTCCGCCAGTTGCTGGCTGGCGAAGGACAGTTTCTGAAACTCGTCACGTGTCAGCTTGCCGCTGCGCAGCGCCTCTGAACTGATCTCTGCCTGTTCGGCCAGAATACGCGTGGCGAGCTGGTCTGCGCTCATTTCCAGGCTGAAGAAAGCCACCGGCGCGCCATAGTTGAACTCGCCACCGTCGCGTTGCCATTTGAGATGCTCTTCGGCGCAATTGAAGGCGATATTGGTGGCCAGCGAAGTCTTGCCCATGCCCGGCCGCCCGGCCAGGATCACAAGGTCCGAATTATGCAGCCCCGAAGTCTTGCGGTCGATCACGTCAAGCCCGGTGGTCTTGCCTGACAGGCCGCCGCCCGAATTCATCGCCGCTTCGGCCATCTTGATCGCGGTCATCGCCGCGCTGCGGAAGCTTTCCGCCTCGCTGCCGGTGGTGGCGCCATCGGCCACCTGGTAAAGCTGCGCCTCGGCCTCGGCGATGCGGTCCATCGGCGAGACTTCATCGCTGGTATCAAGCGCGCCTTGGACCAGCTGCCGCCCTACGCTGATCAATTCACGCAGCAGCGCCAGGTCATAGATCTGCTGCGCCAGTTCACCCGCTGCGAGCAGCCCGGTGCCGTCCTGCGTCAACTGCGCCAGATAGCTGGTGCCGCCCAGCTCGCCCAGCGCCTGATCGCTTTCGAAATAGGGCTTCAGCGTAACCGGGCTGGCGGTGGCATTGCGTTCCAAAAGCTTGAGAATGCGCTCATAGATGCGCTGGTGGAGCGGCTCGAAAAAATGTTCCGCGCGCAGCGGCGTGCGCAATTCCTCGATCACGCGATTGTCGATCAGGACCGCGCCAAGGAAGGCGGCCTCGGCTTCGACATTGGACGGTAGCCTTGCGGCCTTTGCAGCTTCGGCTTCCGCCTGGGGCCGGGCAATCACATTGGTTTCGGACATGCGCCTCTATTGCGCGCCGGACAGGCTGAAGCCAAGGGCCAATGCTGGCAAATTTGGCGCACTTGGCTGTGGATAGCGGGGATGGCGCATGGAAATGCTTGAAACGGCCCTGCTGCATCTGCGAAAGGCACCATGACCATGGCCGAAGAATTTCGCATTGCCCACATCTCGCTCGACGAGGAGACGATCATCTGGCGCAATGCCGATGTCGAGCAGGAGCGACGCGTCGCGATTTTCGACCTTATCGAAGAAAACAGTTTCAAGCCGCTGCGCAGCGTAGAGCGCGGTGCGAAAGGCCCTTATCGCTTGCATCTTGCGGTGCAGGACGGGCGGCTGGCGATGGAAATTCGCGACAATGATGAGCAGTTGCTTGAAACGCTGATTATCGGGCTGGCGCGTTTCCGCCGTCCGATTCGCGAATATTTTGCCATCTGCGACAGCTATTACCAGGCCATCCGCAAGGCCACACCGTCCGAGATCGAGACGATCGACATGGCCCGCCGCGGCATCCATGATCATGCGGCAGAACTGCTGCTCGAACGGCTTGACGGCAAGGTCGAAACCGATTTTCCCACCGCGCGCCGGCTGTTCACGCTGATCTGCGTGCTTCATATCAAGGGCTGACGGGGGTGGTCGCCAAACGAAAGCGGGTGCGCCGCCCATGGCGCTTGCGATTGCTGGCGCTGGTGCTGCTCGCCGCCCTGCTGGGCGCAGCATGGTATTGGTGGGATATCCAGCAATTCGCCCCCGACGAGGATGCCTTTCCAGAGCAGGGCGTGGCAGTGGGCGAGCATAGCGGCCTGGTCGGTTTCGAAACTGTCCGCGCGCTGGGCGGAAGCTTTGCCTATCTCTATGCCAGCGCAGGTGCACAGGGACAGGATGCTCACTTTGGCCGCAATCTTGCCGCTGCGCGCCGGGCCGGGCTGATGGTGGGGGCGGTCCATCAATTCGACCCCTGCAGCGGTGCCGATGCGCAATCGGCCAATTTCGTCACCCTGGTGCCGCGCGATCAGGCATCGCTGCCGCTCGCGATCGCGCTTGAGGTCACGGCGGATGCCTGCGCTGAGCGCGTCAGCGATGCCGCGGTCGAAAGCGAATTGTTGACCTTCATCAACCAGGTAGAGATGCACACGGGCAAACCGGTGGTCCTCAAGCTGTCGGAAGAGTTCGAAGAACGCTATGGCATCGCCGCACGGATCGAGCGTGACCTGTGGCTGGCGCGTGACCGGTTCGTGCCGCGTTACGGCGGGCGCCCGTGGCTGCTGTGGACCGCCAACCGCGCGCGGCATACCGAAGCGGCGACCGAGCCGGTCGAATGGGTGGTGGTGCAGCCGTGAAGGGGAGAGCGTGATGAGCGAGGACAACAACCGGGACAGCCTGATCGCCGCGGCCCGGCGCGCGCTCGAGAACAGCTATTCGCCCTATTCGAACTTCCGCGTCGGCGCGGCGCTGCGCTTTGCCGATGGCACGGTGGTGACCGGCACCAATGTGGAGAATGCCAGCTATGGCCTCGCGCTGTGCGCGGAAACTGTGGCCGTGGCCAAAGCGATGGATGACGGCCATCGCGGCGGGCTGGAGGAAGTGGCGGTGATCGGAGATACCGCCGCGCCGGTTACGCCCTGTGGCCGCTGCCGCCAGGTGCTGAACGAGCTCGCCGAACTGGGCGATACTGACCCGGTGGTGTGGTGCGCGGGCGAGGACGAGGTGGTGGAGATGCGCCTGTCCAAGCTGCTGCCCAGGGCGTTTGGTCCCGCCAGCCTGAAATAGCGCGCCCGCTTGCGAGCATTACCGGTCTTGCCTGTCGCGGTACCGGACGCGGGAGTTAGTGCCTCGGAGGCGAGTCAGGCCTGACGCTTTCCTACACGCTGGCCTTTCGTTACAATCGCAACCATGTCGCCGGCTGCTCGATATATCTCGCTGAAAACATGGTCTATAGCGGCTCGCCGTGCTTGCTGCGATCAGGCTGTTTTCTTTACCTTTGACTGTGTTCCATGTGTTCCATCTTGCAGGAATCGAGGGCGGCTTGCGCGGGGCCAAAGCGGCGCAGCCAGGCGCCGGGCAAACTCAAGTCAATACGGGATGGATTTATCGGCGGGGCACAGTGGCGGAGACGGTGGGATGCGAGCTTACGTTTATAAATATTTCAATATCTCAATAATTTGTCAGCCTATCTGCAAATTTACCCCACTTTGTACCCCGACATTTTGCGAACAATTTTATGTCAGTAATGCGCCTTCGCTTCAGACCAAACCAGCAACCCCGCCTGTCACTGAAAACGGCAGCACGGGGCACTCATGTCCCGCCTCATCTTCGCGGGGGTAGGCGCCAGAACTTTTCCATGGCGAGATAGGTCATCGAGGCAGTCCAGCCCACCATCACCAACCCGTTCAGCGCTTCGAAGCCGGAGATGATCCGCAGCGCCCCGTGCGGAAACAAATCGCCAATGCCGAGCGTGGTGTAGGAGGTTATCGAGAAGTAGAACGCATCGAGGAAGCTGAGCTGCTCGGCCCCGCCGATCGTACCGTATCCTCCGATCCAGTGCAGCGCCATATAAGCGAGCGCATACAGCGTGATATGGATGCAATGCGAGGCGATCGAAGTCGTGAGCACGACCAGAATGCGCGCATGCACCGGGATGGCCAGTTCGACCAGGCCGAGCGAGGTCAGGCGGAGCGCCTCGTAATGGATCAGGATGGTGGCTGCAATCAGCACCAGCGACAGGGCAAACCCCACGATCATGCAGGGACCGCCGTGCGCTTGGCGCTGAACACTGCCTGCCAATTCTGGATTTCGGCAAACACGATCTCGTCGGCGGCATGGACGATGTCGGCGGCGAAGCTGTAATCGACCGCTTCGTGCGGCGCATCAAGGATCAGCGCGATCCGCTGGGCCACCCTGTCGAGCTTTTCTGCGGTGACTTGGGATATCTCGGCAAAGCGTTCGAAATCGCCGAAATAGCGAATGCCGGCAAACGCACCGCCGAGTGTCGGCAAGGCGACCGCGAGGACGGTGAACCATTTGGCGCTCGCCGCGACCCAGCCGGGATCGACCATGCCCAGTGCAGAGAAGCCAGCGAGCGCAAGGAACATCGCCACCAGCAATACAGCGGCAACGAACAGTCGTTCCGAGAGCCGGTCAATCCGGTGATGTACGCGGGCAAGACGTGCGGATTTCTCGCGATGATAGTGCCGCTGCGGATCGACATGATGATCGCGCAATGCCGCCAGCAGCTCCCGTAGATAGGGCTTGTCGACCCGCATCTGCGGCAGACCGATCTCGCGCAGCGCATGCCGGACATACCATTCCGGCCACCAATTGTCCGTGCCGCGCGGCCACGCACCCGGAGGTCTGGCAACGCCAAGCACGGCGAGCAGCGGGCTATGCCGCAGATATTCCGCCGCCCGCCGGGTCTCGAACCAGCGCCTGTGCAGGCGGAATTTTTGCCCGAAGGCGGTGTTCGCGACGATCGCCAGCAGCAAGGCCAGCTCGATTGCGGCAAAGACCCATTTGCGCTCCGCATCGACCAGCGGCAGATAGAGGATGCCCGCGATGATCGCCATGGCGCCGAGCAGGAAATTGACGATCATCCCCGAACGATAATGGTCGGAAAGGTATGAGGAAATCCCGTCCAGCCAGGCAAAGCGGCGGAGGATTTCAGCTTCCACAGCGGAGCGCAGGCGCGGGTCGCCCTGCGGCAGAGAGGCAATCGCACCGAGCAGCGGCCTGCCACTTCCTCCAGCGATCTCGTCCGGGCGCTCATAGGTTTGCCGGACCGAGCGGAAGCGCCGTGCCAGTCCCGTCTCCCCAAACAACGCCTCGACGCGGCGAAACGCGTGGCCGCGAAGCGTGCTTGCGCTGCGCCAACTGTTGGCCCCGATTGCGTCCAGACCCGCAAACCCGCCGCCGGTTTCGGGTGGAGCCAGAGCAACAGCGTCGGTGACCAACCGGTTCAGCGCCGCGCCCCGCGCAATCGGCGAAGCCCCTGCACCGTCACCGGCATTGTCGCGGTGCACGCCGGCCAGCGCCTCGGGCGAGAGCAATATCTGCCACTCGGCGGGCCGCGCGGGGTCGATCCACAACACCGGCGAACCCATTTCGAGTGCAATCAGCGCGGTGTGCCCGGTGCCGCCGACATTGGCGACCGAATTGCCGTCCCACACAGCGACCACGATATCCGACTGCTCGATCAGGATTCTACCGGCGAGCGCCGAGCGCTTGCCCGCCTCCGCGGCGAAGCTGCCGAGCGCCTGAGTGTCCCCGGGGCGCTTGAGCATGGTGAGGAACAATTGCTGCACTCGCTGATCGTCATCCGCCAGTTCGAACAGCCGCGCTTTCTGCGCCAAGGCAGAGATTGCCTCGACCCGCTCGGCTAGTTCGCGGTCAGCGATCGGGTCGCCCGCCAGTATCGCGCGCGCATCGACAGGGGTCGCCGCTCCGCCATTGATCGCGGCATTGAGCGCCTTGCCGAAGGGCAGCGGGATTACCAATTCCCAGCCGCGCGCCAGGGCCAGGCGGGCGGCGTGGTGATCGGTCCCGTCCGCCAGCAGCGTATTCAGACGCGGCGCGCAGGCTTCTGGTGCCCCGCTCTGTCCGTGGATATTTTCGAGCGCCTGCTCGACGGTATCGAATATTTGACCGAGGACATTATCGAGTGCCCCGGGATCGCTCGGAAACGACGGGTGTGAACTGCGGTGACCGGTTACGCCCAACGCAAAACACGGACGCGGCAGCGGCGGCGCGGGGACAGTACGGGTCAATTCATGTACGGTTGTAGCAATCGCGCAGTGCCCCTTTCGCTTCGGTTACCGCATCCCGGATAGGCAGACCCGCGCCGATCCACAAGCCGGGGTGAACCTCACCCATGCCCGCCCGCCCCTGTGCGCTCATTCGAACAGATATTTCGTGTTCGCCCGGCCCCGCTTCGCAGCGGCTTTGGCGCGGACGATCCAGTCGGTGTAATACCCGACATCGACATAGACGCCGGGAGTTTTCGCCAGCCCGCAGCCAGGGCCGAAAGACACCAGTCCGACCAGAGTTCCGGTGCTGCGGTCGACCAGCGGCCCGCCGCTGTCGCCGCGGCAACTGTCGATCCCCGATTGTGATCCGGCGCAGAATTGCCCCGGGCGCAGCCGGTACTTCCTGATGCGGAAATTGCGATTGTTGTTGCATTCCGGGTCAGGCCGCAGGGTCACTGAGCCTTTGAGCAATCGCGCTATCGCTCGTTCCTGATATTGGCCGTCCTGCGCGCGGATATTCCCGGCGCTTTCGGTAGCACGCTGATAACCCCAACCCGTCAGCAGGAGCGGGGCCCCGTTGTCCAACCCGGCGCGGCTCGATTGCGGCAATTTCGCCTCGGTGAGATTTTTGAAGCTTGGGGTATCCTTCAATTCGATCAGCGCGATATCGTTCTGGTGCGTCTGGCTGTCGTATCCCTTGTGGCGAAATACCGTTCTGATCTGCAACAAATTGTGGTTCCCGTCGATCCGCTGCGTCCCGAGCCGCATACGTCGCCCGGCGAAGAACACCGCATCCCGGTTGCTGTCGATACAATGCGCTGCGGTCAGCAGGAAACGTCCGCCAATATAAACCGCGCCGCAGATGTGGTTGATTTCCCAATCATGCAGGTCTCTGCCGAATTGTTCGCGCTGAGATTCGCGCGCGGATGCCGAATGAAAGGCTTTCGTGCTCGCCCCGTGAAGCGCCAGTTGCGCCTGCCAATGCGCCTCATCGGGTTCCGCATGAACGCCTCTGACCACGCGGTAAGGGGTGCGCCAGTATTGACCACGGAAACCGAGTACTGCTTCGCTGCATATCTGCCCCTCCGCGGCTTGGGCCGGGTCCAGATCATCAGCAATCTCGGCGTTCGAAGTATCGTCTGCATAGCAAGCATTCAGGTCTGCATCGCCGAGCAGTTCGGCACGAACGGTTTCTTCCCGCTCGGCCTCGAGCAATTCAGGGATCAACTGCCATTTTTCGTATGTGCGCTCGCTCATATGGCCGGCCACAAAATCTAGCTGCGAACTGTCGAAGCTGGCGAACAATGCGAGCATCCGGCGCGCCAATCCGGTATCCATATCCATCAGCATCAGCACGAACGTGCCGCGCTGACCCTCGCCGAGGCGGCCGGTTACTTCGGCCAGTATCACCTTGCCGGCTTCGCTCAGCGAATCGTAAAAATCCCGAAAGCGCCCCGCTTCATCGTCATAAAGCTCGCCCGAAATCTGCTCAAAGGCAGCGGACCCGGCGGTGGGAGCAAGCGTGATAGGCCCGTTGGCGGCAACCGGCACAGGGAAAAGGCACAGGCCCAGAGCGGCAATCGCCCCTGTCCTGTGCCTGTTCGTGTTTCCCGCTCGCTTCATGGAAGAGGCCGAAGCCGGATTTCGATGCGAGGCAAGAATGATCTTAACTTTACTGATCGACAGGATTTCCGCGTTCATCTTCTTCAACCGGCGCTTCGCTCGCCATGCCGTCGTCTTGCACGCCGTCCATAGCCTGCAGATCTTCTTCCGGTGCGGGGGCAGCTTCTACCGCTGCTTCCGCCGGAGCTTCTGCAGCCTCTTCGGCGGGGGGGGTACATGCAGCCAAACCCAAGGCGGTGCCCATCCCGGCAGCAATAGCAACAAATTTCCTCATATTTTTCCTCCTCAGAAATGTCTCAGACGAAACCGAGACGGCTTTGTAATGCCTGAAATCTTGGGTCCTGTCGAATGGGGTCGAGGTTGTGGTCGGTATGTGACAGGACGAGCCCGGAATCGCCGACGGCAAATGCGCGTTCAAGCGTTTCGAGCGCGTCCTCGGAGCGGCCCCATTGCGCGAAAATCTGCGCTTGCTGGTACAGGCTGTTGTCACCGAAATTCTCCAGCAGTTCGTCAAAGTGGCCTTGCGCGGCATCGGGCCGACCGGCCTTCGCCTCCAGGATTGCCAGCTCGGTAATGCGGGAAAGCACGCTCGGTTCGGCCGCATAAGCCGCGCGGGCATCGTCAAACCTGCCATCCAGCCGGGCGATGTCGCCAAGTATGCGGTGTACGATGCTGGTACCATCCTTGAGCGCAATCGCGCGGCGCGCGGCGGCGGCGGCACGGCCATAATCGCGCGCGGCAAATTCCAGCACCGCCGCGGCGCGCAGCACCGGCCCGCTGAGCGGATCGAGCCGTTCTGCCCGGGCGATGGCCTCACGCCCTTCATCGAACAGCCCGACAAACGAGGCAAACAGGGTGTAGCCCATCAGAATCTCAGCGTTGCCATAGCCAAGTTTGAACGCCTGATCATAGGGCTGGCGAGCTGCCGCGATGTCGAGCGTGCCATTGGTGAGCACGAAACCGAGCGCGGCATGTCCTTCCGCAAGATCGGGCGCAAGATCGATTGCGGTCCGCGCCGCGTCCATCGCTCGCTGGTAATACCCGCGCAATTCCTCGCCCGTTGCGTGGCGATTGCCGATTGCCGTCAGCACCCGCGAGCGCGCGGCATGAGCGGCGGCATATTTGGCATCGCGCCCGATCGCCAATTCCAGCTCGGCCAGCGCGGCGCGGTCTTTCCCTTCCTGTGCCGAAGCCTGACCATAAAGAGCCACTCCGCGCAGATAATGATCAAGCGCATCGGGATTATCGGTTCCCCCGACCCGCACGGTCCCGGCATCGGACGACCGCGTAAAATTGGCGATCAGCGCGTCGACAACCGCCGTGGCGATCTGCGACTGCACGATCAGGATGTCGTCCGCTTTGCGTTCGAACACATCCGACCATACATTGAGATTGGTGGCTCCGTCGATCAACCGCGCCGCCGTGCGCAGGGTCGCGCCAGAGCGCCGGACACTGCCTTCGAGGATGTAGGCTACGCCCAATGCGTCAGCGATTGCGGACGCGGTCTCGCTGCCATCGCTGAACTTGTCGGATGATGTTTGCGCCGCCACCAATAGCTGCTGATTGAGGCTGAGGATGCTGCGCAATTCCTCAGACAATCCGGCGCTGAAATATTCCTGCTCGGGATCATTGCTCAGATTTTCAAACGTCATTACTGCAACGCTGTTCGACAGGGCGGCGGTGAACAATTCACTCCACCACATCGCAACTCCGCCTGAGGCGGCCAGCACACCAGCACCGCCAAGGATCAGCGCCGACCGGCGCGAGAGTATAGGATGCTTGCCCTGCGGCCCCACTCCCCCATCCGCAAAAGTGAGGCGCGTTCCAGCCTTTCCATCGATTTTTGCGAGCGCAGCCAGCACCTCGTCAAAAGCACTCCCCTTCGCTGGATTCCCGCGGTGCGACAGGTCAATATATTGAATCTGGCGGAACCCCAGCGGCGGCTGAGTGCCATCGAGCGAAATCGACAGCATCCTTCCGCGGTCCCGGCCGCGGGTCGCCTCATCGCGGACCCAATGGGAATCGATCGAACGGGCGGTCCATACCACCAGCACCACATTACTTGTTTCGAGAGCAGTCTCGGTCACTTGGGAAAAGCGGTCGCCGCCTTCCAGCAAACCGTCCCACCAGACATCATGGCCGGCAGCGCGCAGCCGCTCGATAAGCGGCAGCACTTGCGCCCGGTCTTCCCGCGAATAGCTGAGAAAAATCGACGCAGCGGCCTTGTCTTCGCGGGATGGATCGTCGGTCGCTGCGCTGTCCAAAATCCGTTCCCCAACAAATCCGCCTGGCCGCCGGTATGCTGACATTTTTCAACGAATTATGCCAGCCAGTGGCCACGCAAGACCATCATCTACAACAATTGACCCGCTTGTGCTATTGGCTTTGCTTTAATCGGTAGCAAGGGGGCGGTATGGCATCGCAATATCCGGCTGATGTTTCAGTCCGTACGGCAGTTTTACTGCTCGCGCCACTGGTCCTGTTCGCCGCCGGATGTAGTGACAGCACTGAGGACACGTCCTCAGGCCAGCAATTGTTCGAAAGCTCGGTTGCTCTGCCCGAGGCCGCGCCCGCTTCTTTCATCAACCAGGAAGATCTGCCGCAGGAGGAATACACGGACCTGCTTCGGGCAATCGCGAAAGAGCGCGTGATCGCCGCAGTGTTGCAGCGCAAGGGAGAGACCGGCGAAGCAACCGAAGCTACGGGCGAGTTCGATTACCAGAGTGCCGCTACCCGCTTGCGGGCAATCAACCGCTCGCTCGCCGAATTGTCCGAAGGCGGCCCGGAAACCTACGTGCTGGTCCACACAATACTTGGCGACGGCCGCCTGAAAAGCTGGCTGATCGCGCCGGGAGAGCGGATCGCCGCGGGCATCTCCAGCAAACCTTATGACGGGACCGGTTTCCTGACCGACGGGCTTGGCGTGACCGCGCTTGCCTCTGCCCGCGCACCGCGCGCCGAAGGCGTGCCTGCAATCTCCGCCGCCGAGAGCGAGGCAATGCTGGCTCGCGACCAAAGCAAGGAAGCGGTCGCCAAGCGGCTCGCCAGCCTGGCGGAAGCCCGCGATCAGTTGCTTCCCGGCGCGGTGCAGGATGCACTGGGCACGCATTCGGGCCGTCTGCTGATTGTCGGCACTCGGGATACGGCGACCGCGCCCTATGCCGCAATGTTCCTCCGCAATGGTCGCGCGCTGCTAAATTGGTCGTTCGTGTCGGTACCCGATATCGATACGATCAGCTCTGTCGTCGGGCGGTTCGACTACCACGATATTGATCTGTCCAATGCGGTGATCGTGGGCGATCCCGATTTGTCCAGAGATCCGCAATATGACTGGGAGCCGCTGCCCGGTGCGCGCGCGGAAGCGGTCGAAGTTGCCCGGCTGCTCGGCGCTCATCCGTCACGGGTGCTGATCGGCGTAGAGGCGACCACGCCTTCGCTGCGCAGGGCGATCAATCGGACCGAGGATATCGGCCTCGTCTATATGGCGACCCATGCGGTGGCCGATCCGAAGAACCCGCTGACCAGGGGCTTCGCAGCAATGACCGGGGGGCATTACTACGCCGGCCATATCCGCCAGGAGCGGTTCCCGGGATGGGAGGATAGCCAACCACTGGTGGTGATGAGCGCGTGCCAGACCGCACTTGGGCGGGTGTTCGATGGCGGCGGCTTCGGTGTCGCACAAAGCTGGACCGTGGCGGGCGCGGGGCAGGTCGTAGCGAGCCTGTGGAATGTCAGCGACGATGCAACCAAGCTGCAGATGAGCCGCTTCATGCACCATCTGAAAAATGGCGACGCGCCCGAAATCGCGCTGCAGAAGGCGCAGATCGAGACGATGAACTACACCGATGAGCAAGGGCGAAAACCCTATCTCAACAATCCGAAAATGTGGGCGAGCTTCTCAATCTACGGAAAACCGTCGAGCTGGACCGCAATCGACTGGAACTAGGGTCACAGCCGAAATCAGGGCTCGCCTGCCCATTTGCATTTGGTCCGCCACCCTGCTTTTCAACCTTGCTGGGCGGCTGTGGGTGCCCGAATTCCGGGGACAGAGCAACGCAATTCCGGGGACAGTATATTCAATAGGTCGCATGGTAGAACTGCACAGATCCGGCAGCGACTAACCAGATCACCCAAATCACACCGATTTCCTACTGTGCCGCGCGGCTCTATCCTCGCGGCATGACCAGCCACTCGCAACATTCCGCCGCCCCCGTGCAAATCAGCGCTGCGCATCAGGCGATTTTCTTTCCCTTTGACCGTGTTCCATGTGTTCCATCTTGCAGGAATCGGGGGCGGTTTGCGCGGGGGCAAAGCGGCGCGGCCAGGCGCCGGGCAAACTCAAGTCAATACGGGATGGATTTAGCGCCGGGGCACAGTGGCGGAGACGGAGGGATTCGAACCCTCGATACCCGGTACGGGTATGGTTCCTTAGCAGGGAACTGGTTTCAGCCACTCACCCACGTCTCCGCAAGACACACGCTGATCGGGCATGCACCTCTGGCTGCGAGAGGCGCGCTATAATGGGGCCGCGTTCGCGCATCAACCCACCACGAGAAAAAAGCGACTCTGCCTCGATTGGTCGGCCGGGCGACTCGGTTCACCGCATTTTCGATTCGGTTCACCGCCGCGCAATTGTGGCTGCGCGATCAAGCGATTCAGATGAACACTGCATGGGTCCGCATCCGGACCGGGAACCTATCATGATGACGCCATTCACATACCGTTTGAGAAACGCCGCCCTGGCCCTTGGCGCCGCGCTTGCGATGGGCGCGGGCATCGCCCATGCGCAGGAGCTGGAGGCAATCGATCCTGACAGCGCTTATGATACAGCGCAAAGCGGCGCGATCGACGGTGACCTTGCGGCGCCCGCCCCCGCGCCTGCCCCCGCGCCTGCTGCCGACACTGGCAATGATCTGGTCGCCTTCGGTTCGGAGGCTCCGCAAACGGAAGGCGAACAACCCGCCGCCGTTCCTGCCCCCGCCGAAACCGCTGCTGCCGGATCGGCCACGGAAACCGGAGAGCCAACCTTCGCAGGAAGCGAAACAACCTATGGCGAGGATGACCTTATCGGCGCAGCCGAGGGGGTGTTCGGCAAGGGCGCCAAGGGACTTGCCGGCGTGATCGAAGACCTGCTGCGCGAACAGGGCGAACCCAATGCCTATATCGTGGGGCGCGAAGGCGGCGGCGCGCTAGGCATCGGCGTGCGCTATGGTTCGGGCACGCTTTACCACAAGGTTGAAGGCAGCCAGCCAGTCTACTGGACCGGCCCCTCGATCGGTTTCGATGCCGGTGCCAATGCCGCGAATACCTTTGTGCTGGTCTATAACCTCTATGATACCGAGGAACTTTATGAGCGCTTCCCGGCTGGAGAAGGCCAGGCTTATTTCGTGGGCGGCATGCATGTCAGCTATATGCGCAGGAAGGATGTGGTGCTGATCCCGATCCGGGTTGGTGCCGGCCTGCGGCTGGGCATCAATGCAGGCTACATGAAATTCTCGAAGAAGCAGCGCTGGTTGCCGTTCTGATCCTGTCCGGCGCAATCGGCGCATAAGTATGCAATCGCTTGCGGCAGGGAATTCCCTGTTGCGGGCTTTCCCGTCCCGTTGCATGGCGCGCCCATGCTCGAACGACTCACTCCGCAAGCCCCCGATGCGCTGCTCGCGCTGATCAAGCTCTATGCCGCCGATCCCCGGCCGGACAAGATCGACCTTGGTGTAGGCGTTTATCGCACGGGCCAGGGCGACACGCCGATCTTTGCGGCGGTCAAGCAGGCCGAACAGCGGCTGCTGGACGAGCAGGACAGCAAGTCATACCTCGGCCCCGAGGGCGATATGGGCTTCGTCAATGCGCTGATGCCGCATATCTTCGGCGCGAATGCGACCATGGGCGGGCGGATCAGCGGAATGCAGACGCCCGGCGGTACCGGAGCTGTGCGGCTTGCAGTCGCGCTGGCGCAGCGTGCCGGCGTGGAGAAGCTGCACCTGGGCAAGCCGAGCTGGCCCAACCACGCGCAGATCCTCAATGATATCGGGCTTGATATCGTGTGGTTCGAACATGCGCGCAGTGATGGCACCGCCAATCTCGAAGCTGTGCTGGACACGATCAGCGGCGCCGGGCCGAATGCTGCGGTGCTGCTCCACGGTGCCTGCCACAATCCGACCGGGATCGACTACACGCCCCAGCAGTGGGACGCGATCGCCGAGGCTTTTGTCGCCAGCGGCGCCTTCCCGATCATCGACCTTGCCTATCAGGGGCTGGGCCACGGAATGGAAGAAGATGCCTATGGCATGCGCCGCGTGCTGGGCGCGGTGCCAGAGGCGTTCGTTGGCTATAGCTGCGACAAGAATTTCGGCGTCTACCGCGACCGCGTGGGCGCCTTCTACGCCATGGTCCGAGAATCAGGGGACCTCGACAAGGTGTTTTCCAATGCCAATGCGCTGGCGCGTGCAGTATGGTCGATGCCGCCGGATCACGGCGGCGCGGTAGCGCGAATCGTGTTACGTGATCATGCGCTGACCGAGCTTTGGCTCGATGAGCTTACCCAGATGCGCGAGCGCATGCGGCAGGTGCGCGAAAGGCTGGGCGAGGCGGGCATCGCGGGCAGCGTGAACTTGGCGCCGCTGGCGCACCAGAACGGGCTGTTTTCGGCGCTTCCGGTCACGCCCGAGCAGGTGGTGCAGCTACGCGAAGAGCACGCCATCTACATGGCGGGTTCTGGCCGCATCAATATTGCCGGTTTGACGGCGGGCAATATCGACAAGTTCATCGGCGCGGTGGCCGATGTGACAGGCGGAGCAACCAGCTGACATGGACCGGCAGCCGCAACTTGCCGACGATCGCATCGAGCTGAGGCCACTGGCCGAGGCTGACCGCGAGGAGATCTTCGCCATCGCCGGAGATCGCCGGATCTGGGAACAACATCCGATGCGCGACCGCTGGAAGCCGGATGTCTTCGCAGCTTTCTTCGAAGAAGCACTGCATGAAGGCGGGGCGTTGGCGGTGATCGAACAGGCCAGCGGTGCTATTATCGGGTCATCGCAGTACCGGCCAACAGGGCTCGATCCGGTGGCGATGGAGATCGGATGGACCTTCCTTACACCCTCCATGTGGGGCACAGGGATCAACGCACGGATGAAGCGGCTCATGCTGGCTCATGCCCTGCAAAGTGTGCCGCGCGTGTTATTCCGGGTAGGTGACACCAATTGGCGCAGCCGCAAGGCGATGGAGAAGATCGGCGGGGTCCTGACCACATTTGAAGAGGTCGTCATCTATCAGGGCCAGACCTTGAAGCATGTCGTCTATTCGATCGAACGGGCGGACTTTGCCAAGGGACCGTTGGCCGACCAGGCCTAAGCACCGAGCAAGTAGGACGGGCTGTTTTCGGCGTTTCCGGTTTCGCCCGAGCAGGTGGTGCAGCTACGCGAAGAGCACGCCATCTACATGGCGGGTTCTGGCCGCATCAATATTGCCGGTTTGACGGCGGGCAATATCGACAAGTTCATCGGTGCGGTGGCGGCAGTAACCAGCTAAGCTGATGCGGCACGCTCAATAGCCTCCGGGCGGATCGCTTGCCGGGAAGCTTTCGTCCAGATCTTCGTCGGTTTCTGTCCATTCGCGCTGGGTCTTGTCGCGCATGGCCGAAGGGCCGGCATCGCGAACATCGGTATGGCTGCGCTGCGGTTGGCCCTCGGCATAGGCTGCGTTACCCGCGATGCGCTTGTGCCTGAAAAAGCTGTAGCCGAGCAGGCCCAGCGCACCGAGGGCGAGTATCTTCACAATCATCTTCACTCTCCTCTCCTTGAAAGTAACGAGCGAAGCGCGAGTTGGGTCCGGGACAGGGGGAGGCTGTCCCACATCGCAAGCCCTGCCGACGTGCGCGGGGTGAAGCGTTGCCGGCCGGCGACAAGTGACATGCTTTGCTGCGTCAGATATGCTAAAGTTAAATCACCATGCATTTGAACGAGTTATATTCACTGCATCAACGCGATGCTTATCCAGGCGGCTGCCGCGGACCGTGTGTGGGAGCGGCATCAACACGAAGCGGCGGCAGACAGGCTGGCATCGCAGATCACCTCGATTCAGAACGCCAATGGAGTCAACGCGGTAGGCTTGTTACCTGCTGCGTCGATCTAGTCCTGCGCTCCGGCATGCTCGAATATCATCAGGATCAGCCCGAGAAACACAAGCCCGAAGCCGATCAGATGTGACCACTGGAAGGTTTCGCCAAGCAGCAGATATGAGGTTACGAGCGAAGTCACCGGCATGACGGACATGGCACCGGCAGAGAGCACCGCCGGTGCCTTGCGTACTCCCTTGTACCACAGCACAGGCGCCAGCCCCCCTGTCATTGCGCCCCAGAAAATCAGTGCCGCCCAGGCTTCCTGGCTTGCCTCGGCGAACGCGAATGGTTCGGGGTCGAACTGCCACGCCAGCAGAATGAAGACTGGTGCCGCCATCAGTGATGCGGCCAGTGTCGCCTCGATCGAGGTAATGCCGATAGAGAGCTTGCGCGATAGCAACGTATAGGCTGCCTCGAAACACACCGCGACGACAACCAGCGCGGCACCGAGCACGATCGCGTTGCCGCCTCCGCCATCGTTGCCGTTCAGCAGGTTGATGGCTGCGATCCCGGCCACTGCCAGCGCCAGCGCGCCCGCATTGCGCCAGTTCATGGCAGCGCCCAGGAAGAGGACCGCTGCCAATGCAGTAACGGCAGGCGTGGCGCTCATGATGGTCGAGCCGATCACGCCGGTGGTCATGCGCATGCCGAACAACATCGTGGCGGTGAACCCGACCATTCCGAATGCGGCAATCGCGGCGATGACAGCAATGTCGGCTCGCTTGGCCTTCTTGAAGCGCGAGGTGGCTGCCCAAACGAAAGGTGCCAGCACTAGGCTTGCGATCGCCATGCGCAGGAAGGATGCAGTGAATATCGGGAAGTTCTGGCCGATGATCTTGCTGAGCGGGGTGGCAGTGCCGAACAGCGCCATCCCCGAGAGAAGCAGGATGAGGGTGCTGGCTGATATGCGCTTGCTGTCTGAAGCCATGCGATCAGCCATAACACAGTAATGCGGGGCAGTGCGATGGCCGCTCGTGGGCAATCGCACTCGCGCATGGCCCCAAAAAAACCGCGCGCTAACCTGTCAGCGCCTGCATCCGCTTGAGGTAGCGCGCCAGAACGTCGATCTCGAGATTGACCCTGTCGCCCGGCTTGAGCGCGCCCAGCGTGGTAACTTCGCTGGTGTGTGGAATGATGTTGAGCATGAAGGTGCAGCCTCCATCGCTTTCATCGGTGAGGTCATTGACCGTCAGCGACACGCCATGAACAGTGATCGACCCCTTGGGCGCGATAAAAGGGGCCAGCGAAGCGGGCGCGCGGATATCGATCTGCACGCTGCCACCTTGCGCCTCGGCGCGGGTCACTTCGCCCACGGCATCGACATGGCCGGTCACGATATGGCCGCCCAACTCGTCACCCATGCGCAAGGACGGCTCGATATTGAGCTGCGCGCCTTCCTCCCACATGCCGGGCACGGTGCGCGAAGTGGTTTCGCCCGAAACATCGACATCGAACCATGCCATATCCCGCTCAGACTGAGCCTGTCGAAGCCCGCGATCGACGACCGTCAGGCAGACGCCGGAACAGGCGATCGAAGCGCCAATCTCGATCCGCGCGGGATCAAGCGGGGCGGTGATGCGCAGGCGCAGATCGCCGCGCTGCTCAGCCTTCGCGATGGTGCCAATGGCGGTGACGATGCCGGTAAACATGCTATCTCCTATGCGCTGACGCGGCTGTAGGCGGCGAAAGTGTCGCTGCCAAGCTGGCACTGTTCGACAAGGCGCCATGGGCCATTTTCGGCGGCGAGCATTTCCGACGCAAGGCTTTCAGGTGCCTTCACGCCGGCGCCGATCGTGATAGGGGCGGTGTAGATCTCGAGCCGGTCGACCAGGCCAGCATCAAGGAAGGCTTCGGCGGTCGCGGCGCCGCCTTCGACATAGAGATATTGCACACCTTCAAGGTTGAAGATCGCTTCAGATGAGGCAAGCGCCTGCGTGCCAGCGGGCGCCGACCCCCGCGTCAGCACAAAGCGTTCGGGTGAAAGGTGTTCGATCCCCTCCAGGCGCACGTCGAGCCGGGGTTCGTCGGCGCGCCAGGTGCCGCCGCCAACCAGGATCGCATCCTGCTGCGCCCGCCGGGCATGCACATGCGCACGGGCAATCTCGCCGGTGATCCACTGCTCCTTGCCCGGTTCGCGCGCAATGAAGCCGTCTGCCGACATGGCGAGCTTGAGCGTCACGAAGGGGCGGTGTTTTTCTTCACGGGTAAGGAACCCGGCCAGGCTTTCCCGCGCAGCAGGATCATCCAGTACGCTCACCGTGATCCCTGCTGCATCGAGCTGTGCGATACCTTTGCCGCTGGTGCGGGGATCAGGGTCTTTGACGCCGATCACTACGCGCGCCGGCGCAGCCAGGGTGAGGATTTCGGCGCAGGGCGGGCCGCGTTCGGACTGGTGCGCGCAGGGCTCGAGCGTGACATATATTGTGGCACCCCACGCGCCGCCTGAAGGCAGTTGGGCCAATGCATGCGCCTCTGCATGCGGGCGCCCGCCAGCCTGGGTCCAGCCGCGCGCGAGCACCACGCCGTCACGCAGGATCAGGCAACCGACAGCGGGGTTGGGGCGACTGATCGGGCGGGCACGCGCGGCGGCCCGCGCTGCCGCCGCCATCCATCGCGCGTCAACCGGCAATGCTGTTCAGTCCGAACCGCGAAAAGCAGCGTCAGCCGCGCCGGGCACCACGCGATTGTTCAGCACATTCTTGCGGAAAGCTTCGGCTTTGGCCTTCTCTCGCGCGCGATCTGCCGCAGCCTGGCGCTCCATCGCCTCGACATCCATGCCGCTCGCTGCACCCAATGCGCGGTAAAGTTCGCGCTTGCGTTGCTCGGCCGCTTCGATCTGCGTCCGGCGTTCATCCTGCCGCTGCTGATTGGCGAGGTTCGAGGCGAGGATTTCCTCGTCGCTGCGATCAGGGGCCAGGGTGGAGATATAGGTTACCTTGGGTCGGTCGGGCTCAACCAGCCGTTCTTCTGAATTAGCCCAGAGCAGGATCAAGATGATTGGCAGGGCCGAGGCAGCCAGTATCGGCCAGCGATAAGGCTGGGGCCGACGGAAATATTCCCACATATCCGCCATCCCAGGGCCGGGATTGTATCGTTGCAGCCTGCTCATGGCGGTAACATAGGACGCAGCGGCCCCTGATGCTAGAGGCAGTACGCTGCGACGGGTTTGCGCAGGTCAGCCGAAGCTGGTGTAGAGCGTGCGGCCATGCTGCTTCAGCCAGCGGTCGGCCTGGCGGATGTCGCCTTCAAAGATTTCACCCAGCAGCGCGTGGAAGGCCGGGCTATGGTCGAAATGGACCAGGTGCGTCACTTCATGCGCTACAACCGACCGGCGCACAAAATCTGGAGCTTGCACCAGCCGCCAGTTGAGCCTGATGCGCTGCCGATCCGAGCAGCTGCCCCAGCGGCGCTGCGCACGTGAAAGCGCCACCGGAACAGGATCGAGCAGGGCAGCCGCGCAATAGTGCCGGGTATCCTGTTCGAACAGCGCCAGCGCCTCGCGTTCAAGCCAGCGCGCCAGCCGCCGTTCCATTGCTTCGGGCGGGCCGCCGATCAGCACTCGCGTATCGTCCAGTTGCGGGTGGCGGGGGGCATCCGCGCGCCAATCGACCTGCACTGGCGCGCCGCGATATATGATTACGCCGCCGGGACTGGGTGCGCGGCGTTCGGGCAGTTTGGCGAGTTGCGCTCCAAGCCAGTCACGCCGGGCATGGGCAAAGGCAATTGCCTCGCGGCTGCGTGCCCAACCGGGCAGGGTGATCTGCACTGCGCTGCCGTCTGCAGTCAGCCGCAGGGTCAGCCGCCGCGCACGCGCGTGGCGTTTGAGCACGATCGGCAGCTTCCGCTCGCCCAGTTCGATCTCGGGCTCCAGCATTTCCTTGCGCAGCCAATCGATCATTCTGCGCCCCATTCCACGATATGGTGTTCAAGCGGCCCGGCCTTCGTCTCGCTGATGACGCGGCCTGCAACTGACACACCCGCGCGCTTCACCGCATCCGGATCACCCGACAGCAGGTAATGCCAATCGGGCAGAGGATCGCCATCCGCACGCAGGCGATATGCACAAGTAGCGGGCAACCAGGCGACTTCTTCCACGATCTTGAGCGTCAAACGCAGGCAATCTGGCACGAAGGCCTTGCGGTTGCGATAATCGGTACAGCGCGCGTTTTCAGTATCGAGCAGCCTGCAGGCGACATTGGTGTCGCTGATTTCGCCGGTATCTTCGTCCTCGATCTTGTGCAGGCAGCAGCGTCCGCAACCGTCGCACAGTGCCTCCCATTCCGCCCGGGTCAACTCGCCTAGCGGCAAGGTCCAGAACTGGTCTCTTACTTCACCCATTTCACCAGTTCTGCCGCAACTGCCTCTGCCCCCTGGTCGGTCGGCAGGGTGGCGATCGGCTCACCTTCGGGGCCGAACAGGTAGGTAATGGCCGAATGATTGACGAGATAGCCGCCGCCCGGTGTTTCCTCGCCGCGCGAATAGAATACGCGGAAATTGTCAGCCGCCTGCTTGACCTGTTCGGGAGTTCCGGTGAGGCCGATCAGCTCGTCCGAGAAGGCGGCGGTGAATTCGCCGACAATTTCAGGCGTGTCGCGTTCAGGATCAACCGAAATGAAGATCGGCACGATCCTGGCGGTGAGTTCGGGTGCCTCCTTGCCCAGCATGTTATAGGCTTGCATTATGCGCTGCACGTCGGTGGGGCAAATGTCGGGGCAATAGGTGAAGCCGAAATAGACGATCCGGTATTTGCCCTTGAAATCGTCCCAGCGTACGGTTTCGCCTGCTGAATTGACCAGTTCGAACGGCCCGCCAATGCTTGCGCCGGCCAGCGGAGCGTCGCTTGCCGGGGAGGGATTGTCGCAGCCGCTGAGCGCCAATGCGGCAGCGGCAAGTGGAACCCAGCGGGCGAAGCGGAATTTCTCAAGCATGGCGTCTCGGTTCATGGTCTGCTAACCGGCGATAGTGGAATGCCTTCAATGTAGGGTGTGACAGGGTTTTTGAAAGGATAACAGCGTGCCGCGTGCCGTTATGCGCAGGATAGCAATCATTGGCGCCTTGTTGGGTGCAATTGCGGCAACTCCGGTTGCAGCACAGATGTTCTCCGACGGATTCGAGTTTCTCAAGGCTGTGAAAGACCGCGATGGAGAAGCTGTAACCGAAGCGTTGAGCGAGCCCGGCACCACGATCATCAACTCGCGCGATATCACTTCGGGTGAAACCGCGCTGCATATCGTCACCCAGCGGCGCGATGCGCTTTGGATCCGCTTTCTGACCTCGCGCGGTGCCAATCCCAATATTCGCGACAAGAAGGGCATGTATCCGATCCAGCTTGCCGTGACGATGGGATTTGCGGAGGGTGTCGAGGCATTGATCAAGGCCGGAGCCGAGGTTGAAGTCACAGATAATTCAGGTGAAACCCCGCTGATCGCAGCGATTCATCGGCGTGATATTCCGCTGATTCGTCTGCTGCTGGCGAACGGCGCCAATCCTGACCGGGCCGACAATTCCGGACGCAGCGCGCGCGACTATGCCGGCCTGATGTCCGGCAACATTTCGATCATGGCAGAATTCGAGCGCGCCGATGCCGAGCGGGTGAAGAAGCAAGGCGAGGCGGGCAATTACGGGCCCAGTTACTGAGCGTGGGTGAGGCTGGGACCATAAATGGAATGGCTGAACTGACGCTGGATGAACTGCGTCTGGCGCTAGCGCCTGAAATCGCTGCCGCGGCGGTTTTCGACGGCTGGAGCGAAAGCGCGCTGCTTTATGCGGCAGATGCGGCGGGTGTTGATCCGGATGTCGCCAGGCTCGCCTATCCCGCCAAGGGCAGCTCGCGCGCGATGGAAATGATCGAAGCCTGGATCGACACGATCGATATGGCGATGACGCAAGCGCTGCCGCCTGAAAAGCTCGCCACCATGAAGGTCCGCGAACGGATCAGGGTGCTGGTGCAATTCCGGCTTGATGCAGTTGACGGCATGGAAGAGGCGCTGCGCCGCTCGCTTGCCGTGATGGCACAACCGCGAAATGCGGCGCGCGCGCTCAAGGCCGGCTGGCACAGCGCCGACATCATGTGGCGGCTCGCAGGCGATACTGCGACCGACTATAACCACTATACCAAGCGCACTATCCTGGCCTCGATCTATGCCGCCACGCTGGCAGTGTTTGTTGACGATGAAAGCGAGGGCAAGGCTGACACGCGCGCCTTCCTTGACCGGCGGATCGAAGGGGTGATGCGGTTCGAAAAGGCCAAGGCCCGGCTGCTGGGCGGTGAGCGCGATCACTTCAGCATCACGCGCTTTCTTGGGCGCATGCGCTACCCTTCACGCTAACCCTTATTGCGAATCAGTTGCAATTGTTTGCGAGGTCTGGCAGCGCGGCGCAATGACGCTCGATCAACTTCCGCGCGGCTTCAGCGCCACCATAACATCCATTGCCTGGGGCGACCTCGCCCCCGAAGAGGGGTTGCGACTGCGTGCGCTCGGGATAGATCAGGGCGCTCAAATCACCATGGCGCATTGCGGCGTGTTTGGCGGGAACGATCCACTGGCGATCACGCTTGGCCGGATGACAGTGGCGCTGCGCCGTGCGCATGCCGCCGCCATGCAGATCAGCACTGAGGGCTAAGGCGGTCGCAATGGAACCTAACCGCAAGATCGCGCTGGTCGGCAATCCCAATGCAGGCAAGAGTGCGCTGTTCAACGCGCTCACAGGTGCACGGCAGAAAATCGCCAACTATCCGGGCGTTACCGTCGAACGGAAGGCCGGGCGGCTGATACTGCCTTCTGGTAAACAGGCGGAACTGATCGATCTGCCGGGCAGTTACGGCCTGGCTGAAACGGCCAGCCCGGACGAGGAAGTTACCCGCAAGGTTGTGTTGGGTGAATTCGAAAGCGAAGCCCGGCCCGATACTATCGTTATAGTACTGGATGCGGCCAATCTCGAACAGCATCTGGTGTTCGCGCAGGAAGTGATTGCGTTGGGGCGCCCGACCGTAGTGGCGCTCAACATGGTTGATCTGGCCGAGCGCGACGGGCTGGTGCTCGATCCCGATGCCCTGGGCCATGCGCTGGGCGTGCCGGTGGTGCCCACCGTTGCAGTGCGGCGGCGCGGACTGGCGGAACTTCTTACCGCAATCGACCAGGCACAGTCCATCTCGCCGGGACATGAGGATGAGCGCCGGATCGGGCGCCTCACCCTGCCTGAACGCCGGTTTGCTGCCCGTAATATTACTGCCGCCGCGATCATTTCCGAAAGCACTACACATCGGCTTCACAACAGCCTCGATCGGGTCTTGCTCAACCCCTGGATCGGGCCGGTCATCCTGCTCGGCCTGCTGTTTGTGATTTTCCAGGCGGTGTTTGCCTGGGCAACACCCTTTGCCGATGCGCTCGACGCGGGAGCCGGAGCGCTGGGCGATGCGGTTCGCGCTGCCTTTCCCGAAAGCATCCTGCGCGATCTGGTGACCGAAGGGGTGATCGCGGGGGTAGGCTCAGTGGTGGTTTTCCTGCCGCAGATCGTGATCCTGTTCTTCTTCATCCTGGTAATGGAAGCATCGGGCTATATGGCGCGCGCCGCCTTCCTGATGGACCGTATGATGGCGGGCGTGGGCCTGTCAGGCCGCAGTTTCATTCCGCTGCTTTCCAGCTTTGCCTGCGCCATTCCCGGGATCATGGCAACGCGCAGCATCGCCGATCCGAAAGACCGGCTCACCACAATCCTGATTGCCCCGCTAATGACCTGTTCGGCGCGGCTGCCGGTCTATCTGGTGATTATCGGAGCAGTAATACCCGATCGCCCGGTGGGTCCGTTCATCGGGTTGCAGGGGCTGGTGCTGTTCGGGCTCTATGTGGCGGGGATCGTGGGGGCGATGGCGGCGGCCCTATTGCTGCGCCGCACGGTTACGAAGGGGCGCGCAAGCGGCTTTATCATGGAACTGCCGCGTTATCAGTGGCCGATCCTGAAAGACCTTCTGATCGGCCTGTGGCAGCGTGCCTTCGTGTTTCTGCGCCGCGCGGGTACGATCATCTTTGCCGCCACCATTGTCCTGTGGCTGCTGCTGACCTTTCCCAAGGCGGACCCTGGCGAAAGCCAGCTTGATACGAGCTTTGCGGGCCAGATTGCCACGGCGATGCATCCAGCCTTCGAGCCGATCGGCTTCAATCGCGAAATGACCCTGGCGCTGGTGCCGGCGATGGCTGCGCGCGAGGTGGCGGTTTCCTCGCTGGCAACGACCTATGCGGTCGATGCGGAGGACGAGGACCAGACGCTTGAGGCGCTGCGCGGCCGGATCGCCCAATTGTGGGGCCTGCCCACCGCGCTGGCCTTCCTTGCCTGGTTCGTGTTCGCGCCGCAGTGCATTTCCACCATCGCGGTTGCCCGGCGCGAAACAAACGGGTGGAAATGGCCCGCCTTCATGGTTGGGTATCTGTTCGCCCTCGCTTACGTTTTTGCCGGCCTGACATTCTGGACGGCCACTTCGCTGGGGCTTTGATCTCATTCCGGGCAAAACGTCGAATTCGTGTTTGCCTGTCAGACCGGCTGGGGCCTACATCCTTGCGGGAATCACATATCGGAGCGCGCCCGCACCGGGTTTGTTGGCGCGTCGGGACTTAAGCGAAGGAAGAATGCAATGGCCGGGTCACTCAACAAGGTAATGCTCATCGGGAACCTGGGCGCAGACCCGGAGATCCGCAGCTTCCAGAACGGGGGCAAGGTTGCCAATTTGCGTATCGCGACCAGTGAGACGTGGAAGGATCGCAATACCGGCGAGCGGCAGGAACGCACCGAATGGCACAATGTGGCGATCTTTTCCGAGGGGCTGGTGGGCGTGGTCGAGCGCTATCTGAAGAAAGGCAGCAAGGTCTATGTCGAAGGCCAGTTGCAGACCCGCAAGTGGCAGGACCAGAACGGGCAGGACCGCTATACCACCGAAGTGGTGATCCGCGGCATGAACGGCGGGCTGACCATGCTTGACGGTGCGAGCGGCGGCGGTGGCGGTGGCGGCGGCAATTACGGCGGTGGCAGCCGTTCGGGCGGTGGCTATGGCGGCGGCCAGAGTGGCGACCAGGGTTCGGGCGGCCAGGGTTCGGGCGGTGGATCGAACTATGACGATCTAGACGACGATATTCCTTTCTGAGGGGCGCGCTCGCGCGGCCACTGTGATGTTGCAGGGCCTTATGGCGAAGCCTTATTCCTCAGTTCTGACCAGCACCGTCTCTCCCACCAGCAGGAACAGGAAGAACGGGGCCCAGGCGGCGAGTAGCGGCGGATAGCCGCCGAAACTGCCCATCGCCAGCGCGGCATTGTCGATCACGAAATAGGCAAAACCCAGCGCCATGCCGATAATCGCGCGCAGGAACAATTGGCCCGACCTGGCGAGCCCGAAAGCGGCGACTGCTCCCAACAAGGGCATCAGAAAGGCGGAGAGCGGGCCAGACAGCTTGTGCCACCATTTGGCGCGCAATTCTGCAGTGCGGCGGCCCACGGCCTCATAGGCATCGATCGATTGCGACAGGCGCCAAAAGGGTTCGGCATCGGGATCGACGGTGTCGAGCTCGATCTTGTCCGGGGTCAGTTGCTTGCCAATCACCATCACCGGCTGTTGCCGTGTCTCAGCGGTACCGACATCGAAGCTGACTGTATCTTCGAGCCGCCATCCCGGGGCGGCGTAAGTGGCGGATTCGGCGCGCACCTGCTTGAGGATCATGCCGCTATCGCTGCGTTCGTACCAGGTGACATCGGCCATCCGGATATCGTTGCCAGTGCCGGTCATGGTGGCGGCAGCGAGAACGCTGGCGCCATCGGTGAGATACACATTCGCGCGCACACCCGAATCCTGCGGAACCGGCCCGTAATCGGCTGCCTCCCACGCCTTGAGCGTCGCGGTGGCGCGGGTTACCACCCGTTCGTTGAAGCCAAAGCTCACCACAGACACGATCGCTGCGGTCAGCAGCAGCGGCGCCAGCACCTGGTGCGCGGATAGCCCGGCCGCCTTCATCGCGATCACTTCGCTGTTCTGGTTGAGTGTGACCAGCGTGATGATTGTTGCCAGCAGCACCGAATAAGGCAGGAAACGCGCCATCAGCTGGGGAATGCGCAAGGCGGCATAGGTTACCAGTTCGCCTTGGCCATTGCCTTCGGTCGCCAGAATGTCACCGCTGGTCGACAGCAGATCGAGCATCATCAGAACCAGAACCAGCATTACGAGCACGGCCAGGATACGCACCACGAACATGCGGGCCAGGTAAAGCGTGAGTGTGCGCGACGGAAAGAATTCGAAGTGCATGGCCTGGATGCCTTATTCCGCCAGAGAGGTTTCGAATGCGGTTACCTGGCGCGACTGGCGCCGTTTGAACAGCTTGCGCAGCCGCTTGGCCAGCTTGGACGAAGCAGTCTCGAGCGCGCCGATTGCTTGGCCGCCGGGCACATGCGCCACGCGGTAGTACATCCACATGATCAGCAGGGCGAACAGCGCGAAGGGCACCCACAGCGCCAGGATTGGATCGAACCTGCCCAGCGCGGCGATGTCTTCCCCGTACTGGTTTACCTTGTGGTACGAAACCACCATGACGATCGACACGAATACACCCAGCGCGCTGGTCGATCGCTTGGGCGGAATCGCCAGCGCCACGGCCAGCAGCGGCATCAGCAGCATCATCACCACTTCGACCATGCGGAAATTGAAGCTCGCCTGGCTGGCGGCGCGCTTGGCACTGGGTTGTTCGTCATTCCACCCGATGCGCAGCAATTCGGGCAGGATGTATTCGCGTTCGGCATCGCCGCGCTCGCGGAACTCTTCTATGCGTGGAAGATCGATCGGCAGATCGTGCCGGGTAAAGCTGAGCACGCGCGGATTGCGGCCGCCCGCTTCCTGTACAATGGTTCCGTCGGTCAAGCGCAGGATGATGGTGTCGGGGCTGTCGCTGGTGGCCAGGAAGGCGCCTTCGCGGGCGGAAATAGACAGCACCTGGCCCTTGTCATTGGCCACGCGCGCAAAAATGCCCTTGAGTCGGCGCCCATCATCTTCGCTTTCCTCAATCCGCAGCGCCATCCGGTCTTTCAACGTGGTGAATTCGCCGACCTTGATCGAGGCGCCTAGTGCGCCCGATCGCAGCTCATACTCCATCTGCTCGTAATAATAGCGACTGATCGGCTGGATATAGAACACCAGCGCGACATTCAGCCCTACCAGCAGCAGCGTGATGACATAGGGTATGCGTAGCAAGCGGCCATATCCCAGCCCGACCGCGCGCAGCACGTCGAGCTCGCTCGAAACGGCGAGCTTGCGGAATGCAAGCAGCACGCCCAGCAGCAGCCCCAGCGGAATCGCCAGACTGGCATATTCGGGGATCAGCGCCCCCAGCATCTTGAACACGACCGAGATCGGCCCGCCTTCGACCGCGACGAAATCGAACAGCCGCAGCATCTTGTCCAGCAGCAGCAGCGATGCTGCCAGCGCAAACACGCCCAGCATCGGCACCACCACGAGGCGCAGGATATAACGGTCAATGCTGGGTAGGAATTTGAGCACTGTTTCGCCGGATGTTTCGCTAACTGGTTATTATGGGGCTAACCCCTAGCGCGAAAATTGACCGCGGTCATGCCCTCAAGCGCGAATGTTCGGCGATCAGGCCTTTTCCAGCGTGCATTGCAGCGGGTGCTGGTTCTGCCGCGCGAAATCCATCACCTGATTGACCTTGGTTTCGGCCACTTCATAGGGGAAGATGCCGCACACGCCGACACCCTTCTGGTGGACATGCAGCATCACGCGGGTCGCCTGTTCCAGGTCCATCCCGAAAAAGCGCTTTAGCACCATCACCACGAATTCCATCGGAGTGTAGTCGTCATTGAGCATCAGAACCTTGTACTGGCTCGGCTTTTTTGGGCGCGCCTTGGTCTTGGTGGCGATGCCGGTTTCATTCTCGCTGCCGGAATCGCCGTCAGCCCCGTTCGCCATGGCAAAGCGGAGGCTGTAGCGCGCCGGTTCGGCGCAAGGGCGGGGTAATTCAGTCTGCATATGCTGATGCAATATCGTAAGCCTTGGCTGTAGCGCAAGAACAGAGCGCCAACGCCTTGGCGCCTGAAGGTTAAGGCTTTGCCAATTCACGCGGCACTGCGTGCGGATACGAAGTTCGGCGCGCAAGGAAAAGGGCCGGCCGGACAATAGTCCAACCGGCCCTTCGGGTTTCTGCCGGGAATGGGAGAGGAGAGAGACCCGGTCAGAACTCTGGATTTGATAAAAGGCTTAGGCAGCCTTCTTGAACTTCTCGGCTGCGAGGCTCATGCGGCTCGAAAGCGGCGCAAATGCGTCGTTGTAGAGCTTCACCAGCGCTTCAGTGTTCTTCGAACCGAACGAAACGGCGGCATCGAAGTTGCGACGTGCCAGTTCACCCTGAAGCTGAAGCAGCTCGGTCGGCGACTTGACGGCAGCCATTTTCTTGAAATCTTCGGTAACGGTTTCAACCGCGCCCTTGGTCGCTTCCACCTGCTCGCGGCCCATGCTCTGGACGCCGGCAAAGAAGATCTTGCCCGATTCGACAACAGCATCAAGATTGCCCTTGCTGAATTCGGTTACTTCCGAAGCGAGCTCGCCCGACTTGGCGAAAGCGGTTTTCGCACGGGTCTGGACGTCAGCCAAAGCTTCCTTGGCGGTGGTGGTGAAATCGGTTTTCTTGGCAGTGGCCATGATTTTGTCCTTGATCTGAATGAGCGTGTTGGCAGGCGCTGCGGTTTTCGCGGCAGCCTTGACGGTTTTCTTGGGCGCAGCCTTCTTGGCGGCAACCTTCTTCGGAGCCACCTTTTTGGTGACGGCTTTCTTCGCGGTCTTTTTCTTGGCCGGAGCCTTTACCGCTTTTTTCACGGCGGCGGGCTTCACCGGCGCCTTGGGCGCGTCAGCCTCAACCGCCTTCTCGACGGTTGTTTCGCTCACACCCTTCTTTGCAGCTGCTTCAGAGTAAGCTTTTTCTGCAGCGGCATCGATCTTTGATTTGGCTTCTTCTGCCATGGGAACCTCGCTTTATGTTGCACTGCACAAAATAGGCATTGCAGCTGCGAAGTCAAGGATTTTTTGTGCACCGCACAATAAATTGGAAACGGGCTTTGGAATAATGCCTTAGCGCGTTTTCACATATCTGCCGGGGGCGTCTTCGATCACATGATCGCCTTTTCCGCCAGGCTTGCGCTTGCCGGTTGCGGGCACGCGCTTGTCATCCTGGCTTTCAAGCCATTCGAGCCAATGGGGCCACCAGCTGCCCGGGTGCTCGGTCGCGCCCGCGACAAATTCCTTGAGCGAACAGGCTTCGCTGTCACCGGTCCAGTACTGGTATTTGCCGGCGGACGGTGGGTTGACCACGCCCGCGATATGGCCCGAACCCGCCAGCACGAAGGTAAGCGGCCCCTTGAAGTGTTCGGTGATACGCCACACGCTTTGCGCGGGAGCGATATGATCCTCGCGCCCGGCCTGGACATAGCTGGGCGTTGTGACTTCGGTCAGGTCGATCGGCGTACCGTCCGCACTCAGTGCGCCGGGTACCACCAGCTTGTTGTCGCGATACAGGTCGCGCAGGTAATCGATGTGCCATTTGCCGGGCAGATTGGTGACATCGCCGTTCCAGTGCAGCAGGTCGAAGGCGGGATAATCTTCGCCCAGCAGGTAGTTGTTCACGACATAGTTCCAGATCAGGTCCTTGCCGCGCAGTGAATTGAAGGCTGCGGCGAGATACCGCCCGTCAAGATAGCCGTCGCTCGACAGGCCCTTGATCATCTCGAGCTGGCTGTCATCGATGAAAGATTTCAGCTCGCCCGCCTTCTCGAAATCGACCTGCGCTGTGAAAAACGTTGCGCTCTTCACCTTGTCTGCTTCGCCGCGCTTCGCCAGCACCGCCAGCGTGGCGGCCAGTGTGGTGCCCGCAACACAATAGCCGATGGTGTGGACGGAAGGCACCTTGAGCCGTTCGCGCACGGTGTCGATCGCATCGATCTGGGCGCGGATGTAATCGTCCCACACCACGTCCTTCATGCTCGCGTCGGCCGATTTCCAGCTTGCCACGAACACTGTGATCCCTTGGTCCACCGCCCATTTGATGAAACTTTTCTGGGGCGTCAGGTCGAGGATGTAAAAGCGGTTGATCCACGGCGGGAATATCACCAGCGGCACTTCCAGCACATCCGCGGTGGAGGGGCTGTATTGCACCAGCTGGTAGAGCGCGGTTTCGTGCACGACTTTGCCCGGGGTGGCCGCCAGGTTCACGCCCAGTTCGAAAGCTTGGGCATCGGTGTGGGTCAGCTGGCCACGCTTCAGATCATTGATCAGATGGCGCATACCCTTGACGAGGTTATGGCCCCTGGTTTCGACCGTGCGTTTCAGCACCACGGGATTGGTGAAGATAAAATTGTCCGGGCTCATCGCTTCGACCAGCGCGGTGGTGGCTAACTCCAGTTGCTTGCGTTTTTCAGGCGCGATCCCTTCAGCCTGCTTCGCCGCGCCCACGAAATATTCTGCCATCATCAGATAGGTCTGGTGCAACAACGCAAAGGCGGGATGGGCGCGCCATTCCTCGGCGGCAAAGCGCCGGTCCTTGCGCGGCAATGCATCAGCGGAGCCTTTCCCGCCTGCGCCTTCGCCGCCCAGGAAACTGCCCAACACACCTTGCCAGACTGCCATCGTGTCGGTGGCAAATTTCTGAGCTGTTTCCATAGGCTCCCGCGGCATTTGCCTGGCCATGCCCTGCGCCAGAGTGAGCCATTGCGTAGGATCGAACGGGTTGGCCCCTTCTGGCTGGCCTTGCGTGCGCTCTGCCATGAATTCGAACCACATTGACTGGATCTCGCGCGCAGCCTGGGCAAATTCGCGCGCATCCGCCCCCAGTGCCGCGTCATCGCCAAGCCCGGGAAGTGCCATATCGCGCCCGGCGGGCATGAAATTGCCCATCAGCTCGCGCATGGCCTCGCCCTGCATATCGAAGAATGCGCGGAAGGGTTCGCCCTGGCTGCCCCACTTGTCATTGGCGTCATCGCCCATCGGCTGTTCGATCCTGTTTTTTCATGCTGCAATGCAGTATAGCAATATTGGCGTTTCAGTTCGACTACTATTAGCGTAGATTCGTATGCAATGGGCACAGCAATCGTGCATTGGCCCCTAGGAAGGACCCGGATGGATACCGATTTTTACCGCATGAAGCGCTTGCCGCCCTATGTCATCGCCGAAGTAAATGCGATGCGTGCAGCGGCCCGAGCGGCCGGTGAAGATATTATCGATCTGGGCATGGGCAATCCGGATCTTCCGCCGCCCCAGCATGTGATCGACAAGCTGTGCGAGGTGGCGCGCAAGCCCGATGCGCATGGTTATTCCCAGTCCAAGGGCATTCCGGGGCTGCGCCGGGCGCAGGCCAATTACTATGCCCGCCGTTTCGGCGTCGATCTCGATCCCGAGCGCGAGGTGGTGGTGACCATGGGATCGAAGGAAGGGCTGGCCAGCCTTGCCACGGCAATCACTGCGCCTGGCGATGTGGTGCTTGCTCCCAACCCTTCTTACCCGATTCACACATTCGGCTTCATCATAGCCGGGGCGACAATCCGTTCCGTGCCCACGACGCCAGACGAGGAATATTTCACCAGCCTTGAGAAGGCGATGGCCTTCACCGTGCCGCGCCCCAGCGTGCTGGTGGTGAATTATCCGTCGAACCCAACTGCGGAAGTGGTCGATCTGGCATTTTACGAACGGCTGGTTGACTGGGCGCGCGACAACAAGGTCTGGATCCTGTCCGACCTGGCCTATTCCGAGCTTTATTTTGACGGCAAGCCGACCCCCTCGATCATGCAGGTCAAGGGCGCGAAAGATGTCGCGGTCGAATTCACCAGTATGTCGAAAACCTATTCAATGGCTGGCTGGCGGATGGGTTTTGCTGTTGGCAACCAGCAGCTGATAGCGGCGATGACGCGGGTGAAAAGCTATCTCGATTACGGTGCCTTCACCCCGATCCAGGCGGCCGCTTGCGCTGCGCTCAACGGCCCGCAGGATATCGTCGACAAGAACCGTGAGCTTTATCACAAGCGGCGCGATGTGATGGTTGAGGCATTCGGCCGCGCCGGGTGGGAAATTCCCGCGCCGCCGGCCTCGATGTTCGCTTGGGCTCCGCTGCCGCCGGCGCTGGCCGATATGGGCAGTCTGGAATTTTCCAAGCAGCTTCTGACCGAGGCGAAGGTCGCGGTTGCGCCAGGTGTAGGCTATGGCGAGAAAGGCGAAGGGTTCGTGCGGATTGCGATGGTCGAGAATGAGCAGCGCCTGCGCCAGGCAGCGCGCAACATCCGCCGCTACCTCACCAGCCTGGGCGTCAACAGCTCGGCGGCTTGAGCATCGGATCGGCTGAAGGCGACTGTCAGTCGCGAAAATTCGGAGCCATTGCGGCAAGAACATGGTAGGGTCGCTGCCGTTTGGTCGTCCGCTGCGAATTGGAGTGATTGATGGGGGCCGCCCAACGGCGAACACTGACAAAGCGCCAGCTGGCTGTGCTTGAGCGAATCGACCGTCGGGTTCCGATCAAGGTCATCGCGCAAGAGCTCAATGTATCTGAAACCAGGATAAACCAGCATATCCGGGCGCTTAAGGATTTCTATCGGGTCGATAGCCTCAATGAGCTGGTCGAATGTTACCGCGAAGAATTTGGTGAAGAATTTACCGAGGAAAATGAGGAGCTTCGACTGGGCGCAACCCCATATGAAGGGGGCTTGAGCGAATCTGCATACAGGAAAAATCAGCTCGCTGGGGGTGCCAACTCGCATGAAGATCAGCCCCGGGTCGATCCGGGCGAGATTGTGCTGAGCGATGTAATGCCGCTTGGCGGTCTGGTTCCATGGAAGATAATGGATGAGCCAAGGATCGTCCCCGGGGTGCTCGATGGCGACAATGCCGTCCTGCTTCGTCTGGCGGCAATCGCGGGGATCGCTTTTGCAATACTGGCAGCGGTCGTTCTTATGGTGACTGCGGCCCTGAGCCTGACCGAAGCGATGGATGGCAAGGCGGCCGTCCCCGAGGATTATTATCAGGCTGCTTGACGAGCGTGGCAGACCCGGAGACCGCTCATGTCTGACCGTATTTTCAATGACACCCGAAATCTCAAGAAGCTGGTTCGCGAGGCGGAAGCGCTGGCCGACGAATCCATGCTGGCATTCGCCAAACTCAAGCAGGCAATGCTTGCCGCGCGACAGAATCCCGCGGTCGGGGTCGATGCCGGGCAGAAGGCACTGATGCGGCTGACTCAAGCTGAGCAGCAAGCCATGGCGATGTCGACCAGCCTTTTGCGGGTGCATGACGAACTGAGCAAGGTCGCCCATGTCTACGCCGCCGAAGACACAGGCGCGCCCACCGTGATTGAACCTTCGGCAATTGAAGAGCGCACGCCCGTTACGGTGTGACTGTACAAAGACCGATATGCTGAGCCTGGTTCTGGAATATCGCGCCGAGGCGCAATCGATCGCCGCCTGGATGATCTGCCTTGCGGCACTCGTGTGGGGTGGCGGACCGGAAAAGGCAATCGCCTTGACCTGGCTCGTACTCTTCAAAGGGCTCGACACCGTATATCGGGCGATCTGGGGCGCGCAGTTCAGTCATAACAATCTGGAAATATTGAGTGCGATCAACGATTTCATGGCACTGGTGGCCTTTGTCGTGATCGCACTCAACGCCAACCGGCTTTATGCCTTGTGGATCGCCGCCTTTCAGGTCCTGGCAATGCTTGCGCATGTGGTGAGGGAGCTCGTCGATCAGGTTAGCGCCATAGCCTATACGATCCTGGCCTTCGCGCCCGGTTATTTCCAACTGGGCCTGATGGCTGGCGGGCTGATCCTTCACGCCCGGCGCAAACGCCTGCATGGCGCCTATCGCGACTGGCGGCTGGGTAACCGCGCGGCGGGCTGGCAACTGTTCCTTTCACGCTTCGAGTTTCGCGCATGATCACAGCCGATCTCGTCTGCGATCCCGATGCTGCGCCGTCGGCCCGGTTCGAACAGCTGGCAGCGCTCATCCGCTATCTGCAGGAAATATTTGCCACCGCGAACCTGGATGAAGAGCGCTTCCACGCGATCTTCCTCGACGGCGGGCGCGGCTACCTCGACGATTGCGTATTGGGCAGTGGGCAATCGGCACACCTGACGATCGAGTTGCGCGAACTCTTCGCCCGGGCACTGGCGCTGGGTGCGCGCTTTCTCATCGTTGCGCACAACCATCCGTCGGGGAACTGTTGCCCGAGCGAAAGCGACATCCTTGCCACCAGGCGCGTGGCACAGATCGGCCGCGCGCTCGGCATAGAATTGCTCGATCACCTGATTCTTACCCGCGAGAAACTCTACTCGATGCGGGCAGGGGGAAGATTATGAGTTCATCCAGTGCCCGCCGCCTGCGGCCGGGCAATGAAGAGCTGATCCCGCGATTTATCGAGGTTGGCGACGTGACGCTCGACCTGTTCCATCGCGATGGCCGGGTGGATGATCGCTGGTTGCACCTGCACCCGCGCGAGTTCGAACTGCTGTGGCGGCTGGCACTGTCCCCCGGGCAGCCCTTGACGCGCAAGCAGCTGTTGGCGGAAGTTTGGCGGATCAAGCAGGAACCGGGGACCAACAGTGTGGCAGTTCATGTGGCGCGGGTCCGCGGAAAGCTTGGCCAGTTCGGCCTGGACTGGATGCTGGTGACCCATCCCGAAGGCGGATATTACCTTGATGCACCACCAGGCCCGAGCGTGTTTCGCTTTCGCGCGGCAAAGCCAAATGACAAGATCGCCTGAATCGGTAGCTGGACAGCCTGATCGTCATCGTCCAGTTTGAGCTGCAACAGCAAATGCCACGAGGCGATATGACAATGCAGGACAATGACCGGGTTTCAATCGAGCTGGGCGCTGACGGCGTGGCCCAAGTGCGCTTCACTCGCGCTGACAAGATGAACGCGCTTGATCAGGCAATGTTTAACGCCATCATTGATGCAGGTCGCGCGCTTCACAAGATGAAGGGCCTGCGCGCGGTTGTCCTGTCAGGGGAAGGACGCGCGTTTTGCGCCGGGCTCGATCTGTCCAATTTCGCCCGAACGCCAAGCCCCGATGAGCCCGGACTGACCGAGCGTACCCACGGCAATTCCAACCGCGCCCAGCAGGCGGCGATGTTGTGGCGCAAGCTGCCGGTGCCGGTGATCGCCGCGGTTCACGGGGTGTGCTTCGGGGGCGGCTTGCAAATCGCCAGCGGGGCGGACATCCGCGTGGTCCATCCTGATACGCGTATGGCGATCATGGAGCTTAAATGGGGCCTTGTGCCGGACATGGGCGGATATGCGCTATGGCGCGGCCTGGTGCGTGACGATGTGCTGCGCGAACTGGTCTATACCAATCGCGAATTTACCGGAGCCGAGGCGCAGGGCCTTGGCCTTGCCACGCATGTGAGTGAAGATCCGCTGGCCAAGGCTACGGCGATCGCCAGCGAGATCGCCAATCGCAACCCGCATGCGATCCGCGCTGCCAAGCGGCTGCATGCCGGCATGGTTGAACGCGGCACCGATGCGATCCTACTGGAAGAAAGCATAGAACAGCATGCGATCATGCGTTCGAAGAACCAGGTTGAAGCGGTGATGGCGGGAATGGAAAAGCGCAAGCCCAATTTCGAGGACGTCTAGCGCTCCGCAAATGGCGCCGCGCAGGTCAGCCGAAAATCGCTACTGATTGTAGCCCGTCCAGTACCTGCTTGCCTTCGGTGTTCCACAAGCGCAGCCGCTCGGATGAATAGCCCTCGTCGGCATGCTGGCTGGCGTTTTCCGACAACCACCATCCGCCCCGGGTTGCAGGCGCGGTGTCGAGCAGGTTGAAGCTCCAGTTGATCGAACTGATCGGGCCTTGCCGCTGCATCGCGCGCATTGCCCCGGGCGGTAGGACATCACCCATCAACACCAGGCTGCTGATCGGATCTAGGCCTTCGGCGCTGGTCAACCGCGCCCAGCGCCTCACCACGGGCGCGCCGGGGCCGCTGAAATCCTGCGCGCGGCGCAGCTCGAAATTCTTGCGGATGAAGCCTGGGCCCTTGTCCGACATGGCACTGTCGCTTTGTTCGGGCGGTGGGGGGAAATCCTCCGGAGGGGCTGCCGGGAAAATTGCGTTGGCTTGGCGTGCTACGCCGAACAGCAAGAATGCGGTCAGCGCAATCTGGCCATCGCAGCGAATCTCGCTGCGCACTTGCGCGACATTGCGGCCTTGGCGCACGATCTCGGCGTGCAGTTCCACCTGCTCGCCGACCGGCGCGACAAAGCTGATCTGCGCCGCGCGCAGTGGAGGCAGATCGGGGAAGGCACGAATCGCCTGAGTATAGGCGATCAGGGCAGACGCGCCGCCATAAAGCGTGCGCCCCTGCAGCCAGTCCTCGGCATCGGCCAGGGTCACGGTGTCGGTGCGGCCGGTAATCGGTTCAAGAAGTCTTGCAACGCTCATGCTGATCGTCCTGTCGATTTTCCGCGAGCGCGTCCAGACTGACGTTACGGAAGGCATCAATGCGATTGCCATTCGTGCGATGAATCGCTAGTGCGCCGCTTCCCGGCCCGAGAGGGCGGGGCGAGGCCCGATGGCGGAGTGGTTACGCAGAGGACTGCAAATCCTTGCACGCCGGTTCGATTCCGGCTCGGGCCTCCACTTCATTTGGCGCATGATGGCGTTGCGGCAAGGCTGCGAGGCGATTATGGGCCGGATGGGAGAGTGCCGCTTTAGCTCAGTTGGTAGAGCACATCATTCGTAATGATGGGGCCAGGTGTTCGAGTCACCTAAGCGGCACCACTCACCCCTGACATCGCCGGAAGCAGCAGGCGGTCCGCGCCGCCCGCTTCCGTGCAGATCAAAGCCGACTGTCCGAGAGCGCCGAATAGATCAGGGTCTTGAGCTGGCGCCTTATGGGATAGGTGCTGGAGGGATAGACCTGCGTCATGAAAACGCATGTGATGCCTTCCAGCGGATCGACGAAGAAGGCGGTGGAATAGGCGCCGCCCCAATAGAATTCACCGGGGCTTGACGGGATCAGCGTCTTGGCAGGGTCGATCACCATGGCGAAACCGAGGCCGAATCCGGTTCCGGCATTGTTGCTTTCGGAAAACAGGCTGCGTGACATTTCGGTAAGGTCTGCCCCGCCGGGCAAATGGTTCGTCCGCATCAACCGCAGGGTCTTGGGGCTGATGATGCGCGCACCGTCCAGTTCGCCGTTCCCTAGCAGCATGCTGGTGAAGCGGTGATAGTCGGCAATGGTGCCGCACAGCCCGCCGCCGCCGCTGTCGAACCGCCCGGGCCCGGTGAGTTTGCTGGCCGGGCCGGCATCGATCATCGCGGGCGGCTCGCCTGGCCGGTATTGATAGGCATCGACCAGCCGTTGCTGCTGCCCGGGGCCGACGCCAAAAGCCGTGTCGGTCATGCCAAGTGGGCCAAAGATATGCTCGCGGAAATAATCTCCCAGCCGCATGCCGCTGATCCGTTCGACACAGATGCCCAGCACATCGGTAGCGACCGAATAGTTCCAGCCTTGCCCCGGCGCGAATTCGAGCGGCAGATCGGCAAGAATGCGGATGAATTCGTCGGAGCTGTGGCGGCTGCGGGCGAAATCGAGATTATGTTCGCGATAGACCGCATCGATATTGGTGCGGTTCTGCAATCCGTATGTAAGGCCTGACATGTGGGTCATCAGGTCAACGAAGCGCATGGCCGGGGCCGGTTGTCCGGGCGCGAAGGGAATGCCGCCCCCGCCGCCGCCATAGACCTTGAGTTTGCCGAATTCGGGCAGGACCTTGGTTACTGGTTCTTCCAGTGCCACCTTGCACTGCTCGACCAGCTGCATGAATGCGATCGAGGTGACCGGCTTGGTCATCGATGCGATGCGGAAGATCGCGTTATCCCGCAAGTTTTCGCGGCCTTCCCCCATGCGGCCGCGGGCATCGTAGTAGACCGGCTGGCCATCACGGGCGACCACCAGCTGGGTCATCGGCAGGCGGTCACTATCGAGATAGTTTTGCTGCAGGAACGGGCCGATCCGATCGAGCCGATCTGGGTCAAAGCCGAGCGCGGCGGGATCGGCGCAAGCAAAAGGACTGGTCATGAAAGCTCCCCGATGACGGTGGGTGTTGGTGTAGGCTGCCAGCGAAGTGTTGCGCACCTGGCATCCCGACAAACCTTAGACACAGCGATTTGCGCAGGCAACTCGGTGGCCGCAATCATGGCGGGCGGACACGCCCCTTGCACCACGGTGCCCCTTGCTTTTCGGGTGAAAACCTGCGCACCAGACATCTTGCCGGCGGGGCGAAAATTCGTTGGCCAGACAATCGAGTGATTTACAGATATAAAAATATCTTTATATCCTCGTTCTGCAATGCATCTGGAAACCATCCTCAAGGCCCTGGCCGACCCGACCCGGCTGCGCATCATGCGCCTGCTGGCGGCGATGGAGCTCGCCGTAGGTGAACTCGCCCAGGTGTTGGGGCAAAGCCAGCCGCGCGTTTCGCGCCATGTCGGGATCCTGTGCGATGCCGGCCTTGCCGAGCGCCGCCGCGAAGGCAGCTGGGTATTCCTGCACACGCCGGCCACGGCGGACGGGCTCGCCCCGCTTCCCGCAGCTGTCGCCAGCCTGTTGTCGACGGCGGAACACGAGGATCAAGGTTTCGCCCGCCAGTGCCTTGAAGACCGGCGCAAGCTTGCCGCGATCCGGGCAGCGCGTGAACAGGCTGCGCAATCCTATTTCGAGCGTCATGCCGGAGAGTGGGACGAACTGCGCCGCATGCACAGCCCTGACCGGCAAGTGGAAGAGGCGCTGGTCACGGCGCTGGGTGATGCACCGCTGGGCCAATTGCTCGACATTGGCACAGGCACCGGCCGCATGGCTGAGCTCTTCGCGGGGCGCGCCGATCGGATTGCCGCACTCGACAAGAGCCTGGAGATGCTCAGGCTGGCGCGGGCGAGATTGCAGGACCTGCCTGCCGACAAGCTTGAACTGGTTCAGGGTGACTTTACCGACCTTCCCTTTGCCGAAGCGCAGTTTGACACTGTGCTGCTGCATCAGGTGCTGCATTTCGCCCAGCATCCCGAGATCGCGCTGCAAGAAGCCGCGCGGGTCACGCGGCCCGGTGGACGCATTGCGATCGTCGATTTTGCCGCGCATGGGCGCGAGGAATTGCGCGAACGCCACGCGCATGCCCGGCTTGGCTTCGCCGACCGCCAGATCCGCCAGTTGCTGCGCGACGCGGGCTATTCTGCCAGCGCCCCCGTCGCGCTTGACGGGGGTGAGTTGGTGGTCAAGATCTGGCTTGGCCAGCGGCGCGATACGGCAAGCGAAAGGTCGCTGAAGGAGACTGCGGCATGAGCGAGATACTCGATCCGCGCCACGAGGAATTCACCGCCCATGACAGCCCCCTGTTCGCGGCGCTGCCGGGTGATCTGTCGATCAGCTTCGAATTCTTCCCGCCCAAGACGGAGAAGATGGAAGCCAAGTTGTGGGATACGGTCGAGCAGCTCAAGGTGCTCGAACCCAACTTCGTTTCAGTGACCTATGGAGCGGGCGGCTCGACCCGCGAACGCACCCACGCCACCGTGGCGCGGATCATATCGGAGGCGGGCCTTCCCGCAGCCGCGCACCTTACCTGTGTCGATGCCAGCAAGGCCGAAATCCGCGAGGTGGCCGAGCAATATTGGGAAGCGGGCGTGCGCCATATCGTTGCGCTGCGCGGTGATGCTGGTGAGCCCGGTGCACCCTTCGTGCCGCATCCAGAGGGCTATCGCAACGCGGCCGAGCTGGTCGCAGGGCTCAAGCAGATCGCCGATTTCGAGATTTCGGTTGCCGCCTATCCCGAGACGCACCCTGATGCCGATTGCCCGCAATCCGATATCGACAATCTCAAGCGCAAGCTCGATGCCGGGGCCAGTCGCGCCATCACGCAGTTCTTCTTCTCTGCCGATACCTTTTTCCGCTTCCGCGACGAGCTGGCCAGACAGGGGATCGATGCCCCGGTGGTGCCGGGAATCCTGCCGGTGACCGATGTGGCGCAGGCACGCAAATTTGCCGGGGCCTGCGGCGCGGCGATCCCCGCATGGATGGATGGCCTGTTCGAAGGGCTGGACGAGCGCCCCGCCGCGCGCCAGCTGGTCGCCGCGACCATCGCGGCCGAACTGTGCCGACGGCTCTATGCGGGCGGGGTGCGCGATTTCCACTTCTACACGCTCAACCGGCCAGAACTGAGCTATGCGGTCTGCCATTTGCTGGGCCGCAGGCCGACGGGAGGCGCATCGTGAACGCGCGCGAAAGACTGAACGCCGCTGCGGCAGAACGCATCCTGATCAAGGACGGTCCCTATGGCACCGCGATCCAGAACGCGAAGCTTTCGCCAGAGGAATACGCCGGGAACACCGGGTTGGCGCAGGATCAGAAGGGCAATAATGATCTGGTCAACCTCACCCAGCCGCAGGTGATCCGGGCGATTTGCGACCGCTATATCGCCGCTGGCGCCACCGTGCTGGCCACCAATACTTTCAACGCCAACCGCATCAGCCAGGCCGATTATGGCGCCGAAGGACTGGTGCACGAAATCAATGTCGCTGCAGCCAGGATCATCCGCCAGGCCTGCGATGAGGCGACGGCGAAGGATGGCGTGCCGCGCTTCGTGTGCGGCGCGATGGGGCCGACCAACAAGACGCTGTCGCTTTCGCCCGATGTCGAAGACCCCGGCTTTCGTGAAGTTACCTTCGACGAGGTAAAGGACGTTTACCGCGAACAGGCCGCCGCGCTGCTAGAGGGCGGGGCGGAATTCATCCTGATCGAAACGGTATTCGATACGCTCAATTGTAAGGCCGCGATCATGGCGGTGAAGGAGCTGGAGGCAGAGCGGGGGCAGGATATCCCGCTGATGATCTCGCTCACGCTCACCGATCTTTCGGGCCGTAACCTTTCGGGCCACACGGTAGAGGCCTTCTGGTATGCGGTGCGCCACGCACGGCCCGCCACGATCGGGCTCAATTGCAGCTTTGGCGCCGATCAGCTGCGCCCGCATGTGCAGCTGCTAAGCCAGATCGCCGATACGCTGCTTATGGCCTATCCCAATGCCGGCCTGCCCAATGAACTGGGCGAATATGACGAGCTGCCTGAAACCACCGCGCGGTTGGTGCGGCAATGGGCCGAAGGTGGAAGGGTGAATATCCTCGGCGGTTGCTGTGGCTCTACGCCAGAGCATATCGCAGCCGTTGCCGAGGCTGTTGCGGGTATTGCGCCACGCGAAGTACCCTCGCTTGCCCCCGAAATGCGCCTTGCCGGACTCGAACCTTTCACGATTGCTGCCTGATGACCGAGATTTCTACTGCCCGTTTCGTCAATATTGGCGAACGCACCAATGTCACCGGATCGGCGGCCTTCAAGAAACTGATCATGGCGGGCGATTATGCTGCCGCCGTCGAAGTCGCACGCCAGCAGGTCGAAAACGGCGCGCAGGTGGTCGACGTCAATATGGACGAAGGCCTGCTTGACGCGGTCGAAGCCATGACCACATTCCTCAAGCTGATCGCGGCCGAGCCCGATATCGCGCGCGTGCCGCTGATGATCGACAGTTCCAAGTGGGAGGTGATCGAGGCCGGCCTCAAATGCGTATCGGGCAAGCCGATCGTCAATTCGATCTCTATGAAGGAAGGCGAGGAAGCCTTCCTGGCACAAGCGCGCAAGTGCATGCTTTATGGCGCGGCAGCCGTGGTGATGGCCTTCGACGAGACCGGCCAGGCCGACAGTAAACAGCGCAAGGTCGAGATCTGCACCCGTGCCTACAAGCTGCTGACCGGGATCGGCTTTCCGCCCGAAGATATCATCTTCGATCCCAATATCTTCGCCATCGCGACCGGCATCGAAGAGCATGACCGCTATGGCCTGGACTTCATCGAGGCGGTTCGCGAGATCAAGGCCGCTTGCCCCTTTGCCAAGATATCGGGTGGGCTCTCCAACCTCAGCTTCAGCTTCCGCGGTAACGAGACTGTGCGCCGCGCGATGCATTCGGTGTTCCTCTATCACGCCATTCCGGCGGGGCTCGACATGGCAATCGTCAATGCGGGCCAGCTCGACATCTACGACGATATCGAGCCTACGCTGCGCGAGGCTTGCGAGGATGTGATCCTGATGCGCCGTGCCGATGCCACCGAGCGGCTGATCGACCTTGCCGAGAGCTACAAGGGCAGGGACGTCAAGGCCGAGAAGGAGGCCGAGGAATGGCGCAGCTGGCCGGTCGAGAAGCGGCTTGAGCATGCGCTGGTCAAGGGCATCGACGCCCATGTGGTAGCAGACACCGAGGAAGCGCGCGCGGCGCGCGCGGCAAACGGCGGGCGCCCGATCGAAGTGATCGAAGGCCCGCTGATGGACGGCATGAATGTTGTCGGTGACCTGTTCGGCAGCGGCAAGATGTTCCTGCCCCAAGTGGTCAAGTCAGCTCGCGTGATGAAGAAGGCGGTGGCGCATCTCATCCCCTTCATCGAGGCCGAAAAGGATTTGCTGCCCGAGGCTGAACGCAAGGCCAAGGGCAAGATCGTGATGGCGACCGTGAAGGGCGATGTGCACGATATCGGCAAGAACATCGTCGGCGTGGTGCTACAGTGCAATGGCTATGACGTGATCGACCTGGGCGTGATGGTGCCGTGGCAGGACATCCTCAAATCTGCCGAGGATAATCGGGCTGACATGATTGGCCTTTCGGGCCTTATCACCCCTTCGCTTGACGAAATGGTGACCGTGGCCGAGGAAATGCAGCGTTCGGGGATGACCATGCCGCTGCTGATCGGCGGGGCCACCACCAGCAAGGTGCATACCGCGCTCAAGATCGATCCCGCCTATGAAGGCCCGGTGATCCATGTGCTTGACGCCAGCCGCGCGGTGGGGGTGGCCAGTCGGCTGCTGTCAGATACCCAGCGTGATGGCTTCGTCAGCGATACGGCCAGCGAATATGCGAAGGTGCGCGATGCGCGTGCGGGCAAGTCACCCAGCGTCCTCCTCTCGCTGGAGGAAGCACGCGCAAACTATTACGATGCCTATCTCAGCGACAAGCCTGCACCGCCGACAAAGCCCGGCTTGCACGTGTTCGAGGATTGGGATCTCGCGGATTTGCGCGAATATATCGACTGGACCCCGTTTTTCCGCGCGTGGGAGCTGCATGGCACCTATCCAGGCATCCTGGATGACGAAGTGGTGGGCGAAACCGCGCGCCAGCTCAAGGCCGATGCCGATGCCATGCTTGACCGGATCGTCTCCGAAAAATGGCTGACCGCACGCGGGGTGGCAGGGCTGTGGCCCTGCGCGCGCGACGGCGATGATGTGACCATCCACCACGTCAGCCGCGAGGAACATGTCGTGCTGCCGTTCCTGCGCCAGCAGGTGAAGAAGAGCCGCGACCGGGCAAATATGTGCCTGGCAGACTTCATCGACCCGGCGGGTGACTGGATCGGGGGGTTTGCTGTCGGCATCCACGGGATAGAGGAGCATTCGAAGCGCTTCCAGGCTGACAAGGACGATTATTCGGATATCCTGCTCAAGGCGCTGGCAGACCGCTTTGCCGAAGCCTTTGCCGAAGCCTTGCACCGGCATGTTCGCACCGATCTGTGGGGCTATGCGGAGGGCGAGCAGCTCACCAATGAAGCGCTGATCAAGGAGCAATATCGCGGCATTCGCCCGGCGCCGGGCTATCCCGCCTGCCCGGATCACAGCCTCAAGCCGATCCTGTTCGACCTGCTCGAAGCAGAGCGGAACACCGGCCTAACGTTGACCGAGAACTTTGCCATGTGGCCGACTGCGGCAGTAAGCGGGTTCTATTTCGGCCACCCTGAAAGCCAGTATTTCGGCGTTGCGCGGATCGGGCGCGATCAGGTGGAAGATTATGCTGAGCGCCGCGGCGTCGATATAGCTACAGCCGAACGGTGGCTCCGCCCGAATTTGGATTAGGCTTCCCGCCCCCGCACCGCCCCCAGCTTCCTGAGTAGCGGCGTCGCCATCGGCACGGTCAGCATGGTGCTCGCCACCGCCATCAGCAGCAGGGCGGTGAATGCGGTGCCGGTGATCACCTGCTTGTCGAGCAGGATGTTGACGAAGATGATCATGATCAGCGCCTTGGTCTGCAGCAGCCAGCCGATCAGGCTGGCCTCGCCCTTGGCCCAGCCAAGAATCCGGCCGGCAAGGTGCAGGCCCGCAAGCTTGCCGCCCACCGCCGCCACCAGCAGCAGCGCGGCCGCGCCAAATACCGGCAGCCCGCCGCCCTCCCACTCGGTCCTGAGGCCGGTCGAGAGGAAGAACACCGGCATCACCGTAAGCAGCACAACGCCGCGGAACCGGTCCATCGCATCGTGCCCGAACCAGCGCGCGTCCAGCACCACGCCCGCCAGGAATGCGCCGACCATGTAATGCAGGCCTGACCAGTCCCCGGCCAGCCCGCATAGCGCCAGCCACATCAGCCCCACGGGCCATCGGTCCGCCTCGCTCAGCCGGGCCATCAGGCGCCGGATAAGAAACGCCGCTATCGCGAAGCCCAGAATGAACGCGCCCTGCCGCGCCAGCCGATCCCAATCGAGCAGGATCAGCGCCAGCACGCCCCAGATCGCGATATCGTCCAGGCTGGCATAGCGCAGGATGCGCTGGCCCAGTGGTGTCCGTAGGATCTCCAGCTTCTCCATGAACAGCACCAGGATCGGCAGCGCGGTGACCGCGCAGGCCATGCCGATTCCCAGCACCGCCTGCCATTGCGAACCGTTTGGTCCGCGCCAGCCGGGCCATTGCAGCAGCAGCGCGGCCGCAAGTGCCCCCAGCGCCAGCGGCACGCCCAGCGCCAGGCCCGCGGTAATTCCCGTTTCACGCCGGTGTTTCCACGCCTGCGACAGATCTAGCTCGATCCCGGCGATCCACACGAACAGCATCACCGCCCACCACGCGACCCCGTTCAGTGCCACGATCACGTCGGGCCTGAACACGAAGGTGTAATAATCCGGATAGGCCGCGCCGAGGACGCCCGGGCCGAGCAGGATCCCGCCAACGATCTGCACCACCACCAGCGGAGCCCAGTAATCGGTGCGCAGCAGGCGCCACACCAGCCACGGCACGGTGAAGATGATCACGAGCGCAATCAGGTAGATTTCGGTGAGGTTCACGTTTTCCCTTTCGACCCGGTCAACAAATGGCGCGGCTCGCCAAATCTGGCAATCGGGAAATCCGGCTTGTCCTGATCTTGTTGATGCGGGCATCGCCTGCGCAGCGGTTGCCGGAGGAGGGCCATGGTGCCCTGACCCTGCCGCGGATCAAGCGAATCCTGTGGTTCATCCGGACTTGGAGTAGCCTGCGCAATTGACCGGGACGCGCGAATCGCGCAGAGCGATTTGGCTGCTGTGGAAGCGATTCTGCAGGCGCGTCAGCGGGAGAGTTCGAGCGGCCCCCGGGCCAATCGACGCCGAAGGAGCAACCACCCCGGAAACTCTCAGGCAAATGGACCGCAGCGCGTGTCAGCACTCTGGAAAGCGCGTTTTCGGCTGGAAAACGCCACCGAAGGGGAACGCCCGGCGCATGCCCGGCCAAGCTCTCAGGTCACCCGACAGAGGGGGTATGGATCAAGGCTTCAAGGTGAAGCTTTGCGCCTGCTGTGCGGGGACAAGTGAATTGAGCGAAGACGAACCCATCGAAGAAATTCCGCTGGAAAAGCTGCCGCTTGATGCCTGGCATCGCGCAGCTGGCGCGCGCATGGTTCCCTTCGCAGGCTATGAAATGCCGATCCAGTATGCCGGTGAGCATGGCGGCATCGTGGCCGAACACAACTGGACCCGCGAGAGCGCCAGCCTGTTTGACGTTTCGCATATGGGCCAGCTCACGCTGAGCGGCGATGATGCGGCAGGTGAGCTGAAAAAACTGCTCCCCGGCGCGATTGTCTCGCTTAAGCAAGGGCGGATGCGCTATTCGCTGCTGCTCAATGATGAAGGCGGCATCATCGACGATTTGATGGTGACCAATGTCGGCCCGCATATCGCGCTGGTGGTGAATGGCGCGTGCAAGTGGGACGATATCGCCCATCTGCGCGAGCATTTGCCTGACGAGATCACGCTCACCCATCATGACGAGCAGGCGCTGCTGGCATTGCAGGGGCCCAAGGCGGGCGAAGTGCTCGAAGCGCTGCTGCCGGGCAGCGGTGCGCTCACTTTCATGACGGCCGCCATGTTTGACTGGGGCGGGGTGCCGCTATGGGTCAGCCGTGCGGGCTATACCGGTGAGGACGGCTTCGAAATCTCTGTGCCCGCTGAGCATTGTGCCAGGCTGGCCGATGCATTGGTTGCTGACGAGCGGGTCAGGCCCGCCGGGCTTGGTGCGCGGGATTCGCTGAGGCTGGAAGCCGGTCTGCCGCTCTATGGGCACGATCTTTCGACCGATACCGATCCGGTCAGTGCCGATCTGGTTTTCGCGCTTACAAAGAGCCGCCGCGAGACGGGCGGCTGGATGGGCCACGAAGCGATCAGCCGCGTGCTGACGCAAGGCCCGGCGACAAAGCGGGTTGGCCTGATGCTCGATGGCCGCATGCCCGCGCGCGAAGGGGCCGAGGTTTTTGCAGGCAATTCCAAGGTCGGGATCGTTACCAGCGGCGGCTTTTCGCCCACGCTCGGGCGCCCGATCGCGATGGCCTATGTCGATAGTGCGCAGGCCGCAGATGGCACCGCGCTGGAAATCGAGGTTCGCGGCAAGCGCCTGCCCGCTACAGTTACACCCATGCCTTTTGTTCCGCACCGCTATTATCGAGGGAGCTGATCTGATGCCGCGTTACTTCACCGATGAACATGAATGGATCGATGTCGAAGGCGAAACCGCCACCGTCGGCATCTCGGATTATGCGCAAGAGCAGCTCGGCGACATTGTATTCGTCGAGCTTCCTGCGGTTGGCGCGCTGGTTGAGCAGGGCGGCGATGCCGCAGTGGTCGAAAGCGTGAAAGCAGCAAGCGATGTTTACGCGCCGATCAGCGGCAAGGTTCTTGAAACGAACGAGAACCTCGAAGAAGACCCCGCGCTGGTCAATACCGACCCTGAAGGCGATGGCTGGTTCTTCCGCATGACGATTGCGGACAAGGATGAGCTCGACGGGCTGATGGACGAGGCGGCATACAAGGCGTTTGTCGACGAGCTTTGATACCAGCCCTTCCCAATGGCGGGGGGCGATTAGGAGTTAGAATGCGCTACCTACCACTGACCGACACCGACCGCGGCGAAATGCTGGGCCGGATCGGCGCGGCCTCCATTGACGATCTGTTCGTCGACGTGCCCGAAGCGGCGCGGCTGTCCGGCCCGATTGCGGGCCTGCCGCTGCACGCCGGGGAGATGGCGGTCGAGCGGCACATGCGCGCGCTTTCGACGAAGAACCTTGCGGCGGCGGATGCGCCGTTTTTCCTGGGGGCAGGGGCCTATCGCCACCATATCCCCGCCAGCGTCGACCATATCATCCAGCGCGGCGAGTTCCTTACTTCCTACACGCCCTATCAGCCCGAGATCGCGCAGGGCACGTTGCAAATGCTGTTCGAATTCCAGACGCAGGTCGCCCGCCTTTATGGCTGCGCGGTGGCCAACGCCTCGCTCTACGACGGGTCGACCGCGTGCTGGGAAGCGGTGGCGATGGCGGGCCGGGTTACGCGGCGCAAACGCGCCGTGCTTTCGGGCGCACTCCATCCGCACTATGCCGAAGTGGTGCGCACCATGGCGAAGTTCACCGGTGACGAGATTGCCGATGCCATGCCGAGCATGCAGGCTGCGCCCGACAATGACGGGCTGATCGCGCGGATTGACGAGCAAACCAGCTGCGTGGTGGTGCAATATCCCGACATTCTGGGCCGGATCGCCGATCTTGCACCGATCGCCGAAGCTGCGCATGCGAAAGGCGCGCTGTTGGTAGTGGTCAATACCGAGCCGGTGGCGCTGGGCGCGATCAAATCGCCCGGCGAAATGGGCGCCGATATCGTCGTGGGCGAGGGGCAGTCGCTGGGCGTCGGGCTGCAATTCGGTGGGCCCTATCTGGGCCTGTTCGCGGTGCGCGATCCAAAGCACGTGCGCCAGATGCCGGGGCGCCTGTGCGGCGAGACTGTGGATGCGGAGGGGAAGCGCGGCTTCGTGCTGACGCTTTCGACCCGTGAGCAGCATATCCGGCGCGAAAAGGCGACCAGCAACATCTGCACCAATAGCGGGTTGTGCGCGCTGGCGTTCAACATCCACATGACATTGCTGGGCGAAAAGGGCCTGCGCGCGCTGGCAGCGGAAAACCACCGGCTCGCCTGCCATGCCGCCGAACGGCTGGGCAAGGTGACGGGCGTGAGCGTGCTCAACGGCACCTTCTTCAACGAATTCACCTTGATGATCGGGCAGGATGCCCGCGCTGTGGTGCACAAGCTGGCGGACATGGGCGTGCTTGGCGGGGTGTCGCTGGGGCGGCTTTATCCCGGCGTTGAGCGCCTGTCCCAAGGGCTGCTGGTCGCAGTCACCGAAACCACCACCGAGGAGGATATCGAAGCCCTTGCCTGCGCACTGGAAAAAGTCCTTGGCTCGGAGGTTTCGGCATGAACTCCCCCAACGCATCCGGGTGGAAGCCCGAAATGACCCGCAGCGAAGGCTCCGGGCCAGCCACAACCACCGGCAACCGTGCGCTGATGCTGGAAGAGCCGCTGCTGTTCGAGATCGGCCGCGCCGATGTGACCGGGGTCGACCTGCCCGAACCAAGTGCCGATGCGCCCAACCGCCTGGGCGGGCTGGACCGCGCCGAACCGATCGGGCTACCCGGCCTGACCGAGCCGGAAACCGTGCGGCATTACACCCGGCTCAGCCGCCAGAACTATGGCATCGACCTGGGCTTTTTCCCGCTTGGCAGCTGCACCATGAAGCACAATCCGCGCCTCAATGAGAAGGTGGCGCGCATGCCCGGCTTCGCCGATGTCCACCCGCTGCAGCCGCAGGAAACCGTGCGCGGTGCGCTTGAAGTGATCAATGAGCTTGCGTTCTGGCTGATCGAGCTCACCGGCATGCATGGCGTGGCGATGACCCCCAAGGCGGGGGCGCATGGCGAGCTGTGCGGCATTTTGTGCATTCGCGCGGCACTGGAGGCGCGCGGCGATGCGCGCGAAGTGGTGCTGGTGCCCGAAAGCGCGCATGGCACCAATCCGGCGACGGCGGCGTTTGCCGGTTACCGCGTCGAGAATATCCCCGCGAATGCAGACGGGCGGGTTGATCTGGCGGCGCTCAAGGCGCGGCTGGGGCCGGACGTGGCAGCGGTGATGATCACCAACCCCAATACCTGCGGGCTGTTCGAGCGCGACATGAAGGCGATTTCCGATGCGGCGCACGCAGCGGGCGGCTTCGTCTATTGTGACGGGGCGAACTTCAACGCCATCGTCGGCAAGGTGCGCCCGGGCGACCTTGGCGTTGATGCGATGCACATCAATCTGCACAAGACCTTTTCTACTCCGCATGGCGGCGGCGGGCCGGGGTCTGGCCCGGTGGTGCTGTCTGAAGCGCTTTCGCCCTTTGGGCCGCTGCCATTTACAGCGCGCACCGCCGATGGCGTGGTGCATCTGGTGGAGGAAGAGGGTGCCGAGGAATACGGCCATTCACAGGCCTTTGGACGGATGGCTGCCTTCCACGGCCAGATGGGCATGTTCACGCGCGCGCTGACCTATATCCTCAGCCACGGGGCAGACGGGCTCAAGCAGGTGGCCGAAGACGCGGTGCTGAGTGCCAATTATATCCTGCGCAGCATGGAAGATTTGCTCGACGCGCCCTTTGCCGCCAGCGGGCCGTGCATGCATGAGGCGCTGTTCGGCGACAAGGGCTTTGGCGGCGATCTGTCGACACTAGATCTGGCCAAGGCGCTGATCGACGAAGGCTATCACCCGATGACGATGTATTTCCCGCTGGTGGTGCATGGCGCGATGCTGGTGGAGCCGACCGAAACCGAGAGCAAGGCCGCGCTTGACCAGTTTATCACCGCCTTCCGATCGCTGGCAGAGCGGGCGCGGGAGGGCGACGAAAGCATGAAGCAGGCGCCCTATTACGCGCCGCGCCGGCGGCTTGACGAAACGCTGGCCGCGCGAAGGCCCAAGCTCACCTGGGAAGCGCCGGACGGCTGATTTCCCGGAGTTGGCAGTGGTTATCGCGAGGCTTTGCTTTCCCCGTCAGGCTTCGTGTCGGGTTCGATCAGGATGCGGATCTGCTGGAGTGAAAGGATCGCGATCCAGAAGCCGACCACCGACAGCAGGCTCGATCCCAGCACTGCAAAGGCTGCGCCCTTGAGCCCGTTCCATTCGATAGCGGTGTTGAGCAGCGCAAAGGCAAGCACGGTGGGCACAGCGCGGGCAATGAAAGCGGTGCCCGCGCGCCCGGCTGAAACCAGCAGCGATTCAAAGCTTGCCCCGACCATCTCGATCGCCCCGGCAATCGACAGGATCACCATTGCCCAATAGACCTTGCTGAATTCTGCACCGGCGATCGCTTCGATGCCCCAACGCCCGAAGAACAAGGCGAACAGCACCGCCAGAATGCCGCCGATCAGCGCAATATTGGCCATCCGCCGGGCGATGTCATGCGCGGTGTCGCGCGCATGGACAAGTTCGGGATAGATCGCCTTGGAAACGGTCTGCGCCAGCTGCACCAACGCTTGCCCCAATTGCGAGGCGACGCGGAAGCCGCCCGCCAGCACCTCTCCGCCAATCGAGCCGACCAGCAGGATCATCATCTGCTTCCCGCCGATATTGAGGCTGCCGCTGAAATTGGTCGACCAGACAAAGCGCCACGCATCGGGATGGTCGCGCGGGATATTGCGCAGGCTGATCTGCGACAGGTCGATCCGCTCGATCCGTGCGGCTGCGATCCACAGCGCGGCAGCCACAGCAATTTCGGCGGCCGCCCATGCCAGAATGAAGCCAAATACGGATGGCATGAAGATCACAGCCAGCCCGGCGCCGGTCGCGCGAACGATCGGCTGTACCGCTTCGACGGTGGTCGCCACGCCATATCTGAAGCGCAGCCGCAGCAGGCCGGTGGGCGTGGTCCGGATCGCGAGCAAGGAAACCATGCAATAGCCGAAGGCGATTGGCAGCAGGTCAGGTGGAAGCGGCAACCAGTAAGGCGCCGTTCCCACCAGGACTGCGGCCAGCACCGTGCCCAGCGCCAGGCTGAGCAGATCGAGCGCGATGGCGAAGCCGGTCGCCTCGCCCGGCCCATCAGGCCCGGCACCCCAGCGTACCACGAATTGCCAGGTCTGGAAATTGGCCAGCCCCATCACCGCCTGGCCCAGCGCCACGATGATCGCGAAATGGCCGAAGCCCTCAAGTCCCAGCGTGCGCGTGGCCAGCGCCAGATAGACCAGGCTCAGAACCGCGTTCACTCCGCGCCCTGTCAGAAGCCAGCCTATGTTTCCGAAGAGACGTCGCATTGCAGTTACAGCGCGCAGGCTCAACCTGCCGCCAATTCTCCTGCGGCAAAGAGGTAGCAAGGCGCGCCTGCCACGGTGCGTGCGGGGTTCATGCCGTTCATTGCAACGCCCCTTAGGCGCGAATTGGCGCTAGGCAAAGCCTTGTCATCCATCAGGGCTGGCGGCAGGAGAGGAGCATGCGGATTATCTTCAGTCGCAAGGGGTTTGACAGCGCGGCGGGTGGCGGGCCTTCGCCGGTCATCGCGGGCAGGCCCGTCAGCCTGCCGATCCCGGCAGGTGCGGCCTCGCGCACCACCTATGGCGCGCTTGGGCTGGGCGAGCATGCTGCGCGGGCGAGCAAGGGCAGACTGGGAGAGGGGGATCTATGTCACCACGATCCGATGTTTCTGGCAGATGGCACCTGCGCCTTTGGCCAATGCGGCGCAGCGCAAACCCACCTTGAGCGGCAGGGGGTAGAGGCGGGGGACGTGTTCCTGTTCTTCGGCCTGTTCCGCGACCAAGCGGGCGGCGAACCGCATCACCGCATTTTCGGCTATCTCGAAGTGGACGATATTGTGCCGCTGGCAGATGGCGCCCCGCAGGGACTGGTCGAGCTTGGCCATCCGCACGCACTGGCGATGCATCACCGCAACGATTGCATCTATCGCGGGCCGGGGCAGGTGGCGGCGCGTGCGAGTGAGACTCTGCGGCTGAGCGTGCCGGGCGGTCCTGTCACGCTTTGGCGGCGCCCGGACTGGCTGAGGCGCGGGGAATTGACCTATCACGATCGAGCGGACCGATGGTTGCGCGGCGGCAGGCTGCGCAGCGTTGCCCGCGGGCAGGAATTCGTCGCCGATATCGGGCGGCGGCAGCCACCGCGCGATTGGCTGGCAGGGATTCTGGACGAGATCAGAGCGTCTTGATGATCGCCGAGAAATCCAGCCCGCCGTTTTGCTCCGCAAACGCCTCGTAAAGTTCTTGCGCATGCTTGCCCAGCGGGGTGGAGGCGCCGGAAGCCTGCGCCGCTTCCATCGCCAGCTTCAGATCCTTGAGCATCAGCGCCGTGGCGAATCCGCCCTGGTAATCATTATCGCTGGGGCTTTGCGGCCCGACGCCGGGAACCGGGCAATAGCTGGTCATCGACCAGCACTGGCCACTGGAGACGCTGGAAATGTCAAAGAAGGTCTGCGGATCGAGCCCCAGCTTCTGCGCCATCTCGAACGCTTCGCAAGTGCCGATCATGTGGATCGCCAGCAGCATGTTGTTGCAGATCTTGGCGGCCTGGCCATTGCCCGCATCGCCCGCGTGGATCACGGCCTTGCCCATCGCGCTAAGGATCGGTTCTGCCCGTTTGAAGGCGCTTTCTGTGCCGCCAACCATGAAGGTTAGCGTGCCGGCATTGGCCGCTGCAATCCCGCCCGAAACCGGGGCGTCAACCATGTCATAACCCGCTGATTCAGCTTGTGAAATGACCTCGCGCGCGGTGGCGACGTCGATGGTCGAACAGTCGAGCAGAACGGCACCCTTGGGCGCCTTGCCGATCACGTCGCTGGTATAGACCGATTTCACGATTGCACCATTGGGCAGCATCGAAACCACGGCCTCCGCGCCCTCGCACGCCTCGGCAGCACTGGTGAAAGTCGAGCAGCCATGCTCGCGCGCGGCAGCCAGCGCCGCTTCGGAAAGATCGAAGGCGCGCACCTCGTGCCCGGCCTTGACGAGGTTCGCGGCCATCCCGCCGCCCATATTGCCGAGGCCGATGAATGCGATCTTCATTGCGCTTAATCCTTGAGATTGGTGCCGAGCATCACGGCAGCGGTATCACCGCTATGCTTCCAGGCAAGAAAGGTGAGGTAAGGCAGCAAGAAGCCGGCGCCGCCCAGGAAAGCCACGGCTGCCAGAATCATCCCTGCGGGGGAGAAACCGTTGCGCCACGCCGTCCAACTGGCGGACAGGAACAGCATCAACATGAAATCCAAGTTGAATTGTCCCTGCCAGGTCCATTCGGAAATGGCGCCGAAAAAATGGGGGAACAGGTTCAGCCCCTGATCGGCAGCGACGTAACCAGTATAAAAGGCCAACGCGCCCCAAAGCACCATGAGAAGAAGGTAAAACGGCTTCATGCTAACGCCCCTTCCATTGGCCTTCGCGCTTTTCGATGAAGGCCGCCATGCCTTCCGCCTTGTCCTCACTCGCGGTGAGGATCTGGAAGATGCGGCGCTCGATGATGATCCCCTGGTCGAGCGTCATCTCGAAGGCCGAATTGACCATCTCCTTGTTGGCGATCGCGGCCATCGGCGGCATCGCGGCAATCTGCGCGGCGGTTTTGAGCGCCTCGGCGATCAATTCCTCATGCGGCACCACCCGCGCCACAAGATTGCTGCGTTCAGCCTCTTCCGCGCCCATCATCCGGCCCGTCAGGCACATTTCCATCGCTTTCGACTTGCCCACCGCGCGGGTCAGCCGCTGCGATCCACCCATTCCGGGGGCCACGCCCAGCTTGATCTCCGGCTGGCCGAACTTCGCCTTGTCGGACGCGATGATGAAGTCCGCCATCATCGCCAGTTCACACCCGCCGCCCAGCGCAAAGCCGTTTACCGCCGCGATCCACGGCTTGCGCGTCTTCTTCACGATCTCGCTGGTCCAGGGCGAAAAGAAATCGTCGAGGTAGAAATCGGCGGCCGGTTTGTCGGCCATTTCCTTGATGTCGGCACCTGCGGCAAAGGCCTTGTCGCCGCTGCCGGTCAGCACCGCGCACAGCTGGCTGCCATCGGCCTGATAGGCGGCAAAGGCCGCGATCAGCTCGGCCAGAACCTGCGAATTGAGCGCGTTCAGCGCCTGCGGGCGGTTCAGCGTGATCAGCGTCACGCCCCGGTTGCTCTGGGCATCGGTCTCGACGGTGATGGTTTCGTAAGTCAAGGTTCTCTCCTAATTCGTCATCGCGAGGAGCCGCTTGCGGCGCGGCGATCCAGATAGCGCAGAAGCTGGATTGCGTCGCTACGCTCGCAATGACGAGTGCCTAACTTGATAATGGCACCCACTCCTCGCCCTCGGGCAGCGGGGCAAAGATGCTGTCGAGCAGATCTTCGGTCACGCCTTCGGGGGTTGCCGGATCCCATTTGGGATCATTGGTCTTGTCGGTGATCACCGCGCGCACGCCCTCGGCAAAATCGGGGCGTACCAGCACGCGGCTGGCGATGCGGTATTCCATCCGCATATTGTCAGCGAAATCGGTGAGCTTCGCGCTGGTGGCAAGCTGCCGCAGCGCCACCTTGCAGGTCTGGGGGCTTTTGGTGGATAGCGTCGCCAGCTCTTTCGCGGCCCATTCGCTGCTATCGGCCTCGAGGCTGGCGAGGATGTCTTCATAGCGGTCAGAGGTGAAATGCTTGCGGATCGCGCTGTAATTGTTCTCTATCCGCGCTTCGGGCGGCGATGCCGAAAGCGCTGCAAGCACGCCTCCCGGCTCATGGCCTGCGGCGATGCGCGCCTTGGCTTCCTCAAGCCGTTCCGATGGCAAATAATGCGTGGCAAGCCCCGCCCACAGGCATTCGGCACCGTCGAGCCGCGCGCCGGTGAGTGCGAGGAATTGCCCGAGCCGCCCTTGCAGGCGCGAGAGATACCAACCGCCCCCCACATCGGGGAACAGACCGATCCCCGTTTCGGGCATGGCAAGGCGCGTGTTCTCGGTTGCGACGCGATATTTCGCGGGCTGCGAAATGCCCACGCCGCCGCCCATGGTTACGCCGTCCATGAAGGCCGCCACCGGCTTGGCATAGGTAAACAGCTGGTGGTTGAGCTGGTATTCGTCGTGGAAGAACTTGCGGCCCGACACGCCGCTGTCATTCAGCGCCGAATTGCGCAGAAAGGCGATGTCACCGCCCGCGCAGAAGCCGCGCCCGTCGGCGTGATCGATGATTACGACCTTCACCGCATCGTCCGACGTCCATTGCGTGAGCGCCGCGCTCATCGCATGGCACATCTCCAGCGTCAGCGCATGCAGCGCCTTGGGCCGGTTGAGCGACAGCCTGCCTGCCGCTCCCTCGGTCGAAATCAGAACTTCGCCGCTCATTGCCTCAGCAAATCCCTTCCCACGATCATCCGCATCACCTGATTGGTGCCTTCGAGGATCGAATGCACGCGCAGATCACGCCAGAAGCGTTCGATCGGGTAATCCTTGAGATAACCGTAGCCGCCGAACAGCTGGAGCGCGTTGTTGACGACATTCGAACCGCTATCGGTTGCGAGTCGTTTGGCCATGGCGGAAAAGCGGCTCTTGTCCGGGGCATTGGCGGTGACCTTGCAGGCTGCGAGATAGAGCAGCGCGCGCGCCGCCTCCAGCTCGGTCGCCATGTCCGCCAGCATGAACTGGGTGTTCTGGAAATCTGCGATCGGCTGGCCGAACTGCTGGCGCTCCTTGGTGTATTTGATCGCCTCGTCGAGACAGCGCTGCGCCCCGCCCAGCGAACAGGCCCCGATATTGAGCCTGCCTCCATCGAGCCCGGCCATGGCAAAACCGAAGCCTTCACCTTCACCGCCGACCCGGTTCGCGGCAGGCACGCGCGCATCCTCGAAGATCAGCTGCGCGGTCGGCGAAGCGTTCCAGCCCAGCTTCTTCTCCGGCGCGCCGAAGGAAACGCCCGGAGTATCCTTTTCGACTACAAGGCAGGAAATGCCCTTTGATTTGTGTTCGCTGGTGCGCACCATCACGACATAAATGTCATTATAGCCGCTGCCCGAAATGAACTGCTTGGTGCCATTGAGAACGTAGTGATCGCCATCCAGCCGGGCGGTGGTCTTGAGCGCCGCCGCATCCGATCCCGATCCCGGTTCGGTCAGGGCATAGCTGGCGATATGCTCCATGGTCACCAGTCTCGGCAGGAATCTGGCCTTCACCTCATCGCCGCCGAAACGGTCGATCATCCAGGCCGACATATTGTGGATCGAGATGAAGGCGCTGGTCGCCGGGCAGCCATAGGCCATCGCCTCCATGATCAGCGCGGCTTCGAGCCGGCCCAGGCCGATCCCGCCCGATTCCTCGGACACATAAATCGCGCCAAAGCCGAGTTCGGCGGTTTGCTTGATCACATCCTTGGGGAAGTGGTGCTTTTCATCCCATTCGGCGGCGAATGGGGTGATATTGTCAGCAGTGAAACGCTGCGCCATCTCCTGGATCGCGAGCTGGTCATCGCTAAGCTGGAATTGTCCTGACATGTGCTATCCCTTCGCCCACTTCAGCCGCAGCTGATCCGCTCGATCACATAGTTGTCGTCATAGGACACGGTCAATCGATCGGGGCGATAGTCCATCGTAACCGCTGTGCGCGGCGGGACCCAGCGCAAGGTGCGGGCACCGGAAAGTTCCAGCAGGATCGCGCCAGACCTTTCCGAAGCCTTGTGGCCGATATGCTCTTGCAGCGCGGAAGCGTCGCAAGTCGCCTCAACCGGCTTGTGCATGGGCGGTGCAGGTTCGGCGGCCTGCGGCGCCGCGCAGGCGGTGACGGTCAGGGCGAATGCCGGGAGCAGGGCTGTGCGCATCATCATCAACCCATCGTCGGGATGACGAAGGCGTTGCTGCCGTCACCACCCCCGTCTGGCCAGCGCTGGGTGACCTTCTTGGTCTTGGTCCAGAAGCGGAGGCCTTCCATGCCGTACTGGTCGATGTCGCCAAAGCCGCTGCGCTTCCACCCGCCGAAGCTGTGATAGGCGACCGGCACCGGAATCGGCACATTGATGCCGACCATCCCCACATTGACGCGGGATGCGAACTCGCGCGCGGCATGGCCGTTGCGGGTGAAGATCGCCACGCCATTGCCATATTGGTGCTCGCTCGGCAGGCGCAGCGCATCCTCGAAATCCCTCGCCCGCACGATCTGGAGCACCGGGCCGAAGATCTCTTCCTGGTAACTCCTCATCTGTGGAGTGACGCGGTCAATTAGGGTTGGGCCGATGAAGAAGCCGTTTTCATGGCCCTGCAAGGTGAAGCCGCGCCCGTCGATCACGATCTCGCCGCCTTCCTCCTCCGCAGTGGTGATCCATTGCTCGACCCGCGCCTTGTGCTCGGGCGTGACGACCGGGCCGTAATGCGCATCGGGATCGTTCGACACGCCGATGCGCAGCGCATTGATCGCCGGGATCAGCTTTTCGCGCAGCCTGTTGGCGGTGTCCTCGCCCACCGGCACCACCACCGGCAGCGCCATGCAGCGCTCGCCCGCCGAACCGAAGGCCGCGCCCGCCAGATCGTTCACCACCTGGTCGAGATCGGCGTCAGGCATCACGATGCCGTGGTTCTTCGCCCCGCCGAAGGCCTGCACCCGCTTGGCGTTGGCGGTGCCTCGGGCATAGATATACTGCGCGATGTCAGAGGAACCGACGAAGCTGATCGCGGCAATATCGGGATGGTCGAGGATGGCATCGACCATTTCCTTGTCGCCATGAACCACTTGCAACAGCCCCTCGGGCGCGCCCGCCTCCACGAACAGTTCGGCCAGCCGCACCGGCACGCTGGGGTCACGCTCACTGGGCTTGAGGATGAAGGCATTGCCCGCCGCAATCGCCATGCCGAACATCCACATCGGGATCATCGCGGGGAAGTTGAACGGGGTGATACCTGCGCCGATACCAAGCGGCTGGCGCATCGAATAGACATCGATGCCGGGGCCGGCGCCCTGCGTATATTCGCCCTTCAGCGCGTGCGGGATGCCGCAAGCGAACTCGATCACTTCGAGCCCGCGCTGGATATCGCCATGCGCATCCTCGATCACCTTGCCGTGCTCGCTCGACAGCAGTTCGGCCAGCGCCTGTTTGTTGGCTTCGACCAACCGCTTGAACTCGAACATCACCCGCGCGCGGCGCTGCGGATTGGTGGCGGCCCATTCGGGCTGCACCTTCCTGGCGGTGGCCATCGCCTTTTCAAGCAGGGCCGCATCGCCCAGCGCCACTTCGGCCTGGATCTCACCGGTCGAGGGGTTCCACACCTGGTGCTTGCGGGTTGGGGCGGGGCTGTCGCCAACTATGAAATGGTCGATCTGACGCATGATATTCCTGACTCTCCTTCGCGCTGCCCACATGGCGCGCGGGGACGCCCATGGCAAGGGTATCAGGCAGTCTTGCCCTTTCTTGCCCTGTCTCAGGCGCCGTCATAGGCGAATGCGATTGACCCGCCACTGCCGATTGTGCCAATGGCCTCGCCCTGCCGCAGCGCAGCTCGCGGGTGTAGCTCAATGGTAGAGCAGCAGCTTCCCAAGCTGACGACGAGGGTTCGATTCCCTTCACCCGCTCCACGCAAACAGGCGGCGTGGCTTGGGCGCCCGCTTCACACCCCTTCGGTTATGGTATGGCGTGCTTCAGCGCGCTGTGCGGGTTTCGGACTTGGCCACGTCAATGAGAAACCGGGCCGTCAGGTCGATGGCTTCGCTCGAGCCAAGCAACCGGTTGTGGCCGAATCCCCGAGTTTGCAGAGTGCGGCAGCCCGGCCAGACCCGGCGAATCCGCTCGGCGTCTCCGGCGTCGACCATCGTGTCTTCGAGATCATAGATCGCAAGCAGGCGGGAACCGGGTTCGCCCCGCCACGCCAGCCCGGCTTCCAGCGCCTCCCACTCGGCATCGAACTGCCGGGCAAGCATGGGTTTGACGAGGTCCACCGCCTGTTCGCTTGCGCCCATCTGGCGAAAGCGGTTGAGCGGTACATAAGGCACGAAAGGCGCCGCCAGGGCGACGTATGCCTGCGCCGAGATCCCGTGGGTTCGGCGCGCCGACATGATCGCCAGAGCCGCAGCGGAATGCGCGATCCAGGCGAAAGGCATGGTGCCAAGGTGATCTGCCAGCGCGCGCGCATCAAGCATGAACCGATCGAATCCCATCGGCCCGGGGGCCGAGGAACCGTGGTTGCCCGCATCGATGACGATGGCCTCGAAGCCGAAGTCGACCAGGGCGTTGGCCATGCGCAGGAACTGGGTTCCCTGGCCGCCCCAGCCGTGCACCAGCACCACCACCGGCCCCTCGCCGGCGCCAAAGCGCCATGCTGCGAGCGATTCGTGCGGCCCGAAGCGAAAGCCCTCGGCCCGGGCCAGGGTCGCCGCATCGGCCTCGCGCTGGGGCAGGACGATCGGCGGTTGGTTGGACATTGCGTGGAAGAATTCTTCCGCTTGCGCCTGAAGCCCGGCTGCCGCTGAAAGCTGATCCATTGCTCAATCCTCGAAAGAATCCGGAGCTGCCTGCGACCCGATGGGCATGGCGGCGGCCTTCAAGTGGCAGCTCCGGACCAGTTCAGGCACTTGCCATCAATCGTTCACGTGCGGCTGTGTCAATTGCGGCGACCACTCCGGCGCGCAGGCGCTGCTTGGTCGAGGCATGGGCTGCCATGTCGATCTGCTGCAATTGCCCGATGACTTGCTCGGCCGCATTATCGAGCATGGCCGGATCGACCAGGACATCGAGGAAGCCGGCTTCCAGCGCTTCTGCGGGCAACAGCATCTGCCCCAGCGCAGCCGTGCGGTGCAGCAAGGAAGGCAGCAGGCGATGCCGCGCCAGCTCGAGTGCAAAATCGGGCACGGCAATTCCGATCGCCACTTCGTTCATGCCGATCCGGTAGTCTCCCTGTGTTCCGATTCGGACGTCGGAAGCAAGCAGCAGGAATGCCCCCATTGGGTAGGCATGGCCCTGGCACAAGGCCACAACGGGGAAGGGATGCTGAAGCAGGGCGAGGATTGCCCTGACCCCCGCTTCCAGCAGCTTGCGGCTGGCTTCGACATCCCGGCTGGCCAGCGGTTTGACGTCGAAACCGGCGGAAAAGACCTTTTCCCGTCCGGAGCGTAGCACGATCATGGCCTTGTCGGCCTGTGCCTGGCCAGCCGCCGCGCAGAATTGATCAAGCAGGTCGGCAGTCATCACGTTGACCTTGCCATCATCTATCGTGATGGTCGCCCGCCCGTTCCGGTAATCATATGTCACTGTGTCTGTCATTGCCGATTTTCCCTGGCCGCTTGCCGCCGATCTGCCGAAATGATATAGACCAGTCAATATATTTTTACAGAGCGGGTTTGTGGATGGCGCTGGCTTGACCGCGTAGCCGCTCTCGCGCAGGGCATGGTTCAATCGGGGCAGGAGAGCGCATGGCAGGCAAGGCAAAACACCGGCAGCCGATCATTGATGCGGCGGTTCGCCTGTTCCGGCAGCAAGGTTATGCCGCGACCGGGCTTAACGAGTTGGTCGAGCAGAGCGGATCGCCGAAAGGCTCGATGTATCACTATTTTCCTGAGGGGAAGCCGTCAATCGCCGTGGCTGCAGTGGAAGAGGCGGGGCGGCGCGTGGTCGAAACGCTTGCAGCGCTGGCGGAGAAATCCGCTTCGACCGGCGAGCTTGTGCGTGGCCACGCCGGTTTGCTGGCCGGCTGGATGGAGAAATCCGGCTTCAGGGATGGCTGCCCGATGACAACGGTATTGCTCGAACTGGCGCCGGACAATGCCGAGGTTGCGGAAGCCGGACGCCGCGCCTTCGCCGCACGCCGGGAAGTGCTCACTGCAAAGCTGCGCGCCGATGGATTTTCCGCCGAAGATGCAGAGCGGCTGGCGATGCTATGCACCAACGCCATTCAGGGCAGCCTGGTCCAGGCGCGGGTGGAACGCAGCCGCCGTCCGGTTGAGCAGACCGCCGAATTGCTGGCGGAGCTCCTTGACGCGGCTATGCGCCATTAAATACGGGGAATTCCCCGGATCTTGTCTTCGGCGGAGAAGTGCCGCCGGGTTGCACGGCGGACGTCTTTGACCACCCGCTCAGCACTGGCTTTGGGTTTAGAGGAGTTGGCGCTCATCTTCGTTCCTTCGTCACTAGGGCGAGAGCCAACTCCTCCTTCAATCACAACCTCGATCTGGTGTCATAGGTGCTGACGGGGAACACCATTAGCCAAATAGGTGAAGCGTCCGTCATGATCAACGAAATGTCCGCGAGAACTTGATCCCGAATTCGCTCGCATCGTTGCTCAGGATATTGAGGACATATGGCCCCACATCCAAGGCCGCCTGAGTATAACGTTCATCGGTGATGTTCTTGCCATAGGCAGAGATCGACCAATCCGCATCTGTTGGTTCATAGGTGATATTGAAGCCCAGCAGATCGCGGCTTTCGATGAATGCCGTGGCTGCATTGTTGGGCTGGCCCTCCATGCTGCTGCGATATGAGTAATCGACCCGCGTGGTGACCGTGCCACCCGGCAGGTCAAATCCAACCTGCGGGCCGATGGCAATGGTCCATTTTGGCGTCAGCGCAGCGCGATTGCCATTTGCAATGCTGCTTCCGGGTTCGACGTTTTCAAACTCTGAATCGATGTAGCCAACCGATGTATTGAGAGAGAAATTCCCATACCTGATGTTCCCTTCCCACTCTACGCCCACTGACCGCAGATCACCTGCATCGTCAGTCACCGTGATAAAGCCGTCGGGCCCAATCGTGCTGACCTGAGCAGGAAAAGAGCTGTACTCGGTATAGAAACCTGAAAGCGACATTTGCAGCCAGGAGAATGGTTCACCCTTGATGCCAGCTTCATAGTTGGTTGCTGTTACCGGATCGGTGGCAAAGAATGTAGCGGCGCCGCCGAACGGTCGCGCCGGGAATTGCCCGGACTGATAGCCGCGCGCAATCGTTCCGTAGACATTGAGATCGTCTGCCAGTGCGTAGGTGGCAGAAGCCTCCCAGGTCACCTCGTTGAAGTCCGCCGAGCCCCCGAATTCCGGCGCAAAGCCCAGGTCTGCGGTCGCCTCCTTGCTGTCATCGGTATAGCGAATGCCGCCGGAAACACGCAAAGCATCGGTCACTTGGACCCCGATATTGCCAAAGACAGCATAGCTCCGCGTTTCCTGGGTCTGTTCGAAAAGTCCGCCACCAAAGCTGTTGAACGTTGTGGGCTGCTGGAAATTGAACCCTTCCTCGTCGAAATAGTATAAACCACCGACATAGTCGAAAATGCCGGATTGCCCGCTTAGCTGGAGCTCGAACGAATATTGCTCAGCCTCGCCGACTTCGGGAAACGAGAGAAAATCCAGTTCGGCGCCGTCATCATCGAGGCCGCCCTCATACTCGGAATGGCGATAGCTGCCGATCAGCTTCAGATCGAGATTATCGGCCAGCGCATATTCGATAATGCCGCTGAACCCGTAGGCGGAATTTGTGGCCTGCGCCAAATCGGCCTGCCCCGAGTTTGAGTCGTACGGGTCTTCGGCTTGGCTGGTAACCGGGTCCAACCCGCCTGCACAAGCGAGAGCAAACGGGCCGAAAAGATCAGCTATATCTTCCGCCGTGCAACCACCGGGCGGCACTTTGATCGTAGTGGTGAACGGGCTTTGGCCGTTCTTTCCGTCATTTCCGTCTGCAGTAAGCCTGATCGACAGCCGGTCACTGGGGGTCCATTTCAGCGCCACGCGGCCTGAAATATCCTGAAGTTCGCCAACCCGCGCTTCGGGATTTGGAATGTTGAGGAAATCACCAACTCCATTGCGCTTGTCGATCCCGAAACTGACGGAAACTGCCAGCGTATCGGTCAGTCTTGTGTTGGCATAGACGTCACCAGCCAGTCGGCCACGTGTGCCGGCTTGCAAGTTGATCGTCGCAAGTTCCTCATCCCCGGGCTGCTGTGTGATTATGTTGATTGCACCGCCAATCGAGTTGCGGCCAAACAGAGTGCCTTGCGGACCGCGCAAGACTTCCAAACGCTCGATGTTCGACAGGCTCAGGTTCTGGCCGATCTGACGGCCGAGATATACGCCGTCCACATACACGCCCACTGTCGGGTCGATCACGATCAGGTGATCCTGGAAACCGATCCCGCGGATGCTGGGAAATTGCGAACTGGGATTACCGGCCCCGAAATTTGTGACCGTCAGATTGGGAACATATTTGCCAATATCGATGATATTGTCGGCGTTGCGCTGTTCGAGGGCTTCCGGACCAAAAACCGTTACCGCAACAGGCGCCTCATAGACGTTCTGCTCGATACGTTTCGCGGTCACGATAATTGTGTCGAAATTGCCTGATGCGCCTTGGTCGGCATCGACCGGCGCCTCCTGGGCCGAAAGGCCATTTGGAATGGCACCCAAAGCAACGGCTGCCGTTGTTCCGGCCAACCAGGTGCGGAATTTCACTTTATTTTTCATGCAATAATCCTCCATTCGCCAAAGGCGCCCATTCTCTTGACCAATGCTGATTGCGACCAGCTGGCAATGTAACGTCGAGTGACTGGCGAGACATTCACCGCATACGGCTATAACCATTCGCGAAGCGCTTCATAGGGTGTTTTCCTTTGAAGGCTCCGTGTGGTCCTCAGGAAATTCCGCGGACGTTATAATTAATTACGGCGGCGGTGCGCTGCGCCAAGGATCGCCGCGTCGCCTGCGGCTCCTCGCAATGATGGCGCGTGGGGTGGTCGTTACTTCGGCGGCATGCGGATCGCCCCGTCGAGCCGGAACTGGTGCCCGTTGATATAGCTGTTGCGCGCAATCTCCAGGATCAGCGAAGCGAATTCCTCTGGATGGCCGAGCCGCTTGGGGAAGGGTACGCTGGCATTGAGCTGCGCCCACATCGCCGGATTGCGGTCCTTCATCCCCAGCATCAGCGGCGTCGCGAAGATGCCGGGCATGACAGAATTCACGCGGATGCCGATATCCATCAAATCGCGCGCCATCGGCAGCACCAGCCCGTTCACGCCCGATTTGCAGGAGCCGTAGATCACCTGGCCGATCTGCCCGTCCTGCGCGGCGACACTGGCGGTCAGCGTGATGCAGCCGCGCTCGCCATCCTCGTTCAGCGGCTCGGCATTGGCCATGCCCAGCGCTGAGATGCTGGCGATACGGTAACTGGCGACCAGAATGCCCTGCGCGCCGAATTCGTAATCCTCGGTCGGCAGGCGCTTGTAGCCGCCCTTTTCCTTGTCCCAGGCCAGCGTCTTGCCGCGGCGGCTGGCCATGGCGCAGTGCACCGTCACACGTTCCTGCCCGTTGGCCGCGCGCGCGGCGGCAAAGCCATCCTCGGCCGATTGCTCGTCCATGATGTCGACATGGTGGAAGCTGCCGCCAATGGCCCTGGCGTGGGCTTCGCCTTCCGCGTCATTGATATCGAAGATCGCGACTTTCAATCCGGCATCCGCCAGCGCCTGCGCGCTCGCCCGGCCCAGGCCCGACGCCCCGCCTGTCACCACCGCTGCCATACCTGCTTCGAGTTTCATTGCCTGCTCCTGCCGATTTCCGTGCCAGGCGGCATACTAAGCCGCCATGCGAACCATATCGCCTGCCCAATTGGTGAATGGCAAGGGCAATGGCGGCAGGCGCACAGCACTGCTAGGCGAAGGCCATGGTGCTGGCACTGATCATGCTGATGGCAAGTTTCGCCGCCGCGCTTGGCGGGCGGGCGCAGTTGACCCTTGCGCACATGGCGATCGGGCTGGGGCGCAGCGGCGGGCTGTTGTTGGCAGGCCTGGCAACAGCTGCTCTCACGGCAATTGCCATGGCCGCTGCGGGGGCATGGCTGGGAGGCCAGGCCAGCGCTGGCTCGCAACTGCTGCTGGTATGCGGGGCGCTGGTGCTGGCGGCGGCCGACCTCGCCTGGCCGGTGCGGATTGCCGCTCCCGCAGAGCCGACGCGCTCGCTGGGTGCGATCACGCTGGTGCTGGCGGGACGCCAGCTGTTCGATGCGCCGCGCTGGCTCGCATTTGCCGGCGGGGCTGCGCTGGCGGAGGGCACTCCGGCGGGCACTCCGGCGGCAGGGGGCGCGGCAATCGGTGCGGGGCTGGCCATGCTGCTCGGCTGGCTTGTGCCCGCGCGCGTCAGCGAAGCGGCGACACTGCGCGCGCTGCGCTGGGCAATCGGAACCGGCTGCCTGCTGGCTGCGCTATTGATCGCAATGATGCTCTGAGATTGGATCAAGTAATTCACCGCATACGAATTTTATGCTCCGGGGCCGTTTCCGCACTGGTCGGGAGCGGCCCGTTTGCTACAAGCGCCGAATGGCTGATGTGACGATTGTGGAAGGTGCCGATACGGGCGCGATTGCCGACTGGCTTGAGGCGCGGATTGCTGCGGCAATGGCGGCGACCGAAGGCCCGGTAGCGATCACCGTGCCGGGCGGTTCGACCCCGTTTCCGATCATGGAGCAGCTCGTCACACGCGATCTTGACTGGTCGCGGCTGGTGGTGTGGCCGGGTGATGACCGGATCGTGCCGGAAGAACATGCAGCGTCGAACACCGGCAAGATCCGCGCGCTGTTCGAGCCGGTTGGTGCCAGCGTTGCGAGTTTGTCAGAAGATGCGGCGTCACCGCATTTCGCGCTCGCCTGGCTCGGCATGGGGGGCGACGGGCACATTGCCTCGCTGTTCCCCAATACCGATCCCAAAGTGGACGATCCGCAGGCCGTGCGCCGCCTGACGCCCGACCCGCTACCGCCCGAAGCGCCGTTTGACCGGATCACGCTGACCATCCCTGCGCTGCTGCGCGCGGATGCGATCCTGTTCACGCTTGGCGGCTCGGCTGACAAGCGCGCGGTGTTCGATGCCGCGCTGGCCGGTGCGCATGATCTACCGGTCGCGCGGCTTCTGGGCGCGGCAAGCCAGGATGTCACATGCTTCACCTGATCATCCGCCTGATACCCGCGCCGGTGCACCGGGCGATCCTGCCGGTTGCCTACCGGCTGCGGCACCGCTGGCGGCGCTGGCGCAAGGCGCCGATCGTGGGCTGCAATGTGATCGTGACCGACCTGCAAGGCTCGATCCTCCTGCTCAGGCACAGCTATGGGCCCGATCATTGGTGCCTTCCCGGCGGGGGCGTGGGCCGCGGCGAGGATCCACTTGCTGCCGCGCAGCGCGAACTGCGCGAGGAACTGGGGTTGGATCTGGCGCGTGCTCGGTCGCTGGGTTCGATCGAAGGCGAGATTTCCGCTTCGCCGCATAGGATGCATCTGTTTGCCGCGACGATTGACCGCCATCCGAAGCCGGATTTGCGCGAAGTGGTGGAAGCGCGCTTCTTCCCGGGCCATTCGCTGCCGATGCCGCTTGGTGCAGGGACTCGCCGCGCGCTCGAGCATTGGCGCGCCGAGCGTGGCAGCCAAAGCAGCTAGAGCAGCTAGAGCAGCGAAAGCTGGGCTTCGTCGCGCGGGCGATCCTGCCCGGCCTCGTCGCCCTCAAGCTTCGACAGTGTCAGCCCCATCAGCCGGATCGGCATCGGCAGCGGCAGCAGCTCATCGAGCAGAGCCCGCGAAATCCGCGCGAATTCGGCCTTGTCCGCAACTGGATGGTCGACCGTCTTGGCCCGCGTCACGTTCTGGAAGTCGGTGTATTTCATTTTCAGCGTGACGGTGCGGCCCTTGGCCTCAGTCTTTTCGATGCTGTCCCACACAATCTCGATGATATTGTCGAGCGTTTCGCGCAGCGCGGGGCCGGACGAGATATCCTCGCTGAAAGTACGCTCACCGCCCACAGACTTGCGGATGCGGTGGGCACGCACCGGGCGAAGGTCGATCCCGCGCGCGGCACGATAAAGATAATCCGCCTGGCTGCCGAAATGCTGGCGCAGGAAGGCGATGTCTCTCGCCGCCAGGTCCGCGCCGGTCACGATGCCCAGCTTCGCCATTTTTTCTGCGCCCTTGGGCCCAACCCCGTGGAAGCGCCGCACCGGCAATCCGGCGACGAAATCCGCCCCTTCGCCGGGCCGGATCACGCACATTCCGTCGGGCTTGTTCTGATCGCTGGCGAGCTTGGCGAGGAACTTGTTGTAGCTCACGCCCGCGCTGGCGGTGAGCCTTGTCCTGGCCTTGATCTCTTGCCGGATCAGCTGCGCAATGCGGGTGGCAGAGCCAATGCCGAGAAGATCGTCGGTGACGTCGAGATAGGCCTCGTCCAGGCTCAGCGGCTCCACATGCGGCGTGTAATGCTCGAAGATGCGGCGGATTGTGCGGCTCGCTTCCTTATAGGCATCGAAGCGGTGGCGCACGAAGATGAGATCGGGGCACAGGCGTTTCGCAGTGACTGAAGGCATGGCGCTGCGTACGCCGAATTCGCGCGCTTCATAGCTGGCGGCGGCGACCACGCCGCGCCCGCCCGCGCCGCCCACGGCCACCGGCTTGCCGCGCAGTTCAGGATTGTCGCGCTGCTCCACGCTGGCGAAGAAGGCATCCATGTCGACATGGATGATCTTCCGCAGGCCCATGGAATCATTGGGGCCTTCCGCGCCATCGCCATCGCCATCTTCGCTGCCGTGATCCGCCATCGCAGCATCTTACGCGCAGCCGCGATGCAGCGAAAGCACGCCCGCGCCGAAACCCGCGCAGGATCAAAAAGCGGCTTTCCTTATTGGCGGTCAGCGCGCAAGAACGGGGACATGTCCTCTCCGGCGTCCCAATCCTCTCGCCCCTTCGGTGAGCGCGAACTTATCGTGCTGATGGCTTCTTTGATGAGCCTGCAGGCTTTCGGCATCGATTCGATGCTGCCGGCGCTGGGCCTGATGGCGGACGATCTGGGTGCAAACGGGAATGACCGGCAATATGTCATCAGCGCCTATTTCCTGGGGGCAGGGATCGGCGCCTTCTTCCCCGGCGCCTTTGCCGATCGTTTCGGGCGGCGACCGGTGCTGTTCGTCGGCATCATCGCCTATGTCGGCTTGTCGCTCGCCTGTTCGATCGTGCAGGACTTCGAGACCCTGCTGGCACTGCGGCTGGTGCAGGGGATCGCCTGCGCAGGCCTTAGCGTAGTGCCCACCGCGATCGTGCGCGACCGGGTGGGGGGTGATCGCATGGCGAGCATGATGAGCCTGATCATCATGATCTTTCTGGCGGTGCCGGTTTTTGCCCCGGCGATTGGTCAGTTGATCCTGATGTTCTTCGATTGGCGCGCGATCTTCGATGCCATGGCGGTGATGGGCACGATCGTGGGCATCTGGGTATGGTTGCGCCTGCCCGAATCGCTGTCTGAAGATAATGTGCAGCAGATCGATCCGGTTACGATCCTGAAGAACATGGGCCAGGCACTGTCGAACCGCATCTCGGTGGGATATGTGGTTGGCAGCGCGCTGGTGTTCGGATCGCTGTTCGGCTTCCTCAATTCCAGCCAGCAGCTGATCGCGGAAAGCTTTGGCGCAGGCGATTATTTCGCGCTGATCTTCGGCGCCTCCATCATCGGCATGGTAATCGCCAGTTTCACCAATTCGCGCATTGTCGAGAGATTCGGAGCAAGGCGGGTGAGCCACGCCGCGCTGATCGGCTTCCTGGTGGCCAGCATTCTGCAAATGATTTCCGCCGGGCGCGGCGGGCAGACGCTGTGGGAATTCGTGCCGCTGCTGGCGCTCAACATGACCATGCTGGGTTTTGTCGGCGCCAATTTCAGCTCGATTGCGATGCAACCGTTCCAGCATATTGCAGGCGCGGCATCCTCGGCGCAAACCAGCTTGCGGATGGTAACCGGTGCCGTGCTGGGCGCGGCAATCGGCCAGGCTTATGACGGCACGGCGTTTCCGCTGGGCGTGGCGATGACGCTGTGCGCGCTGATCGCTCTGGTGCTGGTGCTCTATAGCGAGCGGGGCAAGCTGTTCCGCCGCCCCAACCAGGCGCGGCGCTATATGGAATTGCACGATATTCTGCGGCATTAGGGTAGGGAGCCACTTCTATCACCCCTTCCCTTGAGGGAAGGGGCGGGGGATGGGTGTTCCACGCCAGCGAATGCCGAACCCCCACCCCAACCCCTCCCCAAGGGGAGGGGAGTTAACGGGCCTGCTATCAAATCGTGTCAATCACTGCCTAACTTGCGCCAAGCCAGCTGCGCGAATTCGCACAGCAGCGGGCGGGTATCGCGCGGGTCGATGATATCCTCGGCATTGAAGCGCTCGGCGCTGCGGAAAGGCGAAGTGACCTTGTCCAGCCGCGCGCGGATTTCCGCCAGCGTGGCCGCCGGGTCTTCGCTTGCTTCGATCTCGGACTTGTAGGCAACCTCCAGCCCGCCCGCGATGGGGAGCGAGCCCCAATCGCCTGAGGGCCAGCAATAACGATACTGGAATTTCTCCGCATTGCTCATTGCGCTGCCCGCGATGCCATAGGCGCGGCGCAGGACAATGGAGGCGAGCGGCACACTGGCCTTGTAGATCGCGTTCATCGCATTGACGCCGTAGCGGATCGTGCCCGCCATTTCCGCCTCGCGCCCGATCATGAAGCCGGGGTTGTCCACCAGGTGGACCACCGGCAGTCGGAACTGGTCGGCCAGCTTGACGAAGCGCTCGACCTTTTCCGATGTCTTGGCCTCCCAACTGCCGCCAAGGAAGCTGGGATCGCTCGCCACCACCGCCACTGGCCAGCCGTCGAGCCGCGCAAGCGCGGTGATCGCGGCGCGGCCCCACATCTTGCCGATCTCGAACACGGTGCCGGTGTCGAACACCATGTCGAGGCAGCGGCGCATCGAATAGACCTGTTTGGGATCGCGCGGCACCAGGCTCAGCAGCGCTTCCTCGCGGCGGTGGACCGGATCGGTGCAGTTCGATCGGCGCGCGAGCTGGCCGACATGCTCGGGCATGAAGCTGAGGAAATGCCGCGCGCGGGCGAAGGCCTCGGCCTCCGATGCCACCTCGTCATCGACCACGCCGTTGCGGGTGTGGATGTCGCTACCGCCAAGCTCTTCCTTGGCTTGGCTGTGATCGGCTGCGCCCCTGTAGCTTTCGCCTAGGCCGTCAACGACAGCGGGCCCGGCGGCGAAGATCTGGCTGAGGCCGCGCACCATGATTGAGTAGTGGCTGGCAACGGTGCGGGCCGCGCCCAGCCCTGCTGTCGGCCCCAGCGCCAGCGCGACCACCGGCACGGTGTCGAGGTTCTGCACCACATCGCCCCAGCCGGGCACGGCGGGGATATAGGTCGCGCCGATCTGCTCCAGCGTCTTGACCGAGCCGCCGCCGCCCGTGCCGTCGATCATGCGGATGAGCGGCAGGCGCAGCTCGTGCGCCATCTTTTCCGCCTGCACCATCTTGCGGCTGATCCCGGCATCGGCTGCGCCGCCGCGAATGGTGAAATCGTCCGCAGTGGCGACAACCGGGCGGCCATTGATCATGGCTCTGCCGAACAGGAACGGGGCGGGGGTGACGCCGGTCAGCTCGCCATTCTCGTCATAGTGGCCGTGCCCGGCGATCTTGCCGATTTCGCGGAAGGAGCCTTCGTCGCACAGCGCCGCAAGCCGCGCGCGGGCGTCCATCTTGCCCCGGCCATGCTGCCGCGCGAGCTTTTCCGGCCCGCCCATTTCCTCGGCGAGCGCTTCCCGGCGGCGCAGTTCTTCGAGTTCTTTTGCCCAGGTCATAAATCCTCCCCCACCTCGTCATTGCGAGGCGACGTAGTCGCCGCGGCAATCCAGAGCGTATTGCGAACCGCTCTGCATTGGTTGGCCTCTGGCCTACTGCGTATCCGCTTACGCTCGCAATGACGAAAATAGGTGTCGGCATCTTCTCCCCTCCCGTTGGGGAGGGGCCGGGGGTGGGGGTTCGGCATTCACGGGCGTTGCACACCCATCCCCCAGCCCCTTCCCTCCAGGGAAGGGGGGTTAGGCTTCGCCCTCCTCCACCGGCACCACCTGGCACAACACCGCCTCGACCTGCACCTGCGAGCCGGCGCTAACCGAAAGCCCCTCGATCACCCCGTCGAAGGGCGCGGTGAGGGCGTGTTCCATCTTCATCGCTTCCAGCACCATGAGCCGCTGCCCGGCGGTGACGACCTCGCCTTCCGCGACATCGACCGCGATGACCTTGCCCGGCATAGGGGCGAGGATATCGCCGTCGTGGGCGTGGTGGTTTCCATCTCCCTCTTCGCGCGCAACAGTAAACAGGCGAGTGACGCCGTTTTCGCCAACTGCATAGCCAAAAGGAGTAGCTTCGACCCATAGGCTATCGTCAATCGACTGGTCAGCAAACTCGACGTCATACTCCTGTGCGCCGTCGCTTAGTCGGAGCCAAACTGGCTCAGCGTCACGATTCAGACGAAAGCCGACATTCGACCAAGGCCCTGCGTCGGTCTCCAGATAGGTTTCACGAATGGTGCTTGCTCGTCCGCCCAGCGCATGATCGACCGCCATGTGTGCAACCGACTGCAAGACCTTTTGCGATGCTTCGGATTCCGGAATGAATTTCTCGATACGATTGCCGATCAGCCCCGTATCCATTGATCCGTCCTCAAAGACCTTGTCGTTGAGAAGGCGATTTAGAAATCCGGCGTTCGACTTTACGGGCCAACATTTTGTGCCGCCTGTTGTAACCCGTAGGGCATCGATGGCGAACTCGCGGTCCCTTGCATGCACGATGAGCTTGGCAATCATTGGATCGTAAAACGGAGAAACTGAATCGCCTTCCTCCACACCGGTGTCGACGCGCGTGGTAAAAGTTCGACTGAGACCAAGAGGTAATTTGAGATAAGCCAACCGCCCCGTGCTCGGCAAAAACCCCCTTGCCGGGTCTTCCGCATAGAGCCGCGCCTCAATCGCGTGGCCGTTGATCGAAAGCTCCTCTTGGCCGAGCGGCAGCGGCTCGCCGCTCGCTACGCGCAATTGCCATTCGACCAGATCGACCCCGGTGATCTCCTCGGTGACGGGGTGCTCGACCTGAAGGCGCGTGTTCATCTCCATGAAGAAGATGCGGTCGGCGCGCAGGCCCTCTGAAGCATCGGCGATGAATTCCACCGTGCCCGCGCCCTCGTAATCGACCGCTTTCGCCGCACGCACGGCGGCGGCGCAGATCGCCTCGCGCGTCGCCTCGTCCATGCCGGGGGCGGGGGCTTCCTCGATCACCTTCTGGTGGCGGCGCTGGAGCGAGCAGTCGCGCTCAAACAGGTGGACGACGTTGCCGTGGGCATCGCCGAACACCTGCACTTCGATATGGCGGGGCGAGGTGATCCACTTTTCCAGCAGCACCTCGTCATTGCCGAAACTCGCCTTGGCCTCGCGGCGGCAGCTCTCCAGCGCGGCTGCGAAATCCGCCGCCGCATCGACCTTGCGCATCCCCTTGCCGCCGCCACCCGCGACCGCCTTGATCAGCACGGGATATCCGATCGCCTCGGCTTCCTTGGTCAGGCGCTCGACCGATTGATCCGCGCCGTCATAGCCCGGCGTCACCGGCACGCCCGCGCTGCGCATCAGCTGCTTGGCCGCGTCCTTCAGACCCATGGCGCGGATGCTGGCGGGCTTGGGGCCGACCCAGATCAGGCCTGCGTCGATCACTGCCTGCGCGAAGTCGGCGTTCTCGCTAAGAAAGCCGTAACCCGGATGGATCGCGTCTGCCCCGGTCTGCTGCGCAGCGGCGATGATCTTCGCGCCGACCAGATAGCTCTCCGCAGCGGGCGAGGGGCCGATATGCACGGCCTCGTCCGCCTGGCGCACATGCAGCGCCTTGGCATCGGCATCCGAATAGACCGCCACTGTGGCGATCCCCATGGCACGCGCGGTGCGGATAATGCGGCAGGCAATCTCGCCGCGATTGGCAATGAGGAGCTTGGTGATCATGGGAGCGAGTTAGAACCACTGCGCCAAAAAGAAAACCGTTCCTTCAACGTCATCCCGGCCTCCGAGCCGGGATCCCGCTTACTTCCTTCCTGGCGCAAGAAGCGGGACCCCGGATCAAGTCCGGGGCGACGATGTGCTAGCCATCCGCAAGATCGCTGCGCCGCCAGTGCGGCTGGTCACCAAGCTTGGGCGGGCGGTTCACCAGCGCCTCGACAAAAGCGATCGCCGCATGGCCGATCTTCTGCGCCTTTGACGTATAGACGCGGCGATCCCACGCCGCAGTGCCCCGCGCAAGCACCTTGCGCCCGATCGCGGTGTAGATGCGCGCGGCGGAAAGCACCGCCCAGCGGCTGCGAAACGGCAGGCGCGCTGCGCCAATGCGCGAGGATGCGGCGTGCACTTCCATCCGCCGCACCAGCCGCGCGGCCATGTCAGCCAGTTCCTGCCGGTGATGCGGCTTGGTGTGCTGGCCCGGCTCGATATCTTCCTCGACCAGCCATTCGATCGGCAGGTAGCAGCGATCCGCAGCGTCATCCTCCACCAGGTCGCGCGCGATATTGGCGAGCTGGAAGGCCAGGCCAAGGTCGCAGGCGCGATCCAGCGTGTCGGCATCCTCGCGCCTTACACCCATAACCAGCGCCATCATCACGCCCACCGCGCCCGCCACGTGCCAGCAATAGCGCATCAGATCCGCTTCGCTGCGCGGGCGCCAATCATCCGCGTCAAGCTGGAACCCTGCGATCACCGCTTCGGCATCCTCCATCGTCAGCCCGCATTCGCTGGCGACCTGGCCGAAAGCGTCGAAGGCGGGATCGGCAGTCGGCTGGCCATCGAGCGCGGCCTGCGTCAGCACACGGATATGCTTGACCCGCTCGCCGATGTCGGACTGCTCGCCCAGTGCACCGCCCATATCCTGCGCGTCGGTCAGGTCGTCGCAGCGGCGGCACCAGGCATAGAGCATCCACACCCGCTCGCGCGTGATGCGATCAAACAGGCGCGACGCGGCAGAGAAGCTCCTTGAGCCCTGCTTGATCGCCAAACGGCTTTTTTCGACCAGCGGTGCGCGGTGCCGCCCGCCGCCCGGTTCGCGCGGCGTATGCCGCAGCGTGTTTGCCGGGGCGAACATATTGGGCTCGCTCACAAATCCTCGGCCTTCATGCGGAAGATCGGGATGTGCGGCTGATAAGATGCCATCTTGTCGAGCAAATCGCCAAGGCTATCCGAATGAATCAGGATGTTCTGGTGCGCCGCGCGCACGAACCCGACCTCGATCATCTTTTCATTGAAGGCAATCAGATGGTCGAAGAAGCCGAACGCATTGAGCAGGCCAACCGGATCGGAATGATAGCCAAGCTGGGCCCAGCTCATGGCTTCCCACAATTCGTCCATCGTGCCGACCCCGCCGGGAATGGTCAGGAAACCGTCCGAAAGATCCGTGAAGCGCTGCTTGCGCTCATGCATCCCGGAAACGGTGATCAATTCCGTGCAATTGCGATTGGCGACTTCGCTGTTCACCAGCGCTTCGGGGATCACACCGATCACTTCGCCGCCCGCCTCCAGCGCGCCGCGTGCCACTGCGCCCATCAGCCCCAGCCGCCCTCCGCCATAGACCACGCCGATTTCGCGCAAGGCAAGCGAACGGCCGACCTCGTGGGCGAGTTCGGCGTAACGTGGATCTTGCGGCGTCGCGGACCCGCAATAGACAGCAATGCGATTCATATATCCTCCCCTGCAAGGGGAGGGGGACCATCCGCAGGATGGTGGAGGGGCACCATGGCAAGTTCCGTTCGTTGATTGCAAATCTCGCATACGCGCATAATCACCGCCTCGATATCTTCAAGCACCAAGATGGCCGGGATGCGCGTGGTGGCGATACCTCGCAGTCGCAGGAATTCGGACCGAGCAACATCCCTTCGCGCAGCGTGCCATGGCGCCCCTCCACCCCGCCGCTTCGCGTCGCGGTCCCCCTTCCCGTCACGGGGAGGATTTCGTTGCCAGATCCTCCAGCATCAAGCTTGCTGTTGCCTTGGCGCTGCCAACCACGCCGGGAATGCCCGCGCCCGGATGCGTGCCCGCACCGACAAGATAGAAGTTTTCGATCACATCGTCGCGGTTGTGGCCGCGCAGCCAGGCGCTTTGCCACAGCACCGGTTCGAGGCTGAAGGCGCTACCCAGATGCGCATTCAGATCGCTAGCGAAGTCCTTGGGCGCATAGCTGAAACTGGTCACGATCCGGTCATGGATATCGGGGATCAGCCGCCTGCCGACCTCGTCGAGGATGCGTTTTTCGAGCACCGGACCGATCTGGTCCCAATCGACCGCCAGCTTGCCCAGGTGGGCGACCGGCACCAGCGCGTAGAATGTGCTCTTGCCCTTGGGTGCCATGCTTGGATCGGTTACCGTGGGATGGTGCAGGTAAATGCTGAAATCCTGCGGCAGAACGCCACTGGTATAGATGTCATCCAGCAGGCCCTTATAGCGCGGACCGAACAGGATCATGTGATGCGGGATGCCGGGCCAGGTGCCCTCAAGCCCGAAATGGACCACGAACAGGCCAGGGCTGAAGCTCTTGCGGGAAAGCGACCTGGCATAATCATGCCCACGCTTGGTTCCGCTCAGGAGATCGCGATAGGAATGCATGATGTCAGCATTGCTGGCCACTGCATCGAAGCGCTGCTTCCACCCGCTGGCAGTCTCGACCTCGCTCGCGCGGCAGCCGAGCGTGTGCACCTGCACCACCGGATCGCCGAGCCGCATGGTGCCGCCAAGCCGCTCGAAATGGCGCACCATCCCCGCGATCAGGCGATTGGTGCCGCCGCGCGTCCACCACACGCCGCCATCCATCTCAAGCTTGTGGATCAGCGCATAGATCGCGCTGGTGGTCATCGGATTGCCGCCCACCAGCAGCGTATGGAATGACAGCGCTTCACGCAGTTTTTCGCTCTTCACGAAGCTGGAGACCATCGAATAGACGCTGCGCCATGCCTGTTTCTTCACCAGCGCGGGCGCCGCCTTGAGCATCGATTTGAAATCGAGGAACGGCACCGCACCAAGCTTGAGATAGCCTTCCTCATAGACTCCGGCCGAATATTCCAGGAAGCGCTGGTAACCCGCGACATCCGCCGGATTGAGCTTGGCAATTTCGGCATTGAGGCTGTCTTCGTCGTTCGAATAATCGAAGTTTGTCCCGTCGGGCCAGTTGAGCCGGTAGAACGGCATGACCGGCATCAGCTCGACATCTTCGGCCATGTTGTGCCCGCTCAGCTGCCACAGCTCTTTCAGGCAGTCAGGATCGGTCACCACCGTCGGCCCGCCATCGAAAGTGAAGCCTTCCTTTTCCCAGAAATAGGCCCGTCCGCCCGGCTTGTCGCGCGCTTCGATCACGGTCGTGGCAATGCCCGCCGATTGCAGCCGGATTGCCAGCGCCAGCCCCCCGAATCCGGAACCGATCACGCAGGCGCTGCGGCCCTCATAGCGCGCCGGATCAACCAGCGGTTTCGCTCTCAGCGGCGGCGTGAAAGGCGGGGTCTGCGTGGTCATCAGACTTTCTCCATGGCCAAGGGGTTACCCTTGCCGGCAAGCGCGCGGATTGCACGCGGGATAGGTACGGGCGGCTTGCCGATCAGGATGCGGGCCTTGTCAGGAAGCGTCGAGCGGCATGCGTAAAAGCGTTCGATCAGCCTTTCGGGCAAACCATAGAACCTTTGGAAAATGTCCACACGGCGATCAGGTTCCGCAGCCTTGAACAACATTCGGCCCAAGGCGCGGTAGATCGCCGTCTTGCGCCAGTGCGCGCGCGCGCGATTTTCGACGAAGGCAGCGAGCTGCGGCCCGGCGAGATCGCCGCGTGCAGCGATCGCCAGCGCGTTTTCGACCGCGATCGGAAGGGTGTAGCTGGTGAGCGGATGGGTGAAGCCGCCACGGGCGCCCGCCAATGCTACCCCGGGGACTTGCATCTGCTTGAGATAGGCGTTGAAATCGCCCCCGGTGATGACCGGAAGAACGCCGGTTTCATGGCCTGCATCCGTGCCATCGGCCCACCCGTGGCGCTCGGCATAGCGGTCAATCCGTCCCGAGAGCAGGCGAGGGTCGAATTCAGGGCTATCGGCGTAGTAAGTGTCTTCGATGAACAGCTCGTGCGCGGCAATCGGCAGGACATAGACGAAGCGATAGGCACCGCCATTGCCCACCGGGGCGTTCTGCGTGACGGCGGCGTCCATGATGACCGGGCGATTGATCCCGTGCGCAGCATCGAAGCTGATATGCCGGCCCATGAACACCTGCCAGCCGCCGCGCAAATGCGGTGTCGGGGCAAAGCCGCGGCAGTCGATCACTGTGCGCGCCGTAATGCGCTCGCCGCCGTCGAGCATGACGCTTTCGGCATCCACACTTGCCACGCTTGTGTTCAGCCGGATCGCGCCTTGTGGCAGCAGGCGCTGCAGCGCGAGGTGGAAATCTGCGCTGGTGAGCGAGCGGTAGCCGGTTCCAAGCACTCGGCGATAGGCGGGAAAAGCGACCTCATGGCCATTATCCCACTGCACCTGCCGAAAGGCTGCCAGCAGCGCCTCCCCCTCAGCCGAAAGGTCGCTGGCAAACCAGCTCCAGCGATGGTTGCCGCCCAGCATGGCGCCGCTCTCGATCAGCTCGATGCGGCATTCAGGCCGCGCGCGGATCAGCGCGAGCGCGATCAGCCCGCCGGCAAGCCCGCCGCCCACAATTGCCACATCGATCATGCGCCCGTTCATTACAATCCAGCCACTAGGGCAGCCAGGGTGATGGGGCAATCGCCTTGGTCGAGCTAGGCCATTGCGGAACGCAAGCAGACGCGGCACGTTGGCTAAGGGATTCAGGAGAATGTCCAGACCATGAAAATTCGCCTTTTGGCCGTGCCGCTTGCACTCGCCATGGTGGCTGCGCCGCTTTCAGCGCAAGCGGCCGGTGATGATGATGGCGCGCGCGGAGCGGAGCCTTCCGCCAGCCAGGAAGAAGGCCTAGCCCTGTCGATCGAGCCCCCGGCACGCCCCCGCTCGATCTTTGCGGGCAACTGGATCGCGCTGGGCGCGGGCTTCGTCTATGCCAATTCCTACAGCGGTTCTGACGAATCCCGCGTGTTTCCCGTGCCGGTCGTGGCCGGCAACTACAAGGGGATCGGGGTGCGTCCGCGCGCGGCCGGTCTGTCGTTCAATTTTCTCGAAACCATGCGCGGCGATGTGACTTTTTCCGCTGGCCCGATTTTCCGTTTCCGCAGTGATCGCACCGGAACCATCAAGGATGACGTAGTCGCAGCAGCTGGCAAGCTCAAAACCGCCATTGAACTGGGCGGGCAGGCGGGGGTGACCTTCAATGGTGTGTTCACCGGCTATGACCGCGTATCTGCCGGGATTGACGTGCTGTTCGACGTGGCCGGTGCCCACCGCGGCACAATCATCGATCCGGGCATCTCCTATTCGACCCCGTTGGGGCCCGGCGCGATTGTGGCACTGAGCGCGGGTGCACAATATGTCGATGGCGACTTCGCCGATTACTACTATTCGGTCACGCCCGCACAATCCGCCGCCAGCGGCCTGCCCGAATTCGATGCCGATAGCGGCTGGCACAAGGCCGGAGTTACGCTGGCGACGGGCTTCGACCTGAATGGAAACTTCCGCGACGGCGGGCTGATATTCGGCGGCGCGCTGGGTTATCGCCGCATGCTTGGCGATGCCGCAGCTACGCCGTTTACAAGCCTGCGCGGCGATGCCGACCAGCTCACCGCAATCTTCGGCGTGGCTTACGTATTCTAGCCTGAAACCTCGGCACAGGACCGACTTGCGTTCCGCTCCATCTGCGGGCATCACTGCCGGCAAATCGAGAGGAAAACCGATGAAATTCATCACCATGCTTGGTGCGGCAATGGCGCTGATAGCCAGCCCGGCACTGGCCGATACCACCGTCATCCACGCCGGATCGGTCATCAGCGACGCCGCTGCCGAGCCCAGCGGACCCGCGACAATCACCGTTACCGCCGGGCGCATCATCAGCATCGAGGCGGGGCACCAGCCGTTCGAGGATGCCGATCGCTATGTCGATCTTCGTGGCAAGACAGTGCTGGCGGGCCTGATCGATCTGCACACGCATATCTCAGGCGATCCCAGCGGCGATTATTGGCGGGCGGCGGTGGATCCGCCTGAATGGTATTCGATGGTGGCGGCCAAGAATGCGCGCATCACTGCGCTTGCGGGCTTTACCACGGTGCGAGATCTGGGCTCGCGCAGCGACCAGGTGACTCAGGCGCTGCGCCGCGCAACAGAGCAGGGATTGGTTCCCGGGCCGCGTATCGTTACCTCGGGGCGGACCATCGCGATCGTCGGCGGGCATGGCGATACCAGCGGTTTCCGCAAGGAAGTGAATGATGCGCTTGCCAGCGGTTTCACCTGCACCGGCGCGGACGAATGTGCAGAAAAAGTGCGATTGGCCTCGAAATACGGGGCTGACCTGATCAAGATTACCGCCACCGGCGGGGTGCTGTCGCAACAGGGGCGCGGGCTCGAGGCGCATTTCTCCGACGAGGAAATGCGCAGCATCGCGCGTACCGCGCAATCGCTGGGGCTCAAGGTGGCCGCCCATGCCCACGGCGCGCGCGGGATCGAAGCAGCCGCGAGAGCCGGGATCGATACGATCGAACACGGCACCTATATCGATGAAGCTGCGGCTAGGGCGATGCGCGAAAACGGCACAGTACTGGTTCCCACGCTGATGGCATTCCAGGCCATCAGGACCAATCTGGGCACGGGTTTCTACACTCCGGTGGTGGAAGAGAAGGTGCGGGCAGTTGCGCCCTTTGCCGAAAGCATTGTCGAGCGCGCGCGCAAATGGGGGGTGAAGATTGCTTTCGGCACCGACGCGGGCGTCTTTCCGCACGGCCGAAATGCAGGCGAGCTGGCGCTGATGCGCAAGGGCGGGATGAGCGACCGCGAAGTGCTGGCCAGCGCCACAACCACAGCGGCAAGCGTGCTGGGGATGGAGCAGGAAATCGGCCGGCTCGCCCCCGGATATTCGGCCGATATCATCGCGGTTACAGGTAACCCCCTGGCCGATGTCAGCCTGCTGGAAAATGTCGACTGGGTGATGGTGCGCGGCCGGGTGATCGAGTGAAACCCGGCGCGGCCTTTCAGCCGGGCCCGCTTGATCCGGAGTTTTGGCCCCGTGCCGTTCATCGAACGGGCATGCAATTCATAGAGCAGCGGGTGGCCGACGCGCGCCACTTCGTGAATTAGACGCGCCATGCAATGCTGCCATGCCCGAGTGGCGGCGATTTTTGACATAACAGGGGTGCATTCATGAAATTCATTCGCCCGTTCCTGCTCGCTACCGCCGCAATTGCCATGCCGGCGGCGCCAGCTGCCGCCGACCACCATGGCGGACAGGCAGTTGCCGCCCCGGCCAGCGAACAATCCGAACATGACCAGCTCCACGCCCTGTTCGCGGATTCCGATGCGCGCGAGCTGGCGCTCAATCCGCTTGGGCGGCTTTTCCGCGGCGATGACAAGGATGCGGGCCGGCTTGGCGACTATCTGACCGATGCCCAGTTCCTGGCCAGCCGGACCGATACCCAGCTCAACCTTGCGCTGCTGGCACTGATCGACCGCACCAAACTGAACCAGACTGACCAGCTTGCCTATGACGTGTTCAAATACCAGCAGGAACAGGCGCTGCGCGGCCAGACCGATGAGCTGCGCGCGCTGACCGAGGTCCGCCCGGTCAACCATTTTTCGGGCTTCCACACTTTCTATCCCACCTTCGCCAGCGGGCAGGGCGCGGCGCCTTTCAAGACGCTTGCCAATTACGAAGACAACCTGTCCCGTCATGACGATTACATCGTGATTACCGACCGTGCGATCGGCAAGTTCCGCGAAGGCATGAAGAGCGGGGTGCTGGAAACCCGGCTGACCATCGACCGGGTGATCAAGCAGCTCGATACACAGCTCGCCATTCCGGTGGAGGATTCGCAGTTCATGGGGCCGCTCAAGGTCTTTCCGGACGGATTCTCGCAGGCAGACAAGGATCGCCTTGCCGCCGCTTACAAGGCCAAGACCAACGACATTTACAAGGCGCATGAGCGGCTGCGCGATTTCCTGCGCGACGAATATCTGCCGGTCGCGCGCGAAAACGTGGGCCTCAGCCAGATGAAGGGCGGCGAAAAGCTCTATGCCCTGATGATCGAGCAGACCACGACCTTGCCGCTAACCGCCGATTACGTGCACAATCTCGGCCTGAGCGAAGTGGCCCGGATCAAGGGCGAAATGGAAAAGCTCAAGGCGGAGGTCGGCTTTGCCGGCACACTGAACGAATTCTTCGACTTCGTCCGCACCGACGCGCAGTTCAAGCCCGAAAGCCGCGAAGCGCTGACGCAGAGCTATTACGATATCGGCAAGCAGGTCGATGCAAAGATCGGCGAATATTTCTCGCTGCTTCCCAAATCCGAGCTGAAGATCCAGCCTTATGACCCGGCGATCGAGCAGTTCAGCGCCGGCGGCTCGTATCAGCAGGGCACGCCCGACGGCTCGCGCCCGGGCACCTTCTATTTCAACGCCTATGACCTGCCCAGCCGCCTGACCACGGGCAATGTCACGCTGTATCTGCATGAGGGCGCGCCTGGGCACCATTTCCAGATCAGCCTGGCGCAGGAGAACGATGCCCTGCCAGCGTTCATGCGCTTCGGCGGCAATACCGCCTTTGTCGAGGGCTGGGCGCTATATGCCGAAACGCTGGGCTACGAGATGGGCTTCTTCGACGACCCATGGAACCGTTATGGCACGCTGCAGGACGAACAGATGCGCGCCATGCGCCTGGTTGTCGACAGCGGCATCCATGCCAAGGGCTGGAGCCGCGAACAGGCGATCGACTTCATGCTGGAAAATTCGGGCATGACCCGCACTGAAGTGGTGGCCGAAGTCGAACGCTATATCGCCATCCCCAGCCAGGCGCTGGCCTACAAGATTGGCGCGCTCAAGATCCAGGAACTGCGCCAGCGGGCGGCACAAGCGCTGGGCGACGGGTTCGACATCAAGGAATTCCATGCCCAGGTGCTGAACACCGGCGCGCTGCCGCTGGCGGTGCTGGAGGAGAAGATCGACCGCTGGATCGCGGCGAAGAAGGGGTAGCGCCATCGCCGCCGGGGTGGCGGGATCGGTGACGCAAACCCCGGCGCAGCGCGATCAGGCCAGTGCTTCGGCCAGGTTCTCGTATCCTGCCACGAAATCCTGCTTGAACTGCTGCACCACCTGCCCGGCAGAGGTCACTTCGCGCACCAGCCCCACGCCCTGGCCCACCCAATAGGAGCACAGCTCGCGCGCCTTGGGGTTGCCGTTCACCGCCGCCTTGTCGATCGCGCGCAGCGCCGGTTCGGACAGCAGCATCATCAGCGGCATGGGCAGCGCGGGCAGGCCAGCATCTTCCCACATGGCGTGCCAGCCGCTGCGCAGCTGGCGGCTGTATTTGCCGGTGCGGTGCTTGGAACGGATCGTGTCGCGGCTGGTGGCAGCAACCATCTTGTCGCGGAACACCTCGTTCGTTTCCGCCTCGCTCGTCGCCAGCCACACGCTGCCGCACCAAGCGCCCGCAGCGCCCATTGCCATCATCCCGGCCATTTGCTTGCCGTTCATGATGCCGCCCGCCGCCAGCACTGGAATGTCGGCACCGGCCTGCTCGATCGCCTGCAGCACTTCGGGGATCAGCACGATGGTGGACACCTCGCCGCAGTGTCCGCCGCCTTCGCCGCCCTGCGCCACGATGATATCCACCCCGGCCTCGATCTGCTTCATGGCATGTTCCTTGGCGCCAACCAGCGCCGCCACCGGGATGCCGTGTTTCTTGCCCGCCGCGATCATCTGCGGCGGGGCGGTGCCCAGCGCGTTGGCGATCAGGCGCACGGGGTGATTGAAGCTCACCTCCAGCAGTTCCTGCCCCAGCGATGTATTGGGCCGCTGCGACCCGCCAAGCGGCGCGGCGGCATCTTCGCTGATCCCCGCCTCGCGCAGGATCTGCCGGGTGAAATCGCGATATTGCTGCGGGATCGCCGCGATGACCTCGTCTGCCGTCACCGAATGGTCGACCGCCTGCACCTCCGGGATCAGCACGTCGACACCGTAAGGCTTGCCGTCGATGTGATCGTCGATCCACTGCAGCTCTACCTCAAGCTGCTCAGGCGTGAAGCTTACCGCGCCCAGCACGCCGAAACCACCCGCGCGGCTGACGGCGGCAACCACGTCGCGGCAATGCGAAAAGGCAAACAGCGGGAATTCGCAACCCACCATCTCGGTCATGCGGAACGGCATCGTTTTTCTCTCCTGTGGCAATTCGTTCTATCCATAGCGCAGCCTGCCGCAAGCGCGACCTGCCACAATTGATTCTGGTCAATGAACCCCTGCATTATATGCTCCATCCTTGAACGTGAGAGGAGTGTGCCATGAATTCCATCGACCGCATCGAACCGAAGACAGAGACCCAGCACGTGGACGTGCTGATCGCGGGGGCGGGAATCTCGGGAATCGGCTCTGCCTATCACCTGCAGCACCAATGCCCGGGGAAAAGCTATGCCATCCTTGAGATGAAGGACACATTCGGCGGAACCTGGGAAACGCACAAATATCCCGGCGTGCGTTCGGACAGCGATCTTTACACCTTCGGCTATCGCTTCAAGCCGTGGGTGGGCGCACCGATCGCCAGCGCGGAGGAAATCCTCAAATATATGGGCGAGGTGATCGAGGAAAACGGGATCGGTGAGCACATCTTCTATGGCCACCGGATCACGCGCTGCTCCTTCTCGCGGACAAGCAATTTGTGGACGGTGGAGGCGGTCCGGCTGGCAGACGGGGCACAGCGCGTGTTCACCTGCAAATTCCTGTGGATGTGCCAGGGCTATTACGACCATGAAACGCCCTACATCCCGCCCGAATGGAACGAGCGGGGGCTGACGGATTTCAAGGGGGACTTCGTCCACGCCCAGCTGTGGGATCCGGATTATGACTATGCCGGCAAGCGGATCCTGGTGATCGGATCAGGCGCGACTGCGGCCACCGTGGTGCCCGAATTCGCCGATAAGGCCGCGCATGTCACCATGCTGCAGCGCTCGCCGACCTATTTCTATTGCAGCGAGAACAAGAACGAGCTGGCCGACCGGCTGCGCGAAATCGGCATTGACGAACCGACCATCCACCGCGTCGTGCGCGCGCAGATCATGCATGACCAGGATCTGATGACGCGGCGCTGCCAGGAAGAGCCGGACGTGGTGTTCGAAGAGCTGAAAGAACTGGTGCGCGCCTTTACCGGCAAGCCCGATTTCGAGTTCGAGCCGCATTTCACCCCCAAATACCGGGTGTGGCAGCAGCGGCTGGCCTTCTGCCCCGAAGGCGATGTTTTCCGCGCCGCGGTGGCAGGCAAGCTGACGGTCGTGACGGACGAGATCGAACGCTTCACCGCAAAGGGCGTGCGCACCGCCTCGGGCGAGGAGATCGAGGCTGACCTGATCGTGGCGGCAACCGGTTTCCGCCTGTCGGTGATGGGCGACATCCCCTTTGTCGTCGATGGCGAACCGGTCGACTGGCACGATACCGTCACCTATCGCGGGATGATGTTCACCGGCGTGCCCAACATGGCGTGGGTGATGGGATATTTCCGCGCCAGCTGGACCTTGCGGGTCGATATGCTGGGCGATTTCGTTTGCGCGCTGCTAAACCACATGGATGAGAAACATGCCGCGCGGGTCGAAGTGGCACTGCGACCCGAAGATGAGGGTATGGAGCTTCATCCCTGGATCGAGCGCGACAATTTCAATCCCGGCTATCTGATGCGCGGGCTCGACAAATTGCCGCGCCGGGGTGACAAGCCCGAATGGCGGCACAACCAGGATTACTGGCGCGAAAAGGACGAGATACCCAGGATCGATCTCGATGCACCGGAATTCGTCTATAGCGGCCCGTGCCGTGAAACTGCTGACAACATCGATATGGAACTGGCGGGCGGATAATCGCCGCAAGCCGCAGGGGGAGGATACAGGCGATGGACAGCACCTTCGATCCGGTCGCGTGGAGCGCCACGCTGCTTGGCGTCTTTGCGATTGCAGTTGCGGTTGGCGCGCTGAGAACGCCGGGCAAATGGGCGCAGATGGTGCTCGAAATCGAGGAATCGCCCGCGCTGCAATTGCTGTGCGGCTTTGCCGAACTGTTCATCGGCGCGGCGATCTATCTCATCAATCCATGGGATTCGGCTGACCTGCTATCGATGCTGATGAAGGCTATCGGCGGGCTGATGATGGCCGAGGCGCTGGTGGTGATGGCGATTTCCGATCTCTATTTCCAGACCTGGCTCAAGAATCTGGCGGCGATGCGCCGCGGCTGGCCCATCGCGACGCTGGTGATAGGCGCGGCGCTGGCGGGCGCGGGGATGCTGCGCTTCGTGTGAAGTAAGGTCTGCCGCGCACTGGAGACCTGACCTTAGCCAAGTTTGAATACGCGGCGGGCATTGCCGGAGAGGAATGCCTCGCGGTTCTCGTCATCGAGGCCCAGTTCGTCGAGCTTTTCAAGGCAGCGCGCAGGCGATAGCATCGGCCAATTGGTACCGAACATCACCCGGCTGCGCCCCGGCCCCTTCATATACTCGACAAAGGCAGGTGGCAGGCGGTGCACCGCATAGGCCGATGTATCGACATGGAAATTGGGGAATTTGATCGTCATGGTCAGCAATTGGTCGATCCACGGGAAGCCGACGTGGCCGCCAACAACCACCAGTTCCGGGAAATCAAGCATCACACGCTCGAGATAAGGCAGTGGCCGCCCGGTTTCTGATGTCAGCAGCGGGCCGGTATGGCCAATTTGGGTGCAGAAAGGCACGCCAGCATCCACGCATGCGGCATAGATGGGGTAATATCGCCGATCGTCGGGGGTGAGTTCCCACAGCCATGGCACCACGCGCACCCCGACAAAACGCTTGCCATCCACCCATTTGCGGATTTCGCGCACAGCTTCCATCGGCCTGTTCAAATTTACACTGGCAAGGCCGCGCAGCCTGCCCGGCGCGGTGTCGATCTGTTCGGAAACTTCCTCATTGCTGATCAGTGAGCCATTGGGGCCATACCATGCTGAAAGGATCGAAACATCGACGCCTGCCGCATCCATGGCGTCTACTGTTGATGCAACTGTCGGAAGAATACGATCGCTGTCCTGGCCGGTCCAGCGAAGCAGCGGTGCCAGCCATGGTTGTGCCGCCATCCGCTCAGTCGTGATTTGTGCCCAAACGTCAATCGCGCCCATGTTTCGAATCCTCATTGAATATAGTTTACTAGTGAAGTATATTTGCACTCGGGAATTGGGGCAAGGAAAATGAGCAAGCAAGGCACGGCCGCAGAAAGCCGCATTTTTTTCAACCTGCAACGCGCCGCGCATTCGCTGAAAAAGCGCGCTGATTATGCGTTGCTGGCTGAAGGTGAAATTACGACGGCACAGGCCGCTGCGCTGATGATCATCGGCCAGAGGGCGCCTGTCTCGCAGCGTGAGGTCGCCAGAATCCTGGAACAAAATGAGTCTGCGATGACAGCGATGGTCAGGCGGCTGATGGCGCTGGGCTATGTAGAGAGGCAGCGTGCGGCAGACGATGTGCGCAGATGGGATCTGTTGATCACGACGGCAGGGACCAATGCGCTCAAACAAGCCCGTGCAGCATTTGGCGAGGTAAATCGGGCGATTGAGGCCAGGCTGAGCCCGCATGAGATTGCCGAGCTTGCCCGCTTGCTGAACCTCCTGTCTGACCATGCAGATCAACCATAGTTCGATTTTAGTCCAGATCGCCCCGTTCACAGCTGAGTGAGCGCGGGATGCGCTTCGTTTAGCGATCAAATGGCAACACAAACCTGGTCAGGCAAAGCGTGCCAGTTATTGCGCTGCTGCGGCTGTGCTGGCAGCGTGGGGCAATGACACGCAAATCCACGCTAGTTGCCATGGCCCTGACCACTCTCGCCCTGCCGCTTGCTGCCTGCCAGACGATGCCCGAGGCTGATCCGCAGGCTCGTTTCTGGCAAGCACTGTCCAGCCATTGCGGCAAGGCCTATGCCGGGCGGCTGGTGTCTGGCGAGGAAGCCGATGCCGAAATGCGCGGCGCGGCCATGGTGATGGAGCTGCGCGAATGCAGCGCCGCGCGAATCGCCATCCCGTTCCATATCCAGCGTGCCGATGGCAGCTGGGATCGCTCGCGCACATGGCTGGTCACTCGCACCGCCTCTGGCCTCAGGCTCAAGCACGATCACCGGCATGAGGACGGCAGCCACGATGCGGTGACGATGTATGGCGGAGACGGCGCGGCTGGCGGCGGCACCTCGCGGGCGCAGGACTTCGCGGTTGATGCGGAAAGCGTGGCGATGTTCCGCGCCAACGGGCTTGACCGCTCAGTCACCAATGTCTGGCGGGTCGAGATCGACCCCGCAGGTGAACCCGGTGCGATTTTCGCCTACCAGCTGAGCCGCCAGCCACCCAACGCACGATTGTTCCGGGTGGAGTTCGACGCCACCCGTCCGATTGCGAATCCGCCCCCGCCTTGGCGCTGACGCAGGTCGGCTGAAAAGGTGCATGCGCCTATGGACCCGGTCAGGCAAAACGCCTAGACCACGCCTATCCCCGGGGAGCCAGCAGTCTGGCTGAGAGGTGTGGGTATGCTCCGCACGACCCGTCGAACCTGAACCGATTAGCATCGGCGGAGGGAGTGGATGGCGCGCGCATTCCCGCCACCACTCTCCCGCTGTGAGGAGAGTTTTCACATGGCCGACATCAACAGCAAGCTCGAAATCGGTGTCACCGCCGGGCCGATCCGCGGCAGCCGCAAGGTGCATGTGGGCGCGCGTACCGGCAGCGGCATCCGGGTTGCCATGCGCGAGATCGACCTTGAGGGCGATGAGCCCAGCCTGCGGGTCTATGACACCTCCGGTCCCTATACCGATCCTGAGGCAACCATCGACATCCAGGCCGGCCTGCCCGCGCTGCGGCGCGAATGGATCATGGCGCGCGGCGATGTCGAGCAATATGACGGGCGCGAGGTCAAGCCGGAAGATAACGGCCAGCTGGGGCCTGATCGTTCGGGCGGCGTGCCCCCGTTCCCCAATGTGGTGAAGCGCCCGCTGCGCGCCAAAGCCGGGGCCAACGTTAGCCAGATGCACTATGCCCGCCGCGGGATCATCACGCCTGAAATGGAATATGTCGCCGAGCGCGAGAATCTGGGGCGCGAAACGGCGAAGGAACTGATCGCGGCCAATCGCGAGTTCGCGCAAAGCTGGGGCGCGCAGATCCCCGATCTCATCACGCCGGAATTTGTGCGCGACGAGGTGGCGCGGGGCAGGGCGATCATCCCCTCCAACATCAACCACCCCGAGTCAGAGCCGATGGCGATCGGGCGCAATTTCCTGGTCAAGATCAACGCCAATATCGGCAATTCGGCGGTGGCGAGCGACGTTGCAGCCGAAGTCGACAAGATGGTGTGGTCCACCCGCTGGGGCGCGGACACGGTGATGGACCTCAGCACCGGGCGCAACATCCACGACACGCGCGAATGGATCGTGCGCAATTCGCCGGTGCCGATCGGCACCGTGCCGATCTATCAGGCGCTGGAAAAGGTTGGCGGCGTGGCCGAGGAGCTGACCTGGGAGATCTTCCGTGACACGCTGATCGAGCAGGCCGAGCAGGGCGTCGACTATTTCACCATCCATGCGGGCGTGCGCCTGCCCTATGTGCCGCTCGCGGCCAAGCGCGTGACCGGCATCGTCAGCCGTGGCGGATCGATCATGGCGAAATGGTGCCTGGCGCATCACAAGGAAAGCTTCCTCTACGAGCATTTCGACGAGATCACCGAGATCATGAAGGCCTATGACATCGCCTATTCGCTGGGTGACGGTCTGCGCCCCGGCAGCATCGCCGATGCCAATGACGAGGCGCAGTTTGCCGAGCTCTACACGCTGGGCGAGCTCACCCACCGCGCCTGGAAACAGGATGTGCAGGTGATGATCGAGGGGCCGGGCCATGTGCCCATGAACAAGATCAAGGAGAACATGGACAAGCAGCTGGAGGTGTGCGGCGAGGCACCCTTCTACACGCTTGGCCCGCTCGTCACCGATATTGCGCCGGGATATGACCATATCACCAGCGGCATCGGCGCGGCGCAGATCGGCTGGTACGGCACCGCCATGCTCTGCTACGTCACGCCCAAGGAACACCTCGGCCTGCCTGACCGGGACGATGTGAAAGTGGGCGTCATCACCTACAAGCTCGCCGCCCACGCGGCTGACCTGGCCAAGGGGCACCCGGCGGCCAAGCTGCGCGACGATGCGCTGAGCAAAGCGCGCTTCGAATTCCGCTGGCGCGACCAGTTCAACCTGTCATTGGACCCGGATACCGCCGAGCAATATCATGACCAGACCCTGCCCGCAGAAGGCGCCAAGACCGCGCATTTCTGCAGCATGTGCGGGCCGAAATTCTGCAGCATGAAGATCAGCCAGGACGTGCGGGACTTCGCGAGCAAGCAGAACCAGGGCGCGGACGGCTTCATCGCCAGCATACAGAGCGGGGCCGAAGCCGCCGCCGCGAGCCGCGAGGCCGCGCTGAAGGGAATGGCGGAGATGGCGGAGAAATACCGCGACGGCGGGGATCTGTATGTGAAGGCGGGGGACTAACCTACCCCCATCCGTTCACCCCGCGCCCGCCAAAGGGACATCGACCATATGAAGCAAATTCTTATCCTTGTGCCAATCGCCCTGCTGGCGGCCTGCAATTCGCAGCCATCCAGCGAAGCTGATCCCGCCGCAGATGGCGGTTCTGCCACCACCACGCCCGCTCCACCGCAGGCGGACCAGCCATTGCCCCCGGAGCAACCCGCCGCCTGGAATCTCGCCACGAGCGATGAAGGCACGGTGCTGCTGTTCCCGGCCACGGGCGATGCGGTGATCAGGCTGTTCTGTCCCGCCCGCAAAGGCGAGATTCTCGTCAACGTCCCCGCTCTCCGCCCGATCGGTAGCGAGGAGCGGCTGAGCTTTGGCAGCGGCGGGAACGTCGAGGCACTGGTCGCCGATACGCGCGGTGACAGCCAGCGCGGCGGCGTGAGCGGCACCGGCGCAGTGCCGGACAATCTTGGTGCGCTGATCGGCGGGCCGATCTCGGTCAACTATGGCGCGCAGAACAGCGGCCCGCACCCGGCACCACCACCAGAGCTTGCCCGCGCCTTCATCGCCGCCTGCGGCTAGAGATGGAATGCTCCATCGCCAGCATGCAGGGCGGGGCCGATGCTGCCGCTGAAGGGCATGGCAGAGATGGCGGAGAAATACCGCGACGGCGGGGATTTGTATGTGAAGGCGAGTCACAATGAATGCGAGCGGCGTACAAGTCGCCACGCTTGCTCCTCTCGCCACCTTCCGTTATAACACTCGTATGAACAAGCCTCTCAAAATTACCAAGATCGGCAATTCCGCCGGGATCGTCCTGCCCAAGGAATTGCTTGCACGCCTGCGCGTGGGGCTGGGCGACGAGGTGTATGTTTCCGAAGCGCCCGATGGCATCCGGATCACCGCATCCGATCCTTCCTTTGCCGAGCAGATGGAAGTGGCCGAGCGGATCATGCGCGAGGATCGCGATATCCTGCGCGAACTGGCGAAATAGCGCCCGATTGAGCCTGCCATGCCCACCCCGCTGCGACTAGCCGCGCCCCGAAGCGAGTTCGGGCCTTGGCAAGTCTCGCTCCCCTCCCGCTTGCGGGAGGGGTTGGGGGTGGGCGCGTGAACGGCAAACCCATCCGCCTCGAACCCGTCTGGCTCACGGCCAAGCTTGCCGTTGCGATCCATGACCGCCAACTCTCCGAACATGGCGGACCGTCCGGTGTGCGCGATGCCGGTGCGCTCGAAAGCGCGCTGACGCGACCCAGAAACCGGTGGGAGTATGGCGAAAACGATCTGTGTGTGCTCGCCGCCGCTTATTCCTTCGGACTTGCGCGCAACCATCCTTTCACTGACGGCAACAAGCGTACAGCATGGGTGCTGGCGCGCAGCTTTCTGGCCCTGAATGCGGCCGAACTGGCGTTCGACAAGATCGACGCATTGCGCCAGGTCCAGGCCCTTGCCGCCGGCGAGCTTTCCGAAGACGAACTGGCCGACTGGTTCCGACTGCACCTGGCGTGAAGAGAACTGGACCCCGGCCTGCGCCGGGGTGACGAAGTGGCACGATAGGCTTTCCTACACGCCCCCATCGATGGCTTATCCTCACAGACCCTAGAGTTACACAATGCCGCTATTTACCTTTGGACCGTGTTCCATGTGTTCCATCGTGCAGGGCTGCGCCCCGCACAGCTACGCGGTGCCGGTGAAGTATCGCACCATGTCGAGCGCATCGACTGCCAACGAAATGCCGTCCACCACCAGATAGGCGATCAGATATTTGCCGAAGGTCGATGCCGGGTCGGCAATGTCCCTGCGCTTCATCAGGATCCAGCCATAGACCGGGGTCCAGAACACCAGATGCGCCAGGCCCAGCAGGCGGACATAGCCATATTGATCGTAGAGCCAGTTCATCAGCATCGCCGCGCCGAAAAAGGCACCCAGAATGGCCAGCGCGGGCCAGCAGATCTTCCACGCGCCGCTATCGCCACGGCGGGCAACGAAGAACACCGCCGCCAGATTGACGGCCATCAACAGGCCGATCCATGCCTGCAGCCACAGTGGCTGCTGCATCATCGCCTCAGCGAGGGTGGGGGCGAGGGTTGTGCTATCATTCATGGTGCGACCGCTTTCGGCTGGGCGCGACTACGCGCGCGATTGAAGGCGGCACCTTATCCGCCGCACGAAGCAGGTCAATCGGCGGTCTGGGTGCTGAACCTAACCGTTCTTCATATTTTCCAGGCCCTTGATCCCGCCCGGTTTCAGGCTGGGCTGGCTGGCATTCTGTTTAGGCCCCTTGTCTGCTTTGGGTTTTCGGATTTCCCGGCTTTTCTTGCGTTGACCCTTGGCCATCACGTTTTCCAATCAGGGCGGAATGCCCCATTACGTCTATATATGCAGTGTAGAATTGTGTCCAAACAAAACATCGGCGAAAAGAAATAATGAATCTTAATTGGTTGAAAGTCAGAAATAAATGATTATATATTAAAATGCTACCAGTCGTGAACGACGGTTATTAATACTGCAAAGTATTACCTCCTTTATTTTCCGCCTCTTAGCACCGTGCACAAACGGCCGCTTTTGGCCGCCTGCATGTGACAAAAGGAACTTTATCATGGCCCATTTTGGCAAGATCAAATCATATGACAGCGGCAAGGGTGCGGGCCTGATTACCCCTGAAAAGGGCGGCGATGCACTGCCGTTCAACAAGTCCGACCTGCAGCAGCAGGGCCAGGAACCCAAGATCGATCAGCGCTATGGTTATGAAACCAAGCAGGTCGATGGCGGCGTAAGGCATGCTGTGAGCCTCCAGATGGAGCAGGGTCAGAAGGAACAGGCCAGCTCGCCGCGGGCCTAATGTTCAACGCTGGCCGGGGCCGCTGTGACCAGTGTCCCCGGCTTGCGCTGTGAATCCTCCTTCATCCGCCTGCACCGGAGCCAGCATCATGGACCTTAACGAACTGCTTCATGCCCACCAGGTCGCCGCCATGCGGGCGAGCGAGGCAGTTGAGGCGGGAGAGCGCCAGACGCAGTTTGATATTATTGCAAGCTATGCGGAGCGTATCCGCGAACACCGTATGGCGAACGGCGTTCCCGATACCAGCATCCCCTTTCTCGATGGCGAAACGCCGCGATCGGAACTTGCCCCGTGACCATCATCCGGAACTTGCCCCGTGACCATCATCAAGGCCGCCAGCATCGCTGATTGGGAAGACGAGGGAGGCGCATTGAGCGCCTTTGGAGGTGCCCTGCCGGAAGGAATCACCACGAAGCTTGTCCGTGAATACAGGGTTGGGACGTACCGTTATACCGATCTGTCCCACGCGATATCCGAACGAAACCGCCAGGCGCAATCAATGGCTGGCTGAACGGATTTCGAACCACCATTTCCATCAGCCATTTCCATCAGCGCCCCAGCTTTACCAGCACCTTGTCCAGTTCCTGCAGGAATCGTGACCGGTCGGCTTTGCTGAACGGCGGCGGACCGCCACCGGCACCATCCATTCCGGCGCGCAAATCTTCCATGATCGCGCGCGTCGCAATCGCGCCGCCAATGCTGGCGGCGTCGAACGCTTTGCCGTTGTGCGCAAGCACCTTTGCGCCCGCCTTCAGGCACCGTTCGGCCAGCAGGATATCGGCGGTGATCACCACGCTGCGCGCGTCGGCCTGTTCGGCGATCCAGTTGTCCGCAGCATCGAAGCTCCCATCCACCACCACGCGTTTGGCCCGCTCGTTATCAGGAATCCGGAACGGGCTGTTGCTGACGATCCGCACTTCCACCCTGTGGCGAGTGGCCACGCGGTAGATTTCTTCCTTTACCGGACAGGCATCGGCGTCGACGAGAATGGTGACAGGCGCGGGCATGGCAGTAGGGCTTTAGCCTTGTGGGGGCCGATACCCAAGCTTTCCTACGCGCGCGAAATCTGGCCTAACCTGCGGCATGGAATGTTCGCAACGTGCTCCCATTATCCGCGCCCTTTCCATGCGCGTTTGGCCACGTGGTTTTTCTTTCCTTTGGAGCGTGTTCCATGTGTTCCATCCTGTAGGATTATCTGGCTGCGCCGCGTCCGATTTCGCTGGATTTGGCGGCGCCAATCCCCATCTTGAATCAAGGAAGAAACGATAAGAGAGGAGCATCCCCCATGCAGTTCCAGTTCAATTCCGATTCCAGCGTGATGGGCACAGAAAATGTCGCGGAAAGGATCGAGGCGTCGGTTCGCCACCGTCTAGAGCGGTTCGAGGATCGCCTGACCCGGCTCGAAGTTCATGTCAGCGACGAGAACGGGCGCAAGGGCGGGGCGGATGACAAGGCCTGCACCATCGAGGCGCGCCCGCGCGGCAGCAAGCCGATCGGCGTTACTGCACATGCTGCCGATGTCGACACTGCAGCGCGGCAGGCTGCGGGCACGCTGGCCCAGCGGCTTGAACGGCATTTTGGCAAGGCTGAACGGCACAAGCACGATCCCTCGCCCGACAAGGTGATGTAGCGCGCGTGGCGCCTGGGGACTTCCCCCCTAGCTAGATCTTGTTGCTTTGCTCAAGCTGATCGAGCAGCTCTTCGACCTGCTGTTCGATAATGGCCGAACTGTCGCCGCCGCCATAGCTCAGCAGCCCGCTGGAGAAAGTGGTGCCGAACGTATCGGCCAGCGATTTGGTCTGCAACACACCAGAAGCGAACTCGCGCGTGGTGAGCGATTCGAGCGGGTGAATGAAGGTGCCCCACACCAGCTCTTGCGCCACGGCATAGCGGGCATCGAGCGCGGTATCGAAATTGGCCTGGAGCAGGCGCAGCAGTGCCTCTTCGGGCAGGGCTTCGGCCAGCGAGACGGGGGTGAGAATGCGCATGCGATCGTTGACCGGATCGGTCACCACCAGGATCTGCACCTCATCGATCGCAAATTGCCAGTTGTTGGCCTGGCGCTGCGCATCGGGATCGAGCGCTTCGATCACCTCGGCGATCCGATCCAGCGCGGCGCGCCGTGCGGGCTCGATGTCAGCCGGGGCCTGGGGCGCTGTCTCTTCGCTCTGGTCGGATGCCAGGTCCGAAAAATCATCGAGCTGGCCGCTGTCTTGCGCTGGCGCATTGTCCTGGCCCAATGCGGACGCTGCTGACGCCAGCAATGCAAGGCAGGCGGCAAAAGCCAGTGATTTACGACACACCATGATCAATCCCCCATGCTACATGGTGCCGGGCACCAGGGGCTGGTTCGCCGGACCGGAGGGAATTGTTACGTGCCGATCGGACCGGCCAGCCTATTGGCCCGATGGGTCAACGAAATTGCCCGCTCCGATATTGGCATTGACCACGCCGCCGTCGATCGGGATCGTGGTGCCCACCACATAATCGCCCGCGCGGCTGAGGAGGTAGATCGCGCCAGCGGCCATATCCTCGGTCACACCGATGCGGCCCGAAGGAATACCCTTCTCGACCAGATCGGCATTGTCGCGCGCGGCGCGGTTCATATCCGACGGGAAAGCCCCAGGGCCGATGCCGTTGACGATGATGTTTTCGCGGGCGAGCTCTGCCGCCATGCGCCGGGTGAGATGGATCAGCCCGGCCTTCGACGCCTGATAGGGATAGGTCGGCCAGGGGTTGGTCTTCATCCCGTCGATCGAGGCGATCATCAGCACCTTCGCCGGTCGCTCGGGCGTGGCCGCCGCCTTGAGCAGCCCGTGCAGCTTCTGGGTCAGGAAGAACGGTGTCTTGAGATTGAGATCGACCGTGCGGTGCCAGCCTGCCTCGCTGAAGTCATCGAAGGGTTCACCCCATGCCGCACCGGCATTGTTGACCAGTATGTCGAGCTTGTCCTCGCGCGCGGCGATTTCGTCGGCAAGCTGCTGGATCCCGTCCATTTGCGACAGGTCGCCGACCAGGCCGATCACCTTGTCGCCCAGTTCCGCAGAAGTCGCGTCAACCTGCTCTTTCTTGCGCGCGACGATATAGACCCGCGCACAGCCTGCCGCGAGCAGGCCTTCGACGATCATCTTGCCGATCCCGCGCGATCCGCCCGTGACCAGGGCGACGCGGCCATCAAGGCCAAAAAGCGATTTCAGATCCATGTCTTGTGTCCTTTTCAGTATCCGCTCAGTTCCGCTACGCGATTGGCGTGGTAATAGGCATCGCCCAGAAATTCCTGCAGCGCGCGGTCGCGCTTCATGTACAGGCCGATGTCATATTCGTGGGTCATGCCGATGCCGCCGTGCATCTGCACACCTTCACGCACCGCCAGGCCGGCCGCCTTGGCCACCTTGGCCTTGGCAACCGACGCCATCAGATCGGCCCGCTCGCTGCCCGCATCGAGCAATTGCTGCGCCTTGATCACCGCGGCCCGCGCGATCTCGACTTCGGAATAAAGATGCGCAGCGCGGTGCTGCAGGGCCTGGAATTCGCCGATCAGCCTGCCGAATTGCTTGCGTTGCTTGAGATAATCGATGGTCATGTCCATCGCGCCGCGAGCAACGCCAACACCTTCGGCTGCCGCGCCGACGCGGCCCGCCATCAGCAGCTTATTGAGTACCGCGCGTCCGCCGTCGACTTCGCCGATCACGGCATCGCCATCGAGATCGACATTGTCGAATGTGGTGTGCGTCGCCATCGAGCTGTCGACCAGCCGCACGGCATCATGGCTCATGCCTGCCGCGTCCCTGGGAACCGCGAACAGGGTAATGCCATCGGCGTCAGCATCGCTGCCCGATGTGCGCGCGGCGACCACGATCATGTCGGCGCTCGCCCCGTGGATCACGAAGTCCTTCTTGCCCGACAGCTTGAAACCGTTGCCCGATTTCTCCGCCTTGCAGGCAACCCGCTCTGGCCGGTGCTTGGCACCTTCGTCAATCGCGACGGCAAACACGCTATCGCCAGAGATAAGTCCGGGCAGGTAACGTGCGCGCAGATCCGCGCTCGCTTCGCTGAGTGCGGTTGCCGCCAGAACGGTGCTGGTCAGGAAAGGCGACGGAGTGAGATTGCGGCCGATTTCTTCCAGCACGATGCCAGCTTCGACATGGCCCATGCCCAGCCCGCCATCCTCCTCGCCAACGAGAATTCCGGTGAAGCCGAGCTCGGCCATCTGCTTCCACAATTCGTGGCCGAAGCCATCCTTGCAGCCCTTGTCGCGCCAGTGACGCAGCTGCTTGGGAATCGCGCCTTCCTCGGCCATGAACTGGCTGGCGGTTTCGGCCAGCATCGCCTGATCTTCGTCATGATAAAGCGGCATGGCTCAGGCTCCCGGAAGGTCAAGAATGCGTTTGGAAATGACGTTCAGCATGACTTCGCTGGTGCCGCCCTCAATCGAATTGGCCTTGGTTCTCAGCCAGTTGCGTGAAGGCTTCCCGCCACCCGTTTCCTCGCTGTCCCATTCAAGGCTGCGCGATCCGCCCGCGCTCATCATCAGTTCGTGGCGGCGCTTGTTGAGCTCGGTCCCGGCATATTTCATCATGTTGGGCTGCGCCGGATGCGCCTTGCCGACCTTGATCTCGTCAAGAAACTTCTCGCCCATGCAGGTATAGGCCAGGGCGTCGACATCGAACATTGCCAGCTCCGCCCGCAGCATTGGATCGAGCTCGCCTGCATGGCGCTTCATCGCGGCGCCGATCGCAGCGCTGCGATCATCACCGCCCGCGCCCGAGATCATCTCGCGCTCGTGTCCGAGCAGATATTTCGCCACGTCCCAGCCGCGGTTGATTTCGCCCACGTAGCCGGGGCAATCCTCGCCATAGCTCTTGGGCACGCTGACATCGTCAAAGAAGGTTTCGCAGAACGGGCTATTGCCGCTGATCAGCAGGATCGGTTTGGTGGTGACACCCTGGCTTGCCATATCGAACAGCATGAAGGTGATACCCTGATACTTGTTCTCCTTGTCGGTGCGGACGAGGCAGAAAATCCAGTCCGCTTTGTCAGCATAGGAGGTCCAGATCTTCTGGCCATTGACCACCCAATGGTCGCCCTTATCCTCGCCGAAGGTCTGCATCGAGACGAGGTCTGACCCGCTGCCGGGCTCTGAATAGCCCTGGCACCAGCGGATTTCGCCGCGGGCGATTTCGTTGAGGAAACGCTGCTTCTGACCTTCGGTGCCGAAGTGAAGCAGCGCCGGGCCAAGCATCCATATGCCGAAGCTGGAGAGCGGCGGACGCGCATTGATGCGGTTCATTTCCTCGCGCAGAATTTTGGCTTCGGCAGCATTGAGCCCGGCTCCGCCGTATGCCTTGGGCCAGGCCGGTACGGTATAGCCCTTGTCACGGCAGGCCTCGAACCATGCCTTTTGCGCATCGCACTTGAAAGTGGCGCCCCGGCCGCCCCAGAAAATGTCCTCATCGCCGCGCACGGGCTGGCGCATTTCAGGGGGGCAATTCGCTTCAAGCCAGGCGCGGGTTTCCGCGCGGAAAGCTTCCAGATCGGGGGTTTCAGACATGGGGCCGACTCTCCTCTCACCTCTATTGGTTGACGCTTACGTTAGGGTGATTCGGGTCGGGGTCGCAAGCACACTTATGATAGCCAGCCATGCCGTAGCGTCAGCAAGCGAGCCGTTGACGCGCGCTTGCTCGCGCCTAAGCTGGTTTCAAAATGAAATGGGAGAGATGTGGCATGCGATTCTCTAACAAGACCGTGGTGATTACCGGCGCGGCCTCGGGCATTGGCGAGGAGGCGGCCAGGCTTTTCGCGCGTGAAGGCGCTATCGTGATCGCCAGCGACATCGATGAAGCGAACGGGCAGCGGGTGGCAGATGCAGCTCAAGGTGACGTGCGCTTCAGGCGCTGTGATGTGTGCAAACCTGCGGAGATCAAGGCGCTGATGGATGATACCGCCGCCGAGACTGGTGGGATCGACGTACTGTTCAACAATGCTGGCGCAGGCGGGGCCCGTCCGCCGATCAACGAGATCGAGCCCGACGAATGGGACAGCACCATGGACCTGTTGTTGCGCTCGGTCGCAATGGGCATCCGCTATGCCGTGCCACATATGAAGGGGCGGCCGGGTTCCTCGATCGTCAACGTATCCAGCGTTGCTGCAGTTGGGCCGGGCTATGCCCCAACCGCCTATTCGGTGGCCAAGGCGGGCGTGCTTCACCTGACCAAGATGGCCGCTGCCGATCTGGCGCAATTCGGGATTCGCGTGAACGCGATCCAGCCAGGTTTCATCATGACCAATATCTTCACCCGCAATCTCGAAGTGTCTGAGGAGCAGAAAGTACTGGCCAAGGATGCGTTGCGGCAGATGATTTCGAACGCGCAGCCGGTTGCGCGCAGCGGCGAGGCGCGCGACATTGCCGAGGCATGCGCCTATCTCGCCAGCGAGGCAGGGAGCTTCCTGAACGGCACCTCGCTTCTGGTTGACGGCGGTTTGACGCTCGGCCCGCGCTACAGCTGGGACCCGGAGGAACCGGGCGTCTATGACCCGCTCGAAAGCATGGAAGAGCAGGCCCGGCAGAGCGGCGCGGTATGAACAAGGCAGCCCAACCACTCCCCATGCGGATCAAGCTGGCCAACGGGTTCGGCTCGGTCGCCTTCGGGGTCAAGGACAACGGTTTTTCCGTATTCCTGCTCACCTTCTACAATCTGGTCCTGGGGATGGAGGCGTGGCTGGTCAGCGTCGCGCTGGTCACCGCCTTGCTGGTCGATGCCTTCGTTGATCCCTTGCTGGGCAATCTGTCCGACCGCACCTACACGCGTTGGGGACGGCGCCTGCCGTGGCTTTACATCGCACCTATCCCGCTGGGCATTGCCTGGTATTTCCTGTGGTCCCCGCCGGTCGACGGACCGCCCAGTTTCTGGCTCCTGCTCGGCATGGCAATCTTGATCCGGCTGTTGCTGTCAGCCTGCGAAGTGCCGTCGGTCGCGCTCGTGCCAGAGCTGACGCGCGACTATGACGAGCGCACAACGCTGTTTCGCTATCGCTATCTGTTCGGCTGGACCGGCGGGCTGGCGATACTGTTCCTGGCCTACAATGTGTTCCTGCGCGACGGACTGCTCAACCGTGACGGCTATGTGGTGTACGGCGCGGCAGGCGCTGTCATGATCGTCATCACGACGCTGGTTTCCGCAGCTGGGCAGCACAGCCGCGTGGCGCATTACCCGGACAGCCGGCCGCCCCCGTTTTCATGGCGCAGCGCATTTGCCGAGATCAAGGAGGCCTTTGCCGAGCGCGCTTTCCTGATCCTCTCGGCCGGCGCCGTGGCAGCCTATGTCAGCCAGGGGATGACCTTCGCCCTGTCGAACTATCTCTATTACTTCGTCTGGGAATTCGACGAATCCGCCCTGGCGATCTATCCCTTCATCCTGTTCGCCAGCGTGGTAATTGTATTCCTCACGCTCAGCGGATTGCACCGCCGCTTCGGCAAGGCAAAAGTCGCCACTGTCACCACGATGCTTTCAATGGCCTCCTGGCTAACCCCCTACGGGCTGCGCTTGCTGGGGCTTTGGCCGGAAGTCGGCAGCGATATTTCCACCGCTTTGCTGTTCGCATTCGTGCTGGTCAGTAACACCTTTGGCGTGATGGTGATGGTGTCCGCATCGTCGATGGTCGCCGAAATCGTCGAGGCCTTCGAGGAGAAGACTGGACGGCGCGCCGAAGGGTCATTCTACTCGGGCAACTGGTTTATGCAGAAATGTGCGACCGGACTGGGAATTCTGGCGGCCGGGCTGATCGTTTCGCTTTCCGGCCTGCCAAGCAACGCACAACCGGGTGCGGTCGCGGACCCCATTATTGATAGCCTGATTGTACAATACTGCTTGGTGGTTACTATCGCCGGGCTGATATCGGCCTTCTGGTTGGCACGTTTCCCGATTGCCAGAGAGGATCACGAGGCCAGGCTTGCCGCACTGGATTCGGCTGCGCGTGCAGACCCCGATGCCCATGCCCTGATGCCATGAGACGCCATAAATGAGAGCTTGGCGCGGTCCCGAGGGCGTGCCACGATCAACCACAAGATTCGATCACTGAATCATCTGACACACAGGAGAACGCACCCATGGATTTCGAACCCACCGAACGGCAGCAATATTGGCGCGACCGGGTGCGCGACTTCATTGAAAGCCACGTGCGCCCCGCAGTTCCGACCTACAAGGCTCAGGATGCAGAAGGCGATCGCTGGAAGGTGATCCCGGTGCTGGAGGAGCTCAAGGCCAAAGCGAAGGCCGACGGCATCTGGAACCTGTTCATGCCGCCGCGCAATGACAGCCACCACCACGTCGATGATACTTTCGAATTCGAAGGCCCGGGCCTGACCAACCTCGAATATGCCCTTTGTGCCGAGGAAATGGGCCGGATCGGGTTTGCCAGCGAGGTGTTCAACTGCTCCGCGCCCGACACCGGCAACATGGAAGTGTTCCACCGCTATGGCACGCGCGAACAGAAGGAAGAATGGCTGGGGCCGATCATGAACGGCGAAATCCGTTCGGCCTTCCTCATGACCGAACCCTTCACTGCTTCATCCGACGCGACCAATATCGAAACCCGGATCGAGCGTGATGGTGACGAATATGTAATCAACGGCCGCAAGTGGTGGTCGTCCGGCCTCGGCGATCCGCGCTGCAAGATCGCGATCGTGATGGGCAAGACCGATTTCAGCGCCGGCCGCCATGCCGCGCAATCGATGCTGCTGATGCCGATCGACACTCCGGGCGTGAACATCCTGCGCCATTTGCCGGTGTTCGGCTATGACGATGCGCCGCATGGGCACATGGAAGTCGAGCTGAAGGACGTGCGGGTGCCGGTCACCAACATGCTGCTGGGCGAAGGGCGCGGCTTCGAGATCGCGCAGGGCCGGCTTGGCCCGGGCCGCATCCATCACTGCATGCGCACCATCGGCGTGGCAGAGGAAGCACTCGCCAAGATGTGCCGCCGCCTGCAGGAACGCGAGGCGTTCGGCAAGCCGATCTACAAGCATTCGGTGTGGGAAGAACGCGTCGCGCGCGCGCGGATCGATATCGACATGACCCGCCTGCTCTGCCTCAAGGCTGCCGACATGATGGACAAGGTCGGCAACAAGAGCGCCAAGCAGGAAATCGCCATGATCAAGGTGCAGGCCCCGAACATGGCATTGAAGATCATCGACGATGCAATCCAGGCCCATGGCGGCGGCGGCGTGTCGGACGACTATGGCCTTGCCAATGCCTATGCCCACCAGCGCACCCTGCGCCTGGCTGACGGCCCGGACGAGGTCCACTCGCGTTCGATCGCGCGGATGGAATTCGCCAAGCATATGCCCCAGCCAGGGCCAACCGCCAACGCCCTGCGCGATGGCAAGGGGCCGAGCATGGGCGGCGACGATCGCCTCAGCTCGGGTGACATGGGCGTAGCGCGCTAAGGCCAGGCAGGGAGAGAGACTTTGACAAAGGCAGCCATTCTCGAAGCGCCCGGACAGGGCCTGGTCATCGGCGAAGTCAAGATCGCCGATCCGGGGCCGCATGAAGTGCTGATTGACACCAAGGCCTGCGGCCTGTGCCATTCGGACCTGCACTTTATCGAAGGCACCTATCCGCACCCACTTCCGGCCATTCCCGGCCATGAGGCGGCGGGCGTGGTGCGCGCGGTGGGCAGCGAAGTGAAAACGGTGAAGCCGGGCGACCATGTCGTTTCCTGCCTTTCCGCATTTTGCGGTCACTGCGAGTTCTGCGTGACCGGGCGCATGGCATTGTGCCTGGGCGCGGATACGCGGCGCAGCGCCGATGGGGCACCGCGCATTACCCGCGCCGATGGCTCAACCGTCAACCAGATGCTCAACCTCTCGGCCTTCAGCGAACAGATGCTGATCCACGAGCACGCCTGCGTTTCAATCGACAAGGATATGCCGCTCGATCGCGCCGCCATTCTCGGCTGCGCGGTGACGACTGGTGCGGGCACGATCTTCAATGCCTGTTCGGTGGTTCCAGGTGAAAGCGTGGCGGTAATCGGTTGTGGCGGCGTCGGCCTTGCAGCAATCAATGCCGCCAAGATCGCCGGGGCAGGGCAGGTCATTGCAGTCGATCCGATGCCGGAAAAGCGCGAACTTGCCATGGTACTGGGCGCAACCCACACCGTCGATGCCATGGCCAGCGATGCGGCGCAGCAAATCATCGCGATCTCGAAGGGCGGGGTGCACCATGCCATCGAAGCCGTCGGACGGCAGGCCTCTGCGGATCTATCGGTGGCGTGCCTGCGGCGTGGTGGCACGGCCACGATCCTCGGCATGATGCCGCTCGACTGCAAGGTGGGCCTTGGCGCGCTTGACCTGCTTTCGGGCAAGAAACTGCAGGGCGCGATCATGGGGATGAACCATTTCCCGGTTGATCTTCCTCGCCTGGTCGATTTCTATCTGCGCGGGCTGCTCGACCTCGACACGATTATCGCTGAACGAATTCCGCTGGAACGCATCAACGAAGGATTTGAAAAGATGAAGGGCGGCCATTCGGCGCGTAGCGTGGTGGTGTTCGACTGATGGCCGACGAGCAGCCAATTGATTTTGACAAGGAAATGGTCGGTACGATCGAGGTGCCGGAGCAGGATCAGCTTGATCTTGAACGTTTGACCGCTTGGTTCGAAGCCAATGTCGATGGCTATGCAGGGCCGATGAGTTACACCAAGTTCAAGGGCGGGCAATCCAACCCGACCTACCGGATCGACACTCCGGGAGCATCTTACGTGTTGCGACGCCAGCCGTTCGGCAAGCTGCTGCCGTCCGCTCACGCCGTAGACCGCGAATACGCGGCAATGACCGGGCTTTATCCCACCGGTTTCCCGGTGCCGCGCACCTTCGGCCTGTGCGAGGATCCGGATGTGATCGGCTCCAAGTTCTTCGTGATGAGCATGGCCGATGGACGAAGCCTCTGGAACGGTGCGCTGCCGAGTTGCACGCGGGACGATCGCCGCGAGATCTACCATTCGCTGATCGACACCATTGCCGACCTTCACCTCAAGGACCCTGAGGCGATCGGTCTTGGCGATTACGGCAAACCGACCGATTATTGCGCGCGCCAGATCAACCGCTGGACCAAGCAATACAAGCTTTCCGAAACCGAGCATCAACCCAAGATGGAACGGCTGATCGAATGGTTGCCCGAAACCATTCCGCCGCAGCACAATTCCAGCGTCGTGCATGGCGATTACCGGCTCGACAATGTGATCTTCCACAAGACCGAGAACCGCGTCATTGCGGTGCTCGACTGGGAGCTATCGACGCTGGGCGATCCGATCGCCGATTTCAGCTATCTCATGCTCAACTGGCACAACCCGGCCGATGGCCGTGCGGGCCTGCTGGGCCTCGATCTCGACGAACTCGGCATCCCCTCGCAGGATGAGGCGGTCGAACGTTATGTGGCGCGCACCGGCTACCCTGTGCCGCCGATGGACTGGTATTTCGCCTACAATCTGTTCCGGCTGGCCGGGATCATGCAGGGGATCAAGAAACGCGTGATCGATGGCACCGCCTCATCTGCCCATGCCAAGCAAATGAGCGAACGGGTGACCCCGCTGATCGAGCGCGCATACGAGTTCGCGCTGGCAGCGGGCATGCCTGAATAAACCCGGCAATTCGGCGTCAGAAATCGGCGCTGAAGCTGATCATGGCGCCCAGATCGGCAGGTTGATCGGCATAGTGCCCCGGTTCGTGGCGATAGAACAGGCTGGCGGCGCCCCGGCCCGATAGCAGCGGACCTTGCCAGGCGAGCTCGCTCACTATTTCGCGGCCTTGCGGCGCAAGCGACAGGCGTTGCAAGGCAAAGCTGGCGGTTTCAGTGGCATAGTCGTAGCTGGCGGGCAGGTAGAGGCTGAGTCCGCCGCTTTCCACCCGCAACGGCTGGCTGACTCGCAGCCCCAGTGTGTCGCCGCGCGCAATCGCACCGCTGCGCGTTAGGTCGAACGCCCAGGCCCGGCTGGAAAAGCCAGAGCCGTGGGCAATTACGTCGCCATGCTGCGGCCGGGTGAAGCCAAGCCTCGTTTCGCCGCCCAATGTCCAGCCGCGGCTCAATTGCCAGCGTCCGCCACTATCGATGAAAATCGTGTCTGCCCCGCCTTGCGCCACTGCTGGATGAAACCTAGCGCCCAGCACGCTGCGCTCTTCGCGAAGCCAGCTCATCCCCAGGGTCGCGGTCAGCGCACCGAAATCACGGTCGAGCGCGAGCCCGAAGTTTTGCGTCGGGAAACGCTCGCGCGGGCGGTAGATCGCTTCCTCGAACCTCGGCGCGTAACCAAGGCGCGCGTCTCCGCTCTCGGCATGGAAAGTCACCCCCCACGGGCCCAGTTCATGACGCAGCGCCAGCGCCGCCGTTGCGGCCTGAAAGAAGCCCGCATCGCTGCGGGTGCCGGGTGCGATGCGAAACGCGGCTGTCAATCGTCCCTGTATCTGCGCCACCAGCCCTTCCGCACCCTGGGCAAAGGCAATGCCCAGCTGGGTGCCCGGTGCGATGCGCGTCGCCACGCGCGCCGCCAGAACCTTGGCGCGCTCGGCATCGTCAGCCGTCAATTGCAACGGCCCGGACCATTCGAGCCCGGCGGCACGCGGACCGTCACCGATATGGAACGCCAGCACAGTTTCCCCGCTGCCTGCCGCGATATGCCTTCCCTGCCGTTCTACGGCTCCTCCGAGCCGCGGGACCACGCTCGACCCGGCAATGCCTGTGGCCAGATCGAAGCCATAGGCCCGATCATATTTGTCGGTGACGATCGTTGCCAGGCTTTGTCCGCCCAGCGCATTCCCCATCGCGGGTGAGGCAATCGCGATCCGGTCGCTCAGCCCCATGGCGGTCTGCTGGCCCGCCAGCGTGGTTGTGCCAGCCGGGGCAATCGCGCGCGCAATATCCAGGATTCCCCGCCCGAACAGCGCATCGGTGCCGGTCGCCCCGGCATCCACCGCGCTATCGAGCAGTATCTCCACAATCTCGGCACCGGTAAGATTGGGGAATGCCTGCGCCAGCAGGGCAACCGCGCCCGCTACTTGAGGAGCGGAAAAGCTGGTGCCTGAAAACAGGGTCACGAATTGCTGGCCGTTGATGTTTTCGACGAATAACTGCCCATCCTGGTATACGCAGCAGATCCGCTCTCCGCGCGCTGTCAGGAAAGAGGCCTGCGCAATCCCCGCGCGATTGCTGAAATCGGACAATTGGCCATTGGCGTCAATCGAGCCGACGATAATGACATTCCCTCCACCTGCCTGGAGCAGGCTGGCGGCAAAGGGATCTGGCTGGTCAGGATCGATCGCGGGATCGCTCCCGTCGCCGGAATTGCCCGCCGAAACCACGATCACCACTCCCGCACTGGCGGCGCGCGCTATAGCATCGAGCAGGATTTGCGATGCGGCCCCGCCGCCAAGGCTGAGGTTTACCACTGCGGCGCCATTGCTCACTGCCAGGTCGACACCCGCTGCAATCGCGCTGTCGACAAACTGGCATCCCAGCGATGGGTCCTGCGGCGTGTCGGCGGTGCAGCTGCCCGGCTCGTCGGCCCTAAGGGCCAACACCTGTGCATCGAAGGCGATGCCCAATATGCCTGTATTATCACGCGCGGCGGCCGCGACCATGGCAACATTGGTGCCGTGATCGTCGATACCGTCAACGCCGCGATTGCCCGCTACATCGGTGGAGGCGGGGTGAATGCGCCCGGCGAATTCGGGGCTGTCACTATCAATCCCGCTGTCAACGATTGCGATTATCGACCCTTGGCCGGTGATCCCGCCTTCCCATGCCGTAATGGCATTGTGAAAGGCTGGCCCGTCGGAATCGCGCAATTCCTGGGTATTGAAGCTGGTTGGCGTTGGCGATGGCGTGGGAGTTGGCGTGGGGGTCGGAGCGGGCGCCGGAGTGGGGGTGATGGGCGGGGGTGTGCTTATGGGGCCAGGGCTGCTGCCACCACCGCACGCGGCCAGCAGCGCGGCAGCAGAAATTGCCCCCAATCGGTGCGGACCGAAACGGCAAAACGAAGCGAGCACAGGCATTGTGCGACCTTCCTAACCCTGCCCCTGCAAATGCCAAGTTTAGGCCTTGGGTTATCGTAAGAGCAAGATTTTCTACGCGCCTCGGCACTTGCCGCCACTTGAGCCCCCCGCTAGCAGCGCGAGACGATCCTAATTCTGCCCGTGGAGTGCCCCAGTATGTCCAGCGAACTCGTCAATGCCATCGAAGAAGCTTGGGAACGCCGCAGCGAAATCACGCCTGCGGACCAGGATCTCCGCGTCCTGGTTGAAGAAGCGATCGGCATGCTCGACAGCGGTGCTGCCCGGGTGGCCGAACCTGACGGCGAGGGCGGGTGGAAAGTAAATCAGTGGCTCAAGCAGGCAGTGCTGCTGTCATTCCGGCTCAGCCACAACCGCATCATGGAAGGCGGCTCTGCCGGCGAGGCCGCCTATGACAAGGTGCCGAACAAATTTGCCGGTTGGGGCGATAATCGCTTCAGCGAAGCCGGTTTCCGGGTTGTGCCAGGTGCGGTGGTGCGGCGCGGCAGCTATATCGGCAAGGGCGTGGTGCTGATGCCCAGCTTCGTCAATATCGGCGCCTATGTCGATGAAGGCACCATGGTCGATACCTGGGCCACGGTCGGTTCCTGCGCGCAAATCGGCAAGAACGTGCATATTTCGGGTGGTGCCGGGATCGGCGGCGTGCTCGAACCTTTGCAGGCAGGGCCGGTGGTGATCGGCGACGGCGCCTTCATAGGTGCGCGTGCGGAAGTGGCCGAAGGCGTGCGCGTGGGCGAAGGCGCGGTGCTTTCGATGGGGGTTTATCTTGGCGCATCAACCAAGATCATTGATCGTGAAAGCGGCAAGATCTACCGCGGCGAAGTACCCCCCTATGCCGTGGTCGTGCCTGGCGCGCTGCCGGGCAAGCCGCTGGCCGATGGCAGCCCCGGCCCCTCGCTTTATTGTGCGGTAATTGTTAAGACCGTGGACGCACAAACCCGCGCCAAAACAGGGATCAACGAACTGCTGCGGGATTGAACCAGACGATAGATTTCAGGAACAATCCCGCTCACCATCCGTAACCAAACGTGCCATTTGTACGAATTACGGGAAGTGGGAGAAGACCATGGAAAACAGAGACGGTAAAGTCCACATTGAGGATGACGAGGCCCGCGCTGCCGTGGGCAATACCGGTTTGCGCTGGGTTCTGGGCATCGGCCTGACTTTGGCAATCATCGCCATGACGCTGGTATGGGTAATTCCGGCGCTCACTGCCTGATCGCTATCCGGCGTTAGCGGGAGTTTCGATAACCGGCGCATTTTGCTGACTGGCGGCAAATTCTTCGGCTCCACGCAGCGCCTTGAGCGCATTGCGCAGCGAGATTTTTTCCAGATCGGCCTGACTGTAACCGCGCCGGGCCAGTTCTTCGAACAGCGCCGGATAGCCTGAGACATCTTCCATGCCCACGGGGCCGCTCGGCATCCCGTCATAATCGCCCCCGATCCCGATATGGTCGATCCCGGCCACGCCGCGAATGTGATCTATATGGTCGGCCATGTCGGCAATGGTCGATTGCGGTGCTGGATTGGCATTGTCCCAGGCCTCCATTCCCGCAGCGACACGATCAGGCTGGCCCTGGAACAGAGCCGCAAGCCGGGCGTTTTCAGCCCTCTGCGCGGCCTGATGCTGGCGCAATTCCTCGGTAATGAACCATGGCAGGGCGACCACCATCACCACCCCGCCGTTTTCAGGCAGGCGGGCCAGCACGCTGTCGGGCACATTGCGGGCATGGCCGTTCACCGCCCGCGCGCCGGAATGGCTGAAGATCACCGGAGCCTGCGCAACATCAAGCACATCGTGCATGGTCTTCTCGCTCACATGGCTCAAATCGACCTGCATGCCGATGCGGTTCATCTCGCGCACGACATTGCGTCCAAAATCGGTCAAGCCATCATGCTCGGGTGTGTCGGTGGCGCTGTCGGCCCAGGGCGTGTTCATCGAGTGGGTCAGCGTCATATAGCGCGCGCCCAGATCATACATCTGGCGCAGCACGGCAAGGCTGGAACCGATCGAATGCCCGCCTTCCATGCCCAGCAGCGAAGCGATCTTGCCCGCTGCCAGCGCCGCTTCGACATCATCTGCCGTCAAAGCCAGCTGCATATCATCGGGGTTGCCTGCAACCAGCCGCTTGGCGACGTCGATCTGTTCGATCGTCATCTGGACCGCCTCGGGTTCTTTGAGTGAGGCTGGCACATAAACCGACCAATATTGCGCACCCACCTTGCCACGGCGCAGGCGTGCAAGATCGGTGTGCATTGTGGCTCCTTGCGGATGAGTGGAGCCGGTTTCGCCGGTATCGTGGAAGTCAAACTGGTTGATGACATTACCGAAACGCGAACGAAGCTGCATCGGTACGTCATTGTGCCCATCCCATACCGGCGCCGCGTCCAGCGCGGCCGAGGCCACTTCCTCGGCAGTTTGCGCGGCAGCGACTGTGGGGATGACCACCATGGCGGCGGCAACGCATAGCGTGAACGGTTTCATCAAGGACTCCCGCAGATGATGTTTCGAAACATGTATGTCCGGCGCGCCATTACGCATGCTGGCACGCTGGAATTCAGGCGCAAAGCGCGGATTACTGCAGATTGCTTCAACAGCGAAGACACGACCCCGCGCGCCAGAAATGGCGCTTGCCGCACGCGCGGCATGCCAACACGGGGTGAAGGGACGGTGCCTCCCTGATGAGGCAGGCACCGCCCGATCAACTTATCAGCTTAGGTGCTTTGAAACCGCAGCCGTCATCTTGAACATCGAGATCTGAGCGTTGCCGATCACCGCGCCAAGCTTGGCATCGGGATTGATCTGACGCTTATCCGTCTTGTCCTGCAGGCCATTGGCCTTGATGTATTCCCACACTTTCGAAGTGACTTGGGCGCGGGTCAAAGGACCCTTGCCAATCACTGCCTCCAGAGCGGGCGACAGGGTCACGGGCTTTTGCAGCGCGTTTCCAGCCATGTTCAATTCCTTTCCTTGTTATGGCCGTTACAATTCGGCGTCGTCATCTTCCCGGTCTTCCTCGTCATCCTGCGACCGGGTGTATTGGGCAACCAGCAACGCGCTGGCGACAACCTGCCCTTCCATCGTTGCGAGCAGGTCTTCCCGCGATGCCCCCGGCATGAGGGTCAGCGGCAGTTCGAGCGCAAACAACTGGAATACGAAATAATGGGTCTCACCGTCCGGCAGATCCGGCAGCAGCCATTCTGAATTGCCAAGCGAGTTCTTGCCGGTGCGCGGCGGAACTTCGCCTTCGAGCAGCTTGCCGCGCTGGCCCGCAAGACCCCACACCAGCCAATGGCAGCGGGGCTCTGCAGCACCTGTGGTCGCATCTTCGACTATTACGACCAGTTCCTGCGCGGCTGGCGGCGGGGCCGTCCATTCGAGCGGTGGGGCAACCGCATCTTCCTCGTCTGCGGTAAAGCAGGGATCGAGTTCGGCGCCCGCGCGAAAGGCGGGGCTGGTCAGTTCGAACCCGCCGCGCCCCAGCGAACGCTCATTCCCGACGCGCGCAATGGCCAGCCCGCCGTGGCGGGCGGCGGGCGGCAAGGCGGATTGGAGCCATTGAGGCAGGTCGGTCACGTTACTGAAGTCCCTCTCACGCAATATTTGAACCCAAAACTAGGGGTTTCCATCCGGCGTGACGAGGTGATTAAGGCAAATTTACACCGGTTTTGGGCCCGAATCTGTGGGTAATTCGGCCTGAAACGGCGAATTCCCCCCTTGAGGGCCATTTGTGCGGGGATTGCCCGCTTGTCGACATGTCGGCATTCTGTGCGCGATCCAAGCCTCCAGTCGCCGGATCCGGTCAATCGAAGAGGGACAAAATGGGTATCGGTCGCACAACCCTAGCCGCCACGCTGGCTTTTTCGCTCGTAGCCTGCGGCGGTGGCGGAAGCAGCCCTTCTGGCGGCGGTGCTACGCCTACACCCACGCCTACGCCCACACCCACGGCTTGCTCGGTGCGCGATCGCCAGGACTGGAGCTTTGCCGTCATCGATGAATGGTATCTGTTCCCGACCCTGCTCAACCGCAATGCCAATCCGGCAAGTTTTGCCACGGTGCAGGATTATATTGATGCGTTGGTTGCGCCGGCGCGTGATCAGGGGCGTGACCGCTTCTTCACCTTCATAACCTCGAAAAGCGAGGAAGAGGCACTGATAAATTCGGGTGCCAGCGCGGGCTTTGGTGTGCGGTTGGGTTATGACACGGTCAACAACCGGGTATTCGTGATCGAGGCTTTCGAGAATGCGCCCGGCCTGGCTGCGGGGCTCGACCGGGGCACGGAACTGCTCGCCATCGGCACCAGCAGCAGCAATCTGCAATCGGTCTCTTCGCTGATGGCCGCGGGTGGCCCGCAAGCGGTAATCGATGCCTTGGGGCCATCCGATCCAGGGGTGACGCGCGTCATCCAGTTCCGCACCGCAGCCGGGGCAACGCTTGAGCGAAGCATCGCCAAGACCAACTTCTCGCTTGACCCGGTGTCTGATCGTTATGGTGTGCGGATCATAGACGATGCAGGCAAGAAGGTCGGCTATCTCAACCTGCGCACCTTCATCGTAGACAGTGCGGATGCTGATCTGCGGGCCGCGTTCCAGCAGTTCAAGGACCAGGGCGTCACCGAACTGATCATTGACTTCCGCTATAATGGCGGCGGTTTGGTGCGGATCGCCGATCTGATGGGTGATCTGATGAATGCCGGCAGGATCGGGCAAGTCTGGTCGAAGACCATTGTGCGCGATTCGAAGGCGGCGCAATTCAACGAAACAACCAATATCGCTGCACAACCGCAATCGATCACGCCCACCAAGGTCGCCTTCATCGGGCGCGGCGGCACCGCATCGGCCAGCGAGCTGGTGATCAATTCCATGCTGCCTTACCTTGGCAACAACGTTGCGCTGGTAGGCGCCAATACATTCGGCAAGCCGGTTGGCCAGTTCGGCTTCGACCGCGACGAGTGCGATGATCGCTTGCGCGCAGTCACTTTCAAAACCGTGAATGCGGATGATGCAGGCGACTATTTCGGTGGGCTGGCCGATGTCGTGCCCAACACCTGCCGCGCCAACGATGATATCTTCACTCAGCTGGGCGAGCCGACCGAGGCATCAATCGCCACCGCGCTCGATTTTCTTGCCGGTCGCAGCTGCACCGCCATCGCGGCCGAGGGTGTGCGCACCACGCAGGCTGTGGGCGCAGAACGGATCTTGCTGCAACCCCGGCGCCCAAATGCCGCGCAATATCAGGTCCCAGGATTGTTCTGACGCTAATCCGCGCTCGCATCGGTGCGCGTGAACAGGAACACCAGGAAACCGAAGGCGAACAGCGCATCGCCCGCCAGTACCGCCGCGATCAGCGAGCCGCCTTCACCGGCAAATTCGCGCGGGCCAAGCAGCGCAACCACGCCAACTTTCCCCAGCACGCCCGCCCACAGCACGCGGCCATAACGCAGCGGATCGGTCGCCACGATCAGGTAGACCAGCCCGAAGGAAAAGACGAGCAGGCCGATGGTCCGGCCGTCGATCGTCGATTCGGGAACCAGCATGCCCGCCAGCCCGATCGCAAAATTGTATGCGGCGGCAATCCAGAAGAACATCCGCCAGCCGCGCCCCGCATCTCCATGTGCATTCATGTTCAAGGTGCTCCTTCGCCCGTGAAAGGTTGTTGGTCAGTATAGGCGCAGCCATTGAGCTGCGTTTCGTCGATGGTGATCGTGACCGTGTAGGGATAGCTGCGGTCGCTCATATGGTCGGAGCATTCGCCCGGCGTGACCGCCATCAGCAGCGGCGCACCATCCAGCGTGCCGCTGAAACCCAGCCCGCCATTGCCGGCAAACCGGGAGACTTCGATGATTGTCCCCTCGATGTTCTCAGGCGTCGAATAGGTCATGGTCGAACCGGCAACTTTGGCGCTCCAGAACGGCTCGTTGCCCAGCGCCTTGATCGTCTCGTTTTCGCCTATGCCATCAAACTGCGGCACATCGCCCGGTGCCGGGTCGGCCCCTTGCGAACATCCTGCCAGCAGCAACAAAGCCGCAGCTGTGATTGGCTTCGTGCCTGCCATTGAAGCGATTCCCCTACCCCGTCTCTAAGGTGGCAGTTAAGCCATTGCGCCTGTTGCGTCACCCCCCCTGTTGCTAACGGGTAGAGTTTTCGGCGGTGTGTGTTTTGGCTGAATTGCCAGGGTTGTTTTCGCGCAAGATACTGGAAAGATCTGCCTGCAAGTGCCAAGGCGCCCCGCAAAGGAGCTCAAGGATGGCCGATAGCAACGAAGACTATGTCTACGACGAGGTAAGCGGTGAATGGATGCCTGCGTCCGAATTCGCCGCCGCGCAGGCCGCAGCCGATGCCGTTGAGGTGCGCGACGCGGTGGGCAATCTGCTGGCCGATGGCGATCAGGTGACGTTGATCAAGGATCTCGAGGTCAAGGGCGCGGGTCAGACGCTGAAGCAAGGCACGCTGATCAAGAGCATCCGGCTCACCGGTGACGCGCAGGAGATCGACTGCAAGTATCCCGGGATCAAGGGGCTGGTGCTGCGCGCGGAGTTCGTCAAGAAACGCTAGGGCCGCCGACTGGCTATTTGCAGCGTCGCCGCTACTCCATCAGTGTGCGCACGAACGGGATCAGGCCTGTCTGGCGGGTGCGGCGCATTCGCTCGGCGTGCAGGATTTCCCGCACCTTGACGAAGCATTGGTCTACATCGTCATTGACCACGACATAGTCATATTCCGCCCAGTGGCTGATCTCGCCGCGGGCGCGCTCCATCCGGGTGTCGATCACTTCACCGCTATCCTGCCCGCGGCTTTCGAGGCGGCGGCGCAATTCGGCCAGGCTGGGCGGCAGGATAAACACGCTCACAACGTCCTGCTGGTCTTTCTGGTAGAGCTGCTGGGTGCCCTGCCAGTCGATATCGAACAGGAAATCCTGCCCTTCTTTCAGCCCCTTGCGGATATAACCCTTGGGCGTTCCGTACCGGTAGCCGAACACCGTCGCCCATTCGTAGAATTCGTCTTCGGCGATCATCCGGTCGAACTTTTCGTCACTTACGAAATGATAGTCGATCCCGTCGACTTCGCCCGGGCGGCGCGGGCGCGTGGTGGCTGAAACCGATAGCTTGACCTCTTCATCTGCCATCAGCAGCATGTGCGAGATCGTGGTCTTGCCCGCGCCCGAAGGCGAGGAAAGAATGAACATCAGTCCGCGGCGTTGGAGAGCATCTTGGTTGGCCATGTGTGCTGTTGGCGCAAAGCGGGGGGTGGAATCAAGTGCACTGCAGCGCGCAATCGACCTATTTCTTGCGTCCGAAATCGACCGTCACGACGTTTGAGCCGTCATCGCCGCTGGGCGGGCTGTCATCATCGCCGTCAACGGACCCGTCATTTTGGGCATTGTCATGCGCTTCAGGCTCAAGGTCGGGCGCTGTGGCCTGAAACTGCAGGCCGAAATCGACTGCCGGATCGACGAAAGCGGTGATCGCGCTGAACGGAACGTTGAGCTTGGCCGGAATCTGGTTGAAGCTGAGCCCGACGGAGAATCCGTCTTCGCGAACTTCGAGATCCCAGAACTTGTTCTGCAGCACGATCGTCATTTCATCGGGAAAACGTTCGCTCAGCTGCGGCGGTATCGAAACGCCGGCGGCGCCGGTCTTGAAGGTAATGTAGAAATGGTGATTGCCCGGCAATTCGCTGCCCGATTGCACGATTTCACCCAGAACGCGGCCCACCACCGCGCGCAGGGCTTCCTGCACGATTTCGTCGTAAGGGATCAGGCTATCAGGCGTTTCTTCACTCATATCGCGTGAATCGTGGCGCTGCGCGCGCCGCTGGTCAAGCGGCAATCGACACACTTGTTGTGGATCGCGAATGCTTGCACGCGGCGGCAGAGCGCCTATAGCGCCCCCATGCGCACTGGCAGGATCGAACGCAATACCGCCGAAACCAGGATCCTTGTCGAGGTCAACCTCGACGGGACAGGCAATTATGACGTTGCCACCGGGATCGGCTTTCTCGATCACATGGTCGAACAATTCTCCAAACACTCGCTGATCGATGTCACGATGAAGGTGACGGGCGATCTGCACGTCGACCAGCATCACACCACTGAAGACAGTGCGCTGGCGCTGGGCCAGGCGATCACCCAGGCGCTGGGCGACAAGGCAGGTATCGGGCGTTACGGCACCGCCTATTCGCCGATGGACGAAACGCTTAGCCGGGTCGCGCTCGACATTTCCGGGCGCCCCTATTTCGTATGGAAAGCCGGCTTCACCCAGGAACGCCTTGGCGAATGGGACACCGAGCTGATCGAGCACTGGTTTCATTCGGTGGCGCAGACTGCCGGGCTGACGCTGCATATCGAGCTGCTTTACGGCACCAACAACCACCATATCTGCGAAAGCATCTACAAGGGCTTTGCCCGCGCGATGCGCAGCGCGGTTGAGCTTGACCCACGCAAGGGTGGAGCGATTCCGTCAACGAAGGGCCAACTGGGCGGGTAGAATGGCCGAGGCTCTGGCCCTGATCGATTACGGCGCGGGCAATCTCCACTCGGTGCACAACGCACTGATGGCTGCGGGAGCCGAGCATGTCGCCGTTACCGATGATCCCGATCTGGTGCGCGGCGCGCGCCGGATCGTGCTGCCTGGCGTGGGCAGCTTCAAGGCCTGCGCCAAGGGGCTGCGCTCCATTCCCGGCATGGTCGAGGCGCTGGAAGAGCGGGTGTTGCAGCACGGCGTGCCGTTCCTGGGCATCTGTGTCGGGATGCAGCTGCTTGCTACCCGCGGGCTTGAGCACGGCAGCACGCGCGGGCTCGGCTGGATCGGCGGCGATGTTGAACTGATCGAGCCTGCCGATCCTTCGATCAAGGTGCCGCATATGGGCTGGAACGATGTCGCCCTGCTGCCCCATGCGCGCAATCACCCGGTGCTGGAGGAAGGCGAAGCCTACTTTCTCCATTCCTATCACTTCGCGGTGAGCGAGGGGCATGACGTGGCGGCGATGACCGATCACGGCGAGGGGCTGGTTGCAGCGGTTGCGCGCGACAATATCATTGGGGTGCAGTTCCACCCCGAAAAGAGCCAGGCCTATGGGCTGGCGACGCTGCAACGTTTTCTGGAGTGGCGGCCATGATTGTGATCGCGGCACCGGCCCACTCCCCCGCCCAGCCACCCGATATGGTGACAGTCAAGCTATCGGATGGCTGGGCGGGGGAGTGGGCTGGCACCGAGCGCGAGAGAAATTCATGATCGTCTTTCCGGCCATCGATCTCAAGGGCGGCGAAGTCGTGCGGCTGGCCGAAGGCGATATGGATCGCGCCACCGTCTATGGCGACAACCCTGCCGCGCAGGCGCTGATCTTTGCCGAGGCGGGGGCGCAGCACCTGCATGTGGTCGATCTTGATGGCAGCTTCGCCGGCCGGGCCGAGAACCGCGAGGCGGTGGAGGCAATTGTCGAGGCTTTCCCCGGCTATGTCCAACTGGGCGGCGGCATCCGCACACGCGAAGCGGTGGAGGGCTGGTTCGACCTTGGCGTGGCGCGGGTGGTGATGGGCTCCGCGGCCTTGAAAGACCCCGAATTCGTGAAGGACATGGCACGCGAGTTCGAAGGCGGCATCGTCGTCGCGGTGGATGCGAAAGACGGCATGGTCGCGACCGAAGGCTGGGCAGAAGTCTCCGACGTGCCCGTGGTCGACCTTGCGCGCCGGTTCGAGGATGCGGGCGTTGCCGCGCTGCTATTCACCGATATCGGGCGTGACGGCTTGCTCAAGGGCGCGAATATCGACGCCACTGTCGATCTGGCGCGCCGGGTCGATATTCCGGTGATCGCCAGCGGCGGGGTCAAGGGACTGGACGACATTCACGTCCTTTCTCTCCACGCGCATGAGGGGATCGAGGGCGTCATTACCGGGCGCGCGCTTTACGAGGGACGGCTGGACCTCGCCGCTGCGATCGCGATGGGCGCGCGGGCATCATGACAGTCCGCATTCGTGTCATACCATGTCTCGACGTTGCCGATGGGCGCGTGGTCAAGGGCGTGAATTTCGTCGACCTCAAGGATGCCGGTGATCCGGTCGAACAGGCCAAGGCTTATGACGAGGCGGGCGCGGACGAACTGTGTTTTCTGGATATCTCCGCCAGCCACGAAGGGCGCGGCACGTTGCTCGATATCGTGCGGCGCACGGCAGAAGTGTGCTTCATGCCGCTGACCGTGGGCGGCGGGGTGCGCTCGCCTGAGGATGCCCGCGCGCTTTTGCTGGCGGGCGCCGACAAGGTGGCGGTCAATTCCGCCGCGGTCGCCCGGCCCGAGGTGGTAGCGGACATCGCGGCGAAATTCGGCAGCCAGTGCATGGTCGCCAGCGTCGATGCCCGGCGGACCGCTCCGGGAAAATGGGAAATCTTCACTCACGGGGGACGCAAGCCGACCGGCGTGGACGCGGTGGAACATGCGGTGCGTTTGGCACAGCTGGGTGCGGGGGAACTGCTCGTCACATCGATGGATGGCGACGGCACGCATGCGGGTTACGATCTCGAGCTGACCCGCACGATTGCAGACGCGGTCAATGTGCCGGTGGTTGCCAGCGGCGGCGTCGGCACGCTCGAGCACCTCGTGGAAGGCGTGACCAAGGGCCACGCCAGCGCGGTGCTGGCGGCCTCGATCTTCCACTTCGGCACTTACTCGATTTCGGATGCACATGCGGCGCTCCGCGCTGCAGGCTTGCCCGCGCGCGGCATCTAGCCGTTGAATTGTCGTCATTGCGAGCGTAGCGACACGATCCAGAGCGTCACGCGATGCGGCTTTGGATTGCCGCGTCGCTTCGCTCCTCGCAATGACGAGAGTTGAACCGTGTCAGACATCCTCACCCGACTTGAACAGACTATCGCCGCCCGGCGCGCCGCCTCGCCCGATTCAAGCTATGTCGCGCGGCTCAACGCCGCCGGTTTGCCCAAGATCGCGCAGAAGCTGGGCGAGGAAGCGACCGAGGCGGTGATTGCGAGCCTTGCCGGAACTCGGGAAGATCTGGTGGGCGAAGCGGCCGATGTGCTGTTCCACCTGCTGGTGCTGCTCGGCGCAAGGGACATTGCGCTGGCCGATGTGCTGGCCGAGCTTGACCGGCGGGAAGGCACTTCGGGCCTTGAGGAGAAAGCGAACAGGAGCGAATAGACATGCCGATCGACGCGACCCAGCCCTATGATGACAATAATATCTTCGCAAAAATTCTGCGCGGCGAAATCCCTTCGAACAAGGTCTATGAAGACGAGTGGGCCTTTGCCTTTGAAGACATCAACCCGCAGGCCGAGATCCATACGCTGGTGATCCCCAAGGGCAGCTATGTCAGCTGGGACGATTTTTCCGCCAAGGCACCGGATGAGGAAATCGCCGGTTTCGTGCGCGCGGTGGGCGAAGTGGCGCGGATGAAGGGGCTGGTCGAGCCCGGATACCGCCTGCTCGCCAATATCGGCGGGCATGGGCATCAGGAAGTGGCGCATCTGCACGTGCATATCTTCGGCGGGCACCCGCTGGGGCCGATGCTGGCGAGAAGGTCGTAATTCACCGCAATTCAGACTCGTTTCGTCGGTTTGCCTTGCGGGGTGAGTCGTGCCTCAGCTAGAGCGCTTTTCAGATGACCAGGCCCAATCCTCCCGGTGGCTGTTTTGACGGCGCGCGGCACCTTTATGCCGTGCGGGTTTATTATGAGGACACCGATCTTTCGGGCATCACCTATCACGCCAATTACCTGCGCTGGTTCGAACGTGCGCGCAGCGACCTGCTGCGCATGCTCCACATTGACCAGCGCGCCGCGATCGAGGCGGGAGAGGGCGCCTATGCCGTGTCGGAGATCAGCCTCAAATATCTGCGCCCGGCAAAGCTCGATGATGATGTGCTGATCGAGACCACCTGTACCGAACTGCGTGCGGCAAGCTGCCGGATGCAGCAGCGCGCCTTTCGCGGCGATGAGCTGCTGTGCGAAGCGACATTGCGCGTCGGCTTTATCTCGCCCGATGGCCGCCCGCGCCGCCAGCCCGATGAATGGCGCACAGCCTTCAAGCATTTCATGGAAGATACTCTCGCATGACTGCCAGCCTGCTTTCCCTACTTGCCGCCGCGCCCACGCGAATTGATCCGCTTGAGCTGTTCCTGGATGCAGATATCGTCGTGCAGGCGGTGATGGTCGGCCTGCTCCTCGCCAGCGTATGGGTGTGGACGATCATCGTTTCCTTCAGTCTGCGGATGGGCAAGCTCGAACGCGGAAGCCGCGAATTCGAAGGCGATTTCTGGGACGCCGAGGAATTTGACAGCCTCACCACCGGGCGTGCGCGCAAGGATCTGCCCTCTGCCCGGGTCGCGGCAGCGGGGCTCAATGAATGGAAACGTTCGACACAGCATCCACCGGTTGATCGCGACGGCACGCGCCAGCGGCTGGCCAGCGCGATGGAAAGCCAGGTGGCGAAGGAGGCTGACGATCTATCCGAACGGCTCAACTTCCTCGCCACGGTCGGCTCTGTCGCGCCCTTCGTTGGCCTGTTCGGCACGGTGTGGGGAATCATGAACAGCTTTTTCCAGATCGGGATGCAGGAAAGCTCCTCGCTTGCCGTGGTCGCCCCCGGCATTGCCGAAGCGCTTTTTGCCACTGCCATCGGCCTGTTCGCCGCCATTCCGGCGGTAATTGCGTACAACCGCTTCAGCCACCGCGTGAACCGTTATGAATCGCGCCTGCAACGCTTTGCGGACAAGTTCCACTCTGCGCTGAGCCGCGAACTGGACAAGGCGTGATGTGGACTATTGATTCATCATTGCGAGCGCAGCGGGCCGAAGGCGACCGCAGGTCAACCAATCCATGGACAGTCCCTGGATGGCCGCGCAGCCTTTCGGCTGCTCGCAATGACGAGAAAATTGCGGAGGCCCGGCGATGGCCATGAACCTTTCCGCTTCGGGCAAATCCGGCCGCCGAAGCCGGCGTGCGCCAATGTCCGAAATCAATGTCACGCCCTTCGTCGATGTGATGTTGGTGCTGCTCATCATCTTCATGGTCACCGCACCGCTGCTCGCCTCGGGCGTGCCGGTCGAGCTGCCTGACAGCCGCGCCAACCCGATCGACCAGACTCCTGACCAGGTGACGATCAGCATCGATCCCACCGGCACGATCTATGTGGGGGACGAACGGGTCGAGGCTGGCAGCTTGCCCGATGCACTGGCGGCGATCGATCGCGGCGCCGACGGCGAAGGCCCGGTGATCGTGCTGCGCGGAGATCGCAGCCTGCAATATGGCCGGGTGATGGCGGTGATGGGCGAGCTCAACCGCGCGGGCTTCAATTCGATCTCGCTGGTCACCAACAGTTCAGTTTCACCGCCATAGTCGGTGTGACTGCGATGCAAACAACCGCTCTGAGGCAGGATGAGAAGGTGGGACTGGCAATTGCGCTGGGCCTGCACCTGGCGCTGGCCGGAGTGCTGCTGTTCCAGCCTGGGCCGGGCGAAGGGCTCGAAGTGCCCGAACGCATGACGGTCAGCCTCACTACCGACGTTGCGCTGCGCTCCACCGCGCCGCAGATCGCGGCTGATAGCCGAGCGGCGCTGGCGCCTACAGTGGCAGAACAGGTGCAGACAGCGGTCGAAGCTTCGCCGGAACAGCCGACAACGCAGCCAATCCGCCAACCGCCGCCAACAACCAGCAATTCGCGCAATGCTGTAACGCAGGCACCGCGCCAGGCTGCCCAAACCCCGCCGCGCCAGGCCACTGGCACGCAGGTGGGTGAAAACTTCCTTGAAGGCGTGGGTTCCAACCGGGCCTCTGATGACACCCGCATCCCTGCCGACCAGATCGGTGCCAGCGCGCAGGCATCCCTGCGGCAGGCAATCAACCGTCAGTTGAAGCCGCATTGGAATGCGCCGCAAGGCGTCGATGTCGAGCAGCTTGTGACAATTCTGGCTTTTCGTCTCAATGAAGATGGCACCCTGGTGGGCAGACCTCGTCTCGTCCGGCAATTGGGTATCAACGATGCAAACCGTACGCAGGCGTCACTTCACGCCGAACGCGCGATCCGCGCGGTTCAGCTGGCTGCGCCTTTCGATCTACCCTCCGAGTATTACAACGCCTGGAAAAATGTTACCGAGTGGCGTTTTGACAGAAGGCTATGAGAATGAAAAAGCTGATCGCTAGCTTGTTTGTGTTCCTTGCTGGGCCTTTGGCCGCGCAGGATCTGGCACAGCCGACAACCGAAGGTGGCGTTGTCGAGACTGCATTCCAAGACGAAGGTGGGCTTACCGGCGCGACCACCGATGAAAGCGACTGGGCCGATCTCAGCATCGCCATTCCCGGCTTTGCCGCTGACCGCGATGTGCCCACGCCTGCCAATGCCGACGGCACCGGCGCGCTGGGGCGCGAGATCGCACGTGTCATCACCGCCAATCTGCAGAACAACGGGCTGTTCCAGCCGATCGGCCCCAACAGGCTGCCGCAACCCGGCTTTGCCGAAATCACTGCGCCCGCCTGGGGAAACTGGCGCGGGCGTGGGGCGGAAATGCTGGTGCACGGCTATGTCCGTGCACGCGGCGACGGCAAACTGGTGATCGGCTGCTATCTCTACGATGTGGCGCTGCAGGATGAGCTGGTGCGCGAAGGCTGGGTGGTTCCACCGGCTGACTGGCGGCGCGCAGCACATAAATGTTCGGACATCATCTATGCCAGGCTGACCGGTGAAAGCCCGTTCTTCGACAGCCGCATCGCTTACATCGCGGAAACGGGGCCCAAGGACAAACGGGTCAAGCGGCTGGCAATCATGGATTCAGATGGCGCGAATCACCGCTTCCTGACGCTGGGCAGCGCCACTGCTCTCACCCCGCGTTACTCCCCCGACTATTCGAAGCTGCTCTACCTCTCCTATGTCGATGGCAATCCGCGCCTCTATGTCTATGACATCGGTACCGGGCGCCAGACGCTGGTAACGCAAAGCACCAACCCCACCTTTGCCCCGCGCTGGAGCCCCGACGGGCAGACCATCCTCTATTCGATGGCGGTCGCCGGGAACACCGATATCTACCGTGTTCCTGCAAGCGGCGGGCGCAGTGTGCGGTTGACCGATGCGCCCGGGATCGACATTGGCGGGTCCTATTCACCCGATGGCCGCCAGATCGTGTTCGAGAGCGATCGTTCGGGCAGCCAGCAGTGCTATATCATGAACGCCGACGGCACGAACCAGCGCCGGATCAGCTTTGGCGGCGGGCGTTGTGCGACGCCGGAATGGAGCCCGCGCGGCGACCAGATCGCCTTCACCCGCATCGCGGGCGATTTCAATATCGCGGTGATGAGCCCCAATGGGCGCAACCTGCGCGTGTTGACAGGCGGATGGCAGGATGAGGCACCCACATGGGCGCCCAACGGCCGCATCATCCAGTTCTTCCGGACCGAACGCAATTCGGGCCGTTCGTCGCTGTGGCAAGTCGATCTGACGGGCCGCAATGAAAGAAGGCTGCCGACGCCGGTAGATGCGTCGGACCCGGCTTGGGGGCCGATACTCCCCTGATTATCTTCTTTTGTGATATAACCCCCTAAGGTCTGTGATGACCCATTTTCCGAGAGGATACCGAATCATGAACACGCGATTTGCAACTGTAATGCTGCTTGCTTCAGCAGCCGCGCTGGGTGCCTGCTCAAAGAAGGCACCCGAGCAACTGCCGCCGCCGCCGCCGAGCACCACTGCTCCGTCCACGACAATCCCCGCGCCAACGCCCACCGGCCCACAGGTTGGCAGCCAGGAGCATTTCGTGAGTGCGGTGAACGGCCAGAACGTGATCTATTTCGACACTGACCGTTTCAATATCGATAGCCAGGATGCTGCAGCGCTGCAGACACAGGCGCAATATCTCGCGCGCTATCCGCAGGTCCTGGTCACCGTGGAAGGCCATGCCGACGAACGCGGCACGCGCGAATACAACCTTGCGCTGGGCGAACGCCGGGCCAATGCCGCGAAAAACTATCTCGTCGGGCTGGGCGTTGACGCCGGCCGCGTCGCGACAGTCAGTTACGGCAAGGAACGTCCGGTGGCGCTGGGTTCGGACGAACAATCCTGGGCGAAGAACCGCCGCGCCGTGAGTGTGGTGATCAACTAGTCGAGGAAAAACGACGGGCGGGGCAGGTCAGGGGCTGATGCTTCGGCCTGCACCGCCAACATGCCACTGCCGCCATCCAGCCCGCGCTGGTCAGGGGTCAGGAACAGCGCCATCGCCGCCATGGCGAAGGTTGCAAAGCTGCTGGAAATGGCGAGTTGTTTGCTCATCGGTTTGTCCTGGACGGTGTCCCTAGGGTCAAATGGTTACGGACCTATTGCAATGCAACATTTCACGCTGAAACTGGTTCCCGCATCTTCCCTTGGATTGCAACCAGCCCTAGACTAGCCGCGATTATGGCCAGACCAACTGCAACCGAAACGGGCACAAATGCCTAAAGCCCGCCGATCCAACGACTGGGGTTTCCCGCGCTGGCGCGGCTATGGCAGCTCGCGTGAGGCAACCAATGTGCGCATTTGCGACCGGCATGGTTGCGATGAGCCCGGCAATTGCCCCGCACCCAAATCACCCAATAGCCCCGAGCGATGGTATTTCTGCCAGGCGCACGCTGCCGAATACAATTCGAAGTGGGATTATTTCGAGGGGCTCGACAAGGCCGAGACGGAAGCTCGCGCCAAGGCCGAACGGCGCGACAATGCGGGCTATGCCGAGGCTGCGCATTATAGCTGGGGCGGGGCGGGTGACGGTTCGCGCAGCGCCGATGAAATACGTGCGCTTGATGTGCTCGAGCTTGAGATCGATGCCGATTTCGTGACGATCAAGAAAGCCTGGCGCGAGAAGGCCAAGACCGTCCATCCCGACGTGAAACCCGGCGACAAGGGCGCCGCCGCCGAGTTCCAGAAATTTCAGCTCGCTTATGAAGTGCTCAAGGCGGCGGAGGAACGCCGCGAGTGGAAGGGGTGATCAACCGAAAGAACGAACCTTTCTGTCCTTAGCGAGTGACGCAGCGAGTAGGAAAGCGCACAGTTTTCATTCGGTTTTGGGCCCTGCCAATCCCCTGGCGGTTGCATTGATCGCCGTGTCAGGATTGTCGTTCCACCAGGCAACGTCTTTCCATGGCCTGACATCAAGCTCATGCGTCCAGCAGTTTTTCGGCTGGTGCGCCAGGTGCCAATAGGTTTCCGCAAGCGCAGCAGGGGCTACCACCCCGCCCTCTCCCTTGGCTGATTTGAAGGCGTCGAATCTGTCGCCCAACATCTTGCCCAAAGTGTCGGGCGCATCGACCGCGCCATCCACCACTACATGCGCAACATGGATGCCCTTGGGCGCGAACTCGGCATTGAGCGTCTGGCACAGCATCCGCCGCCCGCCCATCGCGGCGGCGTGGCTGTGCTGCCCGGCATTGCCGCGTATGGCGGCGGTGGCTGACGTCACCAGCAGTGAGCCCTTGCCGCGCGCGGCCATCGCCGGGAACATAGCATGGGCGAGGCGGAACAGGCCAAACGTTGCCAGCCGCCAGCCCAGCTCGAAGATACGGTGCGGTGTATCTTCCAGGCTGCGGGTGCCGATCTGGGCGCCAAGGTTGTAGAGCGCGCAGTCGATCGGGCCGATGTCGCGTTCGACCCGCTCGACCAGTTCCTCGATCGTGCCGTCCTCTGCCGCGTTGAGCAACGTTCCGCTGGCGGACCCGCCGGCCTGCTCGATCTGGCTCACCAGCCGCGCCAGCCCTTCCTCGTCGCTGCGGCGCGCCAGCACCGCGTGATAGCCCCCGGCGGCAAAGCGCGCGGCGGCGTGTCCGCCAATCCCCGCGCCTGCGCCGATGACGAGAAACACCGGCTTGTCACTTGCCATGTCGCAAACTCCCCAGGTTCAAGGCCGTCAGACTATGCGCCGGTTTACACCTTCGCCAGTGCCTGATCGAAGTCGGCGATCAGATCGTCAGCATCTTCGATCCCGATGCTGATGCGCACGAGATTGTCGGTAATGCCCAGCGCGGCCTTGCGCTCATCGGGCACCGAAAGATGCGTCATCGAGGCGGGATGGCTGGCGAGCGTCTCAGTGCCGCCCAGGCTCACCGCCAGCTTGGCCACCTTGAGTGCATCGAGGAAGGCAAAGCATTCTGCCTCGCCGCCCTTGATGAACACCGAGAAGGTCGAACCCGCGCCGCTGCAATGGCGGTTGTAGATGTCCTGCTGGCGCGCATCCTTGATGAAGCCGAGATAGCCGAGCCCCTCCACCTTGGGGTGGGCGCGCAGGAATTCGCACACCTTGGCCGCGTTCTCGCCAGCGCGCTGCATCCGCAGTTCTACCGTCTCAAGGCTGCGCAGCAGCATCCAGGCAGTATTGGGATCGGCGATGCCCCCCATCGTGTTCCTGAGCGCCCGCACAGGGTCCATCCATTTCTTCGCGCCAGCTACGCTGCCCGCGACAAGATCGGAATGGCCGCCAACATATTTGGTCAGCGAATAGCACACGATGTCCGCACCATTATCCAGCGGGCGCTGCCATAGCGGCCCAAGGAAGGTGTTATCGATCGCGATCGGGGTGATTTCGGGATCGAGCAATTCGTCCCGCGCGGCCTTGACTGCCTCTACATCGACCAGCGCATTGGTGGGATTGCCCGGGCTTTCGAGATAGACCATCGCCACCTTGCCGCCATTGGCATCGGCCTGCGCCCGAGCCTTCACCAGCACCGCATCGATCTCCTCGCGGGTCGCGCCGGCAGGGAAATCGACATAGGTCACGCCGAACTTGCTCAGCACCTTGGCGACGAAGCCTTCGCTGGCGGCGTAGAGCGGGCCGGAATGCACGATCACATCGCCCTGCGAACAATAGGCCAGCATCAGGATGCAGATCGCGGTCATCCCGCTGGAAAAGGTCAGCGCGTCTTCCGCACCGTCCCAGATCGCCAGCCGGTCTTCCAGGATTTCCTGGTTGGGGCCGTTGAAGCGCGAATAGACCAGGCCTTCGGCGCCGCCCGGGCGCTTGCCCGTGATCCCTTCGAAATGGCGCTTGCCCGCGGCAGCGCTTTCGAAGGCAAAGGTGCTGGTAAGGAAGATCGGCGGCTTGAGCGAACCTTCGGACAGCGCCGGATCATAGCCATAGCCCATCATCAACGTGCTGGGCTTCATCGGCCGCCCGCCGATCTTGGCAATCGGTTCCTTGGGCTTGCGGCGCGGCGTAGGCTGGTCGACAGCATCGACGGCGTCAGTCATGGGGAGAGTATCCTTCCTCTTCGAGCGCCCCCAGGAAGGCAGGAGCATAGACAAACTGGGCCGCCGGGGCGCCCGTCCCTAACCTCCGCAGGAACGCTTCTCCGCCTTCGGCCCGGAATGATTCTTCGATTATCGCGGACTAGTTGCAGTTGCAACCAGGCCTTTTTTGGCTGTGCGATAGCACTCGGTTCGTCGCATGTGGGGCACGCTTGGAACACATGGAACACAGTAAAGGAATTGAAATCGAACCGCTTGCAAACCGGCCGGTGAGCAAGTTTGACGATCAGGGCGCGGGGTGAAACCATGCCCCACCTGTAGCGCGGCATCGGCCATGTAGGACAGCGTCAGGCAATCGCTGCAATTGCCCACACCATTCCCACGATCAGGAAAATGCCAATCAGATCGAGCAGCGCACCGGCCTTTGCCAACCGCTCGATCCTGAGGCGCCCGGTCGACCAGGCGATGGCATTGGGGCCGGTGCCTGCGGGCAGGATGAATCCCCAACTGGCGGCCAGCGCAGCGGGCATGGCCAGCAGCACCGGATCGACCCCCAGCGCCACGATCAGGCTGGCGACCACCGGAATGATCCCGCTGGCGGTGGCAACGTTGCTGGCAAACTCGGTCACCAGAATAACCATCGCCACGATAGCCAGCGCCACCAGCAGCAGTGGCACAGCCTCAAGCGGCAGCAACGCCTGGCCCAGCCATTCGGCGAGCCCCGACGATTGCATACCCGCCGCCAGCGCCAGCCCGCCGCCGAACATCATGATTACGGCCCAAGGCGCGCGGTCAGCCTCTTTCCACACCAGCAGCGGACGCCCGGTGCCGTCAGGCAGCAGGAACAGCGCCAGGCCGGCCACGATTGCAATGGTCCCGTCGGTCCATGAATCTTCGGGCAGATAGGGGCTGACCAGCGGGCGGGTCATCCAGGCGAGGAATATCAGCGCCACCAGCGGTACCAGCCGCTTTTCCGGTGCGGACCATGCCGCGTGGGTGTCAATCGCCGCGCGCGCCCTGGCCACGTCGAACGGATGGCTGGCAACCTGCTGCACCCGCGCCACGATCCAGGCCGCAATCGGCACCCCCAGGATTACCACCGGCACGCCGTAAAGCGACCATTGGGCAAAGCTGATCTGCACTCCGGTGATCGTGTCGAGCAGGCCCACCGCTATGGCATTGGTGGGGGAGCCGACCACTGTGCCCAACCCGCCGATGCTGGCGGCAAAGGCGATGCCCATCGGCAGCGCGCCGGCCAGGCCTTCCTGCTCTTCGTCGGACAGCCCGCCGCCGGCCAGCACAGCCATGGCCATCGGCATCATGATCAGCGCGGTCGAGGTATTGGAAATCAGCATCGAAAGCAGTGCGGCGCTGATCATGAAGGCCAGCAGCAGGCGCGCCTGCCCGCCGCCCGTGCCAACCATGCGCAGGATGGCAAGGCTCAGCCGCTTGTGCAGCCCCGTCCGCTCGATTGCCAGCGCCAGAAATGCGCCCCCCAGGATCAGGAACAGGATGGGCGAATAATAGCTCGAGGCGACCTGGCCCGCGCTGCCCACGCCGCTGAATGGCAGCACCACGAAGGGTAGCAGCGCGGTGACGGTGAGCGGGACGGCCTCGGTCATCCACCAGGCCGCCATCCACACCACCAGCCCGGCAACCAGCCAGGCTTCGCCGCTCATGCCGGAGGGTGGAGTGATGAGTGCGGTGAGGGCAAAGGCCAAGGGGCCGAGAACAAGGCCAATCTTGCGGGCTGTCATGTCCTGCCGGCCCCCCTTGCGCCAGTGGCGGCGCTTTACTTAGGTGCCAGCACCATCAGCATCTGGCGCCCTTCAAGCCGCGGGAATGCCTCGACCTTGGCGATTTCTGCCACATCGTCCTGCACCCGCTTGAGCAGGTTCATGCCCAGTTCCTGGTGCGCCATTTCGCGCCCGCGGAAGCGCAGCGTGAGCTTCACCTTGTCTCCGTTTTCGAGGAACTTCGTCACATTGCGCATCTTCACGTCATAATCATGCGTGTCGATATTGGGACGCATCTTGATCTCCTTGATCTCTTGCGTCTTCTGGGTCTTGCGCGCTGCATTGGCTTTCTTCTGCGCCTCGTAGCGGTATTTGCCGACATCGAGGAACTTGGCCACCGGCGGGTCCGCATTGGGGGAAACTTCAACCAGGTTCAGGCCCAGTTCGTTGGCCTGCTCCATAGCTTCCTTCGTGTACATGACTCCGAGGTTTTCTCCCTCGTGATCGATTACACGCACTTTGTCGGACTGGATGAATTCATCGTAGCGAGGGCCGCTTTTTACTGGCGGGGCCATCGAACGCCGGGGTGGACGGGCTATGTGGGTTCTCCTGTAGTAGCCGTGATTCTGTGTGGGTGGCTATGTAGGGACAAACGCTGGCGAACGCTAGGGGTTAGGCTGCAGCACGGAACAGCGGCAATTGCACCAGCTTTCCTTTTGCGGAAAGCACGGCGTCGATCCGGCTTGCGGGGCTCAGCGCGGCGCGGATTTCCGCGGCGCCTGCATCCATGCCGCCAGTGAGCGCACCAAAGGCGGGCAGGATCATCCGGTCAGCGCCCATCGCCCCCCGGCTCAGCACCCCGCATGGCCGGCTGATATGCCGCTCGCGCAGTTTCAGGCGCAGCTTGGGGTGGAAATGGCCGGACAGTTCGGGCCGTGTTTCGCCCGCCTGTGCGATATGGCGCAGCACGATCCCGCCGATTTCCAGCTCTTCGGCCAGTTCGCCGCCAAAGCCGCGCTGCATCTTTTCATCATGATTGCCGGTGATCCACACCCAGTCGAGCGCGCGGGTCAGCGCCTCAAGCATGCCGCAGGCATAGGGATCGAGCCGCTGCGCACCGGCATCGTCGTGGAAATTGTCGCCCAGCGTGATCACCCGCCGCGCGCCGGTTTGCTTTACGGCATCGGCCACCCGCTCCAGCGTTTCGCGGCTGTCATAGGGCGGCAGCATCGATCCGCGCTCGGCATACCAGCTCGCCTTTTCCAGATGCAGATCGGCCACCAGCAGCGCCCGCTCGCGCACCCAGTAAAGCGCGCGCCCCTCGGTCAGCAGCATTTCCTGCCCGGCCAATTCCAGCGGTGCGAACGAAACGGGAACCATTGCTCTCCCTTGCCGCGACTCACAGGCTTTGGCAAGGGGGAGGCATGAGTGATTGGACAGCCCAGACCACCCGCGCACAGCAATGGTTCGAAAGCCTGCGTGACCAGATTTGCGCCGCCTTCGAGGAAATCGAGCGCGAGGCCGGTTCGGATGCGAGCTTTGCCTATACCCCGTGGCAGCGCGAGGAAGAGGGCAATCCCGATCCCGGCGGCGGGGTGCAGGGTTTGATGAAGGGCAAGGTGTTCGAAAAGGTCGGCGTGAATGTTTCGACCGTGCGCGGCAATTTCGCACCAGAATTCGCCGCTTCGATCAATGGCGCTTCGCCTGAAAGCCCCGGCTTCACCGCCACCGGCATCAGCCTGGTGGCGCATATGGCCAATCCGCATGTGCCCGCCGTCCACATGAACACGCGCTTCCTCACCACCCAGGCGGCCTGGTTCGGGGGCGGGGCGGACCTCAATCCGCCGATCCCCTATGACGAGGATACGGCGGATTTCCACGCCCGTTTCCGCGCCGCCTGCATGGCGCACAATCCCACCTATTACGAACGCTTCAGGAAGTGGGCTGACGATTATTTCTTCATTCCGCACCGGGGAGTGCGTCGCGGCGTGGGCGGGATTTTCTACGATCATCTCGAATGCGCCGATGACGCGGCGTTCGAGCGTAATTTCGCCTTTACCCAGGATGTGGGCAAGGCCTTCCTCGATATCTTCCCGCAGCTGGTGCGCCGCCGGATGGAAAGTGAATTCAGCGAGGCCGAGAAGCGCCAGCAGCTCGAATGGCGCGGGCGCTATGCCGAATTCAACCTGGTCTATGACCGGGGCACGCTGTTCGGGCTCAAGACCGGCGGCAATATTGACGCCATTTTGATGAGCCTGCCGCCCGAAGCGGTGTGGAGCTGAAGCCGCCACCCTAACATGCCCAAGGAAATGACATGAGATCGATCTTGAAGCTGGCCGCGCTGCCGGCGCTGTTGCTGCTGGCAGGCTGCGTGCCGCCGGATACGATCCAGCCGCCGCGCATGTTTGCGCCGGTGCTGACCACGCCCGATGCGGTGGACACATCGAGCTATGCGCAGCCGCAAGAAGCGCGGGTAGCGCATGTCGCGCTCGACCTGGAGCTCGACTTCGCGCAGCAATCGGTGCGCGGAACGGCGACGCTCGACCTTTCTGTCCCTGGCAAGGCCGGGGAACTCGTGCTCGACAGCGACGGGCTGCTGATCGATCGGATTACCGACACCTCAGGGCGCAAGCTGGCTTGGCGGCTGGGCGAGGCACAGGGGGAAAAGGGCGCCCCGCTGATCGTGGACATCGGCTATACGCCGCGCGTCATCATCCACTATGCCGCCAATCCGCAGGCGTCCGCGCTGCAATGGCTTAGCCCCGAACAGACGGCGGGCAAGCAGCACAAGTTCCTGTTCAGCCAGGGGCAGGCGATCCTCAACCGCAGCTGGATTCCGACGCAGGACAGCCCCGGCATCCGCCAGACATGGGAGGCGCGGATCGTCGCTCCCAAACCGCTCGATGTGGTCATGTCGGGCATCATGCAGGGCGAGCCGGAAGATCTGGGCGATGGCAGGCGTGCCTTCCGCTTCGCGATGGACAAGCCGGTTGCGCCCTATCTGATCGCGATCGCGGCGGGTGACATCAATTTCCGCGCCATCGGCCCGCGCACCGGCGTGTGGGCGGAACCCGCCATGCTCGATGCGGCCCATGCCGAGGTGATCGAGACCGAGGCGATGGTGAAAGCCGCCGAGGCGCTCTACGGCCCCTATCGCTGGGGCCGCTATGACATGATCGTGCTGCCGCCGGCCTTCCCCTATGGCGGGATGGAAAACCCGGTGATGACCTTTCTTACCCCAACCTTCATCGCGGGGGATCGCAGCCTGACCGGCCTCGTCGCGCATGAACTGGCGCACAGCTGGTCGGGCAATCTCGTCACCAATGCGGTGTGGGGCGATAGCTGGCTCAACGAAGGCGTGACCTCCTATTTCGAGAACCGCATCGTCGAGGAAATCTACGGCGCAAAACGGGCGCGGCAGGAAGTCGCGCTCGATTACATGGCGATCATGGAGACCCTGGCCGAAGTTGGCGCCGATGCCCCCGGCACCGCGCTGCACCAGCCCGATGGAACCGAAAGTGCTGGTAGCGCGATTATCTACAACAAGGGCGCGGCCTTCCTGCGCACGCTGGAGCAACAGGTCGGACGCGAACGGTTCGATGCCTGGCTGCGCCAGTGGTTCGACAAGCATGCCTTCCAGCCCGCGACCTCGGCGATGATCCTTGCTGATCTCGAGGCCAACCTCGCAGGAAGCGAGGCGGAGGCCGAGCAGCTGCGCTTGCACGAATGGATTTATGCCCCTGGGCTGCCTGAGAACGTCGCCAAGCCGGATCCCGCCGCCTTTGCCGCGATCGATGCGGCAACGCTGGCTTACGCCCAGCATGGCACGATACCCGCCGGGTGGGCCGGATGGGTTTCGGCCGAGCGCCAGCGCTTCCTCCAGAACCTGCCGCAGACCCTTGCAGCTGAGGATCTGGCACGGCTCGACGCGGCGCTGGGCCTGTCGGCCAGCGGAAATAACGAGGAGCTTTTCCTGTGGCTCGAACTGGCACTCGCCAACCGTTATGAGCCAGCCGTGCCGCTGGCCGAACGGTTTCTTGCCGAAGTGGGCCGGACCAAGTTTGTCCGCCCGCTATTTGCGACGCTGATCGGTGAAGGCGACTGGGGCAGGCCGATCGCCCGCCGCATCTATGCCGCAACGCGGGCAGGTTATCACACGGTCACGCAGCGCGCGGTCGATCGTGTGATGCAGGAGGCCCCGCCGCCATCCTGATGGGCCTGGAGTGCGCCGCGCTAAAGCTTCGTCATTCGGCCCCGCCGGGAGCGACCGGTGCATAGACCCGCACCCAATCGACCAGCATGGCTATCTCGCCGGTCCTGATCTTCTCGACCGTGGCTTCGGGCACGCCGTTGTATGGCTTGTCGATGCCATTGGTCTTGAATGGGTAGGCGCCGCCGACGGCAAAATTGAGGATCAGGTGCTTGGGCGTATCGAACCGCCATTTGCCATAGTGCTCCACCATCGGGCGGGTTGCGCGATAGAGCACGTGCCCATCGACCTCGAAGGTGATCTGCTCGCTGGTCCATTCAACCGCATAAACATGCCAGTCGGTCACGTCCTCGCCGTGAGGGAAGAAGAACTTGTTCACCAGCGGGGTTTCGCCGGAATAGCCGGGGCCATGCAGCGCCACGCCGATCCAGTCCTTTTCGCCGACATATTCCATGATGTCGATTTCGCCCGTGTCAGGCCACTTGCCATTGCCCAGCAGCCACCAGGCCGGCCACACGCCTTCCGCATCGGGCATGCGGATGCGGGCTTCTGCGCGGCCATGGGTAAAGTCGAACTTGCCCTGGCTGTTCACCCGGCCGGAGATGAAGTCCGCCTTGCGATCGGGATGCGGGTCCACTCCGGGCCGGTAAAGCGGGCGTAACATCAGCACTCCGCCGTCCGCCCCCGAGATGCCGTTGACCAGGCTGAGCACCGAGGGGTCATCGACATAGGCCTGCTGCTCGTTATTGACCCAGAATTGAGGGCCCACCACGTTCCACTTTCCGCGGTCGAGCGCCTCGCCATCAAATTCGTCGGCAAAGATCAGCTGGCGCGGCTGGGCGGGCGTTTCCTGCGCGAGCGCGACCGACGGGCTGAATGCCAGCGCGGCGGCCGTGGCAGCGAGTAAGATTGTCTGGTTGATCCGCATGGCGCCCTCTCTTTGCGCATTATTTGTGAGAACGTTCACAATTAACATGTGATGCCGATTTGTCCATATCGGCCAAACCATTCGCCAGGTGCAAGTTTTTGCATTGCAATAATATGCGCTGCACCGCACATTTATAAGGCAATGCTGCGCCAGTATGAACTAGTCGAACGGGTCCTGAGCTATGACCCTGACGCCGATGAGGCGGCGCTCAACCGCGCCTATGTCTATACGGTGCAGAAACACGGCACGCAAAAGCGCGCCAGCGGTGATCCCTATTTCAGCCATCCGGTCGAAGTTGCCGGGCTGATGACCGATCTCAAGCTTGACGTGCAGACCATCATCACCGCGCTGCTGCACGACACGGTCGAGGATACGCTGGCGACGATCGAGGATATCGAGGCCAATTTCGGCACCGATGTGGCGCGGCTGGTCGACGGGGTGACCAAGCTTTCCAAGATCGAGCAGATGGCGGAAAACGAACGCGCGGCGGAAAACCTGCGCAAGTTCCTGCTCGCCATGTCCGAGGATATTCGTGTGCTGCTGGTCAAGCTGGCTGACCGGTTGCACAACATGCGCACGCTGCATTTCATCAAATCGCCTGACAAGCGCCAGCGCATCGCGCGCGAAACGATGGATATCTATGCCCCATTGGCAGAGCGGGTGGGCATGTATGAATATATGCGCGAAATGCAGTTGCTTGCGTTCGAGCAGCTTGAACCCGAAGCCTATGCCACCATCACCAACCGGCTGGTGGAATTGCGCAGCCAGGATGGCGGGCAGGTCGATGCAATCGCGCTCAAGATCAAGCAGGCGCTGGCCGAGGCGGGCCTGCATGTCGAGGTTTCCGGGCGTGAGAAGCATCCCTATTCGATCTGGAAGAAGATGGCGGAGCGGCACGTCAGTTTCGAGCAGGTGACCGACATCATGGCCTTCCGCGTGATCTGCGAAAGCGAGGCTGACTGCTATTCCGCGATGGGCGTGCTCCACACCACCTGGCAGTTCCTGCCGGGCAAGTTCAAGGACTATATCTCCACCCCCAAATCGAATGGCTACAAATCGCTCCACACCTCACTGATGTATGAGAATTCGATGCGGGTGGAGGTGCAGATCCGCACCCGCGCCATGCACATGACCAATGAGTTCGGGCTGGCAGCGCACTGGGCCTACAAGCAGGGTGACAGGCCCGATGGCGCGGTCGGCTGGCTGCGCGACTTGATCGAGATCGTCGATGCCAGCCACGATGCCGACGAACTGCTCGAACACACCAGGATGGCGATCTACCAGGACCGGATCTTCGCCTTCACCCCCAAGGGGGCGCTGTTCCAGCTGCCCAAGGGCGCAACCCCGGTCGATTTCGCCTTTGCCGTGCACACCGATCTTGGCGCGCAGGCAGTGGGCGCGAAGATCAACGGGCGCCATATGCCGCTGCGCACCCAGCTGGCCAATGGCGACGTGGTAGAGATCATCAAGCGCAAGAATGCGGAACCGCAGCTTTCCTGGCTGGGATATGTCGTTACCGGCAAGGCGCGCGCCGCGATCCGCCGCGCGGTGCGGCTCAAGGAACGCGCCGAGATCGCGGAAATCGGCAGCAAGCTGTTCGAGGAAATCGCCACCCGCGTGCCGGCGCGGATCGGCAAGAAGGCGCGGCACGACGCAGTCGAGCGGCTGGGCCTGATCGATGAGGAAGACCTGATGTTCGCGATTGGCGCGGCCAAGCTGACCGATCGCGAGGTGATGGAGGCGCTGGTGCCGGGCTGCACCGCCGAATTCGAGGATGACGCTGACTGGACGCGGCGCGAACATGCGATTTCGATCCGCGGGCTTACTCCCGGCGTCGGTTTCCATCTGGCAGAATGTTGCCACCCGGTGCCGGGCGATCGGATCGTGGGCCTGCGGAAGAAGGGCGAAGCGGTGGAAGTCCACGCGATCGGCTGTTTCGAACTTGCCAATGGAATTGATGCCGACTGGCTCGATCTGAGCTGGGGCAAGCGTTCGCAGGGGGCGGTCGGGCGGCTGCGTGTCACGCTGTATGACCGGCCCGGCACGCTGGCCGAAATGGCGGGAATTTTTGCGCAAAACCACGTGAATGTGAAACGGCTCGACCAGGTCGAGACCGATCACCCGTTCACGACTTACGATATCGACAATGAGGTGCAGGACCTGGCGCATCTCACCCGCGTGCTCAGCGCATTGCGCGCTAGCGACGCGGTGGCACAGGCCGAAAGAATATAAGCGGAGCGGATTTGATGGCTGTAATCGGGGTCGACCATGTCCAACTCGCCATCCCCGCCGGGGGTGAGGATAAGGCGCGGGCCTTCTTCACCGGACTGCTCGGCATGCGCGAAGTGCCCAAGCCCGCCAATCTTTCGCCCAAAGGCTGCTGGTTCGAAAGCGGCGGAGTGAACTTGCATCTCGGGGTCGATCCGGAATTTCGCCCTGCAAGGAAGGCGCATCCCGCGCTGCTGGTGGATGATCTGGCAGGGCTGCGTCAACGGCTGGAGGAAGCGGGCGTAGAGACCCGTGATGACAAGCCGGTCGCAGGCTATGAGCGCTTCTTCACGCAGGACCCATTCGGCAACCGGATCGAGCTGATGCAGAAGAATTAGAGCAGCTCCAGCTCCACCGGCACCTCATCGCCCGCCGCCAGATCCTCTGCGCGCATCACCTTCTTGCTGACCAGCAGCACCCACTCGCGTTCTTGTTGCCCTACCGCTTCGCTACTTGAGGGCGCGGACTTGTTCTGCGGAAACACTGACGTTTTCCATTGCGTCTCGCCGATCCGCGCGATCACCTTGACCGATCCGAAGCCGCGCTGGCGCCCGTATTCCAGCCGGTGCAGCCGCGCGTGCATCGCAATCGCCTCTGCTGCCTCGCCGGTGATTACAACCAGGTGATAGGTGCCGCGGTCGCCCTGCCAGCGGGTGAGCGGCACAGTCGCCTCTACCATGTCTGTCATTGCGAGGAGCGAAGCGACGAAGCAATCCAGGGACCGGCCATGGATTGCCGCGCGACCTGCGGTCGCTCGCAATGACGAGACGGGTTCATTCAGAGACGACCCGCCGCACCGGCACCGGGATGTTGCAGATGTCCGCGCCGCCCGCTGGCACGATGAAAAAGGCATCGCGGCGATTGGCGCGCGCCGCGGCATAACGCGCAAAGCTCTCGCTTTCGGTGTTGAGATATTCGAATGTCGGCTGGGGGAACTCGGCGATGTCGCTTGCCACGCGAACGCTCAAGATTGGCGTGCGCTTATCCTTCTCGAAATCGGCGTAGAAACCCAGTTCGCCCTTGCCGCGCGGGAGCGAGGAGAGGTGCTCCATCCCCTCGATCACGCGGCCCACCAGCGCAATGTTGCGGTCCAGATGGCGCGGCGCATGGCCGATTACGGTGTAAAGCTCCGCGCCGCTGCCGGTGTCCGGCGAATAATTCCGCCCCACGCCGACCATGCCGTAACAGTGGACGGGCCATTCATTCCCAGCACCATCTTTGTTCAACTCAAATGCTGTTGGCCAGCCATCAAAAAATTTCGCTCCGTCTGAGTAAAGATCATCGACAGTTGGTCGGGGATGCCAAAGTGAGATCTCACCGCGACTTGGTGGTGTCAGGTCTAAGTCGTTGGAATAATCCGACTCCCCCATCACCTTCAGCCCCTCGGGTAGCGGCTTGGCCTCACCCGTCGCTTCCGGGTTGTCGTAATTGGGGTCCCCCCATTGGGTGACGTAATTGTCCTGCACCCGATTGACCGAAATCCCGTCATACCAGCCGCTGCGCGCAAACAGGCGGATATTGTGCACCCAGCCCTGGCTGAACGGCGGCGGCATCAGCTGGATCACCACCTGCCGCGCGTTGCCCTCGGCATCGGGCGCCAGCGTCATCACCAGCAGATCCTCCGCCGCGATGCGGATCCATTCATCGGCTGCGGCCTGCGCAACGATCTCGTTCGGCGAGGGGGCGGTGGCGGCCTGCTCCTGCGCATGGGCAGGAATAGCAAGGGCGAGTGCGGCAAGGCCGGTGAGAATGGTCTTCATGACACGCAACTTGCCACCGGGCGCGGACAAGCGAAAGCCCCTTTCCACGCGTTTTCGGGGGCGGAAAGGGGCTACGCGAGCGGTGTTCGCAGGGAATGCCGATCCGCGCAGCACCGCAGCGAGTCGCCATATACCACATCAACCCGCCTTGCGCAGTACTTCCCGAGCCGCTAGGGGCGCTGCCTTGTCTGATCGGGGCTTGTACGATCAGGCATGCGGAGCGGTGGCCGAGTGGTCGAAGGCGCACGCCTGGAAAGTGTGTATAGGGCAACCCCCTATCGTGGGTTCGAATCCCACCCGCTCCGCCACCTGGTCTAAGTCTTTGAGATATCTGGAGAAATTGCCTCAAGAACGGCGCGGTTCCGCGCCATTTCTTGGTTCTGTCAAAGCTAATGCACTAATTGGCGAGAAGCACGGGGCAGGGTAGGGCGCTCTAATGCCCAGACCACGCAAACCAGCCAGTCCATTCCGCTATTTCAACTCCTCGCCCGAGATCATTCGGCTCACGGTGCTGCTGTATGTGCGGTATCCGCTGTCACTTCGAAACGTCGAGGACCTGCTGTTCGAACGGGGCATCGACATCTGTCACGAAACTGTTCGGCTATGGTGGAACCGGTTTGGCCCGATGTTCGCGGCCGATATTCGCAGGCAGCGGGTAAACCGAATGCGAGGGTTTTCGTCGCTGGCGCTGGCACCTCGATGAGATGTACTTCAAGCTCAATGGAGAGATGGTCTATCTGTGGCGCACGGTCGATCACGAAGGCGAAGTGCTTGAAAGCTATGTCACGAAGAAGCGGAATAAATCTGCAG
>NZ_JBTXJF010000002.1:0-476223 GCF_054957735.1 Altererythrobacter chaiwopuensis
TTAGTGCATTAGCTTTGACAGAACCAAGAAATGGCGCGGAACCGCGCCGTTCTTGAGGCAATTTCTCCAGATATCTCAAAGACTTAGACCAGGTGGCGGTGGTGTCAGTCCAATGCGAACTCGTCTCCACCTGACGCACAAAGGGTCAAGCGTCGCCGGAGTTAAGCCGCAAGATTTTGCCACTCGGCGAGAGCCGCCGCGCGCCGTTGCTTGAAAGTCTGTCGATCGACGAGGTGGCGTTCCGAGTTTAAATGGTTTGAGATCGAGGCGTGGACAGATCCAAATTTCTGCAACGACTTCATCTGTCGAAATCGCAGCATGGTTCGTTCTCGTCGTCGGAATGGCAGGTGGGAGTTCTCAGCTCGATTGTTGAGCCACCTGCCCATCTCGCGGCGGTCCTCGTTGCCCAGCTCCTTCATCGCAGCTGGGTACGATCTGAGACCGTCAGTGACGATTGCCTCGACCTTGCCAAGGCGAGAGCAGCGGATTTATCCCGCTTCTTGGTAACGTAGCTCTCGAGGACTTCGCCTTCGTGATCGACCGCTCGCCATAGGTAAACCATCTCACCGTTGAGCTTTACGTACATTTCATCGAGGTGCCACTTCCAGTGGCGGTAGGCTTTCATCCGGCATACCCGCTGGCGGCGAATGTCCGCTGCAAACATGGGCCCGAACCTGTTCCACCAAAGCCGCACCGTCTCGTGGCACAGGTCGTATCCGTGCTCGAAAAGCAGGTCTTCCACATTCCGCAGACTAAGCGGATAACGAATGTACAACATCACGACAATGCGGATCACTTCGGGAGACGAGTGGAAGTAAGCGAACGGATTCTCCGGCTTGCTCATTCGCTCAAGTTAGCAAGCTCGCCGATCGGTCGCCATCCTTTTGACAACACCCGCCTTTGCGCTTCAACGCGCTCTGCAAGAGTTAAGCTGGCAGTCCCCGCCCGTTCATCACCCCGCACGCCGGGAGAATTCGAGTTCCGGAAAACCTTCTTCCGCGGATTGATCGAGCTTGTCGTAATAGGCATTCGCCCCGCCGAAATAGATCAGCACGCGCGGCGGCTTGTCGTCGCGGTTGGCGCCCATCATCCAGGAATTCACCTTGTCGCCTTCGGCCATCAGCGTCTGGGCGTGAATTTCGGCGGTATGCGCGGTCCATTCCTGCTCGGCCTCCTTGCGCGGCTTGAACACGTCATAGCCTTCGCGTTCCATCTTTTCGATGCAGCGCGTGATCCAGATCACGTTCTGTTCAATCGAGGTCGGCAGGTTAGCAAACGGCGCCTGCGGCCCTGTCACGATGAACAGGTTGGGGAAGTCGGCCACGCATACGCCCATGATGCACTCTGAAGCGGTGCGCCACTTCTCGTTCAGCGTCTGGCCGGTGATGCCGCGGATCGGGAACGCCTCCAGCGCGCCAGTATAGGCCTTGAAGCCTGTCGCCAGAACGATAATGTCGAACTCGTACTCGTTCTTTGTAGTGCGGATACCGCTTTCGGTGATTTCGACCAGCGGCTCGCGATCCTTGATGTCAACCAAGTGGACATTTTCCCTGTTGTAGGCTTCGAGATATCCATGATCTAACGGTGGCCGTTTGGCAAAGAGCGGGTAGTCATCGAAGCTGGGTGCAAGCAGCTCGGCGATCTCGGGATCATTGACCCGTTCTTTCATCTTGGACGTGATGAATTCCGCCGCCAGCCGGTTCGCGTCAGGGTTTACGAGAAGATCGTCGAAGGTCTCGAAAACCCAGCGGAAGCTGCCGGTCCAATTTTCTTCGAAGATGCGCTGCCTCTCTTCGGGCGGGGTATCGACTGCGTTCCTTCCAACAGGACTGTCGAATGCCATGCCGAACACATGGTTGCGACACTTGGCGATGACTGCATCGTAATTGTCTTTGATCTCCTTTTCCCACTCCGGAGTCATCGGCTTCTGCATCGCCGGCAGGATGTAGTTGGGCGTCCGATGGAATACGGTCACACTGCCCGCCGTTTGCGCCAACACCGGCAGCATCTGGACTGTGGTTGCGCCAGCGCCGATGATGCCGATGCGCTTGCCGGCATAGTCCAGCCCTTCTTGCGGCCAGCGTGCCGAGTGGAACAGCGGCCCCTTGAACCGGTCCATGCCTTTCATGTTCGGGATCATCGGTTCAGAGATCATGCCCATGGTGCTGACAAGATATTTGCTCGTGTAGGTCTTGCCATCGGCAGTCTCGACCTTCCAGCAACCACGATCAGCCAGATATTCCGCCTCGACGATTTCCGTGTTGAGCTGGATATTGGGCCACATGTCGCATTCGTCGGCGATGAAATGGAAATAGTTGAGCGTTTCCTCCCAACCTGGATACCTCTTCGACCATGACCACTTATGGAGCAGTTCCTTCGAAAAGGTCAGGCAATAGTAATAGCTCTCACTATCTGTGGCCGCGCCTGGGTAACGGTTCCAGGTCCAGGTGCCACCGATATCCGATGCCTTATCGAAAATGCGGACCGAGATGCCAAGCTCACGAAGGTAATGGATAAGAGCAAGCCCTGCGAAACCGGCGCCGATGCCGATTACATCGAAGTCGAACTTACGTTCTTTGCTCTTCTCCAATTCGGGAGCTTCGCCAATGCTGTCAGTCATTGTGCTCATCACTCGTACTCCTTCATCTCTTCGCGCAAGCTGATACCTGGACTGGCGCTGCTCACTTCTTGCAGGATCGCCTTTCGGTGGGAATCGCGCTGCCACATGGTTGGGTCGACCATTTCAGTGCCCAGAAAGCGGGGGGCAGGTCGTGGCTGTATGTATCCGTTGCTTTCGATGTAGCTCTCGCGAGCCTTGTTGTGCTCGTCGTCCAGAGCTTCCTCCATCGTTAGCACTTCACTGTAGCAGCAGTCGCGATGCTGGAGCCGTTCGGTCCATACAGCTCGTGGTGCAGCAGCAAAAATCTCTGCAAGGCGGGCGCGCATGGCAGGCCATTTTGTCTGGTCGAGCTGCTCGGCAAACAGGGGATCGTCTATCAGTCCGAGAGCGTCAAGCAGACTCGCATAGAACTTCGCTTCGATCGCGCCGATCGCGATAAATGTGCCATCAGCGCAGGTGTAGCAGCTGTAGAAAGGGGCGCCGCCATCAAGAAGGTTGCGGCCGCGGCCTGCGCTCCACATGCCGTTATGCTTGAGCGACCACATGCCCGCCAGCATTGTCGCAACGCCGTCAGCCATGCTGCAATCAATGATCCGCCCGCGGCCAGTTTCACGAGCGGCTAGCAGCGCTGTGACAAAGCCAAAAGCAAGCAGCATGCCACCGCCGCCATAGTCCCCGATCAGGTTGAGCGGAGGCGCGGGGGGCTGGTCTTCCGGCCCGATCGCGGCGAGGCAGCCGCTGAGCGAAATATAATTGAGATCATGCCCGGCCTTGTCGGCCAAGGGGCCTGTTTGGCCCCAGCCGGTCATGCGTGCATAGACCAGGGCGGGGTTCCGCTTCATCAGCACTTCCGGACCAAGGCCCAGGCGTTCCGCAACACCTGGCCTGAATCCTTCAATCAACCCGTCAGCGGTTTCTGCCAGCTTGGCGACAATCTCCACCGATTCGGGCTGCTTGAGATTGAGCGTGATCGAGCGTCGCGAGCGCAAGAGGACATCGCGTCCTTGGTCTTGGGCCAGGGGGTCGCTGCCTCCAGGCCGATCGATCCGAATGACTTCAGCCCCATGGTCAGCAAGCATCATTCCGCAGAACGGCGCTGGGCCGATGCCAGCCAGCTCGATAACGCGCACACCCTCCAGCGGGGGGCGCATAAGGCCGCTGTCGATAGGGTTTGGATGGCTCATCGGTCGCAGTCCTCGGCATTCTGGCAGATGGAAGATCTGTCGCGCCATATCTTCATCGACAGGGGCCGTCCGGTCATGCCGTGCATGGCTGCGCGGTACGATTGCACAGCATCATACAACCGGCCTCCGCATCCAGGTCTGATTTTTCAGCCCATCTCCCATTGCGCCTTATATGCGCTACATTTTTAGTTGTTAGCGTCTAGCAACTGTTAGCGCAAGCACAAATAGTAGAGGAGACAATCACGTTATTTCAATAGGTTAATTGTTTCCGATTTGCGCTTTGGGCGAAACGCCAAAGGCATCAGCTGTCGCGCGGCGATAGGCGTCGAACTGGCGCGAAATATCGATGCTACCGGGCGCCACAAGCCATTGGTAAATCGTACCGAAAATGAAGCTGCAGAACTGTACCGCGTACGACTCGGCGTCAATCGCGGCGTCGATCTCGCCGCTATTGATCCCGTCGCGAACCCAATGCGCTACATCGCGGCGATAGATTTCGTGATAGGCGGCAAGGTGGCTGCGCACGTCATTGTGCGAGCTTATCGATTCAAACCACAGTATGTACATGGCCTGCATGTACTCCGAGTGGTTCAGCAGGAAGTCTTCCACCGCGTGAAGGGCGGCCAGACACGCCTGCGCACCGGTACGCCGGCCGACTTTGTTCGCCAGTTCCTGCGTCCAGCCAGCGTTGAAGCGCAAGACGAGTTGCCCGAACAGCGCGTCCTTCGAACCGAACCTGTTGGAGGCGAGACCACGCGAATAACCGGCGCGTTCGCCCACCGCCTTCAGCGTTGTCGCATGTGTGCCCTGCTCAATAATCAACTGCTTGGCTGCTTCGAACATACGGGCATCGGATTCCGCGGTCCGTTCGGCCTGCGTGCGTCGCCGGGTGTTTTGCCGCGAGCGCTTGCGCATCGGTTCGACCACAGGGACTTCCGCAACTGTGCGAAGCGAAGCCTTGCCTTGTTTTGTCGGCAATGTGCTCATGAAACTTCGTCGACCCTTTCGAAACGCATGTCGCCGCGGGCAACCGAAGCCCTCAAGGCTTGCTTGTCGATCTTGCCCACCCCGGTCAGGGGAAGCTTGTCTGCATGCGCCCAATATTCGGGTATCCAGAAGCGCGCAACCCGGTCACGCAGGGCGCCGCGCAATTGTTTAAAGTCTGGCGTTGCACCATCAGTAGTCGTGACGACTGCCAGGGGCCGCTCTTCCCAGCGCGGGTCAGCCACCCCAATGACAGCGGCGAGTGCGACGCCGGGCAGCCCGACGATGTGGTTCTCAAGCTCGGCTGAGGGGATCCATTCGCCACCCGATTTGATCAGGTCCTTAAGCCGGTCGGTCACCTGGACATACCCGCGCGAATCAATTGTCCCGGCATCGCCAGTATCTAGCCAGCCATCCTTGGTCAGCACATCTGCTCCGACCCCGCGGTGGTAGCCGCGCGCGATCCACGCCCCCTTGAGCTGCAGTCGCCCGACTGTTCTGCCGTCTTCAGCGACGGCAGCCCCATTCTCGTCGACCAGTCGTACCCGCACGCCGGCTACCGGCCGACCACTCTTTGCCTGCAGGCGATGTGCTTGTTCCCCTTTGGCGTCGGCGGCGGGGTGCGATAGCACGCACAGTGGGCTCGTTTCGGTCATCCCCCAGCCCTGGATTAGCGGGATGCCCCATCGATCTTCGACTTTGGCAATGAGGCTCTGCGATACGGCCGAGCCGCCCGCAATGATTACGCGAAAGTTCGACATATCGACAGGATCGGCCGCGTCGGCCTGCAGCAGGTCGTTGAGGATCGTCGGTACTGTGGCGGTGAAGGTGGGGGCAGTCAGGCGCACCATCTGCCGGATCGACTCTGGTTGCAGATGTGGTCCCGGAAGGACGAAATCCGCCCCTGCTAGCCAGCCAGAAAAAGGTAAACCCCAGGCATTTGCGTGGAACATCGGTGGCATCAGCAGGATTCGGTCCCGGTCGCTCAGGGCAAAGGCATTCGCCGCCATCGACGCAAGGCTATGCAGGAAAATCGTTCGCTGCGAATAGACCACCCCTTTCGGATTGCCGGTTGTTCCGGAAGTGTAGCAGACTGCAGCCGCCGCAGTTTCGTCAGGCTCCGGGAAGTGGGTTAGTGGCGCGTGCGCGGCAATGAAGTCTTCATAGGCCGTCCAAGGCTTCTGCAGGGCCGCAAGTCCGTCGGTATTTCCGGTAACGATCACTTGCTCCAGCAGGGGCAGAGCGTTCATTTCGTCGATCAATCCGGCGAGCAGGTCACCATCCGCGATCAGGAACGCGTCTTCTGCGTCTGTCATGATGAATTGCAGTTGTTCGGGGTGCAGGCGCAGGTTCAACGTATGCAGCACGGCGCCTACGGCTGGGACTGCAAGATAGGCTTCGAAATGTGCGAAGTCGTTCCAGCTCAGCGTCGCAACCCTGGTATTCTTGCTCGCTCCTGAGGCTTGCAAGGCTGCAGCGAGTCGGCGCGCACGCTCGGCGGTCTCGGCATAGCTGCGCCAGGTTACCTGTCCGCCATCGAACAGGCCGATCCGGCTGGTTGCATGGATTCGCTCGCCATGCGCGACGATCGAGGCCGTGCCCAGCGGCTCGTGCATCATGGTGGCGTCCATCATTGCATGCCGGCCTTGCGCGCGAACCGCGCAGCCTCATCGAGCAGAGCGGGTACGTCCTGCTCAAGGCCCCGCTCATATGCACCCTCGACCTGGCCCTGCCGGTAGAGGACGAAGGCACCTTCGACGATTGCAGCGAGGCGCCACATGGCAAAAGCCTGAAAATAGGCGAGCTGTGCGATCGAAAGCCCGGTAAGATTAGACCAACGCACAGCCAGCTCCACGCCCGGGACAGCGCCGGGCACATTCGACACGCGCTGGACGAAGCCAAAGCCCCGCGGCAAGCTCTCGTCACGGTTCCACATCGCCGTGACCAGCCCGACATCCACTAAAGGATCGGCCAAGGTGGCCATCTCCCAGTCAAGAATCGCTTTGACCCGAGGCTCAGCTGTATCCATCAGCACATTGTCGAGATGGTAATCGCAATGCACGATCCGCACTGTTTCCGAGGAGGGTGCGTTGTCCGCCAGCCACGCGCCCAAAGTCTCGATCAACGGCAACTCGCGCACAGCATGCTGGCGCCGGACATCGCGCCAGCGCGCAATCTGGCGTGTCACGAATTCCTGTGCCTTTTCGACTTGGCCAAGCCCGGCAGGAACTGGCGTGATGGCGTGGACGCTTGCAAGCGCTTCGATCAGCGCGAAGCCCAGCGCATCTATTGTTTCGATGCTATCCGGGTATGTAGTGGGCAGGGTATCTGTGATCGCTTCCCCGCTTACAAACCGGCTCAGCAGGAACGGGGCGCCGATCACCCCTGGATCGTCGCAAAAACCCACCGGAGCGGCCACCGGGGCTTTTCCCGTAAGCGCTGAAACGAAACGATATTCGCGCGCAATCCCGGCCGCTGCCCGATCGGACACGGTTTCGGCCGGGGGATGGCGCAAAACGAGCATCCCGTCGCTGCTTTCGACCAGACTGGTAACATTGGCATTGCCGCCGGTCAGTCGGCGGATGATCCGCGCGTTCCGGATCCCGGTTTCCTGCTCGACCCAGTTAGCAAAGCGTTCCACCTGGCCGATCTCCGCGTGATCAGTCACAGCTTGCACATCAGTCCGCCATCAGTCGCAATGATCGATCCTGTCATATAGCTTGAGCCGGCCACCCAGAAGACGACATCGGCGATTTCCTCGGCACTCCCCTCGCGGCGCAGCGGGATGTCCTCGATAATCCGCGCACGGGCCTTTTCCGGAATTTCCGCTGTCATCTCGGTGGAGACGAAACCGGGGATGACGAGATTGACGCGTATGCCGCGCCGCGCCAGTTCGACCGCCAGCACCTGCGTCATTCCGGCAATCGCCGCCTTGCTCGAGCCATAGGCGACATCCCCGGCAAATCCGCGCATCCCTACCACAGCACCGATATTCACAATGGCGCCCCCGCTTGCTGGAAAATGTGGCAGACAGCCGCGGATCGTGTTGAGTGGACCGTTGACATTCGTGTCAAGCACCGCGCCGAAATCATCGAGCGCAATGCGATCGACCAGACCGCCGCGGTGCAGCCCGGCATTGTTGACGAGGACGTCAATACCGCCCCAAGCTTCTGCAATGGCCTCAAAACACTGCTGGAGCCCTTCGGGATCCGTGACATCGGCCGCAACGCCCATCGCCCTTTCACCAAGCTCGCTGGCGATCGTGGCGATATTGGTGTTGCGAGCCACGAGGCAGACCCGGTCCCCGGCTGCCAACGCGCGTTCAGCGATGGCCCTGCCGATCCCGCGTGAGGCACCTGTCACTACCCATCGCCGCGGCGATGCCGGGAGATCCTGGTCTGCCATCGGTTCCCCTTAGAAAGTCTGGGTTATTGCAACGCCATAGGTCGTGCGCGGACGCGGTGCGCCATAACTCCAGACACCCTGTACGTCGTAACCGATTGTCCAACCCTTCTCGTTCGAAAGGTTCTTGCCGAACAGGCTCACCGTCGTGTCGTTGAACCGGACGTTCACGGAGGCATCGATCAGGTACTGGCCGTCATTGCGTAGGTTGGGGTTGTTGAGGAAGGTGATTTCGTGCGGTCCGATGTAATGGACGTCACCCGAAATCCATGCCGAAGCATTGTCGCTGATGTCGGTTTCATACGTGGCGCCCAAGCTCCAAGTCCATTTCGGTGCGCGACGGATCTTAAGGAAGGTCGCGTCCACCGGGGTGCCTGTGCTGTAGATGTCCCCGAAGAAGTTCTCGTATTGCGCGTCGAGATAACCGAGGTTGCCGTTGAATCGGAAATTCTCGCTGACCCGCGCGGTCAGGTCGAGCTCCATGCCCTTGAACTCGGCCGAGGAAGCGTTGATGGTGCGGTTCTCACGGCCGGTTGATGTGCCCGGCGCTGGGACATCGAGATCCTGCTGCATATCCTTGTATTTCATCAGGAACGCTGCACCGTTAAGCCGCACATTGCCGCCCGCGAATTCGGTCTTGAAGCCGATCTCGTAGTTGTCGAGCGTTTCCGGATCATAAGGGATCGTGGCAGCGCCAATGGTCGAGGGGCGACCGTTGAAGCCGCCGCCGCGATAGCCGCGCGACCACAATGCATAGGCCATGGCGCTATCGGTCAAGTCATAGCTCAGCGACACGCGTGGTGTGAACTTTGACCAGCTTGCTTTCACGGGAGTGGTCATCACGATCGCTCCGGGAAAGGCCGCGTAAGGATTGGCTTCCACCAGCGTATCGTAGAGAAAGGTAGTCCCGTCGTTGACCAGGCTGGTTTTCTTGTCGTGGGTATAGCGGGCACCAAGCGTCAGAGTCAGCCGGTTGGTAAGCTCGTAGTCCGCTTCCCCGTACAGCGCCCAGGATTTGTTGGTCTGAGTGACGTCCTGTGAGCTTGTAAGCAGAGGTGTGCCGGGGATCCCGAGAAACTCGGCAAAGCCGATGTAGTTCTTCAGGTTGATGGTGTAGCGCGAATCCCACAGATAAGCGCCCATCACGAAGGTGAGGGGACCGGTGCCGCCCTTAGCCAGGCGCAGTTCGTTGGTTGTCTGCCGCCAACGCGCCGGACGATCGGTGTGGTAGAGGGTCAGAGGCGCGGAATCGAAGTCCTGCGTGATTTCCTCATCGGTCTTGAGCCAGCCAAGGATGTAATTGATCTGGAGGTCCGATCCGAGGTCATAAGTTACCTTGCCGATCGCCATGTCGAACTTGAAACTGGCATTCTTGCCCAGAGGGCCGTCGCCGACGCTGACATAGCGATCGCCAGAGGTCGGGACGCCTGGGCTGGGTGAGCACTGATTGTATGCAATACAGAAGAGATCGGTATCGCGATTGATAGCGAGAAGCTGCGGCGGATCCTGATCGGTTTCCTGATGGTCGTAGCTAAGCTGAAATGTCAGGGCGTCACTCGGCTCGAACAGCAGCGCTGCGCCTACTGCGAAAAAGTCCGAACGCTGCGCTTTCTGGTCATAGAAATCATTGTAGAAATAGCCGTCGCTGCTTTCGTAGGCGGCGCTGACCTTGACCGCTACTTTTTCGGACAGGCCGCCGCTCGCAACGCCCTCAAACTTCATTGTATCGAAGCGTCCATAAGTGGCGCGCGCCTTGCCCGTTAGGTCATAGGTCGGCTTGGATCGCGCGAGGTTGATCACCCCGCCGGTCGCATTGCGCCCAAACAGTGTACCCTGTGGACCGCGCAGCACCTCCACACGGTCGATATCGATTGCCTTGAACAGGCTGCCCGAGCTTTGGCCAATGTAAATATCGTCGAACACCACGCCGACCGCAGGATCAACCGACTTTTCGACGTCCGCCACACCGATGCCGCGAATATAGACCGCAGCAACGCCGCCGGGACCTTGTTGGGTGTCATCGATAACAATGTTGGGCGACGAGTCCGCGAAGTCGCGCACATCCGAATCGAACCGTCGGTTGAGTTCAAAGGCTGACAACGCGCTAATCGAAGCAGGCACATCTTGAATGTCTTCCGATCGCTTGCGCGCGGTGACAACAATCGTGTCGAGCCCACCGGCCCCTTCAGTAGAAGCTCCATCCTGCGCTTGGGCGGCGGGTGCCGCCAGCGGCAGGGCGGCGGTGGTGGCCAATAGCATTACGGCCTTGAAGCGATTGATCATTGGCTTTGCTCTCCCCTCAGAAGGCGTTTTGTCAGCTCGCAGCTTGTTTTTGCTTCGCGAGTCACGCACTGTTTTGATCATGCTATATTTGCTTGCTATCGACAAGCAAATTATATCCAATTGCGCCCTGGGGCCAAGTTGCCGGCCCGCCCTGTCGCCGCGGATGAATTTCAAATTGCTGATTTATATATAATAAAGATAGACCGTGGACCTATCTTATATTCTTGCTTGTTCTCATCTAGTAAGTGTGTAGAACAAATAGGATAGCAAAAACGACAAATCTGGGAGAGCATGTGATGTCGGGTCGGCTGGCAGGAAAAGTCGCTCTGATTTCAGGCGGAGCAAGTGGGCTCGGCAAGGCTCAGGCCACACTTTTCGCGCGAGAAGGCGCCGCAGTCTTGATCGGTGACGTTCAGGAAGACTTGGGGCGGGAGGTCGCCAAATCGATCGACGAGGAAGAAGGCTGTAGGGTTTCTTTCATCCGCCTCGACGTGACCGATGCCGACAGTTGGAGCGCAGCGGTAGAAGAGGCCGTGGCGAAATTCGGCAAGCTGACCACGTTGGTGAACAATGCGGGGATTTTCCACCCGGGCGGCATTATCGATGAGACTCTCGAAGGTTGGGATCGCATGATCGCGATCAACCAGACCGGCGTGTTTCTCGGAATGAAGGCGGCGATCCCCGTGTTGCTCGCCTGCGGCAACGCCTCGATCATCAACATCAGTTCATTGTTCGGACTCATGGGGAGCCCGGGCGCTATTTCCTATCACGCGTCGAAAGCCGCAGTGCGCTTGATGAGCAAGGGCGCAGCGCTCGAGTTCGCCAGGCATGGCATTCGCGTCAACACGATATTCCCGGGCCAGATCAAGACCCCGATCCTCGGTGACATCACGCCCGAACAGGACGCCGCATTTAAGGCGGCAATCCCAATGGGCGATGCCGGCGAGCCTATGGATGTTGCCTATGGCAGTCTCTACCTCGCTTCGGACGAAGCGAAATATGTCTCCGGCGCCGAACTTTGTATCGACGGCGCATGGTATGCTGGACATTGATCTCCATCACCGGGCGATAAGACCAGAAAGGGCAAGAATGGCTTGGGATTTTTCAACTGATCCGGAATTCGAGGTGCAGCTCGAATGGATGCGCGGTTTCGTAAAGGAGGAGATTGAGCCGCTGGACCTCGTTTTCCGCCATCCCGCCGCGCACGTCGATCCAGCTTCGCCAGCGGCGAGGGCCATGGCGCCGCTGAAGCAAGAAGTGAAGAAGCGCGGCCTGTGGGCTTGTCACCTCGGGCCGGAATTGGGCGGCAAGGGCTTCGGCCAGCTAAAGCTCGGCCTGATGAACGAGATCCTCGGCCGCAGCAGATTTGCGCCAACGGTATTCGGCACACAGGCTCCCGATACCGGTAATGCAGAAATCCTGGCGAGGTTCGGCACCGAGGAACAGAAAGCGGAATACCTCCAGCCGTTGCTCGATGGCGAAATCGTCTCCTGCTATTCGATGACAGAGCCGCAGGCGGGGGCGGATCCTGGCCAATTCACTTGCCAGGCGCGTCTCGATGGCGACGAGTGGGTAATCAATGGCGAAAAATGGTTCGCCAGTCATGCCTGCGTCGCCGAGTTCCTGATCGTCATGGCGATTACTGATCCGAGCGTGAAGGTCCACGAAGGCTCGACCATGCTGATCGTCCCGAAAGACACGCCGGGGATGGAGATCGTGCGCAATACAGCAGTCGGTCCGAAGGACGAGATCGGCAGCGGGGTGCATGGCTACATCCGCTTCACCGATTGCCGGGTGCCAGAAGCTAGCCGATTGGGACCAGTCGGCGGGGGCTTCAAGGTGGCCCAATCACGCCTGGGCGGTGGACGCATCCACCACGCAATGCGGACCGTCGGAATGCTGAACAAAGCGATGGAATACATGCAGGAGCGCGTGGTCAGCCGAACCACCAAGGGCGAGCTGTTGGCCGACAAGCAGATGGTGCAGGAAAAGATCGCCGACAGCTATACGCAGATCCTCCAGTTCCGCCTGCACGTGCTCTACGCCGCCTGGCTACTTGACCGCGACCAAGCCTATACTAGGCCGGTCCGGCGCGAGATTAGCGCGATCAAGGCGGCTATGCCGGGCGTGCTCAAGGACGTGGTCTACCGCGCGTTGCATCTGCACGGCTCACTGGGGATGTCGAACGAGACACCGCTGATGGACATGTGGCAATATGTTCCTGAAATGGGGATCGTCGACGGACCGACCGAGGTTCACAAAGTGGTCGTGGCGAAGGACCTCTTGCGCGATGCGAAGCCGTCTGATGGCCCCTTCCCCAGCTACCACGTCCCGACTCAATTGGCCATCGCGCGCGAGAAATTCGCCGCCTATCTGGATTGAAGCGAGCGCCTGCCATGAACCAGTCCCAAGCCAGTCTTGCAGACATTGCGAAGCGGCTCGACCAGATCGAGAGCCGTTTCGCGCTGCACGATCTCGTCAGCGAATACTGTCATGGCTTCGACAAGCATGACTGGGATCGTTTTCTTTCGATATGGTGGCCGGAAGCGGTGTGGGACATTGGCCCGCCGTTCGGCAAGTTCGAACGCCACGAAGGAATCGCGCATGTGACACAGAACATCCTGTGGCCCGCCTGGCGTGCAACGAGCCATTTCACCACCAACCTGGTGGTCGCCTTCGATGGTACTGGCCGTGCAACCGGTGTCTGCGACGTCGATTGCATCGGCACTACGGCGGACGGTCAGGCGCAAACGATCAGTGCCAGCTACTTTGACCAGTTTGAACGCCGTGACGGCATCTGGAAGATCGCTCACCGCAGTGTGAAGATGTATCACTTCAATCCGCTGCCAGGCGTTACACTTTCACCGCCAGAGTAGGAGTATACATGGCCTATCTCAATACAGAAGACGGTAGCCGCGTCTATTACGAGCATCACCGGGGCGAAAAGCTGCCGGTAATGCTGATCCATGGCTGGGGCATGTCGGGCGAATATTGGGCTTCGGCAATCGAAGCGCTGGCAGGGGCCGGCCACGGCGCGATCGCGATCGACCATCGTGGCTGTGGCCGTTCGGACCGCGACTGCACGGATATGTCGATCGCCGCAATCGCTCGCGATGTTGCGGCAATCGTGGAGTGCTGCGGCGCCACGAAAGTCGTGCTTAACGGTTGGTCGCTGGGCGGCGCAGTGGCGGTCGCCGCGGCCGAGCTGCTTGGTGAAAAGGTGGCCGGCATCGTGCTTACCTGCGGTGCTTCGCCACGGTATACTCAGGCCGAAGGCTTTCCGCACGGAGATATGCCTGGAGACGTGCTTGCAATCGGCGCCGCGATCACAGCCGACCGGGCCGGCTTTTTCCGCGCTCTTGCCGAAGGTGCGGCTGCCCCGGGGACAAGTGAGGCGCTAATCTCTTGGGTTGAGCGAGGCTTCCTGGCATCGGCTCCGCGTGCCAGTGAGACCTTGGCCGATCTTGCCAACCTGGATCAGCGCGAACTTCTCGCTTCCTATAATTTTCCAGTGCTGTCCATTGGAGGCGCAAAGGATACCATTGCCGATCCCGCCATCGCCGCGTTTGCCGCAAGCTGCGCGGGACAAGGCAAACTGCTTACCATGGATACTGGCCATTCCCCCCACCTTGAGAATGCGCCCGCTTATAACGAGGCACTGCTTGCTTTTGTCCGGAGGCTGACTTGACGACCATCGTATCTAGCAATGACCTGGCTGATTTGCTGGCTCCGCTCCACACCCCCTTTGCCTGCAAATCGCTTTTAGCTCCCAACCGCTTCTGCATGGCTCCGATGTCGCGCTATTTCGCGCCTGGCGGTGTGTTGACAAGTGAAGGCGCCGAATATTACCGGCTGCGCGCCGCAGCGGGGATCGGCACGATCATCACGGAAGGCACCGGGGTTGCGATCGACCATACCGTTGCGGCCGACTCTGTCCCACTGTTCGTTGGCGAAGAAGCGCTATCCGCCTGGCAAGTGGCGGTTGATGCTGTCCACGCCGCTGGCGGTACATTCGTTCCGCAGCTGTGGCATGTAGGTGGGTGCGAAGATTTCAACTATCCGGATTCACCGCATGCGCCGCTCGTCAGCCCGTCCGGCTTTTGCGGCCCGGACGTGCCCGGTGGCCGCGCCATGAGCGACGAGGACATCGCTGATACCATCGCCGCCTTCGCGCAATCGGCCAGGTCGGCCAAGGAGATTGGCTGCGACGCGATCGAGCTTCACGGTGCGCATGGTTACATCTTCGACCAGTTCTTCTGGGATAAGACCAATCACAGGGACGATCGCTTTGGCGGGCCCGACATTGCCGATCGCGCGACCTTCGCGGCAGAGACCGTTGCGGCTTGCCGCGCTGCGGTGGGCGAAGATTTCGCCATCATCATGCGCGTTTCGCAGTGGAAGACTTATGACTACGATGCGAAACTCGCGCGCGACCCGGAAGAAATGCATCGATGGCTTGAACCATTGGTCAAGGCTGGGGTCGACATCTTTCACGCATCGCAGCGCCGCTTCTGGGAGCCAGAATTCGAAGGCGATCACAAGAACTTGGGCGGCTGGATCAAGGAAGTGACCGGCAAACCGGTCATCACGGTCGGCTCGATCGGGATGGACCGCGACCTGATGCAGGACTTCGTCGAAGGCATTTCCTCGCCCATGCTCAACCGGCTGGAGGAACTCGTCGCCATGTTCGAGCGCGGCGAGTTCGACCTGGTCGCGCTGGGTCGGGTGTTGCTGGCTGATCCTGACTGGCTGCAAAAGGTGGAGCAGGGTCGTCTTGACGAATTGACGCCATACGACCGTGCGACCGCGCTCGTGCAATATGAGCACCACTGATTTCAACATCGACCGGCTGGCAGACTGGCTCTCGCGCACTGTCCCTGACTTCGAGGGACCGCTGACCGTCGAGCGTTTTGCGGGCGGTCAATCGAACCCGACTTATCGCCTGGTTACCACGACGCGCGATTATGTCATGCGCAAGAAGCCGCCGGGCAAGTTGCTCAAGGGCGCGCATGCAGTCCAGCGTGGGGCCCGGATCATGGCAGCGCTACAGGGTACCGGAGTACCGGTGCAACAGATTCACGCCGTATGCGAAGACAATGCAATCGTCGGAACGGGCTTCTTCGTCATGGAACTCGTCAAGGGACGGATCTTCTGGGACGCAACATTCCCCGACGTACCGGATGCGGAACGACCAGCCTACTTCAACGCCATGAACTAAACCATCGCTCGGCTCCATGGCGACGAATTTGCGGAAGTCGGCCTCTCGGATTTCGGCAAGCAGGGGCAGTACCTAGAACGGCAGATTGCATTATGGACTCGGCAATATCTGGCCGACGAAGCGGCGGGTCGCGATCCGGCGATGGACGAACTAATTGCTTGGCTGCCCGAGAATATTCCTGCCGGCGAACGCACGACCATCACCCATGGGGATTTCCGTTGCGATAATATGATTTTCCGCCCTGCCGAGCCGCGCATCCTGGCCGTGCTCGACTGGGAACTGTCGACCCTTGGTAATCCGCTCGCCGATTTCGCGTATCACGCCATGATGTACCGGATGCCGCCCGAGATTGTCGCGGGGCTCGCTGGGGCAGACCTTGAGGCACTCAACATCCCTGACGAGCGTACCTATCTGGCTGCATATTGCCGACGGACAGGAATCTCTGAAATTCCTCACTGGGAATATTACCTTGCCTTCAATTTTTTTCGGCTCGCGGCAATCTTCCACGGAATCAAGGGTCGCGTCATCCGGGGTAATGCCAGTAGCCCGGAGGCCCGAGAGAGGGTGGCCAATCTTCCGCGCCTAACCGCGCTAGCGCATCAATCAATGTTGGCATGTAAGTAATCAGCAAGGAGATGCTGTCAGTCTGACTTTTCTCTCTCTTCGCAATCAATGTGCCAACTCAGGAACTATCTGGAGCTCAGCTTCTTTTGCTTGGCCGCAGCAAGAACGGGAGCTGGATTGAAGTAGAACGGCTTTATCTCGCAGCACTTGCCATCGCGGAAACGGAATAGCTCGCACAATTCCGCGTCTTCCAGGCCCTCGCCTGCAAATTTCATCCGCAAGATTGCAACAACATAGTCGCCTCCGGTTACCGTCTCGATTCTTTCAAGACCGGCGACACCCAATCTTGCGAACACGTCTCTAGAGAGCTCGCGCAGGGCGTTTCTGCCCTTGTATGTCCCAGCCATTGGAAGCCCTGCCGCTTCCGTAATCACGAGATCATCCGTCAACATGTCGTTAGCGCGTTCCCAATCGCCACTTCGCATCGCACCGTAGAGATCATCGACGAATTGAACCATTTCATCATGGGTCATGAGCATTTCCTCTGCGCGTGGCCGGTCTGGAGTCTCGTTTGAAAGCCAAGTGGATGAATTTTCAGGATCGCGGACAAGCGCTATCTCAATCTGTTGACTTGCCGCTGCCAGCCAAACCTGTCAGCTATTCGGCGACGGGCCGGAATTTCGGCATGGTGATCTCAGCCGACCAACGTTCGAAAACCACTTCGACGGCGATACCGCATTTGACGCTTTCAGCGTCACAGCCAATGACATTGCTCATCATGCGCGGCCCCTCTGCAAGGGTGATGAGGGCGATAACGTAGGGGGCATCGGACGCATAAGCCTCCGATATGGCGCGCGTGACTATCGTATAGGTTTTCACAGTGCCGCGCCCGCTTGCCGCGCGCCATTCAATCTGTTCGGACAAACAGTTCGCGCAGATCACGCGCGGGTAAAATTGATAGGTGCCGCAGGACGTGCAGTATTGGAGCAAAAGCTTGTGATCCTGGCAGCCTTGCCAGAAGGGTGCGGATTCCGGTGTCGGGCGGGGAAGGAATTTGTCTACATGGTCCTCCATCAATGGCGCTCCCTTCCGAGGATCACTGTGGTATGACTTGACATGATGCCTCCCTGGCCATGCACCATCGCGACCTGGGCATCCTTGACCTGACGCGCGCCCGCCGTACCGCGAAGCTGGGTCACAGTTTCGGTGAGCGCAAACATCGACCCAGGATTGCCCGGATGGCAATGGGATAAAAGCCCCCCATGGGTGTTGACCGGCAACCTGCCGCCAAACTCGATATTGCCATTTTCCACAAACGCGCCGCCTTCGCCCTTTTCGCAAAAGCCAAGGTCTTCAAGTTCCACCAGGACCGTGGGGGTGAAACAATCATATAGTTGCGCAAAGTCCATATCGCTCGGTCCCAGCCCGGCCATGGCATAGGCCCGACGGCCCGATTCCACGGCGAAGGACGTGGTCAGGCTTTGGGCCTGGCTGATATGCTCATGGCCATGGCCTTCGCCGACGCCCAGAATATAAACAGGATCATGTGGAAAATCTGCGGCTCTTTCGGCCGAAGTCATGATGATCGCGGATCCACCATCCGAAACCAGCGAACAATCGAGCAGGTGCAAGGGATCGGCGATCATCCGCGAATTGATCACGTCGTCGATGGTGATGGGAGTGCGCATTTCGGCCGTCGGATTGAGGCAGGCATGCTTGCGGCAGGCGACGGCGATGGCGGCGAACTGTTCAGCGGTAGTGCCATATTTCTCCATATGGGCGCGCGCGATGAGGGCGTAGAAGGCAGGAACTGTCGGGCCGAAGGGAATTTCAAACTGGGAATGGCCGGCCGACGACTGCATTTTCATGGCCTGGTCGCGGGTCAGGCCGCTGCGTAAACTGTCCGCCATTGTAATCAGGACGGTGGTGCACATGCCGCTGAAGATCGCGGCGGCGGCATGATGCAGGATCGAAAAGGTGGTGCTGCCGCCGGCACTCACGCCAATGCAATAGCGGGGGAATATCTGCAGATACTCCGCCATTGCCTCTGCGTGATACATATAGGGTTCGGCCATCGAATTGCAGGTGATCAGGCCGTCAATCCTGTCCTTGGTGATTTGCGCATCTGCCATGGCGCGGCGTGCCGCATCGATGCACAAGCCGGTGGGGCTGAACTGGGGCAGCTTACCCACCTCGGTATCCGCGGCCCCGATGATGGCAACTTTTCCGCGCAAACTTTCCAACGTTAATTCCGATCAGGCCTTGTCGAAGGCGACGACGGCTGTGCCAGGAACGATCACCTCGCCAGCTTCATTCTTGATGAAGATTTCAAGTGTGGCAGAACCATTGTCATGATCCACCGAAATTACCCGGCCGCCTGACGTGACCGTCTCGCCGATAAAGGCGGCTTTCCGGTTCGAGTATTCAAGATGCGTCATCCGGCCCTCACCATCCAGCCATTCTATGACACATTGAGTCAGCCAGTCGCCGAGCATCGGCCCTGACATCACGATTCCAGGATAGCCTTCTACTTCCGTGGCATAGGGCATATCGAAATGGATGCGATGGGCATTCCAGATAGCAGCGCTGTACATGAAATTCTGGACGTTATCGGGACAATAGGCCCGGCCTGGCAAGGCATCGTCCGGCTTCAGGTTCGTTATTTTCGACATAGCAGTTATCTCAAGAGCCGTGTTGTTTTTTCGGTAAGGACAAGTTCGCCAGCCGAGGTCTCCACTCGCATGACAACTTCATAAAAAATTATCGGCCCTTGCGAGCCAGTCTTTTCGTAAATGTTGGTCAAGGTGCGGGTGGCAATCAGTTCATCGCCAGCCATGATAGGCCTGAAATAATCGATGCTCAGGCCGCCAGCCATTGCCTTTTCGAGTGGAAATTTCGGAAGCAATCGATCGATCGAAACGCCGTCTGGGCTCAGCTGGTCAAGTTCCACTATGTCCCAGAACAAGGCGAGATGGAACAAGGGCGGCGCTACGTCGCCATCAAGATACTCCTTCTTCTTCCATCCTGTAGCAATTGAATACTTACGTATTTCACGGCGCGAGGCTATTTCGGTCCGTGGTTCGGATGCACGGCCAATGTAGGAAAGCAATTCATCAGTCAAAAGACCATTTGTCTTTGATGAATTACTTCTCTCTGAAATAGATTGATCTAATTTATCTTGTTTTTCAGTCATTTTTGAATTCTTTTCAAAAATTTAATGTTATATTTTCACGGACATCAGTCAGAGATGCATGATCGCGACCTTGCCTTGCAGCGGCGTGCTCATGCCTCGATCCCGAGTTCCCTGATCAGCTCGTCGCGGAGCCGGAACTTCTGGATCTTGGAGGTCGACATCGGCCAGCCATGTACGAAGCGCACGTGGCGCGGAAGCTTGAAGTTGGCGATCCGCCCGCGGCAATGCTCCACCAGCTCTTCCGGGGTCACCTGGCCGCCGGGAACAAGTTCGATGAAAGCGGCCGGCACTTCGACATAGCGCGCATCGGGAATGCCCACGACCTGAGCCAGCTTGACGGCCGGATGCGCCTGCAAAGCGCTTTCGATCTCGGCTGCCGCAACGTTCTCGCCGCCAACCTTCAGCATGTCCTTGGTTCGGCCATGAAACATGATCGTGCCATGTTCGTCGAATGACCCGATATCCCCGGTGTGCAGCCAACCATCGCGGATCGATTCCGCGGTCTTCTCAGGCGCGTTGTAGTAACCCATCAGCATGTTGGGACCGCGCGCGCAGATTTCACCGCGTTCGCCGGTCGCGCATTCCTTGCCGGTTTCGGGATCGACGATGCGCACTTCCCATTCGTCCAGCGGGACGCCCAGCCGAGTCGTTCGCAATTCGAAACTGTCGTCAAGCCGGCTGGTGCAGATCGTACCGGCCCCTTCAGTCAGGCCATAGGTACCGACATGGACGATCGACGGCATAGCCTCGACCATGGCATTCTTGATCCATTCCGGCTGGACCGCGAAATTGCTGTTCATGAGCCGCATGTTCGAAAGCTCGGTCTTCGCGAAACTTTCATGCGTGATAAGGTCCTGCATGATGGTCACAAAGGCGGGATAAGCCACCGTCGCCCGTTCACGCTCCAGCATCGCCAGCGCCGTCCCGGCATCGAAATAAGGGACCGTGAGATAGGCCCCGCCGACATCGATGACCATCATCATCGGCAGGATTCCGGCGATGTGGTAAATCGGCAATGGTGACCACACCCGGTCGCTTGCCGTGACCTGGTAGCGTTTGCCCAGGTTGCGGCTGTTGCCGACCATCGCGCGGTTGCTGATCATGCAGCCCTTGGGGCTGGAGGTCGTACCCGAGGTATAGAGGATCAGCGCCACATCCTTCGGATCGACCGCTTCAGTGATGCTATCGACGTCGCTTGCGGCGACGCGTTCGCCCAGCGCCATGGCGCGGTTGCGTGCCATCATCGGGGCGGCGCAATTCTCCTCCAGGCAGATGACCTGGCGCAATTCCGGCGCTTCGGGAAGGCTGAGCGCCTCGGGATTGTCAGCCCTCGCGAGCGAAGGTAGCGCCTTTGCCAGACGCTCGCCGAAGTCGACCGCGTCTGCCACCTTGCCGGTTGTTACCAGCATGACCAGTGAGGCGTCCTTGACCAGATATGCCAGTTCTCCCGGCTGGTAGCGGGCATTGACCGGCACCACCACCGCCCCGATCAGCGCACAGCCGAAATAGATCTCGACGAATTCCGGACAGGTCGGCAGCAGGATGCCGACATGCTCGCCGCGTTTCACGCCCAGCCCGGTCAGCGCACGGGCCCAGCGCATCGCCGCGTCATAAAGGCCCGTGTGCGTCAGTCGCCTGTCAGGGAAGACCAGCGCATCGTTTTCGGCATGGATCCGCGCGTTTTCGCGCAGCATCTTGCCGATGGTGTAGATTTCGCCGCTCATCGTGCTGGCCTCTGCGGACCGTTCATCTGACTGCTCTCCCAATCTTTCATGCCCTGTGCCGCAAGTTTCGGAAGCTAGATCTAGCGAAGCAGCGTTGCTGGATCGCCATCCCGTTCCTCGGTCGCCCTGGCGAAGAAGCCGGACTGCGCCGTGCCGATGAGCCCGCTGCTGACGACTTCAAAATTCTGGTCGGGATAACGCTCCAGCTGCGATGCCATCAGGGACGATCCTTCACTGGTGGTCGCTTGCCAGCGGCTTACTGCTTCTAACGGGTCGGGGACGAACCACGACATCTGGAATATGCTCTGCCCAAGGGCGATGCCTGCCATAGCCTGCCTTGTCCTTCTTCCCGTGGCGCGATCTTACCAGCCGCGCCGGGGAAGTAAACATTCAGGCATGATTGTTTTTTAAAATGCTGCTTGCGCAGACCAAACGGATGACGCTAGCTAAACCGATGGATCGGCCGCGCCCACCCCGCAAGTTCGAGGATCTGGAACTGGGAGAGATCCGGCGATCCTCCTTGCGAACGGTGACGCAGCAGGAAATCGTCGATTTTGCGCGGCAGTATGACCCGCAATGGTTCCACTCCGATCCGGAGGCCGCGCGTACCTCGCATTTCGGCGAGCTCGTCGCCAGCGGCGTACATGTGCTGGCGATCTGGCGGCAGCTCGACCACGAGATCAACAGCGACATCGACTCCGTTTGCGGCATCGGCTTTGACAACTTCCGTCTCAAGACCGCGCTGCGTGCAGGCGACACGGTCTATGCGACATCCCGGGTTATCTCACTGACATATTCCACCAGCGGAAAACCACGCGGAACCGCCATAACCTATTACGAATTGCGCAACCAGAACGAGGAAATCGTTCTGCAATTCAACAGTATAAACCTGGTCTACAGCCGCGCGGCGGATTAACCTGGAAACCATTTGGCGGAGATTTCGGCCGCTTGGCGATGCGCCTCGGCCATTGCCGCATCAACTGCCTCCGGGGGTCCGTAAGTCGGGGCAACCCTGACGCTGTCGACCGTGCTGACGCCGATGAAACCGAGCCAGCTTTCAAGGTAGCGTAGCTGGAAATCGAGGCTCTCGATGCCCGGATCCGCACCGAACGGCATGGCGCTTGCGGCGATGACCGCTACCCGCTTGTCCGCCGCCAGGCCTTCGACGTCTCCCGCTCGAGTATTGCGGAACGCCATACCTGGCTGCGTCACAACATCGATGAAATGCTTGAGTTTGTAGGGAATGCCGAAGTTCCACATCGGGGTCGATATCAGCCAGGCGTCATGTGCCAGCACCTCGTCCGTGAAGCGCCTGATCAACGCCCAGTCCGCCGCTACTGCGGGCGCGACATCCTCGCCCATGATGAGGTTATAGCGCCCTTCGATCATGTCGCCGCCGAGCGAGGGTAGCTGCGCTTCCCACAGGTCCAGCCGCGTCACCTCCACCCCGGTCGGCAATGCGGCGAGGAAGCTCTCCGCCACCGCGCGCGACCGCGAGCGATCCGCGCGCGGGCTAGCATCGAAATGCAGCAACCGCATGCGCGTCAGGCCGCTGGATCGAGGCGGCGATCAAGATCGATTGCAATTTCCTCGCCCAGCACTTCGCAGTGCCAGGCCTTGATCGGTTTATCGGTCAGATTGCCGCTCGGGCAGCCGTTGCGGAGGTCGAACCGCACTCCGTGAAGCGGGCAGAAGATGAATACTCTCTTGACCTTGCCCCCGTGCAGCTCCTGGAAAGCATGGCTGCATTGGTTCTCCACCGCGAACACGCCCATCTCGCTTCGCGCCAGAACGATTTTCTCGCCGCCGTGCTCGATCGCCAGCGTTCCTTTCTGGGGCAGATCTCCCAGCCTTGCGACGATCTCCAACGCCATGTCAGCGCGATTTCTCGAAGACCAACAGAACGTTTCCGGGCATGTGGAAGTAGAGCCCATAGCCACTGTTGACGACCAGATAGCCGTTATATGCGGTGGGCCCCGGTCCACTCATCGCACCACCCCGGGTAGTGTCCCCGCTGATCGTCTTTACCGGTTTGGTCGTGTCATAGGACCATAACACCTTGCCGGTCTTGCGATCATAGCCGCGCAACATGCCATCGAGGTGCCCGGCCAGCACAGCGCCCGGAATGGCGGTTGCCGCCGCTGACACGCCGGGATCGCAATAGGGCTTGTCACCGCAATTGTCCTTCGCCTTTTGGCGCCATATGACCTTGCCCGTGGCCGCCTCGATCGCGTGGATGCCTGCTCCGTTGAGCTTGAGATCATAAGTTCGCCCGTCATAGGTATCGACCATGTCGACGATGGGTACGTAGATGCTGGTCCCTTCGCGCGCCATGCCGAAATGAACCCCGCCCTGCGTTCCGCCATGGCCAAGCCGACGGTTCCACACGATCTTGCCGGTGTCCGGATCGACGCCATAGGCAACACCCGATTTCTGGCCGACCACGATGATATCCTTGCCGCCACCAAGCGGCACGATGATCGGCGATGCTGCCAGATCGAGGTCGGGTCCTTTTTCTTTCGGGCAGTTTTCGTTGCCGATCATGCAGCCGACGTTCCAGGCATCGTTTTTGGTGAACTGAACCTGCCACAGCTTGCGACCGGTCCTGGCGTCGACCGCGAATAGTGCATCGCTGTTCTCGTCGGCGGGGGAAGAATAGTTCTCGCCCGAACCGAAATAGAAGCGACCCCGCTTCGCGTCATAGACCGGGCTGCCCCACACCGGTGCGCCCGAAGGCCCGAGAATTCGGGCACCGGCACTGGTGCGGCCTTGCTCGCGCGGCTCGGCGGGCACCGTGTAAGTCTTCCAAAGCTTCTTGCCGGTCTTGGGATCGAGCGCGAGCACTGCGCCGCGGAAGGAGCAGCAATCGTATTTTGGATCGGCTGCCGAAGTCACTTCCAACGATGAAATCGGTACTGCGAGCACACCCCCGCCAAGTGCAGGTGTGCCGGTGATCGTGGCATTGGGGTGGTCATCGGCCTTGACCTGCCACAATTGCTTGCCGGTCATCGCGTCGATTGCATACACTCGGCCGAGAATATCGCCGAAATACAGGCGTTTGTTATCAGCATCCGTAACGATCGCATTGCGCACTTCTGCACTCGCGCGGAAAACCCACTTGGCGCAACCCGTAGCGAGATCGAAGGCGTACACCTTGCCCGTCTGGCTTCCGACGAAGATCGTGTTCCAACCTATTGTCGGCTGCGAACGTGCACGATTTGCGCCGGGATAGGCAAATGCCCATTTAAGCTTGAGCCCCTTGAGGTCGCCAGCACTCAGGCCACCCACGGACGCAGGGACGAAGCGGCCGGTGTCATGGCCCCAGCCTACTGCGGCAGGAGGCGTCCCGGCGAATTTTGCCACATCGCCGGTGCAGGCCGGCGGCGGCGCGGGGGGCTGGTAATCGTCCAGTTCGATACGCGCAAGATACTCGGCAATCTCCTGGCGCTGTGTCGCGGAAAGGTGCGCCGCCTGCTGCTTCATCACTCCGTTGTTCAGCGCATCGAGCACCATGTCCGGCTCGAGCATCTCCAGCCAGACGATGGCCGGCGCCTTCGGAACGGCTCCGCTGTGGCAACCGGCGCAGTTTTCATAGAACAGTGCCTTGCCCGGATGGGTTTCGGGATCGATGGGAGTGCCGCTGCGCGAGACGAACTCATCCGTCGAACTTACGCGAGTGGCTTCGCCCCCGGCAACAGCATTACTGTCAGCGTCCCCGGTGGGCTGGCAAGCGGCGAGCAATGTCGCAAACGCCAGCCCGACCAGGGCAGTCCATCGCATCATTAACTACCGGCTCCGAAGCTGACTCCGAGCTCGATGCCGAAGTAGCGCGGCGGACCGAACTGACTGTTGAGCCACAGGCCGGCAACATTCTGCGATGCCGTGCGATAGCGCTCGTCGGTCAGGTTCTGGCCGACCACGCGGATGTAATAGTCGCCATCCGCCTGCGCCAGAGTAAGCGACGCATTCAAAAGCGTGCGGGCATCGAGGAAGGTGTTGCCGAGCGGATCGTCGATCGCCTGAGTGAACAGGTTGCGGCTCTGGTAGGCAACATTGCCATTGAGCGATACCTCCCAGTCAGAACCAACCGGTAGAGTATAGGTACCGTCGAGGGTCCACTGCCACTTCGGGGCACGGTCGAGCGGCGCCGTCGCAAGATCATATCCGGCATTGGGTGCGTCGTACTCGTCGTACTTGCCATCCTGGTATCCCAGAACGCCGCGCAGAGTCAGGTTGTCAACGGGCTTGGCCGTCAATTCGGCTTCAATGCCCTTCACCGTGGCCGATGCCGCGTTGAAGAACAGCGTCACCTGGTTGGGCGCGCCGTTGACGACGATCGGCACATTGAGCTGCTTCTGGAGATCGGAATATTCGACGTAGAAGCCGGTCAGGTTGGCCCGCAGACGGTTGTCGAGCAGGCCGGCCTTGACCCCTGCTTCGAAGCTCTTCGCCTTTTCCGGATCGGTCGCGCGCGCGTCGCTGGCGAAGAAATCGAGGTCCGCGCCATAAGGCGCAAAGCCGCCGATCTGGTCGTTGAAGCCGCCGCCCTTGTAGCCGGTGGCATGCGTCGCGAAGAAGTACAGGTCGGGGTTCGCTTCATAGCCGAGGCTGATGCGATAGGTCAGCTCGTCGGACTTGTCGTCCACCCGCACCACGCCCGCCGGATAATTGTAGACGCTCGCATCCAGCGGTTCGTCGATCGAGATGCCGAAGTCGAAGCCGCCTTCAAGTGCCGGAATGAAGGTCTGCTGCCGCCCGCGCCAGACCTTGTCATCCCACGTCTGGCGGACGCCGGCGGTTAGCGTCAGGCCATTCGAAATCTCGAACGTTCCTTCGGCGAACAGGGCCTTCGATTCCGCCTTTTGCGCATTGCAGAGGATGTACGGCGCATCGTTCCAGGCGCCGAACGGAAGCGGCCCCAAAACGAGGTCGAGGAAGCCGAGAATCTGGGACACGCAGAAGTCGGCCTTATCGTTCTGATAGAACCCGCCGGCGACGAAATCGAACGCCCCTCCCAGATCGCTGGCGAAGCGGATTTCCTGCTGGAACGTCTTGCGATCATCGTCGCGGCTGGCGTCGAATACCGAAAGCGGCTGGCCATCGATGCCGATCGCCGTCACACCGGCATAGGAGTTCGGCAGGCGCGAGATTTGCTTGCGCCACCCGGTGACCGAGGTGAGCGTCCCGACCTCGGTATCGATGTCGATATTGGCATAGAGGCCATCGACATTGATTCGCTGCTTGCGCCCGAGGAAGGCATCGCCGCGCAGCGTGATGCCGGCATTGTCCAGCGGGTCATTGCTGTTGGGATTGGGCACATTGAGGCCGAGGAAATCGGTCAGGAAGCCGACGTTTCCGGTGTAACGATCGTTCTCGTTGACCGAAGGAACGGTACCCGAACGGTCGCGCAGCCATTCGTACTGGAACAGCGCGCTGATGTTATCGCTCGGTTCGAGCAGCAGCTTCGCCCGGGCATTCCATACATCCTTGCCGCCAACGCGGCGCCCGTCGAGGCAGCCCTCTGCACCGTCCCATTTCGACGGAATGCCGGACAGGTTGTTCACTGGGCCATAGCAAGCCCCGTTGCGGTAATAGCCGTCGGTCTTCTCGTAGCCGCCGACGAGGCGAATCGCTGCGATGTCGCCAAGCGGGACGTTGACCGCGCTTTTCACCGCCACCGTGCCGAAATCGCCATAGCTGAACTGCCCGTCAACGCCGACATAGTTCAGTTCCGGCCGCTTGGTCCGCACGGTCACCGCGCCGCCGGTGGAGTTCTTGCCGAACAGCGTGCCTTGCGGGCCGCGCAGCACTTCAACCTGCGCCACATCGAAGGTGTCGAGCAATTGGGTCTGGACCGAAGGCATAACGAAGTCGTCCACCAGCACGACCACCGGCGGCTCATAATACACGATGATGTTGTTCTGGCCCACGCCGCGCATCGCGAAGCTCGCCGCGTTGAAGCCGGTAATCGTTTCAGCCGAGAAGTTAGGGGAAAAGGCCGCTAGTCCACCGATCGTATCCACGCTCGCCTGTTCGATCAGCGTTTCATCGATGGCCGATACGGAGATCGGCGTGCGCTGCAGGTCGGTCTCGCGCCTGGTCGCCGTGACCAGGATCGTGCCGAGCCCCTGTTCATCATCCTCCGCAGCAGCGGCTTCAGCCGCTCCTTGTGCAGCCTGTGCATATCCGACCGCCGGCATGATGCCGAGAGACATCGCAGCAAAGGCAACGCCGCATTTAAGCAAGCTCTTGGACATAGATCTCTCCCACCCTCTTATCTTAGGGATAGCGGCTCAGGCCCCTTCCCATTTGACTCTATCTTCCTGCCACAGCAAAATATGTCAATCAATCATGATTGTTTTTTATTTGGCATCAATGGCATTGCTGTAACAGTCGGACAGGCTGGCACGGGAGAACGGCGAAAATGCACTTCAATTTCCGCAACTGGGATATTCACAATGGCGATTCCCACCCCTTCAATGCCGAGCGTCCGCGCCCGGACAATGGGACTTCGCGGCCTGATCCTTCGCGTTATTATGCGCGCGAGTTCTGGGACGCGGAATGGGAGCGGGTCTTCACCAGGACCTGGCTACTCGCGGGCGTCGAATGCGACATTCCGGATGAAGGCGACTGGCTGCGGTTCGACATCGGCACCGAATCCTTCGTCGTGGTCCGGCAGGATGACGGCAGCGTACGCGCGTTTTACAATGTCTGCCCGCACCGCGGCAGCCAGATAGCCCTCGATGATTTCGGTTCGGCGGACAAGTTCACCTGCCCGTTCCACAGCTGGAAGTTCGCGCTCGACGGGAAGAATATTTCCGTAACCGATGCTGAAACCTTCCATCCCGACGTACTTTGCCACGGCACCGACATGAAGCAGGTGCGCTGCGAAACGATGGCCGGACTGATCTTCATCTCGATGAATGACGATGTCATGCCGCTGGCGGAGTATCTCGGCGAAGTTGCGGATCATCTCGCCCTTTATGACATCGGCAAGATGCATGTCGTGCAGCACAAGCGATCGGATTGGGCTGCCAACTGGAAAGGCGGCGTTGACGCGTTCTACGAGATCTATCATCTCCACTCAGTCCATCCACAGACCCAGGCTGTGATGGATGATCGCACGCAGATCGATCTATTTCCCAATGGCATGAGCCGCCAGTTCGTCCCCTTTGCTCAACCAAGCCCACGCTTTCCCGATCAGGAAACCGTGAATGCCGGGATCAAGATGATGCTGGCCGATGCAGGCATCGACCCTGACAGCTTCACCGGCACTGCACAGGAAAGCCGTGCCGCCATTCAGCAGGCCAAGCGCGAGCGTTCGGTCATGTACGGCCTCGGCTATGAAAAATTCAGTGACACACAGTTGAGCGATTCGACCATCTACGGATTGTTCCCCAACATCCAGATTGGCTGCCATCCCGAAGCGGTCTTCATTCACCGCTTCATGCCGCACCCGACCGATCCCGAACAGTTCACTTACGAGACTATCATCCTGTTCAAGCCGGAAGACATTCCCGGCTATTCCACGCCAGCGTGGATGGGATTGGCCGAGGACGCCGATACCAGCGGAATGATCCGGCCTGATATCATCCACAGCAAGCTGGGCGAACCGCCTGAACTGGGCGAGGTTCTGGACCAGGATAGCGAACTCTTGCCGATCGTGCAGAAGGGTGCGCGCTCGCGCGGCTTCGCAGGACCGCTGTGGAGCGAACAGGAAGCCCGGCTGCGTCATTTCCATGTCGAGCTGGATCGCTACATCAACGGTGAGAAATAAAAGAGCAGGAGCCCCTGATGCCCACCACTTTCCTTTCCCGGTTCAATATCAAGCCGGGCATAGAGGCCGAATTCATCGAGCTGATCGATGCGATGGAAGCCATTGCAGCTACCGAAGCGGATACGCTGCAATACAAGTTCTATCGGCTGGAAGATCCGGGCGCCTTCGCGGTCTTCGAAAGCTTTACCGACGAGTCGGCAGACCTTGCCCATCAGCAGAACCCGCAAAGCGCGCCGATCATCGCACGGATGATCGATTGCATTGATGGCACCTATCACCGGGAGTATCTTTACGATGTCAAAGCCTGAACGCGGCGGAGCCCCGGGTAAGTCGTTTATCGCAACGCTGCACACGAAGCCCGAAAAGCGCGCGGAATTCATCGCGCTCCAGACCGAACTGAAGGCGCTGGTTCACGAACATGAACCAGATGCATGGGTGTACGAGATCATGCAGTCGGAAGAGGACGAAGATCTCTTTTATTGCATTGCCACGTTCAAGGACGAAGCTGCCTTCGATCACCACATGCAAATTGATTTCCACGACCGGCTGGTGCCGCCGATCCTCGATTGCCTGGCGCAAGAAATGCAGCTGACGTACCTACGCTCGCACTCGTGAGCGAAGCCGATCTTGCCCGGCGGCGCATGAACAATGCTGGCGACGGCTGTACCGCAGACGCTGGAGACACCAATGACCAAGGCTTTCCTGCCTGAGAAGCCCGGGTTCTCAACTCGGAAAATCAGCCTTGAACTCCATCAAAGAAGTCCGACATGATTGTTCATGGCCGGATGCTGAAGCCATTGTCGACGAGATATTCGCCTCCCGTCAGGAAGCGCGCGTCGTCGCTACAAAGATAGACGATGAGGTTCGCGACGTCGCTTGGCGCACCTGTCGCCCCGGCGGGCAAGACACCTTCGGGAATGGCGTGCTCTTCCCCTGCGCGACCCTCTGCGCTCTGGATCATCGGCGTCTCGATCGATGACGGGTGCAGCGTGTTGCAGCGCACCTTGTAGCCCTGGTCCTGGCAATGCACTGCAATCGACTTGCTCATCGAGCGCACTGCGCCCTTGGCTGCGGAATAGGCGAAAAACGGAGCATAACCGAAATGGCTGGCGGTCGAAGACATGTTGATGATCGAACCGTTATCCGACTTCGCCAGAAGCGGCAGACCAAGCTTGCAGCCCAGGAAAACGCCCTTGCACATGATGTCCATGACGCGGTCGAACTGCGCGACCGTGGTCGCTTCCGGGTCCGCGACCAAGACAATCCCCGCATTGTTGACGAGGATATCAAGGCGACCGTGGTCACTTGCGATCCGGTCATAGACCGCCTGCCAGTCTGCTTCGGATGCGACATCATGCCTTAGCGCAACAGCAGCACCGCCGATCTGCGCGGCCACCGCAGCAGCAGCATCCGCATTCACATCCGTCACATAAACTATCGCGCCTTCCTCCGCGAGACGCAAGCAGTCGGCCTTGCCAAGCCCCGAACCACCCCCTGTGACGAGCGCGGTCTTGCCTTCCAGTTTGCCCATGACGATAGCTCTCCAACTGATTCGTTTGACTAGTCCTTTTTGCACAAGATATGTCATCATTAAAAACAGGCACGCCTGCTTATTTTGTATGAGGCCCCGAATATGCCACGCAGTTCGTCAACGCAGCGCAACAAGGAGAAGGGTCCAGCCAGTGCCCAGCCAATCATCGAACCGACCGCCCAGGCGATCAAGAGCGCAAAGACCCGTGCCCGCCTGATCGAGGCGACCATCCGCTGCCTAGTGAAATACGGCTATTCCAACACCACGACGCCCAAGGTCGCAGACGATGCCGGACTGTCGCGTGGCGCCATGCTGCACCATTTTGAGACCAGGCGGCAACTGCTCCAGGCGACTTTGATAGAGCTGCATCACAAGCAATTGCGCGCCTTCCGACGTTCAGCAGGCACGCTGGATCATGATGCGCGCACTCTCCTCCATGCCTATTGGGGCCAACTGACCCGGCCGAATTTCATCGCTTTCCAGGAACTCGCGATTGCTTCGCGCACAGACAAGGAGCTCGCTGTAACGCTCGAACCCGTCCGGCTCGAATTCCGAGAGCGTTGGCACGACCTGGCCATCGAACTATTTCCGGAATGGCGTGACGATCCCCAGGCATTCGAGGTTGCTCTGGCGCTGACGCAAAGCACGCTCGAAGGCATGGCGATCAACCGGCTGACCCATGGCATCAATGACGATACGGTCAAACTGGTGATCGATCACCTCGAAAAGGTCATCCTCGACCTGCGGCCCGTCCGCAAATAAGACGGTTCCGCGTTTAACGGACATTCAGGCCCAGCTCTTTCAATGCAGCAGGAAAAGATTTGAGCCCCTCGGTCACGATCTCGACTGGGCTTCCATGGCGTTTCAGTGTCTTCTTGAAGAAAGCCATTGCAGCTGATTTATGGCACTTTTTCTTCACGTAGCTTTCCAGGATTTCACCCTCATGATCGACAGGGCGCCAGAGGTAATGTGTCTCGCCGTTGATCTTGACGAAGCACTCATCGAGATATCAACGCCACTGGGAGTAGCCCTTGATGCGACTGATGCGCTGTCGCCTGATATCGGTCGCGAACATAGGGCCGAAGCGATTCCACTCCGGCAAGCAGTCTCGCCGACCACCCGCCATTGCTTTGACAAAGCCGCACGGCCACAATCGTGCCTCGATCAGTGGATACCGCAAAATCACAAGTCGAAGGAGAGGAGAAAATCATGCCTCGCGTACATGTTCCCGAAGAGCACGCGCACGACCCCTTGGCCTATGTCTGGGCCGAATACACGCCCAAAATCGGCGCGGCGGCGGCGGGCTATTCGCTGGCGGTTTACGAGAATTCACAGCTTTCCATGCGCGAAATGGAAGCAGCCCGTATGCGCACCGCATTGATCAACGGTTGCAATCTGTGTCGTGAAATGCGGGCGGCGCGCGATCTGCCCGGCCATATCGAGCGCAGCGGTGGCAGCGTCGAGAAGGCCGCAAAGGCGCGCGACAACACTCCGCCGGACGAACGCTTCTACACGGAGGTGCTGAACTGGCGTACCTGGGATGCCTATAGCGAGCGCGAGCGGCTGGCGATCGAATATGCCGAACGGCTCGGTGAAGCACCGCAATCGATGGACGATGACGAGGATTTCTGGGAACGGATGCACGCCCATTTCAGCGATCGCGAGATTGTCGACCTGACCTTCTCGATCGGCTCTTGGATGGCGCTGGGACGCTTTACCCACGTTCTTGCGCTCGATGGTGTCTGTATGCCGACCATGCCGCAAAGCTGACCCGACCAGCGATCGGAATCTAATCCATCCGGCTTTCGGTGCTGTCAGTCCGACGCCAACTCGTCTCCACTTGGCAAGGCGGTCCCTACCCGCGCCGCGCTTCAGGCCATCAGTGATTGCCACTCGACCATGGCGGCAGAGCGGCGGGCTTTGTAGGTCTGTCTATCGATTAGGTGGCGTTCGGAGTTGAAGTGGTTGGAGATCGAGGCGTGGACTGAGGCGAATTTCTGTAACGACTTCATCCGCCGAAACCGCTGCATCGCACGCTCTCTTCTTCGGAAGGGATGGTGACTGTTCTCGGCCCGATTGTTGAGCCACCTCCCCATCTCGCGACGGTCTTCGTTGCCGAGTTCCTTCATCGCCGCCGGGTAGGATTTCAGGCCGTCGGTGACGATCGTCTCAGCCTTCCCGTGGCGCTTCAGCGCCTTCTTGATGAACGCCAAAGCCGCGGATTTGTCCCGCTTTTTCGTGACGTAGCTTTCCAGGACTTCGCCCTCGTGATCGACCGCACGCCATAGATAGACCATCTCACCATTGAGCTTGACGTACATCTCATCGAGGTGCCAGCGCCAATGGCGGAACCCTCGCATTCGGCTTACTCGTTGCCTGCGAATATCGGCAGCGAACATCGGGCCGAAGCGATTCCACCACAGCCGAACTGTCTCGTGACACAGATCGTAACCGCGCTCAAAGAGTAGATCCTCGACATTCCTCAACGACAATGGATATCGCACATAAAGCATCACGACCATGCGGATGATATCGGGCGATGAGTGGAAGTATCGGAACGGATTTTCAGTCTTGCTCATCCGCTCCGGGTAGCAACCTGCCCACCGACCCGCCATCCCTTTGACAGCACCGCGGTCCACAACCGGTTGCGCAATTTTAGTCTGACAAAGCCTTCTCACGGTATAGGCATTTTCCCGCTAATCGATGCTTGGAAAGTCGAAATAAGCGAAGGACTCATGGCGGCACTCGCAAGTGGATCGCAGCAGTCACAATTCTGGCCATGGCCCCCAGTCAAAGCAAGTGATGCTTGCGGAAGGAGAAATAGTGATCAAGTTGTTGCAGAGCGTGATCGGTCAAAGCAACCTCTCGCACTCTTCTATCGGTGCCGGAATTGGACCGTTCCACCAACCCCTCATCTTCTAATATCGAAATCCATCGAAGTGCAGTTGTCTGCGGCTCATCTGAAAGCGCACAGAGGCTAGTCACTGAAATGGGTCTAGCTTGGTGACTAGAAACATAGAGCTCAAGCAGCATAGTCCATGCGGGCTCGCCAAAGAGATGGCTTGACAAGTGTGTAGATCTTGCTCGTCGATTTTGCAGCTCTAAACGTGCTTGCCGGACGCAAAACTCACGGCGAGCGTTCAAGTCTTCTTCAGTTGTGGCGGCTAAAGACGCGGTCTGCAATAGCTTGAGTCCAGCTTCAGCGAAATCGCGAGGGGTTTTGAATTGCTTCATGCTCATAGCAAACCTGCACGTCGCATGCTGAAGGCCGATGAGCCCGCAATGATGAGGTGGTCTACGAATTGAATATCTAGAGTATGCGAAAGTATTGCCAGATGCTTGGTTGTCCGAATATCAGAATCGCTCGGCTCCGTTGACCCGGATGGGTGGTTGTGAGCAAGAGCAAATGCGGGAGCTCCCGTTGCAATAATCGGTTCGACCACCTGCCGGAATCGTCCAAACGCTTTGGCTTTTGCTCCGTGAGAGAGCACTTTATAGCCCAAATATTGCCCATTGGAGGCAAGAAGAATCTGCAAAATAAACTCTTCCGAAATATCTCGGAAGGCCTCCACCAGTATTGCTAGCGCTTGGGTATCGCAACGGTAGATCGCGCCGTTCTCACACTCTTCCAGTCTACCCAAGATTGATCGTAGCCGACCTTCGCCAGGCGAATCTGATGGAACATGGTCCCAATCAGGATCAGAGTGGCGACAAAGCCGGTCGGAGCGCTCTTCATGATCGAGTAGACCGCCGGCTCCACTTCCACTTGTACGTACCGGGCGAAATGAGCTGCCACACTCAACAGTTGAAACGAAGCTGCCCATATTGGCCAAGCCCTTTTTGCATTAATAGCGATCCAACTCATCGCCCCTAGACATAAAATATCTACAGCGAATGAAATGAGATCAACGTTGAGAAAGCGGGGTGGGACCGAAGCATAAACGATCGCTTGAATTGCAAAAAGGGCCGCCAAAGTTGCTGCCCCAGCCTTTTCTGGCTTGCCCCCTCGAAGGAACGCTGCGGCCACACAAGCCAAGAGAATACTGTAAAAGATTGCAATGCTATGGACGTTCAGTTGCGGTCCCATAACTAGCCCTATCCAGCGCGCGCAGCGGTCACCTCACTAAGGTGTTGCGCATTAGCATTTTCGGGGCATGTAAATGGAAAGTCTGCCTTAGTCTCGATAATCTTCTTAAGATCTGAATGCGCACCAACAGCCTTCAAACGGGCATCAACAAGGCTCTTTTGCAATTCAGCCACCCTTGTGATTGCCTTTTGGCCAATTACCGCGTCCATGTCGGTATCGACCCGAAACTGTGTCATCTCCACCATCAGCGATCCGGCTGATGCTAAAAGTAAGTCGAGGTCATCTTCGAGTGTGTGAATTTGACGACTAATGCGAATAGCAGCGATTTCTTTGGTCTTCATCTTGCATCTCCGTTCGCGCTTACGCGCCAGCGTGTTGAGTTGAAGACCCCTTCAGACCAAGTCTCCCATGGTCACCGCTATTGCGGTAATCACCAGTCCGATAACCGACAGCAAAACTGCACCGACAACAATTGCGGCAATCCTACCGAGCGGACCAAATTTGGCGTCCAGAGTCTCCAGGGTTGTCGGTTGATTTTGCCAAAGTCGAGGCTCAAAAGTTGCAGAGTCTTCGACAACAAATAGCGGGCTTTCCGACAGCTCCTGGAATTGCTGATCTTCAAAATCTGAATGGAAGTCGATCACCGGCTCACCATATGTGGTTCGACCACATATGTTTTTTAGAAGTGCGTACCGGCGAGCAGTAGCCGCGCGATCTTGAGTTCCAAGTTTGGGCCAAACAGCTTTGATGCGTTGGTCAACAGTGTTGGGCGCGATTCCGAGTTCTCTCGCGATTTCCTTTGACGTCTTATGGAGCAAAACGCGATCGAGAACTTCAACTTGAGCTGCTGTCAAGCTGTCAAGCAGGCGCTCGGCAGTCCTAGGATCAAGTTCAGGGTTTGCTATATCGAACACATCATAACTGTACCCGTTATACGCGGCGGGTCCAATAGCCGTATGGAACTAGGGTTAGGCAAAAAAACCTAAGTCAATGAAATTTAACAAGGGTCCTATTCCTTTGGTCCATTTCGGACCGTTAATTCTTCTGTCAACGTGTCGATAGCCTTCTGCAAATGTACCGCTGGAACAGTGGATTGATGACGATCGAGTATCGATAGCACCTCGCTCATAACGTCGAGGACGTGCCCCAACTCCAAGTTGGAAGATGGTTGTCGGGCGTGTTGCGAAGATGGAATAGGTTGAGTTCCAATTATTGTTCAGACTTGGAAATGCCGACCGCTTTTATGCCGATTCATGATGAAGATGCAATCCCGCCAAATTGCCCAGGGGTCGATCTAACGCGCCAATGTCTTGGTGGCCTGACAAGCTATGCTCGATCACAGTAGAAAAATACACTGAGTCCAGATCGGACCATTCTTTAAGTGCATTTGCGTAGCTTGTGTGATTCTTTCCGACCTATCAGTAGCTCCCGGAGAGGTTGCACAATGTCTAATAAAGAGAAAGTGTATTTATTTGACCGCAGTGAAAGAAGACGCGCGCATCTGTGCAGTCTTCTGACAAGTGAAAAATACCATGTTGAACCGTGTCACGATCCCAAAGATTATCATTTGGGGTTTGGATCTGCAGGAATAGCTCTCGTTAGAGACGAGGACAACGCAGTAGCCGAAGTAGTGCAACACTTGAGTTCAGCTTCAAGTTTCATTCCCACCCTAGCCTATGACTCCACACCTTTAGTGGGCAAAGTGGTCCGTGCAATGAATGCTGGAGCAATAGACTATCTTGAATGGCCATTTGATTGCCAGATTTTCGAGAGTCACATCAAGAAACTCGATATGCGCCTCTCTGCTGCACGGGAGCTGAAATTGCGAGAACAACGTGCGCGAGAGCGCTGGTCCGCACTAACGAGTCGTGAGAAGCAAGTTTTGCAGGCAATGGGCGACGGGAAAACAAACTTCGAAATCGCCAATAAGCTATCAATAAGCCCTCGAACCGTTGAAATCCATCGTACTAACTTGATCAAGAAGATGGGTGCAAGACGCTCCGCGGATGCGGTTAGGAGTTTGGTTGAGGCTAGCCTCACCAGTTCGATCGAGTAGCCTTGGTGCTAGCAGTTGGCGGCCCGGGACTAATGCTAAAAGTCCACAGTCGCTCCAACCTGACGGAATACAGCCGTCATAAGCGCCGCCGCTAAGGCGATGGCTTCTGTCTTTCCTTCGGCGTGAATCTCTCCATCGACTCCTGGCAAGAATATGGATGCAATTGCATGCTCGCGGGGAGGCTTACTCAACATAAAGCCAGTGTCGTCGCCTAAAAGACTAATTGCTCCATCGATGTAGGCAGCCGCTCTAATATGAGCGTCAAATGCTTGCTGGGATGGACGGGGCTCAAATAGGTACGACCACTCCTGTGGCGCCATGAGGCAAAGCGAAAATAGGTTCGTCAGAATTTCACCCTGGTCAACCTCTTGGGCGGTCTCACAAGATTCAAGCAGTTCGCTCAACTCAAGAAACCAAAGTTCGCAATCTAGCTGATCTGCCATTGCTCTTTACCTCTCTCGAGTCGACACGGACGCAATTTTAAAAATGTTTCGTCCCAACTACATTCCATAGTCCCAATGAGAACCCACCAGACGGAATTTGTCCACTTCATAATGGCCAGATGTAACCGCAACCAAAATAACTTAATCTCGGTCACTGGGTCGAGCAAGGATTTGAGCCGATCACCTCCCATCGTCCAGACCTTCAATGGCGCATTTCTCACTCTCCGGATTGTATGCTGATGGGGCGTTAGCGGACAAGCAGTGCCGGATACCGGACATCAGACGGTATCAAAGAGGCAATTGCAGTCGCCAGCCGATCTCCGCCTAACGACCACTCGTCAACCTGGACCTTACCCGACAGCCTTGGCAAAATCTTCACGCTCTTGCGCGTCAGACCATGCGTAGTAAACTGAACTATGGACTCATCCCCTTCACTAGAAAAACTTCGATCCGATCTGCGCGAATGCCTCATTGCGGCAGATGCGTTGGATCTCAGAATGGTTGGCATTTTCGTTTCGCAGGCCCTCGATCAAATTCCATCTGAGGCCGAAGAATTGTCAGCGCGAGAGAATGTGATCTTGGAGAGGAGGCGGGATGGAGAAATCTCAAAAATTGTCAAATAGGTTGCTGTCAGTCTAACGCTAACCGCTCTCCACTTGGCAGAGTTCGCCCTTCCCCAGCGCCCGTTCAGGCCATGAGGTTTTGCCACTCGGCAAGGGCGACCGAGCGGCGAAGCTTGTAGGTCTGGCGATCAGTGAGATGGCGGTCCTGGCTGAAGTGGTTGTGGAGGGAGGCGTGAACTGAAGCGAATTTCTGTAGCGACTTCATCTGCCAAAATCGTTGCATGGCACGCTCACGTCGTCGGAACGGCAAGTGCGAATTCTCCGCTCGATTGTTGATCCAACGCCCCATCTCACGACGGTCCTGATTGCCAAGTTCCTTCATCGCCGCCGGATAGGATCGCATGCCGTCCGTAACGATCTTCTCCACCTTGCCGTGTCGTTTCAGGGCTTTCTTCATGAATGCCAGTGCCGCAGCCTTGTCGCGCTTTTTCGTGACGTAGCTTTCCAGGACTTCACCCTCGTGATCCACCGCTCGCCACAGATAGTGACGCTCGCCAATGATCTTTACGAAGACCTCGTCGAGGTGCCAGCGCCAGTGACGAAAACCCTTCATCCGGCTGACCCGCTGTCGACGGATGTCAGCGGCGAACATCGGACCGAACCGGTTCCACCATAGCCGAACAGTTTCGTGACAGATGTCGATGCCCCGTTCGAACAGCAGGTCTTCCACATTCCGCAACGACAAAGGAAACCGCACATACATCAGCAACGCGAGCCGAATGATCTCGGGCGAAGAGTTGAAATACCTGAATGGGCTATAGTTGGTTTGCGTGGTCTGGGCATGGGTGAGCCCTACCCTCACCGGCTCACTTTTCAATCAGGTGCGTTTGCTTTGACAACACCCCGTCAAGGGAGACGTCAGGTAGGAGCAAGCTCGTCCGACTGACATCTCCGACGCCAGCCACTACTATGACAGCAGACGATGCACATAACCAATCCTTGGGAAATGAAGATGCAGGATACCCAATTGCTCGTGCTCGCGGGCCAAAGTGATGCTCTGTTCAGAGGCTCCGACAAGACGCCCTTCTACCCATTCAATACCGTAATCGTCGGGCGCGACCGCGATCAAGTCGCCGCGCGCGACGCCTTCGATTTCAATATCTGGCGCAGCAGCATGCGCCAGCGGTGCATGCCGTCCCGCAATTGCCAGGGCTTCGCTCGCATCAATCGACGTCGCATGATCTTCGCTCGCGGCATCGATGCGCGCCATCCAGCGCGCCGTATTCGGCAACGATTCTAGACAATCGGCGAGTAAGTTGGGCATCATCGCGCGGATCAGCCATGGGTTCATATAGGCATGCACATCGAGCAGGCTGGGCACGTTGCCGGCCAACCAAGGTCTGCCTGCGCCAGTTTTGCCTGCGACTAGCTGACGTTCGATCCGGGCGAGATGACAACGCCATTGCTCACGGTTGTTTATGACCGTCGCGCGCATGCGCTCGACATCGAAACGGTCGCCCATCAGCGCGCGTCGGTCGTCGTGAAACTCCGGCGGGAATTGATCGCCCATGGTACCGAAGATCAGCCCGATGCTGGCCATGAACCAGCGCGAATCGGTCCAAGTGGCAATCATCGACGCCAGCCCTTCGATCCCCGGCCACAGCAGCGGCGAAGCGGGAAATCGACGTTCGAGCTCCTCGAGTATGACCTGCGTGTCGCAAAAGATGTCGGCACCAAGCTGCAGCACCGGAATGCGCCGATAGCCGCCAGACAGAGTCATCAGTTCGGGCCGCGGCATGATCGGCGCTACATCGACCTTGCGCCAAGCGAGCTGCTTGAACCGCAGCGCCAGTCGAACCTTTTCCGAAAAGGGTGAAATGTCGTAGCTGTGAAGGATGATCTCGTCTGAATGGGTCATGCTGCGTGCTTTCATGATCTCGCGCTAACCGCGGGTAAGCACGCTCGCGACCGCGCACCTGTCCGCTGCCGACAGAACGACAGTGGCAAGCAAGAATAATGGCTCAAAAACGAACAGTACCGGTGAAGGTGACGCTGCGAGGTGGCAGAATCTGGCCGAAATGCGAGCCGAACGAAAGTGGGATGTCGTTGCCGTCGGTAATCTCGTAAGTATCAAGGAGATTGTTGCCGCGCACGCTGAGCGTCCACGGCCCAACAACAGGCCCAATGCTGATCACAGCATTGAGCAGCTGGGTATTGCCTGTCTTCAGGATCGGATCGAGGTCACCCTGACGGAACGCGCTGGTTTTGAAGCTGTAGTCGATGTTGAACCCGGCCACCATCGAGCCGATATGGTGTTCGTAATCGAAATTGAGCGAGGCGGAGAATTTGGGGCTGTCGACGGTAGTCCGCCCGCTGACATCGTTGATTCCGGCCGCCGCGCAATCGGCGGCGGTCAGTCCCGCTGCGGCCGGCCCCAGCGCCCCGTCGAACTGAGCCTGCCTGAAGGCCAGGAACTGCGAATTGGTGCAGGCCTGATTGGGGAAATTGTCGAAGCTGAAATCGGTATAGGCGGCCGCCGCCGTAATCAGCAGTCCATCGGCGACGCGCCAGCGCGAATCGAGCTCGATGCCTTTGGTCTTGGCGCTGGCGGCGTTTTCGACGTTGAAAGTGGTGTTGCCGCTGAACACCGCGACCTGGAGATTGCTGTATTTGGTGTAGAATGCGGCGAGATTGACCTCGGCGAGACCATCGAGCAGCAAGGTCTTCGCCCCCAGTTCGAACGCCAGCGCCTTTTCGCCTTCAAAATCGGCGCTTTCACGCAAGGCTCCAGCACCCGCCGCGTGGCCGGTGTAGAAGGAATTGAACCCACCCGCTTTCGCGCCCGAAGACGCCGAACCGTAGAGCATCGCATCCGGGCTCGCATCCCACTGGGCATTAGCCGACCAGGTCAGATTGCCCTCGCGGCGGCGCAGTCCCTGAAAGTCATGCGTGGTGAATTCGAGCAATTGTTCGGCAACCACTATCGTGAGCGGATTGGTGGTTTGCGCGGTCGCGCCTTCAATATAATCGGCGGCATGGACCAGCTGGCGGGCGGTCTTCGCTTCATTAGTGTAGCGCAGCCCCCCGGTTACCCTGAAGCTATCTGACAGATTGGCCGTTGTCTGGCCGAACAGAGCCCACGACTGGGTCGTCTGGGTGAGCTGGGCATAGCGCGACACGCCGATCACGCCTAGCCCGACTAGAGGTGCCAGCGCCTGTTGCGAAGCGCAAGCAAAGGCAACGCCCGCGTCCACCAGCGGATCGCCCGCAGCGCAGCCCGCCGTGGTCAGCGCGTAGAAGGTTGAAATGCTGGCCGGGGTCAATCCCTCGGCCACTAGGTCCGCGTCGAGATAGAACCCGCCAAAAATGTAGTCGACCGCCTGCCCGGTATCGGACGCATAGCGGATTTCCAGCGTGCGCTGGTCCATCCGTTCTGCGTCGTCGAAGCGAACTAGTGCCAGCGGCGACAGGTCGGCGTCGATCGCGCGTTGGAAGCCGTAGCGCGAGAAGGAGCCGAGTGCGGTCAACATGCCACCATTTGCGAAGCCGTGTTCGATCGTCAGCCGCGCTTCATCGAGATTGCCACTCATGGTCTGAAGCGAGCCGAAATCCTGCACCGGATCGATCTCACCGGTGAGCGGATCGATATCGGCGGTGTTGATCGTATAATCGCGAACATCCTCGACGCCGACCGCCGCCAGCGCACCCGCGACGAGGTGTTCGAACGGTGCTCCCACGCTCTTCCAGTCGCCGTGCTCATAGCGCATGCTGACCAGCGTTTCAGGGCCAGCATCCCATTCGGCACTAATCCGTCCAGCCCATTCCCTGGAATCGGGATAATCATCGCCGGTAAACCCGTTGCGGACCCAGCCCTTACTCGTGTCGCGCATCTGAAACGCGCCACGCAGGCGCAATGTATCAGTCAGCGGCCCCGACACAAATCCATCCGCGTCGACGCGGCGAAAGCGGGCATTGTAGCCGAGCGAGCCTCTGGCTTTGAAATCGCTGGTCGGCTTCGCGGTGGTGATATTGAGTGCACCAGCGATAGTGTTCTTGCCGAACAGCGTCCCTTGCGGCCCGCGCAGCACTTCGACCGCAGCAATATCCATGAATGCGAAGCGGCTCTGCACGCCGCGCCCGCGGAATACGCCATCGACAAAGGTTCCGACCGATTGTTCGAAGCCCGCCTGGTCACCCGAACCGAGTCCGCGAATGCTGATTCGGTCGCCGATTGTCGCCTGGTTTACCTGCAGATTGGGTACAGTGTTTGAGAGCGCGTCCATCCGCTCGATTCCCTGCTTCTGGATCGTTGCGCCGGTCACGACTGAGATCGAGACGGGAACATCCTGCAGATTCTGCGAACGCTTCTGCGCCGTGACGACAATGACATCCAATCCGCCTGCAGTGACCTCTTCTGTTTGAGAGACGCTAACCGCTTCGGGGACGACGTCCCCAGTTTGCCTCTGCTCCTGAGCCTGTGCCTGATTGGCCGTCATCGCTGAGGCAATCGTCAACCATGACACCAGCGACCTCAATCTTCCCTGCCGCAGGAAACTCCGACCGTCTGTGTTTGATTCCGACGTGTTAGACAATTTCACTCTCCTAAATCACTGTCGTTCGCTTGACGACTATTGCGCAAATGTTGGGGATGGGCGTCAAAATGGACAACTACATGGATGGGTAGGTTTCGAGTGAGGCGAGCACGTGGATCCAAGCTCATGCTAGGTCGTGTTGGCAAAAGACTTCAGCCATGGCGCCGGAGGCAATCTTGCACTAACAATCAACGCGGACCACTCAGTGGGGGCCGGTCAATATGGATGGTACGTTTGTCAGAGGGCCGGCAAAGCTTAGGCCGCCTCGCCGGCCACGACATATGGTGGAGCGACCAGACTTGACTGCGCAATTGCGCAAGGCGCAAGAGGGTGTCGTCTGCACGCTGTTTGCCGCCGCTGGCTATGGCAAGACTACCACGATGCTTCAGTATTTTGATCACGCGGTCGCGCAAGGAGCCATCGTTGCATGGGTCTCGTTGGACGAGCAGGACAGAGATCCGTACAGCTTCCTTGAATCGGTGATCCTCAGCTTCGAAACAGCGCAGGCCGGGATCGGAAAGACAGCGCTCGCCTGGTTACGCAACGGCGGAACGAATGTGGTCGACGCCGTGCTTGCTGCGCTTTTTAATGAAATCGCCGCCAAGTCGACCCTGGTGGTGCTGTGTCTTGACGATTTTCACGCAGCGGAAACCAGTGGAGTCAATGCGATCCTGCAGTCGATCCTGAAACGAGCGACAGATAACTTCACGCTGATGATTGCGAGCCGCACCGTACCCCGTGTCGATATCGCAGCCTATCGAGTACGCGGTCAGGTCACAGGCCTTGGGACGCGCGACTTGTGCTTTGGTCTACAGGAATCGATTCATCTCATGAATCGATTGACCGATACCCCAATGTCCCGCGCTGAGGTCGTTTCGATTGTTGAGTATACCGGAGGCTGGGCCTTGGCCCTCCAGGCCTCGGCGATATCAGTGCAACAACTGGGGAGTGCTACGCGTTTTCTGGAGCGCGCACCGAATGCAGATTCCGACCTGTTCGACTTTCTGGCACGCGATGTGCTGGAAAGCCTCGACGGACCGATCCGGCAATTTCTGTCCGACACTGCCCATTTGACAATACTCAACGCAGAGTTGTGCAATGCGGTCATGGAGATTGACAACAGTAGCTCCATGCTCGCCACTCTTTTACAATTGAATTTGTTTGTCGAACCTCTCGCAAGCGAAGAAGGCTGGTTCCGCTACCATGCCCTCTTTCAGGATTTCCTCCTCCGCAAACAATCCACTCGCGGGCTCAAAAGCGTCCACGAGCTCAATCGACGCTCTTACATCTGGTTCGCGAAACGTCGAATGTATGACCATTGTGTGGCTCATGCGCTCAACGCGGAAATGTGGCCAGAAGCTGCCAGCAGCCTGGAGGCAGCTTGGAGACAAATGGTTATCCTCAGCCAGTTCGATCGTCTCCAGGACTGGCTGGATAGATTACCGCCGGAGATGCTGGCAGACAATGCGGAACTGCAAATCGCCTATGGTTGGACCGAAATACTCCAACGGAACATCGCCGCCGCCGAAAGGCGGATCGCGGCAATTCGGCGTCGATTCCCGACCGATGCAGAGGCATTGACCAATAAAGGAATGGCGCCAGACCCTTTGATGCGCGACCTTTTCGTCCTCCAGGCTGCCGCCGACAATGTTAGCGACAACACTGCTGCGATTGCCGCACTAAATGGTGTCGACCCCGGACATTTTGACGATCTGGAGCCGTTCCAGCGAGGAATCATCCTAAATTGCATTTCCTATGCCAATGTCGTCACGGCGAATTTCGACAGAGCGCATCGGTTAGCCTCTTTTGCGCTTGAGATACACCGCGAGGCAGGTCTTGTTCTCGCCGCGATATACGCAGAAATTTTTCATGGATTCGCGTGGCAGGAAGCAGGCGAGCTTCATGCCGCGCGCGATGCGTTTCTCCGCGCGAACAATCTCGCAATCGAGCAGTTCAATCATCCCTACTCCGCGCCGCAGGACTTGCTATCCGCAATTTACTACGAATGGGATCAGATTTCAGAAGCGGAGGATGCAATCCGCAATGCGGCCAATGCCATTCGCGGGCTCTCCATCGTCGGTCCGCTGATCGACCATCACCTAACCATGGCAAGGTTGGCGCTAATCCGTCGGCAACCCGCGGAAGCTTTGTCAATACTGACCGAGGCCGAAGTCATAGGGCGGCGCGAAGGCTGCACCCGTTTGCTGATAGCGGTCCTCGCAGAACGCATCGGTATCCAATTGGCCGCCGACAAGATCGCCGAGGCGCACGAGGTTGAAGGCGAGCTTCTGAAGCTGGCCGGAGCTCAGAATATGGAACAGTCGATGCTTTCCTTAAGCGTTAGCAGCGTTGCCGCACAGGCCATCATTCTGATCCGAATAGCGGATAGGCAACCCGAATCCGCTCGCACGCTGATCGCCCCCTATATCAAGCAGGCGCAACGTTCCGGTCGCCGGGCTGAACTCATCAAGTTCCTTATCCTCGACGCCAAAGCGCTTGCAGCGCAAGCTATGCAGAAGCGGGCGGCAAAAAGGCTGGCGCTGGCCTTGGCGAAAGGTGAAACGGCCAACTACGTGCGGACCTTCGCCGACAACCTTGTTGCCGAGCAGCAGCTTTGCGTGGACGGACTCAATCAGGCGCTGCTCGAAGGGTGCGACGAGGCCTATCTCCGGCGTGTTTCGGGATCCATGAATATTCCTCAAGCGCGCTGGATCATTACCCCCACTACGAAATCCGTGCAATTCAGCACGCAGGCGCTGACTAATCGCGAACGCGAACTTCTGGTGATGCTGAGCGCGGGCAACACGAACAAGCATATTGCTCGGGCGCTCGGCATCAGCGCCAATACGGTCGCTTTCCATCTGAAGAACCTTTTTGACAAGCTTCAGGTCAACAATCGCACCCAGGCAATAGCTGTGGCGCGCCGGAATGGTTTGTTACAGTAAGTGTCATTGCGTATCTCACGCCGATAAATTGGTGTACCGTACAGTTTGCAAATATTCGCTTGGTTTTTGTCGGTGGTGTCAGTCCCGCGCGAATTCAGCTCGGCGGCCCACTTCACATAGATCGCTTTATCATTCTTCAAGCCAGACGCCGCCAACCTGCTCTAACGCTCTTGCGCCAATGAATGTCGCACCTTGCGTTTCGAGCGCTGCCAGGATCTGTTTTTTCGCGTAGTCGCTGATCGGCTCGCCGCGCTCAAAGCGACGCAGTGTCGAGACGCTGATACTTGCCGCTGATGCGAGCTCTTCCTGGGTGAGATCAAGCAAGGTTCGGGCATCGCGGCAGGCTGAGGCCGATAGCTCCTGTGGCTCCATGGTCATGAAGTGCCCCCGGTTTCAGATCCTGACCCTATCTGATTTCAACTCCGAAAAAGCACAAGAGGGTAGAGTTCGCAAATGATGCGCAGATTGCTGCTTTCCCGAGCCGTTCACGCACATTCCATTGGACTTAGCCCGCCAAGCAAGCATTGCTGTCGCTACTGAATCGCGGCCCTGATGATGGTCGCTGCCCCAACGCCAAGCGCGTGCCGGGGCCTTGGGTGGTGGAAGCAGCAATTACGCTGCTCCGGAACAAGGAACACTGCCATGACCGCAAAGACAAAGTCAAAGCAAGAAACTGCAACAATCGCCGCAGCCGCACCCAAACAGGAGGCGTCAGCACCTCGCCCCGCCAGCAAGATCGAACAGGTCATTGCCATGCTCGGGCGCAAACAAGGCGCCACGCTGGCCGAGATGACCGGTGCGACAGGCTGGCAGCCGCATTCGGCACGCGCTGTCCTGACCGGCCTCAGGAAGAAGGGCCACACGATCGTGAAGTCAAGGCGCGATGACGTCACCTGCTACCGGATCGCGGAAACGGATTGATGACGCAACGAGGCAAATGCGATCTCGAGCATGAACTGGCTGCGCTGGAGGCGATGCCTCTGGCGCAGCTGCGGGCGAGATGGACCGACCTTACGGGTCGGCCAGTCCCGCGTGTAAGCGCCGCACTGCTGCGCCTGGCGCTGGCATGGGAGGTGCAAGCCGCGGTCCATGGAGGCCTGTCACGACAGGTGCAGCAGACACTCGATCAGCTCGCAGCGGGCAAGACCAAGACCCGCAGGCACGAACCCGGCATGCGGTTGATGCGCGAATGGAATGGCGTGCTGCATGTGGTCACTATCGGAGATGATGGTGCGATCTGCTGGAACGACAGGACATGGAACTCGCTTAGCAGCCTCGCCCGGGCAATCACCGGCACACGCTGGTCAGGCCCTGCCTTCTTCGGACTCAAACAGCATAAGAAGAAGGCAGCATGAGCAAAATCATCCGCTGTGCAATCTACACCCGCAAGTCATCCGAAGAAGGTCTCGAGCAGGACTTCAACTCGCTCGATGCCCAGCGCGAGGCCTGCGGCGCCTATGTTCTAAGCCAGGTATCGGAAGGCTGGAAACTCCTCCCCGATTTCTATGACGATGGCGGTATCTCGGGCGGTACGCTTGAGCGCCCTGCCCTCCAGCGCCTCTTGGCAGACGTGAAGGAAGGCAGGATCGACATCATCGTCGTCTACAAGGTCGACCGGTTGACGCGTTCGCTCTTGGATTTTGCCAAGCTGGTCGAGGCGTTCGATGAAGCAGGGGTCAGCTTTGTCTCGGTTACCCAGTCGTTCAATACCACCACCAGCATGGGAAGGTTGACCTTGAACATGCTGCTGAGCTTCGCGCAGTTCGAGCGCGAAGTCACTGCCGAGCGTATTCGCGACAAGATTGCCGCCTCCAAGGCCAAGGGCATGTGGATGGGAGGCACCCCGCCGCTGGGCTATGAGCCTGATGGGCGCAGCCTCAGGATTGCCGAGGAGCATGCCGCAATCGTTCGCGACATCTTCGCGCGCTATCGCCGGCTAGGCAATGTGAGGCTCGTGGCAGAAGAGCTGGTACGCGAAGGGATCAGAACACCTAGGCGCCAGACTGCCACTGGCAAGAGCTATGGCGGCTGCGCCTTCACCCGCGGCAAGCTCTATCATCTCCTGAGGAATCCGATCTACGCAGGAGACATCGCGCACAAGGGAAAGGTCTATCCCGGCAATCATCCCGCAATCATACCGCGCGAAGAGTGGGAGGCGGTTCAGCAGCAGCTGACGGAGAATGTCCGCGGCATACGCACGGCGCGCGAGGCCAGCACCGCCCTCCTTGCAGGTAAGCTGTTCGATAGCGGTGGAGAGCCACTGATCCCGGTACATACCAGCAAGCCCTGCGCCAAAGGAGATACAACTACCCGCAGGCGGTATCGCTACTATGTCTCAAAGTCTGCGCATCACGATGCCGCAAGTTCAATGCACGACAGCATGCGGATACCTGCCAAGGAGATCGAGCAGGCCGTCGCCAGCGAACTGGCGAAGGCACTCGCTGACCCGCTCGCCCTCGCCCAGTAACTGAAGATCGACATCGCGCCCGCCCAATATGCCAGGGTATCCAGCAGGCTCGAGCAATTGCGGGGCGAGCTTGGTCACCTCCGTCGCTCTTCGATCAAGCCCCTCGTCAATCGGGTGACGATCCATCCCCATCGGCTTGAGCTTATTATCTCGGCCCAGGCGCTCGCTGAAATGCTCGAGCTGCACCTTGGCTCCGATCCGCCAGCGACGATCAAACACATGGCAAACGTTCGGCTGACCCGCTCGGGGCAATCACTCAGGCTGGTGGATGACAGCGGAATCTTGGCTGGATCACGCAGCACAGACCCGACGCTCCTGAGGCTACTGGCTCAGGCGCATCAATGGTGGGGTATTCTCTCGCGCGGCGAGGTCGACGCCACCCGGCTCGCAATCAAGGAAGGCGTAAGTGTGTCCTGGATCACTCGCGTCGCTCGGCTTGCCTTTCTCTCGCCGCAAGTGCTCGAAGCGATCCTGGCAGGCAAAGCGCCCGCTGCTCTCGATGCCAAGGCGCTACTGGCGACGGGTGCGATTGCGCCCCACTGGAGCGAGCAAGCACGCAGGATGCTAGCGCAAAAGTAGAGCCGGCATGCCAGCAACTGCGCCATCGCGGTCACGCGATTTTAACGACACCCCTTCTCCGGTTCGTCACAATCACAACCTAGGCAGATATCGCGACCCGAAGGGCTCGGACATTCTGATCCCTCTCCTGATGCCCCGCCGCCTCCAAGGCGTGCGGGGCCTTTCTTTGGCAGAAACTGGGCCGTTAGCGGAATGTCTGCAATGCGGCTCCGGTATGAGCAAAGCAGACATTCGGTTTCCGACCCACTTACTGACATGGCGTTGATCGGCTAACGTCAGCAAACCGGAGTTCGTATTCGGGGGACTTCAAGGGGAAAGCGCATGATCTACCGATTGGCAATTTGGGCTGCACTTGCAGTGATGGTCTGTGCAAGCTCTCCCTCAAATGCCCAGGCCCGCGAGGTTGACCATACGAATGCAGTCGTCGATGCCTCAAGGGCAATCGTGTCAGCGTTCGGGCGAGATGATCCAGAGGCCTATTTCAAGCTTTTCGCATCCGACGCGACGTTCATCTTTCATACGACGCAACGGCGTCTCGAGGATCGTCGAGCTTATGAGCTTGAGTGGGCGACATGGCGGCGCGATCTTGGGTTCCGTGTGCGCTCCTGCAAGAGTTCAAACCAGCGCGTCCAACTGTTCGGTGCAGTAGCGATCTTGTCCCATGACGTCCGGACGGAAATCACCACTAATGACGGCGATGCGATCTTGATGGAACGTGAGACAATCGTCTTCCACAGGCGTGGCGATCGATGGGTTGCAGTTCACGAGCATCTATCTCCCCTCCCTCCAGAGACGGCTAGCAGCTGACCAAGGTCCATTTCCATTCTCCGCTTTCCCACACCCAGTAGCGGCCTTGAGAGCGGCAAACAGGCCGCTTTGACAGGCTATCAGCTGAAAGCGGTTGGTCAGCTAACGACCCAATTGCGGACGTTTGTTTGTAAGGTCAGTGCCTGGCCGATTGTCACACTGCCGGTACTATCTCGTTGTCGACTTTCCGGCGCGAACCCGCCGCCCATCCATGCCAACTGATGCCTATGCTCGCTATGCCAGTCACCACGAGAAGAAGAGACAAGTCGATTTTAGCGACGGACGCAAAGATCGGGGCCCAACCGGGCAGCCTGCCGACCGTAAGGTAAAGAATCGCCTGCGCAGCAATGATTGCCGCGACGAGCAGAAATGGCCGGCCATGTTTTGGTGCCTGCCAATAAAGTGCGATCGCAATAGCGAAGGCACCAAGATTGCCGATGGCGAATGGGTAGTCGAAGGCCACTTCATCATCGCCAAAGCCGGGCACATAACCAACGAGTAGCCGCCAGAATACCGGCGCAACAACGAACATCACTGTTGCCAACATATAGCGCGAATGGAGTTGTACCTTGTGGCGATAAGTCAACCCACCCCAGAACATGACCGCGTAACCAATATTGGCCAGCGGATCAAAGAAGCCGAACTGAGCGATGCCCACGTTCTCCGGGGCACTCAGTCCGCCCGCAAGCGTGGTCGCTTCGACATGGATAACCCACATTCCGGCAATCAGAAAAAAAGGGAAAAGCGCGAACACCGCAAGGCCCGCGGTGCGGTGCAGCGACCAGCGGTCATGATGGATCGACCACGCCTGCAGTGCCGCGAGGATCGTCCAAAGCACTGCGCTGGCAGCGTGCGCGTGATGAGCCAACAAAGCTCCCGAATGCTTACTGAGATAGCTAGGCCAGAACGCTACAAATGTAAGCGCGAGCAACGCCAACACAAAAAGCCAAGCCTTTTTATACGGCATCGCCCCCTCCGACTGGTTCAAAAAGCATTCCCACGAGCGAGGAAGCTTAGCAAGAACGATGTTCGCAAACTGATCGGGCGGTATCGTCCGCTTTTCACCCAATTGCGGACATTGGCGATCAGCGAGCGTTATACCGGGTCAGCCTCCCCCGGCGGGCAGGTCGCTGTTGATTATGTCTGCGGCGGCTTTCCATTCGCCACCAACCTTCCGCCAGACGACTACATACTTTCCTGTGTCGACCTGTTCCGTGCCTTCGGGCGCAACAGTCAGTCTATATGTCCCACGATCGAGAGCCATGTCGCCTGACGATGACACAACTATCTGCTCCGGAGCGAACGTGAGTTCAAAGCCTGGCGTGTTCATCATCGCCGCCCAGTTCTGCTCAATCGCTGTCCGGCCTATTCCGATGGCCGCATTAGGCGGCATAAAGGCACCGTCTTCGGTATACATCTGGGCAATGGCAGCCGAATCCTTCGACTTGATCAGTTCGAGCCATCGAGCGACCTGGCTGCGGATAGCATCCTCGTCGGCGGAATTGGCAACGCTAGCAGCAGCCTCTGAGGATGTGCTGTTCGCATCCTCTTCTTGGGTGTCACATGATGAGATTAGCAACGCGGTCGCAGCAAGAAGCATAAGGCGTACGGTCATAGCATACCTCCCAAATTGCGTGTCTTTCATAAACCCGAATTGAAGCCTCAGCAACGGAAGACCGCGAGACCGGTCACGGCTTGCGATCTCGCCGCTGACGTCCAGGGCAGTGATCGCTTTCGACCCATATGCGGACATACGACCAGCAATATCAGCGCGCTTCATCCACCCGTTTCAGGAAATCGCTTACGACCTTCGCATAGGCCTCGGGCTCGTCCGCCATGGTCATGTGCGCGCTGTTTTCCATGATCGCGATTTCGGAACCCGGAGTGAGGCTGTGGTAGTGCTCTAGAGATTCCGGAGTGGCTTCGTCAAAGCGCCCGGCGGTCCAAAGAATCGGCACCTTGATTTGCGGCAGGAAATCCTCGCGCTCGAAGGACTTGAGCGTTCCAGTCGCGCTGAATTCGCTCGGCCCCCACATATAGCCGTAGACGTCACCGTTGAGGTCTTCGAAGGTCTCCACCAGGTAATCCGGCCAAGGATCGGAAACCGATAGGTGCCGCTGATAATATTCCATCATCGCAGCCTGGTATTCCTCTGAATCGGTTGTTCCCTCCGCTTCATGGCGGCTGATTGAGTCCTGCATCTCCTGCGGTAGGCCTAGGATCAGGCGGTCGGCATCGGACTCCCAGCGCGAAGTACTGGGAACAGGGCTCGCCATCACCAGGCTTTTGACCCCCGCGGGATTTGTACGCATGTATTCGATCGCGAGCATTGAGCCCCAGGAATGGCCGTACAGGTGGACATTCCGGAGGTGCAAAGCCGTACGCAATTGTCCGAGCTCCTTGACGAAGCGCTCGGTCGTCCACAGCGATTGGTCCTTTGGGCGATCCGATTTGCCCGAGCCGAGTTGGTCGTAAAAAATCACCGGACGATCGACAGCAAGCCGCTCTAGCTCCTTAAGATAATGGCTCGAGGCACCGGGCCCTCCGTGCATCAGGATCACAGGAGTAGCGTCTCCAGAGCCTACGATCCGATACCAGATTTTGCCCCCATCAACTTCGACATAACCTTCGCGCGGGCTTAGGCCGTGGTTGGATGAGCAAGCGACCAAAATAAGGCACAGCAACAGGCCAAGAATCTTGCGCATCAATTTTCTCCCCCTGTTTTTAAGAGGAATACCATGAACGTCGCCCTTGGCGAAATAGTCCGAGTTCGAACTGAAGGCCGACAGGCCGCTTTCCTTGCTCACTAGCTAAAAGCGGACCACCCGCTAACGACCCAATTGTAGACATTCGAGCCGGTGCAATTCAGGTTTAGCCGAAAATCACTTGGGCCCGTCACGATCGGCGATGTTTACCTCGCCGTATCTAATTTTGACTAACCCGCGGTTGCGCAATTCGCGAAGATAAATGTTGGGCGCGTTGCGTGAGCAGTCTGACAGCAGGACCAATTGAGCCTGCGAGATCTACACCTCCTATGCGCCCCGGCAGTTTACGCCCAGTTGCGCCAGCAGCAGCACAAGGTTCGCCACTCGGCTGACCCTGCGCGGCAAGGCCGAGCTTGTGCGCGCTGACGTAAACCTGGGCGAACCGGAAAGCACGAAGGTATTCCAAATGTCGCAGGGTGGGTAAGAGGTTCTGCGTATGCCAATGAAGTACTCCAGTGGCAGGGGTTGGCGCGTCGCCCGTCGAGAATGTTGCGCTCATCTTTCTTTATGCGTAGGTCTTGGAAGCCACGCCGTTGGACCGGGGAGACGTGGCGGGGCAATGGGGTCGCGGCCTATCCTGCCTCGGGGACTGGGGACCCTATGACTACGCTTGTTAGTGGCGCGATTGGAAGTACGCCTGTCGCTAAGGTGGATCGCATAGATTCGCTGGATATCCTGCGCGGGATCGCCGTTTTCGGCATCCTCATGATGAACATTTCAGCGTTCGGTTTAATCTTCCAAGGCTATTATAATCCCTATGCCTCGGGCGGCACGAGCGATCTAAACCTGCTGGCATTTCAGGTTATGAATGTCGGCTTCGAAGGCACTATGCGTGGTATCTTCTCCATGCTTTTCGGCGCCGGCATCGTGCTCATGACGGAACGGATGGAGCAAGCGGGGGCGGGATTGACGACCGCCGAAATTCATTTCCGTCGCATGACGTGGCTGATGATCTTCGGGATCATTCACTGGACGCTGCTGCTCTGGACCGGCGAAATCCTGTTCGCCTATTCGATCTGCGGGTTCCTGCTCTTTGCCTTGCGCAAACTCCCAGCAAAGCTCCAATTGGGCATGGGGATCGCTGCTCTCTTCATTGCGGGTGCGATTTACAATCAGGAATACTACGAACTGGTCGAACTTGAAGGGCAGGTCGAAGCGGCCAACGCAATTGTGGCAGTCGGCGGGACGCTTGACGACCAGCAGACCATGGCGCTTGCGGCTTGGAACGCGAAAGCCCTCGAGACCGTGCCAACCCCCGAATCCACTGCAATGTTCGAAAGCTGGCACAATGGTTCCTATTGGGAAGCTGTTACCGGGCAATATTCCTTCAGCTATGATTTCCAGTGGACGCACGCGCCGTTTTGGTACTTCTTTGACATGATCCCGTTCATGCTCATCGGGATGGCGCTGCTGAAATGGAGGGTGCTGGCCGCACATTGGCCGGCAAAGTTCTATTTGGGCATGATGGTGGGCGGCTATGCGGTTGGTATCCCCCTTGGCCTGTACGAGTATGGAATTCTCGTTTCAGGCGATTTTGGGCCGGTTGCCAATGCGCAGGCGAACCAGACATACGAGATCAGTCGGCTGGCAATGGTTGCGGGCCATATCGGTCTTATCTTCGTGTTGATCAGGCTTGGCGTGTTCAAACTGCTCCAGCGTGGGCTTGCTTCAGCTGGGCAGATGGCGCTGACCAACTATCTGACGCAGACCATGATCTGCACAACCCTGTTCTACAGCTTTGGCTTTGGGCTTGGGCTTTACAACGAGTTGGCGCGGATCGAACTCTATACGATCTGGGCGGTAATCATTGCGGTCCAGACCTGCTGGAGCGTCCTGTGGCTCAGGTATTTCCGTTTCGGCCCGTTCGAGTGGCTGTGGCGCTCGCTCACCTATTGGCAGTTACAACCTATGCGCAAGGGACAGGACGGCCCGGTGCCCGGACAGATTCTCGGCGCTACCTAAGCGATTATCGCCAGTCGAGTGTGGTTCGGCGCGAACCGGAAAAGTGGGGAACGACGGTTCGCGATCAAGAAATGAGATTCAATTCGAAATACTCGAATGTCCGCTTCCCACCCCACTCCCAGACGTTCGAACTGGAAAAGCTGTCCCCCGAAAGCCGACCGGCAGCTAACGACAACTTAGCGGATGTTGCGCCACAACTGTGAAAGTCACTGCCAGATAAACATCTATGAACATCGCTTATTGCTGCTACTCAGATCGCAGTGATGCTGGGGGGCTGACATTGGGCAAAAGTGAAGTAGCGCGAGCGGGTGGCCTCAAAGGGCAGGCCGCCAGCCGATTTATCGGCCATTTGCATGCGTTTAGGGGAGTGGCGATCATGTTGATCGTACTCGTGCACGTCGCAGGGACTACAATGTATCGCCTCGGCACCGACCCCGATATGTCAGATTATATGATGCTGTTTGCGGTCTTTGAGACCATTGCTCATAACGGAACCATCTTCTTTGCGCTCATTTCGGGCCTTCTTTATTCCACAGTCCTGGCAGGGCGCACATGGTACAATTTCTTTCGGGGCAAGGCGCTGAATGTGGTCTTCCCTTATGTGCTTATTAGCCTGATTTTTACGTACGTTGCATTTTCGGATTTTGAAGGCATCCAATTATTCACTGGGAGCATGAATCAGTATTTTCGAGAAGCGATGCACAATATTTTCGTTGGTAGCGCGTCGTTTCATTTTTGGTACATCCCGGTTCTAATTGGCCTCTTCGCCCTAACCCCGTTGATCGACTGGATCGTGGCTCAATCATGGGGCACTTGGCTAATAGCGGCTGCAATGGTGGTTCCATTGTTCCTTAGCCGCACCTTTCCTGACAATTCACCGCAAAACGTGGTCGTCTTCATGGCTCCTTACGCTTTCGGAATTTGGCTTGGCGCGGATTATGACAACCGAATGGCGCAGCTGCGCCTCTACCTTTTGCCACTGATCGCTGTCGTCGTTGTCTCCAGCATCGCAACGACATTGATATTCGAAGCATATGTGGGTCCGCTCGTGATCGCCGGTGAGCAATGGGAAGGACCGATAAATTGGTATGAAAGCATTTCCTACATTCAGAAAATGACGCTTGCCTGCATAGTGCTACTATGGCTGAAAGCGCATGAAAGCTGGCAACCACGCTGGCTGGAAATGTTGGCGACATACGCTTTTGCGATCTATTTTCTTCACGTGGCAGTATTTGTAGTCGTGATCGAAGCACTGATCGGGCTTGGCGTCACAATCACTCCGGTTTGGATGCACGTTATAACCGTGCCGGTCATCTGGATTGCAGTCCTAGCCATTTCACTTGGAGTAGCGGTTCTTGTTCGAAGACTTACGGGCAAAAGGTCCCGAATGATAATCGGGGCCTGACCGCTGGCCGACAACGACTTATGGCTGCTCCCCACCCATAAGCGGGCTAATTGCAGGCTAGAGTGACGGGCCAGGAGCGGACAGGCAACTTTACTGTCTCGTCAGATAAAAGCGGACCGGCTGGCAACGACCGACCAGCCACCGTTCGGCTGCAAGATTTCAAGCATTCTTCATGAAATCTTCAAGCTTGCCCGGACGACATCTGGTAGCTCTTCAGCATCAGAAGAAGAGGAGACACGATATGTCAAATAGCATTGAAGTTCTGCGCTTCGAGAATCCCGACGAACAGCTCGATATGAAGCACGCTGGTGGCATTTCAATCATCAACACTGGCTTGGGTCATACGGGAATGCACGCGATCTTCGAACCAGGCTGGACTTGGGAAAAGGACGAAAAGCCCCTTTTGGGATCACCGGATACCTGTCCGATGCATCACACTGGCTACTGCATCAACGGCGTCCTGAATGTTCGCATGGTTGAGACTGGTGTTGAGACAAGGATCAAACCTGGCGACTTCTTTGAAATTCCACCGGGCCATGATGCCTATGTCGAAGGCCAAGAGCGAGTCGAACTAATCCTATTTGCTTCCTCAGAGCATAGCCACTGAGGTTTCGTCGCTGCCAGTCTGGATGAAGGAATGTCAGCCTTCCACCCAATTGCGGACATTCGCCAGCCGCGAGGCTGGACGTTAGTTTTCTCCTAGTTGGCAGCCCCTCGCCTCGAGGATCGGCCGCATCTCTCGATAGGCCGATGGCGTATCAGTAAGTGGGATATAGGGGTGGAGGTGGTGCACGATGTGGTATTGCATCCCCATGGACCCGATATTGCCCAGCTTGGATTTCCAGCTTCGCGTGTCACGATAGCGACCCTGCTCATCCATGGGATGGTGCGGCGCCCATGACAGGAAGAAGAAGATGTAGGTCATGCCGATCTGGTAGGGGAGCCACCACAGAAACAGCGCCTCCAATGCCAGGCCGTTCCAGGCGATTATCCCCAGGACTACAACGAAAACGAGCCGATAGAGTATAACCAGCGCGATCAGGTCGTCGCGCCCGTTGCGAGCGAGGCTTCGAAGGTAATCTTGGCCGCGCGTGCCATTCGGTTGTCGATGTTTGACCGTTTCCCAGATCGCCGACCAGGGCCCCGGAGCGCGTGAGCTGATATCGCAATCGAGCTCGTCGTCATTCGTATGCCGATGATGGTCCATATGCGTCACGCGAAGGACATTGAAGGGATAGATGATCATCCAGGTTGTGGCGTGTCCGACCAGTTCGTTGAGCCATCGAAGCGGCTGCCCCTTACGGGCGATAATGTCGTGCTGGGCATCGTGAGTGGGAAGATAGACGAGAGTCATGTTGATTGTCGCGATAACGAAACCGAGCCACAGCGGGATCACATTCAGCAACACCAGCGGCCAGAGCGAAAGCCATACCGCCATGTTGCCGAACGCCCAGATAACGCATTCCCATGGGACGCGGCCTGCATATTTCTTCGCGACCTCGAGTTCGAGCCGACGCAAGTCTCTATCGCTTAGACCGGCAAGGTTAGCAGGCATTTCGCGGGCCTCGGCGCTCATATCCACCTCCCAGTTGCCTGAGCGATTAGACCCCAGCTACCGCCAACGATGAGTGCGAATGTAAGCGTCGACAGGCCAAAGGGAGGTGTCACTGCGAGCGCCTGCATACTTTGATCAATCACCGGGACCAGAAATGCAAACGCGAAAAATGCCGGCAAAAGTGCCGCTGCAAGCTTGAGTAAGTGCCCCATTTGCTGCCTCCCCAGACGGAACAATTACCACGGGGGAGCGTGCCGCGCAAAGCTTCCTGCTCAATCGGAAGCTCTTCACCCATGAATGGATCCTGCGGCTGCTGAACTGACTGACGGAGTCGTCTGTCCGCTTTCCACCCAAAAGCGGACGCCAGCCCATAGCGAGCTGGCGCCCAACAGTAGTCAGATTTCAGTCTTCTCGGCTAAGGTGAGGGCATCTTCTATGTCGACGCCCAGGTAGCGGACGGTATTCTCGATCTTGGAGTGCCCGAGCAGGATCTGAATCGCCCTGATGTTGCCTGTCGCTTTGTAGATGATCGAGGCTTTGGTTCTGCGAAGCGAATGGGTTCCGTATTCTTCCGGCCGCAAACCTATCGCATCAACCCACTCATCGACCAGTCGAGCATATTGGCGAGTGCTGAGATGTCGCGCGTGATCGATGCGGCTCGGAAAGACAAAGTCTTCGACTCCACCTGCTCGGCGTTCGAGCCAAGCGAACAAGCTGGCTCTGGCGTCTGATGCGATTTCAAATTGAACTGGTCGGCCGGTCTTTTGCTGAGTGATCGTCGCCCGCGTCCTGACTTCCGGGCCAACAACCAGGTCACCGATCTTAAGCGCGACAAGATCGCAGCCTTTCAACTTGCTGTCGATCGCCAAATCAAAGAGGGCTCGATCTCGAATACGTTTCTCGCGGTCGAGAAAGAACCGGATCGCCCAGATCTGTTTCTGATTGAACGGACGCTTTGGGCCGATCTTGGCTCCAAAATTCCATGGCACACGGTTCTGCGCAGATGGGTCGTATTGAGAGTATGTCATCTTCATTCTCCTTGGCCGGAATGGCCGCAGAGAAGGTCCGCTTTTGGGAACTAAGAAATCGGAAGCCTACGTCTTGGATTGGGGCGCATTTCAGACATTGCGCAGATACTTGGCCTGATTGGTCACTTTCCATTGGACTTCAGCTGCAAAGCAAGCATTGCTGTTCATGCCGGACGACTGAGGATTGATGCCTCGATCAAGGCGCCCCGAATGCTAACTCACGCGATATTCGGGGCTTTGGGTGGTGGGACCAGCATGGTGCTGCGCTAATTCAAGGAGACCACCCATGAGCAATATTTCCAGATCCCCAGGACCCCCAGAGAAGCGAAACGAGGCTCCTTCTCCTGTCCGCCCAGAGCGCTTTGCCTGGAGCGATGGAGAATCCCTGCTGATCTTTACCAGTTCCTCCGCATCCAAGATCTGGCGGCTTTTTGCCGACGAAACCCAGAGCGGAGATAGTGGGCCCTACATCCTGGTTGGTGGCCGTTACTATCCACGCATTCAGAACGTTCCGGACGCGCTCGAAGCTGCGCAAAGCGCGCGGGTTGATCGCTTCGTAATTATCGAGCGATCCTCCAAGCACTTCATGCAGTGCCTGTGCCAGGGGGATCGTTGGATACTCGAGAAACAGGAAGGCAGCAAGGACGCGCATTTCCGGGCGATGCTTCAATCTGCCGATGCGGCCGCAATGACTGGAGACGATCCGCTGATATCAAGGATCTTCTCAGCAAAGCAGCAACCCTCCTACTTCCTGACCTTCGCGCTCGTGTGCGAGGCGATGCAGCGCTACTTCAATGGCGAGCCAGAGCCTCACTGGCTTGGATGGGAGCGTATCGACATCCCATGAGGCCCTCAAGCTGACAGTGATGGCTATCGGCGGCTACCCGGCTCGAACGGCAACCCTTGAGGCCGACGATCGCCCCTTGGCCGCGTTCCTGCAGGCCGCTCAGCGGCCATCTCCTGGCGCAGCCGGCGCTGGAACCACTGAAGCGCCTGGCTGGTGCTGTCGACCTGGTCATCGTGACGCGTATTGGGAAAGCCGAGCAGTTCCTGCTGATAGGTCGCAAGCCAGGGTGCCTCACGGGGGAAGAGCACCTTGCCCGTCTCGAACAGCACCGCCCGGGCCTGCATGCGCTCGATCTTGGCCAGCCTGGGTTTGACGATGCTCGGCCGGCACAGCCTCGAGCTGCTGCGCAGCGACTGCGCGATCGCCCGGCCCAGGTCACCATCCTCGATCAGCGTCAGGTCGCTGCCATAGGCGCAATGCGTGTCCTCGATGAGGTGCGTCAGCTCTGGGCTTTCCATCTTCATGCGGATCACGTCACGCAGATAGATTTGGCCACGGTGCAAGCCCCACACAGTACCCACCGACCAGTCGCTATTCTCACCCAGCGTCGATGCGGTGTCCCAGCTCACGAGCGCGGTCTCGAACTCTCGCGGCTCCTCTTCGTAGTAGCGCAGCCAGTCGCGACGAATGACAATGCCATCGTCCGGCACAGGTTGCTGCTGGTATTGCGCACTAAAGGTGAGATCACCCATGATCCGCCTTTGCCGCTCATATTCGCGATGATCCATGCGATCGGGCTGGATCGGTTCGCCACTGGCGCGAAAGTGAATTCGGCCATTACCCAGGTCCCATCGTTCGTCCTCGATCGCAATCGCGGGTATCAGGATCTGGCGATACTCCTCCTGTTCGAGCAAGTGTCCTGCGAGGTCTTCCTCGTGCAGGCGCTGCATGACGCAGATGATCGCACTTTCCCTCGGATGATTGAGCCGGGTTGAGATGACATTATCCCAAGTACTGATGACCTTGTTGCGCGCAACGCTTGAGAAGATCTCCTGCCCCTTGTTGGGATCATCGAGAATGATGAAGTCTGCTCCGCGCCCTAGCATGCTGCCCTCGACAGACGTCGCAAGGCGAAAGCCACCCACCGTGGTTTGCCATTCGAGCTGGCGGTTATGGACCGGAAAGCGGCAGGCGGGAAAGGCTCGGCGGAACCATCCCGAACGCATTACGCGCTGGAACGACACCGCCTGGGCCTTGGCGACTTCCTGGCTGTAAGTGACGCACATGATCCGCCTTGTTGGATCATGACCGAGGATAAAGGCCGGCAAGGCTATGCTGGTAATGATCGTCTTGAGACCACGCGGCGGCAAGTTGATCATGAGGCGGAGGGTCTCCCCCCGCCTCACGTCTTCCAGCGCATTCGCCATCACCTCAATATGCCAGTTCTCCGTGTAGTCAGTCCCCGGCTCCAGCTCAGCCATCACTTGTGCCAGAAATGTCGGGAAGTCCTCGCGGATCATTGCGTTCGCGATCTCAAGCGGCAGGCTGACAAGTTCTGCAGCATCAGTCATTGCCATCCTCCTCGTTCTCAATTGTCCCGCCCTTACGGGTCAGGAAGCCGAGCACTGTTGCCAATGGAACCACGGCTTGCTCATCGCTGCCATCGCCCTTGAGAGAAGCATCATGCTTAAGCACTTTGTCGACCGCCTTTAGGTCGCCTTTTGCTGCCTTGTTGACTGTGGCCAAGACAATGAGTTCACGCTTGGTCAGCCTGATCGTCTTTCCCCCTTCCGTGATCTGGACCTCCTTATCGAGTTCAGCTTCGAAAAGTTTTTGAAACGAGCGCTCCTTGCGCGGACGCCCGTTGGGATTGCCCGACTGGCCTGGCTGGAAGCGGGTGTCCTTGGACGAACCATCCGCGCTTGACTTGCGCTTGGGTGTGTTGGCCTTCGCTGCGCGCTTGCGCTCGCGAACCGGCTTGCTGGCTGCCTTCTTGGCAGACTTGGGAGGTTGATCAGTCATTGCTCACCTCCTCCCGGTCAGCTTTTCCGGGTACAGCAAGAGCCACCCCGCGCTCTTCGGCGATCTCGCGCCAGCCCTTGCCGCTTTCGACATGCACGGCCTCCTGGCCGGTCTTGGCCTGCCAGCGCTCAATCGTCGCGTCGCAATAGCCAGGATCGATTTCGATCAGCCGGGCGTGCCTGCCGGTAAGCTCAGCCGCCATCAGCGTTGAGCCAGACCCACCGAAAGCATCGAGCACGATGCCTCCACGATGCGAACAGTCGCGCAGCGCATCGGCGATCAACGCAACCGGCTTCACGGTCGGGTGGAGGGCTAGTTCATCATCGCGGGATGCATGGAACGAGTTGTTACCCTGGTAGTCCCACACATTGGTACGATACCGGCCGGTCTCGCCCAGGCCGAAGTTGTTGATCGGCGATTCTTCCCCTGCCTGCCATACGTAAATGAGCTCGTGCTGCGAACGGTAGAAGCTACCCTGGCCGCCCATGCCCTTGTTCCACACCACCAGGTTGCGCAGCTGCGAATAGACCGCTTCGCCTGCATCGAGCATCTCGCGCTGGTGCTGCCAGTCCATGAACTGGTAATGGATTGCTCCATCGACGCTGTAGCGCGCCATGAGATCAAAGGATGTGCGCAGGAAGGTCGTGAACTCTTCTCGGCTCATCTCGCCTGACGCCATCGCGAACTCCTCGCGCTCCCGTCCAGAGATGTTTCGCATAGGCTGATTGTAGGGCGCGTCGCTGATCACAATCTGAGCGCGTTCTTCGCCCATCAGCGTGATGAAGCTCTGCACATCAAGCGCATCGCCGCAGTAGAGCCGGTGGTCTCCCAACTGCCAGATGTCCCCGGGGACACAAACCGGAGGGCGTGACGGAAGACCCGGGAGAGTATCCCCGGGTTCATCCGGCTCGATCAGCAGGTCATCGATCTCGCTCATCGTGAAGCCGGAAAGCTCGAGATTGAAGTCGAGGCCCAGATCGAGTTCGCTCAGTTCCTTGAACTCAAGCCGCAGCGCGTCTTCATCCCACTCACCCAGGTCAGCGATCTTCGTCTCGGCGATGGCGTAGAGCCGCAGCTGTTCCTGCGTGAGGTGCGTGATACAGATGACCGGAACCCGTTCGAGCCCCAGATCCCGAGCAGCCAGCCAGTTCCCGTATCCAAAGACGATCTGACCGTCGGTATCGACGATCATCGGAAGATTCAGTCCGTACGATCGCACCTTGGCGCGGTTTGCAGTATCTCGTCTTTTGTTTGCCCTGCGCAGCCGCCGGTTGGGCGGTGTCAGCTCATCGGTTGGCCGGTACTCAATAGCGAGTTCGAGTCCAACATTGGGGTCGTTGGGCCGGCTCGCTTCTATGGCTCGCGGCGAGGGTGTGTCTTGCAGGTCGAGCTTGCGCCTGCGGGTACGTATGGAGGTAGTCATCGGAAGATTCCTTCGGATGTCGGCAACCGGATGACACAGGGCTACGAGCCGCAATGCGGCTGAGCTCTTCATCCTGCTGCTCGACGGATCCGAATGATCCTCGTGCTGCTCACCTTTGCCTGCCTTTGGGGCCAGGTGCGACTCGGTTAGAGCATAATTCACCGAGCATCACAACCCATTGAATTATAGCCATTATTGACAAAGGATCGTACATATGGCTTGGCCAGATGTGCTCATCGACCTGTTATTCGGAAACAGGCGAAGCCCGCGCAATAAGCAACTCTCTGCTTCTCCAATAGAATCTGGGATCGGCAGCACCTGGGGGCGGTGAAAATTGCCCTGTTTTTGCGGGAATAACAGGGAATGCCTCCAAATCGCGCCAAATACCCAATCCGGTACCTCGCAAAAGGCGCACGGAGAAAACCGGCCATTAGGGCAGAAATTCTCTCTCCTGACCGCTCTTCGCACTACCGGTTCACACGCCAAACCCCGCAGAACTGCGCGGTTTTGTAGGCCAGCTTCTCACATGTCTGGGATAGGGAGGACTAGGTGGCGGAGAGGGTGGGATTCGAACCCACGATAGGGTTTCCCCTATACCGCATTTCGAGTGCGGCGCATTCGACCTCTCTGCCACCTCTCCGCATTCAGGGTGCGCTTGTCGGGCCAGTGGCCCCGGTCGAAGCGAGCGCGCCGGTTAGCCCAAGCCCTGCGCCTTGCCAAGCCCCAAATCGCGCCGAAACTGGGGACTTCGCACAGCACGCATCTTGTTTCGCAACTGCGAAAGCCCATATCCTGCTCCACCATGGAACGTGCTGTGTTCTTTTCCAGCCAGGCGGGCCGCACAATCGAGGCGCCGCGCCACGTCAAGGCCCGCTTCGGGATCGGCGATATCGTGCGCCACAGGATGTTCGATTTCCGCGGCGTGATCTTCGATATCGACCCGGTCTTCGCCAATAGCGAGGAATGGTACGAGGCGATCCCGAAGGAAATCCGGCCCAGCCGCGACCAACCCTTCTATCACCTGCTGGCCGAGAACGACGACAGTTCCTACGTCGCCTATGTCAGCCAGCAGAATCTGCTCGCCGACCCGTCAGGAGAGCCAATAGATCACCCGCACATCGCGCAGCTGTTCGAGCAATTCGATGGCGGGCGTTACCGCATGCGCCGCGCCCTCACCCACTGATATCGCGCATTGGCGCTCTAGGCGGCCGGTTGCGGCACCATTCGAGCCCTGAGCTGGATATTGACCCATTTGCCCACGATCAGGCGATAGGAGGTCATGCCGAACGCATAGCGATTGATGCGGGTTTCGCCCGTCAGTGTAACCGGATCCCCTGGTTTCAGTTCACCCGGCGGCCGATCAAAGCTTACAGCCAAGGTGACCTGCCGTGTAACGCCGCGCGCAGTCAGATCACCTGTCACCTTGCCGGACACGGGCGTATCAAGCGCCATCTCCCGGCCGATAAAGCGAACGGTCGGATATTTCTCAACCCAGAAGAATTTCTCGCCCTTGAGGCGCTTCAAAGTCAATTCATCGCCAGCGGTCAGCGCACGCGCATCGATCGACACATCGAGCGCAATGTCCTGCGGCCTTGCACGATCGAGCCGGACCGTGCCCGAAACCGACGGAAAACCGGCGTGCTTGCTGCCAATGCCTAAAAAGCCGACCTTGGCCGAAAGCTTGCTGGCAGCCGTATCAACTGTGTAAAATTCGCCCCCTGGTGTCGCTGCACCAATCAGGATTGCTGCCAACAAGGTCAGCAAGTTGCGGGCTATCGTCATCAGAGCATTGTACCTCTAGAGCAGCGCTGCTTGCAATCGCCATGCGCCAGGCTGTGCATCGCGCCGCGACACCCAGCGATTCCAGCATCCTTGTTTCCCTGTGAATTGAACGTTGCCATGGCTGGTGCGGTTCCCGCCGCTCGCCTATCACCCTGGCATGGCCAAGCTCTATTTCTACTACGCCAGCATGAACGCGGGGAAGAGCTCAACCTTGCTGCAGGCAGCGTTCAACTATGGCGAACGGGGCATGCGGGTTTCGCTGTGGACCGCCGCGATTGACGACAGGCCGGGCTTTGGCGCGATCAGCAGCCGGATCGGCCTTTCCAGCGATGCGCATCGCTTCACCGCCGAAACCGATATTCTCGAATTCGTGCTGGAAGAGCATTCGCAAGGCCGGGTTGACTGCGTGCTGATCGACGAGGCGCAGTTCCTGACCGAGGAACAGGTGTGGCAATGCGCCCGCCTGGCCGATGACACCGGCACGCCCGTGGTGTGCTATGGCCTGCGCACGGATTTCCAGGGAAAGCTGTTTCCCGGCTCGGCAGCGTTGCTGGGGATCGCCGATTCCTTTGTCGAGCTGAAGGCGATCTGCCATTGCGGGCGCAAGGCGACGATGAACCTGCGGGTCGATGCCGATGGCAAGGCAGTGAAGCAGGGCCAGCAGACCGAGATTGGCGGCAATGACCGCTATGTGGCTTTATGCCGCAAGCATTTCAGCCAGGCGCTGGTATAAGCCGCACCTGGGCACTACCTACCCTCAATGACTGACACCATTCTGCTGGCAGCAATCCTGATCCCCTGCCTGATCATTGCCATCGTATTTCACGAAGTGGCGCATGGCTATTCTGCCTTGTTGCTGGGGGATACCACCGCGCACGATCAACGGCGGCTGAGCCTCAATCCGATCCGCCATATCGACCCGGTCGGAACTTTGCTGGTGCCCGGTATGCTGGCCTTGGCGGGTGCGCCGGTGTTCGGCTGGGCAAAACCCGTACCGGTACGGCAGGACCGGCTCGACAATCCGCGTTACGGCATGATGGCGGTGGCAGCTGCCGGCCCGGCGACCAATTTCGTGCTCGCGGCGATAGGCGCAGTTGCACTGGGCGCGGCCTTGCCAGTGGGCGCGCAGATCGTGCAGTCGGAAACCGGGTTGAGCCTTATTGCAGACACTGCGGGAACCACCTTGATCGTTCAGAGCGCGCTGTTCTATTTCCTGCTCATCAACGTGTTTCTTGGCGTATTCAACCTGTTGCCTATCCCGCCCTTTGACGGTTCGCACATTGTCGAGGGGCTGCTACCGCCCGCCCTCGCCCGCAGTTATCGACAATTGCGGCCTTACGGGATGCTGCTGTTCTTCGGATTGATCGCGATGACCTGGTTCGCCCCGCAATTGGGCGTGCTCGAAAACACAATCGGACCGCCGATCAATTGGACGCTGGAGAAGTATCTCAGCCTGGCCAACGCGGTCGCCGGTCGATGATGCCCCATGGCTGGCTGATCCTCGACAAGCCGCGCGGGCTCGGCTCGACCCAGGCGGTCAGTGCGGTCAAGCGGGTGCTGCGCCAGGGCGGTTATGCCAGGACCAAGGTTGGTCATGGCGGCACGCTCGATCCGCTGGCCGAAGGTGTGCTGCCCATCGCGTTGGGCGAGGCGACCAAGCTTGCCGGGCGGATGCTCGATGCGAGCAAGGTCTATGAATTCACTATCGCATTCGGCGAAGAAACCGATACGCTCGATGCCGAGGGCGCGGTTGTCGCAACTTCCGACCGCCGCCCGCCAATGGCGGCAGTTGCGGCGGTGCTGGAACATTTCACCGGCGAAATCGAACAGGCGCCGCCAGCCTACTCCGCACTCAAGGTCGATGGGCGCCGTGCATATGAGCTGGCGCGCGCTGGTGAAGAAGTGAATATGAAAATGCGGGCGGTGACGATCCACTCGCTGGTTTTCGCGGGCGAACGCATTGATCAGCAACTTCGTTCAACTTTTCAGACGACTATTGGCCGCCCCGATCCCTTCGACCCTGGTCCGCCGCTCGAGCGGGCCGACAGCGTGACGCTGGTCGCGCACGTTTCGAAGGGCACCTATATCCGCAGCCTGGCGCGCGATATTGCGCATGCCCTTGGCACGATCGGCCACGTCACCTATTTAAGGCGTATAAAGGCTGGTCCGTTCCACGAGAATCAGGCGATTTCACTGGACAAACTCGAGGAAATCGGTAAGGGCGCGCCTCTTCAAGACCTACTCCTGCCGCTCGAAGCGGGGCTGGACGACATCCCGGCTCTGCAACTCGATCCGGAAAGTGCGCAGGCGGCCCGCCAGGGCCGGGTTATTTCCGGGCTGCCCCAGACCGACGGGCTCTATTTTGCAAAGCTGGGACAAACCCCGGTGGCGTTGATGGAAATCATCGGTGGCACGGCGAAAGTCGTGAGGGGTTTCAATCTTCCAGATGTCGCAGAGTAAGAGAGTACACATATGTCGGTAACTGCCGAAAAAAAGCAGGAAATTATCAAGGACAACGCCCGTGACAACAAGGATACGGGCAGTCCGGAAGTGCAGGTCGCGATCCTCACAGAGCGCATCCGCAACCTCACCGAACATTTCAAGGGCCATCACAAGGACAATCACTCGCGTCGCGGGCTTTTGATGATGGTCAACAAGCGCCGCACCCTTCTTGCCTATCTCAAGAAGAAAGATGTCGAGCGCTATAACGCCCTGATCCAGAAACTGGGTCTGCGTAAGTGACGCAATGATCTCGGCCCGCTTCGGCGGGCCGTTTGCGTTTGCGCCACCCTGAACTTGTTTCAGGATCCATCGGGCCGCAGCGCCTGGTGGAAAAATGGATCCCGGCCTTCGCCGGGATGACGAGAAAGGGCCAGGCTTCGCAATAAGGCGAAGTCGGCCAAGGGCCGCAACAGGCCCCGCACCGGACCGGGACGGCTTGCCCGGAAATTGTAGGCCCCGTGACGCAATATGGCGCGCGGGTTCGTTAAGGAAAATCAATGTTCGACACGAAAACCGTATCACTGGAATGGGGCGGCAAAACCCTCACTCTGGAAACCGGCCGCATTGCCCGTCAGGCTGACGGCGCGGTCCTCGCCACTTACGGCGAAACTGTAGTGCTTTGCGCGGTAACTGCCGCCAAGAGCGTCAAGGAAGGGCAGGATTTCTTCCCGCTCACCGTCCACTATCAGGAAAAATTCTCTGCTGCGGGCCGTATCCCCGGCGGCTTCTTCAAGCGTGAACGCGGCGCAACCGAAAAGGAAACGCTGATTTCGCGTTTGACCGATCGGCCGATCCGCCCGCTGTTCCCCGAAGGTTTCTATAACGAAATCAACGTGATCTGCCAGGTTCTCAGCTATGACGGCGAGACCGAGCCCGATGTGCTGGCGATGATCGCTGCCTCGGCCGCACTGACCATTTCGGGTGTACCCTTCATGGGTCCGATCGGCGCTTGCCGTGTTGGCTATGAAGACGGCGAGTACACGCTCAACCCGGCGCAGGCCGCGGCCGCCGACGGCGCGCTCGATCTGGTTGTTGCCGCCACTGACAAGGCCGTAATGATGGTCGAATCCGAAGCCAAGGAGCTTTCGGAGGAAATCATGCTGGGCGCCGTCATGTTCGCGCATGCGGAATGCCGCAAGGTGGTTGGCGCGATTATCGATCTCGCCAAACAAGCGGCCAAAGACCCGTGGGAAATCGCAACCAGCGACAATTCCGGGATCAAGGATCAGCTCAAGAAGCTGGTCGGCAAAGATATCGCCGCCGCTTACAAGCTGACCGACAAGTCTGCCCGCAGCGAAGCGATCAATGCAGCCCGTGCCAAGGCAAAGGAAGCCTTCGCCGATGCCGATGGGCAAACGCAGATGGCTGCTGGCAAGGTGGTCAAGAAGCTCGAATCGGAGATCGTTCGTAGTGCCATACTTAAGGACGGCCAGCGGATCGACGGACGCAAGGTTGACGAGGTTCGCCCGATCGAGGCGATGGTCGGCCTATTGCCGCGCACGCATGGTTCGTCGCTGTTCACGCGCGGGGAAACGCAGGCAATCTGCACCACCACGCTGGGCACCAAGGATGCCGAGCAGATGATCGACGGGCTGGAAGGCCTGACCTATCAGAACTTCATGCTGCACTACAACTTCCCCCCCTATTCGGTGGGCGAAGTGGGCCGTTTCGGCATGCCGAGCCGCCGCGATGTTGGGCACGGAAAGCTTGCCTGGCGCGCGCTGCGCGGGGTGCTGCCTTCCAAGGAGGACTTCCCCTACACTATCCGCGTTCTGTCGGACATCACCGAAAGCAACGGCTCGTCCTCGATGGCGACGGTGTGCGGCGGCTGTCTCAGCATGATGGATGCCGGAGTTCCGATCACCCGCCCGGTTTCGGGCATCGCGATGGGCCTGATCCTGGAAGGTGACGAGTTCACCGTGCTGTCCGATATTCTGGGTGACGAAGATCACCTGGGTGACATGGACTTCAAGGTGGCCGGTACCGAGCAGGGCATTACCTCCTTGCAGATGGACATCAAGGTTGCCGGCATTACGCAGGAAATCATGACCAAGGCGCTCGAACAGGCGAAGGCCGGCCGTGCGCACATCCTGGGTGAAATGGCCAAGGCGCTGGGTTCGGCCCGTACCGAACTGTCTGCCCATGCCCCGCGTATCGAGACGATGCAGATCGACAAATCGAAGATCCGCGACATCATCGGCACTGGCGGCAAGGTGATCCGAGAGATCGTGGCCGAAACCGGCGCCAAGGTGGACATCGACGATGAAGGCCTGATCAAGATCTCCTCTTCAGACCTCAGCCAGATCGAGGCCGCCCGCAAGTGGATTTCCGGGATCGTGGAAGAAGCCGAAGTCGGCAAGATCTACGACGGCAAGGTTGTCAACATCGTCGATTTCGGCGCCTTCGTGAACTTCATGGGCGGCAAGGACGGCCTCGTCCACGTTTCCGAAATGAAGAACGAACGCGTGGAAAAGCCGACCGACGTCGTTTCAGAAGGCCAGGCAGTGAAGGTCAAGGTGCTCGAAATCGACAACCGCGGCAAGGTTCGCCTGTCGATGCGTGTGGTTGACCAGGAAACCGGCGAAGAGCTGGAAGACACCCGCCCACCGCGCGAACCGCGTGAACCGCGCGGCGATCGTGGAGATCGTGGTGACCGGCGCGGACCGCGTGGCAACCGCGATCGTGGTGGTGACCGTGGGGGACGCCGCGACCGTGGCAGCGATCGTGGTAGTGACGGCCCCGCACACATCCCTGACTTCCTGAAGGACTAGACCCTTCGGCATGATGACAGCAGGGGTCGCGGGTTCGCCCGCGGCCCCTTTGCTTTGGAGAAACCCATGCTTCCCCGCGAAACGATTGCAACTGCGCAGATTCCCGGCGGTGACACACTCACCCTGGTCAGCCACGGGCGCGACTTCATCATCATGCTCGGGCGTGACGAGTTGATGGGCACCCGCATGCAGTACAGCGAAGAGCAGCTGGCCCTATTGACGCTGGAACGCCTTACCGCACCCGCACCACGCATATTGATCGGTGGATATGGCATGGGCTTTACCTATCGTGCCGCGCTGGCAAAGCTGCCCCCCAAGGGGCAAATCGTAGTGGCAGAGGTTGTGCCGGAGATAGTCGACTGGGCGCGCGGCCCGCTCGCCCATCTTACCGGCAACACCCTTGCCGATCCTCACGGCGAGGTCGTGCTATGCGATGTGGCCGCGATAGTCGATGACGCCAATGACGGCACTTGCGACAAGTTTGACGCGATCCTGCTCGACGTCGACAATGGCCCGGACGGGATCGTGCGCGACGGTAACGAGCGGCTTTACACCCGGACCGGCATCGCCCGCATGCGCGACGCGCTGAAGCCGGGCGGGGTTCTGTCAATATGGTCAGCTGCGCCCGACCATAAATTCACCGGGCGGCTCAAGGATGCGGGGTTCCTGGTCGATGTGCAAACTGTCCGCGCGCGCCCCAACAACAAGGGGCCGCACCACACGATCTGGTTCGCCACGAAGGGTCAAAAATCGTAGATCAGCGTAAACCTGCTGAGAGTATCGGTCTTCACCGCGCCTTCGGGCGGATTGCTGTCATACTCGATAGCGTATGAAAAACGTGTCGTAACTTTGTCGCTGATCTTGGCGTTGAGGCCGGTGACGAGATTCACGCTGGTGTTGCTGGAATCAACGATGACCGTTGCCGAACCGCCGGTTTCCGCCACTGCATTTGTATCGTGGGTCAATTTTAGCCGGTCAGTGATGTTCCAGTCGAAATCCACGCCGACCAAGCCGGCGATCCGGCTTACGCTCTCGCCATTCACGAAGTCGATGATGCGATAGGCCGGGCCAACTTTCGCCGATAGCTGCAAGTCGGCTTCGTCTATAATTCGGTAGCCAATGCCGCCTGACGCTACGTAGCGGGCGGAAAAGCCCTGGAACCGGTCGCGCTCGTATTGCGCGAGCCCGAAAACAAACAGACTGTCGGAGATGTTGTAGTTGGGCTCATATGCAAATGAATATTGTTCGCGCGAGGTCACGCCATTGCTGCGCTGATAGTCCGCGCGCCCGCGCAGCTTATGCGCCCAATTTATCCCTTCTCGGTTGAGCGAGATCGCCGCTGTACCTCCTGTATTGGATGAATTGCCCGCGCTACGGAAAGCGCCAAGCTCCCCCTTGCCGTCCCAATTTTCGAAGAATCCTGCGCTTCGAATCGATTCCTGCTTAAGTTTCGCCTGCTCGGCGGCAAGGCGGGCCTGTTCAGCGTCATATGCGGCAAGCAGCGCATCAAGCTCTGCCGCATCGCCAGGGTTGGTCTGCCGCGCAAGGCGGATAACGGTGCGCACGGTCTTTGGATCGCCACTTTCAATCGCGGCATCTATTATGTCCTTCACCGGCCCGGGCAATTCGGCCAACGCAGGCGCAGAAAGACTGACCGCAAAAAGCGATGCTGCGAAAATGAAAATTCGCATGATCTTCTCCCCTTGCCCGTTCAAAGGTCTGGCAAACAGCCGGTTCCGGGATTCCCGCCCTCAGGCCAGTGTGCGCGGCACGCCCATGAAGTCACGCTTGCCCAACGGCACCCCTTTATGGCGCAAGATGTCGTAGAAGGTGGTGGCATGAAAATAGAAGTTTGGTTGCGAAAAACTGAGCAGGAAGTTCTGGGCAGAGAACTCCATCAATCGCTTGCCGCCCAGTACGAAAGCGATTGTGTTGTCGGCCACTTCCTCAAGCTGTTCGGGCGTAACTTGAGCCAGTTCATCCTGTGTCCGCGCGATCTGTGCACGCATTGTATCCCAGCTGCGAGGCAATTCGGTAAAATCAGGTGAGAACTCGCCAGTGGGCAGCTGATCGATGATAAAAGCCGAATGCACCCACACGGCGCGCGCGTGCCATGGTAGATCCCACATGGTGTCGGCAAGCCTTGCCTCGATCAGATCGCTATCGGCCAGGCCGTGTTCGGCCACATGCGCCTGCGCCTTGTCAATCAGTCCGGACATCCCGCCAAGAATCTGCTGGCAGCCGGGCACGATAGCTTCGTAGAGTGAAAGCGACATGGTCGTCCTCGCAAAATGAAATGGCCCGGCGATCCTTGCAGACAGCCGGGCCATGAACCAGGGCTCTTAGCGGACCCGCGGCCCGCCAAACGGCAACGGCGGAGGAGGTCTGCGCGCACCACGCGGCAGCTGCGCCTGATACGCGCGCCCGCAATGGTCGACACAATAGGGATAGCCAGGGTTCACCTGCTCACCGCAGAAATGAAAGTCTGGTTCGCCTGGATGCCCCATCGGCCAGCGGCAAACCTTGTCTGACAAATCAAGCAGGCTGGTCTTGTCAGCAATTGCGGGACTGGGCTTTGCCGGCACCAGGCGGCGCGGCGGTGCGGGCGGGATTGGCGGTTGCTGATCGCCCGGCCCTTGGCGCAGAAAGCCGCCCGGGCCGACCGACACGATCTTGGGCAGGTCCTGCGTCGGATTGGGCACCGGTTGTGACGGGATATCGGCATTGTGATCGGCCGACACGGCTTGCTTTGTCACCGGCTTGGCGATCGGCTTTGACGCTGCTGGTTTGGCCAGTGGCTTCTTGACAGCGGCAGGTTTTGCTGCGGCTTTTCCGGCCGGTGCCTTATTGTCGTTCGCCTTGACAGGCGAAGGGCGCGATTTGAGCCCCAACCGGTGTGCCTTGCCGATCACGGCATTGCGGCTAACCGCGCCCAGTTCATCGGCGATCTGGCTGGCGGTGGCCCCGCCTTCCCACATCTTTTTCAGCGTTGCGATACGCTCGTCGGTCCAACTCATCTAAATTCCAGTTCCTATGCTCTTGCCTGTGAATCCAATGCTCACAGCAAGACAAAAAAGCCCCTGACGCTTGTCACGGCAGCCGCATCGCACTAGGCGCGCCTGCATGGCCAATCAAGCACCTGCTGCCAGCCCCAAATCAGAGGCCCCCTTCGATAAAGCGCTTGCGGGCGAAGGGACCCGCTTTCCGCCGCGCGGCGAGCCGGTGATTACCGGGATCAACCGCATTGGCTTGTGGAGCCTCTATATGAAGGAGGTGCGCCGGTTTCTCAAGGTGCACACCCAGACAATTTGGGGTCCGGCAGTCACAACGCTGCTTTTTCTCGTCATCTTTACCGTGGCGCTGGGTCGCGGCGGACGCGAAGTGCTGGGCGCACCATTTGCCGATTTCGTAGCGCCGGGCCTGATCGTGATGGGAATGATGCAGAATGCCTTTGCAAATTCATCCTTCTCGCTGCTTTCGGGCAAAATCCAGGGTACGATCATCGACCTGCTGATGCCGCCGCTTTCCTATGGCGAACTGATGACCGGAATCATCGCCGCGGCAGTAACGCGGGCGGTAATAGTGGGCGGCGCGGTAGGCTTGGCCATCGCGGTTTGGCCAGGTGTAAGTCTGACCATTGCGCATTGGTGGGCGGTCATCTGGTTTGGCCTGATGGGCTCGATGATGCTGGCGCTGATCGGGTTGGCGACTTCGATCTGGTCAGAGAAATTTGACCACAACGCGGCCATAACCAATTTTGTCGTCGCGCCGCTCTCGCTGTTATCCGGCACATTTTACGTGATCGACAACCTGCATGGCGCTTTCCAGGCGGTGAGCCGCGCCAATCCCTTCTTCTATGTCATATCGGGCTTCCGCTACGGGTTCCTGGGCGAAAGCGATATCGGCGCAGGATCAGGCGCAGTGGTGCAGGCGGCGATTGGCCTGGGTGCGCTCAACCTGCTGATGGCGGTGGCTGTTTATCGCGTGCTTAAATCTGGCTGGAAGCTGAAAGATTAGGTTTACAGTTCGAGCAGCCAGTGCTCGGTCACTTCCAGCTTGCCGAAATCTTCCTGCTCTTCGCTAGCTATCAGTCGATATCCTTCGGCCAGATAGATCTTGCGCGCACTGTCGAGCGCGGCGTGGGTCATCAATACGATGTTGCGATAGCCTGCCTGGCGTGCAAATTCGGTGCATCGCCGAACCAGTGCTGACCCGACGCCAAGTCCGCGCGCCTCCGGTTCTGCATAAAGCAAACGCAAGCGAGCCGTGCCTTCGTCTTCCGCGCAGAGAAAAACGCCACCAAGTATCTTTCCCTCGCGTTCGGCAACCCAGCAATCTTCTCTGCCCGGCTGGAAATCGCGCAGGAACTTGCCAGCGATGTCATAGATCATCGCCTCCATCAGGCGGCCCCAGCCCCATTCTTCGGCATAGAGTGCAGCCTGGCGCCCTGCGATCAGCCCCAGGTCACCTGCACGGAAAGTGCGCAATGTCCACTGCTTCGCCTCAGTCATCAAGGTCGCGCTTGACCTTGGGATCGCGCAACAGTTTTTCGATCCGGTCAGCTTCGTCGAAACTTTCATCAGCGCGAAATTTCAGTTTGGGCGCGAATTTCAGGCCCAGCCGTTTGGCCGCCTCGCGTTGCAGATACGCGGTGTTCTGCCTGAGCGCAGTGACGATCTTGTCCTCTTCCATGCCCAGCAACGGCTTCACATAAACGATCGCATTCCTGAGATCAGGTGTCATGCGCACTTCCGTAACGGAGATATTGGCTGCGCTGACCACCTCGTCATGCACCTCCTGCCGGGCGAGCAGCTCGCTCAGGATATGGCGCACGCGCTCGCCTACCTTGAGAACCCGTACGGATTGCTGTTCCGCAGTGAATTGCTGACGCGCCACTTTACTGCCCCATCCCTGTTTCAGTGGGAGAAGGCCGCGGCGTCGGGATCGCAGTTGAGGTCGCCCGTGCCAGCACGCGCCCTTCCTCGTCGAACAATTCGCCCTCGAGGAACAATACGCGGCGGCCCGATTTGACCACCCGGCCCTTGCCGGTGATCACCGCGCCCTCTGGTATCAGCCGGATCATCGTCATCGACAGGTCCAGATTGAGCGGTGCCTGCGTGCCCCTGGTCGCCGCGACAAAGGCATATCCCATTACTTCATCAAGATAGCCCGCGATCAATCCGCCCTGCACGCCTCCACGCCAGGTGCACATCTCGCGCTTGACTGTGAAGCGCATGCTCGCCGTCTGCGACGCTTCATCCCAGCCCGTGAACTCTGAGCCGAGCAGCGCCGTGTGCGGCGACGAGCTTGCGTCTTCCGTCTCGAATCCCAGGCTCACAGCGTCCGCTCACGCTCCTCGACTTCGAAGACTTCGAGATTGTCGCCAGCCTTGATGTCGTTCGTGTCACTCAGCACCACCCCGCATTCGAGGCCTGTCCGCACTTCATCGACATCGTCCTTGAAGCGCCGCAGCGAAGCGATGGTGGTGGCCGAAACAATAACATCATCGCGGGTAAGACGCGCGTGGAGGCCCTTGCGGATAATCCCCTCGAGCACCAGCAGGCCGGCTGCCTTGTCTCTCTTGCCGGCCGGGAAAACCTGCTTGACTTCGGCACGCCCGACAACCGTTTCGATCCGCTCGGGGCCAAGTTCACCAGCCATCTCTTTCGCGATCTCTTCGGTCAGGTGATAGATCACATCGTGATACATCATCCGCACCTTGTCTTTCTCGAGCTGCTGGCGCGCCTTGGGATTGGGGCGGACATTGAAGCCGATGATCGGCGCGCCCGATGCTGCTGCCAGCGTGACATCGCTTTCGGTAATCGCGCCAACACCCGCGTGCAGCACACGCACCTTGATGTCGTCATTCGAGAGGTTGTGCAGCGCCGAGTTGATCGCTTCGACAGAGCCCTTCACATCAGCTTTCACCACCACCGGAAATTCGATCACATCGCTCTTGAGATTGGAGAACATTGTGTCGAAGTTGGTCGGTGCAAGCGCCGTGCGCTTTTCGGTTGCCTTGGCCTGGCGGAATTCGGCCACTTCGCGGGCGCGCTGCTCGTTTTCGACCACGGTCAGCCGTTCGCCGGCATCGGGCACGCCGCCAAGGCCCAGCACTTCGACTGGTGTCGATGGCCCTGCCTCCTTGACCTGCTTGCCCTTGTCATCGACCAAGGCACGCACTCGGCCGCTTTCCGTGCCAACCACGAAGGTATCGCCGCGCTTCAGCGTTCCGCGTGTGACGAGCACCGTCGCCACAGGGCCGCGGCCCTTGTCAAGCCGGGCTTCGATCACTGTCGCTTCCGCCGCACGTTCGGGGTTCGCTTTCAGCTCGAGCAGTTCGGACTGTAGCAGGATTTTTTCGATCAGCTCGTCAAGCCCGGTCCCGGCCTTGGCGGAAACTTCCACATCCTGCACATCGCCGGACATTTTTTCGACAACCACCTCATGTTCAAGCAGGCGATTGCGGATATTGTCGGGCTTCGCTTCGGGTTTGTCGCATTTATTGATCGCCACAATCATCGGTACGCCAGCTGCCCTGGTGTGTTTGATTGCCTCGATCGTCTGCGGCATCACGCCGTCGTCAGCCGCCACCACCAGCACTACGATATCGGTCACGTTAGCTCCGCGCGCGCGCATTTCAGAGAATGCTTCGTGGCCGGGAGTGTCGAGGAAGGTCAGCTTGTCACCACCCTTCGTATTGATCTGGTAGGCGCCGATGTGCTGGGTGATGCCACCGGCTTCGCCCTTGGTGACATCGGTGCCCCGCAGTGCATCAAGCAGGCTGGTTTTGCCGTGATCGACATGGCCCATGATTGTGACCACCGGCGGACGCGGCTTCAGCGTTTCCTCGGGATCCTGGTCCGTCGAAGTGTCGATATCGACATCGCTTTCCGAAACACGGGTGATGTTGTGGCCAAATTCCTCAACCAGCAGTTCGGCAGTGTCCTGATCAATCGTCTGGTTGACGGTCACCATCATGCCCATGTTGAACAGGGCCTTCACAAGGTCGGCACCCTTTTCCGCCATGCGGTTGGCGAGTTCCTGGACGGTAATCGCTTCCGGCACCACGACATCGCGTGACTGTTTTTCGCGCGGAACCGCCGGCCCGCCATGCAGGCGACGTTCCTTTTCCCGGGCGCGCTTGAGCGCGGCGAGCGAGCGGGCACGACGTCCCTCGTCCTCGTTCAGAGCCTTGGTAACCGTCAGCTTGCCCGAACGTCGCTTGTCCTTGCCGTCGCCCCGAGAGGGCTTTTCTTCTTTCTTCTTCTTTTCCGGACGCTTGGGCTCAGGCCGTTCTACCGGCGTGAACTTGCGTGCGGCAGGCGTCGGTGTCCCCGGATCGGCGGGCGCTTCAGCCGGTTCGGCCACAGCTTCAGCGGCATCCTGGACTTCCTGGACAACGCGCTTCTGCGCATCTTCCTCAGCCTTCTTTTCCTGCGCACGGTTTTCTCCGGCGCGCTTCTTTTCTTCCTCGGCAGCTTTCCTGGCCTGCTCATCGTCGCGTATGCGCGCTTGCTCGGTCAGCCTAAGCCGTTCTTCCTCGGCCTCGCGCTGAAGGCGCGCGACTCGCTCTTGCGGTGTTTCCTTGGACGCAGCGGGCTTTTTGACCGGGGCCTTCACCGCTACGGGAGGTGGCGGCGGAGGCGGCGGGGGCGGCGGCGGGGGCGCGGCCGGTTCCTCGCCCGGTTTCACGAGCTTGCGGCGGCGCTTGACCTCCACCGCAACCTTGTTGGTACGGCCGTGGCTGAAGGTCTGCTTGACCTCGCCAGCATCGACCGCCCGCTTCAGGCCAAGCGGTTTACGGGCAGGTTTGTTTTCTTCGTCGCTCATCTAGCTCGTACGTCCTTCACGCGTTCAATTGTTCGTCCTGGCATCCGGAAAAGCCCGGTTTGCCAATGTCTACGGAGGGCAAGGTGCCCTCCAGAAAATGCAGCAGGCGTCCCAGAGCCCCCAGGACTCGCCCCGCCGCGGCGCTGTCATTCAGCGCCAGGTGGACGACATTGTCGCGGCCCAATGCCACAGACAAAGCCGCCCGGTCCAGTGGCAAGACAATGCCACGCTCGCCGCTGCCCTCCGCATCGCGCCCCACGCGCCATGCCTGGTCAAGCTTCTTGCGCCCGTCCTCGCTGGCATCGCAGGCATGCAGCAGCAGTTCGGCCCGCCCGCTGCGGGCCTGTTCTTCGATGCGCGCGGTGCCCAGCACGACATTGCCGCAACGAAGTTCCAGCCCCAACCGGTCAAGCAGCGCCTTTGTCAGCGCTGTTTCGATCCGCGATGGTAAATCGGCCGGAATTTCCAGCCTCGCACCCTTGAAGGCCCGCATCAGCGCAGCCTTCAACTGGCCCTTCGCAAGCGCAGTTTCAAGTTCGGTGCGCCTGACCCCAAGCCAGGCCCCCCTGCCCGGAGCCTTTGCATGTGCATCCGGCAGGACAAGACCTTCCGGCGAAATCGCAAGCCGGATCAGTGATCCGCGCGTAGCGACCTTGCCAGTAAGGATGCAGCGGCGTTCAGGACAGGACTTGGCAGGCTCGGATTTGGTCCGTGCCTTGGGCGTGTCAGCGATGCCGGACGTCAGGCGCTCATTGGGTGGAGTCCGCATCGGCGGCCTCCTGGGTTGGTGCCTCGTCGGTCGCAGCGGGTGCTGCTTCCACTTCGTCTTCGAACCAGTGCGCGCGGGCGGCCATGATGATCTCATTGCCCTGCTCTTCGCTCAGGCCGTATTCGCCCAGCACACCGCCCTTGTCCTGCTCGCGGATCGAGGGGCGACGCATCGGCGGGCCGTCGGCATTTGCACGGCGGCGCGGCGCTTCGCGCTTCTTCGCGATCAGTTCATCGGTGGCAAGATCGGCCAAATCGTCAAGCGTCTTGATGCCCGCCTTGCCCAGCGTCACCAGCATCTGTTCGGTAAGATGCGGAATCTCGGCCAGATCATCTTCCACGCCGAGCTCGCGGCGTTCAGTGCGCGCGGTCTCTGTGTGGCGGTCAAGCGCTTCCTTGGCGCGGTTCTGCAGCTCTTCAGCCAGCTCCTCGTCGAAGCCTTCGATCGAAGCCAGCTCGTCCATTTCGACGTAAGCCACTTCCTCAAGCTCGGCGAAGCCTTCCGCCACCAGCAGCTGCGACAGCGTTTCGTCCACGTCGAGTTCTTCCTCGAACATCTTCGAGCGTTCGGCAAATTCCTTGCTGCGCTTCTCGCTCGCCTCTTCTTCGGTCATGATATCGATCTGGTGACCGGTCAGCTGGCTGGCGAGGCGCACGTTTTGGCCGCGGCGGCCGATTGCCAGAGAAAGCTGGTCATCGGGCACGACCACTTCGATGCGGCCTTCTTCCTCGTCAAGCACTACACGGGCGACCGTTGCCGGCTGCAATGCATTGACCACGAAGGTCGCCGTGTCTTCGCTCCAGGGAATGATATCGATCTTCTCGCCCTGCAGTTCCTGCACCACGGCCTGAACGCGGCTACCCTTCATGCCGACGCAGGCACCGACCGGGTCGATCGAGCTGTCGTGGCTGATCACACCGATCTTAGCGCGGCTGCCCGGATCGCGCGCAGCGGCCTTGATTTCGATGATGCTGTCGTAAATCTCGGGCACTTCCTGCGCGAACAGCTTCTTCATGAAATCGGGGTGCGCACGGCTTAGGAATATCTGCTGGCCGCGATTGTTGCGTTCGACCTTGGTGATCAGCGCCCGCACACGCTCACCGACACGGGCGGCCTCGCGCGGGATCTGCTGATCGCGGCGGATCACGCCTTCGGCACGCCCCAGATTGACGATCACATGGCCGAATTCGACCGATTTGATCACGCCGGTGATGATTTCGCCCGCGCGGTCCTTGAATTCCTCATACTGGCGCTCACGCTCAGCATCGCGGACCTTCTGGAAGATCACCTGCTTGGCGCTTTGCGCATCGATACGGCCCAGATCAACCGGAGGCAGGGGATCGACGATAAAGTCGCCCAGCTTCGCATCGGACTGCAATTTCTGCGCAGCCTTCAGATCGATCTGCTTGAAATAGTCATCGACCTCTTCAACCACTTCAACCACGCGCCACAGGCGCAGGTCTCCGGTTAGCGGATCGAGCTTGGCACGAATATCGTTCTCCGCACCATAGCGCGAACGCGCTGCCTTCTGGATCGCCTCTTCCATCGCTTCGATCACGATCGACTTGTCGATCATTTTCTCCGAAGCAACAGCATTCGCAATCGCGAGCAGTTCTGCCTTGTTGGCGGAAATTGCGGTGGCCATCAGTCTTGAGCCTCTTCTTCTTCTTCAACGATGTCTTCAACACCGCCAATCACTTCTTCTACACCAGAAGTGTCGAGCGGCCGAGTGGCGGCAATAAGCTCGTCGGTCAAGACCAGCTGTGCCGAATGAATCATATCGAGCGGGAATGACACCACGCCCGCCTTCCTGTCATCGATAGTGACCATGTCACCATCAATCCCTTTCAGGGTGCCGCGCAGATTGCGCTGGCCATCCCATGCCCTGTCCATGCTGACCCTGGTCTCGTGCCCTGCCCAATTAGCATAGTCTTTGGGCCGCGTCAGCGGGCGGTCGATACCGGGCGAACTGACTTCAAGGTGGTAAGCGCCCGCGATCAGCACTTCACCGCGTTCTTCCAACGCGTCCATCGCATCGGAAACCCGCCGCGAAAGCGCGGCGCATTGTTCGATCACCAGCTGGCCCGTCGCCGGGTCTTCAGCCATGATCTGCAGCGCCTGGCCACCGTCACCAGCTTCAGACGGCATCATCTTTACGCGCACCAGATCAAAGCCGAGAGCTTTCGCTTCGGGCTCGATGATCTGCGTAAGGCGCGTGATGTCCGCCATTTATTCTCCATTCTGCATGACATGTGCGACAAGGCCTTTTGGGCCGGCCCCTTGCGGCGCCAGCATCCAAACCTTGTATCGACAATGTCGGGATGGCGTGCAGATAGGCGGCAGATCGATTCTTTGCAAGCACCAAAGCAAAGGGGGCCGCGCATCAGGCCCCCATTACAATAGTCTGGTGCAGTTAGTTACTTGCCTGATCAATTATCGAAATGATGATCGCCACTGTGCTGGCGAACAACAGGCCCGTCATGGTGCCCCCCCTGCTCGAGGGCTTCCTCGATCGTCCATGTCACATGGGTGATAATTCGATATCCGTTCATCTCGCGCTCGAACATGAAAGGCTTGCCATTGGGCAGATAGTCGATCGGGGTGCCCCATGTGTTCTGGGTGTTCCCGACAGAGGGCAGTTTGGCCGGTTTACCGCCACCGCCGCCACCTTTGCCGCCACCTTTGCCGCCGCCGGTCGAGCCGCCACTGACAGTATACATCGCTTCAAGCTGGTCATAGTCGTGCTGGTCGGGCGTGGTATTGCCCGCTGGCCAACTGGTGTATTCCATGCATGACGTAGTGGCATCAGTATTGAAATTTTCGTTTTGATGCGCCAGCCCGTAATCGTGGCCTATTTCCTGACAGGCCACGAGCTGTTTCCAGTCCTCTGAATTGTACCGCGACTGGGCAAAATAAAAATCATTGAGCTTGGTGGAACCGGCGATGATCTCGTTCCCGTTGATCGAAATGCTGGCAATTCCAAGCCACCCATTGCTGCCATAATCATCGCTGCAAACGTGGATCTGGCCGGTAATCAGATCGCAACCAGGGTTATTGCCGTTTGTGACCGAGCCGTCGATCCGGCTTGATACATTCCAGTCTGCCGAAGCATCGGCTACACGGTCTGACCAGCTCCGACCGGTTTGATCGTGCCCCGCGCGGCTTGTATTGTCATAGATCACAACATTGATCGGCGTACCATCATAAGCCCATTCATATTTGCGCCATTGGTGCCGTGCATCAGCCACGGTAGCAACCAATGCGATCGCCGATACGGCCATCGCAGCCCCAATTCTTACCTTGGTTTTCATAGGATCAGCCCTCCCTGAAAATGGACCGCAAAGCTACATGCCTGCACGGCACCCGGCAACGGCCCCCAATCCCGCTTGCATCATATCCCAACGGGTGAATTTTGGCAAAACCCGGGCCTGATGAGCTGTGCGACACTTACTGCGCGTGGGATAGAGGCGGCCAAAAGCCGGGCTGCGTTCAACTTTCCTCAGTTTCCTGCATCAACCCATGCTTCTTGATGCAATGCCTCAGCTGGTCATAGGTCAGGCCCAACGCCTTGGCGGTCTGCCGCTGGTTCCAGCGATGCTTGCCGAGTGCATGCTCCACGATGGCGCGCTCATGCGCGTCCACCGCGCCGCGCAGATCGTCAACCGCGTCAAGATCAAGCGGCGCAGCGGCAGTCGGCGCGGCGTCCGCATTCCGACCGGAAGCTGGGGGGGATTTCGACTGCCCCTGTTCAGCCTTGCGATGGCTCGGCACAAAGGGCTTCCACGGACTGTCGAACGGGTCAAACTGCACGTATCCGATCGGTTCCGCCGGATTATCCCAGCGATAAACCGCCCGTTCGATCACGTTGCGCAGCTCGCGCACATTGCCGGGCCACTCATATTCATCGAGCTGGCGCTGCACATGCGGCGCAATTCCGGGCCACTCGTGCCATTCGAGCTCGGCCGCCATGCGCCGCCCGAAATAGTCCGTCAGCACGCCAACATCGCCTTCTCGCACCCTGAGCGGTGGCAAGGTGATCACTTCAAAGCTCAGCCGATCAAGCAGGTCGGCGCGGAACTCGCCGCGTTCGGCCATGCGCGGTAGATCGTCATTGGTGGCGGCGACGATCCGCACATCGACCCTGATCGGGCGCGAGGAGCCGATCCTTGTCACTTCGCCATATTCGACTGCACGCAGCAATCGCTCTTGCGCTGCCATCGAAAGGTTGCCCAGTTCGTCGAGAAATAGCGTGCCTTTGTCGGCTTCCTCAAACTTGCCCGCGCGAGCTTTGGTAGCACCGGTGAATGCCCCCGCCTCGTGCCCGAACAATTCGGCTTCGATCAGCGTTTCGGGCAACGCGGCGCAGTTCAACACGACCAGCGGTTCGCCCCAGCGAGTCGAGAGGTGATGAAGACGCTCCGCGATGAGTTCCTTGCCAGTCCCGCGCTCGCCAATAACCAGCACCGGGCGGCTCATCGGCGCGGCGCGACTGGCGCGCTCGACGGCATCAAGAAAGGCCCCGGACTGGCCAATGAACTGGTTTTCGCGCTTCATGGCCCAATCTATAGTGAAATCCCCCAATCCTTGGCAACAGAAACCAATCATCCCGGATCGGTGAGCTATCATCTATTTGTTTTATCGCACTTTTTTTAGTTTGGCACACTGCTTGCTGAGTAATGAACAAACCGCAAAGGAGTGTTCGAGCAATGTACGACCGCCGCTTTTTCCAGAGCAAGCTGGGACAGGCCGCCCTGGCAAGCATTTCCGCGATGGTCGCATTCGTCGCCCTCAGCGCACAGATGCATGCCACGCCAGCTTTCGCTGCCGCTACGCAGTGCGAAATGGTCGAAATGGCATGACCAAGCCAACCGAAAATTCCCCTTTCGGGCCGGAGCGCTCTGCCCCCCCCCTGAAATCTTCAGGTGAGAGCGATCCCGCTGGCGCCAAATCCAGTCCTGGCGACAGTGCTCCGGCCCAACCCCTTTCCCGCGAGCTCCCCCAGCGACGCACGCGGCTCGATGCGGAAATCGAACGCCTGCGGCAGAGCCCCACCCCCACCCAGTCGCGCAAGCGTTCGACTGACGATGAGAGTTTTTTCAACGGAGTAGCCTTCATGGGCATTTTCAGCCGCACACGAGATATTATTGCCGCCAACTTCAATGATATGCTCGACAAGGCCGATGACCCGGCCAAGATGATCCGCATGATCATCCTCGAGATGGAGGAAACGCTGGTGGAAGTTCGCGCCAGCGCGGCACGCACCATCGCCGATCAGAAAGAGATGCATCGTCACATCGTCAAGCTTGACCGGCTCCAGGCCGATTGGGGCGAGAAGGCCCAGTTGGCGCTGAGCAAGGATCGCGAAGACCTGGCCCGCGCGGCACTGGTTGAGAGGAAAAAGGCGGTCGACATGGCTGACCAGCTCAAGCAGGAGATCGCGGTGCTGGATGATGCGCTGCGCGCTTATGAGGAAGACATCCAGAAGCTGCAGCATCGCCTGCGCGAGGCGCGCAGCCGCCAGACTGCAATTGCCGCGCGGCTCGAAAGTGCGGAAAACCGCGTCAAGCTGCGCACGCTGATGAGCACCGAGCGGACCGACGAAGCGCTCGCCCGCTTCGACCAGCTCGAGCGCCGCGTCGATTATGCCGAAGGCCGCGCCGAAGCGCTGAGCATTGCCGACCAGTCAGGCAAGCCCAGCCTTGCGGACGAAATCGCCGCGCTCGAAGGTGCGGACAAGATCGACGAAGAATTGGAAGCAATGAAAAAGGCGCTCGGCAAAGACGGCGCCGAAAAGGAGGGCTAAGCCATGGATTTCGAAAGTGTACTGGCGATCTTTGGGATCTTCATTTTCCTCCCATGGATAATCCTCCACTACATCACCAAGTGGAAAACCGCCGCCACCATCACCACTGATGACGAAGTGCTGCTGGACGAACTCTACAGCCTTGCCAAGCGCCTGGACGAGCGCATGGATACCGTCGAGCGCCTGGTGGCCAGCGACAATCCCGATTTCCAACCCAAGCGACTGATCGCCGAACACGAACGCGACAACCAGCAATTGCGCGAACTCGAAAGCCTGATGGCCGAGAAGAAAGGAGCTTCCAAGTGAACAGCCCCCGCACCACGCTTTACCGCGACAAGCACAATGCCAAACTGATGGGCGTATGCTCAGGCATTGCAGATTATACCGGAGTTGACACCTTCTGGGTGCGTCTGGGCGCACTGTTCCTGATCCCGATGACGGGAGGATGGGTAATCCCGGCCTATTTCATCGCTGGCCTGCTGTTGAGCAAGAAGCCGCCGCATCTTTATGTTGACCAGGACGAACAAAAGTACTGGCAGCGCGTGCGCCAGAGCCCGCAGCGCACCGCGCGCGAGATCCGCGCCCGCTTCCGCGACGTTGACCGCCGCCTGGCCGAAGTCGAGCATTATTACGTCAGCAGCAATCCGCGCCTTACCGCGGAAATCGAACGCCTGCGTTGAAATCAGGGAACGGGGAATAGAGTTATGGAAGACATCATCTGGATACTGGTACCGCTAGCACCCTTCCTGATGGTCAGCTTCATTGTCTGGACCAAGCACCAGCAGAAGATCGCCGAATTGCAGGTCAGTACTACCGCCGAGAATACGGCCGAACGCGCGGCGCAATATGCTTCGCAGGTTCAGCGGCTCGAAGACCGCGTGCAGGTGCTCGAACGCATCGTCACTGACAAGGGCTATGATGTTGCCACACAGATCGAAGCACTGCGCGACACGCGCCGTGTGGACGAGCATGACAGCGGCGTGCCGCTGGGCATGGCCAAACGGGAGCGCGCATAATGGACGCGGCAATGCTTGAAGTATTGGCCCCCGCGATTGGCGTTGGCGCAGTCGCCATGTCGATTGCCTGGGTGATCAACACTTTCATCCGGGTCAAGCACGGCTATCCACTGGAAAACAGCTGGGGCAAAGCCGTCTATCCCAAAAGCACCGAATCCGAAGATCGGGTCAAGCGTCTGACACAGGAAAACGCGCAGCTGCACGCCGAACTCGGATCGATCAAAAACCGGCTCGCCAATGTCGAAGGGATCGTGACCGATAGCGGATACCATTTGACGCATGAAATCAATCGACTGCGTGATGCCGAGAAACACGATATGCTGCCCCAGCAACGGGAAGCCGCACAATGAGCATGTGGAGTGCCATAGTCCTGATCGTGCTGATAGCCGCAGTCGCCGGTGTCATGCGTTCGCGCTACCGCGGCAGCGACCGGCCTGGTTATCATGACCAGGGCCAATCAAGCGCCCGCGAGGCCGAACTACAGGATGAAGTGGAAAGCCTGCGCGAACGTATCCAGGTACTCGAACGCATAGCCACTGACGGAAATTCGGTCGACGCGCGCGAGACGCGCCGGATCGCTGAAGAAATCGAAGGCCTGCGCGACCATCATGGCAAGCAGGACAGGTAGGGCCAAGGGTTCAAGGAGGGCATGAGGGCATGTTTGAACCGACAATGATTATCGCCGCCGCATCGCTGGTAGGCCTGTGCGTGGTTGCCTTTGCGCTGCTCAAGGCCTGGCAGGGCTGGTTGGCATTGAAGCAGCAAGAGCTCGACATTGCGCCGCGTGAAATCGAAGGCGGCGTGGGCAACAGCGCGGCAAGGATCGAGATTGCTGACCTCAAGGAACGCATCAAGAAGCTGGAAGCCATCGCCAGCGGGGTGGATTTGTAATCAGGGCCGCCTACATGTGCAGCATCCCCGGAGATCGTCATTGCGAGGAGCGCAGCGACGAAGCAATCCATGAGCGGATGCGCGCAAGACCCTGGATTGCTTCGCTTCGCTCGCAATGACGAGTATTGAACACTTGCGATCCCTGTCCGATATCCTTGAAGAATACGAGTTCCTTGAAGGCGATGAACGCTATCGCCTGCTGATTGAACTTGGCCGTGAACTCGACGAAATGCCCGATGCCCTGAAGACCGATGCAACGCTGGTGCGCGGCTGCTCGGCCAGCGTTTGGGTCTATCCCACCGAGCAGAACGGCAAGCTGCATTTCCTGGCTGACAGCAATGCCGCAATCACCAAGGGGATCGTCGCGCTGGTAATCTCTGCCGTGCAGGACAAGCCAGCGAGTGAGATCGCCAGGCTCGATGTTACTGCGGCACTTGAGCCGTTCGACCTCAGGAACCAGCTTTCCTCCAACCGCACACAAGGCGTGCCCAATATGATCGCTCTGGTACGCGAGCATGCCGCGCGCATTGCTGCGGGCTGATATGCGCGGGTTCTATCTGGCAGGAGGGATTGCCTCGGTCGCGCTGGCTGCGGTGGGCGCGTTCCTGCCGATCTTGCCGACTGTGCCATTCTTGTTGATCGCGGTTTTCTGCTTTGCCCGCAGCAACCCTGCGTGGGAAAAGAAGATCCTCGATCACCCGCATTGGGGGCCGCAGGTCCTGGACTGGCGTGAACGCCGCGCGATCAACCGCCGCGCCAAGGTGATGGCGCTGGGCGCACTTACTGCAGGGGTCGGCTTCACCTGGCTTACGCTGGGCGCGCCGTGGGTGTTCCTTTCGCTGGCAATTCTGCTGATCTCGGGAAGCTGGATCTGGACACGCAACGAGTGATCAGGTGTCTGCCGCCCCTCGCACGACGGCTATGCCTGCTTCGCGCTGCAACTTGAGCTCGGCCTTCAATTTCGCTGGATCGCGCGCAAAGACAAAACCGAAACTCACCCCACCCTCCTTGCCGATCGTCGCATGGTGCAGCTTGTGTGCCTGCACCAGTCGCTTGGCATAACCGCGCTTGGGCACCCAGCGGAAATAGCGCTGATGGACCAGGCCATCGTGCACCAGTGTGTAGATGATGCCGTAGATCAGGATACCCAGCCCGATCCATGTGCCCGGCCACCACGCCTGCGCCCCCATCACCATGGGCGAGCCAACGGCAAACATGGAAATGCTCATCGCGGCACCAACAATCGCGAATAGATCGTTCTTCTCCAGCGCCTTGTCGTGCGGTTCGTGGTGGTCACGGTGCCACCCCCAGCCGAAGCCATGCATGATATATTTGTGTGACGCCCATGCGACCCATTCCATGGCCACGACCGTGGCAAGAATAATGACGAATGGGATCAACCAGTGGGGCATGGCAAGGCTTATAGCCGATCAGCCGTCCGGGAAAAAGAAGCTGCGCAAATGCTCGCCGATCCGCGCCGGGCGCAAAGTCTGGGCATCGATGCAGCACCAGCTCGATTTGACCTCGGCCAGGACTTCCTCGCCGCGGCGGATCACGGTGTGATAGAATGCGCGCGCACCCTGGAAATGTTCGAGCACGGTCTGTGCAATAACATCGTCCTCGAGGAAGGCGGGCCGGCGATAGGTGATCTCATGCTTGAGCGCGACCCAGGCCTTGTCTGCCACCTCTTCGGCCGGGGCCAGCTTGTTCCAATGCGCCAGGACGGCGTCCTGCACCCAGTTGAGATAGCGGGCATTGTTCACGTGGCCCATGAAGTCGATATCTTCAGGGGCGACCTTGATCGGAAAGGTAAAGGGTTGTGCTGACATGCATGTTAGTTAGGTATGCAAAGCTTTCCTTTCCATGACTATTCAATTCGTGGCGCTCAACTGGCTTGCCAGTGTTGCCGATTGGCCGCTAATCGCGCCGTTGAAAGAGCAGGAACCCATGGCCAGCAACCCGCGCACGTTATACGAGAAGATCTGGGACGCACATGTTGTCGAAACCCGCGATGACGGCACCTCGCTGATCTACATCGACCGGCATCTTGTGCATGAGGTGACCAGCCCGCAGGCGTTCGAAGCATTGCGGCTTAGCGGTCGCAATGTGCGCCGCCCTGATCTCACTCTGGCCGTGCCCGATCACAATTTGCCGACCACCCCGCGCCTGGATGCGAGCGGGAAACGCATCCCGATCGCTGACCCGATGAGCGCGCAGCAGCTTGCCGCGCTCGAAGCCAATGCGCCGGCTTTTGGTATTCGTTACATCGATGCGGCCGCAGCGACGCAGGGGATCGTCCATGTCGTCGGGCCAGAGCAGGGCTTCTCGCTGCCGGGCACAACGATCGTCTGCGGGGATTCGCACACCGCCTGTCACGGCGGGCTGGGCGCCCTCGCCTTTGGCATCGGCACCAGCGAAGTCGAACATGTGCTCGCGACACAGACGCTGCAATTGAAGCGTTCAAAGACGATGGAGGTTCGGGTCGATGGCTCGCTTGGCCCGGGCGTCACCGCGAAAGACCTCATCCTCCACATCATCGGCACCATCGGTGCGGCCGGCGGCACGGGCCATGTAATCGAGTATCGCGGTTCGGTTTTCGAGGCGATGAGCGTCGAGGAACGCCTGACCGTCTGCAACATGAGCATCGAAGGCGGGGCGCGCGCGGGTCTGATCGCGCCGGACGAGACAACCTTTGCCTATATCAAGGGCCGGCCCTTGGCTCCCAAGGGCGAGGAATGGGATGCCGCGCTTGCCTGGTGGAAGACGCTAAGTACCGATGAAGGCGCAGTTTTCGACAAGTCGGTCACTATTGACGCCAGCAAGGTCGAGCCGACTGTCACCTGGGGCACCAGCCCCGAGGACACGGTGGCGATTGGCGGTGTGGTGCCCGATCCGGCCAGCTTTGCCGACCCTTCAAAGCAGACGGCCGCTCAAAAAAGCCTTGAATATATGGGGCTTACGCCGGGCTTGGCGATGCAGGATATTGCGATCGAGAACATCTTTATCGGCAGTTGCACCAACAGCCGGATCGAGGATTTGCGCGCTGCGGCAGCGGTACTGAAAGGGCGCACAAAGGCACCTAACGTGCGCTGGGCGATCGTGGTGCCGGGATCGGGGCTGGTAAAAGCACAGGCCGAGGAAGAGGGGCTCGACAGGATATTTCTCGACGCCGGGTTCGAATGGCGCGAGCCGGGCTGTTCGGCCTGCCTTGGCATGAACCCCGACAAGGTCCCGCCGGGCGAGCGCTGCGCCTCCACCTCCAACCGCAACTTCGTCGGCCGCCAGGGGCCGGGTGCGCGCACGCACCTGCTCTCGCCTGCCATGGCAGCAGCGGCGGCGGTTGCCGGCCATCTCGCCGATGTGCGCCAGTTCACCGCATGATCCCTTGCCCCCAAGCGATAGCGACACCATAGAGAAACCATGACCAAATCGAACAAAGGCAAGGCAGCCCTGGGCGCTGCCGCAATCGGTTCCGCAGCCATCGCCGCTGCATTGCTTTATGCCAGCAAGCGCAAGAAGAAGGACGAGCCCAAGCCCACCATTCCATCGGGCGAAAATCCGGAGACCGATTGAACGCTTGGCGCAAGTAGGGGGGATACGATGATGAAGAGATTTCTTGCCACGATCTTTGCAGCCGCTCTCTCCGCGCCGCTCGCGGCGCAAGACACCCCCGATCTCGAGATGTGGCGGCTTGATTGCGGCACCATCGATTTGAGCGATTCGGAATCGTTTTCCGACGCGCATCTTTACGACGGACAGCCGCGGACTCTGACCGTAAGCTGCTATCTGATCCGCAATGGGGGCCAGTACCTCTTGTGGGATACGGGCCTGTCATCGCAATTGTTGGGCACGAGCTTTACCGATGGTGCCTTCACCGTCTCGCTGGAGCGAACAATCACCGATCAGCTTGCCCAACTGGGCATCAGCCCCGCAGATGTCACCTACGCAGCAGCCAGCCACTACCACTTCGACCATACCGGCCAGCTGGCAGACTTCGCCCAAGCAACCTTGCTGATCGGTGCTGCCGACTGGGAAGTGGTCAAGGCCACGCCAGAGCCCAATCCGCTTGTCGATCCTCGCCCTTTCGCTCCGTGGCTGAGCGAAGAGGCCGCACCGGTTACCGCCATCGGGCAGGACCATGACGTGTTCGGTGACGGATCGGTACTGATCAAGGCGATGCCGGGTCATACGCCGGGCCACACAAGCCTTTTGGTCCGCCTGCCCGAGAAGGGCGACGTCCTGCTGACCGGTGATCTCTATCATTTCGAAGAGCAGGTTACGAACCGTGGCGTACCCCAATTCAACACCAACCGCGCGGATACACTTGCTTCGATGGAACGCTTCAACGCAATCGCCAAGTCGCTTGATGCGACTGTGATTATCCAGCACGACGCGCGTCACCTGGATCGATTGCCAGCGTTTCCAGAGTCGGCAAAGTAATGGAGCCGGTCAAAGAGATCGAGGGGCGCGCCTATCCCTTTGGCGCGAAGAACATCGATACGGACGTGATCATTCCCGCCGAATGGCTCAAGACCATCACCCGCGAAGGCCTTGGCCGGGGCGCCTTCGAAAGCATTCGCGCGCAGGAAGGCAATGTCTTCGACGACCCACACTACAAGGGTTCGCCGATCCTGATCGCGGGCGACAATTTCGGTTGCGGATCGAGCCGCGAACACGCGGCCTGGGCGCTGGGCGATCTGGGCATCAAGGCAGTGATCGCCCCAAGCTTTTCCGACATATTCTCGGGCAATGCGTTCAAGAACGGCATTCTCACCGTGGTGTTGCCGCAGGATGCGGTCGACCGGCTGATGGAAGTCGCCGAGACCGACGAGATAACGATTGACCTTGAGAACCAGACGGTGACGACGCCGTTCCAGGATCGCTTCACCTTCGAGATCGATCCCTTCCGCAAGCACTGCCTGATGGGCGGGCTCGATGAAATCGGCCTGACGCTGGCGCGTGATGAAGCGATTGCGGCATATGAACAACGCCGGGGCCGCGACATGCCCTGGATCGAGAGAGGAACGGAGATTAGCGCATGAAAGCCCTCAGAACCCACGCAATTGGTGGGCCGGAAACCCTGACGCTTGATGAAGTGGAGGTCCCCTCCCCCGGCAAAGGTGAGGTGCTGGTTGCGGTGAAGGCCTGTGCCATAAACTTTCCCGATACGCTGATGATCCGCGATCTTTACCAGTTCAAACCCCAGCGCCCCTATGCCCCCGGAGGCGAGATCGCCGGAGTGATCGAAGCCGTCGGCGAAGGGATCGAAGATTTCAAGGTCGGCGACAAGGTGATGGCCGGGATCGGCAATGGCGGGCTGGCCGAAAAGGTAGTGGTGCCCGCCGGCCGGATGTTCCCCATCCCCGATGGCGTGCCGTTCGAAAAGGCCGCCAGCCTGCTGATGACCTATGGTACCACAATCCATGGCTTGAAGGATCGCGGCCATATCAAGGCAGGCGATACCGTGCTGATTCTGGGGGCTGCTGGCGGCGTGGGCCTTTCCGCAGTCGAACTTGCCAAGGCTTTCGGTGCGCGCGTAGTCGCGGCCGTATCCTCCGAGGAAAAAGGCGAGGTTGCGCGCAAGGCGGGCGCTGACGAAGTGGTGATCTATCCCAAGGGCGAGATGGACAAGGACGCTTCAAAGGCGCTTGCCAATGCCTTCAAGGAAGCTTGCGGCCCTGAAGGCGCGAACATCGTCTATGACATCGTGGGGGGGCAATATTCCGAACCTGCGCTGCGCGCCATCGCCTGGGAGGGCAAGTTTCTGGTGGTCGGTTTCCCGGCGGGCATCGCCAAGATGCCGCTCAACCTGACGCTGCTTAAAAGCTGCGATATTGCAGGCGTGTTCTGGGGCGCGTTCACGGCGCGCGAGCCGATCAAATTCCGCCAGCAGGTGGAGGAGCTGTTCCAGATGATGAAGGATGGCAAGATTGATCCGCTGGTTTCCGAAACCTTCCCGCTCGAGCGCGGCGGCGACGCCATTGCCAAGCTCGAAAGCCGCCAGGCGGTAGGCAAGCTTGTGGTCACCATGGACTGAAGCGGCTTGCCGCCACGGCTTGCGCGCCCTATTTCCAGATAGAACTCAAACCCCAAAGGGACTGCACAGATGACCGATTTCAGGGATCGCGAGCGCGGCGAGGAAGCCAAGTTTGCATTCGACGAGGAAACCGCCTTCAAGATCGCGGCGCGCCGCAATCGGCTGCTGGGTGAATGGGCCGCGGGCCTGATGGGCCTCACGGATGAGGAAACCGACGCCTACAAGAAAGCGGTTGTGCAGGCCGATTTCGAAGAAGCGGGGGATGAGGACGTGATCCGCAAGGTCCTGGGAGATCTGACCGGCGCAGGCTGCGATGTCAGCGAAGCCGACATTCGCAGCAAGCTGGAAGAGAAAAATATCGAGGCTCGCCGCCAGCTGATGAGCGGAGCCTGACCCGATGCCAATGTCTGCCGCTGAAATCGAAGACATGATTACCACCGCACTGCCCGGGGCGGCGGTGGAAATGACCGATCTTGCCGGCGACAATGACCATTGGGCAGCCAAGGTCACCGCCCCGCAGTTCGCGGGCAAGACCAGGGTCCAGCAGCACAAGATGGTTTACGAGGCATTGGACGGGCGCATGGGCGGCGTGCTGCACGCCTTGCAACTGACCACAGCCGTCCCCACTTCAGGCTGACCACGCACACCAACTCCAGGTTTTGATTATATGTCTGACGTCAACGCCCGAATCTCTACCCTCGTTAATGACAATGATGTCGTGCTGTTCATGAAGGGCACGCCGCTGTTCCCCCAATGCGGCTTTTCCAGCCGCGCCGTGGCGATCCTGGACCATTGCGGCATCGCCTATGAAGGCGTCGACGTGCTGCAGGACATGGAAGTCCGCCAGGGGATCAAGGCCTTTTCCGAATGGCCGACCATCCCGCAGCTTTATGTGAAGGGCGAGTTCGTTGGCGGCAGCGACATCATGATGGAAATGTTCGAGGCTGGTGAATTGCAACAGCTGCTCGACGAAAAGCAGGTCGCGAAAACTTCTTAGTTTCTGCACGCCCATCCCTGGAACAAAAAAGCCGCCCCGGGGGTACCAGTGGGGCGGCTTTTCCTGTTCGGGGAGGCTGCGCCGGGGAGACCAGGTGGCGCTGCCTCATTCATCGAAGACTGTTTCGGGTACTCTTCCCTCAGCACAAGGTGTGCCAGTTTCAGAAAACGGCGCTTTCATGCAGAGTCCGATGGTTAACGCCCACGATAACCATGTCGCGTTTGTCAAATTTTCCGACAGGCTCGCATATTTGGTGATTGGCAATTGCTTGCCGCTGCGCTCTTATGCTCGGCAATGAGCGCGCCAGCAGATCCATCACCCAGCGGCATTCCAGCCGCCACTGTCATAATCTTCCGCAATGGCGAGGAAGGGCAACCGCCTGAAATCCTCATGACCATCCGCTCGCGCGAGATGGTGTTCGCGGGCGGCATGGCTGTGTTCCCGGGCGGGCGGGTTGACCCCGCCGATTTCGAGCTGGGGGCGCAAATTGGCGGCGAACTCGATCCTGACGAAGCGGCGCATCAGGTGGCGGCGGTGCGCGAAACGCTGGAAGAAACCGGCCTTGCGATCGGGCTCGCGGGTGAAATCGATGCAGCCAGGGCACACGCCGCGCGGGCATTCCTGCACGAGACGGGCCAATTGACACCGGTGCTGGAGCATTTCGGCTGGGATCTGGATCTGGCGCAGCTGACGCCCTTCGCGCGCTGGTTTCCCAAGAACGAGCGCATTCCGCGCGTCTATGACACACGCTTTTACCTCGCCAACCTGGGCACCGGCGCGGTCCAGATCGAAGCCGACCTGTCGGAAAACACCCATTTGTTCTGGACCACGGCGCAAGGCGCGCTCGATGCGGCCGAACGGGGAGAGATAAAGCTGATCTTCCCGACCCGCCGCAATCTGGAGCGGCTCGCACTGTTCGGCAGCTTCGAGGAAGCGCGCGCGCAAGCCGAAGCCATTCCGGTGCGCACGATCACGCCTTTCATGGACGATGTGGACGGAAAGACCTGGCTCAATATCGGCGAGGACCTTGGCTATCCGGTGACGGGCGAGCCGCTCGATAGCGTTATGCGGGGGTAGCGGCGCAATCGGGCGGCAGTGCGGCAGGATGCCTGATGGCTGGCGCGCCCGGCAGGACTGTCCTCGCCGCTACGCGGCTCGTTCATCTTCGCGCCTTTGGCGCTTCGATTCCGAACTCTGTTCGAGCCCGCGAACGCATCAGCCACCACGCACCCCTGCGGGATGCCTGATGGCTGGCGCGCCCGGCAGGACTGTCCTCGCCGCTACGCGGCTCGTTCATCTTCGCGCCTTTGGCGCTTCGATTCCGAACTCTGTTCGAGCCCGCGAACGCATCAGCCACCACGCACCCCTGCGGGATGCCTGATGGCTGGCGCGCCCGGCAGGACTCGAACCTGCTACCTCAAGATTAGAAGTCTCGCGCTCTATCCAGATGAGCTACGGGCGCGCGCCGGGACCCGCATTAGCGTGCTTTCCCCCCGGTTCAAATGCCGTTAGTCATCCCCGCAATGGAAAAATCGCAAATCCCGGTCGCCACCAGCCACGCGCCGCAAGCCTTCCGCTATTACGATCTGGTGATGGCGGCGTTTGTCGCGATCCTGCTGCTCTCCAACCTGATCGGGGCTAGCAAGCCGAGCTATATCCCGCTGCCCGGCGGCGAAAGCTGGATTTTCGGTGCAGGCGTGCTGTTCTTCCCGATCAGCTACATCATCGGCGACGTGCTGACCGAGGTGTACGGCTATGCCCGTGCGCGGCGCGTGATCTGGACCGGTTTTGGCGCGCTGCTGTTCATGGCCTTCATGGCCTGGGTGGTCGTGTCGCTTCCGCCTGCTGACGGGTGGCCGCATCAGGGTGCCTATGAAGCCGTGTTCGGCAATAGCTGGCGCATCGTGCTTGCCTCCATGACCGCTTTCTGGGTGGGCGAATTCGCCAATTCCTATGTCCTGGCCAAGATGAAGGTTTGGACCAGTGGGCGCTTCCTGTGGATGCGCACGATCGGCTCAACCGTGGTGGGGCAGGGATTGGACAGCCTGATCTTCTATCCGCTCGCCTTCTGGGGTCTGGCCGGCTGGCCGCCCGAGACACTGGCGCAGGTGGTGCTCTCGCAATGGTTGATCAAGACCGCGTGGGAAGCGCTGCTGACGCCCGTTACCTATCTGGTGGTGGGCACCCTCAAGCGCCGCGAGGGAATCGACCTCTACGATACCGAAACCGATTTCTCGCCTTTCGCCACTACCAGCCGCAACGCCTGAACGGCGCTATTTGACGAGGCTGAAACGCGCGTCAGCCTCATCGCTATCCCACACCATGTCTTCCGCCACGATCTCGACCGCCGGCTCAAGCCTTAGCCGTTCGGCCAGCAGCGCAAGGTCTCTTTCGACCGTGATACCGTAGAGGTCGCGGTGACTTTCCTGCAGCCGCAACACCAAGCGTCCCCCGTCACGCATCAACCGGCTGACCTGGAACGACTTGCGCGAACGCGCGCCCACCCGCCGCGCAAGCCGGATCGCAAGGCCCCAGCAGATCGCCTCTTCAAGCGCTTCGGCAGAGGCCAGCTTGGTGAGCGACTTGGGCATGCCGAGCTGGTTGCCATTCGCCGCCGAAGTGGCCGCCATCTGCGCGCGGCCGACCGGATCGATCGCGAGCCAGCGCTTGTGCAGCGCCCAGTCGATCGCTTGCTCGACCCTGAGGTTGGGCTCAATCTGGATCGACGCCAGCGCCAGCATGGTAGCCGCCAGCCGAACCCGTTCACTGCCAGTCTCACCGGTCGGCACCGCCTCGACCGTCCACCCGGCAATGCGTGCCGCAAGCTGGGGCGGCGCACCGCGATGGCCAACAAAGTGCGCCATGCCGGCCAGCAGCGGGTCCTGTGCCTTCTGGTGCGGTTCGAGCCGCCCGTAAAGCAATCCTTCGCGCAGACCCCATGACGAAAACACGACGCGGCTCGGGGCGAGCTGTTTGAGCAAGGCCTGCAACAATACCGCAGCATCGGGCAGAACATCCGCACGGTTCAACGTCAGGCGCGGTATGCTAGCCAACGTCTCGGGCGCCGCGCGCGCTACTCGCCTCGCCAGCAGTGCCGCTTCGTGTGCATCAAGTTCGAAGGCATGCGGGTCTGACAGCGGAAAATTGCGCTCTTCCATCGCGTAAACCGCGAGCGCACGCCATGTACCACCGACAAGATAAAGCGGCCCATCGGTCGGATTGCCCCAGCCGCCCTGCTTGAGCGCCATGCCAAGCCGTTTGCGCATACCGCCTGGCTTGGTTTCGCCCTCGCCGCGATATTCGTTCAGCCGCAATGTGCCAAGCGGCAGAGAGGTTGCAGTGTCGCACATTCCATCGGCGATTCGGACCAGCTCCAGGCTGCCTCCACCAAGATCCGCTACAACGCCCTGCGCGCCGGGAAAGGCACCGATCACACCGCTGGCGCTGACGCCGGCTTCCTCCTCGCCCGAAAGCAGGCGCGGCTCAAAGCCCAGTGCACGCACATGTTCCAGAAACTCCGGGCCATTGTCGGCCTCGCGCACGGCGGCGGTCGCCACAGTCTCGACATCCTGGACACCCAGATCCTCAAGCAGCAGGGCAAAGCGCTTCAGCCCGCGCATGGCCAACTCGATCGAGTCTGCAGGCAGGAGCCCGGTGGCCGCGATTTCGCGCCCGAGCTGGGCGACCACCTTCTCGTTCAGCACCACCACCGGCGCGCGCATTGTGCCGCCATAAACCACCAGACGCACCGAATTCGAACCGATATCGATTATCGCGCGTTCGGCGACATTGCCGGAAAAACTCCCCGCCCGGTCCCGCCGCCGCCGTGCGATCATGCTGGGCGAACCTTGCGCAATGAAAGCTTGGGCACGGCATCGGGATCAAGCGCCTCGCCGCGCCCCGAAAGCGAGGGATTGGTCATGAAATAGTGGTGGCAATTGAATGACCTGTCTTTCGACACCATGCGCAAATACCCCCCGTCGGCCCCCAGCAGCCAGCTCTGCTCGGTATCCAGCATATTCGCGAGCAGCACCTGCTGCAAAACCTGGTCATGTACGGTGTGGTTGCGGATTGGAATGAAGGTCTCGACCCGCCGGTCAAGATTACGCTCCATCAGGTCAGCCGACGAAATATAGACCAGGGCCGCGCTGCTCGGCATCGCCTCGCCATTGGCGAAGGCATAGATTCGGCCGTGCTCAAGAAAACGCCCGATAATCGATTTCACGCGGATGTTCTCGCTCACGCCCTCGACACCGGGCCGAAGGCAACAGATCCCGCGCACCACCAGCTCGATCTCGACCCCGGCCCCGCTGGCTTCATAGAGCTTGTCGATTATCGCCTGGTCAGTCACCTGATTGCATTTGATCCAGATCGCCGCGGGCTTGCCGCTGCGCGCATGGGCAATTTCGCGGTCGATCGCCGCATTGATCTCGGCACGCAGATTGAGCGGCGAGATCACCAGCGCTTCGGTGCCGCGCGGCTCGACATAACCGCTCACGAAATTGAACAGCTTGGCCGCATCGCGCCCGAATTCCGGGGCAGCGGTAAAGAAGCTCAGGTCGGTGTATGTACGCGCGGTCACCGGATGGTAATTGCCGGTGCCGAAGTGGCAATAGGTGCGAAAGCCATCTTCCTCGCGCCGCACCACCATCGCCACCTTTGCATGGGTTTTCCAGTCGACAAAGCCGTAGATCACCTGCACGCCTGCGCGCTCAAGCTGCGAGGCCCACATCAGGTTCTGCTCTTCGTCGAAGCGGGCCTTGATTTCGACTACCGCAGTGACCGATTTACCCTCTTCCGCCGCCGCAATCAGCGCACTGATGATCGCAGACTGATTGCCGGCACGATAGAGCATTTGCTTGATCGCCACCACGTCAGGATCGCTCGCCGCCTGGCGCAGGAAATCGACCACCACTTCGAAGCTTTCATAGGGGTGGTGGATCACGATATCCTTTTCTCGGATGGCCGAGAAGCAATCGCCATCGTGCTCGCGAATCCGCTCGGGATAACGCGGGGTATAGCTTTCGAACTTCAGATCGGGCCGATCGATTTCCACGATCTCGCTCAGCCTCTCAAGCCCGATCACACCTGCGCTCTTGAGCACCAGCGCATCGCTTACGCCCAATTGTTCGAGCAGTATCTGCTCTGCCACCGGATCAAAATCCTGCTCCAGCTCTAGCTGGATCACCGTGCCCCGGCGGCGGCGCTGGATCGCACTGCGGAAAGTGCGAACAAGATCTTCAGCCTCTTCTTCAATCTCGATATCGCTATCGCGCAGCACACGAAACAGTCCGTCGCCTTCTATCGCAAAGCCTGGAAATACATGTTCGGCGAAGCGGCAGATTACATTTGTGATGCTGATGTAACATGCCTCCTCGCCCGGCACGCGCACGAAACGCGGCAGCGCGGGCGGGATCAGCACCATCTCGATCAGCTGCTCTCCGTCACTCTCTCGCGTGAGCGTGAACAGCAGTCCGAGCCCGCGATTGGCAACAAAGGGGAACGGGTGCGCCGGATCTAGCGCCTGCGGGGTGATGACCGGCAGGATTTCTTCAAGGAAATATTCCTTCAGCCACGAATATGCATCGGGTTTTACGAAGTGATCATCTGCGACGTAAATTCCTGCCTGACCCAACAGGCCGTGCAACTCGCTCCATACCTGCTGCTGACGCAGGGATAGCTGGGCAACCCGCTCGCGCACCGCGATCAATTGCTGCTGCGGAGTGCGCCCGTCGATCGAAAGGCGGTCAATTCCGCGCTGCACCTGGCCCGCCAGGCCAGCCACGCGGATCATCACGAACTCATCAAGGTTGCTGCCCGATATGGCGAGGAAGCGCAGCCGCTCGAGCAGCGGATAATTCCCGTTCGAGGCCTCGGCCAACACGCGTTCGTTAAACGCCAGCCAGCTCAGCTCGCGATTGAAATAAAGCTCGCTCGCATCGCGCGGGGCTGCGGTGGGCAATTTCGTGATGGGTTGGCTGCTCATGATCGAACGCTCAGTCTACTATGCGCCTTGGATAATGTCGAAAAATGGATGGCCACAGACGTCCTGGCGCGCAGATCAAATCAGCGAGCGGCAGTCAGCGATTTCGGTGATCCCACGCTTGCCCTGCCCGTCACGCCCCAATTGCACGATCACATCGATCACCGATGCGGCATATTGGATCGTGTCGCCGCGTGAGAGCCCGATTCCGGTCTGCATCACCATCAGCGACAATTGCTCCAGCGCGCCGGTGAGGCTGTTGGCGTGAATGGTTGAAAAGCTTCCCGGGTGGCCGGTGTTGATCGCGCGCAGGAAGCTTACGCTTTCCGCCCCGCGCAATTCGCCCAGCACGATCCGGTCGGGCCGCAAACGCAATGCCGCCTGCAGCAGCTCGTTGGCAGAAACCTTCGCTTCGCCCAATTCGCCCTTCACCGCCACCAGGCCAACGCCATTGGCGCCGGGCAGTTTTAGCTCGGGTGTATCCTCCACCAGCACCACCCGTTCGCTGCGCGGAATTTCCTTCAGCATGGCGTTGAGGAAGGTGGTTTTGCCGGTGCTGGTCCCGCCCGAAATCAGGATGGTGCGGCGCTGGCGGATCGCTTCGCGTAGATAGGCGATCGGCTGGGCTTGCGGGTCAGGCATGGCGGGCGCATCGGGCTTTGTCAGCGGACCGCTGTCATAGGCGTCAAGCGGCAGATCGAGCCGGCGGTGGCGGCGGATCGCCATCGCCCAATGCTTGCGCGCGGCAGGCGGCCCGCAAAACTGGATACGCGCGCCATCAGGCAGTGTTGCACCCAGTAGCGGATGCTCGCGATTGATCCCCTGATGGCTGACCCGCGCAACCTGCTCGGCCAGGCGCTGCACCAGTGCATCGTCAATCTCGGGCGTCTCGATCCGCTTCATGCCGGGATCGGCGGCATCCTCCACCCAGACTTCGCCGGGACGGTTCACCATGATTTCGGTCACGGTATCCAGGTCAAGCCAGCGCCTGAACGGCGCCAGATAGGCCTCAAGATAGACGCTGCGTTCGCCAGCGCCGGTGCTATCAAACGGCAGCGGATGTATCTCTGCGCTCATCCGCTGACCTGCGAGAAATCGAGATCGCGCGCCGTGAACACCCGGATCGGCTCTCCCTGGCGCACGCGCACGGTGGGACCGATCTGGCCATCCTGCTGGGCTGCTGCGGCCGCCGCAGAACTGCCGCCTCCCAGCACAATCGAAGTGCCGCCCGTCGCGATCGCGGTCAGCCCGTCGACGACCGACAAAAGCATTGCTGAACCGAACCGCTGGAAGAAGTTGGATTTCACCTGGCCTTGTAGCCCGGTGGTGCCATCAAAGCCCACCGCAGGCGAGGCAAGGTTCACTGAAGCGCCATCGGGCCGGATCAACCGCGTCCAGATGACATAGGCGCGCTTCTGCCCGCCCTGCAGGCCCGACTGATATTGCCCGATCAGCCGCGAGCTGCGCGGCACCAGGATACGCGTACCATCGAAGCTGCGCACATTCTCGCTCACCACCGCGCGGACATAGCCCGGCACATTTGTATCGATCGCGGTTTCCAGGATCGCAGGGATCAGCGTGCCCTGGGTGACAGTGGTTGAAGGATTGGTCATCGCCCGCGCTTGCGCGGGGGCGCCGCCTACGCCGCCGATGCGGCTGGCGAAGTCGGCTGCCGAGCCTGCACCGGCGCTGGTGGCGGTGGCGGCATCGGCGGAGGCTGCTTCACCCGCAGGAGACTGGGCCTGCTGCACCGCCGCGCTGGCATCGAACACCATGGTCGGGCTGGCATAGGGATTGACAGCGGAAACGGGGGCTGGCGCGGCGCTCTCATTGATCGGTTGCACGCTCGCTGCGGGCATGGGTTGTGCCTCGGCGGGCTGCGGCGCGGGAACGACAGCCGCCTGCACCGGCGCCTCGACCGGTGCGGGCGCAGGCACGCTGGCCTGGTCTTCCAGCCGCGCCGAATTCATCCCCCAGAAGGCAACCGCGCCCAACCCCGCTACGATCGCAATTCCGGCAACCAAGCCGAGAGTGTCGGACTTGCCCTGCTGCTGCGCCACCACAGGATAGGCGGTGCGGCTGGCAAGGTCGATGATCTCCGCCGATTCCTGCTCACGCGGATCAGCCCCGCTTGCTTCGCCACCCTTGCCCTTGGTGGGCAGCCTCATTGCCAGGCGCATCAGTTCGCCTCCCTCGATTGAGCTTCGGCCCTTGCCAGAGCAGGATCGTCACGCAGCGGCAGCGCCGGGCGGACAGGGCCACGATTGACCAGCAGCGCACTATCCTCCCCCGATTTCAGCACAATCTCGCGCGGCACGGCCTGCACCACGATCGTGTCGCCGCGCACCGTGAAATTGACCGGCCCTTCTGTCCCTTCCTGATCCTTGATCAATATCGCCGGAACTGCACGATCGGCGGGCCAGGAAAGGAAGGTCGCGCGGCCATCGTCATAGGCCCGCACCGGCAGAAGGCCGGCATTGCCCTGCTTCTCCCAGTCGAAATTGAGCACGGCTGGATCGACCACGGCATAGGGGTCTGTCGCAGCCGCCATTTCCGCCGGATTGGCGGTCTCGCGCGCTGCCAGTGCGGCCTCCTCTGCCGTGGGCTCAGGCGGATCGGGATAGGTAAAGCTCAGCACATAGACCGGGCGGCCACGCGGATTGGCAACCAGATCGAACAGATAGGTGCGCTTGCTGGTCACCACCGTCATATTGGTCACAGCAGTTGCCGAAAGGGGTTTCACAAACAGCAGGTTGGCGCGCTTGTTCGGCGTTACCTGCCAGCTCTGCGAATCCCCGATGGCGACATTTTCGATCACCTCGTCATCGCCGAACATGATCGTTGCCTGGACCCGCGCCTTGCCGTCGATCCGCACCACTTGGGCAGGATCATAAAGCCGCTCGACCAGTCGCGGATCATCAGCCAGCGCTGGCCCGGATACGAAGGTGGCAAGCGCTAGCACAGCTGCGGGGATCGCGGCGCGAATCATGTTGGCATCTCCGATTTGCGCGCCAATGCGCGCGCTTGCACAGGGCGGAAGCGATTGCCGATTCCGCGCGTGCGTGAGGGTGCAGCGGCACTGTCACCTGCTGCCGATGGCGGCGAACTGGTGGCATAGACCCGCGTTTCGCGAATTCGGCTCGATCCGGCTTGTCCGCCCGCATCATTGGCGGGGGTAGTGGCGGTCACCGCACTCACATCGATGCGGCGGGCGGCATTTCCCGAAGCGGCGGCATAGCGCGGATCGGGTTGGCGCGATTGCGCGGATCCGGCGGCTGTCGCGGGCGTATGGCCCGTGCTGTCTTCCCGGCCCGCGGCAAGCCCGAAAACCTCCCAGCCAGAGACCATGGTGGCCGCAACCTTGAGCACCATCACCATGAGTGCCACATGCACTGCGCCAACCAGGAAAAAGGCCATGGCGGCACGTGGGTCAATCTGGCCCGGTGTCCCGGTCAGCCCCGCCAGCACCGGCACAGCAAGCTCTAGCATGATCGTGCCGCCGAGCACCGCGAACAGCGGAGTCAGCGCCAGCATCACCAGTCCCTTGAGCCAGCCGGCGAAAATCCCGCGAGTCCCATTGAACAGTGCCATGACGACGAAGATCGGCCCCAGCGCCACCAGCAGCGCCAGCGCGATACGCGAAGTAACGAGCACGCCCACGGTGCCCAGCAGCAGCATGACCGCACCCAGCCACATCAGGCCGGCCGGCGAAAAGGCCTCAAAATTCTGCTGCCCCTGGCTCGCCTGCTGGACCGCGGCGAACACCACGTCGAGCTTCTCGGCAAACACCCGCGTTGCCGATCCGTCGCTGCCGGTCAGCAGCGTAGCGAGATAATCCGGCGTTTCGACGAACAGCGGCCAGATGAAGCTGCGAAAGGCGACCCAGCTGGTCGAAAAGGCCAGCACCAGGCCGACGGTGATCATGCGCGGCAACAGCGCCCTGACGCTGAGGTTCGAACGCCCCAGCATCAGGCTGATGGCGAAGAAGGAAACATACAGCGTCAGCAGGATTACAAGCGCGGTTTCGAGCGCCCCGCCCGGAGCGAAGATCTTGCCAAAAGCGCTCGCGGCGCCATCTGCGGCAATGCAATCCACCGCCTGCAGCGCCGCCGCAATGCCCCCGCCCATTTCGGACAGTGCACTGTCACAAAAGCCGTTCATTCGGCTGCCTGCCAGATCGGCAGCTCGCCCATTTCGCCGCCATCGCTGTGGCCCGGCCACACGCGCCCGGTAAGCGGCGGGAACCAGTCCGCCGGATCATCGCCCACCGCCGCGCGCAGCAGGTCCAGCCGCCGGACCGAAGCTTCGCGGCCCGAAAGGATGGTGAGCACTTCGGGTGCCCCGGAAAGGTCAAGCCGCACAACCACGCTGGCATCGGGCTGGCGCACCAGGAAGCAGCGGCTGTGCGCGGGCAGCGAACGGATCAGCGCGAATTCGTGGGCAGTCAGCCCAAACCCGTCGCAATAATCCTCTGCCCGGGCGCGCGAATTGGGCATGAAGATCATCGTCGCGGTCTGTTCGACCAGCGCCGCCGAAATGCGGCTCTCAAGCGCGTCACGCGCGCTCTGCGTGGCGAAGCCGACCAGTGCATTGCGTTTGCGCAGCGTCTTGAGCCAGTCACGGATGCGCGCGGCGAACACCGCGTCGTCAAGCGCCTTCCACCCCTCGTCGATCAGGATCATCGTCGGCTTGCCGTCAAGCCGCTCATCGATCCGGTGGAACAGATACATCATCACCGGCGTGCGCAGCCGCGGATTTTCGAGCAGCGCGGTCATGTCAAAGCCAAGCACGCGGTTCTCGAGATTGAGCTCGTCACGTTCATTGTCGAACAGCCAGGCATGTTCGCCATTATGAATCCAGGCCGAAAGCCGATCGGCAAGATCGCCGCGCTCGGGCCGCCTTGCCCCGGCAAGCAGTTCCCTGAAATGCCTGAGTTGTCGCAGCGAGGCGTCGTTTTCATAGGCCGCATCGACCGCTGCCGAAATCAGCGCCAGTTCCTCGGGCCCTTCGGCTGCAAGCAGCACGCCCAGCCAGTCGCGCAGGAAGGCGCGGTTTGCCGCACTATCGGGCAGCGCAAGCGGATTGAACCCTGTCGGCTCACCCGCGCTGATCCGGTCATAACGCCCGCCGATGCCGCGAATGAACAGCTCGGCCCCGCGGTCCTTGTCAAACAGGATGGTGCGGGGTGAGAATTTCTGGGCCTGCGCGGCGAGGAAATTCATCACTACGGTCTTGCCCGAACCCGATGGGCCGATGACGGAGAAATTGCCGAGGTCACCGTGGTGAAAATTGAAGAAGAACGGGGTCGAACTGGTCGTCTGCAACAGGGTTACTGCATCGCCCCAGTGGTTGCCGCTGGCCTTGCCCAGGGCAAAACCGTGCATCGACCCGAAGCTGGCCATGTTGGCGCTGGAGATCAGCGCGCGCCGCACGACATATTGCTCGTTGCCAGGAAACTGCGCCCAGAAGCCGGGCTCGAGATTGATGTCCTCGCGCACCGCAATCGCGCCGGTGTCCGCCAGGGCTGCGGCGCAGGCGGCGGCTGCCTCGTCGAGCCGCGGCAGGCTGCTTTCGCGCACCTGCACCGTAAGGTGATGGTCGCCAAAGCCCACCGCGCCATTGCCTAGCGCATCGCGCGCCGAAAGCATGTCCGCCCGCTCGGCGGCGGCTTCCTCGTCAACCGAACGAAGCCGACGCAGGGCAAGATCGATCCGTTCCTTGGCCGTCGTCCGCTCTGCAGGGGCATAGCTTTCAGTCACGATCATTTCGAAGGGCTGCCGCAGCAAGCCGTCCAGCAGTCCGGGCGAAGTCGCTTCGGGATAGTCCTTTAGGCCCAGAATCGCACCGAACTCGGACCCGCCCGACCCGCGCAATTCCATCGCGTCGAGCCCGAAGCTCGCCCGGCGATAGGGCAACATCTGCCCGATATCGGTATCCTCTGCGGGCCGGCGCACCGGGCGCATTTCGCCATTGTAGAGCGCAGAGAGCAGCTCGAGCATCTCGGAATTGGTGCCGCCACCGGGATTGTCATAATCGCCCAGCACCTGTGCGCCATAGGCCTGCAACGAAGCGACCAGCCCGGTCACCGCCGCCTTGAGCGTGCGCACATCCTTGGGATCGGCCTCGATCTCGCCGCCGCCCCTGCGGCTGAATTTGCGTGCAATGCGCTCGGCCAGCCCGGTCTTGCCGCGCGCAGGGCGGCGGATCAGTGTGATGAACTGGTCGTTGACGAACAGCGCGCCGCCCGCCAGCCGTTCCTTCCAGCGGGTATCGATATGGCGGCATAGCGGATCGTCGAAATCGGCTTCCAGCTCCACCTCGACCCGCCGCCGGATGACGTGGTGGTAGAGCACGAAGCGCGAATCGAGCGTGGAGCGCAGCACCACTTCGCGGGTTGCGGCATGGGCATTGAGGCTGTCCGAATCCTCGGTTTCGAACAGCAGGCCGGGCACCTGGATCGATGTCATCACCGATCCGTCGCGCAGCAGCATCGTGCTCTCGTCAATCAGCCGCAGATAAGGCAAGCGGTCGCCCGCGCGGGCTTCCTTTGCGCCCCAGGCCGCCGCTCCGATCCATTTGCTCATCAGATCAATGTCCTGCGTTACGGCGCATAGCTGTTGCAGCCCCAGCGCTTGTAATTTTTCACGCGCGGGCATTGCGACACCTTCGTGATCCACAGATCGAAGATGCGCGGCTCACGCAGCGAAACGAAATAGCCGACCACATGGGTCACGATCGGCACGGGAATGATCCAGAAGCTTTTCAGGACCAGGAAAGCGATCGTCGTCACCATCAGATTGATGATGAAGAAATTCATCGTCACGCCCGCGAACATCTGCGGCCGGGTGAGTGCGCGGTGCACGGGATGGCGGACGAGGTCGCTCATGCGCGCCCTACCCCGCCGCCGCCTGGATACCGGCGACAATGGTGGTCGCGCCGAACAGGATGAACACGCCCACGATCACCGTCACGCCGAAGCGCCAGTTCATCCGCCCGGTCAGCATCATGAAGCCGACCGCTGCCACCGCCATCACCGCAACCGTGGTCGCGACTGTGCCCAGCAGCGTGCCCTGAAGCCATGCCAGCGCCGCCACGATCGGGCCCGAGCCCTGCGGATCGCCGGCCTGCTGCGCAAATGCGGCGGTGGGGCTAAGCAGCAATGCCAGGGCCGTCAGGCGGGAGAAGAGACGCATTTATGGTGTTTCCTTGGAACTGTGATTGGCAAGGCGATCCATGATCGCCACGACATATTGCTGGGTTTCGCGGATACGCGGCACGCCGCCCGCGCGCTCGACCCGTCCCGGCCCGGCATTGTAGGCGGCGAGCGCCTTTTCCAGATCGCCGCCAAACCGGTCGAGCTGCTCGCGCAGATAACGTGCGCCGCCTTCAAGATTGGCAAAGGGATCGTCAGGATTGACGCCCAGATAGCTGGCAGTTCCCGGCATCAGCTGAGCCAGCCCGCGCGCGCCCTTGGGCGAAACCGCAGCAGCGCGCCAGCGGCTTTCCTGCCAGACCAGCGCCTCGATCAGTGCGGGGCTAAGATCGTAACGCGCCGAAAGCTCGGCAACCTTGGCGGCAAATTGCGGTGGAACCCCGCGGCTGCTGGCCTCTGCCTGGGCCACGGGAATATACCGCGCTGGCACAGCAGCCTGATCGGGAATTACGATTGCTTGCGGCGGCGTTTCGGCCGCCAAGCCGATCTCGAGCGGGCCACCGGACACCCAGCGCGAGCCCTCCGCGCCGATTTCAAGCACGTCTGCCCTAACTGGCGCAGCCACCAGCGCCAGAATCGCCGCTGCCGATAAACAACCGGCTTGCGCGAGAATCACTTGGGACGCCTTCATCAGGCCCCCATGCTTAGCCCAAGTGACAATGCAGTGACAAAACTGCGAAGGACGCGTTTCTCAAGTCATGCACAGGCTATCCACACCCCGCCCGGCGATTGCCGCTCGATCGGCGGAATTCCCCGGTCAGGACAAGAAAAAGCGCCCCGGAACTACAGTCCCGAAGCGCCTTAGGTGGCCCGGTTTTTCAGGCCTGCCGATATGATGCGGAACCCGCCCGTCAGCGCACCGCCATGCGCGTAGTGTGGAGCGAACCATCTCCAAGCATGCGCAGGGCCTGGCGTGCAAGCGCCCGCGAATAGACCCAATCGCCCTGAGAGGTTTCGAGTTCCATCTGGTCTGTGCTCGTCAGAGCCGCCTGGAACATTGCGCGGGCCTGACTTTCATCACCGCTGCGCGCGTAGGCAACACCCAGATTGAGCAGCCGCGCCGGATCGTTCTGCGCCAAAACTCGATTGGCTTCGATCTCGGCGATGGCGCGTTCGTTGTCGCCCGCCATCAACGCCTCATACCCAACCTGACTTTCCGCCGAACGAACCTCGATTTCAACCGATTCGCCAGCAGGCAATGCAGCCGACTGAGCCAGAATCATGGTGCAGGCGATAGCTGCTGCGATCATGTTTGTTCTCCCATTGACGCATCAAGAATGGCGCAATGCGCATGGGGGAGCAATAAAAATGAAACATTGTCATAAATCCGCAATCTTTAACTCATAACACACTGATATATATCTGTAATATACACACCCAGACTGTGAGAAGCGAGTTGGAGCCGTAGCGCGCCCGACGTCATATTTGTCATTCTTCAGTCATAGTTTGTGGATTGTTGCAAAACCGCAATCTTGGCCCCCAAACTGTCATCAAGCCCCCCTAGCGAACCGGTGCGCACCAACGCGCAGACTTTTCCGATTCTGGGTTTTCTTGAGGGGACCGCTCGCTGTGAAAAACATTCAAAAAACGCTCATTCTTGGTTGCAGCCTGGTCGCCCTGGCCGGCTGTGGTGCAGACGAAATCGTCTCTCCCGGCACTGGCGGGAACATTATCATCAACAACCCGGCACCAACACCCACGCCCACGCCGCCGCCCGGCTCCGGCAACGTAACACCGGCTGCGGGCTGCCCGACCATTGCGGCCACCGGCGGGCTGACAGACGGCGGGACGATTTCCGGCCCAACCGGCGAATATCGCATTTGCCAGCTTCCGGCCTTGATCGATGCGGATTCCACCCTCCCCTTTATCAGCGGTCTGCTCTACTCCCTGCCCGGCCAGGTTGATGTCGGCACGGACCGCGGCCCCACCAGCACCGGAACCGATGTCACGCTGACCATCGAGCCAGGCGTAATCGTGTATGGGGCAACGGGCCGTTCGTTTCTTGTGGTCAACCGCGGCAACTCGATCGAGGCAAGCGGTACCGCTGCACGGCCGATCATCTTCACCAGTCGCGACAATGTGCTTGGACTCAGCACCGACGCCTCGATCTCGCAATGGGGCGGTGTTGTCCTGCTGGGCCGGGCGCCGGTCTCGGATTGCCGCTCCGGCACCATCAATCCGGCCAATCAGGCTGATTGCGAACAGCAGCTTGAGGGGACCAACACCACTACGCTGTTCGGCGGCGCCAACCCGGCTGACAGTTCGGGCTCGCTCGAATTTGTACAGATCCGCTTTTCCGGTTTCAGTATCGCCCCTGGCAGCGAGCTGCAGTCGCTGACTACCGGCGGCACCGGCACGGGCACGAAGTTGAACAACATCATGTCGTTCAACAGTTCCGATGACGGGATCGAACTCTTCGGTGGTTCGGTCAACATCAAGAATCTGGTCGTCGTGGGCGCTGATGACGATTCGATCGATGTCGATTCCGGGGCGCAGGCCAATCTTCAGTTCGTGATCGCCGCGCAGCGCAGCGGCGGGGGTGACAATATCATCGAACTCGACTCGCCCGATTCGGACTTTTCGACAGCAGCCAACCCGCAAACCGTGCTGCGGGTTGCCAACTTCACCTTCCTCGAGCGCTCGAGCACCAATTCGCAGGCCGTGCGCTATCGCGGCGGCGCCAAGGGCGTGCTCGTCAATGGCGTGATCGACACTGACAACGAAACCGGCATCCGCGTGGATGAAGCAGTAACGCTTGCGGCCGTACCTGTATTCCAGTCAGTGATCGGTGACTTTGACCCGGCGCGGCCATTCCGCGGCGATGCGGGCAACACCGATGCCCAGGTCAAGGCAGCATGGGATGCAGGCAGCAACAACAACGAGAATGTTGTCATTACGCTGACCATGAGCATCGCCAACGGAACCAATGAGACAGCGGTTCCAGCTTTCGATGTGACCGGCCTGTCGTCCTTCTTCGAAGCGGTGAACTATATCGGTGCAGTCCAGAACGAAGCCGATACCCGCTTCGACAACTGGACCTGCAACTCGGCGACACTCAACTTCGGCAGTTCCAATGGAGCCTGCACCTCGCTGCCGGTCAACTGATCGCGCCTTTCGCACCAAGTGGGAGGCGCCACGCATAGCGGCGCCTCCCACACCCGCATTTACCGCCAGAGCGCATGCTTCTGGCTCAAATTCAGGACCTTAAAACATGAAGGGGTCTTCCACCATGTCGACCGTCAAGCGCTTGGCAGGGCTGTTGCTGCTCACATCTTCGCTCACTTTCCCGGCACTTGCAGCGGCTCAGGAAACAACGCCGCCGGAAGAACCGGCCGATGCCGAAGAAACTGAGGCTCAAGCTTCCCCGCAGGACGAACAATATGTCGAGCCCGATGTCTCGGTCCCCGGCGGCGGGATCATCGTCACCGGGCGGCGCAACCGCGACCCCGCCCGGTCTTCGACCCAGGTTCTCAATGTGCTGTCCGAAGCCGACATCGCGCGAACCGGTGAAGGCGACATCGCTGGCGCGCTTGGCCGCGTGACCGGCCTTTCACTGGTCGGCGACGGACGCGTGTTCGTGCGCGGTTTGGGAGATCGTTATTCGCTGGCACTGCTCAACGGCCTGCCATTGCCGAGCCCCGAACCGCTCAGCCGCGTGGTCCCGCTAGACATCTTCCCGACCAGCGTGATCGCATCCTCGCTGGTGCAAAAGACCTATTCGGTGAATTATCCGGGCGAATTCGGCGGCGGTGTGATCAATCTCACCACGCGCGCGATTCCGGAGGAGAGCTTCCTCAAACTGAGCGTCAGTGCCAGTGGCGACAGCGAAACAACCTTCCAGAATGGCTTGCAATATTTCGGCTCCTCGACCGACTGGACCGGGTTCGATAACGGCAATCGGGACATCCCCGCCAACCTTCAGGCCTTCTTCGACAGCGGCGAACGGCTTGCTGATACCTCGATCGAGATACAGGAAGGCATAGCGGGTCAATTGTTCCCGGCGAACCTTGTCACAGTGCAGAAGAATAATACGCTACCAGCGAATTTTTCGGCCTCGATCACCGGCGGTTCTTCATTCGAGGTGGGTGACGGCGACTATCTTGGCGTGATCGCGACCGCGAGCATCAAGAACAGCTGGCGCAACCGCTCGGTCCGCTCCCAGGCGGCCAATACCGATCTGACGGTCATCACCGACGATTTCACCAATTTCATCACCGACAACAACATACTGGTGAACGGCCTGCTTGGTTTCGGGCTGGACATTGGCGAACATACGATCCGCTGGACCAATCTCTACATTCGCGACACGCTGAAGACCGCGCGGCTCGAACAGGGTACCAGCTTCCAGCTGGGCGAGACCGGCTTTGACTTCGTGAACCAGAATACGGCCTGGTTCGAGCGTCAGTTGATCGACACGCAGCTGGTGGGCGAATTCAAGTTCGGCGATCTGCAACTGGACCTGCGCGGCGGCTATGCACGGACCGATCGGGAGGCCCCGTTCAATGCGCTGTTTTCCTATACCCGCACCAATGTGGCTGACAGCCCCTTTGGCGACCAGTTCGTGGCCTATTTCAACCGCCTGTCAGACAGCGGGTTGACGCGGATCGCCTTTGACGACCTGCAGGAAGAGCTCATCTATAGTGGCATCGACGTCAGCTATCCGCTGACTGACAATCTCGAGACCTCCTTTGGCTACGCCTATACGGATGTGGATCGCTATTCCATCCGGCGCGAATTCGCCCCCAGAGTCGAAGGGGATTTGCTGGACGAAAGCCTGATTCCGGCAATTGGCCTGCGCCGACCCGGAGATATATTCAACGGATCGACACTGGCCGGTTTTACCGTGCGGCTTGATGAAACAAGCGATTTCCCGGCCTTTGACGCTGGGCTGCGCATCCATGCCGGCTATGGCCTGGTACGCTTCCTGCCGAGCAACACACTGACAGTGGAGCTTGGCGTTCGCTACGAAGATGCCGTGCAGACCGTGGCGCTGGACCAGTCGATTTTCAACACACCGATTGTCGGAGCCACACCGACCAACAATCGTGAGGATTACTTCCTCCCCGCCGGAACGATAACCTGGGAAGCGATGGACGATCTGCAACTGCGCCTTTCAGCGTCGCAGACGATTGCCCGGCCGCAGTTCCGCGAACTGGTTGAACAGCTCTATTTCGACCCTGAATCGAACCGCGCGCTGCGTGGCAACCCGTTCCTGGTCGACAGCGAACTGCTGAACCTTGAAGCGCGCGGGGAATATTATCTCGGCGGCGGTGACCGGATCAGCCTGGCCGGTTTCTGGAAGAAGATCGATAATCCGATCGAAGCTTTCATCACCTCTTCAGGTGGCGGGCGCCTGCTTACCAGCTTTGCCAATGCACCCGAAGCCACGCTTTATGGCGGCGAGGTTGAACTGCAATACGGGATTGACCTGATTGACCTTGGCGGCTTGTTCGAAACCAAGCAGCTGTTGCTCATTGCCAACTATACCTACACCAAATCGGATATCTCGGTGGTTGATGGCGACATCACCTTGCTCCCTCCCAATGGGGCAACTCCGGCCTCGCAATTGTTCGACGATGGCGATGCGCTAACCGGCCAGTCAGACCATGTTGCCAACTTCCAGGTCGGGATCGAGGACACCGAAAAGACGCAGCAGGCTACCTTCCTGTTCAACTATGCCAGCAAGCGAGTGACCAGCCGTGGTTTCCAGCGCCCTGACGTGCTCGAGAATCCGGGCCTGACCGTCGATTTCGTTTCGCGGGCGGAAATCGGTGCGTTCGGGCAGCCATTCGAGCTTTCGTTCGAAGTGCGCAACATCTTCGGGCGCGACAATTTCGAATTCCAGCGGAACGAAACCAACCGCATCGAGATCAACAGCTACGATGTCGGTACGAGTTTCTCGATCGGAATCTCCACCGAGTTCTGACCTTTCCTCCCAAGGTCAGAAGGGCCGCCTTGTCTTGACGAGGCGGCCCTTACCATTGGACAGAACAGGGAATACGGCGGACCCCTCAATCAACCGCATGAGCGCTCAATATGTGTCGAACACATATCCCAGCGCGTGAACCGTGCGCAGCGGATTGCCCGCACCTGCGGCCTTGAGCCCGCGCCGCAATCGCCCGACCCAGACATCGACCGTACGTTCGTCGATCGGCGGTTCGCGCTTGCCCAGCCCCGTGATCAATTCCTGCCGAGACAGCACCCGGTCGGGATTCTCGGCGAAATAGCGCAGCAGGCGGAATTCGTTCGGGCTCAGTTCAATCGGCTCACCTGCCCACCTCGCCTGATGGCCAAGCGTGTCGATGGTAAGCTGGGCAAGCTCGATCAGCGGCACCATGCGGCGCGCAGCAAGCGCAGTGGTTTCCCCAACCGCGTCATGCGCCTTGAGCGCCAATACCCGATCAAGCATCATTTTGCGGTCGATCGGGCCGACCATATAATCATCGGCCCCTGCACGCAGGGCGCGGCGCCGGTCTTCAGGATCATCCTCTTCCAGCACCATCGTGATATGCGCATCGGCAGTGCGGGGATCGGCGCGCAGACGGCGGCACATTTCAAGTCCGGCAAGGTCTTCCATCACCCAGTCGACAAAGGCCCAGACCGGCCCTTCGATCAGGCTGCGCGGACCCTCCGGGCCGACCCGGTCGAATTTGAGATGGAATGCATCATGCACGAAATCGTCAAGCGTTTCGCCCAATTCGCTGGTCAGCAAAATATTGATGACACCCACAGCCATTCACCCTGTTTCCAGCGGTGGAATGGCGCATGCGTGTGACGCGTTCGTGACGGATTGGTGCGTTTTCGCATAGGCTAGCCGCGATCAATCCTGGCGCAGTGTAACATGCTCCATCGGCGGCATGGGCAAGCCCAGCCCGTTCGGCCACTTGGGCCGATAGGGCGCTTCGAGCGCGGCGATCTCTTCCGGCGTCAACCCGATTTCGAGGGCGGCCAGCGCAGCATCGATATGCTGCGGTTTGGTCGCCCCGATGATCGGCGCCGTGACCGCCGGCTTGGTATAATGCCACGCCAGCGCAACGCTGGCGCGCGCCGCACCGCGTGCATCGGCGACCTTGCCGATCACATCGATCACCTCGCGATCGGCCGCATCCCCTTCCTTGTAGAGCACCTTGCCAACGCCGTCAGTCTGGCTGCGCACGGTTTCCTGGTCATTGGCACGGGCCAGCCGACCGCGTGCCAGCGGGCTCCACGGGATCACACCTACCCCTTCTGCCTCGCACAGCGGCAACATTTCGCGTTCTTCTTCCCGATAGAGCAGGTTGAGCTGGTTCTGCATCGAGATGAAACGTGTCCAGCCATTGGCGCGCGCCGCCTCCTGCGCTTTCGCGAACTGCCACGCATACATGGAGGAGGCCCCGATATAGCGCGCCTTGCCCGCTTTCACGATGTCATGCAGCGCTTCCATCGTCTCTTCAATTGGTGTCGCATCATCCCAGCGATGGATCTGGAACAGGTCGACATAATCCATCCCAAGCCGCCGCAGGCTGTCATCGATCGCCTGCATCAGGGCCTTGCGCGAATTGCCGCCGGCATTGGGCGCGTTGCGCCACGGGAAATAGGCCTTGGTCGCGACCACGATTTCGTCGCGCAGCGCCATTTCCTTCAGCAACCGGCCGGTAATCTCTTCCGACGTGCCGCCCGAATAGACATTGGCGGTATCGAAGAAATTGATCCCGCTCTCCAGCGCCTTGCGGAAGAAGGGACGGCTCTGATTCTCGTCGAGCAGCCAGTCGCCGTGCCACCCCTTGGTCGTATCGCCATAGCTCATGCAACCGAGGCACAGCCGCGAAACCTTGAGCCCGGAATTGCCGAGGCGTGAGAATTTCACCTTCTATCTCCTTGAGTTTACAATGAAAGGCCGCCATCAACGATCAGCGACTGCCCCGTAATATAGCTCGCAAGCGGCGATGCCAGAAACAATGCCGCCCCGGCCATGTCCTGCGGCGTTCCCATCCGCGCGAGCGGAATGCGCGCAATCGCTCCTTCGCGGCGCTTGTCGTTCTCGGTCGTGATCCTGGTCATCTTGGTCGGCACAAAGCCCGGAGCGATACCGTTGACCCGGATGCCCTCGCGCGCCCATGCCTGTGCCAGCGAGCCGACCAGGCTGGCGGCACCGGCCTTGCTCGCACCATAGGCCGGGTTGCCGATCATGGCGTGGAACGCCCCGGTCGAGCTGACGATGATGATCGAGCCTTGGCGCTGTGCCAGGCCGTGATGGAAAGCCCGCGCGCAGTCCATCACCGAATTGAGATTGACGTCGATCACCGCGTCCCAGCCTTCGCGCTCGAATTCCTCGCGGCCATATCGCACCGCGCCCTGGCACAGCACCAGCACGTCCACCGCGCTAAGCTGTGCCGCCAGCCTGGCGGCGGCATCGCGGTCGGTCACGTCCAGCTGGTGGTAGGTCAGCCCGGTGAAATCGCTGTCTTCAGCTTCGAGATAGTCGCCTTCATCAGGACGCCTGCCGGTTACATGCACCTCAGCTCCCCGCTCGCGGAAGCCGTGAGCGATGCCATTGCCAATCCCGCCCGATCCGCCCACCACCAGGACGCGCCGCTGCGAAAAATCGAGTGGATTGGTCATGCTTTTCTCCCTTCAGATCGAACGGCTGATCACTTCCTTCATGATCTCGTTGGTGCCGCCGAAGATGCGCGTTACGCGCGCATCGCGCCACAGCCGGGCGATGGCATATTCATTCATGTAGCCCGCACCGCCATGCAGCTGCAGTGCCGTGTCGCAAGCCTCCCACTGCAGGTCGGTGTGCCACAGCTTGGCCGCGCTCGCTTCATCGGTGGTGAGCTCACCCTTGAGATGCCGAGAGATCGCCCAGTCGAGATGCGCCCAGCCCACCTGCAGCTTGGCCTTGAGATCGGCCAGAGTGAACTTGGTGTTCTGGAATTCGAACACGGTCTTGCCAAACGCCTTGCGATCCTTGGTGAACTTCACCGCTTCATCGAAAGCGCGCTGCGCCCCCGCCTGCGCCGCCACCGCAATGCCCAGCCGTTCCTGCGGCAGTTCCTCCATCAAATGGACGAAGCCCCGCCCTTCGCCGCCCAATATGTTCGTCTTGGGGACGCGGCAATCGTTGAAGAACAGTTCGGATGTGTCGGCGGAATGCTGGCCGATCTTGTCGAGATTGCGGCCACGCTCGAAGCCCGGCGTATCGGCATCGACCAGCACCAACGTGGTGCCCTTGGCCCCCTGGCTGGGATCGGTCTTGGCGACCACGACCACGCAATCGGCGTTCTGGCCATTGGTGATGTAAGTCTTGGAGCCATTGATCACCAGGTGATTGCCATCTTCCACTGCTGTGGTTCTAATACCCTGCAGGTCCGAACCCGCGCCCGGTTCGGTCATGGCGATGGCGGTGATGATGTCGCCCGATACCATGCCGGGGAGATACTTCTGCCGTTGTTCCTCGGTGCCCAGCCGCTGGAAATAATTGGCGGTGATATCGTTCTGGAGCGTGAAGCCGGCAGATGAACCGAGATAGGACAGTTCCTCGCACAGCACGCAGTTGAAGCCGAAATCGAGCCCCAGCCCGCCATTCTCTTCGCTGACCGTGGGGCAAAGCAGCCCTGCCTCGCCCATTGCCTTCCAGGTCTCACGCGGGACGATGCCCTTTTCCTCATGCTCATCGAGATAGGGAGTGAGGTGCTGGGCAAAGACCTTGCGAACCGTGTCACGAAAGGCCTCGTGGTCCTCATTGTAGGCGGTGCGCTTGCTGGTATCGAGCATTGATCTGGCTTTCTTAGGCTCAGGATTGAAACTTGTGGCCGCTGTTCATGGCAATCAGGCCGAACTGTGTCATGCCAGCACAGACGCGACAACAAAACTTGGCTAATATGACAGCATTGACCGATATTGGCGTTGGGGCGCAAGCACGCTATTCACTGCGACACAACCAGGGTCGCGCAATCTGGGAGGCGGTCAATGGATCCACTCGATTCCGGCGCGCTGGTAGGCTGGAAGATCAATGATCTGGGACAGCGCATGGTGCTGCGACTGCAAACCATGCACCGGACGGAACAAGAAGATAAACAGCTGCGCGAACGTGCGGTGCTGCTGGATCGCAACCAGGCAGTCCTGTTGGCGAATTACCTCTACGAAGTAACCGGCCAATCCAGGCCGAAACGGCGTGGTCTCCTGCAGATGCTGTTTGGCAATTGACCGTATCCTGGCGGTCGGCCGTGCCAACGTTCCGCGCTATTGCCCGCTACCGCCAGCCCAATCACCGAACAACGGCTGGAATTCGTCCGCGCGAATCGATTGCCACACCCCAACCGAGAAATAGGGGATGGCTTCAAGCCTGGAGCGGGCTTCGGCTTCATCCCTGGCCTTGATGATCAGCAGCGAACCAACAATCTTGTCGCCCTTGGCCAGCGGGCCGGCGACCGCGAAATGCTCGCCATGCTCTTCGAAGTGCTTGAGCAAGGCGTCATGGCTATGCTCGCGAAAAATCTCGCCGTGCTCGCCGTCGCGGCAGTAAAAGGCGAATAGCTTCATCAGCTGAATTCCGGTTTGCGCTTCTGTGCGAATGCAGCCGCCCCCTCGGCGAAATCATGCCGCGTGAAGGCAGCGCCAAAGATCCCCAGAGTTTCTGCATCATCCTGCGCCTGCCCATCGAGCACGCGGCGCACGAAGCGCTTGTTTTCGACGGCAGAGTGCGTGGAAGTGGCAAGAATCTGCTCGATCAATGCGTCCGAACTGTCCGCCAGGATTTCGACAAGTCCGATACGTTGGGCTTCCTGCGCGTTCAGAAGCTCTGCGGTAAACAGAATGCGTTTGGCCTGGCCGGGCCCGACCAGATCGGTCAGCAGCTTCACATCATGCAGCGGATAGACCAGCCCAAGCTTGCCCGGCGTGATGCCGAAGCGCGCTCGGCCCGTGGCAACGCGAATGTCGCACGCCAGCGCCAATCCGCAGCCGCCGCCAATGCAATCCCCATCGATAAAGGCAATGGTAGGCAAACTGACGCGCGCAAGTTCGCGCTGCACACGGTTTATTTCCGCCTGGTTGGCCTCGCGCCAGGCCATATCATCCTTGTGCGCGAGCATTTCCTTGATGTCGGCCCCGGCACAAAAGGCGCCCGTCCCCTCCGCTGAGCGCAGCTCCAGCACCCGGATCCCAGAATCGCTTTCAGCGTCGGCAATAAGGCCGGGCAATGCCTCCCACATCGTCATGTTGATCGCATTGCGCGCCTCAGGCCTGTCGATCAGCAGCCGGGCAACGGTCCCCGATTTTTCCAGCCTCAGGTTCATTGCGTACCTTTCTCACTCGCCTTGTCCCGGCTCGCCGCGCCTTCGCCGAATCTCGGGTCGCAAGCTTATCTGCTGCGAGTGGGATAGCAAAACGATTGCAGTGCGCCATAATAATGACGGTCCGGGCGGTGCTTGATAGCCATTCCAGAACGATTGCATCCCACATTGTAGCGGGCATTCGCGGTCATGGCCGCGGCATCGATAGCCCGCCACCGCAGGACTGGACGCTGGCCTTGACATTGCGCTGTCTCATCCGCACCTCGGGCAAAGTTGCCGCGCAATTCAGCCAGAGGGACAGCCAATTTCCCCGGCCTGGAAAAATTGCCCCCACCCACACCGGATTCGCCGTGGACCAGTTGACTCACTCCTCCCCCTTCACCCGCTTTGCCCCGCCGATCAGCGCCCCCACGCCGTTGCGGCGCGCGATTACCGCAGCCTATCGCCTGCCCGAGCCTGAGGCGGTTCTGCCGCTGATCGAGGCTGCACGGGTATCGGCTCAGGACAATGCGGCCATCGCTGCGATCACGCGCGAATTGATCACGCGTTTGCGCCGCAAGGGGCAGCGCGGCGGGGTCGAGGGGTTGGTGAAGGAATACTCGCTGTCGACGCAGGAAGGCGTCGCGCTGATGTGCCTTGCCGAAGCGCTGCTGCGCGTGCCCGACAAGGCCACCCGCGATGCGCTGATCCGTGACAAGATCGCGCATGGCAATTGGCGCGCGCACCTGGGCGATGGCCGTTCGATCTTCGTCAATGCCGCCACCTGGGGCCTGGTGGTTTCGGGCCGGCTGGTTTCGCCGGTGCGCGAGCGCGGACTTGCCGCCTCGCTCTCCGGCCTGATCAAGCGCGCGGGCGAGCCGGTGATCCGCAGCGGCGTGAACATGGCGATGGAGATGATGGGCGAACAGTTCGTCACCGGCGAGACCATCTCCGAGGCCTTGCGGCGCGCGCGCAAGCAAGAGGAACTGGGCTTTGCCTACAGCTATGACATGCTGGGCGAAGCGGCGATGACGATGCGCGATGCAGAGCGCTATTACGCCGATTACGAGCGCGCGATCCATGCCATCGGCAAGGCGGCGAAGGGCCGCGGGGTTTACGCAGGCCCCGGCATTTCGATCAAGCTGTCCGCGCTTCACCCGCGCTATGTCCGCGCGCAGGCCGATCGCGTGATGGGCGAGCTGCTGCCCAGGGTGCGCGAACTGGCGCTGATGGCGAAGCAATATGACATCGGGTTCAATATCGATGCCGAAGAAGCCGACCGGCTCGAACTGTCGCTCGACATTCTCGAAGCGCTGGCGCTCGATCCCGAGCTCGCGGGCTGGGACGGCCTGGGCTTCGTGGTGCAGGCCTATGGCAAGCGTTGCCCCTTCGTGATCGACTGGATTATCGATCTTGCCCGGCGATCGGGGCACCGCATCATGGTGCGGCTGGTCAAGGGTGCCTATTGGGACAGCGAGATCAAGCGCGCGCAGGTCGACGGCCTGCCCGACTTCCCGGTCTTTACCCGCAAGGTCCACACCGATGTCAGCTATCTCGCCTGCGCCCGCAAGCTGCTGGCCGCACGCGAGCACGTGTTCCCGCAGTTCGCGACCCACAACGCCCAGTCGCTGGCCACGATCTATCACCTGGCAGGCGAGGATTTCAGCACCGGCGATTACGAGTTCCAGTGCCTGCACGGTATGGGCGAAGCGCTGTACGAGGAAGTGGTGGGCAAGAAGAAGCTCGATCGCCCGTGCCGGATCTATGCCCCGGTCGGCACGCATGAGACGCTGCTGGCCTATCTGGTGCGCCGCCTGCTCGAGAACGGGGCCAACTCCTCTTTCGTCAACCGCATCTGGGACGAGCAGGTGTCGCTAGATGAACTCTCGGTCGATCCGGTGACAGAGGCCGAAGCGATCGATCCTGTCGGCTCGCTCCATCCGATGATCAGGCTCCCGTGCGAGCTCTATCCCGATCGCGTCAACTCACGCGGGCTCGACCTGACCGATGAGATGGTGCTGGCACACTTTTCGGAGACCCTGCGCGAAAGTGCGGGCAGAATGTGGCGCGCTGCGCCGCTCATCCCAGGCCTGCAGGCGACCCGCAAGGCCGAAGCCGTGCTGAACCCGGCCGCTCACCGCGATGTGGTGGGCCAGGTCGAGAATGCGCTTGCCCGCGATGCGCAGCTCGCCGCGCGCAACGCGGCCGCGGCCTTCCCTGCCTGGGCGGCAACGCCGGTTGATGCCCGCGCTGCCTGCCTGGAGAAGGCAGCTGACCTGCTCGACGCGCGGATGGAGGAACTGCTGGGCCTGATCATGCGCGAGGCGGGCAAGTCGGCCTCCAATGCCATTGCCGAAGTGCGCGAGGCAGTCGACTTCCTGCGTTACTACGCCAACGAGGCGCGCGCCGGGCTGCAGGGCGCCGAGGCGGTGGGGCCGATGGTCTGCATCAGCCCGTGGAACTTCCCGCTGGCAATCTTCACCGGACAGGTCGCCGCCGCGCTGGCGGCTGGCAACACCGTACTCGCCAAGCCGGCCGAGGAAACTCCGCTGATCGCCGCGCAGGCGGCGGCGATATTACATGAGGCCGGGATCCCGCCGGGCGTGCTGCAGCTGGTGACGGGCGCGGGCGAGATCGGTGCCGCGCTGGTATCGGCCCCCGAGACCTGCGGGGTGATCTTCACCGGTTCGACCGAAGTGGCCAAGCTGATCCAGCGCCAACTGGCCACCCGCACCCTGCGCGATGGCGCGCCCATTCCGCTGATCGCCGAGACCGGCGGACAGAACGCGATGGTGGTTGATAGCTCTGCCCTGCCCGAACAGGTGGTGCGTGATGTAATCGCCAGCGCCTTCGACAGCGCCGGCCAGCGCTGCTCAGCGCTGCGGATCCTGTGCGTGCAGGACGACATAGCCGACGAGCTGATGGAGATGCTGCGCGGCGCGCTGAAAGAGCTGCGGGTCGGCCCGACCGACGCATTGCGGGTCGATGTCGGCCCGGTGATCAGCGCCGAAGCGCAGGGCAACATCACCGCTCACATCGAAGCCATGCGCAAGGCCGGGCACCGGATCGAGCAGCTGGAGCTCGATCAGGCAGCTGACCAAGGCACCTTCGTTGCCCCCACGATGATCGAGATCGACGATATCGCGCAGTTGGAGCGCGAGGTGTTCGGGCCGGTGCTGCATGTGCTGCGCTATGCGCGCAAGGACCTGCCCGGCGTGATGCGGCAGATCAACGCCACCGGCTACGGCCTCACCTTCGGGCTGCACAGCCGGATCGACGATTCGATCGAAGAGATCATCTCGCACGCCGATGCCGGCAATATCTACATCAACCGCAACGTCATCGGCGCGATCGTGGGCGTCCAGCCCTTCGGCGGGCGCGGCCTGTCCGGCACCGGCCCCAAGGCTGGCGGGCCGCTTTATCTGGGCCGGTTGGTCAAGGATGCGGAGCCCAGTTCGGCGATCCTGCGCGACGAACAGGGCGCACCGATGCTGGGCCACATGACCGGGCTGCCCGGCCCGGTGGGCGAACGCAATCTCTACAGCGTCAAGCCGCGCGGGCGGGTGCTGCTGTTGCCGCAAACCAGCGAGGGGCTGTACGCCCAGCTGAAAGCGGTCGCGGCCAGCGGCAATAGCGCCGCGCTGCCCGATGACGCGCAGACGCGCCAACTGCACGGCGATCTGCCCGTGGAGGTGATCGAGGACACCATCTGGGTCGCCGACTGGACTGCCGAGCCGCCCTTTGCACATGTGCTGATCGAGGATGCGGGGCAGGACATCCGACCCACCCTCGCCGCCATTGCCGCCAAAGACGGGCCGATCCCGATCGTCCAGCTAGGCGGGGAAACCCGCGCCTATCGCACTGACTGGATGTTCGAGGAAGTCGCCATCTCGGTCGACACCACCGCAGCAGGCGGCAACGCCAGCCTCATGGCAGTGGTGTGACCCGGCCAATCCGGCAAACCGCCACAAATTCGTTTCACCAACAGAAAACTGGCGGGCCAAGGATTTTTCCCTGACCCGCCAGCCTCAGCAATGCGACCCTGCAAGAGCTGAGTTCAACCGCTTCAGAAGTTGTATCCGACCGTGAACTTGACCGAACGCCCAAGGATCGGGCGACCATTCGGTGCCGTCGGATTGCGCGGATCGCCTTCGGTGATGCCATGCGAATTGTTCAGATTATCCGCATGGACCTGGCCATAAAGGCCCGATTCATGGCGAACCAGAACGCCCAGATCAAGCTTCTGATAACTCGGCAAATCGACGGTATTGGCATTGTCGCCAAACCGCTTCCCGGCATGGGTCAGGCTGCCATAGAGCGTGCCAGATAGCGTTCCGAGATCGAAATCATAGCTTGGCGAAAAGCGGGCCTGGAATTCGGGCTGACGCTGAACCTGATTGCCGATGTCCGCCGTGATAGTCGATCGCGTGATATCCGCATCCTGATAGGTGAGCGTGCCGGCAAGGCCGAAACCGCCAAACCGCAAGGTCGATTCGACTTCCACCCCATAGGCTTCTGCGGTGAAGAACGAAGCGGGGACACTACCGCCAACCGTGTTCGAGAACTGGTCCGTCTTGGTGTAGAAACCGGTAACGAACAAGCCAACGGTGCCATTGTTGAATTTGGCGCCGGTTTCGGCCTGTTTGATGCTTTGAACAGCAGTCGAACCATCGCGAATCTGGTCAAAATCAGGGAACCGATAACCGTCTGAATAACGGCCATATACCATCAGATCAGGCGTAAGATCGTAGCTGAGCGCTGCGGTCCAGGCGATTTCATCATCCGATTCCGAAAAGGTAAGATCCCGTACACCGTCCGGAAAGCCCGGCCCGGTGTCGAGCACGAAATTGATGTCGATGTTCTCGAAACGAACACCGCCATCCAGTTTGAGCCCTTCGACCAGCTCGAAAGTTCCACCGGCATAGAAGGCCAGAATATCGGCATCGCCGGCATCGGCCAGGCCGAAGTTGAACCCGCCATTGCCGCCAGCTGTGGCAATATCTCCGGGAGTGACATTCGCCAGCGTATCGCCATTGGGCGCATTGTGAACGGCAATCGGGTTGCCAATCGACCACCAGTCATCCGAACTGAACGAGGAGGTATAGACACCAAGGGTGAGTTCGTGCTGATCACGATCACCGAGCAATTGCGTGAGGCTGAGATCGTTCGAGAACGATTCGATGTCCTTGAGCACAACCCAGTGGCCATAGGTCTGCACGAAGTCATCGGATGCCAGTGTCACGCCGCCAGTGGTTTCCACAGGGCCGCCGATCACGCTTTCAACCGCGCCCACGGTTACCGCGGAACCTGCCGGGACGAACCCGAAAGTATCCGCGTTGCCGTTGACGTAATTGAAGTTGTCACGCAGCGTCAGGCCGTCGGCAATTTCAAACTCGGCATTGGCGCCGACCACATAGCCGTCCCAGCCGCGACCGTCAGCGAAGTCGAAGGTCTCGGTTGTGCCGCTGGGGTCGACCTGAAGTGTGCGAAGCCGCGTGGCATTGCCCAATTGCGAGAACTCGCCAAGGTCGAGATTCGGGTTGGCGAGGTTGAACGGCAGATACCATTGGCCGTGATCATCGGTGTACCGCCCGTAGAGGTTCAGCTTGCCGTTATCAAAGTGCTTGGTAAGCTGAACGGTCAGCTGCTGCCCCTCTTCAGAGGTGAACTGAGCGTCGCGCACACCATCGGAACGGCGGACGTAGCCGCCCACCATGTAATAGAAATCATTGCCCAGCGGCCCGCTGAGCACCGTATCGAAGCGCGTTCCGCCAAAATCGGTAATCGACGCTTCCACCGCACCTTCGGTTACATCGGTGCCTTCCTTGAGCCGGAAGTTGATTGTCGCACCCGGCTCACCGCGCGCAAACACCGCATTGGGGCCGCCGCGCAGCACTTCGACGTTGCTGACCGTCAGGTCAGGCCGGAACAGGGTGCTGGTTTCGAAGAATGAAAGTGTGTTTGTCCCGAACAATGGCGAGCCGTTGACAGAGAATGTCACAAAGGGAGCATCACCGCCCGAAGGAATGCCGCGGACCATGATGTTCGCGCCAGCAACGCCGCCGGAGCTCTCAGACCAGATGCCGGGAACGCCCTTGAGCAGATCGGCCGAGCTTTTCGGGCTCAGGATTGCCAGGTCTTCCTGATCGAAGGTCGTGACAGAGAAGCTCGCGTCGAGCTTGTTGATGCCCTTACCGCCGGCCGTACCGATAATAATGATTTCGTTGCCAGCTGTATCAGCGCTCTCGCCGCCGGCAGCATCCGTGCTTTGCGCATATGCCGAAACCGGCAATGCTGTGATGGCCAAGGTGGCTGCACCAGCCATCAGGTTGAAAATTTTTATGCGACGGCTCTTCACGATACACTCTCCCTTGAAGACTACCCTTATTAGGACTTGGCGTCCTGTAACCAAATGTGAAATGCATTTCAAGCACCAGTTGCGCTTATTCCACGTTGTGGCATGTAGTGCCATGTTGCATCGGGGGAGGAGCGCAGCTTTGAGCGAACCGGGGAATGATTGAATGACCAGTGAAAAAAGCCCGCCAACGCGACACGGGAGGTCTCGCGCAATGGGGGTCAGCATGGCGGACATTGCCCGGCTGGCCAATGTATCCAAGCCCACCGTGTCGCGCGTGCTCTCTGGCAGCCCGCTGGTAACCGAGAAAACGCGCGAGCATGTGCTCAGGATCGCGCGCGAACATGGCTATGCCGTCAATCGCAATGCACAAAAACTCCGCCAGACCCGCACTGACACGATCGCAGTTGTGCTCGATTTCGGCTCGTTCCGCGGTGGCCGCATTGCCGATCCGTTCATTTTCGAATTGCTCGCCGGGGTAGCCGAAGCCCTTTCGGTCCGAAATCTTGACTTGCTCCTGGCCCCACCTTCTTCAGGGGACGCACGCGACTATCTGGACCAGATCAACGCAAGGGTGGTGGACGGTTTCGTTTTCCTGGGCCAGGGCGAACGCGATCCCTTGTTGCGTAAACTGGCAAAAACCAAGGTTCCCTTCGTGGTTTGGGGCGCGGTTGACCCATCTGAACCCTATTGCGCGGTGGGCAGTGACAATTTTCTGGGAGGGCAACTGGCGGGCCGTTATTTCCTCCGTTCAAATCGCAAGCGCTGGCTTTATGTCGGCAATGACAATCATATCGAATTTCGCATGCGACATGCCGGACTTGAATCGGCGGCGCACGAATCCGGCGCTGAAGTCACCATCGATACGCTGCCGGTGCCGGCTATGTCCTATTCCGCCACATTTGACGCGGTGAAATCCTATATCGGCCGGAATCCGGCCCCCGATGCGATTTTCTGCTTTTCCGACACTGCCGCAATGGCAGCAATCTCGGGATTGCGCGAAGCAGGCCTGAACTCTCCTGGAGATTATTCGCTGGTCGGTTACAACAACATTCCGCCCGCAGCGGACTTCACACCCGCAATCACCACGGTCGAGCAGGAGACCCACCTCGCGGGCGCCATCCTGGTCGAAAAGCTGATGCAGCTCGTCGAAGGCGGGCGGGCCAATTCGACGTTATTGCCGACCCGGCTGATAGAGCGGGAAACCTGAAACTGCCGACCAGCCCGAGCTAGCCCTTTGCCAAAGGGCCCCTGCCGCCAACCGTCAAGCCTGGGCCAGCCGGCGAAGCCAGACAGTGGCTGCAGCCAACAGGATGATCGGAAGCAGCAGGCTGTAGAGCACATCGGCACTGGGAATGGCGGAAAACAGCTCCGCGACCATGCGTGAGCCAGCGGTGCCGCCCAATGCCGAAAAGACCACGATCAATCCGATCAACCCTGCCTGCTTGGCCGGGGGAATGGTGGAAAGCACCACCGAATTGAGCGTTGGATAGATGGGAGCCATGAAAAAGCCGATCGCCGGCAAAACGAAGGTCACGAATGGAACATCGCCCCAATTCGTCACCTGCCTGCCATCGACGGCGGCAGCCAGGCTTGGAACCACTCCCAGAATCAGCGCCATTCCAATGAAGCACCCCATCAGAAGCGCAAACCATCCAACCCGTGTCACGACCAGTCCTGCACAGAAACGCCCGGCTGCTATCGCCAGCGCGAAGACCGAAGCCGCCTGCACGGCAATCTGGCCATCAAGCCCAAGCATCTGATGATTGATAGTGGGAAGCCAGGTTCCCAGGCCCTGCTCGATGAATACGTAGAGAAATACGCCGACAACGAAAATCTGGGTTACCCGCAGGACCACGAGGGCGATCATCTCGCGAAATGCAACCGACGCCGGCTTGCCTTCTGCTTCTTCTGCAAGCCGGCTTTCATCGATCTGCATCACAGCGACAAGCAGACCGGCCACAAGGCACAACGCTGCCAGTAACCAATAGGTATCGAGCCAGGATGACGAAGCGGCATCGGTCGGATCAATGAAGTATGCAAAGATCCACGCGCTGGCGACAACAGCGGTCATGAAGACCGCCTCGATAATGCCAAGCAAGCGGGCGTGGGTGGCCGTGCTGTCGCTAAGCAGCCCGACCGCTGAATAGACCGACACCTTCATCAGGGCGAAACCGAAACCGGTGCAAAAGAACATCGCCTGCGTTGCCCAGAACACGTCTGCAAGCGGAACCAGCACGCAACCTGCCCCGGCTATCGCCAAGGCGGCAAGCATCGATCGCTTGAGCCCGAAGCGAGGCAATTGCGCGGCGATAATGAATGATACGACCGCAATCGTCAGGTCCTTGAATGCCTCAAGCGTTGACGCAGTAACATTATCGACCCGAAAATAGACGATCGACTGAAGAATGACCGTTCCCACGCTATTGAGCAGGATTGCGAACACTGCATAGGCTGCACTCAAGATGGCCGCCGTCGCAAAAAGTCCTGTCATCCGGCTTTTCACCGATACGCCAACTGGATCAACAGCGCTTGCGTCAGACGTCATCGAGCTTGCTCCCCCCTCAATTAGCCCGGACCAGCGGTTGCTCCGCCCATCATTCGTCCAAGGTCACTTGCAAAAGCCCTATCATATCATTTATGAAATGCATATCATAAGAATTGCATCGCTGGCTTTGCAACGGTTTGCAACGACATGCCATCCAACAATCCCCGGAGGACCGAGCAAAAATGACCGAATGGTGGCGTGGCGGAGTAATCTATCAAGTTTATCCCCGCAGCTTTTGCGATTCCGACAATGACGGCGTGGGTGACCTGCCCGGCGTTTTGTCGCGCATGGATTACCTCGCGCAACTGGGCGTTGACGGAGTCTGGCTTTCGCCGTTCTTCGAATCGCCCATGCGTGATTTCGGGTATGACATCTCCGATTATCGCAAGGTCGATCCCATCTTCGGCACGCTTGCCGATTTCGACAATGTTCTTGAGGGGGTGCATGCGCGCGGCCTGAAACTGGTGATCGACCAGGTTTACTCGCATACTTCCGACCAGCACGAATGGTTCAAGGAAAGTCGCCGCTCGCGCGATAATCCCAAATCCGATTGGTACGTCTGGGCCGATGCCAGGCCCGACGGGGGGCCACCGAACAACTGGATCTCGCTGTTCGGAGGGCAGGCCTGGTCATGGGACTCGCGGCGTAAGCAGTATTACATGCACAATTTCCTGTCCGAACAACCCGATTTGAACTTTCACAACGCCGAAGTGCGCGCGGAGATACTCGATGCCGCGCGATTCTGGCTTGAGCGAGGGGTCGACGGTTTCCGCCTTGATGTCGCCAATTTCTATTACTGCGATCCGCAATTGCGCGACAATCCGCCCAAATCGCCGGACGGCGGGTTCGCCCGCCCCTATTGGCATCAACGGCATCTCCATGACCGGTCACAACCCGAAAATCTCGAATTCATGGGCGAACTGCGGCGCGTGGTCGACAGCTATGGCGAATTGATGACCGTGGCGGAGATCGGCAGCGATTCCTATATCGACCGCTCGATCGAATATACCGAACCTGGCAGGCTCCACACAGCGTATAACTTCCTGCTGCTCGAAAATGGACCGCTGACGACGGGACTCATCAGGAATGCGCTGGAAAGCTGGACCAGCGAAACGTCCTGGCCAAGCTGGTCGTTTTCCAATCACGATGTCGTGCGCGCCCGTACCCGTTGGGGCGGCGAGGCAGCCGGTGATGAGTTTGCGAATCTGCTGATGGGAATCCTGATGTGCCTGCGGGGCACAATATTCCTCTATCAGGGTGACGAACTTGGCTTGCCGCAGGCAGATGTGCCGTTCGAAAGGCTGCAGGACCCGGAAGGAATCCGGTTCTGGCCTGACAGCCTTGGGCGCGATGGCTGCCGCACTCCGATTCCCTGGGCCAAGGATCAGCCCAATGCCGGATTCAGCACCGTCGAGCCATGGCTGCCGGTGGATCCCCTGCATCATGACTATGCCGTGGATGTTCAGGAATCCGATCCGGCTTCCACCCTGGCGCTGACCCGCAAATTCATCGCCTTTCGCAAGGCCCACCCGGCCTTGCGGCTTGGCAGCAGCCGGTTCCTTGATGCGCCCGAGCCGATCCTGGCGTTTGAGCGCGGCGAGGCAGAAGGTGATGGCCCGCTGCTGTGCCTGTTCAATCTCGGCGACAAGGAGGTTGAATATCAACTTCCCTGTCCGGCCGAGAAACTGGATTATGGCCTGCCCGGAACTGTTGAAGGCAGCAAGGCGGTGCTGCCCCCTTGGGGCGGGCTTGTGCTCGCGATCTGAACGGCGGCGCAGCTCATCGCGGAAACGGGCTGGATCGATCGGCGCTATCGCACCATCAGCACCGGAACCTTCACCGTGCGTACCATCTCGGTCGTCGTGCTGCCCACGATCATGCGGCGGATCGGCGAGTGGCCATAGGCGCCCATCAGCAGCAAGGCGTGATCGGTTGAGGCGACTACGCCCGGAATGACCTGCTCGGCCTTGCCGCTTTCCATGATTGTGGTCACCGGATGGCCCGGCGCAAAGGCGGCCTCTGCCCTCGCAAGTTGCGCACGCTTTGTCTCGCCTTCAGCTTCGGCCATCACGATCGTAACCGGCAGGTCGCCGAACAACGGCGAATTGGCGAGCCGTTCAAGCGCACGGTCGGCCGCGGGGCTGGCGTCATAAGCAAAAATGACATGCTTCGGCTCGGCGTATTCGCGTGAAGCGACCAGCACCGGCTTGGCACTTGCCCTGACCACACGCTCGATCATCGAGCCGATGTGATCTGAAGCATATTCGTGCCCCACACCGCGCTTGCCCATAACCACGACCCGCGCATGGTCCTCGCGCTCAAGGATCGTCTCGACGACCCCGCCATGCCGGTGAAGCGTCGTAACATCGGCAATGCCCGCCTCGCGCAGCAGCTGCTCGCCTGCCGCCAGCAGCACGCGGCCCTTCTCGATCTCATTACGGCTGCTCGCTTCGGACAGGCGCACGAGCTCTTCCATCAGATGGCTCTTGACGCCAAGACCTATGGCACCTGACAGATCCCTGCGCGCGGTCACCGGATCTTGCCGCTGGACGACGTGCAGCAGTTCGACGGGAAGCGACAGGCGCCGTGCTGCCCATCCGGCATAGCCGCAAACGCTGGCCGCATAAGCCGAAGCGTCAATCGCCGCGAGGACGCGTTCCATTCTTGTCTCCCCCATCAGTGTCCTCCCAGCTGCGCATCGGCGCCGGGCTTGTCATGAATAGCATAGCGCTCGATCATGGTCGCGCTTGCCTCGTTCAGGCCAATGACTTCGACAGCCGTGCCTTCGCGGCGAAACTTGAGAATGGCCTTGTCGAGCGTACCCACTGCCGAAATGTCCCAGAAATGTGCCTGGCTGACATCAATCACCACGCGGTCGAGCACTTCCTTGTAGTCAAAGGCTTCAACGAAGCGGTCGGAGGAGGCGAAAAACACCTGTCCTTCGATCCGGTAAGTGCGCGTGCGACCGTCAGCCGACACCTCGCTTGCAACTGTGAACAGCCGCTTGACCTTGCTGGCGAAAAACAGGCCCGACATGATCACGCCCACGAGCACGCCCTGCGCCAGATCGTGCGTCCACACGACCACCACCACGGTGACGATCATCACCGCTGAAGACTGCCAGGGATGATGGCGGATGTCCTTGATCGAGCGCCACGAGAACGTGCCGATCGAAACCATGATCATCACCGCGACCAGCGAAGCCATCGGGATGATCGCCACCAGCGGGCCAAGCACCAGCAACAGGAACAGCAGGAACACGCCCGATACGAAAGTCGACAGCCGGGTCTCGCCGCCAGACTTCACGTTGATGACCGACTGGCCGATCATCGCGCAGCCGCCCATGCCGCCAAGGAAGCCGGTTAAGAAATTGGCGATGCCCTGCCCCTTCATCTCGCGCTCCTTGTCGGACGGGGTATCGGTAAGATCGTCGACGATCTGTGCGGTCATCATCGATTCAAGCAGGCCGACTGCCGCCATCGTTGCCGAATAGGGCAGGATGATCTGCAGCGTTTCAAGCGTGAACGGCACATCGGGGATGAGCCACACGGGCAGCGAAGAGGGCAGCTCGCCCATATCACCCACCGTGCGCACATCCATGCCGGTGTAAAAGACGACTGCGGTGAGGACAGCGATCGCGACCAGGGGCGACGGCACGGCCTTGGTGAGGCGAGGCATGACATAGATTATGGTAAGCCCCGCCGCGACCAGAATATAGGTCAGCATCGGCACGCCGGTCAGTTCGGGCAGCTGGGCGATAAAGATCAGGATCGCCAGCGCGTTGACGAAGCCGGTGATGACCGAGCGCGAGACATATTGCATCAGCAGATGCAGCCGCAGGAAGCCCGCAAGCACCTGGATAATACCCATCAGGATTGTGGCGGCGAACAGATATTCCACCCCGTGGTCCCTGACGAGCGGCACCACCAGCACGGCAATGGCTGCGGTCGCGGCCGAAATCATGCCAGGCCTTCCGCCAACCAGAGATATGATGACCGCGATTGAGAACGAGGCATAAAGCCCGACACGCGGATCGACACCCGCGATAATCGAGAAGCCGATCGCCTCGGGAATAAGCGCCAGCGCAACGACGATCCCGGCAAGGATGTCTCGCCGGGGATTGGAAAGCCATTCGCGCTTCAGCGCCGAAATATCGATCATGTGAACCTTTGTCTGACACGCGCAACCGGCAATGCGCACCGGCGCAGAGCGGCAGCAGCGACCACGATGTGCGGCATTTGAAAAAGCCGGTCTGGAAAATTGTCCCGGGGATAGGCGCCGGGCCAAGCCACCCGGCAGCGCCGGGTCCGATGAATGGCCGCGCACCTAACGACAGATGCCTCATGTTGCAAGTGCGAAGGCTTTTTCATTAATGACCCGGCTCAGGCCGGCCGCCATGGCCGTTGGACACTGGCAACCGCCATGGCGTTTGCCGAGGTCGCCGGGTTGATATCGCATTGGCTCAAGTACCCGCGCTCGAAACACGAACAGGCCCTGCTTGGCAACGAGACGTGGAGTGTTGGGCGTGGCGGACGTACACCGGCACAAGCGAGGCTGTGAGGGCACAAATTCTAGGGTCAGAACCCAATTCTGTTGAAGCAATCGGCGTCGGTCGTCGGGTAAGCGAAAGCATTTTGAGCTGAAAAGCCTGGTAGCCGAGGAGGTGGGCGCCCCCCGACACGCAAACGCCCTCCCTGCAACGTCGAATTCCTGATCTTGAGCCCTCATCCCGCCCCGGAGCCAGCCGATCAGGCGGTGCAATAGACGCCCTGCCATCGACAATCAGGACTCGAAAGAGATGCGAAGGTAATCTGAAGCTGACCTTCAACGTAGAGCCAGATGGCCGCCATTCGATCTTTGCGTTGAAAGGGTGTAGTTCAGCTTGGGTCAGAATGAATCCAGACACACACGTCTCACCTTCCAGCGAATGGAGACTATCCATTGACCTACTATCTAGCGACAATTCTGGAGACCTCGTTCTCCGAAGCGATCAAAAGGACCGAACTGGCCCTTCAGACCGAAGGCTTTGGCATTATCTCACGCATCGACATGCAAGAGGCTCTCAAGACCAAGATCGGTGTGGAATTCCGCCCCTATATAATCCTTGGGGCTTGCAACCCGAAGCTGGCCTATCAGGCACTGCAGATCGAGGACAAGGTCGGGACGATGCTGCCATGCAATGTCGTTGTGCAAGCGATCGATGATAGGCACACTGAAGTGGCGGCGATTGATCCAGTTGCATCGATGCAGGCTATCGAGAACCCGGATCTTGTGAGCGCTGCCGGCGAGGTGCGGGCAAAACTCGCCAAAGTTATTGAAAGCCTTGATGCCGGTAACGCTACAGATCGTTAATTCGCCAAACGGGTGTTCGCGCCGCACCCGATTTCGGCCAATTGGTTTAGGGGCAAGCGCATAAATGATGGAAATTCCGGGCGTCGACTGGATCGATGCCCAAGAGCCGAGCTTAAGCCAGCGCTCATGGCCAGCGGCGACAACGCAAACCAGACCGCAATTGCTGAATGAAATGGTAGCGGAGGAGGGACTCGAACCCCCGACACGCGGATTATGATTCCGCTGCTCTAACCACCTGAGCTACTCCGCCCCGAAAGGCTTGCCGGGGCAAACGCCCGCTCGGCAGGCGGCGCATTTAGGGCGCAGCCTCGCCCCGGTCAACTGCTATTGCCGCCGAAAGGCGCAACGCTTCACAAACTCCCACGGGCCGCCGCGATAGATGTGCAGTTCGAGCGCGGGAAAGGCGAACTCTCGCGGTTCGATGGCACCGCGCAAACCCGCCTGCAGCGCGCGCGCCTCTTCCTTCGTCACCTTGTTCTGGATGGTGATGTGCAGCCGCGGCTCGTGCAGGTCCTGCGCGGTCAGGCTGCCGTGAAAATGATCGGCAATCTGTGCCCTGATCCCGAGCAGTTCGGGGCTGTGAAGCGCGATCGCGGTCCCCTTCCCTAGATTCATCAACCCGGCAATCCGCCCCACCGGCGGCGCAAATTCGCGCGCAACCCGCGGCAAATAGTCGCGCAATTCCTGAAACAAGGCCGGGGCAAAGGCGTGGAACAGGGTGACGTGGGCATGCAGGTGGTTGCGTTCAGGCGGGAAGTGGGCACGCCGCAGGGCGTCGGCCCAGGCGAAGATGTCATCGGGCAGCGCCGCGGTGACGATGAATGGCGAGCTTCCCATGCGGCGCCTCCTGATATGATAGCTTGTCGCCGCAGCCCATATCGAGCAATCTGGCGACAAGACAAGGGGAGAGGGAAATGACAAGAACCATGCTGGCAGGCTTCCTGGCCGGGATCTCGTTCGCGAGCGTCGCAGCGGCGCAAGAGGGGGCAAAGGCCGCCTCGCCAGCAACGGTGGAAGCGCAGCAGGCCGTGGCAGCAGCCCTGCCGACTGACGGCACGCGCGATGCGGATTTCGCCCTGCGCGGCTTCGTGGCCACGCGCGATGACCCGATCATCCGCAATGCGGCAGGCGAGCCAGTCTGGAACCTCGATGCCTATGGTTTTGTCGAGGGCGAGGCGCCCGCCACGGTCAACCCCAGCCTGTGGCGGCACATGCGCTATCTGAGGCACCACGGCCTGTTCGAAGTGGCAGGCGGCGTGTGGCAGGTGCGCGGCTTTGACCTTTCGAACATGACGGTGGTGCGCGGCGAAACCGGGTGGATCCTGATCGATCCGCTGACCACCAGCGAGGTTGCAGCTGCGGCGCTCGAGCTGGTCAATGCTACACTGGGCGAGCGCCCCGTTTCCGCAGTGATCTACAGCCACAGCCATGCCGATCACTTTGGCGGCGTGCGCGGCGTGACAAGCGCCGAAGATGTGGCGGCGGGGCGCACACAGATCATCGCGCCCGAACATTTCATGGAAGAGGCAGCGTCCGAGAACGTGATGGCTGGCGGCGCCATGCAGCGCCGCGCGGCCTATCAGTTCGGTGCCGGGCTGGTGCCGGGGGATAGTGGCCAGATGGGCAGCGGGATCGGCTCGGCCGTATCTCGCGGCACGATCAGCCTGCTCCCGCCCACCGACACGATCACCCGCACGGGGGAGACCCGCACAGTCGATGGCGTGGAACTGGAGTTCCAGATCGTTTCAGGCAGCGAGGCGCCCGCCGAACTCAATGTGTTTGTCACGCCCGCCAAGACATTCCTTGCGGCCGAGATCGCGACCTGCACCATGCACAATATCCTCACCCCGCGCGGGGCGAAGGTGCGCGACGCACGTGCCTGGGCACATTTCCTCGACGAGGCAGTGCAGGATTTCGCGCCGAAAAGCGACGTCGTGATCTCGAGCCACTGCTGGCCGCAATTCGGGCGCGAGGCAGGGGTGGCGTGGCTCAGCGCCCAGCGCGACAATTACCGCTACCTGCATGACCAGACCGTGCGGCTGATGAACCGGGGCGCGACCATGGCCGAGATCGCCGAGGCGGTGCCGCTGCCGCCGCAATTGGCCGAAGAATGGTCGAACCACGGCTATTACGGCACCTACAGCCACAATTCGAAGGCGATCTACCAATATTATCTCGGTTGGTATGATGCTGTGCCGGCCCACCTCAACCCCCACCCGCCGGTTGCCCGTGCGGCCCGCCTGATCGCGGCGCTGGGCGGCGCCGATCGCGTGATCGCGCTGGCCCGAAATGCCATGGCCAAGGGTGACTATCGCTGGTCATCAGACCTGCTGCAGCAGCTTGTATTTGCCGATCCGGAAAATGCCGAAGGCAAGGGTCTGCTGGCTGACAGTTACGAGCAGCAAGGCTACCAGTCAGAAAGTGCGATCTGGCGTAACCAGTTCCTGGCTGCCGCCTACGAGCTGCGCAACGGAAGGCCAGACAATTTCGCCACGCAAAGCACTGATTTGATCGCCGCAGTTCCCACTGGCCTGCTGCTTGATTCGGTTGCAACCCGCTATGATCCCACCCGGCTTGGGCGCGATCTCCTGCGCGTGCAGATCAATCTCAGCGATCGCGGCGAAACGGCGGTCCTGGAAGCCAATGACAGCGTGTTGATCGCGCGGATGGGCGAAACCGGCGAGGCGGCGGCGGCGACCATCACCGGCCCGCGGCAATTGCTGCTGGGGCTGATGTTCCTCAAGCTGCCCCTGGCTCAGATGCAGGCAGCCGGGCTGAAGGTGGAAGGCGACGCGGGGGCGCTGCAGGACTTGCTTGACGCGCTCGACCCGATGCCGGGAACCTTCGACATCGTCACGCCTTAAGGCGCCGCCGAGGGTCCTGACCCTAGATGCCCTTCTCCGCGCGAAACCTGCGCCATGCCGCCACATTGCGGTTATGCTCTTCCAGCGTTTCGGCAAACACGTGCCCGCCGCTGCCATCGGCGACATAGTAAAGCGCGCTGGTTTTCGCCGGATTGAGCGCCGCCGTTATCGCCGCACGGCTGGGGTTGGAGATCGGCCCAGCGGGTAGCCCGGCTATTGCTCTGGTGTTGTAGGGATTGGCATCGCGCAGTTCCGACCGGCGGATCATGCGGCCCAGCGGCTTGCCCTTCGTGATCGGATAGATGGTGGTCGCATCGGCGCCCAGCATCATGCCGATGCGAATGCGGTTGGAGAGCACGCCGGACACTAGGCCAAGCTCCTCCTTGTCCTGCGTTTCCTTCTCGATGATCGAGGCCAGGATCACCGCTTGGCGTTTGGACTTCACTGCCGCACTGGGGCTGCGCTTTTCCCACGCCTGATCGATATAGCCGGTCATCGCATCCTGCATCCGCGCAAGGACCGCAGCGCGCGGCTCACCGCGTTCGAAATCATAGGTATCGGGCAATACCGATCCCTCGGCAGGCACCGCGACTTCACCCGTAAGCAGTTCCTCCGCCATCAGGCGTTCGTAGACCATGATCGACGGCATGCCTTCGGGAATGGTCACGAAACGGCGGATCACGTCACCCTGCTGGAAGGCGCGCAGGATGTCGCCCTGCCCCATATCCGGGGTCAGCCGGAATTCCCCGGCCTGAATCGGCGCATCTCCGCCCAGCAACCTGGCATGCAGAACGAAACCGTCAGCCGAACTGATCAGCCCTTCATCCTCAAGCTTCTTCGCCACTGCGGTGAGCGACGAGCCTGAGGGAATGACAAAGGCTGTCGGCTGTTCGATCCTGGCTGAACCGAACAGCACCGACAGCGCAATCGCCCCCGCCACGAGCAGCGCCAGGATGGCCGCAACGAGGCAGCCGCCGCGTTTCACGTCAGCTGACCTGCTTCATCACCAGCGAGGCATTGGTGCCGCCAAAGCCGAAGCTGTTGTTGAGCACGGCACGAACTTGCCGCTTTTTTGCCTTGAGCGGGACCAGATCAACGCCTTCCGTGCCCTCGTCCGGATTGTGCAGATTGAGCGTGGGCGGCACGATCTGGTCGCGCATCGCCAGGATACAGAAGATCGCCTCCACCGCGCCAGCGCCGCCCAGCAGGTGGCCGATAGCCGATTTGGTGCTGCTCATCGATGCCCCCGAAAGGTCATCACCCAGCACACGCTTGACTGCCGCTAGCTCGATCGTGTCGGCCATGGTCGAGGTGCCATGCGCATTGACATAATCGATGTCGCCACGTCCCATTCCGGCCTTGCGCAGCGCCATTTCCATCGCCAGCTGCGCACCCTTTCCTTCAGGGTGCGGGGCAGTGACGTGATAGGCATCGCCCGACAGGCCATAACCAACCACTTCGGCATAGATCTTCGCGCCGCGCGCCTTGGCGTGTTCGTATTCCTCAAGCACGACCACGCCAGCACCTTCGCCCATCACGAAGCCGTCGCGGTCCTTGTCATAGGGGCGGCTGGCCTCTGTCGGGCGGTCATTCATGCTCATGTTGAGCGCGCGCGCCTGCGCGAAACCGGCCACGCCGAGCGGATTGATGGTCGATTCCGAGCCACCCGCCAGCATTACATCGGCATCGCCATCCTTGATCATGCGCGCTGCATCGCCGATGGAGTGCGCCCCGGTCGAACAGGCAGTGACGACCGCATGGTTGGGCCCCATCAACCCGTATTTGATCGAAACCTGGCCGCTGATCAGGTTGATCAGGCGACCATGGACGAAATGCGGGCTGACACGGCCCGGCCCGCGTTCGTGCAGCACGATCGATTCGCTTTCGATCCCCGGCAATCCGCCAATGCCTGAACCGATCGAGCAACCGGTGCGCAGCTTCAGGTCTTCATCCATCTCGGCCAGGCCGGCGTCTTCGAGCGCCTGGCCCGCCGCGTCGATGCCGTAGATGATGAAGGGATCGACCTGGCGCTGGACCTTGTGATCGACGCGCTTGTTGGGATCGAAGCCGTATTCATGATCGGCCGGTTTCACTTCGCAGGCAATCTGACACTTCTGGTCAGAGGCATCGAAACGGGTGATCGGGCCCGCCCCGCTCTTGCCAGCGATCAGATTGCTCCAGCTCGTCTCTACATCGCCACCCAGCGGGGTAACAAGGCCAAGACCGGTAACGACGACACGACGCATCGATTTCTCCGTATTCCAGTTCAGGATCGCACTTTCGGGCGACCAGAATGCAACAGGCTCAACCCCAAGGGGCCGAGCCTGTCAATATCCCGCCAATGTGATGGCGTTGCCACCTGCGTGCGGGCGAAAGACGTGAAGGACCTAGCCCTTGTTGTCTTCGATATATTTCGTGGCATCACCAACGGTGGTGATCTTTTCAGCCGCATCGTCAGGGATTTCGACGCCGAATTCCTCTTCGAACGCCATCACCAGTTCGACGATGTCGAGGCTGTCTGCGCCCAGATCGTCGATGAAGCTGGCTTCCTGGGTGACCTTGTCGGCCTCAACACCAAGGTGCTCGACAACAATCTTCTGCACGCGGTCGGCAGTATCGCTCATAATGTTCCCTCTGCTTATGGGGTTTTGAATTTCGTCATTCGCCCTAATGAACGGATCGGCGCAGCGCAAGAGGCATAGGAATTCGCTTCTGCGACTTTGCGCCGCGCTTATGCGCCCCTTATGCCCCTTCACCCTCTTTCTTGGGCGGTTCGACCACCCGCAGGTGCAATTCGCGCAGCTGCTTGGGATCTGGCCTGCTGGGCGCGCCCATCAGCAGGTCTTCGGCCTTCTGGTTCATCGGGAACAGGGTGATCTCGCGCAGGTTCTGCGCCCCGCACAGCAGCATCACGATCCGGTCCACCCCGGCGGCCATCCCGCCATGCGGCGGCGCGCCATACTGGAAGGCGCGGTACATGCCGCCGAACTGCTGTTCGACGTCCGCCTTTGACAGGCCGACAATCTCGAACGCCTTGACCATGGTTTCGGGCCGGTGGTTACGGATCGATCCCGATGCGATCTCATAGCCATTGCAGACCAGGTCATACTGATAGGCGTTGATGGTCAGCGGATCCTGGTTCTCCAGCGCGTCGAGCCCGCCCTGCGGCATGGAGAAGGGGTTGTGGCTGAAATCGACCTTCTTCTCGTCCTCGTCATACTCGTAGAACGGGAAATCGACGATCCAGGCGAGTTCGAAGCGGTTCCGGTCGATCAGGTCGAGCTGCTCGGCCACGCGGATGCGCGCGGCCCCTGCCAGCTTGGCGGCATCGGACTCCTTGCCCGCAGCAAAGAACAGTCCGTCATTCTCGCCCAGGCCCAGCTCGGCATAGAGCACTTCCATACCCTCTTGCCCGTGGTTCTTGGCGATCGGCCCGCCAAACTCGCCCAACTTGCGCGTGACATAGCCCAGCCCCGCGAAGCCTTCCTTGCGTGCCCAGTCATTCATGTCGTCGAAGAACTTGCGGCTTTTCTCATGCGTGCCGGGCGCAGGAACCACACGCACCACGCCGCCGCCGCCCACGATCTTCTCGAACAAGCCGAAGCCCGACTGCTGGAAGTGCTGTGAGACATCGCTGATTATCAGCGGGTTGCGCAGATCGGGCTTGTCGGTGCCATATTTCAGGATCGCTTCGGCATAGGGGATGCGCGGAAAGCTGCCCGCGGGCGTTACATGTTTGCCATTGGCGAACGCCTCGAACGTGCCGGCGATCACCGGCTCCATCGTCTCCCACACCTCTTCCTGCGTCACGAAACTCATCTCGAGGTCGAGCTGGTAGAATTCACCCGGCAGCCGGTCGGCGCGCGGGTCTTCGTCGCGAAAACAGGGCGCGATCTGGAAATAGCGGTCGAACCCCGCCACCATCAGCAGCTGCTTGTACTGCTGCGGGGCCTGCGGCAGCGCGTAGAACTTGCCCGCGTGGATGCGGCTGGGGACCAGGAAGTCGCGCGCACCCTCGGGGCTGGAAGCGGTCAGGATCGGGGTCGAGAATTCGTTGAAGCCCACCGCGCGCATCCGCTCGCGCATGTCAGCCACCACCGCCACGCGGGTCATGATGTTCCGGTGCAGCGTTTCGCGGCGCAGATCGAGGAAGCGGTATTTGAGGCGGATATCCTCAGGGTATTCCTGCTCGCCCGCAACCGGCATCGGCAGTTCTTCGGCGGCACTCTGGATCGTGACCTCGCGCGCGAAAACTTCGATCGCGCCGGTCGGCAAATCCTTGTTCACCGTTTCGGGCGTGCGCGCCTTCACATTGCCGTCGATCGTCACGACCGATTCGAGTCGCAACCTTTCCAGCACCGGCAATGCAGCCGAATCCTCGTCCGCCACGATCTGCGTAATGCCGAAATGATCGCGCAGGTCGATGAACAGCACCCCGCCATGGTCGCGCTTGCGGTGGATCCAGCCCGAAAGACGGACGGATTCGCCAACATTTGCTTCACCAAGCTGTGCGCAATTGTGGGTACGATAGGCGTGCATCTAATATCTTTCCAAATTCGGGTGTATGGCGCTATGGGCGCGCCCAGGCAAAAGCGCGCAAGCCCGTGTGCGTTTCAAGCGCGCGCTAACAGGGGAAGAGGGTGGCTTTGTCAAGGTTCCCCTTCCGAAATGGGCCGCAAGGCCCGAGGGCGGTACTCCGCCCCACACAAAGAAAAGACGGATGAAAATACACGATCTGATAACCACAACCGACGCTCTGACACAGCTGTGCGAGCGCCTTTCCACTTCCGAATTCGTGACGGTCGATACCGAATTCATGCGCGAAAACACCTATTGGCCCGAACTGTGCCTGGTGCAAATCGCGAATGATAAAGAGGCCGCCGCGATCGATCCGCTGGCAGATGGCATTGACCTTGCCCCGCTGCTGCGGCTGCTGACGGAAAATGAGGATGTGCTCAAGGTGTTTCATGCCGGCGGGCAGGATGTCGAGATCATCGTCAACCTTGCCGGAAAAACCCCGCACCCGATCTTCGACACGCAGATCGCGATGATGGCAATCAGCCAGAACGACCAGATCGGTTATGCCAATCTCGTCGAAGCCTGGCTCGACATCACCATCGACAAGGGCGCGCGATTTACCGATTGGAGCCGCCGCCCGCTCACTGACCGGCAGATCGAATATGCCATCGGCGACGTTACGCATCTTTCGAAAATCTTCCCCAGGATCCTGAACAAGCTGATCAAGACCGGGCGCGGCGACTGGCTCGACGCGGAAATGGACAAGCTTGCAGATGCCTCCAACTATCTGATCGATCCTGACCAGGCCTGGCGGCGAATTCGCCAGTCCGGGCGCAATCCCCAGGTGCTTGGGCGGCTCAAGGTTCTGGCGGCGTGGCGCGAAAGCGAAGCGCAGCACAAGAATATCCCGCGCGGCCGGATCATGCGCGATGAGACCCTGGCCGATATCGCCAGCCACCCGCCGCGCCAGCAAGCCGATCTGGCCAAGGTGCGCGGGCTTTCATCCGCCTGGCGCGACAATGACATCGGCAAGCGGCTGATGAAAGTGCTCGAAAAGGCGGAGCCGATCGACAAGGACGAGATTCCCGAAAAGATGAAGCGCGGCGCGCCATTGGGCAAGGAAGGCGCGCTGGTGGCGGACCTCCTCAAGCTGCTGCTCAAGATCCGCAGCCGCGAGATTGACGTCGCCACTCGGCTGTTGACGCGGGCCGAAGAGATGGAGGCGCTCGCTGCCGGGGTGCGTGACCTGCCGGTGCTGCAGGGCTGGCGATATGACATTTTCGGGCGGGACGCGCTGCAACTGGTGGAAGGCAAGCTCGCCTTTGCGGTGAAGCGCGGCAAGCTGACGATGACGCATATCGACGATATACAGGCCGAGATGGAAGAGGCACTGGCAGCGGAGTGAGGGCTACCTGCGTGCGGCGGGTGTCGGGATCCGGGCAAGTTCTCGCGCGGAGACGCGAAGGCTAGACCGTGAGCCCCTCTCCCTCAAGGGAGGGGAGGTAAAGCTCGGCATCTCTGCGTGAGGCGACTCCCCTCCACCACCCTGCGGGCGGCCCCCTCCCCGCTTCGGGGCAGACCGCAAAAATCCCCCTCTCCCAACCCTCTCCCGCAAGGGGAGAGGGCTTGGCGCCTTTGCGCCTTTGCGCGAAACCAAATGTTGCTGACTGCCACACTGGATTGCTTCGTCGCTTCGCTCCTCGCAATGACGAGCTACGTGGCCCGCTTTCCTACTTACATCGCTAGGAGCTAGGCCTTGTGCCATGCCAGCAATCCCTAGCCCCATCGCTCCCACCCAAAAGTCACATGTCCTTCGCCGCAAAGTGACGCTTTGCGAGCCGCAGAGTCACGCTTCCGCGTAGCAGGTTTACACTTCCGCACGCCAGCTTCACGCTTTTCGGCAAACGGTCACACTTTTCGCCCCAAGGTTCACACAATGGCGCTTTTTGCCTTTAGACCGTGTTCCATGTGTTCCATCCTGCGGGACTTTGCGCCTTCGCCGTGTCGGGCTAAGGGCATAGGCAGCATGTCCACCTACCTCCCCACCATCAAGCAGCTGCAATATCTCGTCGCACTCCACGAACACGGCCATTTCGGGCGCGCGGCGGAAAGTTGCTTCGTCTCGCAATCGACGCTTTCGGCGGGGATTCGCGAGCTCGAATCGCTGCTGGGCGTGACCTTGGTCGAGCGCACGCGCCGGGTGGTGCGCTTTACCGCGCTGGGCGAGCAGGTGGTGGAAAAGGCGCACCGGCTGCTGCGCGAGGCAGAGGAGCTTTCGGATCTGGTGCAGGCAGCGGGCAAGCCGCTTTCGGGCACGCTGCGGATGAGCGTGATCCCCACAATCGCACCCTTCATGCTGCCGCGCATCCTGCCGCGGCTGAAGCGCGAGCGGCCCGAGCTCAAGCTGATGCTGCGCGAGGAAACCAGCCACGACGCGGTCGAATCGCTGCAGCACGGGCGGGTCGATTGCGTGCTGCTGGCCCTGCCCTTTGCCACCGGCGAGGTGGAGATGGCGCATATCGCCGATGACCAGCTTTATGTCGCCTTTCCCAAGGATGACCCGCGTGACCCGCCAGATTCGATCCCCGCCTCGATGATCGATGAAGGCAGGCTGCTGCTGCTGGAAGACGGGCATTGCCTGAAGGAACATGCGCTGGCGGCGTGCAACCGGCCCGAACTGCGCGCCTCTGCCACCATGATCGGCACTTCGCTGCATACGTTGGTGCAGATGGTGAACAATGATCTGGGCCTGACGATGCTGCCGGAAATGGCGCTCGATGCCGGAATCCTCAACGGCACCGATGTGGTCGCACGGCCATTGCGGGCGAAGAATGCCAAGCGCGAGATCGCGCTGATCTGGCGCAAGAACAGCCCGCGTTCGGAAGAGTTCGAATTGCTGGCGGAGGAATTGCGCGAAGGTTAGCGCAGGGTGTCAGGCCTTGGCGGGTGCGAGGCGGGACTTGGCGAAACGCTCAAATTTCCGCGCCGCGAACAATGGCACCACCACCGACAGCGCGATGCCGGCCAGCGAACAGAAGCCGAGCCACAGGGCCATGAGCGACCCGCCTGACTGATACATCGCATAGAGGACCGGCACAGCCATGATCACGCCGCGCACTTCGTTGAAGACGATGGCGACCCAGCCAATCTTGAGAAAGGCGGCAATCAAGGTGGAAAGCGTGGCGCTCATGGGGCCTTGGTATCCCCAAATGCTTTCCAAGAAGTTGATGTTGGCTGCGGCAAATGCCGCTGGCCAGATCAAACCATTCATGTTCGCGGCCTTTCGCTTTGCGAGCGCTCAGTTCCTGAATGGAATACGCACCAGAAGCGCATTTGGTTTCAAGACGCCGGTTGATTTCATGCCCGATTATCTGATTCGCAGCGAAGGTTCAGTCCATGTGCTTGAGGCCGACACGCAGGTAATCCCACCCCGTCATCAGCGTCAGGATCGCAGCCGCCCAAAGTGTGGTGAGGCCAACCGTATGCGGCACATTGGCCTCGATCCCGCCAATGTCCATGTTCCATTCGGGCAGCCCGCGCCCAAGGATGAGCGCACCCAGCGCGATGATCTGGAAGGTCGTTTTCCACTTGGCAAGCTTGGTCACCGGCACGGAGACCTGCAATCCGCCCAGGAATTCGCGCAGGCCCGACACGGCGATCTCCCGCACCAGAATGATCAGCCCGGCAATCACATGCATGTCACCGACATAGGGGCCGCGCAGCACGCCCTGTGCGGTGAGCACCAGGATCACGGCGGCTATCATGATCTTGTCCGCGATCGGATCGAGGAAGATGCCGAGCCTGGACACTGCCCCGCTGGAGCGCGCGAGATAGCCGTCGAAATAGTCGGTGATGCCCATCAGGCTGTAGAGCACGAAAGCGATCAAATAGCCGGTTTGCCAATTCGGCCACCACAGGAAGAAGGCCAGCAGCGGCACCGCGCCGATCCGGGACAGGGTGAGGATATTGGGCAAGGTCAGCATCAGGCACTTCCCTTAGCGCGTTGCGGCGCCGGGCAAAAGATGGCTGGAAAGGCTTGTTCACCGCTCACCCCCACCCTAGGATCATCTGCAATGAAGCGGCAGCGGGGCTGATTGGATGAGCACTTCAACGCATCTGCTGCGCCGGCGGCGCTTCCTGCCGCTGTTCTGCACCCAATTGCTCAACGCCTTCAACGACAATCTCTACAAGACCGCGATGGTGCTGTTCGTGGTTTACAGCGTCTATGATGACGAAAGCGCCGAAGGCATCTTCAGTGCGGTGGCATCGGCGCTGTTCATCCTGCCTTTCTTCATCCTTTCGGCGCTGGCGGGGCAGCTCGCCGACATGCGCGACAAGGCGAAGATCATCCGCACAGTGAAGATGTGCGAGATCGGCCTGATGCTGATCGGTGCGAGCGGGCTCTATCTCGCCTGGCGCGGAATTTCGGTCGATACGCTGGCGATCCCGCTGCTGCTGCTGGCATTGTTTCTCACGGGCGTGCAGTCGACCTTTCTTGGCCCGATCAAATACGCCATCCTGCCGCAGCACTTGAAGAAGGATGAAGTTCTGGCGGGCACCGGCCTGGTCGAAGCGGGGACCTATATCGCGATTCTGACCGGTACCATTCTGGCCGGATGGATACCGGTCGAATGGGCAGCCGGCGGCATCATCGCAACATCCGTCATAGGTTATTTGACAAGCCGCCAGGTCCCCGCTGCCCCGCCCATTGCCGATTACGAGAAGCTCGACTGGCACATCATTCGCGCATCGATCGGGCTGATCAGGAAAACGATGCTCGATCGGCAGATCTATTATGCCATATTGGCGATCAGCTTTTTCTGGACCATTGGAGCCGTCCTGTTCATCCAGTTCCCGCCACTGGCCAAGAACACGCTCATGGCAAGCAAGGAAGTCGCCAGCCTGTTCCTGGTGATCTTCTCGGTAGGGGTGGCAATCGGATCGATATCGATCAACGCGCTGCTCAAGGGCACCGTATCGGCGCGCTATTCACCAGCCTCGGTGATCGTGATGGGCCTGTTCGTGATCGCCTTCTACCTCGTGTGCCGCATGTGGCACGCTGACCAGCCGACCGAGCTTCTCAGCGTAAGCGAATTTCTCGCCTGGCCGCTGGCCACAGTCATCATGCTGTGCCTGCTGGGGATAGCGATTGCGGGCGGGATGTTCGTTGTGCCGCTATACGCATTTCTCACCACCCGCTGCTCGCCTGATGCCGCAGCGCGCACGATTGCCGCGAACAACATCGTCAATTCCGGTGCGATGGTGGGCGGTGCGCTGGTCGCCATGGCGCTAAGCGCGATTGGCGTGCCGGTGGTGGAACAATTGCTGCTCAGCGCGGCGATGTGCCTGATTTCTGCATACCTGGGCCGGCAGCTGCACAGGGCCGAGCTGGAGGCTGGGCCGGTCTAAGCGAAGAAAACGAGCACCGCTGCGAATGTCGCGAAGTAGGCGGTGGCGAATCCGCGCACATCTTCGCGCGTCAGCTTCCACAGCACTTCGGCGGGTGCCTCATACTCATTGCTGCGGACATGCGCCGGCAACAGCGCCCGAAATGGGTGCCTTGCCTGCTCGTCGGTCAATACCAGGTTCCTACGCATGGGGGTTTCTTAACCCGATGCTAACCATTTCGCGCGCTCTGATTTCGGGCTGTCGCAAGGCGGGACATTAAGCATCCCTGTTCATGGTGACCTGTGGATAGATTGCTTCGCTTGCAATGCAGGTTTAAGCCCCGCGACATGACTGCACGCCCTACTCCCGATGCCGCAAAGCTGCTGGTCGAATGCCTGATCGAACAAGGCGCAGACCGCATCTTCACCGTTCCCGGCGAAAGCTTCCTGCAAGTGCTTGATGCGCTACATGGCCGCGACGAAATCGATCTTGTCACCTGCCGCCAGGAAGGCGGCGTCGCTTTCATGGCCTGCGCAGATGGAACGATGACCGGAAGGCCGGGCATTGCCTTTGTTACGCGCGGCCCGGGCGCGACCAACGCCAGCATCGGGGTGCATGTGGCGCATCAGGATTCGCAGCCGATGATCCTGTTCGTGGGCGATGTCGACCGCTCGATGCGCGAGCGCGAAGGGTTTCAGGAAGTGGACTTCCCGGCCTTCTTCAGCCCGATCTGCAAATGGGCGGCACGGATCGACAGCGCGGACCGGATTCCCGAATTCGTCGCACGTGCCTTTGCCACTGCGATCTCGGGCCGCCCCGGCCCGGTGGTGCTTGCCCTGCCCGAAGACATGCTGGATGATGCCACGCAGGCTAAACCGCGCCCTTTCGTAACCCGGCCATCGCAAGCCGCCTGCCCCGATGCGATGCAAGCGCTGATGGCGCTGATCGGTGATGCGGCCAGCCCGATTGCGATCATCGGTGGGGCTGGCTGGAACCCCAAGGCACGCGAATACTTCCGGCAATTCGCCGAACGAATCGGCCTGCCGGTTGCGACGGCGTTCCGGCGGCAGGACGCAATTTCGCCTTCTTCACCGGTTTATGCCGGTAATCTTGGCTACGGGCCCAACCCCAAGCTGGTCGAGCGGGTCAAGCAGGCCGATCTGGTCATCGCAGTGGGCGCGCGCCTGGGTGAAGCGACAACAGACGGTTATACCTATCCCGAACTCGACCGCACCGAGCAGCGACTCGTGCATATTCATCCCGACCCGGAGGAATTGAACCGGGTCTATATGACCGATCTGGCGATCTGCTGCGCGATGGATGAATTCGCCGAGGCGGCGGCGCTGTGGGAAGACAATTCGATCATTTCTTTCGACGCCGGGGCTGAAGCACATGCAGAATGGAAGGCATGGTCCACGCCGAAACCGGCCGATTTCCCGCTCGACCTGGGCCAATGCGTTGCCTTCATGCGCGAAACCTGGCCCGCCGATACGATCATCTGCAACGGCGCAGGGAACTTCTCTGGCTGGTGGCACCGCTATTGGCGTTACGAAGGGTTCGCCACGCAGCTCGCCCCTACAGCCGGCGCGATGGGCTATGGCATACCGGCAGCCGTCGCTGCCGCGCGCCGCTTCCCTGATCGCGCAGTGGTGGCGCTGGCGGGTGACGGCGACTTCCTAATGAACGGGCAGGAACTGGCCACCGCCGCCCAATATGGCTGCAACTTGACCGTGCTGGTGATCGATAACGGCGCCTATGGCACGATCCGCATGCACCAGGAACGCGAGTTTCCCGAACGGGTTTCAGGCACACAGCTCGCCAATCCGGATTTTGCCGCGCTGGGTGCCGCATTCGGAGCATGGACCGCCCGCGCGGAAACCACCGATGATTTCAAGCGAGCGCTATCCGAAGCGCGCGGTCGCCAGGGGCTGAAGCTGATCCACTGCAAGATCGATGTCGAACAGCTCGCCGCCAGTGGCGCCACGGTTAGCGGGCTCAGAAGCCGTTAGACGCGATCGGCCAGGCCGCCGCCCATTTCCAGGATCACCTTCCATTCTTCGGGCGTGATCTCGGCTACTGAAAGGCGCCCCAGCCGCACCAGCTCGCAATCGGCAAGCTTTGGCTCTGCCTTGATCTGCTTGAGCGTCACAGGCTGCCTGAGCCTGGCCTTCGGCTTCACCTTCACCGCTGCCCATTTGCCTTCCGGATCAGTCGGATCGGTGATCCCCTCAACCGAAACGGTCACTACACCGACGATCTCCAGCCCTTCGCGAGAATGGTAGAAAAAGGCTTCGTCGCCTATCTTCATCGCTGCAAGATTGTTCTTGGCGCGGTGATTGCGCACGCCGTCCCAGGTGCCTTCCTTTTCGGCCACAAGATCGTCCCAGCTGTATTTGAACGGTTCGGATTTCATCAGCCAGTAGCGTGGCAATATTCTGCTCCTTCAGATTGGAATTTGCGCATCCCTAGAGGCAATTCCCATAAAGCCCAAACCCGCAAGATCGCCTTTGTCATGATCAGCCCCGGCCTGGTCAACCCCGAGATATTCATCCCGGTAGCGACCGAAATGCTGGACGCAGCCCCTGCGCAGGCATAGAGCGCGCTGCGCGATGCGTATTCCCTTCACCAAGATGCACGGCCTCGGCAATGACTTCGTCGTCCTGGATGGGCGCGAAAGCCCCTTGCCCGCGCTGAATGCATTGACTGCAGCCGCGATCGCCGATCGCCGGCAAGGCATCGGCTGCGACCAACTGATCGTGCTCGAGCCGTGCGAACATGCGAGCGCCGATTTCCGTATGCGAATTTTCAACTCGGATGGCGGCGAGGTGGAGGCATGCGGCAATGCCTCGCGGGCCGTAGCACTGCTGCACGGCTCACCTGCAAGGGTGATGACCGGCGGCGGAGTGATCGCGCTGGAGCCGACCGCTGGCGGCGCGCGGGTCGACATGGGCACGCCGCGTTTCGAGTGGGACGCTATCCCGCTCGCCTATGCCATGGATACGCTCAGCATGCCTGTCAGCTGGGAGGATTTGCATGCGCCCTGCGCGGTCAATATCGGCAATCCGCATATCGTGTTCTTCGTCGAGGATTGCGACGCAGTGGAGCTTGAGCGGCTCGGCCCCGAGATCGAGCATGATCCGCTGTTCCCCGAGCGCGTCAACGTGAACGTGGCAACCATCGAGGCAGCTGACCGCATCCGGCTGCGGGTGTGGGAGCGCGGCGCCGGGCTCACCCGGGCCTGCGGAACGGGGGCTTGCGCCACCGCGGTCGCAGCCGCGCGGCGCGGCCTGAGCGGGCGCGAAGTGACGGTAGAGCTTCCCGGTGGCGAGCTTGATATCGCATGGCAAGAGGATGGCAGCATCCTCATGACCGGCCCGGCGACGGAAAGCTTTCGCGGCAGCTTCGCGTGGGAGGACTACGCGAAAGTCACCGCGCGATGAAAGGCCCCAATATTATCTCGCTTGGTTGCCGACTCAATATCGCCGAGAGCGAGCGAATGCGCGGCATGCTCGGCGATGAGCACAATCTGGTTGTGATAAACAGCTGCGCTGTTACCGCCGAAGCCGTGCGCCAGACCCGCCAGGCAATCCGCCGCGCGCGCCGTGCGAACCCCGATGCCCGATTGTTGGTGACGGGATGTGCTGCCGATATCGAACGCGAGCAAATTTCCGCAATGCCCGAAGTGGACGGGTTGATCGCCAACCAGGCCAAGCTTGATCCGCGCGTGTGGAATGTGCCTGCTGCTGCAGTACCCATCGCGCCAAATCGTACCCGCGCCTTCATCGCAGTGCAGAACGGGTGCGATCACGCCTGCACCTTCTGCGTGATCCCGCAGGGCCGCGGCCGCAGCCGGTCACTCACGGTGGCGCAGGTCTTGCGCGAAGTGGAACAGCATCTGGCGCAAGGGGCGGCCGAAGTCGTCCTGACCGGTGTCGATGTTACGAGCTGGGGGTACGATCTGCCCGGCAAGCCGCCGCTCGGCAGCCTTGTGAGCGCGATTTTGCGCACTTTCCCGGAACTGATGCGGCTTCGCATGTCTTCGCTTGATGGTATTGAAATCGATGAAGAACTTTTCGATTTATTTGCCTGTGAACAGCGACTGATGCCGCATCTCCATCTCTCGCTCCAGCACGGTCATGATCTGATCCTCAAGCGGATGAAGCGTCGACACTTGCGCCGCCATGCGGCGGAGCTTGTCGCGCGGCTCAAGCAGCTTCGCCCTGAGCTGGCAATCGGTGCCGATCTGATCGCGGGCTTCCCGACCGAAACCGAAGAGCATCATCGGGCCAATCTCTCGATCATTGGCGAACTGGAAATCGTGCACGGCCACATCTTTCCCTATTCGCCTCGCCCCGGCACGCCCGCCGCCCGCATGCCGCAGCATGATAAGGCGCTGATCAAGCGCCGGGCCAGCGAGCTGCGCGGCATGGCGGCAGAAGTTCATAGCGGCTGGCTCCAGACGCTGGTTGGCAAGGAAATGTCGGTCCTCGCCGAACGGGACGGTACAGGCTATGCGCCTGACTTCGCACGGGTCGCGGTTCCCGCCGGCATTGAAGCCGGCTGCATCGTCAAACTGTGCCCGACACAGATCAAGGAAGGACTGCTCGCATGAGCGAGGCGGATAATCCCGGTAAATCCTGGACCGATCGGCTATTTGGCGGATTCCGCAAGACCTCCGAACGGCTGAGCGAAAACCTGACCAGCGTGGTCGGAACCGCCAAGCTTGATGACGCCACGCTCGACGATGTCGAGGACGCGCTGATCATGTCGGACCTTGGCCCGTCGGCGGCAGCGCGCATCCGCACCAGGCTGGCGGAAAAGCGCTTTGGCCTCGAAATCAGCCAGCACGAGCTGAAAGAAGCCGTCGCAGAAGAAATCGCCGAAATCCTGAGACCGGTTGCCAAGCCGCTGGAAATCACTGCCTTCCCGCGCCCGCAGGTGATCCTGGTGATCGGCGTCAATGGCAGCGGCAAGACTACCACCATCGCCAAACTGGCGCATCTGCTTCAGGAAGACGATTATGGCGTGATGCTGGCGGCGGGCGACACGTTCCGCGCAGCGGCGATCGGCCAGCTCGCCACCTGGGCCAAGCGGATCAATGTTCCGATCATTCGCGGCCCCGAAGGCGGCGATCCGGCCAGCGTGGTATTCGACGCGGTCAAGGCGGCGACCGATAAAGGTATCGATGCGCTGATCGTCGATACCGCTGGCCGGCTGCAGAACAAGCGCGAGCTGATGGACGAACTGGCCAAGATCCGCCGCGTGCTGGGCCGCCTCAACCCCGAGGCACCGCATGACGTGGTGCTGGTGCTCGATGCCACCAACGGCCAGAATGCGCTGGCGCAGATTGACGTGTTCAAGGAAGTGGCAGGCGTGACCGGATTGATCATGACCAAGCTGGATGGCACCGCACGCGGCGGCGTGCTGGTCGCTGCGGCCGAGCAATACGGCCTGCCGATCCATGCCATCGGCGTGGGCGAAAAGATTGACGATCTGCGGCCGTTCGATCCTGACCTTGTGGCACGCGTGATTGCTGGAGTAGCCTGATGACAGACAACGGGAAAGATAAGACCAAAGGCACCGGGTGGCTCAATGTCGCGGTCGATTACGGCCCGCTGCTGGTGTTTCTTGGTGTCTATCGCTGGTCCGCACCAGAGGAAGCCGCGCCGATTGCGGAACTGGCCGCTGTCATCAAAGGCACCATAGCATTCATGGTCGCAGCGGTGATCGCGCTGGCTGTATCCAAATGGCGGTTGGGCAAGGTTTCGCCCATGTTGTGGTTTTCAACCGCGCTGATCGTGGGGTTCGGCGCGCTGACGGTGTTCTTTGGCGATCCCACCTTCGTCCAGCTCAAGCCAACAATTATCTATACCATTTTCGGCGTCGCTTTGCTGGTGGGCGTATGGCGTGGGCGGGCACTACTGCAAATATTGCTCGAAGCGGTATTCGAAGGGCTAAGCCAGCAGGGATGGCTTAAGCTGTCACGAAATTGGGGCATCTTCTTCCTGCTGCTGGCGATCCTGAACGAAACTCTGCGCGCACAGATGAGCTTCGAGGGTTGGCTCTGGGCCAAGCTGTGGGTGTTCCTGCCGCTGACTTTCCTGTTCACTTTCAGCCAGATCCCCATGCTGCTGAAGCATGGCCTCAGCCTTGAAGGCGTGGACGAGGAAACCCGCAACCCTCCACCGGCGGGATAACACCGGGACTTGCCAAGCCCGGCAATTGTGACCAGTGTCCGCTCGCTGCGCGGCGCCACAAGGCTGCGCGTTCCGCAACGGACTCTTTAGGGGGAGAACAATGGCAAAACTCTTCGGAAATCTTCATCTCGTCATGGCAATCGGTCTGATTGCCGCACTCGCACTGATGCTCGGCTTTGGCGCCTATACGCCGGTTGACTCCAACTCGGTCGCTCGCTGGCTACACCTGTTCTTCGGCGTGCTGTGGATCGGCCTGCTCTATTACCTCAATTTCGTGCAGGTGCCGACCATGCCGTCAATTCCTGACGAACAAAAAGGCGCCATCTCGAAGCACATCGCGCCCAAGGTGCTGTTCTTCTTCCGCTGGGCTGCTTTGCTCACAGTGGTGACCGGCCTTTGGATAGCCATGGTCAACGGCTACATGGTCGAAGCTCTCACCTTCGCTGGCGAAGGCGCGGTCGACCTGATCGGTGCAGGCATGTGGATGGCGCTGGTGATGGCCTTCAACGTGTGGTTCATCATCTGGCCGGCGCAGAAAAAGGTGCTGGGCATCGTGGAAGCGAGTGCAGAGGAGAAGGCCGCAGCGGCACCCCGCGCACTGATCGCCAGCCGCACCAACGTGCTGCTGTCGATCCCCATGATGTGGGCGATGGTGAGCGCAAACCTGGGCTAAATCGCCGCTATTTTACGGGCCAGTGGGGGCGCTGCGGGCAAATCCGTAGCGCCCCTTTTCCTGTCTGGTCTCCATCAACCCTTGCCCTTGGTCTTGGTCTTACCGGCCTTGGCGTTTTCCTCGATGAACTTGATGATCAGGCCGGCCACATCCTTGCCGGTCGCTTTCTCGATCCCTTCGAGGCCGGGCGAGCTGTTCACTTCCATGATCACCGGCCCGTGATTGCTGCGCAGCATGTCCACGCCGCAGACATTCAGGCCCATCCAGCGCGCCGCACGCACCGCAGTCGCGCGTTCTTCCGGCGTGATCTTGATCACTTCGGCGCTGCCGCCGCGATGCAGGTTGGAACGGAAATCATCCGCCGCCCCGGTGCGCTTCATCGCCGCCACCACCTTGCCGCCCACCACCAGCGCACGAATATCGGTCCCGCCCGCTTCCTTGATGAATTCCTGCACCAGAATGTTCACATTGGCGCCGCGGAAGGCCTCGATCACCGACTTGGCGGATGACATGGTTTCCGCCAGCACCACGCCGATGCCCTGCGTGCCTTCCAGCAGCTTGATCACCACTGGCGGGCCGTTCACCGCCTTGATGATCTCCTCTGCCTGCTTGGGATCATTGGCATAGGCCGTCAGCGGCAACCCGATCCCGTGCTTGGCAAGGATCTGCATGCTGCGCAGCTTGTCGCGGCTGCGCCCGATCGCCACGCTTTCGTTGAGCGGCCACACCCCGGCCATCTCGAACTGGCGCAGCACGGCCAGGCCATAATTGGTGATCGAGGCGCCGATACGCGGGATCACCACATCATAGCCCTTCAGCGTCTGCCCATCATAGGTCAGTGTGGGCCGATGGCTGGCGATGTTGACCGTACAGCGCAGCGTGTTGAGCACATCCAGCGTATGGCCGCGCGCCACGGCAGCCTCGACCAGCCTTTTGTGCGAATAGAGATTGGCATTGCGCGCCAGCATGGCAATTTTCATGGGTTTATCCTTGAGATTTGAGAAGTTTGCGCTCTTGCCGGGATGATTGGAGCCAGGACCTCCCCGGATCGACCAGGAAGCGGTTCTTGAGCGCGGTTCGCCCGATCAGTATGGGAAATTTCATGTCCGATCGGTCTGCCAGGCTGAACTCGGCACGATATACATGTTCACCCAGCCTGAGCCGGGTCTTGATGATAAAGCGGTCCTGCCCTTCCCCGTTCGAGCTGGTGATGATGCGCCGGTCAGCACGCGGAACTTCGCAAGTGACCGGCTCGCTTCGCCCGTCGCCCAGGTCGAGCAGAAAGCGCACCCAGCGCTGGCCATCGCGGTCAAAGCGTTCGATCCGGGTCGCGTGAAGCGACGAAGTGCGCGCGCCCGTATCAATCTTCGCCGGGATCCGCGCCGGGACAAAGTCAGGCAATCCGACCAGCTCGCGCCAGCCGACAAGTGACTGGGATTTCTTCTCGCCAGGCACTCAGCTCGCGTCCAGAATCGCAAGGCCATCGCCGCCCTCGCCCGTGGTCAGGCGGCGCAGCACCTGGCCACTCTCGAAATCGACCTCGGCCACCGTATTGGTGCCGGTTTCGGCGACATAGATCCGTTCGCCATCGCCGGACCACGCGATGGTTACCTGGAAACGCCGCTCAGCCTCTTCCGGGCTGGATACGGCGATGGTGCGGATGACTTCGGCGCTGGCGGTGTCGATCACGGACAAGCCCCCATCGGCAAGGTCAGAAGTCACTGCCACGTCGCCCTGCGGGCGCACGGCGATGCGCAGCGGAAAGCGGCCAGTGGCGATCTCGTGGCGCAGTTCGAGCGTTTGCGGATCGAGCGCGAATGCCTTGTTCGAGCCGCGCGCGGAGACCCATAGCGTCCCGCCGTCCGGCGCAAGCGAAATGCCTTCAGGCTCTATACCCACCTCACGTGAAATGAGGGGATCATTCCCCGCAAGATCAATGCGCGTAACGGTCTTCGACCCAAGATCGGTGGTCCACGCGGTATGCGCGTCAGAGGCGACAGCGAGCATATGGCTGCCGCGCTGGTTGGTTGCGAACTCGCTGGTGTCGGCGGCACCGGTCGGATTCGCAACTCGGAAGATCGACTGGCGCCCTTCGGCGGTGACATAGAGATCGCCATTGGGGTGCCAGACGATGCCATGCGGCCGGGCATTTTCGCCCAGCTCGATGCTCTTGACCTTGGCCAGATCCGCAGTGCGGAACAGATCGACGCTAGTCCCGCCGTAACATGCCAGCGCGACATGCTGGCGGTCAGGAGAAACGGCCAGTTCGTGCGGGTTGGTGCAGCTGTCCACCCGTTTGACCTCTGCTCCGCTGGCAAGGTCGATCAATGACAGGGTGTTGCCGCGCTTGTTGGCGACGAAAACCGAGCCTTCTAGTGGCGCGCTTGATGCCAAGGCCTTGCCTTCAACCGGTCTATCCACCGGCTCGCAGGCAGCGAGGCCCAATGCGCAAACCGCCGCGCCAATCGCCAATCTCATCTCCGATCTCCCAAGGTCTGCATCACCCGTCTTTTTCGCGCCTTACCGCACCAATCGAGCCCAACCAAATCGCATTCTTGGTCTGCGAAAATTTTTCCGCCGCAGTCTGGAACCAAGCACGAGATATATTGTTATATGCGCACGGGCCGGGCCCCTCTGGCGTGCGACACGAAAACGCACGTGATGTCGGACCGTATCGACTCTGGTCGAGTGGCGGTCCGGCAAATGACTGCCTCTCCAGCGTCGATAATGCTCATCAAATTCCCCCCTAGGGGCACAAAATTCGTTGGAGAATTCAATGCGCAAGTTTGTAATGGTACCCGCAATCGCCGCGGCCAGCCTCGCTCTCGCCGCTTGCGGCGAAACCGCAACCGAAACCGCCCCGACCGGTGAAACCGCCGCCGCTCCGATCACTGCCGAAGAAGTCACCGCAGCCCAGCAAGCGTGGGGTCAAGGCATCGTCAACATCGGCAAGGTTTCGACCGACGGCGGTGACGTGAAGCAAGCCGCCACCGACCACATCAACACCTTCTACGCCTATGAAGACGGCATGCCTGTTCTGTTCAAGCCGACGCTGGCCGCCGAGGACCAGTTCCGCGGCACCTTTGACGAAGCGCTGAGCTACTTCATCGGGACCGAAGGCACCGAAGACGGCGGCTTCGCGGTCAAGCCCTGGACCAACGTCCGCTGGGAAAACGAAGGCACCATCATCGACGGCGACAGCGCGATCGCAATGGGCAATTATTACTTCACCGACACCGATGGTAAGGACACCAAGGTGGAATACACCTTCGGTTACAAGAAGAATGCCGACGGTGACCTTGTGATCGACCTGCATCACTCGTCGGTGCCGTTCAGCGCCGAATAATCGCGTCTCAGCGAGGTCGCTCCCATAGAGCGATGGAGGGCCCCCGTCGCAGCGATGCGGCGGGGGCCTTTCCGTTCCGGTCGAAGGCCTCACCAGCCCTTGGGCTTGCCCTGGTTCTGCTCTTCCAGCCACGCCATCAGCGGGGCGAAATACTCGACCATCGCCTTGCCGCTCATCTGGCGCTCGCCGGTGAATGCTTCGAGCGCATCGGGCCATGGCTTGGACGCACCGATTTCCAGCATCGCGTTCAGGTTCTTGCCCACTTCTTCATTGCCGTAGAAGCTGCAGCGATGGAGCGGGCCCTTCCAGCCCGCCTGGTCGCAGGCCGCCTTGTAGAACTGGAACTGCAGCACCCGCGCGAGGAAATAACGCGTATAGGGCACGTTGCCCGGTACGTGATATTTCGCGCCCGGATCGAACGCATCTGGGCCGCGCGGCACCGGCGGCACGATGCCCTGGTATTGGTAGCGAAGGCGGGTCCACGCCTCGTTGTAATCCTGGGGCGCAACCGATCCGTCGAACAGGCTCCAGCGATAGCGGTCAACCATCAGGCCGAACGGCAGGAAGGCAACCTTGTCCATTGCCTGGCGCAGCAGAAGGCCAATATCCTTGTCCGCACTGGGGACATCCTTGGGATCGAGCATGTCGATCTGGACGAGGTATTCGGGCGTGATCGACAGCGCAACCATATCGCCAATCGCTTCGTGGAAGCCGTCATTCGCGCCGCTCAGGTGCAGATAATCCTGCTGATTATAGGCACGCTGGTAATAGTTGTGGCCAAGCTCGTGGTGAATGGTGATGAAATCGTCCGCATTGGGCTTGATGCACATCTTGATGCGCAGATCGTCGACATTGTCGAGGTTCCATGCGGAAGCATGGCAGATAACTTCGCGGTCGCGCGGCTTTGTGAACTGGCTGCGTTCCCAGAAGGTTTCGGGCAGCTGCTCAAAGCCGAGCGAGGAGAAGAACTGCTCGCCCACCTTGACCATGTCGGTCTCCGACAGGCCCTTCTGCGCAATCAGATCGGTTATGTCATAGCCGATATCGCCGGCGCCTTCGGGCGCGACCAGCGGATAGATATTGCCCCACTCCTGGGCCCACATATTGCCCAGCAAATCGGCGCGGATCGGGCCGGTGGCGGGCTGCACATCATCGCCATATTTATCGTTGAGCTTGCTGCGGACATAGGTGTGCAGCGCAACATAGAGCGGCTTGACCTCCTGCCAGATGCGTTCGGTTTCGGCGGCAAACTGGTCAGGATCCATATCATAGTTGGAGCGCCACATTGCGCCCAGATCGGCAAAGCCCAGATCCTTTGCTCCTTCGTTCGCAATCGCGATCATGCGGGCATAATCGTCCTTCATCGGCGCGCCGACATTATCGTGCCAGCTGGCCCACATCTCGGCATATTCGGCGGGCGTATGATCAAGGCTGCCCATTTCGGCCTCGATGTCGGAACCGCTGATTTCCTTGCCGTTCAGCGTGCCCTTGCCCTTGCCGTAAGCCGAACCCAGGGCGGTCGCGATTTCGTTCAGCTCGGTCGCCGCCCCATCGCGCACTGGTGCAGGCATGACGATGCCGTTGCGCAGGATATCGAGTTTGCGCGCAACCACCGGGTCGAGCCCGGCCACAGTCGCGTATTTCGCCGCCTCATTGACATAGGCAACGCTCTTCTCGGTCGCGATTGCACCATACTTGGCGGCGAGTGCATCGGAATCGTGCGTGATGTAGGTCGCGTTTATCCACGAGACTTGCGCATAGTCGATGCCGAAACCGAACAGGTCCTTCTCGACCATGTCGATCCATGCGGCTGCGCCTTCCGGAGTCATGGGATAGGTCTCAGCAGCGGCAGGCGCGGCAGTGGTGCTTGCAACTTCCTCAGCTTGGACACTGGTGCAGGCGGCAAGCGATATTGCCAGCGCAGACAGCGCGACTTTCGTAAATCTCATTGGAGCGGTCCCTTTTTCACGAAACAGGTTTCATGTTAAACCAGTTTGGCCGCGCAGAGCCGTTGAATCAAGCGTCTGCCCTGAAAAATCGATGAATGGCGATCCAGCCTGGATCAACCGGCAAGAAAACGGGCAATTGCCTCACCCATCTCCGGCTTTGTCGCGCTGATCAGGTGATTGCCGGGTGTTTCGACGAAAGTGGCATTGGGCAGTATTGCCGCCAGCTCCTCCGCCGATCCATTGTCACGATCCTCATCGCCGCACACCACCAATGCAGGCATGGTGACGTTGGCCAGCTTATCCAGCGCCATGTCCGGCATGGTGCCCAGCAACATGCGTGCTGCGGCCCGGTCAACGCCTTGCGATTTGAGGAACTGGCGCGAGTACCACGCCGGATCATCGGGTTTCATCGTGTCGAATTCGTCGATCACGCGCTTGAAATGCGCCGAACGCTTCTGCCATTCGCCCAGCCCGGCGGTGCCCATCCCGCCCACGATCAGCCTTTGCGGGTGTAACACGCCGCCCGCCACCGCATGCAGCGCGGTGCGTGCGCCGAGCGAGAAACCGCCGAGATCATAATCCTCAAATCCGAGATACTCGATCAGCGCTGCGACATCGCGCACGAGCACATTTTCAGGATAGGCAGCGGGATCGGACGGGCTTTCGCTTTGCCCATGCACGCGGAAATCAAGCATGATGACTTCGAAGCCCTCACGCGCAATCCGCTGGTCATGGCCCCATTTGATCCAGTTCATTTCGGAACTGGAAAACAGCCCGTGCAGCAAAATGACCGGAGGCCCCTCACCTATGCGATGGATCGCCAGTTTGGTACCATCGAAGCTTGTGAAATACGAAGTCTCGACCCCGCTCACCGCTTTTTCAGCCCCTTTTGCTCCATCCGCCACTTGACCATGTCGATCCGGTCCTGGCCGAAGAAGGGCTCACCGGCAAAAACCAAAGTCGGCACGCCCCAATGCCCCGCATCCTCCAGCGCCTGCTGATTGGTGGCGATCTCGGCATCAAGCGAATCGGCCTGTGCTGCGACTTCGGCATCGAGTTCGGCCAGATCCAGCCCGGCACGCGCAGCGGCGCCAGCCAGGTGATCGCCCTCGTTCCAGCCCTCGGCCCCGCCCCAGATCAGCGCCGCGGCCTCAGCCGCAAAGCCAAGCCCCGTGCCGCGCCGCGCCGCCGCCTGCCCCAACCGCGTGATCCGGCGGATATGAGGCTGCTCGGGCGCAATCTCGCGCGTCATCATGTTCTGGATGATCGGATCGGGGCGCGGCGCACCAAAAGGTATACCGTGGAACTGCGCCACGCGGATCATGTCGCGCATGGTATAGCCCAGCCAGTTGGAGTGGTTGCGTTCGAAGAAATCGGATTGGCGCAGCGCCAACGGCCAAACCGGACGCAGCGCAATATCGAGGTCAAATTCCTCGGTCATCGCGCGATAACGCCCTACGGCGAGATAGCTGTAGGGCGAACGAAAGCTGAAAAAGAGATCTGCCTTGAGTGTCATGGCGGCACGCTAGCCGCGTTTTAAGCGCCTTGCCAGCCTTCGCTTGCACTTACTAAGCCAGCTTATTATATGTGCACGCATGGTTTCCGAACTTGGCTACCGGATGGCGGATAATTCGCGCATGTTGCGCCGCCTGTTTGACGACCGTGTGCGCAGCCTGGGGCTTACCGCCGTGCAGGCTAGGCTGCTTTTGTCGCTTGAACGGCAGGGCGGGCAAAATCAGGCCCATTATGCAGAATTGCTTGAAGTCGAGCCCATCACCTTGACCCGAATCATCGACCGGATGGAGGATGCAGGGTGGATCGAGCGGCGCCCGGACCCGAGCGACCGGCGTGCGCGCATCCTGCATCTCACCGCCAAGAGCAAGGGCATCGTAACCCGGCTTGAGGCAATCGTCGAAGATATGTTCGGCGAAGTGCTGCGAGGGTTTTGTGACGCTGACAGGCAAGCACTGTCGCAACTTCTGGAGCGTATGGGCACCAACCTTGCGCTCGCGCGCCAGGGGGCGGTGGTCAATGGCTGAAGCAGATCCAGCTTTCTCCGATCTGGAGCCCCAGGCGATACCCGCTGAAGCAAATGCGGGGCCCAAGGCCCGCCCGCGCAATCGCTGGCTGCGGCTGATAACCATGCTATCGGTTCCGTTGCTGCTGCTGGCCGGAGCGGGGATTTACTGGCTTGGCCTGCAAGGCAAGGTCTCGACCGACAATGCCTATGTCAAACAGGACAAGGTTTCGATCAGCGCCGAGGTGAGCGGCAAGATTATCGAAATCATGGTCGAAGACGGCGACATGGTCGAAGCCGGCCAATTGCTGTTCCGGATCGATCCCGAACCATACCTGTTGCAGCTGGCAGAGGCAGATGCCGCGATCGCAGCAGCGCAGGCCAATGTCATCGCGCTGAGCAATTCGACCGATCTGACCGGGGTCGATATTTCCGCCGCGCGCGAAGACATCGCCTTTGCCCAGGCCAAATTTGACCGGGTTGATGCGCTGCACAAGCGCGGCTTCAGCACCAAGGCTGATTTTGACGCCGCCTCGCACGAACTGGCCAAAGCACGCGAACAATTGCGCCAGGCGCAGGCGCGCCAGCGCGAGGCGCGCGCCAGGCTTGCCACCGGCGCGGCCGTGCCCGGCGTGAATCCGCAGGTTGCCGCGGCACTGGCGAGCAAGGCCAATGCCCAGCTCGCGCTTGCCCGCACCGAAGTACGCGCACCGATCGCCGGGCGCGTGGCACAGGCTGACCGCCTGCAACCCGGGCAACAGCTCGTCTCAGGTCTGCCGGTGCTGACGTTGGTGGCCGAGCAATCGACCTATATCGAAGCCAATTTCAAGGAAACCGACCTTACCGACATGGCCCCCGGCCAGCGCGCCAAGGTCGAATTCGATGCCTATCCCGGCCTTGAGCTGACCGGCCATGTCGAAACCATCGGTGCCGGCACAGGTTCGGAATTTTCGGTACTGCCTGCCCAGAACGCCACCGGCAATTGGGTCAAGGTAACGCAGCGCGTGCCCGTGCGCATTGCGATCGACCAGCAGAGCGAAAAGCGCCTGATCGCCGGCCTTTCGAGCGATGTAACGGTCTATACCGAACCGCGCGGCGAGTAGTCCGTGGCCAGCGCTGCTGCCCCTTCCCCCGCATCCGAAGCCCTGCCCGGCACTGTTCCCGGGGATGAGGCATATCTTCAAACGGGCAATTACTGGCTGCTGATTATCGGGGTCATGTCTGCATCGCTGCTGCAGATCCTCGACACCACCATCGCCAATGTCGCGATCCCGCACATGCAGGCTTCGCTGGGCGCGACGATCGACAGCGTCACCTGGGTACTGACCAGCTATATCATCGCCTCAGCCATCGCCTTGCCGATCACCGGCTGGCTGGCGGACCAGATCGGTGCGCGGCGATTGTTCATCGGATCGGTGGCGGGGTTCATCATCGCCTCGATGTTGTGCGGCATGGCCCAGAACCTTGAGGAGATGATCGCCTTCCGCGCGCTTCAGGGCGTCGCCGGGGCCTTTATCGCACCGCTCAGCCAGGCATTCATGCTTGATGTCACCAAACCCAGCAAACATCCGCAGGTGATGGCGATCTGGGGGATGGGAATCATGATCGGTCCGATCCTGGGGCCAATTCTGGGTGGTTGGCTGACCGAATCGGCCAACTGGCGCTGGGTGTTTTACGTCAACCTGCCAATCGGGATTCTTTCACTGGCTACGCTGATCGCTTTCCTGCCGCATCGCGAAAAGCGCAAACGGCGGTTCGACCTGACCGGGTTTATCCTTCTTGCCCTGGCGCTTTCGGGGCTCCAGCTGCTGCTCGACCGCGGCGGTCACGTTGACTGGTTCGATGCCACCGAAATCTGGATTTACACAATCGTGGCGGCGGCGGCGGCCTGGATGGTGGTGGTGCACCTGGCGACGGCGGATAATCCCTTGTTCCACGTCCGGCTGTTTACCGATCGCAATTTCGTGATTTCGCTTTTGTTCATGCTGCTTACCGGCGTGGTCATGTTCGCGGTGATGGCGCTGTTGCCGCCAATGCTGCAAAACCTGTTCGGCTATGGCGTGATCGACACCGGCATAGTGCTGATGCCGCGCGGAGTGGGCATTCTGATCAGCATGCAGTTATCCGGGCTGATGATGCGCTGGGGGTTCGATGCGCGGGCGATCGTGGCCACCGGGCTTTTGATGACCGCCTTTTCATTGTGGCAGATGGCGCATTGGTCGCTGGCAGTCGACAATATGCATATCATCGGTTCGGGCCTGATCCAGGGGCTGGGCATGGGGCTGGTATTCATTCCCCTGCAGGTGGTGGCCTTCGCCACGCTGCCCCCGCACCTGCGGACGGAAGGATCAAGTCTGCTCAACCTGAGCCGTTCGCTGGGCGCTTCGGCGGGGATCGCCTTGATGATGGTGTTGCTGGGCCGCAATATCCAGGTCAGCCACAGCGACCTTGCCGGACATGTTACTGCGCTGACCGGCAATATTATCGACGTTTCGACGATCGAACGATTTCAGGCCATGGGGGACGTGGTGCTGCGGATTGCCGATGCCGAGGTGAACCGGCAGGCGGCCATGATCGCCTATATCAATGATTTCTGGCTGATGATGTGGGTCACGCTTGCCGCTGCCCCGCTCGCCTTCCTGCTGCGGATCAACCGGCGAGCGAGAGCCGCCCCTGTGGCCGAGGCAGCCCCGCACTAAGGCCTGCGGGCGTCAACCCTTCTTGAGATGGCGGCGCCCCAGCAGCTCGGCAATCTGCACCGCGTTGAGCGCAGCGCCCTTGCGCAGATTGTCCGATACGCACCACAGGGTAATGCCGTTCTCCACCGTCGGGTCTTCGCGCACGCGGCTGACATAGGTCGCGCCGTCGCCCGCGCATTCGACCGGGGTGACGTATCCGCCGTCTTCACGCTTGTCGACCAGCATCACGCCAGGCGCCTCGCGCAGGATGTCCTGTGCCTGCTCGGCGGAAAGCTCGTTCTCGAACTCGATATTGACCGCCTCGGAATGGCCCACGAAGACTGGCACCCGCACGCATGTGGCGTTGAGCTTGATCCGGGGGTCGAGGATTTTCTTGGTCTCGACCACCATCTTCCATTCTTCCTTGGTCGAGCCATCATCCAGGAACACGTCGATATGCGGGATCACGTTGAACGCGATCTGCTTGGTGAATTTTTCCACCATAACCGGATCGCCGACAAAGATTGCGCGGCTCTGGTTGAACAGTTCGTCCATCCCCGCCTTGCCCGCGCCCGAAACCGATTGATAGGTCGACACCACAACCCGCTTGATTGTGGCGGCATCGTGCAGGGGCTTGAGCGCAACCACCAGCTGCGCGGTCGAGCAATTGGGATTGGCGATGATGTTACGCTTGGAATATCCGTCGATCGCGTCCGGGTTCACTTCAGGCACCACCAGCGGCACGTCAGGGTCCATCCGGTAGAGCGAGCTGTTATCGATCACCACGCAGCCGGCTGCCGCCGCCTTGGGCGCATATTCCTTGGCCGGGCCGCTGCCCGCCGCGAACAGGGCGATATCCCAGCCGGTGAAGTCGAAATGCTCGATATTCTTGCATTTGAGCATCTTGCCGGTGTCGCCGAATTCCACTTCGGTGCCGATCGAACGGCTCGATGCAACCGCCGCAACCTCGTCGCACGGAAACTCACGTTCGGCGAGAATCTGCATCATCTCGCGCCCGACATTCCCCGTCGCCCCGACAATCGCCACTCGATAGCCCATTCACACTCACTCCATTAAAGGCAAGACGCGAGGCCATAGCGTCTGTGCGCTGCACTGCAAAATAATTCGGCTTGGGGCGGCTAAACCGTCACTCCGGCGCAGTGACCCCGTGCCGCTCAAGGAAATTGAAGATGGTGTTCCACAGATGCGGCGAAATCTGCTCGCCCGCCACGCGGTGCGTCTGGCCGGGATAGAGCATCATCTCGAACTTCGTGTTGCTGCCTTGCAGCTTGGCGATCAATTCGGATGAATGCTCGAACACCACATTGTCATCCGCCATGCCGTGGATCAGCAGCAGCGGATCGGCGATCTTCGCGGCATTCTCCGTTGCATTGGCCGCGCGATAGGCCTCGGGCAGCTTGTTCGGGTCACCCATATAGCGCTCGGTATAATGGGTGTCATAAAGCTCCCACCTGGTCACCGGCGCCCCGGCAATCCCGGCGGCATAAAGGCCGGGATCGGCCTGTAACTGCTTGAGCGTCATGTAACCGCCATAGGACCAGCCATAGAGCGCGATCTTGGCCGGATCGACGAAATCGAGCGCCTTGAGGAATTCGGCACCGGCCTTCTGGTCGGCGACCTCGACCCCGCCCATTGCTTGATAAAGCGGTTGTTCGAATTCGACGCCGCGATTCGCACTTCCCCGATTATCGAGCACAAACCAGATATAGCCCCGGTCCACTACGGCCTGCGCCAGCGCGCCTTCCCAGGCGCGATCGACCATTTGCGGCCCAGGCCCGCCATAATGATAGAACAGCACCGGATATTGCTTGCCCGGTTCCATCTCCGGCTTGAGCATCATCCAGTGCATCGGCGTTCCGTCATCTGCGGCGACCGTGCCGAATTCAGGCGCGACATGGCTGGCGAGATAGGGCGCATAGGGATGGCTGGCATCAAGCGCATTCTCTTCGACCCATGCAATGCGTTTTCCTGCCGTATCTGCAAGATAGGTCTGCGAAGGCTGAGTGGGCGATGAGCGCGTCACCAGCAGGGACTGCGCCTTGTCGTCCATCACTGCGGCATGGACATGGCCTGGCTCGGTCAGCCGGTCCCACTTGCCGGGCGTGTCCAGATCAAGCGCGTAGACATGCCGTTCGAGCACGCCATCGGCATTGCCTTCAAAATAGAGGCGGCCCTGCTTCTGGTCGACGCCCGCAAGGCGTGTGACAACCCATCCGCCGCTGGTCAGCTGGGTCCACTGGCCATTCCTGAAATGATAGAGATGCCCGAAACCGTCGCGCTCGCTCCACCAGATCAACGATCCGTCATCCATGAAGCGGTAGTCATTGCCCAGATTGATCCAGTAATTCGCGCGCGCGGCATGCTCGGTGAACCAGGTTTCGCTTGCGCCGGTTGCCGGATCAATTTTCAGCATGTCGAGCACGGTCTGCTCACGGTTCTGGCGCTGAACATAGATCGCGCTGCCATCGGGTGCCCAGTCGACGCGCGCAACATAGATGTCGGCTTCCTCGCCCAGATCGATCCTGACCCGGTTCTGGCCATCAGGGTCCATCACGTAGAGTTCGACGATCGCATTGGCGGTGCCCGCGGCGGGATAGCGCTGGTCAAACACTTTGGTGCCGGTCGCGCCGATCGCCGCGCGGGTGACCACTCCAACCGGGCTTTCATCGGTGCGCTGAACCACCAGGCGGCTTTCATCGGGTGACCACCAAAAGCCGGTGTGGCGGTCCATTTCTTCCTGCGCGACGAATTCCGCCTCGCCCCAGCGGATCGTATCGGCCTCGCGGGGCGTAACCGGCCTAGCCTCTTCCCCTGCCTTGCCGACCCACAGTTGGCGATCGCGCACGAATGAGACAAACGCCGATTTGGGGCTGAGCGCGGGATTGAGTTCGCTTTCCTCGGTATCGGTCAGGCGCGTCACGCTGCCATCGAGCCCGGCAAGGTAAAGATCGCCATCGAGCGGGACGAGCACCGATGCACCGTCGCTCGCCCATTGATAGCTGATGATGCCCTTGAGATTGCCGACACGCAGCCGTTCGCGCTGCATCTTCTCGTCTTCGGAAAGCTCGCGGCCCGAACCGAGCTTTTCACTGTCGACCAGCATGGTCCATTCGCCGCTTTCGCGGTCATAGCCCCACAAATCGTAGCGTTCGCGGTCCGTTTCGCGGTTGCGCAGCAAGGTCAGCCAGCGCCCGTCTGGCGAAAGCTTGGGCTGGCGCGGGCTCGGCCCGTCAAGCGAAGGCGATGCGAAGACGCGCTCGAAGGTGAGGCTGGGGGCTTCAGCGGTCATTGGCTCCTCCGCAAAGGCAGGAGCGGCGGCAAGCAGAGCGGCAGCAAAAAGTAAGGAGCGCATTCCAATTCAGACCTCGTCATTGCAGGCGGAGCGAAGCAATCCATGGACGAGCGATGGATTGCCGCGCAAGCTTTCGGTTGCTCGCAATGACGAAAATCGGAAGTGATTGCAAAGCCCAAACGAAAAAGGGCGACCCCGCAGGGCCGCCCTTTGAATGCTTAGCGTTGTTTACGCCGCGGCCTATGCCTTGGGCGTGTTGTCGCGGCGTTCGGCGATGCGCGCACGCTTGCCGGTGCGGCCACGCAGGTAATAAAGCTTGGCCCGGCGCACCACGCCGCGGCGAACCACGGTGATGCTGTCGACGATCGGCGCGTAGAGCGGGAACACGCGCTCCACACCTTCGCCGAAGCTCATCTTGCGCACGGTGAAATTGCTGTTGATGGAGCGGTTCGAACGGGCGATCACCACACCTTCGAAATTCTGAATACGTTCGCGGTTGCCTTCCTTGACCTTCACGCCCACGCGAACGGTGTCGCCGGCACGAAATTCAGGAATATCCTTGCCAGCTTTGGCAATTTCTTCCGCTTCGATCTGCTGGATCAGATTCACTGGTCCATTTCCTTCTTTTTCGACTGCGCACCAGAGGCAGAGCGGACCGGATCGCCACTATAGCGTTCCCATAAGTCCGGCCTGCGTAGCCGTGTTGTCTCTTCCGCCTGGGCTTTGCGCCAGGAAGCGACTTTCGCATGATCCCCCGATCGCAGCACTTCAGGGATCGTGCGCCCTTCCCACTCTTGAGGTCGGGTGTATTGCGGATATTCGAGCAATCCGTCTTCGAAGGATTCCTCCTGCCCGCTTGAAGGCGCGCCCATTACGCCGGGGAGCAGGCGAATGCAAGCGTCAAGTATGGCCAGCGCGGCGGGCTCCCCGCCCGACAATACGATGTCTGCAAGGCTGACCTGCTCGATCTCGGGGCGCGCCTCGAACAGCCTTTCATCGAAGCCTTCGAACCGCCCGCAGATGATGGTGACGCCTGGCCCGGCTGCAAGTTCGCGGATGCGCGCTTGGGTGATCGGCTTGCCGCGCGGGGTCATGGCAAGAATGGGGCGAATATCCTCCCCCAGCGGGGGAGGGGGACCATCCAAGGCCTTGGCCGCCGGATGGTGGAGGGGCATGGGCGAATTTGCGGGAGGTGCCCCTCCACCGTCTTCGACGGTCCCCCTCCCCGTTTCGGGGAGGATTGAGTCAAGCGCCCTCGCCAGCACATCTGCTTTCAGCACCATGCCCGCCCCGCCGCCGGCTGGCGTGTCATCGACGGTGCGATGCTTGTCAGTCGCAAAATCGCGGATCTGGACAGTTTCGCACGACCAGTCCCCCCGCTCCAATGCCTTGCCCGCCAGCGAAACGCCCAGCGGCCCGGGAAACATCTCTGGGTAAAGCGTGAGGATGGTGGCGGCAAAGGTCATTCGGGAACTTCCCATATTGTTGCGCGCGAATGCTTGCGCTCTTCCAACAGTTCGTCGTGCAGCCATTCGCGGAAACGCTCGATCTTGCGCACACCGACCCTGCCCGCCGGATTTACGAGATAATGCGAACTGAGCGGCACGTAGAGCGATTCGAACGGCTGGACCAGCCGACCTGAATCGATGTCCGCGCGCCAGAAGATCGGCGTGAGCAAGGCAATGCCATAACCTCCAAGAATCGCGCTCGCTTCCTGCATCTGGCTATCCATGACTACGCCCGGGCGCGGCGGCGGCGGCGGAGTGTCCAGTCCGGCAGCGGCAAACCAGTTGTTCCACACGGAATCGTTGGGCGAAAGCCTTTCAACCCGCAAGATATCTTCCGGTTTCGAGATTGCATTGCGTTCGATAAATTCGGCGGTGCAGACCGGTGAAAAGTGCTGTCGAAACAGGAAATCTGCGCGCAGCCCGCTCCATTGTCCGCGACCGGCCCGCAATGCCACATCGACGCTGCTGCCGGCAAAATCGATAAGTTCGTTCGACAGCGAAAGCCGCACGGCAATGTCCGGATAGCGCAGTTGGAAGCGACCGATCCGCGCTGAAAGCCACGCCCCGCCGATCGACATGGAAGCATTCACCGACAGGATTTCCGCGTCATCTTCGCGCAGCGTTTCAAATGCATCGGCAATTCCGGCAAAGCCGCCGCTGACCGCCGGAAGCAACCGCTGGCCCGCCTCGGACAGCCTGACGCGGCCCTTTTCACGCACAAACAGTGGCTTGCCGACCCGGTCTTCCAATTGGCGGATTTGATAGCTGATGGCCGCCTGTGTCAGCCCCAGTTCCTCCGCCGCTCGCGAAAAATTCTCATGGCGGCCCGCCGCCTCGAAGGCGCGGACAGCGGTAAGAGGAGGGAGCCGATTCATTCCATTACCTATAAATTCAACTTATAGCTATTGCCAGCGCTTTTGTTGGCTCAATGCGTACGAATGAGGCATTTGGCATCCATCACGAGCCAAGGAGAATACCAATGTTGGAAGCCCAGATTATCCGGAGGGACAGCGATCTGTTCGCCGGTCGTCCAATCGAGAACGAGAAAAACCTGATCGAACAGCTCAAGCCCTATCTGTCATCCATTGAAGTCAAGTTGCTCGGCTTCGATCCGGCCAACGACGAAGGCCAGGGGCATAGCTATTTGCCTTCGTTCCTCGCCGGACTTGGCGCAACTGCCTCGACCACACTGCTCTTCAGCGTGGCCTGGTTGCTGGCAACGCTCGGCCTACCCGATGCCGCGACCGTTGCTCCCCGGCTCGTATGACCCCCACAAGCGAGCCGATACCGTCGGGCCGAGGCTGACAGGCGCCCCCCTAAGCCCCGAAAAGTCAGCCTCGGCCCTTCAAGCGCTGCCCACGGACCTCACTGATCCACAAAGTCGCCGGAGATTACCAGCCACTCGGCATCCCACCTGGGAACCGCCTGCGGCGTCATCGGCACCATAAAGGTCTTCTGGCCCTTTTCGGGTGCAGGGTCTTTCTCGATCTCGATGATATCGGTGGCGCCGAAATTGTGCACGGCGATTGTGCGGCCAATGCCCTCGCCGCTATCTGTCACGACCGCAAGCCCGATCAGATCGGCGTGATAGTATTCGCCTTCTTGCAGCGACGGCAGTTTTTCACGCGATACGGTGAGCGCCGTGCCGCGCAGTTTTTCAGCCGCATCGCGGCCTGAAACCTCGGCGAAGCGCGCGATCGCCCCGCCCTTGTTGTCGCTGCGGATTTTCGTGAGGGTCAGCGACCCCTCGTTGAAGCTCTTGTGGGCGATGAGCGCATCGACGCCCTCGCCCAGCAGCTTAAGGCGAACTTCGCCCGCCACGCCATGCGCACCGGTGATGGCGGCAAGGGTGACGGGCTTGTTCGACATGGGAAGGCTTACTCGGCCTTTTCTTCAGCAGCGTCCTCAGCGGGAGCTTCCTCGGCAGGAGCTTCTTCGGCTGTAGCCTCCTCGGCGGGAGCCTCTTCAGCAGGTGTCTCTTCAGCAGGTGCCTCTTCGGCGGCTGCTTCTTCAGCCGGAGCTTCCTCGGCGGCTGCTTCCTCGACAACTGCCTCTTCTTCGGCCGGAGCTTCTTCAGCAGGTGCCTCTTCGGCAGCCTTGGCGGCTTCTTCGGCTTCAGCCAGCTTGGCTGCCTTTTCTTCGGCGCGTTCCCTGGCTGCTTCGCCCGGCTCACCCTTCTTCGGGTTGCTCTTTGGAGCACGCTCAAGGATGCCGGCTGCATCAAGGAAGCGGTGCACGCGGTCAGAAGGCTTGGCACCAACCGACAGCCAGTGACGCGCACGATCTTCGTCAAGCTTCACGCGCTCGCCCGAATCCTTCGGCAGCATCGGGTTGTAAACGCCGATCTGCTCAAGATACTTGCCGTCACGCGCGGATCGCGAATCTGACACCACGATGCGGTAATAAGGACGCTTCTTCGCGCCACCGCGCGACAAACGGATTGCAACTGCCATAATAAATTACCTTTCCAGTCTAAATTCTTGAAATTACTTCTTGTTCAATAAATCACGAAGATCGGGCGGCAGGGTGTCGGGATCGACCGACGGCCCCTTGGGCCCGCCCAGTCCGTGCATATTGCCACCCATTCCAGCACCGATTCCAGGCCCGCCCAGGCCAGGCATGGCGCCGCCCAGGCCGCCTTTTCCGAACAGTGCGCCGAGCCCCTTGAGCCCGCCCATCTTCTTGATCTGCTTCATCGCGCGGCCCATCTCCTGGTGCATCTTCAGCACCTTGTTGACCGCCTGCACATCGGTGCCGCTGCCCGCCGCCACGCGCTTCTTGCGCTTGGCATTCATCAGTTCGGGCCGTGTGCGTTCCTTGGCCGTCATCGAGCCGATGATCGCATCCATGTGAACCAGCACCTTGTCATCCATATTGCTCGCCGCGAGCGCCGCCTTAGCCTTCTTCATGCCCGGCATCATGCCTGCCAGCATGCCCAGCCCGCCCATGCTCTGCATCTGCTGCAGCTGCATGCGAAGATCGTTGAGATCGAACTGGCCCTTGGCCATGCGCTTGGCCAGCGCTTCAGCGTCCGCTTCCTTAATCGTCGCCGCGGCCTTTTCGACCAGGCTGACGACATCGCCCATGCCCAGGATCCGGTCGGCCACGCGCGAGGGATGGAAGGCCTCGATCGCGTCGAGCTTCTCACCGGTACCCGCAAACTTGATCGGCTTGCCGGTGACATGGCGCATCGAAAGCGCCGCACCGCCGCGCGCATCGCCGTCCATCCGGGTCAGGATCACGCCCGTCAGCGGCACTTCGCCGCTAAAGCTCTGGGCCACGTTGACGGCATCCTGCCCGGTCAGGCTGTCAACCACCAGCAGGACTTCGTGCGGGGTTGAAACGCCTGCGACGGCCTTCATTTCGGCCATCAGCGCTTCATCGACATGCAAGCGCCCTGCGGTATCGAGCAGCAGCACATCGGCATTCTGCAGCCGCGCCGCTTCCATCGCGCGGCGCGCGATATCGACCGGCTGCTGGCCCGCCACGATTGGCAAGGTGGCGACATCGACCTGCGTGCCCAGCACCGCCAGCTGTTCCTGTGCAGCCGGGCGGTTGACGTCGAGCGAGGCCATCAGCGCCTTCTTGCCGTGCTTCTCACGGATCAGCTTGCCCAGCTTGGCGGTGGTGGTGGTCTTGCCTGAGCCTTGCAGGCCGACCATCATGATCACCACCGGCGGTTTGGCATCGAGATCGAGGCCGGGAGTATCCGCCCCGCCCAGCATCTCGACCAGCTCGTCATGGACGATCTTGACGACCTGCTGCCCCGGCGTGATCGAGCGCAGCACGTCCTGGCCCACGGCCTTTTCGGTGACCGCATCGATAAAGCGGCGGGCGACCGGCAGCGCGACATCGGCTTCGAGCAGGGCGATGCGGACTTCGCGCATGGCATCGCGCACGTCCTGCTCTTTCAGCGCGCCGCGGCCCTTGAGCTTGTCGAACACCCCGCCAAGGCGATCGGACAGATTGTCAAACATCGACTTCTTCTCCTCGCCCGCCGGACATGGCAGGTGTTCCTTTCCGGTCGTTTCCCGAACTGAAAAAGTGAAACGCCACTTTTTCCGGGGGACTCCCGTAAACGCGAAAAACGCCGGCGGACGAATACTCGTCGGCCAGCGTGCGGTCGTTAAACCGACTTTTACAGTGACTGGTGGAGCCTAGCGGGATCGAACCGCTGACCTCTACAATGCCATTGTAGCGCTCTCCCAGCTGAGCTAAGGCCCCGCGCCAGTCATTCATGCAAGCCCTAAGGCCTGCGGGAAGCGCCCTTTATAAAGCGCGCTTCCCCTTTGCAACAGCTAAATCAGCTTTCATCATCCTCGTCGTCGCCCTTGCCCTTGCTCACGCCAAGGTCGTCATCGCCGCCAAGGTCAACGTCATTGTCGGGCGAATCGTCATCTTCGTCGATATCGCCCAATTCTTCCAGATCGTCATCGCCGCCAAGATCGCTGTCAGCCTCGGCTTCCTTTTTCTTCTTCTCGTCCTCTTCGAACGGAATCGGCTGCTTGGGCTTGAGCACGGGCTCTGGATCCCATTCCTCGCCGCATTCGATGCAAGTTACCGGATTGTCATTACCCAGATCGTAGAAGCGTTCCCCGCATTTGGGGCAGGAACGCTTGGTGCCCCATTCTGGCTTGGCCATATCTTTCGTATTCCCTTGGTCCGGCCCGGTTTCGTGCTTGGCGGGCCGCGCAAAAATTTCTCTTTCTTGATGGGTAGCGATTCACGCCGAATCAAGAGCGCGGCGCGCCTTGCCATAGGGGCATGGCGCTGTCAAAAGCCGCGCTCGCAACTGCAACCCCGTTTTCAGCCGAGATTCCCTTGCCTGCTCACCGCTTCATGCCCCTTGGCCCGTTCAATGGCCGCCTGCGCGTTCCCGGCGACAAGTCGATCAGCCACCGTTCGATCATGTTCGGTGCGCTAGCGGTGGGGGAAACGCGCGTCACCGGCCTGCTTGAAGGCGAAGACGTGATGGCCACTGCCCAAGCAATGCGCAAGATGGGCGCCACGATTGAGCAACGGGGCGATGAATGGTGCATCCACGGCGTGGGCGTTGGCGGGCTGCTAGAGCCTGAAAGCGCCCTCGATATGGGCAACAGCGGCACCAGCACTCGCCTGCTGATGGGCCTCATCGCAAGCCATGCCATCAGCGCCCGCCTGGTCGGCGATGCCAGCCTTTCGAAACGTCCGATGGGCCGCGTGATCGAACCGCTCAGCCGGATGGGAGCGAGTTTCGATGCGTCGGAGGGCGGCACCCTGCCGCTGACCATACGCGGCGCGCAGCCAGCGGTGCCGATCAGCTATCGCCTGCCGGTGGCATCGGCGCAGGTGAAAAGCGCCGTGCTGCTTGCCGGGCTCAATACGCCGGGCATAACCACGGTAATCGAACCTGTGCCAACCCGCGACCATTCGGAGCGCATGCTCAAAGGCTTCGGTGCGGAACTCGAGGTAGAGCAGGTCGGCGGGGAGCGAATCATCCGCATCCGCGGCGAGGCGGAACTGAAGCCGCAGCGGGTGGAGGTGCCCGGCGATCCCTCTTCCGCCGCCTTCTTCATCGTCGCGGCGCTGATCGTGCCCGGTAGCGACCTCAGAATCGAGAATGTCGGGCTCAATCCCACCCGCGCGGGCCTGATCGAAGTGCTGCGCCAGATGGGCGGCAGTATCGACGAACTGAACCGCCGCGAAGTGGGCGGCGAGCCGGTGGCGGACTTGCGCGTGCGCCATTCCATCCTCACCGGGATCGAGGTAGATCCGGCAGTCGCACCCAGCATGATCGACGAATTTCCGGTGCTGTTCGTGGCCGCCGCGCTGGCGCAGGGGACGACGCGAACCAGCGGACTCGATGAATTGCGGGTCAAGGAAAGCGACCGGCTGGCCGCGATGGCAGCCGCGCTGACGCTGGCAGGTGCGCGGGTCGAGGAAACTGACGATGGGCTGGTGATCCACGGCACCGGCGGTGATCCGCTGCCCGGCACGCCAAAAGGCGCCGCCATTGCCACCCATCTCGACCACCGTATCGCGATGAGCATGGCGATTGCCGGGCTTGCCAGCCGTGAAGGAGTAGAGGTTGACGACACCTCGCCCATCGCCACCAGCTTTCCGGGTTTCATAAGCCTGCTTGAGGACGCCGCAGCATGATCATCGCCGTTGACGGCCCCACCGCATCGGGCAAGGGCACCATTGCCAAGGCGCTGGCCGCGCATTTTGCCCTCCCGCATCTCGACACCGGCCTGCTCTATCGCGCGGTCGGGCGGCAGGTGGCGCTTGATGGCGGCAATCCTGACGATCCCGCCGATGCCCTGGCCGGTTGCGAATTCGCTGACGAGCTGGTTGCTGACCCAGCCTTGCGCAGCGAGGAAACGGGCGGGTTCGCCAGCCGCGTCTCGATCCATCCGGCGGTGCGCCAGGCGCTGTTCGAGCGCCAGCGCGCCTTTGCCACGCAGCCAGGCGGCGCGGTGCTGGATGGGCGCGATATCGGCACGGTGATCGCGCCAGATGCCGACGTAAAGCTGTTCATTACCGCCAGCGTTCATGAACGCGCGCGGCGGCGCTGGATGGAAATGCAGGATCGCGAACTTGAGATACCGCTGGTGGAAATCGAACGCGACATCGTGATGCGCGACGAGCGCGACATCAGCCGCAAGGATGCACCCCTTCGTGCAGCGCCTGACGCGCTGGTGATCGACACCACCAGCCTTGGCCGGGAACAGGCGATCGAGGCAGCGATAGCGGCAGTGCAGGAGGCGCTTGGCCCAGCCTCATAGTTTTACAAATCCATGTCCTACATCGGGGCCCCGTGGCATGGTCATGGCATGTTGCTCCGTTCCGCCATGGCCCCGCCCGGATTCGATCTTCAGGACTGTGTTCCATGTGTTCCATCCTGTTGGATTTGACGCTCGCCATCCGGGGGCTTTGCGCTTGCCTTTTGCGGCCATTTCCACTAGGCGCCCGACCGTTCATGCAATCCCCGGATTGAAGAACTCCTGCGGCGGCATTCGGCCCTGCGGGAAATCGGCCCTTTGCCCCGTTTGCCCCGCAATGGTGCGGGAGACGGAGAAAGACCCCGGAAAAACCGGCGGCCGGTAGCAAAACGAACAGGAAACCCACATTGATGGCAACTTCAGCCAATCCAACGCGCGACGATTTCGAAGCGCTACTCAACGAACAACTTGGCGGTGCAGGCGACGAAGGCTTTGAAGGCCGCGTCGTCAAAGGCACCGTGACCGCCATCGAAAACGGCATGGCGATGATCGATGTCGGCCTCAAGAGCGAAGGCCGCGTCGCATTGAAAGAATTTGCCCGCGGCGAAGACGACCACGGCCTGACCGTCGGCAGCGAAGTCGAAGTGTTTGTCGACCGCGTCGAAAATTCCGACGGCGAAGCGATGCTAAGCCGCGACCGCGCCCGCCGCGAAGCCGCATGGGACAAGCTGGAAAGCGAATTTGGCGAAGGCAAGCGCGTCGAAGGGCGCATCTTTGGTCGCGTCAAGGGCGGCTTCACGGTCGATCTCGACGGTGCGGTTGCCTTCCTGCCAGGTTCGCAGGTCGATATCCGCCCGGTGCGCGATGTCACCCCGCTGATGGAAGTGCCGCAGCCGTTCCAGATCCTCAAGATGGATCGCCGCCGCGGCAATATCGTGGTTTCGCGCCGTGCAGTGCTGGAAGAAACCCGCGCCGAACAGCGCAGCGAACTGATCGACAAGCTGGCCGAGGGCCAGATCACCGAAGGTGTAGTGAAGAACATCACCGATTACGGTGCCTTTGTTGACCTGGGCGGGATCGACGGCCTGCTGCATGTCACCGACATGAGCTACAAGCGCGTCAACCACCCCAGCGAAGTGATCGAAATCGGCCAGAGCGTGACCGTGCAGATCATCCGCATCAACGAAGATACCCAGCGCATCAGCCTGGGCATGAAGCAGCTCGAAAGCGATCCGTGGGACGGTGTGGCGGCGAAATATCCGGTCGGCATGAAGCTGAGCGGCACTGTCACCAACATCACCGAATACGGCGCCTTCGTGGAACTGGAAGCGGGCATCGAGGGCCTGGTCCACGTTTCGGAAATGAGCTGGACCAAGAAGAACGTGCACCCAGGCAAGATCGTGTCGACCTCGCAGGAAGTCGAAGTGATGGTGCTGGAAGTGGACAGCGACAAGCGCCGCATCTCGCTCGGCCTCAAGCAGGCCCAGGGCAACCCATGGGAAGAATTCGCCGAGAAGCATCCGGTGGGCAGCGAAGTCGAAGGCGAAGTCAAGAACGCCACCGAATTCGGCCTGTTCATCGGCCTGGATGGCGATGTCGACGGCATGGTCCACATGTCGGATATCGCATGGGGCATCTCGGGCGAGGACGCGCTGGCGCTTCACCGCAAGGGTGAGCAGGTCAAGGCGATCGTGCTTGACGTTGATGTCGAAAAGGAACGCATCAGCCTGGGCATGAAGCAGCTCGAAAAGGGCGCACCTTCGGCAGAGGGTTCGGGTTCAGGCGCACTGCGCAAGAACCAGACCGTGACCGTGACCGTACTCGAAGTGCGCGATGGCGGGCTGGAAGTGCAGGTTGGCGAGGATGGGGCGACCGGCTTCATCAAGCGTTCGGACCTTGGCCGCGACCGCGACGAACAGCGCCCCGACCGCTTCCAGGTCGGCCAGAAGCTCGACGCCATGGTGATCGGTTTCGATCGCTCGAAGAAGCCGAACTTCTCGGTCAAGGCGCGCCAGATCGCCGATGAGAAGGAAGCGGTTGCCCAGTTCGGTTCGTCCGACAGCGGCGCATCGCTGGGTGACATCCTGGGTGCAGCGCTCAAGGGCAAGGACAGCTAAGCAAAGCTGCCCGTCGATTGATAAGGAAAGGCCCGCCGGTTCAGATGAACGGGCGGGCCTTTCTGGTTAGCGAAGTTGTGCAGTCTCGCGCTTCCCTGCGGTCAGCAGCAAGCCGGCCAGGATTCCGCCCGCGGCGGCCATGACCATTACCGCTGCCTGTGCGGCGGGGCTCAAGGGAATGCCGTCACTATGGCTCATGGAGCCACCGTATAGCGGGCTCATAAAATGCGCGACAAGGAAACTGCCGATGACGATCAACCCGACCACGCAGCCTTCGCGCTCGCGACCGCGCAGCCACACCAGCCAGGCCATATAAAGCGCAAGGGTGGAGTGCGTTATCAGTTGCCAGACATCGTGCAGCCGCGCATGGCCGGGCCAATCCGGGTTGAACACATGAGTGGGACTGACTTCCAGTACCGGCGTGACGACAGCAAATGGCAGGATTGCCAGTGTAAACAGTAATTTTCGAATCATCTCGTCCTCCGTTGATATTGACATTGTCAATATAAACTTGATTGACAGTGTCAATCTTCCAGGAAAAGGCGCAAGCATGGCGAGAGTGGGTTCTAGCGGCCAACGAAAAGGTGACGCAGCGGAAAAGCTGCTAATTGCAGCCCGCAAATTGCTGGACGCAAAAGGCGCCGATCATGTCACCATCCGGGAGACCGCGCGCCAGGCGGGCGTCTCCCACGCAGCGCCTGCCAATCACTTCGCGGATCGCCGGGCCCTGCTTACTGCGCTCGCGGTTCAGGACTTTGACGATCTGGCCGAGCAGGTAGAAACGGCGACCTCCCGGCTACCGCCGGCCACCCCGGCACGTGCGCGTACCATGGCGGATGCGGTGCTGAAATTTGCGTTGCACAATGCCCACCGTTATCGCTTGCTGTGGCGCGCTGACCAGCTTGACCTTGCAAATCCGCAACTGGAAGACGCCATGGAGCGCCTCTATGCAAACTTGCTTGCGACCACGGGTGACGAGGCTCGCCTAGAAGTCCCGGCCAGCACCAGTCGCTCGCTGGCATTGTGGTGCCTGGTCCATGGCTATGTCAGCCTGACAATCGACAGTCTGCTAAGCCTGCAGGCGGACGAGACGTCCGGCGCCCCTCGACTTCATGCCATGGTCGACCTGTTGTTTGACGACAAGCTATAGCATCAACAGTTCGCCCGGTTCGGCCTTCCCTAGCGCGCCATTCGCTCCTACATTGCAGGACATGCTACAAATCCACCAATTCCCATGCCTGTCCGACAATTACGGATTCCTCATCCACGATCCCGCCAGCGGAGAGACCGCCGCCATCGACACGCCCGATGGCAAGGAGTATCTGCGCCAGGCCGATGCCAAGGGATGGAAGATCACGCAGATCTGGAACACCCATTGGCACCCCGATCACGCCGGCGGAAACAAGGACATCGTCGATGCCACCGGCGCCATGATTGTGGCGCCGGGCGAAGTCGAGAAAATCAGCTCGATCGATCGCGTGGTGAAGCACGGCGATTCCGTTGCGCTTGGCGATTTTACTGCCGACGTGATCGATGTATCGGGCCACACCAATGGCCACATTGCCTATCACCTTCCCCAAGCGGGCGTAGCCTTTGTGGGTGACAGCGTGTTCGCGCTGGGTTGCGGGCGAATGTTCGAAGGCGAACCGAAGCAATTCTGGTCAAGTCTTGAGCGGATCAAGGCCCTCCCGCCTGAAACCACGCTCTATTGCGCGCACGAGTATACCGCGGCGAACGCACGCTTCGCGCTGCACGCCGATCCGGGCAATGCCGCCCTGCAGGATTATTGTGCAGAGATTGATGCCAAGCGGGCCAAGGGCGAATGGACCGTGCCGACAGGCCTCGCCCGAGAGTTGGCGACCAATCCGTTTCTGCGAGCTGACGATCCGGAAATGCAGGCGAAATGGGGCGGCAGCGCACCGCATGAAACCTTTGCCGCGCTTCGCAGTGCGAAAGATAATTTCTAGCCGCCATGCAGGCGCTGCGCGTCGAAAAGCTGGCTGACGACCTGTCCGGCGTCACGCTGGCTGACATTCCCGAGCCCGAGCGATGCCCTGGCGAGGTACTGGTGCGTGTGCGAGCGGCCTCACTCAATTTCCCTGACCTGCTGATGACGCAGGGCAAATACCAGTTCAAACCCGATGTGCCCTTCACCAGCGGGATGGAACTGGCGGGCGAAGTGATGGAAGCCGATGCCGATAGCCGGTTCAAGCCGGGTGACCGGGTGATCGGCGGCAACAAGACTGGTGCCTTCGCCGAATTTGCCGTCATTCCGGAACGCGGCCTGCACCCCCTCCCTGCCGGAATCGGCTTTGCAGATGGAGCGTCAATGGGCGCGGCCTATTCCACTGCCTATACCGGGCTGGTCGAGCTTTGCGGGCTCAAGCCCGGGCAATGGGTGATGGTAACGGGCGCCAGCGGCGGGGTGGGCCTGGCGGCGGTCGATCTGGCGCAAGCTTTGGGTGCAAAAGTGATCGCGGCTACCGGTGTTGAAGCCAAGCGCGCGCGAATCGCCGCGCGCTATGCGCCCGAAGCGGTCATTCTGAGCGAAGGCCGGTTCCGCGAACAGGTGAACGAGATCACCGCAGGCCACTTGTGCGATGTGGTTTTCGACCCCGTTGGCGGCGATGTGTTCGACGAATCGACCCGCTGCGTCACCTTCGGCGGCAAGCTGGTGGTGGTCGGCTTTACCAGCGGCCGGATCGCCGAGATTGCCACCAACATCCCGCTGATCAAGGGGTTCTCGATCATCGGCTTGCGAGCGGGCGAATATGCCCGGCGTTTTCCAGAGCGCGGTGCCGCCATCAGCGCAGCCATTGCCGAACTGGCGTCTCAAGGGCGCATCAAACCCGCGATTGACCGCACACTGCCGCTTTCGCGCTGGCGCGACGGCTTCGAGGCGATGGCGGGGCGCGAACTGATCGGCAAGGTGGTGTTCGAGCCGGGTGCCTAGCCCAGCAGCACGAAACCCACGAATACCGACAGGCCTGCCACGCCGCTGCCGATAGTGAGCTTCCGTAGCGGTTTCGCCTGAAGCCCCATCACTACCCCGCTCAGCACAAGCAGAAAAAGCGTAACGGCCAGCAGCGTCGCGTAGAGCTTGAACGCCGTGCTGCCCTTGGCCTTGTGCAACTGCACCAGCCAGCGGTGAAACGTGGCTTCCTTGACCGTAACTTCGGCGACCATCGGATCATCGGAGGCCGCTACGCTCACTTCGCTGCGTGCGCCCGTCCAGGCAAGGGTCTGCCCTGCTCCCTCGCCGCTCAAGCTGATCCCACCGCTCGGTTCAGGCAAGCCGTTGGCTGCCAGTGCAGCAATGGCTGCGCCGCGCAAGTCCGCATCGCTCTGCTGGGCATAGGGCTGCGATAATTGGGTCAGCTCGGTGCGCTCACGCCACTCGCCCTTATTGCCCCAGGTATAAAGCGCGCCGGTGGTAAGAAACATCAGCATCGCCGGAAACATGAATGCTGCGAAAGCAAGGTGAAGCTTGGTCAGAATGGTGCGGTTCACGAAGAGAGAATCCTATCGATTATGAATTGCGAATACTTCGCATTAGCATCTGATTCTTCCGCGCCAAGACCTTTATGTGGCGGCTCCCGATTGACCGGGATTCCCGCGCCCGAGCAAAGAAAAGGCGGCCATTGGCCGCCCGTCCCTGTTGGAATTGTTGGTCGATCAGATCGAAGCGATGACCTCGTCGGCCAGCTTCTTGTCTGCATCCGCGCCGTGGTATTCGGCAATCAGTTTGCGCGCGGCAGTAGTTGCGGCAGAGACGGCAGCGGCCTTGACCTGTTCGATTGCCTCACGCTCGGCGGCCGAAATCTTGTCCTCCGCCATGCGCTTGCGCCGTTCCACCATCAGCTTGCTGTCAGCTTCTGCCTTTTCGAGTATCGCATCGGCGTCACGCTGGGCATTGGCCAACATGGCATCTGCATGCTTTTCCGCATCAGCCATCTTGGCGGCGTATTCATCGCGCAAGGCCTCGGCTTCGGCGCGCAGCGCCTTGGCTTCGTCAAGCTGGTCCCTGATCGCCTGGATCCTGGCGTCGAGCCCACCGGTGATAAGCCCTGGGACCTTCTTCCAGATGAAGATGCCCACCAGGATGAGCATCGAGAGCGAAACCCATTGATAGGAATCAAGGTTAAGCGCGGTAGGTTCGGAATGGGCGCCTTCTGCGGCACCGGCGAGGAGCATCAGAATATCAGCCATTGGCCAAGGCCTCCTTCACAGCCGCATTGGCTGCGGCAGCATCAACAGATGCACCAGCCAACCGGGCGACGATGTCTTGCGCCGCTTCGGCAGCGACGGCCGCAACTTCCGTCATTGCAGCGCTGCGCGCCTGAGCGACCCGCTGTTCCGCTTCCGCCAGCTTTTTGTCCAACCGCTTCTGGGCGGCGGCCACTTTCTTTTCGGTCTTGGCCGAGCCATCAGACTTGGCCTTGGCAATTACCGCCTGCGCCCTGGCATGATTATCCAATTCGCGCTTGCGCCATGCCTCTTCGCGCTCATCTGCTGCATCCCGCGCAGCCTGGGCTGCAGCGAGATCGTCAGCGATCTGCTTGTCACGCAGCGCCACGGTGTCCATCACCTTGGGCACCATACCGCGCCCGATGACGAAAAAGGTGAAGCCGAAGAAAATCAGCAGCCAGAAGACCTGGCTGGCATATGTATCGGCAAGCTGCGCAATTTGAGGCATGTGTCGGGTCCGAAAATCAGTCGACTGGAATATCCCACAGCCGACCGGCATGAACCGGTCGGCCGTTGGAAACCGTCGTTAGGCGACGAAGATCAGGATCATCGCGACGACGAAGGCCAGCAGGCCCAGAAGTTCCGCCGCAGCGAAGCCGATGAACAGGCGGCCCTGCTGGCCATCTGCCGCACCCGGATTGCGGAGCGCCGACTCAAGGAATGAGCCGAACACGTTACCCACACCGATGGCGGCCATGCCGGCACCGATTGCTGCGAGGCCAGCACCGACGAGCTTGGCTGCTTCTGCTTCCATTTGAAAAACTCCTTTGGGTAGAAACTGTCGTTTGGTTGAATGAAACTTAGTGAAGATTCTCTGCGTCGTTAATATAAAGCGACGTCAGAAGAGCAAAAACATAGGCCTGGATACCGGCAACGAGAATCTCGAGCGCGCTGATTGCAACCATCAGCACCAGGCTTGGCACGCCGACAAACCCACCAAAAACGGCGCCCGCGTTGACGCTACCGATCACGAAACTTGCGAGAACCTTGAGCAATACGTGCCCGGCCATCATCGCCACGAACAGACGCAGACCAAGACTGAAGGGTCGCACCATAAACGAAATCAGCTCGATCACCGGGATCAGCCAGATCAGCCACAGCGGCGTGCCATGCGGCACAAACAGGCTGAAGAAATGCAGGCCATGTTTCCAGAAGCCAACAATCAGCACGATCGCAAAACTCAGGATCGCGAGCACGCCGGTGACGGTGAAATGGCTGGTAAAGGTGAAAGGATGCAGTCCGAAAATCCCGATCGGCATCAGGCCCAGCAGGTTCGCAAACAGGATGAACATGAACAGGCTGAAGATATAGGGCACATATTTGCGCCCTTCCTTGCCGACATTCGCCTCCAGCATATCGTCAATGAAGCCGGTGAAGCTCTCCACCGCCATCTGCCAGCGGCCGGGCACCAGCTGGCGCTTCATGCCGCCCGCCACGAACGCCCAGAGCAGCACTGTGGTGATCAGCATCCACAGCGCCGAATTGGTGAAAGCGATGTTGTATCCGGCCACTTCCCATCCGCTCGTGCCGAACATCGGCTCGATGGCGAATTGCTTCATCGGATCGACCTTGCCCTCTGCGGCTGCCACGATCGTTGTTTCCCTAACGCCTGTTTTCCGACCCGCCGCTATTGATCCTTACCGGGATCGTCAGGGCGCGTGTTCGCTGCACGAATTATGTTCCTGAAGGCAACGATGATCCCAAGGAACAGCATTACCAACAGACCCCAGGGCGCTGTCCCGGCGAAGCGATCGATCGCCCAACCGATGACAAGGCCTCCGAAAATCCCACCAAGCAGATCCGCCAGTACCCGGTTGCCGCTGCGATAGTTCGCGTCAGCACCTTTTACCTGCGGCCGGTTGCGCTTTTCTTCACGCTCGCGTGCGGCCTTAAGCCGCGCTTCGAGCGCGTCGATACGCGCATCTTCAGCGATGGGTTCCCGTGCGGGTTTCTCGTCGCTCATGCCAGCCTCCGATTATTGGAACGCACAGCACGGGCAGAGGTGCCCGCCGAGGGCGCCGCCCCCTTAGGCGGGGGGCATGGGCGAGTCAACCGGTGGAAGGGGGTTCTTGAGTGCGAATTGACCGGGCAGCTTGGCCCGCCGCTCAGGGGCAACGAGCGTCACGCTGCGGCGGGGCATCGGTGCGGGTCTGCCACACGCCGCCCGGTGCCTGGTACTTTTCCCCCGGCACGGTCTTCATGATCAGCTGACATCCGGTGGAAAAGGCGTATTCTTCCAGCGTCACATTGTTCTCTTGCGCCCTCTCGGAATAGACAGCGCGGCGCTTGATATTGATGTCACTGACCAGCCGGCGGAGTTCGGGCGTTTCCGCCACGACGATGCCGAGATAGCCGTCCATTTTCTCGCCGATCTGGCCCGAGGAACGCGCTTCGGCATAGGCCGGATCACGCTGTGCCTGAACCGGCGCGGCAGCCACGCCCAGCGTCAGCGCGGCCAGCACGCCCGAAATGGCTATATTGCGCAACCTATTCATCCTGTTTGCCTTCCTTCAGAAGATATCTGCATTCTCTTCGATCGTCTCGGCCGCATCTTCGGCGAGCATATAAACCACTTCCTGCCGGATATTTATGTTCAGCTCGATCACGATCGGCTTGTCAGGCGTCTCAACGTTGATGCACCCTCCGATCATCGCGACTGGTGCCAGCAGTGCTCCGGCCTTGAGCCACGCCCATCGATGATGCCTTGCCCCGCGCATGGGCACGGTTGTGGCATCGCCTTCAAATGCGGTCAATTTCGCATGTGTCATCGCATGCTCTCGCTTTCTTCTGTCTGAATGGGCTGTTTTTCACCGGAAAGCTCCGGCGTGTCTGAAGCTGTATCGGGTTCGTCCTTTGCATCCTGCGGGCGCACCAGACGGCCGCCAGCCACGTCGAGCAACCCCAGGTCGCGCGGATCGCGTATGAAGGCCGGATCGTAGGTTGCTTTGAGGCTGGTGATCAGCTGATAGAACGGCGCGCGGATATTGACGCGGAATCGGATCGGAAGCTTGGCAATCCGGCGGGTAATGAAGTTCTGGTTCGCACCCTGCCCCTGCCTGACGCCGTCAAAATTCACCTGCGTCACGATCTCGCCCGTCAGCGGGCCGTTCATTTCCACCATCATCTGGTTGAAATCGAGCGAGCGCAGCGACTGGAAGGCGAAATTGGCGATTGCGCCAGTGTCTTCATAGGTCAGTTCGCCAATGTACGACAGATTGCCGCCTGGTGGCCGCGAGATCAGCAAGCCGTTCACGATTTCGCCATTGCCCATCTCGTCAAACACCAGCGGCACGGTGCCGTCGAAAATACCGGTCGCATTGAGATTGCCCATCTCCATCGCGGCCATGAATTGCGCCGCGTCGGCGCCGACGATCTCGATCACATAGCTGCGCTGCTCGGCCGCAGCGAGGTTGAGCTCGATCGGGCGCAAGATCATCGTACCGCCGAAGAATGGCCAGCGCCCGCCGCGAACCGAAACGAAGGTCGTATCGCGCACAGCGAAATCGAGCACCCCGTCGAACACTTCGACACCGGGGTTGATCGCGCCAATGTTGAGCCGCTGAGGCCCGGCAGTGGTGAGGTTGAGCAGATCGCTGAATTCAACCGTGCCCGAAACGCTCTCAACCGGGCCGAAAGCCGCAGCGAAATCGAAATCCCTGGTTGAGAAAGTGCCATTGCTGGTAACCCCGTCCGCGTTCCAGTCGATCCTGCCATCGCCCGCAATTGTCCCATCCGCCAGCGCGATGACACCATCGGCCAAAATGGTCAGCTCGCTTGGTTGCAGCCGCTTGTCGAACACCAGGCCGGGCACGGAAAGGTCGGCATGGCCGGTACCGCTGGCAAGATCGTGGCGCAATGTGACATCGGTGACCTCGCGGCTGCTGCCAGGGTGTTCAAGCCTGGCCTGCGCCGCAATCGTATCATCGCGCAGGGTGAGCAAGGCACCGCGACCGCGCAGCGGGTAGAAACGTGGCTCGGCCTGCCGGTCGCTCAGCGTGAAACTTGCTTCAGCCAGCGTCAGCACGCCGCCCTCATAGCGCCACTCGCCCGCACCCTTCGAGAGGTCGAGCGGTACCGCTGCCAGCTTTCCCGAAACGCCGCTGAAGGTGCCTGCCATGCCGCCTGCCGATGATGATCGGATTTTGTCCGCAAGAAGTTCGCTGCGCGAATCCCCCTCGCCCAGCGTCGCGGCGATCTTGCGCGCCATAAGCCCTTCTGCAGAGGTAAATTCCAGCTCGCCCACTCCAATCGAGAGCGCACCTTCGCCGAGCTGCCCTTGCAGCGCCAGCCCTTCGGTTCGCGCGGAAATCAGGGTGCTTTTCCCTGTGGTCCGCACGATCGCGCCACCGGCAGCTGGGCAAAATCCGACGTTCTGCCGCTCGAGCGTGAGGTCAGAAAGCGCAAGCTTGCCGATCGTCACCTGCACGCACCGCTGCCATAGCGCCAGCTCCCCGACATGCGACAGCTGGCCGGTTACCGGCACTACCAACCCCTCGGCAAAGCCGCCCGGTATGGCACCGCTGGCAGCGAGGAGGCCGTCGATTTTCCAGTCGCCTGCTGCGTTCTGCGCCAGGTTCAGGCGCGGCAGGGCGAGGCTGCTGGAGCCGCTGCTATAGGGCTCCATCCGCAGGCGCAGGGTGGTGCCGCTGCCTTCGCCTGCTTCCATTCGCCCGTGAATCTGTGGCAGGCCTTCGCCGCCGGTAGCGAAATTACCGGCCAGGCGCGGCGCGGCGTCCCCGCGCGAACTGTATTGCAATTGCGAGGCGGCCAGCAGGCTGTCGCCGCGCGAATCGCGCAGACGCGCTGTTGGCGCCACTATGGTGAAGCCGTCATTTGACTGGCGGTAAGTCAGTTCGCTCTTGAACGTGCTGCCCGGCAAAGCCGCGCCTAGCCGCCGCGCGAATTGATCCAGCAACGGCTCCGCTAGCGTTCCTGTGCTGGCCTTACGCCAATCTTCGAGCGACGCCTCGAAGCCCGCACCAAGCCGCGGGTCATTAGCATCGATGGCTGCGTCGATCTCGAGTCGCCCATCCTTCGCCCGCATTCGCGCGGCGCCGCGTGCTTGAAGCCCGGCAAGAGATAGTGCGGGCGACGAAACCCTGCCCGCGCCGAGCCGATAGCGCGCATTGGCAAGCCCGTCGCGCCAGTCGAGATCGGCTGAGCCCTTGATTCCGGGGCTGCGCAGGTCCCCAGCCTGAATGGCACCGCTATTCAGCGCAAGCTTGGCCGCAAGCCCGGCAAGGTCACGATCACCGGTCAGTTCCAGCGCGATTTCGATCTGGTCGACGGTGGTTTCATTATCGGAACAGGCGGCCCTTTCCACTTGCAAGGGCCCATTAAAGCGCGGCTGCCCCCGCGCTACGGAGATTCGCCCGGCCAGGCGTGCATTGGCGATCTCGCAGCCGCCCAATTCAAGCTTCGGGCCTGCTGCTGCCAGGATGCCGCTGAATCCGTGGTTGAGCCGCCCCTCCCCTTCGGCCTTGGCGCCGATCACACCATGGTCGGTGAAGATACGCGCCCGTCCGTCAACAATTTTCAGGCGCCAGCCGGGCAAGCTGACCGGCTCTTCGCTTTCGATCTCGAGCAGCGGATCGAGCGCGCCAAGGCTCAGCCGTCCATCCTTGTAGCTCGCACGCAGCCGTGGGCGGATCAGCGTAATAGAGCCAATCCCCGGACCGGTAAAGCCGACGACGGGCACCACCTCTACCCGTTCGATCGACAGGTCGGGCCGGGCCGGGTCGCCAATGGAGAAATTACGCAGCACCTGCCGCGTTGGGCCGATCGAATCGATCTCGTAGCTCGCATCGATGCCCAGGCGTTCGAGCTCGGATTCGACGAGATTGCCCACAATGGTCTCGCGCGAGTGCCATGTCAGTATGCTCGAGACCACCAGCAGGAAGATCAACACGAGCAGGAACTGCCAACGGCGGCGGCGCGGCCAGTAGCGCCGCGATCTGGCTGTGTTCTCCGGGATTTCTTCGGCATCCGCCATTGGTGCGCACTCTTGCGCCTTTCGCGATGCGAAGGCAATGCTGTGATCAATGGGTCGTAGCGGGGGCAATCTTGCCGCAAGCTGAAGAAACTGCTGGCAAACATTCAGGGCAAAGGCATTCGGGCCTTGGCCATCGCGCCCGCTTGCGCGAAAGGCTGATCAGCGGCGGTACAGAGGCGCTGGCCGATTACGAACTGCTCGAATATCTGTTGTTTGCCGCGATCAGGCAGGGTGACACCAAGCCAGTGGCCAAGGCCTTGCTCAAGCGATTCGGATCATTGGCCGGCGTGCTCAATGCCGATCCCGCCGCGCTGCAACAGGTAGAAGGCATCGGCGAAACCAGCGCGGCCGCGCTCAAGAGCGTGGCGGTGGCGGCGCGGCGCATGGCGCGCAGCGAAGTGCAGGGCAAGCCGGTGCTGGGTAGCTGGCAGTCATTGCTCGATTACCTCGCGATCGACATGGCGCACCTCACCGTCGAGCGTGTGCGCGTGCTCTATCTTGATGCGCGCAACCGGCTGGTCGACGATCATCATGTCGGCGATGGCTCGATCGACGAAGCCGCGATCCACCCGCGCGAGGTGATCCGCCGGGCGATGGACCTGGGTGCCAGCGCACTGATCCTGGTCCACAATCACCCCAGCGGCAGCCCCGAGCCGAGCCGCGCCGACATCCAGATCACCGCCCGCATCGCCGAGGCGGGGCGGCTGCTGGGCATCACCGTGCACGATCACGTGATCATCGGGCGCGAAGGCCATGTGTCGCTGAGATCAAAAGGGCTGATCTAGAGCAGTTTCCGCTCGAGACGGGGAAATTGCCATGGTGCCGGGCGCGCAACCCTTGCATTGCAGCGCCACTCGGCATAGCCGCCGCCCCAGTTCAGATTGCCACGCCGGAGTTTTCGATGGTCCCCCGCTACGCCCGCCCCGCCATGACTGCGATCTGGGAACCAGAGGCGCGCTATCGCATCTGGTTCGAGATCGAGGCGCACGCCACCCAGAAGCTTGCCGAGCTGGGGGTTGTGCCGGAAAGCGCGGCCAGGGCATTGTGGGACTGGTGGGCAACCAATCCCGCCATCGATGTTGCCGCGATCGACGCCAAGGAAGCCGTGCTCAAGCATGATGTGATCGCCTTCCTCGATTGGGTGGCTGAGCAGGTCGGGCCCGAAGCGCGCTTCATGCACCAGGGCATGACTTCGAGCGATGTGCTCGACACGACGCTGGCGGTTCAGCTCAGCCGTGCAAGCGATATCCTGCTTGATGACATGGACGCGCTGCTCGCCGCGATCCGCCGACGTGCCGAGGAGCATAAATATACCCCCACGATCGGGCGCAGCCACGGCATCCATGCCGAACCGACCACATTCGGGCTCAAGCTGGCGCAGGCCTATGCCGAGTTTGACCGCTGCCGCACGCGGCTGGCGAATGCGCGCACCGAAATCGCCACCTGCGCCATTTCAGGTGCGGTTGGCACCTTCGCCAATATCGATCCACAGGTGGAGGAATATGTCGCAGCGCAGCTTGGCCTTGCTGCAGAACCGGTTTCGACCCAGGTTATCCCGCGTGATCGCCACGCGATGTATTTCTCGACGCTGGCCGTCATCGCCAGCTCGATCGAACGGCTCGCGGTCGAAATCCGCCACCTGCAGCGCACCGAAGTACTGGAGGCGGAGGAATATTTTTCGCCCGGCCAGAAGGGCTCAAGCGCGATGCCGCACAAGCGCAACCCGATCCTGACCGAAAACCTCACCGGTCAGGCGCGCATGATCCGCAGCTATGCCCTGCCCGCACTGGAGAATGTAGCACTGTGGCACGAGCGCGATATCTCGCACTCTTCGGTCGAGCGCTTCATCGGGCCGGACGCCACGATCACGCTTGATTTCGCGCTCGCGCGCCTCACGGGGGTGGTCGACAAGCTGCTGGTTTACCCCGAACGGATGCAGAAGAATCTCGACCGGATGGGGGGCCTTGTCCATTCGCAGCGAGTCATGCTTGCGCTCACGCAGGCCGGCCTAACGCGCGACAACGCCTATCGCCTGGTTCAGCGCAACGCGATGAAGGTCTGGGAATCGGACGGTTCATTATCGCTGCTTGAACTGCTCAAGGCCGATGCGGAAGTAACCGCGGCGATGAGCGGCACGGAACTCGAGGAGAAGTTCAACCTGGACTACCACTTCAAGCATGTCGACACGGTTTTCGAGCGGGTGTTTGGTGGCTGACTGCTTGGCAGAAGCGCTGCCTAGACTCTGCCGAGAAAAGCCTTAGGCTCATCCATGAGCGCTTGCAGGGAGAAGACTTATGCAGATTGTGCGCACGATAATCTGGGTGCTGATCCTGTTCGGATTGCTGCTGTTTTCCATCTTCAACTGGGACCCGGTCGAGGTGCGCCTGTGGAACAATCTGGTGCTGGAAACCAAGGTTCCGGTGCTGGTGATCGTGGCCTTCATACTGGGCCTGCTGCCGATGTGGCTCTATCACCGCACTTCGCGCTGGAATCTGCACCGGCGGATCAGCTCGCTTGAGAACGCCGTGCGGTCGAACGCACTGAGCACCCGCCACAATCCGCCGCCCACTGGCTCGGTGGGCGAAGGCACACAAGCTGACGACACGTTGAAACCCGGCGACATCTGATGGGCAACCCGGTTTACCTCGCGCTGGACGTGCCGCAGATCGATGCGGCCAAGGATCTGGTTTCAAAGATCAAGTCGCACATCGGCGGGGTCAAGCTGGGGCTGGAGTTCTTCTGCGCGCACGGGCACCACGGGGTGCATGAAATCGCACATCTGGGCCTTCCCATTTTCCTCGACCTCAAGCTGCATGACATTCCCAACACCGTGGCCGGCGCGATGCAGGCCATCCACGTACTGGAGCCTGCGATCGTCACCGTCCATGCCGGCGGCGGGCGGGCGATGATGGAAGATGCCAAGGCCGCTGCTTCAAATGGCACCAAGGTGGTTGCCGTCACCATGCTCACCAGCCTTGATGAGCGCGATATGGCGCGCACGGGCATAGGCGGCAGCGCGCATGACCAGGTGCTGCGCCTGACAGAGCTGGCGCATGATGCCGGACTCGACGGGATTGTGTGTTCGGGCCACGAGCTGAAGGCCGTTCACAAGCAATGGAAGGACGGTTTCTTCGTCGTTCCGGGCTTGCGCCCGGGCGGGAAGGCGACGGGTGACCAGAAGCGCGTCGTCACCCCGCGCCAGGCCCGTGATGACGGGGCCAGCGTGCTGGTTATAGGGCGTCCGATCAGCCGCGCGGAAGATCCGCTTGCAGCTGCAAGGGCGATAGAGGCGACGCTTTAAGGCAAGGCATGGGCGTGAAAATCAAGATCTGCGGGCTTTCGACCCCCGAGACGGTGGAAGCTGCCATCGCAGCGGGCGCAACGCATATCGGGCTCAATCTGTATGAGCCAAGCCCACGCTATGTCCCGCTCGGCACGGCTGCGGAGCTGTGCGAGCTGGCGCGAGGACGAATCAAGGTGGTGATGCTGCTGGTTAACGCCGATCCTGAATTCACCGCACGCGCCATTGCCACGATAAAGCCCGACGCGGTCCAGTTTCATGGCAACGAAACTCCCGAATGGTGCGGGCTCGTACGCGACAGGAGCGGGCTTGAAGTGTGGAAAGCGCTTGGCATGAAGGACGCCGGTACGCTGGAGCGCAGCATGAAGTTCTTCGGCAAGGTTGACCGGCTGTTATTCGATGCCCCGGCCAAGGCCATGCCCGGCGGCACCGGTGAGACATTCTCGTGGGACCTGCTCAAGGGACACCGGCACACGATCGACTGGGCGCTGGCAGGCGGATTGACGCCGGAAAATGTCACCGATGCCATCCGCCAGACTGGTGCGCCGCTGGTCGATACGTCCTCTGGCGTTGAGACCGCGCCCGGCATCAAGGATGTGGACTTGATCCACGCCTTCTGCAAAGCGGCGCAGTTGATATGACTGACATCAAGAATTCCTTCCGTAACCAGCCGGATGAGCGCGGCCATTTCGGCCAGTTTGGCGGGCGTTTTGTCGCCGAAACGCTGATGCCGCTGGTGCTCGATCTGGAGCGGGAATATCGCGCCGCGCAGGCCGATCCCGCGTTTCAGGCCGAGTTTGACGATTTGCTCGAACATTACGTAGGTCGCCCTTCGCCACTCTATTTCGCGCCGCGCCTCACCGAAGCGCTCGGCGGCGCACAAATCTGGTTCAAGCGCGACGAGCTCAACCACACCGGCGCGCACAAGATCAACAATTGCATTGGGCAGATCCTGCTCGCCATGCGCATGGGCAAGACGCGCATCATCGCGGAAACCGGCGCGGGCCAGCACGGGGTGGCCACCGCCACGGTCTGCGCGCGCTTCGGCCTGCCCTGCGTGATCTACATGGGCGCAACCGACGTGGCGCGACAGGCGCCCAATGTGTTCCGCATGAAATTGCTGGGCGCAGAAGTGATCCCCGTCACCAGCGGCGCAGCAACGCTCAAGGACGCGATGAACGAGGGGCTGCGCGACTGGGTCGCCAACGTCCATGACACCTTCTACATCATCGGCACCGCCGCCGGCCCGCACCCCTACCCCGAGATGGTGCGTAATTTCCAGAGCGTGATCGGCAAGGAAGCGCGCGCGCAGATGCTCGACCGGGTGGGCCGCCTGCCCGATTTGCTGGTCGCGGCGATTGGCGGCGGCTCGAATGCATTGGGCCTGTTCCATCCGTTCCTTGATGATGCCGACGTAAAGATGCTGGGCGTCGAGGCGGCGGGCTATGGGCTTGACGGCGATCAGCACGCGGCATCGCTGCTGGGTGGATCGCCCGGAATCCTCCACGGCAACAAGACTTACCTGCTGCAGGACGAAGACGGCCAGATCACCGAAGGCCACTCGATCAGCGCGGGGCTCGACTATCCCGGCATCGGCCCGGAACACGCCTGGCTGAAGGAATCGGGCCGGGTGGAATACACCGCCGTCACCGATGACGAGGCGCTAGACGCTTTCCAGCTGCTCTGCCGCACCGAGGGGATCATTCCCGCGCTCGAGCCCAGCCACGCCATCGCGGCAGTCGCGAAAATCGCGCAGGATATGCCCAAGGACGCGATCATCCTCGCCAATTTGTGCGGTCGCGGCGACAAGGACATTTTCACCGTGGCAGAAAAGCTGGGAGTGGAGATGTGAGCACTAGTCCGGAAATTCCGATCCGTAGGCTGCTAATTGCCGCTTCAATAGCGGCCTTCGGACTCATCCCGGTGCTATGGTTTTATGCTGAGGTCGATGTCGCCTATTACTGGAACTATTGGGAAAGTCAGGGGCGACCCGGTCGGAATACGAAATGGGTCTTGGTGCTCCCTTTAGCGCTTTATTTCGTTTTCTTGGGCTTCTTGGCCAGATGGTCAAAAGGAAAAGGCCAGGATGACTGACCGCCTCTCCTCAGCCTCCCACAAACCCCAAAAGCCCTCTCACCGACAGGAGAGAGGGCTAATGCGCAACGCCACACAATTCGTCATTCCGGACTTGATCCGGAATCCAGGGCGGCTCGAATTGCGCTCTGTAACTCTGGATTCCCGCTTTCGCGGGAATGACGATTGTTGGACTGTCCTACATACCCACATCAATGCCAGAAGACACATATGAGAACCGCATCAAACCTCAGGAACATCGGCGAAAATCGCGACAGCTTGGCGAAACACTTTTCGCCCCCAGGACTGTGTTCCAAGTGTTCCATGCTGTAGGACTTCGCGAGCAAAAATGACCGAATCCAACCGCCTTTCCACCACCTTCGCCGCCCCTCACCCCGCGCTCGTGTGTTTCATAACGGCAGGCGATGGTGACACTGCGGCCAATCTCGACGCGCTGGTCGCGGGCGGCGCGGATGTGATCGAGCTGGGAATGCCCTTCACCGATCCGATGGCCGATGGCCCGGCGATCCAGGCAGCGAATTTACGCAGTCTCGCGAAGGGCACGACGACCGCTGACATTTTCGCCATCGCGACAGCTTTCCGCGCGCGTCACCCGGACACTCCGCTGGTGCTGATGGGCTATGCCAACCCGATGGTGCGGCGCGGGCCGGAATGGTTCGCCGCCGCAGCTGCCGAAGCGGGCGTTGACGGCGTGATCTGCGTGGATATCCCGCCCGAGGAAGATGATGCTTTGGGCCCGATGTTACGCGAATTTGGCATCGCCCCAATCCGCCTCGCCACCCCCACCACCGATGCCGCGCGTCTGCCGCAGGTGCTGAACGGTTCGGCGGGGTTCCTCTATTACGTCTCGGTCGCCGGGATCACCGGCAAGCAGCAGGCCGCAATCGAGTCGATCGAAGCCAATGTTTCCCGCATCAAGCGTTCGACAGACCTGCCCGTTGCGGTCGGCTTTGGCGTGCGCACGCCGCAGCAGGCAGCCGAGATCGCCAGGGTGGCGGACGGTGTGGTGGTTGGCTCCGCTCTCGTCGAACTGGTCGGGGAATTTGGCAAAGATGCCCCGGCCAAGCTAAAGGAGCTGACTTCAGCCCTCGCCAGCGCGGTCCACGCCGCCCGTCAGGAGCAACAGGCATGAACTGGTTCACACGCGTCCGCAAATCCTTCAGCTTCGGCTCGAAGCGCACCAGCGATAAAGACTTGTGGGTCAAATGCCCTTCCTGCGCAGAAATGCTGTTCGAGCAGGAATACCAGGACAATCAGTGGGTCTGCCCGCGCTGCGACCATCATGGCCGGATCGGCGCCGATGCGCGGCTGGCGCTGCTGCTGGACCACGGCTTCGAGATGCTGCCGCAGCCTGAAGTCACCGAAGACCCGCTGAATTTCAAGGACAGCAAGAAATACACTGACCGGCTCAAGCAGGCCCGCGCAAACAATCCGCATGCCGATGCTTTCAGCGTGGGGTCAGGCACGATTGACGGGCGCGCGGCGGTGGTGGGCGTACAGGATTTCGGATTCATGGGCGGATCGATGGGCATGGCGGTGGGCGCGGCCTTCGTCGCCGGGGCGCAAAAGGCACTTGATCGCAAATCCGCTTATGTCGTGGTGACCGCCGCCGGGGGTGCACGCATGCAGGAAGGCATATTGTCGCTGATGCAGATGCCCAAGGCGACAGTGATGACCCGCCGCCTGAAGGAAGCCGGGCTACCCTACATCCTGCTACTTACCGACCCGACAACCGGCGGCGTCACCGCCAGCTATGCCATGCTGGGCGATGTGCATATCGCAGAGCCAGGTGCGCTGATCGGCTTTGCCGGACAGCGCGTGATCCAGGACACGATCCGCGAGAAACTGCCCGAAGGTTTCCAGCGCGCTGAGTATCTGCACGAACACGGCATGGTCGACATGGTGGTACACCGGCGCGACCTCAAGGCAACGCTCGCCACGCTGCTCGGCTATCTCCAGCCGCGCAAGGCGGCGTAAGGAGCTGTGTCATTGCGGGGAGTGAAGCGACGAAGCAATCCATGGAGCTGCGCCTGCCGCAATCTCGATCCATGGATTGCCGCGCGGCTTCGCCGCTCGCAATGACGAGGCTGGCTTGAAAGACTTCGGCAGATCCGATCATCCCGGCGTCCAGGCGCAGCTTGACCGGCTAGCCGCGCTCAGCCTGCCGCAGGGGCGGCTGGGGTTGGATACGATCCGGGCAATGATGGCACAGCTAGGCGATCCGCACAAACGCCTGCCGCCGGTGTTCCATGTCGCGGGGACCAATGGCAAGGGATCGGTCTGCGCCTTCCTGCGCGCGATGCTGGAGGCAGAGGGATACAAGGTTCACACCACCACCAGCCCGCATCTGGTGCGTTACAACGAGCGTATCCGCATTGCTGGCGAGTTGATTTCGGATGAGGCACTGGCGGTGCTGCTCGAGGAAGTACTCGACGCTTGCGAGGACATCGGCCCCAGTTTTTTTGAAGTCACCATCACCGCCGCCTTCCTCGCCTTTGCCCGCGCGCCTGCGGACGCCTGCGTGGTCGAGGTAGGCATGGGTGGCCGCTTCGATGCGACAAATGTTCTGGAGCCGGGCGTGCTTGCAGCCTGCGGGATCGCCGCTCTGGGCATCGACCACGAACGCTTCCTGCTCGCGCCAGAGGAAGGCGCCCCGCAAGAGCCGATGGCGCGCATCGCCTTCGAGAAAGCGGGAATCGCGAAACCGGGCGTGCCGCTGGTGACCATCGCCCAGCCGGAACTGGAAATGACCGCCATTCGGGCTGTAGCGGAACGGGTGGGGGCGCCGGTTATCCTGGCCGACCCCGCACCCGACCTTCCCCTCTCCCTGCCCGGTCCGCACCAGCGCGTGAACGCCGGGCTGGCGGTGGCGATGCTGCGCGCGCAGAACGCGCTGCCGGTGTCCGCCGAGGCGATTGCTAGCGGATTGATGCAGGCCCGCTGGCCCGCACGGTTGCACATGCTCGCGCCCGGTCCGCTTGCCGGTGCACACCCAGATGCCAGGGCGGTGTGGCTCGACGGCGGACACAATCCCTCTGCGGGCGCGATGCTGGGCGCGCATTTCGCAGGACAGAAACTGCACCTTGTGATCGGGATGATCGAAGGCAAGGACCCGGCGGCGCTGACGAGGCCGCTCGCCGCCTCGCTTGCCAGTATCACGGCAGTGCCTGTGCCGGCGCATGATTGCCACCCGCCCGAGGCCTTCGGACCAGAGGCAAAACCGGCACCCGATGTGCCCGCCGCGCTCGCCGCGCTGCCCGATGACGGACTGCCGGTGCTGATCGCAGGCTCGCTCTACCTCGCAGGCGAGGTGTTGCGGCTCAATGGTGAGATGCCGGGCTAGCGTTCTTCGGTGCCGGCGGTGCCCATTGCTGCATCGACCAGCCCTGTTCGCATCATCCACCAGAACAGGGCAATGCCCGGCAGCGCTAGCACCGTGGTGAGCAGGTAGAAATTCACATAGCCCATCCATTCGATCAGCGCGCCCGCCGTGGTGCCGGTGAGCAACCTACCAACGATACTCGCACTCGCAGATATCAGCGCATATTGCGTCGCAGTGAAGCGCAAGTCGCATAGCGCCGAGAAATAAGCCACCACCACTACGCCGCCATAGCCGCTGGCGAAATTCTCGAATCCGATTGCCGCCGCCATGCCGATGTTCGATTGGCCCGCAGCAGCTAGTGCTGCAAAGCTGACGTTCGAGACCGCCATCAGGATCAGCGCGATCAGCACCGAACGCTTGAGGCCCATCCGCGCATAGATGATCCCGCCCACGAATACGCCGATGATCAGCGCCCAGAAGCCTACCCCAACATCGTAAATCGCGATTTCGTCGTTGCTGTAGCCGAGATCGTCAAAAAGCAGGCGGAAGGTAAGATTGGCCAGCGTATCGCCAATCTTGTGGACCAGGATGAACAGCAAGACCATCCAGGCGCCATTGCGACGGAAGAATTCAGCGAAAGGTCCCGCCACCGAATGCCACATTTCGGCCATGCCCTTGCGTTCACCGGGTTCCCTGTGACGCGGCGGTTCGCCCATGATTAGCGCTGTCAGGATGGCTGGGAGAGCAAAGATCGCACAGGCCATATAGGCCGCGCTCCAGCCGTATCGCGCCGCGACGACAAGCGCGAGCGCGCCTGCACCTGCTGCCCCGATGCGCCAGCCATACTGGCTCATGCCCGATCCGGTGCCGAGCTGATAAGGTTTCAATGTCTCGATCCGGTAGGCATCGATCACGATATCGAAAGTCGCTCCCGCCACACCCAGGATCACCGCGCTGGTCGCCGTCCACACAATGTCCCCCTTGGGATCGGCCAGCGCCATATTGACCGTTGCCGCCATCACCAACAGGCCCACCACAATCATCCACGAAACGCGCTGCCCCAGCCGGCCCAGCACGGGAATACGCACCCCGTCGATGACCCAGGCCCAAAGGAACTTGAGGTTGTAGACCAGAAAGGCCAGCGTGAAGGCAGTAATGGTCGATTTCTCGATCCCGTCCTGCGCCAGCCGCGTGGTCAGCGTTGCTGCCAGCAAAGCGAAGGGAAACCCCGACGAGACGCCGAGGAAGAACGCCGCGAGCGACTCTTTCTCGAGGTAGGGCTTGATCGAGTCCCACATGTTCCGGCGCGTGGCCGGGACGGTTTGCCCGAATACCTCACCCATTCCCTAGCGTCCTTCCTGATTTCACCAATTTATGCGACACTAAACGCGGAGAAGAGAGATAGGAACGCCCCGATGAACGAGGCCGACACGAAATCACCACCTTTGCGCCCGACCAAGGGTCAATTGGCCTTGGCCAGAGCGATCGAACGCGGCGAGCAGCGCGCGGAAAGCGGCATCACCCGCGTTCCTGCCAGCGTCTATACCGATCCCGATCACTGGAAGCGCGAGAAAGCCGCGCTGTTCGATCGGCTGCCGCAGGTGCTCTGCCCCAGTGCGGTGCTTCCCGAACCGGGCATGGCTTTGCCGCATGATGCGACCGGGCGCCCGCTGCTGATAACCCGCGATGGCGATGGCGAAGCGCACGTCTTCCTCAATGTCTGCCGCCACCGCGGAACGCGGCTGGTCGAAGGCGATGAGGTGCAATGCGCCAAACGGCTGGTATGCCCCTATCACGCCTGGACCTATCGGCTTGATGGCAAACTGCTCGCGCTGCCCCGGCCGGAGACTTTCCCAGGCATGGACAAGGGCGAATTCGGCCTGGTCGAACTGCCCAGCTGTGAGGCGGGCGGGCTGATCTGGTTCTCACCCGTTGAAGATGCCGATTTTACCCATGCACGCGAGTTGGGGGCGGACATGGACACTTTCGGCACGCGCGACCTCGTGCTGTTCCGGCGCAAGCTTCACACGGTGAAGGGCAATTGGAAGCTGATCATGGATGCTTTCCTGGAAAGTTACCATGTCACCCGCCTGCACGCGCAGACCATCGGCCCGTTTTTCAAGGACGGGGTGACCAGCGGCGACCAGATCGGCCCGCACCAGCGCAGCGCCGTTGGCAGGCTCGAAGAAATGGAAGGTGTCGACCTCACCGATATGGCCGCGCTGCGCAGGGTCGTGACTTTCGCCTACCAGTTGCTTCCGGCCACGGTGATCATCCCCAGCCCCGATTATCTCAACGTGATGGTGCTGATGCCGCAGGCGCATGATTTGACGCTGGTCGAGGATTTCATGCTCATCCCCGAGGCGCCCGCCACCGGCCCGGAAGGTGATAGGGCACGCGGCCATTGGGAACGCAGCTGGGCGCTGCTCGATGGCGGCGTTTTCGCAAGCGAAGACTTCCGCGCCGCCGAGCTGGGCCAGCAAGGCCTTGAAACCGGCGCAATAGACCATCTTACCCTGGGCACACTGGAAGGCGGCATCGACCGTTTCCACCAGATCGTCGATGAGGCGTTGCGCGCAGCCAATTGAACGCCTACTCGGCGGATGATGAAGTCGGAACCACGCCCCGAAGGCGAACGTATTGCAAAATTGCTCGCACGCGCCGGCGTTGCCAGCCGCCGCGAGGTCGAACGCATGATCGCCGATGGGCGTATCGCGATCGACGGATTGATCCTTGAAACGCCGGCTACGATCCTGAAGGATCTCACGGGCGTGACGGTTGATGGCAAGCCGGTTGCGCCGCCCGAGCCCACGCGGCTGTTTGCGTTCCACAAGCCGACCGGCCTGATTACGGCCGAAAGCGACCCCAAGGGGCGCCCCACGATCTATACTGCATTGCGCAATGCCCTGCCGAAAAAAACCCCGCGGCTGATGCCGATCGGTCGGCTCGATCTCAATACCGAGGGGCTGCTGCTGCTGACCAATGACGGCGAGCTCAAGCGTCAGATGGAGCTACCTTCTTCGGGCATCCCGCGCACGTATCGGGCCCGCACCTTCGGTGATGTGACGCAGGAGCAGCTTGAAGAGCTGATCGAAGGGATCACAATCGACGGCATCAATTACGGCAACATCGATGCCAATCTGGAGCGGAGCACAGGGCGCAACCAGTGGGTCGAACTGACCATAACCGAAGGCAAGAACCGTGAAGTGCGCCGGGTGCTCGAACATCTCGGGCTACAAGTCAGCCGCTTGATTCGCACCGCCTATGGTCCGTTCGAGCTGGAAGACCTGCCGCGCGGCGCGGCGCGCGAGATCCGCAGCCACGAACTAGGGCGCTTTCGCAGTCAGATGAAGCGCACATCCGGCCAATGAGAATCATTGCAGGGGATTGGCGCGGGCGAAAATTGATCGCACCGCGGGGAGACGCGACGCGACCAACGGCTGATCGTACCCGCGAAACGCTGTTCAATATGCTCGCCAGCAGGCTGGGCAGCTTTGCAGGACTGCGCGTTGCCGATCTGTTCGCCGGCTCGGGGGCGCTGGGGCTGGAGGCGCTTTCGCGCGGCGCGGCGCATTGCCTGTTTGTTGAACAGGACAAGCCCGCTGTCGATGCCATCCGCGCCAATGTCCTCGCGCTGGACGCCCGCGAGCGCGGCGCGGTGCAGCATGGCTCTGTCATGTCGCTTGGCTCGGCAAAGGAGCCCTATGATCTGATCCTGCTCGATCCGCCCTATCGCACCGGCGCTGCTGCGGTGGCGCTGGACCGGCTGCTGCGGCTCGGCTGGATCGGCCCCGCGACCTGGGTTGCTGTCGAAACTTCGGACAAGGAAAGCGTTGAAGTCAAAGGGCTTCAGATCGCCGCCGATCGCAAGGTCGGCAAAGCGCGGATCACGCTGTTGACCAGCGCCGCGTGAGGCTTGCCCGCTTCGCCAACGTTCTCTACCTGTTCACATAGCGATGCCCGATCCGAACACCCTTCCCCCTGCCCCGAACGGCCGCGATCTGCCGCCCTATGCCGCGCAGCTTAACCCGCCGCAGCGCGAGGCCGTGCTAACGACCGAAGGCCCGGTGCTGATGCTGGCCGGTGCGGGCACTGGCAAGACTGCCGCCCTCACCGCGCGATTGGCGCATCTTGTCGCCACCCGCCGCGCCTGGCCCAGCCAGATCCTGTGCGTCACCTTTACCAACCGGGCGGCGCGCGAAATGCGCGAACGCGTGGGTCGGCATCTGGGGCAAGCGGTCGAGGGCATGCCGTGGCTGGGCACTTTCCACTCGGTCTGCGCCAAGATGCTGCGCCGCCACGCCGAACTGGTGGGGCTGGAAAGCAATTACACCATCATCGACCCTGACGACCAATTGCGCCTGCTCAAGCAGCTCATCACGCAAAACGACCTTGACGAGAAGCGCTGGCCCGCGCGCCAGCTCGCCAGCTTGATCGATCGCTGGAAAAACCGCGGGCTGGGTCCCGGCGATCTCGATGCGGTGGAAAACGAAAGCTACGCCAATGGCCGCGGCAAGCAGTTCTACCAGCTCTATCAGGACCGGCTGAAAGCATTGAACGCCTGCGATTTCGGGGATTTGATGCTGCACATGCTCAACATCTTCCGCACGCACCGCGAAGTGCTGGAGGAATACCAGCAGCGCTTCAAATATATCCTGGTTGACGAATATCAGGACACCAATGCCGTCCAGTACCTGTGGCTGCGGCTGCTGGCGCAGGCGCACAGGAATATCTGCGTTGTGGGTGATGACGACCAGTCGATCTATTCCTGGCGCGGGGCGGAAGTCGCCAATATCCTCAAGTTCGAGAAGGATTTCCCGGGCGCCAAGGTGGTCAAGCTGGAGCAGAACTATCGCTCTACCCCGCATATCCTTGGCGCTGCGTCGGGCCTGATCGCAGCGAATAGCGAGCGGCACGACAAGACGCTGTGGACCGAGCATGACCATGGCGAAAAGCTGCGCGTGATCGGCGTGTGGGACGCGCCCGAGGAAGCGCGCCGCGTGGGGGAGGAAATCGAGCGGCTCGAGCGTGAAGGCGCTGCGTTAGACCGGGTGGCGATCCTGGTGCGCGCGCAATACCAGACGCGAGAATTTGAAGACCGCTTTATCCAGATCGGCCTCAATTACCGGATTGTCGGCGGATTCCGCTTCTATGAGCGCGCCGAAATCCGCGATGCACTGGCCTATCTGCGGGTGATCGCCCAGCCGCAGGACGATCTCGCCTTCGAGCGGATCTACAACCAGCCCAAGCGCGGGCTTGGCGCGAAGACACTCGAAAAGATGCACCTTCATGCGCGGCGCACCGGCATGCCGCTTGCAGCCGCCTCGCTCCAGCTGGCGGACAGCGACGAACTCCCCGCCCGCGCCGCGAACACCATCGGCGCCCTGCTGCGCCAGTTCCTCCACTGGCGCGAACAGTCTGAGCAGGTCACCCCGGCCGAATTGCTGCGTATGGTACTCGATGAATCGGGCTATTCCGCCATGCTGGATGCCGAGAAGACTGCCGAGGCCAAGGGAAGGATCGAAAACCTCTCCGAACTCGCCCGCGCGTTGGAAGAATATGAAACATTGGGCGATTTCCTCGAGCACGTATCACTTGTGATGGACAATGACGCCGCCGATGATGGCGAGAAGGTCACCATCATGACCATGCATGCGGCGAAGGGGCTTGAGTTCGACCATGTCTTCCTGCCCGGCTGGGAAGAAGGCGTGTTCCCATCACAGCGCGCGCTCGATGAGGGCGGGTTGGCGAGCCTCGAGGAGGAGCGCCGCCTGGCCTATGTCGCGATCACCCGCGCACGGCGGCGCTGCACCATCCTGCACGCCGCCAACCGCCGGATATACGGGCAATGGACCAGCAGCATCCCCAGCCGCTTTATCGAGGAGCTGCCCGAAGAGCATTTCGAGCAGGAAACGACACTAATTGGCGGCGCATCGCTGTGGCGCGCCAACTGGACCGAGAGCGAGGATCCCTTCGCGCATGTCAGCCGCGACCGGCCCGAACGATCGTCGCACAGAGGGCCCGGCTGGCAACGCGCGATTTCAACCGGTTATGAGACGAAACAGGTGCGCGTGCGCGAAAACACCCGCTCTGCCGCCAGCTTCGCCGCCAAGCCGCGCAGCGACATCGCTATTGGCCAGCGCGTGTTCCACGAGAAATTCGGCTATGGCACCGTTACCGACCAGGAAGGCAACAGGCTGGAAATCCAGTTCGAGCACAGCGGCACCAAGCGGGTGATCGACAGCTTTGTGAGCGCGGCGGATTAACCCAAATCCGCCGCCCGGGGCAATTCGGGCTAGCCCAGCCCCACATCAAGGAAACCCGGGCGCGGGCCATTCCATTCCCCGGCGGGAACGGCTTGATCGTCTTCATCGCGGGGCTTGCGCGGCGCCCTGGCCTTTTCAACCCTGGCGGGCTTTTCGCGAGCCTCTTTCCTGGGGCGCTTTTTGGGGCGCTCCTCGCGCGCCTCGGCATTGCGTGGCTCATTCTCGCGAGGTTTGTCTTCGCGAGGCTTGTCTTCGCGCTGCTCGGATTTCGCGCGCTGCTGCACGTCAGGCTTGGCTTCGTCTGCCGCAGCCTTGAGCTCTACCCGCACATCTTCCTTGCCAAACACCTTGATCTTGTTGCCGGTCAGTTTTTCGACATTCGCGATGGCTTCGGCATCCTCTTCGGAAACGAAGGTGAACGCACGGCCCAAAGCCCCTGCACGGCCAGTGCGACCAATGCGGTGAACGTAATCGTCTGGATGCCACGGCGTGTCATAGTTGAAGACGTGGGAGACACCTTTGACGTCCAGCCCGCGCGCCGCAACGTCGCTGGCGACGAGAATGTTCACATCACCCGACTTGAACCTTTCAAGCTCCTTGATCCGCGATGACTGGTCCATGTCGCCATGGATTTCGCTGCTGGAAAATCCGCTTTGCTGCAGATACTTGTTTACCTCGCGCACGGTGGTTTTGCGATTGGCAAAGATGATCGCGGTCTCGACGTGGTCGTTCTGTAGCAGCCACCGGAGCGTATCGCGCTTTTGCCGCGACTTAACCGGAACCTTGAATGCGGTGATGTTTACATTGGTCGACGCCGCGCGGCTGACCTCGATCCGTTTCGGGTTATTGAGGAACGTCTTTGCAAGCTTTGCAATCGGCGGCGGCATGGTTGCCGAAAACAGCATGGTCTGGCGCGTTTCGGGAAGTTTGGAGCAAATGAACTCGATGTCGGGAATAAAGCCCATGTCCAGCATCCGGTCCGCTTCGTCGATGACCAGCAGCTCGCATCCACTGAGCAGGATCTTGCCGCGCTCGAACAGGTCCATCAACCGCCCCGGCGTGGCGATCAGCACATCAACCCCGTCGGACAGCGCCTTGAGCTGATCACCCATCTGCACGCCGCCAATGAGCAGTGCCATCTTGAGATCATGGTTTTCGCCGTATTTGACGAAGTTTTCCGCCACCTGGGCGGCAAGCTCGCGGGTAGGCTCAAGAATAAGCGAGCGCGGCATCAGCGCGCGCCGGCGCCCGCTCGCAAGAATATCGATCATGGGAAGCACGAAACTGGCGGTCTTGCCTGTGCCGGTCTGTGCGATCCCGATCAGATCTTTCATCATCAGCACGGCAGGGATAGCCTCTGCCTGGATTGGAGTCGGCTCCGTATACCCGGCAGCTTCAACCACCTTGAGCAATTCAGGAGAAAGGCCGAGATCGGCGAATGTCATGCGTAGATTGTTTTCCGGATAATGGGCGCCAAAAAGGCGCCGGTAATTGAGCGGCCGCGCTTTACTGCGCCGCGCACGCCGCGCCTGTTGCCGAAAACCGGCTCAAAGTCAAGAAATCAAGCGTTATCGGCGCTGGATTCAATCTGACGCAGGCACCAGTTCGCGCAACCGGTCAAGCTCGCAATTCGCACCGGCGCGCGACAGCAATTTGTCGCGATCGACACAGATCTTGCCGTCCTCGTTTCGCTCGAGATAAAAACCGGAATAGAAATCACGCGCGCGGCAGGCTTTCTCCAGCCGCGCACTGACCATCCTGCGGTCACGCAGGAACAACACCAGCCGGTCACCACTGCCGGTTTGGACACCTGTGATATCGTCGATCGCCAGGCATTTGCCCATTTTGCGTTCTTCAAAACGGGTGGGTTGTGGTGGCCGGGGAATTTCAGCCATCAGGCTTTGGCGCGGGGCGCTGCTTCGCGGAACGACGCGGACCGTTATCCGCCGCTCAATCCTGACCTGGTGCGCACTGTCGCGCTGCACAGCCCATTCACCGACCAGCATGTTTCGCACCGCGGCAGAGCGCTGTACCGGCAGTTCGGCCTCGTCCGGGCCGAACCTGGCCGAGTCCTGCAGAACAGGCGAACGAGCCTCTTCCACAGCCCCGAAAGGCAGCAATAGCGCAAGTGGCGCGAAATAGGCGAGCAGGCTGGGCATTATGTGTAGGATCAGGACCCCTGAGTAGCCAAGACCATGCCGATCTAGCATGTCGGCTTGAATGGAGGCTTAATCCATTTTCCTCAGCGCGCAAATGCTGGCTATTTCCGGCAGCACTATGGCATAGGCACAGCCATGACTTCGCCCGATCAATTTGCCCGCCGCGCGGCCGACCTGCTGGGGCCCGGCGGCTTCACCTGTGATCCCGAACTGCTTGAACCCTGGCTCACCGACTGGCGCGGGCGCTATCATGGCAGGGCGCTGGGCCTGGCCTCACCCTCATCGCGCGAGGAAGTTGGCGCATTCGTGAAGCTGTGCAACGAATATCGCGTGCCGATTGTCCCGCAAGGCGGAAACAGCGGCATGTCAGGCGGGGCAACGCCCGACGAAAGCGGAGATTCGGTCCTGTTGTCGCTGCGGCGGATGAACAGAATACGCAAGCTGGATGCTCCTGCCAGGCAGGCAGTGTGCGAGGCCGGCGTAATCCTGCAGACGCTGCATGAGGAAGCCGAACGGCACGACCTGCGCTTCCCGCTGACGCTGGGCGGAAAGGGTTCGGCTACCATCGGCGGATTGGTTTCGACCAATGCCGGCGGCACGCAGGTGCTGCGCCATGGCACGATGCGCGCGCAGGTGCTGGGAATCGAGGCAGTCCTGGCTGACGGGCAGATATTTGACGGGCTTACCGTGCTCAAGAAGGACAATCGCGGTTTCGACCTCAAGCAGTTGCTGATCGGTTCCGAAGGGACGTTGGGGATCGTGACCGCAGCAACACTGCGCCTGCTTCCAGCGATCGGAGAACGGGTTGTAGCATGGGTTGGCCTGGGCTCGATCGGTGATGCGCGGCGCTTGCTGCTGCATTTCGCCGATGAAATGCCCGAGGAACTGGAAGGCTTCGAAGTGGTGCCCGCACATTGTCTCGACAGCGTGCTTGCCTACCTGCCAGATGCCCGTGCCCCGCTGGCCGAACCATACCCCTGGAACGCGCTGGTCGAGTTGGTGGCATCGCCAGCGCAAGCCCATGCCCTGCGTGAAAAGGTGGAGGCTACGCTGGTTCAGGCGCTGGACGCCGGCCTTGTGCGCGATGCCGCGATTGCCACAAGCGAAACCCAGGCCGAACAGTTCTGGCAGCTGCGGGATGCGATCGCTCCGGCGGAGCGCGCGATCGGCCCCGCAATGCAGCACGACATTTCAGTGCCGGTGGAAAGCATGCCCGATTTTATCGAGGCAGCTATTCCCGATGTAGAAACGCGGTTTCCCGGCGTAACCGGTGTGGCCTTCGGGCATCTGGGGGACGGCAATGTGCATTTCCATGTGCTTGCGCCACCAGGCGTGGTGCGCGGCGAATGGGAACAAGCCGAAGGCCAGTCCATCAGTCGGCATGTGCATGACCTGGTGACCGAATATGGCGGATCGATCAGCGCTGAACACGGAATCGGACGAATGAAACGTGACGAACTGGGGCGCCTGGCCGACCCTGCCGTGCTGTCGATCATGCGCAGCATCAAGCAAGCGCTCGATCCCATGGGATTGCTCAATCCCGGAAAACTCCTGCCGCTTGCCTCTTCAGGCACTAAGCCCTAAAGCGCCCGTCGCTCGGCCCGCTGGCTGTCCAGCGAGGCCGCTTCATTATTCAGATTGCCATTTTGGAGAATTTCAATGGCCAGCGCGCCGCAACCCCAACTGCCACTGTTCTACAAGGACTTGATGCCGCTCAACAGCCGTGACCACAAGGGCTGGAAGGTCACACAGTTCGAAACCGCCGCCTTTATCGGCCAAACACATGCCGTCCCTGTTACAGTGGATGAGTTCATCGACACGCAACGTCACTTCCCGATCGTTTTCAGCGCCGGTGAAAATCCGGTTCCGCTGGCGCTGATGGGTCTCAACGAAGGTGTGAACACCTTTGTGGGCGAGGACGGCAAGATCTCCGAGAATGTCTACCTTCCTGCCTACACGAGGCGATATCCTTTTATGCTCGCCAAGTTGCGCCCGGATAGCGAAGAGCTGTCGCTGTGCTTTGACCCGAGCGCGGGCGTGGTCGGCGAATTTGCCGAGGGTAACGAGGTGTTCACGGCTGACGGCCAGCCCACTGAATACACCAAGGGCGTGCTCAATTTCTGCCAGTCGTTCGAAGAATCGGGGATGCGGACACGGGCATTCATGGACGAGTTGAAAAAGCACCAACTGCTGATGGATGGCGAAATCGCCATCACCCGCAATGAAGATCCTGACAAGCCGTTCATCTATCGCGGATTCATGATGGTTGACGAAAAGAAGCTGCGCGAGCTTCCGGCCGCAACGCTTGAAGAGCTCAACAAGGGCGGTGCTCTGCTGCTCATCCACGCGCATCTCTTCTCGCTCAATCTGATGAGCGTTATCTTCGGCCGGCAATTGCAACAGGGCCGGGTTCCGTTGCCCAATGCCGGCACTGAATCGATCGACGCGGTCAGCTGACGGCATCCAGCGGCGCTGTGCCAGGCCCTTGAAAGCCTTCGCACTAGCTCCTAGATTGCAAGTGTTCGGGTAGGCTTCCCTCATTGCCTGCCCGGATTTTGCACCTTTTCAGGTGCATCCTCCCTGAACCTTGGCCACCTCGTGCGCTTGCACGAGGTGGTTTTTTATTTGTTATCAGGAAATTGATGTCACAGCGGCGCTATTCAGCCGCCTGCCGCATATCTCCGCCGTGCCCCATGCGCGCGGTTGCCTCGCCCAGATCGCGCACCAGGCCGGCCAGCAGCCTTGCCAGCGGCGCTATTCGCGCGGTTGGCCGCTCAAGCCGGGCGTCAAGATAGATCGAGCGACACACTTCGAGCTGCAAGGCATGGATGCCCAATGGCGGGGCGGAATGGGTATCCAGCACAAACCCGCCAGCATAAGGCCGGTTAAGCGCTGCCCCCTTGCCCCTGCTTTCCAGATACTGGCAGCCGCGAGTAACCAGCGCCCCATCGCATGCCGTGCCAAAACGATCCCCGATGACAAACTGCACCGGCTCGGGCCGGTCGTTCGACACGCGCAGGGGCGGCATCGAATGAAGGTCGATCAGCAGCGCAGCGCCCCACTCGTCACGGATTCTCTGAAGTTCACGCGAAGTCGCAGCGTGATAGGGTTGATGAATCCCCTCGATCCGCCGGGCAAGCTCTTCGTGTTGCAGTTTTTCCCGCCAGATCTCGCCAAAGCCCGGCAATCGTCGAGGCACCAGCCCCAACCCGCTGCGAGCACGGCGATTGGCCTGCGAATGGCGCACCGGGTGGGGTTTGGATCCTGCGATCATTTCCCAATCGACGTCATCGCGCGCACGATTGAGATCAAGCATTGCCCGCGGCGCATGCGCGATAATCAGCGCTGCCCCGGTCGCATCGGCAATCGCCTGCGCAACCTCGTCGATATAGCGATCTTCCAGCCTGAGGCAGGCGAAATCAGGGTCGCGCATTTGCGCCAGCAACGATGAGGGATAGTCACGCCCGGCATGCGGAACCGTGATCAAGACAGGAATAGGCAGCGATTTCGGTGCCGTCAGCGAGAACGCCGGCCGATCGTCGAGCCCGGTGATGAAGCCGCCCGGTTCCAGCCGGATATGGGATGATTCGACCTTGTGGTTAACCATGCAGCATTGCTGCATGCTCGCGGAACTCCTGTCAAAGCCCAAAACCATGCGGCGCACCGCAGGGACAGTCAGAACAGGGAGGGTGAAAAAGGTTTCTTAAGTGCTTCGTGCTAACTGGGGCGGATGACAGCACAAAATTCCTTGCGCATCCTGTTGGCAGAGGACGAGGAAGCCATGCGCACCTATCTGGAGCGCGCGCTAACCAAGGCAGGATATGAAGTGGTCGCGGTCGATCGCGGCACGGCTGCGGTACCTTTCTTGCAGGAACAGCACTTTGATCTCCTGCTATCCGATATCGTGATGCCGGAAATGGACGGGATCGAATTGGCCCAACGCTGTGCGGAAATCGCGCCGCGCACCAAGGTTATGTTCATTACCGGGTTTGCCGCGGTTTCGCTGAAGGCCAGCCGTGAACAACCCCATGCAAGGATACTCTCCAAGCCGTTCCACCTGCGCGATCTCGTGTTGGAAGTGGAACGGATTTTTGAAGACCAGCGCGAAGCGTCCATTTGAATATTCCCGAATCGCTTGATCGGGCGCGAGGCTCAAGCTAAGGGGCCTCTCCCCCGTTCCTGGAACGGCATTGCGATGGTGCGGGCGTATAGCTCAGTGGTAGAGCACTATGTTGACATCGTAGGGGTCGCTGGTTCAATCCCAGCTACGCCCACCATCGAAAACCCGCCGCAAGTCGGCGGGTTTTTTATTGCGCCCCGCCTCCCTTGCACGCGCGCCTTGCTCTGCTAAAGCCCTCGCAAATTCGAACATCCCCATAAGAGGCAACAGGCAACCATGCAGAAAATCCAGGTCAAAAACCCGATTGTCGAGCTCGACGGCGACGAAATGACCCGCATCATCTGGCAGTGGATCCGCGAGCGGCTGATCCTGCCCTATCTCGACGTCGACCTGAAATATTACGATCTTTCCGTCGAAAAACGCGACGAGACCGATGACCAGATCACCATCGATGCCGCCAATGCGATCAAGCAATATGGCGTGGGCGTGAAGTGCGCGACCATCACCCCCGATGAACAGCGGGTCGAGGAATTCAGCCTCAAGAAAATGTGGAAGAGCCCCAACGGCACGATCCGCAATATCCTGGGCGGGGTGGTGTTCCGTGAGCCGATCGTGATCGACAATGTCCCGCGGCTGGTGCCGGGCTGGACCGACCCGATCGTGGTCGGCCGCCATGCCTTCGGGGACCAATACAAGGCCACCGACACGCTCATCCCCGGCCCCGGCAAGCTGCGCCTGGTGTTCGACGGTGAAGACGGCACCAAGATCGATCTCGACGTGTTCGATTTCCCCAGCGCAGGCGTCGCCATGGCGATGTATAATCTTGACGATTCGATCCGAGATTTCGCCCGCTCGAGTTTCAACTATGGTTTGAACCTTGGCTGGCCGGTTTACCTTTCCACCAAGAACACCATTCTGAAAGCCTATGACGGGCGCTTCAAGGATCTGTTCCAGGAAGTGTTCGACAACGAAGGCTTCGCGGAAAAGTTCAAGGAAGCAGGCATCACCTACGAACACCGCCTGATTGACGACATGGTTGCCAGCGCACTCAAGTGGAGCGGCAAGTTCGTGTGGGCCTGCAAGAACTATGACGGCGATGTGCAGTCCGACACCGTGGCGCAGGGCTTTGGCTCGCTCGGGCTGATGACTTCGGTGCTCATGACGCCTGATGGCAAGACCGTGGAAGCCGAAGCCGCGCACGGCACCGTTACCCGCCATTATCGCCAGCACCAGCAAGGCAAGGCAACCAGCACCAATCCGATTGCCTCGATCTTCGCCTGGACGCGCGGGCTGATGTATCGCGGCAAGTTCGACAGCACGCCCGACGTGGTGCGCTTTGCCGAAACGCTTGAGCGGGTTTGCATCAAAACCGTCGAGAGCGGCGCGATGACCAAAGATCTGGCGCTGCTGATCGGCCCGGAACAGAGCTGGCTTACCACCGAGCAGTTCTTCGAGGCGATCGTGCAGAACCTTGAAAAGGAAATGCAGGGCTGGAACTGATCTTGGGAACAGCAACTACGCCATAGCGCAAGTTAAGGGCAGCCTATTCGAAACCGGAAAGGCTGCCCTTTCTATTTAAGGTCGGGTAGAAGATTTATATGACACAGCCGCGAAGCAAAGCCCGCCTGGAAGTTCGTCAGGCCGAACTGTCCGACGTTCGTGCCATCGCGGACCTTGTGCGCCGCGCCTATCATGACCTGCCCGCCTATACGCACGGCGAGATCCGCGGACAGATTAACAATTACCCAGAGGGCTGCTTCATTGCACGCCTTGACGGCAAGCTGGTGGGCTATTGCGCCTCAATGAGGCTCAGCCAGCAACTCGCTTTTTCCGATCACAGCTGGGACGAAGTGACCGGCAACGGCTTCGGCAGCCGCCACAATGCCAAGGGCGAATGGCTGTATGGCTATGAAATGTGCGTCGATCCCAAGGTCCGCGGCACACGGATCGGGCGGCGGCTCTACGAAGAACGCCGCGCACTGGCCGAACGCCTGGAACTGAATGGAATCGTGTTCGGCGGTCGAATGCCCGGATTTGCCCGCGCCCAGCGCCGCAAGACCAACCGCACGCGCACGCCCGGCGAATATCTCAAGATGGTGCTCGAAGGTAAGATCCACGATCCTGTCCTGCGTTTCCAACTGGCCAATGGCTTTGAGCCGCAAGGTATACTCGAAAAATACCTGCCTGAAGACAAGCAGTCGAAAGCCAATGCCGTGCGGATGGTGTGGCGCAATCCCTATGTCGATGGCGACACTCCGAGGAAGCATCGCCTGCCACGTGACGTCGAGAGCGTTCGGATCGCCACTTGCCAGCTCCAGGCGCGCGCGGTTTCGGGATTCGACGAGTTCATGAAACATGTCGAATATTTCGTTGACGTAGCGGCGGATTACGAAGCCGACTTCATCGTCTTTCCCGAAATGTTCACGCTGATGCTGCTGAGCGCGGAGGAAAAGGTGCTGAGCCCGCAAGAAGCGGTCGAAACGCTGAGCCATTATACCCCGCGTATCCGCAAGGCGCTGAGCGAAATGGCGCTGGGCTATAATATCAACATCATCGGCGGGTCGCACCCGACGCAGATGGATGACGGCGACATCCATAATGTCGCCTATGTTTGCCTGCGCGACGGATCGATCCACGCGCAGGAGAAGATCCACCCCACTCCCAATGAAGCCTATTGGTGGAACATCAAGGGCGGCGACAGTATCGACGCGATCCCGACCGATTGCGGGCCGATCGGCGTGCTAATCTGCTATGACTGCGAATTTCCCGAGCTCGCCCGGCGGCTGGTTGATGAAGGCGCGCGGATCATCTTCGTGCCCTTCTGCACCGACAACCGCCAGGGATATATGCGGGTGCGCTATTGCGCTGCGGCCCGGGCGGTCGAGAACCAGTGCTTTGTCGTGCTTTCGGGCAATGTCGGTAATTTGCCCAATGTCGCCAATATGGACATCCAGTATGCACAAAGCTGCATCCTGACCCCATGCGATTTCCCCTTTGCACGCGACGGGATCGCAGCCGAAGCAAGCGAAAACGTAGAAACGCTGACGATCAGCGACGTGAACCTCGCCGATCTCAGCTGGGCTCGGGCGGAAGGCACAGTGCAGAATCTCGCCGATCGCCGGTTCGATCTTTACCGTATCGAATGGGACAAGCGCGTGGGCCAGGTGAGCCCGCGGATCGGCGAAGATGGCGACTCGGTAGAGCCGTCAACCGGTCCGCATGGCGGGCGCGGGGGATAGACCGGCGGGATAGAGCGGCAAAGCGGGTGACGGACGCGACGGGCGCGCTATAGATACCCCATGGCTGGCGAACTTGCTCCCTCTCCGATGTTGTCCGATGCGCTGGTGATCCTGGGCGCCGCAGGGATCGTGATCCCGGTCTTCGCCCGTTTCCGCATCACGCCGATCATCGGCTTCATCCTGATCGGGATAGCGGTTGGCCCCTTTGGGCTGGGCACGCTGGTGCCCGAGATACCTTGGCTCAGATATATCACGATCACCGATTCCGGACGCCTCACGCCGTTTGCCGATTTCGGGATCATCCTGTTGCTGTTCGCAATCGGGCTGGAGCTCAGCTTCAATCGGTTGTGGCAATTGCGCAAGCTGGTGTTCGGCCTGGGCGCGCTGGAACTGCTGATCATCGGCACCGCTCTGGCGGCCTTCCTGGGCCTGGCAGGCGGACAGGCCTGGACGGGGGCGCTGGCGCTGGGTTTTGCGCTCGCCTTCTCCTCGACTGCGATCGTGCTGCCGATATCGGGAACCAGAACACCGGTCGGGCGCGCCGCGCTGTCGATGCTTCTGTTCGAAGACATCATGATCGTGCCGATCGTCTTCATCCTGGGCGCGATGGCCCCCTACGCGGCCGACGCCGGCTGGGAAGGAATGGCCAACACATTGTGGCAGGGCGGGCTGGTTGTGCTGGTGCTGTTGGTGCTTGGCCGCATCGGCTTGCCCCGGTTGTTCGCGCAGGCTGCACGCACGAAGAGCCCCGAACTCTTCCTGGCCGCCTCGCTACTGGTGGTGATCGGCGCAAGCCTTGCCACGTCTGCAGTCGGATTGTCGCCAATTGTCGGGGCCTTGATCGCGGGCCTGCTGATTGCCGAAACCGAATATCACGGCGAAGTCGAATCCATCATGGAGCCATTCAAAGGCCTGGCGCTGGGCGTGTTCCTGATTACGATTGGCATGAGCATCAACCTGATCACCATCTGGGAAAATCTTGGCTCGATCACAATGGCGGTGGTGGGCGTGCTGGTATTCAAGGCACTGGTGACGGGCATATTGTTGCGCCTGATGGGCGCGCGGCGCGGCACTTCGGCAGAAACCGGCGTGCTGATGGCGAGCCCCAGCGAAACCACGCTGATCGTACTTGCCGCCGCCAGCTCGGCGCTGTTGATCGACGCTGAAACCGCGCAGTTCTGGCAGATAGTGACTGCCATCGGATTGACGGTCACGCCGTTGCTCGCTCGCCTCGGCCGGTCGATCGCATGGCGGGTCGAGCCTGCACCGGAACTGCCCGAGGATGACAAGGACGAGCCGCGCACGATCATCGTTGGTGCCGGACGGGTAGGACGGCTGATTGCAGATATGCTTACCGTGCATGGCAAGCCTTATGTTGCGGTTGATTCGGATTCAGACATGATCGAACGCGCCAAGCGGGAAGGCTATCGTGCGATATTCGGCGATGCAGCGCGCGGAGATGCCTTGTCGCGGCTCGGTATCGAAACCGCGCCCGCAGTTGTGCTGACAATGGACGAGCCGGTTCTGGTGCAAAGGCTGGTCGCAAAGCTTCGCGCCCAATATCCTGATTTGCTGATCGTCGCCCGCGCGCGAGATCCCGAACACGCTGCCGAGCTTTACCGCGCCGGGGCAAGCCATGCGGTGCCCGAAACGCTCGAGGCAACACTGCAATTGTCGGAAGCCGTGCTGGTCGATATCGGCGTGGCAATGGGCCCGGTGATCGCCTCGATCCACGAAAAGCGTGACGAATTCCGCTTGCAGCTGGAACGGGATGGCGAACTCGACCATCGCCCCAAACTGCGCACCGGCACGCTCGAAAGTTAACCTGGCAGGGGTTAGGCGCTGACCTTGGCCAGCGCATCGCGCACGGCTGCAAGCGCTTCCTGCGCCTTGCTGCCATCGGGCCCGCCGCCCTGTGCCATGTCGGCCCGCCCGCCGCCGCCCTTGCCGCCCAGCGCCTCGACGCCCACGCGCACCAGGTCGACTGCGCTGAAACGCTCGGTCAGGTCGTCGGTGACTGCCACGGCAAAGGCGGCCTTGCCGTCATTCACCGCCACGGCTGCCGCAATGCCCGATCCAAGCCTGTGTTTGGCTTCATCGAGCAGTGGCCGCAGCTCCTTGGGGTCGAGCCCGTCGAGCACTTGCCCGCTGAAGGTGACGCCGGCGATTTCCTCATCCGCTATTTGCACCGGCCCCGAAGAACCGCCGCCCGCAAGCGCCAGTGCCTTTTTCGCTTCGGCCAGCTCCTTTTCCAGCACCTTGCGTTCGGCCAGCAAAGCCGCAAGCCGGGCAGGCACCTCTTCCGGGGTCGCGCGAATTTCGCTTGCGGCAGTCTTCAGCGCTTCCTCGCGGTCGACCAGCCATTTGCGCGCCGCCTCGCCGGTAAGCGCTTCGATCCGGCGCACGCCTGAACTCACCGCGCCTTCCGATACGATACGGAAAATGCCGATGTCGCCGGTTGCCCGCACATGCGTGCCGCCGCACAGTTCGACCGAGTAATTGCGCCCGCCCTCGCCCGCGCGGCCCATCGCCAGCACGCGCACCTCGTCGCCATATTTCTCGCCAAACAGCGCCAGCGCGCCCGCTTCCACAGCATCATCGGGGCTCATCAAACGGGTCGAAACCGGCTCATTCGCGCGAATCTCGGCATTCACTTCGGCCTCTACGGCTGCGATTTCCTCTGCTGTCAGCGGCTTGGGGTGAGAGAAATCGAACCTGAACCGGTCATCCGCAACCAGCGAACCCTTCTGCGTCACATGCGCACCCAGTGCGTTGCGAAGCGCCGCATGGACGAGATGGGTGGCCGAGTGGTTGGCACGAATCCGATTCCGCCGCGCAGCATCGACTGCGAGGTGGACGGTATCGCCAACCGCGACTTCACCGGCGGCAATCCTGACATGATGCGCGTGCAACCGGCCAAGCGGTTTTGAAGTGTCAACGACATCCGCCCGCAGGCCCGCCGCAGTCGAAATGCTGCCCGCATCGCCGGTCTGCCCGCCGCTTTCGCCATAAAAAGGCGTTTGGTTGGTCAGGATCACCAATTCATCGCCCGCAGTCGCGCGAGCCACTTCGGCACCGTCCTTTACCAATGCGACGACACGCCCTTCGCCGCTGGTGGCAGTATAGCCGGTAAACTCGGTCGCGCCTTCGCGCTCGGCAATGTCGAACCAGACCTCGCCCGAGGCCGCATCGCCAGAGCCCTTCCACGCCGCGCGGGCCGCCGCCTTCTGGCGCGCCATCGCGGCATCGAAGCCGGCGCGGTCAACACTGATGCCGCGCGAACGCAGCGCGTCTTCTGTCAAATCGTATGGGAAACCGTAGGTATCATAGAGCTTGAAGGCGGTTTCGCCCTCGAGTTCTCCGCCCTCGCCCATGCTGCCGGTCGCCTCGTCCAGCAGGCGCAGCCCCTTGTCGAGCGTCTTGCGAAACTGGGTTTCCTCACGCTCGAGCACTTCCTCGATCAATGCCTGGCCGCGCACGAGCTCGGGGTAGGCCTGGCCCATCTCGGTGACCAGCGCTGGCACCAGGCGGTGCATGAGCGGCTGCGACGCGCCCAGAAGATGCGCATGGCGCATTGCCCGCCGCATGATCCGGCGCAGCACATAGCCGCGCCCTTCGTTGGACGGCAGCACGCCGTCGGCCATCAAGAAGCTGGTCGAACGCAGGTGATCGGCAATCACGCGGTGGCTGGCTGCCTGATCGCCTGCGGCCTTTACCCCGGTGAGGTTTTCCGAGGCGCTGATCAGCGCCTTGAACGTGTCAGTATCGTAATTGTCATGCACGCCCTGCATCACCGCAGCGATCCGCTCCAGCCCCATGCCAGTGTCGATCGAAGGCTTCGGCAGATTGCTGCGCGAACCGTCCGCCTGCTGGTCGAACTGCATGAACACGAGGTTCCAGATCTCGACAAAGCGATCGCCGTCCTCATCCGGGCTTCCCGGGGGGCCGCCGAAGATATGCTCGCCGTGATCGTAGAAGATTTCCGAGCATGGCCCGCACGGCCCGGTGTCACCCATCGACCAGAAATTGTCACTAGTGGGAATACGGATGATGCGTTCCTCAGGCAGGCCGGAAATCTTGCGCCACAGATCGAACGCCTCGTCATCGGTGTGATAGACCGTGGCGGTGAGCTTTTCCGGAGCCAGGCCCCATTCCCTGGTCAGCAGGTTCCAGGCGTGCAGGATCGCCTGCTCCTTGAAATAGTCGCCGAAGGAAAAATTGCCGAGCATCTCGAAGAAAGTGTGGTGCCGCGCGGTATATCCGACATTGTCGAGATCATTGTGCTTGCCGCCCGCGCGCACGCATTTCTGCGAGCTCGTGGCGCGCGGAGCCGGCGGGGTTTCAAGCCCGGTAAAGGCATTCTTGAACGGAACCATCCCCGCATTGACGAACATCAGGGTAGGATCGTTGTAGGGCACAAGCGGCGCGCTCGCGATCTCGGCATGTCCTGACGAGGCGAAATAGTCGAGAAAGGAGCGGCGGATTTCGTTGGTCGATATCATAGAGGGCAGTTAGGCAATCACACGCGCGGCGACAAGCCGCTTACGACAATCAATTGCTGCGGGCGCTAACGATCCACACGCCGGCCGTAAGCCCGACCTCTCCCTTGTGAAGATGGTGTTGCGAAAACTCGCGCAGCCGCTCCTTGAAGGACGCGCGCAAACTGTCATCCATCGCCGCAATCGCGCGCGCCGCGGGCCCGATCCGGGTAAAATAGGATACCGCATCACTGACCGGATCATCGCCTGCACCGGCGATCATCCGAAAATCGAACCGATCGAAGGTCACTCCTTCCCACCCGGCTTCGTTCAGAATTGCGCGGACCCGTGCATCGTCCGCAAAGGCAAAGGGGCCGGGAGCGGCGGGGTCAGGCGGAGGCGCCGCGCCTTCGAGCAACTCGCCGATCGCGGCAAAAAACGGGTTTTCCTGAATGGATCGGAAGCATGAAAACAGCAGCCGCGCGCCCGGCGCCGCATGGTGACGCAGATTGGCAAAGGCGCTGACCGGATCGCTGAAGAACATCACACCGTGGCGCGAAAACAGCACATCGGGCACGAAATCCGGCGCGGGTTTCCAGCCCGCCGCATCAGCCAGTTCGAACCGTAAATTGCCGACACCGCTTGATCGATCGCCCGCCACCTCGATCAAGTCCGGCGAAATATCGACGCCCAGCACCTGTGAAGCTGACATGGACCTTGCAACCGCAATTGCGAGTTCCCCAACACCGCAGCCGATGTCAAGCGCAGCAGAGAAATCGATCGCTTCGATGCGGCGCAGAAGCTCCGCAGTCAAAGGAGCGAAGCTGCGATCGGTACGTTGCCATTCCGCCGCCCACGACTTGCCGACGCGGCCCTGCCATTCCTGCGTGTCGAAATTCGTCACTTTCAATCCTCCACCAACCGATCAGCCATATAGATCGGTTCGTTCCCTCATGGTGGGTCAGGCAAAGCATTGCAATTCAGGCACAGAGGCAGAAACGAAAAGTCGGCGCCAACTCGGAAGATGAGCGAGCGCCGACTTTCCGGTTTTCCGGGCACGCCCGATGAACCGCCAGGGTTCAGCGCGCCCGCTTGAGGATCAATCGTCGGAATCCGCGTCCGGGCCCGCCATCATCACCTCGGCGACAGCATCGGTGCGGCCGCGGATAGCGGCTTCCAGCTTGTCGCAAATCTCGGGGTTTTCCTTGAGATAGGTTTTTGCATTCTCGCGGCCCTGGCCGATGCGGATGCTGTCATAGGAGAACCAGCTACCCGACTTCTCGACAATGCCGGCCTTGACGCCAAGATCGAGAATTTCGCCGATCTTCGAAATGCCTTCGCCATACATGATGTCGAATTCGACCTGCTTGAAGGGCGGTGCCACCTTGTTCTTGACCACTTTGACGCGGGTGGTGTTGCCCACAACTTCGTCGCGGTCCTTGATCTGGCCGGTGCGGCGGATATCGAGCCGGACCGAAGCATAGAACTTGAGCGCATTGCCGCCGGTGGTGGTTTCGGGATTGCCATACATCACACCGATCTTCATGCGCAGCTGGTTGATGAAGATCACCATGCACTTGCTGCGATTGATCGAACCGGTCAGCTTGCGCAGCGACTGCGACATCAAGCGGGCCTGCAAGCCGACATGCGAATCGCCCATCTCGCCTTCGATCTCCGCCCGCGGCACCAGCGCAGCAACAGAGTCTACCACCAGCACGTCAATCGCGTTCGAGCGTACCAGCGTATCGGTAATCTCGAGCGCCTGCTCGCCGGTATCGGGCTGCGACACGATCAACTCGTCAATATCGACGCCCAGCTTCTTGGCATAGACCGGGTCAAGCGCATGCTCGGCGTCAACAAAAGCAGCGGTGCCGCCGTTCTTCTGCGCTTCGGCAATTACATGCAGCGCCAGCGTGGTCTTGCCCGAACTTTCAGGGCCATAAATCTCGATCACGCGCCCCTTGGGCAGGCCGCCAATCCCCAGCGCAATGTCGAGGCCAAGCGATCCGGTTGAAATCGATTCGACATTCATCGTCTCTTTCGAGCCGAGCTTCATGGCCGATCCCTTGCCAAAGGCGCGATCGATCTGGGCCAGCGCAGCTTCAAGAGCTTTTTGACGGTCCACCGAGGATTCCTTTTCTACCAGCTTCAGATTCGTCGCCATCGCATGGCCTCCCTTGCTTGCCTAGAGGCGGTTATCGAGTTTTAACCAGCCCCTCTGTGGGAATGCAATGTATCTGATTTGTTCCAATAGAACAAGTAGGGAACGCAATTTTTTCAACCAGGCTTCAAAGCCAGGGCAAACAGCGACTTGGCTGAGGCGTTACTGGCGCGCAATCCCGCGCATCACACCGGCTACCTTGTCACTGATCTGCTGGACGCTGAACGGCTTGGGGAGGAAATGCATCTTGGGAATGTCGATATCCTTGCGCAGTTGCTCTTCGGCATAGCCCGACATGAACAGCACCGGCAGGTCAGGATGTGTCTCGCGAATGGCGCGCGCCATGGTGGGTCCGTCCATTCCCGGCATCACCACATCGCTCACCACCAGATCGAATTGCCCACCACCAGTGATCGCGGCGAGACCCTCCTCGCCGTCGGCGCAGGCAGTGACTTCATAGCCCGCACGGCTAAGCGAACGTTCCGCAACCGCGCGCACCATATCCTCGTCCTCGACCAGCAGGACACGTCCTCCACCCGACCAGTCGCTGGACTGCTCCTCGATCGGCGCCTGCGCCGCTTGCGGCACCGCCCCCTGGTGCACTGGCAAATAGACTGAAAAACGCGCGCCAATCACGCGCCCGCCGCTGCCCTTCACATTGTCTGCGAACAGGAAGCCGCCCGATTGCTTGACGATACCGTAAGCGGTCGACAAGCCCAGGCCGGTGCCCTTGCCTTGCTCCTTGGTGGTGAAAAACGGTTCGAACAATTTGGGCATCACATGCGCGGGAATACCGCCCCCGGTATCCTCCACCACCAGCACGGTATAATCCGCCGCAGGCAGGATTTCAGAGCCCATCTGCTCCACTTCGCGCATGTTGACGCGCTTTGTGTTCAGCGTGATCCGCCCGCTTCCGCCCCGATGCATCTGGATCGCATCGCGCGCGTTCACGGCCAGGTTCATGATCACCTGTTCAAGCTGCTGCGGGTCTGCCCTGACCGGACCCAAGCCGCGGTCATGCTGCACCTTGTATTCGATCTTTTCGCCCAACAGGCGAGCAATCAGCGGGCCAACTTCGCTTACGACATCGGGCAGTTGCAGCACCTCGGGGCGCAGCGTCTGCTGGCGCGAAAAGGCCAGCAACTGGCGCGTCAGCGAGGCGGCGCGGTTCGAATTGGCACGGATCTGCTGAATATCGTCATAGTCGCTGTCACCCGGGGTATGGCGCAGAAGCATCAGATCACAGGTGCCAATAACCGCGGTCAGCACATTGTTGAAATCATGCGCCACCCCGCCTGCCAGCTGGCCCACTGCCTGCATCTTGGTGGCTTGCGCCACCTGCCGCCTGAGCTGAGCCTCCTGGCTCGAATCAGCCAGGCTCAGCAACACCGCCGCCTCGCCCAGGCCGCGCACCCCCGCAAGCCCCATCGAAATCGTCTCTTCGGGTGAATTGCTCAGGCGGACTGCCATATTCCCGCTGGTCGAGGGGCCACGCCCGTGGCGCCGCACGGCATCGGATAGCGCCGCCTTGTCTTCGCGTACAACCAGGTCAGTGGGAAAAGCGGGCAGGCCGCGCTCCTCGCGTTCGACTGCGCGCAGGAACGCCTCGTTCGCAAACAGGAAGCGCCCGTCGCGATCGGTCATCGCCAGACCAAGCGGCAATTGGGCCAGCAAGGCTTCAAGCTGCGCCACCCCTTGCGAGGAGGATTCCCAGCCCGATCCGATGCCCACCCCGCTATCGACCAGCAGCATCAGTGATTGCACCTCATCCGGCCCCGCCGGTGAAGGGTCGTCCGGATCGTCCAGCGGCACGTGGATCAGTGTTTGCGGCGTACCGCTGCGTCCCTCTCGCGCGAAGTAGATACGGTCACGGTCGTCTGAGCGGAGGAAGGATACGAAGTCCTGCCCGGCCAGGGTCGAGCTGGAATCGCCCACCGCACGCTCGCCGAACCCGGCGCTGGCGGACTTGATGGTACCGTCCGGCCCGGTGATCGCAGCTTCGATACCGGCCTTGGCCAGCATCCGGCCAAACGGGCCGGTCACATCGTAGCTGGCGAGCGGATCTGCCACCCGCGGCTCGATCTTGCGGAAACGCCAGATCAGGTGATCGTCGCCCCGCCCCGCGCGCTCTGCCGCCGCGCTCCAGTGAACCGCGCCGCCTTCGCCTTCAAGCCGGTCGGCCCGCGCACTTCCATCGCGCCAGGCCCGGCGCATCAGGCGCACCAGTTCTTCGAGGCTCTGCCGCTCGAGCGCTAGGTTGGGCGGCGCCGCCGTGGCACCGAACCATCCGGTATAGGCCGCATTGGCACAGGTCAGGCGATTGGCGCGGTCGGTAATCGCGATGGCTTCACCCGGTTGCTCGATCGCCGCGACAGTAACCGACCAGTCCGGCACCGTCATCGTTTCTGCCTGCGGCAAGCGCTGGACCCGCTGCAAGGCCAACCCGCCGCTCAGCAGCACGCCAAGGCCAAGGGCGTAAGCAAGCACCAGCAAGCTTTCCCCGGTTGCGAGCCACAGCACCCCCGCGCTTGCCAACATCGCAACGGCGATGCCGCCGAAAAGCATTACCGGCTGGTTGCCCCCGCCTCCTTCGAGCAACTTGGCGGTCAGCTTCATCCCTGCCTGACCCCCAGCCGATCATCCAGGCGAGCTTCCATTCCGCGTAATTGCCGGGCGCGCCTTCGCATGACCATGATCCGCCATACGAAGCTGGCGAGCACATATCCCATCGCCGCGCCGACAATGGCCAGGACAACAAAGCCGAACACCGTGACCAGCACTGTCACGCCGGTCCCCTCGAACAGTTCGAGAAGCCACGCCCAGCGGCCGCTATCGATTTCCGATTGGGCGGCCCCCCCTGTCGCTGCGCTGTCAATTTTCAGTATGAGAGCTCCGACCCGGTTGGCCACCACAGCCCAGAATGGAAAGGTAAAAGGATTGGTAACGAAGGTTACAGCAGCCGACAGCGGAACATTGGCACGCGCCGGCAAGGCCAGGAACGCGGCCAGAAATATCTGCCCGACCGGAATGATAAAGCCCGCAAACACGCCCAGCGCCACCCCGCGCGGAACCGAACGGCGCGTAAAGCGCCAGAGTTCGGGGCTGAGAAAGCGGTGTGCGATCGGCGCAAGCCAGCGATTGCTGGCCATTTCCTCGCGCGTGGGGAAATGGCCGCGAATTTTGTCCGCCAGCCAGGTTTTCGATCTTTTAGCCATCACTTTTCCGCCGCCGCATTGCGCCTACAGGAGCCGATCCGCAAGGGCATCCGGCGCTTATTTCGGCAAAGCGGTTATACTGTCCGATATGGGTAGCCCGGCCTCCCTGACAATATGATGAATCCACCCGGATTTGCATATTTTTCTGGTGGGCTGGGAGCGCCCGCAGCCTGGCCGCGTTCGCGCTTCAGGATTTCTCTCTGAGGATTCTGGCCTTGTCGCGCTTCCAGTCACGCTCCTTGATCGATTGGCGCTTGTCATGTGCCTGCTTGCCCTTGGCCAGCGCCAGTTCGACCTTGGCCCGCCCGGTCGAATTGAAATAGATTGAAAGTGGCACCAGCGTCATGCCCTTGCGCTCGACTGCGCCGAACAGCTTGTCGATCTCGCGTTCGTGCAACAGCAGCTTGCGCGGCCGGCGCGGTTCGTGATTCAGCCGGTTGCCGTGGCTGTATTCGGGAATGTTGGCGTTGATCAGCCACACTTCGCCGTCGCGTACCTCGGCGTAGCTTTCCGCAATCGAGGCTTCGCCCGCCCGCAATGCCTTCACCTCAGTCCCATGCAGCGCCAGCCCGGCCTCGAACTTGTCCTCGATGGCATAGTCGAACCGCGCGCGCCGGTTTTCGGCGACGGTCTTCTGCTTGTCGAAAGTGGCGGGTTTGGGGCGGGCCATGATGGCGCGCCAGATAGACGCCTGCAGCGATTTGGCAAAGCCCTGTAAAAAAATATTGCCATCGCCACTTCCATGGGATTTACTGATGCGGTCGCAGAGAGGCGTGGAAGCGCCTGAATTTCGGGGATCAATCCATTCTTTCAACTATCCGTGTTGTAGTCGCTGCAGCTTGCAGCCTTGGCCTGTTCTTTATGCAGCCCGTTGCCGCGCAGGAGCCAGCCTCGGCTCCGGCAGCACCGAAGCCTGTCTCCCTTGAAGAGTACGGCAAGCTGCCAGATGTCGAAGATGCGGCGCTTTCTGCCTCCGGCAATCGCCTTGCGATACTGTCAACGGTGCAAGGTGTCCGTAGGCTGATCATAATTGAAGACCAGACAAAGGTCGTGACCTCGATCGGGGTCAACGACATGAAAGTCCGCTATTTCGAATGGATCGGTGATGACCGTATCCTGCTGGTCTCCAGCCAGACTCAGGATCTTGGCTACTCCTTCACCACTGACAAGGCGGAAATGTATGTTGCGCGGGTAATTCCTGTTTCAGGCGATGCGCAGGCAGGACTGATTTTCGGCAATCGCCGCGATCTGGTCGGGGCAATTTTTGGTAATTACGGCATCCGTCAAATCGATGGCCGCTGGTATGGCTTTTTTGGCGCGCTCGAACTGGAAAAAACAGGCCTGACGGGGTACTCATTCAATCATGGCCGCCCGTTCCTTTACCGCGTTGACTTGCAAGACTTCTCGAGCAGGCGTGTGGCCGCTGCGGCGCGCGAAGGGAGAGATGCAGATTGGCTGCTGGATGCCAATGGCAATGTCGCGGCCACGATGGAAATCAACAATTCCAATGGCGAATGGAAGCTGCGTGGCCCGCAAGATGATATCATTGCGAGCGGGACGAATCCCCTCGGAAGGATTGGCCTGATCGGCCTTGGTTATGACGGCACTAGCGCGCTGATCACGGAACGCACTGAAGACGGGGTCGAATGGTTTGAAATCCCGCTGGCCGGAGGAAAAATGCAGCCCTTCCTGAACGAGGAGGATGTTGATCGGCTTTATTTCGATGACCTGACCGGACACCTGATGGGTTACCTTGAAGGCGGCAAGTCTCCCCAGCCAGTGCTGCGCAACCCCGCCCATCAGGAGGCCGCGCGCAAGGTACGCAAGGCTTTCGCCGATTTCGATATGCGGATGATCGATTGGACCAGTGATTTCGGCGATGTGATCGTGCGTACCACTGGCAATCTGGATAGCGGTACGTGGTTTACGGTGGATCTTGCCAGCCGGCGTGCCAATGCCATCGCCTATGAACGTTTGGCGATCGCCCCCAACCAGGTTGGCCCGATCTCGGTGTTTGAATACACCGCAAGCGACGGCATGGAAATGGACGGCATCCTGACCTTGCCGCCGGGCCGCGAGGCGCACAACCTGCCTGCCATCATCATGCCCCATGGCGGTCCGCACAGCCACGACACCAAGAGTTTCGATTGGTGGGCGCAGGCCTTTGCCTCGCGCGGCTACGCTGTCTTTCAGCCCAATTTCCGCGGGTCCACCAATCGCACGGGCGCGTTCCGGTTGGCAGGCTACGGCGAATGGGGTCGCAAGATGCAAACCGACAAGTCCGACGGGCTGATGGCGCTGGTGGAGCAAGGAATCGTCGACCCGTCGCGCGTATGCATAGTGGGCGCGAGTTATGGCGGATATGCCGCCTTGGCGGGAGTAACCTTGCAGCAGGACATCTATCGCTGCGCTGTGGCAGTTGCGCCGGTCAGCGATATTGCCAACATGTATCTTGAGGATTACCGCGCCTCTGGCAACCAACGGACCACCAGAGCGGCCTTGCTCGACCAACTTGGCCCGCGCGATGGCTGGAACGCGGTGTCACCCTTGCGCGCCGCAGACCGCGCCGATGCCCCGATCCTGCTGATCCATGGCCGCGACGATGTGGTGGTTCCCTATAGCCATTCGACCCGCATGGCGAAAGCGTTGAAAAAGGCAGGCAAACCGCACGAGCTAGTCACACTTGATGGCGAAGATCATTGGCTGTCCCGCTCGCAGACACGGCGGCAAATGCTGGAGGCAGCAATTGACTTTGTGGAGCGGCACAACCCTCCCGATCGCTGAGCTATCGGTCCAGATACGGTGGCCAAATACGGCCGTCGTTCCCGATTACGCGGCGATCATTCCGGCGTGCTCCAGCGCCTCGTCCACCGCCTTCTTCGCCGCGTCACAGCATTCGACCAACGGCAGCCGCACCGTAGGCTCGATCCAGTCATGCACCCGGCTCAGCGCATACTTCACCGGCGCGGGCGAAGCATCGCTGAACATCGCGTAATGCAGCGGGAACAGCCGGTCGTTGAGTTCGCGCGCGCGTTTAAGCTCGTTGGCCGCAATCGCTTCTTGGAATTCGGCGCACAGTGCGGGCGCGACATTGGCGGTAACCGAGATGCAGCCCCTGCCCCCTGCGGCAGAATGCGGCAGCCACAGCTCGTCATTGCCCGATAGCTGGCAGAATTCGTTCGACAGGCCCATGCGGTGGTCGGCCACGCGCGACAGATCGCCGCTGGCATCCTTGATCGCCACGATCCGGTCCGGATATTTGCGTACCAGCGCTACCACCGTCTCATCCTCGATATCGGTCACGGTGCGGCTCGGCACGTTATAAAGAACGATTGGCAAATCGCTGTTTTCCGCAAGAAAGCTGAAATGCGCGATCAGGCCGGCCTGGCTCGGCCGGTTGTAATAAGGAGCAACGCACAGCCCCGCAGCCGCGCCCGCCTTGCGCGAGAAATTCATATGCAGCAGCGCGTTGCGCGTGTCGTTGGAGCCGCAGCCCGCAATCACCGGCACCCGCCCCGCCGCCTGCTCGATGCATACCTCGATCACCCGGTGATGCTCTGCATTCGACAAGGTCGATGCTTCGCCGGTTGTCCCGCAAGGAACCAACGCCGAACTGCCTTGCTCGATCTGCCAGTCAACCAGCCGCCGGAATGCGGCTTCGTCGAACACTCCACCGCGAAAAGGAGTCACCAGAGCCGGAATGGAGCCAGAAAACATTGATCTTAGACCTTTCTCGGTGGCATAGTCAGCCGCGAGGGGAAAATCGCAGTGCCATAAGCCATTCATGGCCTGATAAGGAGCGGACAGGCACAATGTCCAGCATGCAAAACAACCCTCGCAGCAAATATATTCTGGTCACGGCGCTGCTCGGCACTGCCGGGCTGACGATGGGTGCCCCCGCTGCAACGCAAAATGCCGCCAGCTGGGACATGGCGCGGGCGCAACTGGTGGCACAGCAGCCAACCGGGATGAGCCTGGCGATCAGCCGCTGGGAAGAGCTTAATGCCAATGACCGGCTGGGTTTCAACGCCTATTCGGGATTCCTGCTTGCCTATCCCGATTTTCCGCGCCCCAGCCGCTTGCAATCGCGCGCCGAGAACGCGCTCGACGCAGAGGCACCTTCATCCGAAGCGCTGGTCGCCTATTTTGACGAGCACCCACCGCTGACCAATTCGGGCCGGGCGCGCTACGCTTTGGCGCTGGCTGCGGTGCAGCGCCCCGAGGCGGCAGAAACCGCGCGTGCCGCCTGGCGTAACGGCGCGATGAGCGAAACGTCCGAGGCTTACCTGCTGGGCCGATATGCAGGCAGTTTCACCCAGGAAGACAATGACGCGCGGATGGAGGCCTTGCTGTGGCAGGGCGAGGCGGATGCAGCCGCACGCCACATTTTGATGACATCGCCCGGCAAGCGCGATTTGTTCGGCAAGCGCCTGGCGCTGTTGCAGGACGAATTGCCGGTTGATGACAGCTTGGCGATCCCCCGCGACGCGCTAAGTCAGCCGGGCGTGGTCTACAATCTGGTCCGTTATTTCCGCAAGAACCACAACTTGCACAAGGCGATTGAAGTGCTCGCCAGTCGCCCGGCCTTCACCACTTTGCCGCATGACAGCGCCGACATGGTGAGCGAGATGCTGGTGATTGCCAAGGGAGCGGGCGCACGCCGCGCAGTGCAAATCGCCGCTTCGGTGGACGATTCGTTCGCGCCCGGCACGGACGTGAGCGAAGGGTCATTCCGCCTGCGTGACAAATACACCGATCTGGTGTGGCTGGGCGGTACGGAAGCACTCTGGAAGCTGGGCGATGGCGCCGCGGCCGCACCGCTGTTCTACCGCTATGGCGCCGCCGCCAAGACCCCGCTCACCCGCGCCAAGGGTTTTTACTGGGCGGGCCGGGCCTCACAGCAGGCGGGCAATAGCAATGACGCCAATCGTTATTTCGGCATGGCCGCGCAATATGCTGACCAGTATTACGGCCAACTGGCGCTGGGTGCGCTGGGCCAGCCGATGCCGCAATTTGCCGAGCCGCCCAAGGTTGAGCCAAGCGCCGAACAGCGAACTGCGTTCAACCAGCAGCCGCTGGTCAAGGCGCTACGTGCCTTGGCCACTTCGCGGCGCGACTGGCGTACCGAACGCGCCTTTTTCGAAGCCTTGTCGGACAAGGCAACGACGCCGCAAGACATGGCGCTGCTGGCCGATCTTGCGCGCGAACTTGATATGGCCGAATTTGCAGTGGTCGCCGGGGCCACAGCGCCCGAGCATGGCCTGGCCGGCTTCGAACGCTTTGCCCATCCCACCGTGCAGGTTCCGCTCACTGCCGACTGGACCATGTCGCATGCAATCATGCGGCAGGAAAGCGAGTTTGACCGGCACCGCGTCAGCCATGCCGGCGCGCGCGGGATGATGCAGCTGATGCCGGGTACTGCGCGCGAACAGGCGGGCAAGATGGGCATGAACTACATGTCGGCCGATCTGACCGGCGATACCCAATACAATATCCGGCTGGGCGATGCCTATTTCCGCCGCATGCTGGACTATTACGGTGGTGCCTATCCGCTCGCCATCGGCGCCTATAATGCGGGCCCGGGCCGGGTGAACCAGTGGCTGCGGATGAATGGCGACCCGCGCACCGGCGAGATCGACTATGTCACCTGGATCGAGAAGATCCCGGCCAATTTCGAAACCCGCTATTACATCATGCGCGTGCTCGGCAATGCGGTGGCCTATGACAATATGCACCCCAGCCGCGCACCAGCCGGGAAGCCGCGCACGATTGCCGATTTCCTGCGCCGTTAAACACCGATGAAACCGCAAGGTGATCCCATTTCGCCCCAGGGTATGGCGGCGCTCAAGGCGCGCTACGATCACCTGCTGGGCAGCGAGCGGCCCGAAATCGTGGAGATCGTCAGCTGGGCGGCGGGCAATGGTGATCGCAGCGAGAACGGCGATTACCTCTATGGCCGCAAGCGCATGCGCGAGATTGACCGCGAACTGGCACATCTCGCCCGCCGGATGAAGGCGCTGCGGGTGGTCGATCCACACGAACAACCTGACCGATCAAGGGTGTTTTTCGGCGCGAAGGTCGAGCTCGCCGACGAGGATGACGCGCGCAAGATCGTGACGCTGGTCGGCGACGATGAGCAGGATGCCGGCGCAGGCCGGATCGGCTGGAATTCACCCATGGCCCGGGCGCTGCGCGGTGCATCGGTTGGGGAATTGCGGACGGTGCGGCTTCCCTCCGGCAGCAAAGAGTGGGAAGTCGTGACGATCCACTATGAATAAGCGCCGCCGCCCGCTCCTGTTTCTTGCCATTGCCGCAACGCTGGCCTCACCGCTTGCCGCCAAGGACAGCCTCGGCGTGTTCAGCGGTTGGGCGGCGTTCCGCGATCCGCAGATCCCGCGCTGCTATGCCATCGCCAGGGCGCAGCCGGTCGGCCCGCAAGGCATGGCGGCGCGGGACTACGAACCCTATGCCAGCGTGGGCACCTGGCCCCAGCGCCGGATCAGGGGGCAAGTGCATTTCCGCCTGTCGCGCGAGATGGCCAGGGGCGCGCGGATTTCGCTGCGAATCGGAAGTCGCAGTTTCGCCCTGACCGGCGGCGGCGGCGACGCATGGGCGGCGGACCATGCCATGGACGCTGCGATCCTTGGCGCGATGCGATCCGCCGATACGATCAGCGTTACCTCGACCGCGCGCAACGGGCGGCGCTTTACCGACCGCTACCAGCTGGCAGGCGCTGCCACTGCGATCGATGCCGCTGCGCTTGGCTGCGCCCCGGCGGCGCTTGGCCGCAAGCGCTAGCCAAATCCTTGCCCGCACACTATATGCGCGGCCTCCATGGCCGATACCGCTCTCATGCCGATCCCCGGACAGGTGGATCCCCTTCCCGTCGCACGTGAGATCACGCCGCGCGCCGATGGCCGTATCGATCTGATCGGCCTGCCCAAGCAGCATATCCGCGATCTTTTCGCGGAGGCCGGGCTTGACGCCAAACAGGCCAAGCTGCGCGCCAAGCAGGTGTTCCACTGGCTCTACCATCGCGGCGTGACCCAGTTCGAAGCGATGACCGATATCGCCAAGACCATGCGCCCCTGGCTGGCGGAACGGTTCGTGATCGGCCGGCCCGATGTCATCGAAGCGCAGCATTCGACTGACGGCACACGCAAATGGCTGCTGCGCACGACGGACGGCCACGATTTCGAGATGGTGTTCATCCCCGATGCTGACCGCGGCACGCTGTGCGTTTCCAGCCAGGTCGGCTGCACGCTCAATTGCACCTTCTGCCACACTGGCACGATGAAGCTGGTGCGCAATCTCACCCCCGGCGAGATCGTGGGTCAGGTGATGCTGGCGCGTGACGCGCTGGGCGAGTGGCCCAAGGGCAATATGGCCTTTGATCATGGGGCGGGGCTGGATGACGCCGAAGACGCGGGCCATTACACTGCGGACGGGCGCCTGCTCACCAATATCGTGATGATGGGTATGGGCGAGCCGCTCTACAATTTTGACAACGTCAAGGGCGCGCTGGGGCTGGTGATGGATGGTGATGGGCTGGCGCTGTCAAAACGCCGCATTACCCTTTCGACCAGCGGCGTGGTGCCGATGATGGAGCGTTGTGGTCAGGAAATCGGCGTGAACCTGGCAGTCTCGCTCCACGCGGTGACCAAGGAAATCCGTGACGAGATCGTGCCGCTCAACCGGAAATACGGGATCGAGGAACTGCTGGCCGCCTGCGCCGCCTATCCCGGCGCGAGCAATGCCCGGCGCATCACCTTCGAATATGTCATGCTCAAGGACAAGAACGACAGCGACGAAGATGCGCATGAACTGGTTCGCCTGCTGAAACAATACAAGCTGTCCGCCAAGGTCAATCTGATCCCGTTCAACCCCTGGCCCGGCGCGAATTACGAATGCTCGACGCCCGAACGGATCAGGCGTTTCTCCAACATCGTGTTCGAAGGCGGCATCAGCGCGCCGGTGCGCACGCCCAGAGGGCGTGACATTGATGCTGCCTGCGGCCAGCTCAAGACAGCGGCAGAAAAGAAGAGCCGCGCCCAGCTGGATCGCGAAGCGGCCGAGTCGGCCTGAGCCATCGGATCGCGGCAACGGTTCGTCGGACATCGTCCTGCAATTCGTCGCAAATGCCCCATTTACCCTGCCCGTTCAGCTTGCGTTGTGGCGCAATGAACGAGATCTCGCATGTCTCCGTCAGAAACACGGAAGGGACAGAAATGATGAAGAAAATCGCTCTCGCATTCGCCGCCGGCACGATGGCTCTGACCGGGCTTGGCACAGCTGCCCCCGCAGCGGCTGATCCGCCGCCCTGGGCCCCTGCCCATGGCAAGCGCGCCAAGGACCGCGCCATCTACGATTCGCGCGGCTATTACCTCGAACCCCGCCGCGTTACCCGTGACAGCCGTATTTGGCGCGGCGATGACGGGAGATATTATTGCAGGCGCGACAATGGCACCACCGGGCTGCTGATCGGTGCCGGTGTCGGTGCGCTGGCCGGCCACGAGCTGGCGGGGCGCGGCGACAAGACGCTGGGCGCATTGCTGGGCGCGGCAGCCGGCGGCGTGGTCGGTCGCGCGATCGACCGCGGCGACCTCAAGTGCCGTTGAATTAGAGCCAGAAATTCCTGAAGGGCGCGTCCATCATGCGTGGGCGCGCCCTTTTTGGTGGTCACTACTCAAACCAGGGCCCTCAACGCCCCTTGCGACGAAACGGTGGCGCAGTTCCCGCCAATCCAGACATCGCCGCTGCCATCCTGGCTGCACTGGACAAGGCCGTTCGCGCCGGTCTTGCGGCCTTGCGCCGCGCGATAGCTGCCCCTGGCCAGCCCGGTTTCGAACAGGTGCATTGCCACGCCGGCATTGAAGCTGCCGGTAACGGGATCCTCGACGAACCGCCCGATCGCGTCGGCAAAGAAAGCGCGCAACTCCCACTCAGTTTCCTCGTTTTCTCCGCTGGGTCCGGCGAGCCCGATATCGGTGCCAGTGGGTGCCTTGGCGACGGGATCGGCGGCCAGAACATCTTCCGCCGAACGCAGCCGCAGCAATTGCCACTTGGGGCCATTGGCGACATGCACGGCTTCGACCACGGCAGCCGGATCGACACCGGCCAGTTCGATCGCAGCCGCCCGTTCCCGCTCGCTCAGGGGCCCGTGGCGAGTAAAGGGCGGCGCCTTGAAGGCCAGCGCGCCGCCGTCCTGCCTTACCTCGACCAGCCCGACGCCGCATTCCTGCACCACCGTGCCCGGCTCCCGCGGCACACCCCCAGCCTCAAGCCAGGCATGGCAGCTGCCCAGCGTTGGATGCCCGGCAAACGGCAGCTCGCCCGCAGGATAGAATATCCGCACGCGGTAATCCGCTGCTGGATCGGTCGGTGGCAAAAGGAACGTGGTTTCCGAGAAACCCAGCCACCGCGTCAGCGCCAGCATCTGCGCAGCATCGAGATCATCAGCGCCATGCACCACTGCCAGCGGATTGCCGCTAAGCGGGCCAGAGCCGAATACATCCACCAGATCGAGTTTCATCACATATCTCCATTGAACCTGGCCACTCCCTAGCCAAACGGCAGCGAATCTGCTGAATAGAATTTATGTCGAAGCCCGCAGTATTGGTAACCGGAGGCGCAGCTCGGATTGGCGCCTGCATTGCGCGGGCATTTGGCGATGCAGGCTGGCATGTGGTGATCCACTATCTCGGCTCGGACGAGGAGGCGCGCACGCTGGCTGACAGCCTGCCCACTGCCGAAATCATCCAGTGCGACCTTGCCGATGGCGATGCTGCGGTGGCGATGGTGCAGCAGCTTGCCGCGCGGCTGCCCGATTGGCGCGTGCTGATCAACAATGCCGCAATTTTTCCCTACGATGCGGCCACCGATCTTGACCCCGCGAGCAATCGGTCAGTCATGCAGGTCAATGCGCAAACTCCGGCGCGCATGGCGCAGGCTTTCCTTGCCAAAGCGCGCGCCGAAGGTGGCAGGCGCGTTATCCATGTCACCGACCAGAAGCTGGAGAACCCCAACCCGGATTTCTTCAGCTACACGATGAGCAAGCACGCGCTGGCGGCAACCATTCCAATGCTGGCCATGGGCCTGGCGGGTCCGCAGGACCGGGTTTACGGCCTTGCCCCCGGGGCGATCCTTCCCAGCCATGACCAGAGCGAAGAGGAGATCGAGCTTTCGCACCGTTTGAATCCGCTCGTTCGCAAGACCGGGCCAGGCGAAGTCGCCGCAGCCGCGCTGATGCTGGCACAAGGGTATCTGCGCAGCGGAGAGACGATCTTCGTCGACAGCGGCCAACACCTGCTAAGCCAGCCGCGCGACGTGATCTACCTCGCGCGCGAAATGACGGCGGCCAGATTGTGAACCGCCACGCCCTTCGCAATTGACAGGCTGTTGCTGCACGCGCACTTTGAGAATTTGACCAATATGGGGGACGCAAGCCGATGTGGCTGCTCGACAAGTTTCTGAAAAAAGCGATCAATCACGGCCAGCTGGTGGTCACCGACCATGACGGCAGGGAATATGTCTATGGCAGCGGAGCGGGCAGTTATCCTGAGGAACAAGGCGGCAAACCCGGCCCGGTTCGCATCAGGCTGACCCACCCCAAGGCCGCAGCCCATATCGCCCGCTATCCGCAGCTGGGCGCTGGCGAAGCCTTCATGTGGGGCTGGCTGGTGGTGGAAGAGCCACACGATATCCGCGACATGATCCTGTTCGTCACGATGAACGCCCGGCGGCTGGGTGAAGAGGCCCTGAAGGCACAAGGCCCGCTGCGCAAGCTGGCGCAAAGGGTGATCGCGGCGGTTGATGGGATCAACCAGCGCGCCTCCGCCCGCAAGAATGCCGAGCATACCTACAACCTCACTCGCCAGCTTTATGAGCGTTTCCTCGACGAAGACCGGCAATACACCATGGCCTATTACCGCGAGGGCGATCCGGCATCGACCTCGCTCGAACAGGCGCAAATGGACAAGAAGGCACATCTTGCCGCCAAGCTCTATCTCAAGCCAGGGATGAAGGTGCTCGATATCGGCTGCGGCTGGGGCGGCTTCGCGCTTTACCTCAACAAGATGTACGATGTTGAAGTGCTGGGCGTGGCACTTGCGCCTGACCAGATCGCTTTCTGCAAGGAACGCGCCGAGGCGCTTGGCGTGGCCGACAAGGTCAAGTTCGAACTGATGGATTACCGCGATGTCACCGGCGAGTTCGACCGCATCTCTTCGGTCGGGCTGCTCGAACACGTCGGCACGGTCCACTATCCGCAGTTCTTCGAACACACGAACCGGCTGCTCAAGCCCGATGGCGTGATGATCAGCCACTGCTGCGGGCGCGCGGGCCCTCCGGGCTATACCGATGCCTGGACGCGCAAATATATCTTCCCCGGCGGTTATATCCCGGCGCTGTCGGAGCTGGTGACCGAAAGCGAACAGGCCGGCTGGCAGGTGATGGATGTGGAGGCGATGCGCTTCCACTACAGCTATACGCTGGAAGAATGGTACAAGCGCACGGTGATGCACCGCGACGAGATTACCGCGATGTATGATGACGAATTCTATCGCATGTGGTTGTTCTATCTTGCCGGGGCGGAACAAAGCTTCCGCAATGGCACGATGGTGAACTGGCAGGTGCAATATGTGAAGGATCGTAACGCAATCCCGATGACCCGCGAATATATCGAAGAAGAGTCAGCCCGCTTGCGCGCGAAGGGTGAAGTGCCGACATGGCGTTTCGATCCCGAATTGAAGGAAGCGGCCGAATAGAGGGAAAATAAAAAATGGCAGGAATTTACCGCACACCGGACGATCGCTTCGCAGACCTGCCCGATTTTCCCTTTGCCCCGCATTACCACGAGCTAACTGGCGGGCTGCGGCTGCATTATCTCGACGAGGGGCCGCGCGATGGCCCGGTAGTGCTGATGATGCATGGCGAGCCGAGCTGGTGCTTCCTCTACCGCAAGATGATCCCGCCGGTGGTCGCCGCCGGATACCGCGTGCTTGCGCCCGACCTGATCGGCTTTGGCAAATCCGACAAGCCGACCGCCAAGAGTGCCTACAGCTATGCCGGGCATGTCGCCTGGATACGCGAATGGCTGGAGGCGATGGGCGTGAAGGACATACTGCTCGCCTGCCAGGACTGGGGCTCGCTGATAGGGCTCAGGCTGGCGGCGGAGATGCCCGATCACTTTGCCGGGGTGGTGCTGTCAAACGGCGGGCTGCCCGAAGGGCAGGAGGCGCCCAAGGCATTCGCAGCCTGGCGCATGTTTGCGCGGATCACTCCGGTGTTCCCGATCGGCGGGCTGTTGCAGAAGGCGACCAAGACGCAGTTGAGCGAGGCGGAGGTCGCCGCCTACAACGCCCCCTTCCCCAATCGCGCGAGCAAGGCGGGCGCGAGGATATTCCCTGAACTGGTGCCGCTGGGCGAAAATGTCGCCGTGCCTGACCAGAAAGTGGCGTGGCAAGTGCTCGAAAGCTTCGACAAGCCATTTACCTGCGCCTTTTCTGATGGCGATCCGATCACACGCGGCGGCGACGCGCCATTCCTTGAACGTGTTCCCGGCGCAAAGCTGGGCGCGCACCGCACGCTGAAAGGCGGCCACTTTATCCAGGAAGACGATCCGGCAGGGTTTGTTAGCGCGATCTTCGATACCGCCAGGGCGGCGGGGACGGCGCCGGCAAGTGCCGCCTAGTTCTGCGTATTGCCAAGATAGCGTTCGATCACCGCAGCATCGTGGGACATATCCTGCGGCGATCCCTCGAAGATGACTTCGCCTTCGTGGATTACATAGGCGCGATCGATAACGCTGCGCATTTCACGCACGTTCTGATCGGTCAGCAGGATGCCGATATCGCGCCGTTTCATCTCGCCGATCAGGTCCTTGATGCTGCCGATCGTAAGCGGATCGATCCCTGCGAACGGCTCGTCCAGCATCATGATCTTCGGGTCGAGCGCCAGCGCCCGGGCCACCTCGCAGCGGCGCCGCTCCCCCCCGGACAGCGAATGGGCCATGGCATCGCGCAGATGCGACATGTGCAGCGCGTCGAGCAGTTCCTCCAGCCGCGCGGCCCGCGCTTCAGGCTCCGGCTCGACAATCTCCAGCATGGCGGAAACATTCTGCGCCACGCTGAGCCCGCGAAAGACTGAAGGTTGTTCGGGCAAATAGCCCAGGCCCAGGATCGCCCGGCGATAGAACGGCAGCCGCGTGATATCCCGCGTGCCCAGCGTGATGCGCCCGCCATCCGGCCGGAGCAGCCCTAGCATGCAGTAAAAACTGGTTGTCTTGCCTGCACCGTCACGCCCGAACAAGCCCACCACTTCGCCTTGCTGCACAGTCAGCGAAAGTCCCTTGAGCACCTCGCGACCACCGAACGACTTGCGGACCTCCACCGCCTTCAGCGTGACCGGGCATTGCGGATCGCCAGCATGATCCATCACCGGGCACAAGGCCGCGTCACTGCCGGTTCTGGCTGGTCGGGATGAGGATCGTGACAGGCTGGAAATGACATTCTGCAACAATATTAGGGTTGAATGGACATGCAGTGCCACAGGAATTGGGCTATAGATAGGTTGACGATTGAGAACTCTGACCCGGTGCGAACGAATTGAGCCGCGCAAGGGCATCTCGCAAGGCATGAGGTTCGCATGAAAAACGCTTTGGTCGAAAAGTTTCTCAAATCTGCGATCCGCAAGGGCAAGCTGACCCTGACCATGGCCTCGGGCACGGTGCATGAACTGGGCGAACTGGCAGAAGGCTTTCCCGAGGTCGCGATCCGGCTGACCGACCACCGCGTGCCGCGCGACATATTGCTCGACCCGCGGCTGGGCGCGGGCGAGGCCTATATGGATGGGCGGATCGTGATCGAGCGTGGCGATATCATGCAGCTGGTTCAGCTGCTGCGGATGAACAAGCCGTGGGAAAGCGGCGCCGGGCTGATGGAACCTTCGCTGCTGCGACGGGTCGGCGGGCATCTCAAATTCCTGGCGACATCGTTCAACCAGGCACGCTCGGCAAAGCGCAACGTCGCGCATCATTATGACATCGGCAACGATCTCTACCGGATGATGCTGGATGCCGCCCACATGCAATATAGCTGCGCCTATTGGGCGCCCGGCGTCGAAACATTGGCCGAGGCGCAGGAAGCCAAGCTTGCGCATATCGCCGCCAAGCTGGCATTATCAGACGGGCAGCGCGTGCTCGATATCGGCTGCGGCTGGGGCGGGATGTCGATCTATCTCGCGCGCCATTTCGATGTGAAAGTCACCGGCATCACCCTGTCCGAAGAACAATTGGCGCTGGCACGCGAGCGCGCCGCGGCCGCCGGGGTGGCAGGCCGCGTCAGCTTCGAGCTGATCGATTACCGCGACCTGGCCCGGGGCCGGTCCAAATTCGATCGCATCGTTTCGGTGGGCATGTTCGAACATGTCGGACGGCCCCAGTACGAAACCTTCTTTCGCGCCTGCGCCAATCTGCTGACCGATGAAGGCGTGATGCTGCTGCACACGATCGGGCGTTTTGGCGGGCCAAGCTCCACCGATGCCTTCACCGCCAAATATATCTTCCCCGGCGGCTATATCCCGGCGCTGAGCGAGACGCTGGCCGCGAGCGAAAAGTCACGCCTGATCCACAGCGATATCGAAACGCTGCGGCTGCATTACGCCAAGACACTGCGGGCATGGTATGCCAATTGCGAGGCCAATCGCGAGGCGATTATCGCCATGTTTGACGAGCGCTTCTACCGCATGTGGACCTTCTACCTATCGGGCGCGACCGCCGCCTTTGAAAGCGGCGGCATGGGCAATTACCAGATCCAGTATACGCGCAGCCGCCACGCGCTGCCGCTGACGCGCGACTATATGGGCGAGGCTGAGCACAAGCTGCGCGGGGGTTGAGGCAAAGGCGGCAGCGATTGAGGCGGGTTTGACCGGAACTCAGGCCTCGGAAAACTGCTCAGGCTTCTTGATCGAGGCTTTCGCCAGAGCAGTTGCATAATCACAGCTATGATCTGGAATTCAGAGAGACTCTCGCAATCCTTCGGCAGAGTCGCTCAGAATTTCTTCGATCCAGTCGGCATAGAAGGACAGGCGGACACTGTATGTCTGTTGCCCGTATACGCTCGCAGGAAGGCGAAGGTCAGGGTTACCGCCTTGCCACGATGTCAGGCCTGCCAGCATCCAGCGGCCTTTCTCCTTGATAAGCACCGGCCCGCCGCTGTCGCCACTGCCACTCATTCCTTCCAGACGATGCGCACGGCGCCCCTTGTCGAACGTGTAGGCGATCCAGCGGTCATCGACTTTCGAAATCCGGTTGAACGCCCGGCGCAGGGTGCCCCGTTGCGGGCTATCGGGCAACACGCCGGTCAGCCCGGTTCCGGTCGCACCCTTACCGAGTAATTGGACCGTCCTGCCCAGTTCCCCTTGTCCGGTGTAGATGCCGACCGGCTCGACATCGGACACAGGGTCCGACAGCCGGATCAGGGCGATATCGTGATTGGCGGCAAGGAACTCCATGGCCTCGGTCGCATCGTTCGCCGCCAATGCCCGCTCCACCATGATCTCGGGCAAGCCGCGATATCCAGGATGGATGATGACCCGCTCGACCTTGCGGGCCTGTCCGGCGATCACGATCTCTTTTATCTCGCCCTGAATCGTATGTGCCGCAGTTACCACCCATTGCGGGGCGATGAGCGCGCCGTGCCCCACGCCGGGCATGTCGGCCAATTGCGGAAACATGCCTTCATCGGCCTGATACCGCTCATCCGGCGTATCATGTCGAATGACAACGGCCCAGGCGGCTGAACACATGAAAAACGCACACGCGCCGACGAGAAGCCATATGGAAGGGCGGAACATGCGATGGTTTTCCTGTTTGTGGCTGGTGCGCGCGCAATCGCTGCTGGTGCGGCTGCCTGGCGGTAAGTCACTGCTTTTCCGAAGTCAACCGGTGGACCTTGACGCCCGAATTGGGCTGGCGCAAGCTCGGCAAGCAGATCGCTGGAAGGCGGCATTCAAATCAATTTGGGGCGCATGTGATATGAAAATTGCTTCGGTAAGCTGGGTTATCTCGGCCGCAATCCTCGGCCTGGCTTGCGGGGCCGCGTCAGCAGCACCGGCCTCGATCCATATACCGCCGCCGGGAAAGACCCCGGAAGCCACAGGCAGGCCCGTCCCCCAAGACCTTTTGCGGAAGGCCGATGCAGCAAGTCTCGCCTATGTCGATTGCCGCTTTGCGGTCGGGCGTGACGCGCACCAGGCGAATCTGTCGGCCAGTGATTTTGCGCGGAATTTGGCGAAATCATGTGCTGCCGAGGAACGGGAATGGAAGCGGAATCACATGGCAATCCTGCAGTTTCGTGGAGATCCTACGCCGCGGGCGACAACCGAACGTTTCGCCCAAGAACTCCGCGCCAATGCCATCGAGGTATATCGCAAGAACAAGGCCATCTCCAAGGAATTGCAAGACTTGGAAGCGAAGTGTGGCTCCGATTATCGGCGCTGCCCGAATTGAGCCTTGCTTGGCTGGTCAGCCGCAACCTGTCGCCCGCCGAACCCGCAATGCGGTATCCTCAAGTTGATTACGTCGCAAACTCAGGAAAACATTGATGCTTAAAGCCTTTCTAGTTGCCGGATGCCTGATCGCAGGCGCGGGTGCACCCGCGCTCGCACAGGATTATGTTGAGACGTTTGACGCGCTCGACCAATCGGTTCGATCCAACTTTTACGATCCGCACTATGGGGGGCGCGACTGGAACGAGATCAGCAGGCGCTATCGCGCACAACTCGACGGTGTGAAGTCCGATGCGGAATTCCAGCGTCTGGGCCTGCAGATGCTCTCCGAACTCGGGGTATCGCACGTTGGCCTTAACCGGCCCGACAGCTCGGGCCCGACCATGGGGCTGGCGGCGCTGTGGGAGACGATTGACGGCAGCCCGGTCATTGTCGACATCGACCCGGCATCAGGCGCGCGGGCGGCAGGTTTGCGCCTGGGCGATCGCATCCTCAATCCGGCAGCCATCAGGGGGCCGCGGCACGAGCCGGCGCTGCTCGATATCGAGCGTTGCGACGGCAGCCAGGTTCGCCTTTCGGTGCCACGTGAATCCGCCTATTGGCCTCCCCGGCAACGCACGATTTCCTGGAGTGTGCTGCGGCGCGGCGATGGCCGGTCGGTAGGTTACATTCGAGCCGACCGGTTCTCAGACGATGCAGCCGGCCTGATCGATGCTGCCATGGAAAGCCTGGGCAAGACCGACGGTTTGCTCATCGACATCCGTAACAACAGCGGCGGGAACACTTCGGCGCTTCGTTTGCTGGCCTATTTTGCGAAGCCGGGGCCCGCCGTCGCGCTGTTGTCCAGGCCGTTTCTCGAAACTCTGGATGGACCCGTGGAGGCAGAGGATCTCACGTCAATCCATCGGGTCTCGCGTGCTTACACCACCGAAGCTGTCTTCGATGCAGTGCGCGAAGGTAACGGGGCAGTCATGATGATGATCGAGGATCTCGCTGAGCGGCGATATGACCAGCCGGTGGCGGTGTTGATCGGGCCGGAAACCGCAAGCGCGGGCGAAGGCTTCGCATGGACGGTAAAGGAGCAGACCGACGCCACACTGGTAGGGCGCCACACTGCGGGCGTGCTGCTCAGTTCTGAGCGGTTCAACCTGCCGGGAGGCTGGCGGGTGACCCTCCCGGTCCACGGCAACTGGGCGCCTGACGGCCGGGATTTTGCCGATAAGCCGGTTCCGCCCGATGTCATGACGGAAACTACCCGCCAAACGATCTGTAACGGCGAAGATGCCGACCTTGTGGCGGGCATCCGGAGCCTGGAGATGGCATGGGATAAGCCATAGCCCCATCGAAGCGGAGTTCCGGGAATTCCGGGGACGAATTCCGGTACTGTCCCCGGAATTTCCCGGAATTTTTTGTCGGGCATTGAGCTCCACGGTCGTTTTTCACAAGGAAGGCAAATGAGATTTCATATTAGTGCGGCAATTGTCACACTTGGACTAACTGCCTGTCAGCAGACGGATAACGAGAGCGCGCTGCAATCGCCTGCCGAGGAGACTGACATGGCGTCAGTTCTTCGAGAATTGAGCAAAGACCCGCAGTTCGTCTGGCTTGCGACTTTGCAGAAACTTTATCCTGGCGAATTTGAAACGGTAGGGGCGACCATGCAGCAATCTGCAGACAATGGCGCGGAGCTTCGCAGTACCAAGTTAGCTTTAGCCGAGGTGCTAAACCCAATTATGGCGCGACATCGCGACGCGGTGAAGGGCGCGCCGGATTCTGAAATCGTTTCATACCTTACCCGCACTGCCGCTGTGACGGAAGCCCTCGCCGAACAGGATCCGAAAGCCTGCGCCGAAGTCTTTCAGGGCAATTTGGACCCCGCGACCGAACTTCCCGACGCGACGTGGAAATTGATGTCGGAAGGGACTGCCCAGTTTTTGGAGGCCGCCCATGCGGGCGAAACTTCCCCAGTGCATCGGACTGATCTCGCGCTAACGCCAGATGACTTTCAGTCATGGTGGGCGGCCATGGAGAGCGTGGGTGCCGACGCCGACACATTCCAGATAATAACGGACCCGAAACGAAAGGCGGCAGCCACTCCAACTGAGACTTGCCGCGTTCGCCTCCAGATGATGCACGGGGCACTTAAACTGCCCGATGCGATCGCGGCCAAAATCATGCTTAACACGCTGGGCTTGCGCTAACACTCCATCCGTTTCGATTACGGTGACACGATTGCGATTACGGTGACAGTGCATTAATTTGACCGCCCAGCCAGAGTCATCCGCGCTGCAAATTGGGCGCGTTTCCAACCAATTGCACGCTATCTTTGTGCCTTTGTGTCTTCGTGTGGGAAAAATTCTATCGACCTTGCAGATTAGTACACCCACCCCCAACCCCTCCCTCATGGGAGGGGAGCTAAAACTCTGCGTGCTCCATACCTTCGCGATCTTCGCGTTCTTCGCGTGAGCCAAAATATCGCTACCCGTCAAACTGGATCCCGGCCTGCCGCAAAGCGGCAGTTTATCCTGAGCGACGCCGCAGGCGACGTCGAAGGGCCGGGATGACGGATGCGCAAGGCACATTTCCTACTCGCATGCCGCGCGCTAATTCGGGTGGATGGCCAACGCCTCATTCGTCATTGCGAGGACACCGGACCTACTCCGGGGGACGAAGCAATCCAGCATCCGGCCTTGCAGGGTGCGGGTAGGTCACAGGCTGGATTGCCGCGTCGCCGCCTTCGCTTCGCTCAATCGGCTCCTCGCAATGACGCGGATGGATTTAAGTGTCGCTCCTTTCACGCCGCGCAGCCGCAAGGTGACACCTTACGGGGCGCAGGATCACACATTTGCGCGCCAGGGTGACGCTTTGCGACCGACGATCACACTTTTCGCCCCCACAGTCACACAATCGCGCTTTTTGTCTTTGGACCGTGTTCCATGTGTTCCATCCTGCAGGGCTTGCAGGCGGATTGCTCGCGGCCCAGCCGCCCTTTTCGCAATTGCACAATGGCGCTGTGCCTGTTACCCGCGCGCCGTCAATTCCGGGGTAGATTCCATGTCCGATATCAAACGTGTCGTCCTTGCCTATTCCGGGGGTCTCGATACCTCCGTCATCGCCAAGTGGCTTACCGTCGAACGCGGGCTGGAAGTGGTGACCTTCACCGCCGATCTGGGCCAGGGCGAGGAAATCGAGCCTGCGCGGGCCAAGGCGCGCGCCATGGGCATCCCGGACAAGCATATCTTCATCGAGGATCTGCGCGAGGAATTCGTACGCGATTTCGTGTTCCCGATGATGCGCGCCAATGCCCGCTATGAAGGCGATTATCTGCTCGGCACCTCGATCGCCCGCCCGCTCATTTCCAAGCGTCTGGTCGAGATCGCGCATCAGACAGGGGCCGATGCGATCGCGCATGGCGCCACCGGCAAGGGCAATGATCAGGTGCGCTTCGAGCTTAGCGCCTATGCGCTCGACCCCGATATCAAGGTGATCGCGCCGTGGCGCGAGTGGGACCTTACCAGCCGCACCGCGCTGATCGCCTGGGCCGAGGCGCACCAGATCATGGTGCCCAAGGACAAGCGCGGCGACAGCCCGTTTTCGACCGATGCCAACCTGCTGCACACCTCGTCAGAAGGAAAGGTGCTTGAGGATCCGTGGGAAGAAACGCCGGACTATGTCTATTCCCGCACGGTCAACCCCGAGGATGCGCCCGACAGGCCCGAATATATCACGCTGGAGTTCGAGCGCGGCGATGGCGTTGCGCTGAATGGCAAGGCGATGAGCCCGGCGACGCTGCTCACCGCGCTCAATGAGCTGGGCCGCAAGCACGGCATCGGGCGGCTCGATCTGGTCGAGAACCGCTTTGTCGGCATGAAAAGCCGTGGCATGTATGAAACGCCGGGCGGCGAGATCTATGCCCGCGCGCATCGCGGGATCGAGCAGATAACGCTCGATCGCGGCGCGGCCCATCTCAAGGATGAGCTGATGCCGCGTTATGCCGAGATGATCTATAACGGCTTCTGGTTTTCGCCCGAGCGCGAAATGCTGCAAGCGGCAATCGACCACAGCCAGGCAAAGGTTTCGGGCACGGTGCGGCTCAAGCTCTACAAGGGGCAGGCAAGCGTGGTTGGCCGCAAGAGCGCGAACTCGCTTTATTCGGAAGCGCATGTGACCTTCGAGGACGATGCCGGCGCCTATGACCAGAAGGATGCGGCGGGCTTCATCAAGCTCAATGCCCTGCGTCTGCGCCTGCTGGCGCAGCGGGACAGAGAACGGGATCGCAGCAAAGGCAGCTGATTTTTGCGACCAAGCGTTGAGTTATCCACTCTCGTCCACAGCTGATCTGCGGAAAAGTGGAAAACTCGGGGTTGCCAAACTTGCGCGACTCACTGCGAAGGCGCAGTCTCAAGACATCGGAAGGGAGAGAAATCCAACCGGAAATTCAGCTCTAACGAGTTGATTTCACGAGAGTTTCTCAGAACAACCGACGCGGTGGTGATTGTCCACGCGGTCTTTGAGACTGGACATGCAGAAGGTGCAAGCTGGAAGCAAGTGCAGTTGTCTGAGGAGAACGCGATCGCAGATCCACCGGATAGGCCAGGAACCTGGTTGCTGATCGATGGAGGGATGACGCCCAGGCGAAATCCAGCCGCTTGAGAGAAGTGACCACCAAAAGGGGAATGGTCTCGGAATCGCCGGAAGGTCGGCACCGCTTGGAAAGGCTTCGGCCATGAAGAGCAGGATCGACGGGAAAGCGAAACCGGATGCCGGCGCGAGCGCCGGTGACGAAACCCTCCAACCCGTTGGAGGATTAGACATCGGGCGCCAAGCGCTTCTTGAAAGGTTCGCCGGAAGAGAAGTCCACGCGCTGGTGAGAGTGGGGTCGGTAGCAATACCGGCCCCATTTGCATTGCGGCGGCCATTTTATCTTGTCCTATGCCCATAGCGAATACTTTCAGTTCACCGCAAAGCACGCACCATTCTAGCTCAACCCGGCTTCGCTTGCGCCGATTTGCACAGCGCCGATTTGCACTGTTCGCCGTACCCGGTGTAAAAAGCGCTCCATGGAATGGGAGGCTGTCCCGGCTGGAGCGCGCCTGTGGCTTGCGCTTGCGCTCAGCGCGCTGCTGGCGGCGGGCGTGCAGGCCCAGGAGTCAGATCCCGCCCCCTCGCCCGATTTCGAAAGCGGGTTTGCGGAATTCGACATACCGCCGCCCCCGCACGATCACCCAGAGAGCGCAGTCGACCTGACCGAGCTTGCTCCGCCGCCCCCCGGCGAAGTGGTGCAGCAGCTCGGCAGCGGCCGCGCGTCATACTACGGGCGCCGCTTTGCCGGCCGCCCCACCGCCAGCGGTGAGCGCTTCGATCCGGGCCAGCTCACCGCCGCGCACCGCACGCTCCCCTTCGGCAGCAAGGTGCGGGTCATCAACCCGAAAAACGGGCGCTCGGTGGTGGTGCGCATCAACGACCGCGGCCCGTTCCACGGCAATCGCGTGATCGACATCAGCCGCGCCGCCGCCGAGGAAATCGGCCTGGTCAGCAGCGGCGTGGGCGAGGTCGAGCTCGAGCTCCTCGCCGACTAGCGCGCCCGCACCAGCGCGCCCACGCGCCTACAGCCCCCCGCCGGCCTATTCGCCCAATTGCCCGCGGATCGCGCCCTCGGGAAAAGCTGCCGTGTGGACATTGACGTAATAGCGCTCCGGGCTGCGCGCGATCTTCTTCAGCAATTCGGCATCGACATCGGTGCACACATCGTCACCACTGTCGCCCGCCAGTTCCAGCGCAGCGACGGGCGGCCCATTCTTGCCCGGTGCGGCTTCATGGATATGCGCGGCGGTGAATGTGTCGAGCCCGTCGACCTCAAGCAGATAGCACATCCGCCCCTTTGCCAGGTCCAGCTCGGCGGAAAAATCGCCGCTGGCTTCCTCGCCCGCGCCGGTGTGGTCCACTTCGTTCTCGCCGAACAGGCTGGCCCCGACATAGGCGAAATTGCCGCTATCCTGCGCGGCAGCGGCGCCCGCGATCCCCAGTGCCAGCGCCAGCGCGCCAGTTGAAGCAATACCGAACTTCATCCAGTCTCTCCCGCAACAAAAGCGCCCCGCACCGGCCATACAACAGGCGAGCGAGTCGGGCCAAGCAGCTGCAGCTAGCCGGATTCGTGCTCCCCCTCGCCGGAAACCAGCCACCACAAATCCATCCCCGCCTCGAAAGCGAGCAATTGCCGCCATTCAACCTCGCCCGCATCGCCCAATTGGCTGACCGGCGGGGCATCGGCGGGCCGCGCCGCCTCCATCGCCCGCAGGCGCAGCTCTAGCGGGGGCTCGGGCAGGGATTCGCCCGCCTCCTCCGCCGCATCTTCCGCCGGATGATCCCCATGCGATGGAACACATGGAACACGGTCCTGTTGAAAATTTTCCGCCTTATCGTGAGGTCCTGCGCAGGCAGGAGCCCCGGGCTGCTCGCACGGCGGCTCCACCAGCTCCTCCCCGCGCCCCAGCGCCTCCACCGCATCGTCGAGATCGGCCAGCGCGGCGCTCACCTCCGCCCGCTCGGCCAACTTGTCGAGCCGGGCAAGATGCGCGAGCAGCAGCCGGTCGGAATAGCGGCGGCGCGTCGCCACCTCCTCCCCGTGATAGAACACCGCTTCCTCCCACCCGTTGAGCGCACGATCGGCCAGCACCTCCTCGGCATGTTGGCGGGCCGCGAGCAGCGCCGCATCCCACAGCGCCGCGAATGCGGGGGACTTGCGACGCGCGCGATAGGCGGTTTGCGGGCTGACCGAACCCGCGCGGCAGGCGAGCCGCACATTGCCGAACTGCGCCAGGTGTTCGAGGAATGCGGCCCTGGCGCGCGGGGTGAGGATGGAATGGCCCTCTCCCTGCGGGCCAGCGAGCGACACAAGCGCGTTCATGCTGCTCCTCCAACGCTGGTGGATGGCGATGTATCGGGCCGAAGGCCCGCAAGGGCGACCGCCCGCCCGAGCTTATGCGAGGAAATCGCGAGCGCGGATGCGCTTGCGGAAAACAAAAGGGTCATAGGTCCGGCTCCGTGAGGGGAAAAGGACCGAACTAGTTATACCTGTTGGTGTGTGTAGGACAGTTTTCCCCTCATTCGTCATCCCGGCCCCCGAGCCGGGATCCCGCTTACTTCGGGTGCGCCGGAAAAGGGATCGGGACCCCGGATCAGGTCTTCCTGCGGAAGAGCTTCGCTTCCCGGGGTGACGAAGATGGCGGATGCCCGCGCCGGCGCTTGAGGCCAACAAAAGCGCAAATGGACCGGGTTATTTAGGGCATGTGTAGCTCTGTAGGAAAGTAGAACCCTTGGTATACATCGCGCCCTATCACCGAACGGAGCTAACGTACTATCCTGAATCATTCTAACGGCACTGCATTGACCTTAGCGAGCACGCGTTCGAAGTAGACAATTCAATACTAGGCAGTATTGCATATAAATTTAGAACTTCTTCTGATTCAAAGTTTGATGTGAGGGCCACATAATGCTCGATTTTGAGCTGACATTCGAGGGCGGCGAGGCCGATCAGGGGCTGCTCGAATTTTATGATGCCGCACGTTCCCTCGCTGGCTTTCAAAGATCACTGGCCCTTACCGTTCACCTTGTACTGCACGGTGAAATTATTACTCAAGCTCCGGCCGCAAAGGGTTTCACAATCTATGTCCCACCCTTCGAAGAAGGTAGCTGGAAAACAAAAGCAAAAGTCGCAATCGGCGCGGCTTTCATAGTGGGATCAGTTGGAAAGGATTCGCCGGTCGGGCATGTCGTCACATCCATTTACGACTTGGCACTTCAGACTACCATGGGCTTTCCTGCCGACTACGATAAAACGCTTCAACAGCTCTATTATGAGAACCGCAAGGGTACGATTACTGAGAGCAAAATAGACAGCCTTTGCGAGAAAATTGAAGCAAGCGTGGCCGATATGCATCGTCCAATTGTGATCTCGAAGTCTGCAAATCGGGCACAGATTACGAAGTGTGGTTATGATAGCCGTGCTGTTGGACCATTGATGACGCCACTTACATACGATTACGTGAAGCAAACCAAGAGGGAGCACAGTGAAGACGACTTTTTAGGTTATATATCAAGCTATAATATAAATACATACACGGGAAGAATTTTTTCAATAAAAGAAAACAGGCCTATACCGTTTGAATTGGACGAAGAATGTCGTGACAAGACGACTATTGGAATCATTACGCGGAGCCAACACTTTAACGGGCAGAACCCATTTGATGAGAAGGCTTTGGTAACTTTGACCTGTGATCAGCTTGTTAGTGCGGCAGGCAAGTTGAAGAGGTTAGTTGTTCTCGCTGCAGTCGAGGGCGATAGCAGTCTCTAGCCTTCCCCCATGTCCAAAGTTTCTGCGGTGCAGCCGCCATCCGCACGCCATCTTCGTGTCTTCGTGCCTTAGTGCGATCCAAAAAATCTGGCCCCCGCCTGCACCGGGGTGACGGGTTAGGTCTCGCTCCGTGCGGACGTGCCCCTCCACCACCCTTCGGGTGGTCCCCCTCCCCGTTTCGGGGAGGAACTCTTTGCGTCTTAGCGCCTTTGCGTGAAATTCCCCCTCTCCCATCCCCGGATCAGGTCCGGGCAGGCTCCTCTCCCGCATTGGGGAGAGGGCTCCTTCTACTCCGCGTCTCTGCGCGAAACGAAAATAGCTGGACCCCGGCCTGCGCCGGGGTGACGAGGTACGGGGGCCTGCGCCGGGGTGACGAGGTACGGGGGCCTGCGTCGGGGTGACGAGGTACGGGGGCCTGCGCCGGGGTGACGGGTGAGGGTGTGGCTCCGGCTGAACGTGCCCCTCCACCATGCGTTGCATGGTCCCCCTCCCCGTTTCGGGGAGGATCTGATCCGCCGCTTCGCGCTGCCGACAAGCTCAGGATGAGCGGATGTGGTCCCCCTCCCCGTTTCGGGGCGGAATTCTTCGTGCCCAACTTCTGACGTGGGTGCACCCACCCCTCAATCCCCTCCCTCAAGGGAGGGGAGGACTTATTCGCCAGCGTCGTCCATCTGGATTGCCGCGCCGCCTGTCGGCGGCTCGCAATGACGGCTTACCTTACTCCGCCGCATCCCGCTGCCGATCAAGCATGGGTTTCAGATACTGCCCGGTAAAGCTGCGCGGTTCTGCCGCCACCTGTTCGGGCGTGCCCTGCGCCACCACTTCCCCGCCGCGCACGCCGCCATCGGGGCCAAGGTCCAGGATCCAGTCCGCCGTCTTGATCACATCCAGATTGTGCTCGATCACCACCACCGAATTGCCCTGGTCGACGAGGCGGTGCAGCACTTCCAGCAGCTTGCGCACATCCTCGAAGTGCAGGCCGGTGGTCGGCTCGTCCAGAATGTAGAGCGTTTGCCCGGTGCTGCGCTTGGACAGTTCCTTGGCCAGCTTCACCCGCTGCGCCTCGCCGCCGGACAGCGTGGTCGCCTGCTGGCCCACCTTGACATAGCCCAGCCCCACCTCGTTCAGCATATGCATCTTGTCACGGATGGGGGGCACGGCCTTGAAGAAGCCCTCCGCATCCTCGATCGTCATGTCGAGCACGTCGGCGATGGAGTGGCCCTTGAACTTCACCTCCAGCGTTTCGCGGTTGTAGCGCTTGCCGTGGCATTCCTCGCAGGTGACATAGACATCGGGCAGGAAGTGCATCTCGATCTTGATCAGCCCGTCGCCATGGCACGCCTCGCACCGCCCGCCCTTGACGTTGAAGCTGAAGCGGCCGGGCTTGTAGCCGCGCGCCTGCGCCTCGGGCAGGCCGGCAAACCAGTCACGGATATTGGTGAAGGCGCCGGTGTAGGTGGCGGGGTTTGAGCGCGGGGTGCGGCCGATCGGGCTCTGGTCGATCTCGATCACCTTGTCGCAATATTCGAGGCCGGTGACCTTGTCATGGCTGCCTGCGACCACGCGGGCCCCGTTGAGCGCGCGCGCGGCGGCGGCATAGAGCGTGTCGATGGTGAAGCTGGACTTGCCGCTGCCCGATACGCCGGTAACGCAGGTGAAGGTGCCGAGCGGGATGGCGGCGGTGACATCGCGCAGGTTGTTGGCGCGGGCGCCGTGGACGGTGAGCTTGTGGCCATTGCCCTTGCGGCGGGCGGCGGGCACCTCGATCCGGCGGCGGCCGGTGAGGTAATCGGCGGTGAGCGAGCCGGGGGTGCGCAGCACGTCTTCCAGCGTGCCCTGCGCCACCACCTCGCCGCCGTGGACCCCGGCGCCGGGGCCAAGGTCAACGATATGGTCGGCGCTGCGGATCGCATCCTCGTCATGCTCGACCACGATCACCGTGTTGCCGAGGTCGCGCAGGCGCTTAAGCGTTTCCAGCAGCCGGTCATTGTCGCGCTGGTGCAGGCCGATGCTGGGCTCGTCGAGCACGTAGAGCACGCCGCTGAGCCCGCTGCCGATCTGGCTGGCGAGGCGGATGCGCTGCGATTCCCCGCCGCTCAGCGTGCCGCTGGTGCGATCGAGGTTGAGGTAATCGAGCCCGACATTGTCGAGGAAGCCCAGCCGCTCGTTGATCTCCTTCAGGATGGCGCGGGCGATCTGCTGCTGGGTGTCGGTGAGCTGCGCCTCCAGCCGCAAGAACCACGCCTTGGCGTCGGCCACGCTCATCCTGGTTGGCTCTGCGATGTCGGTGCCCGCAACCTTGACTGAAAGCGCTTTCTCGTTGAGCCGCTTGCCGCCGCAGGCCTCGCACGGCTGCGCGGTCTGGTATTTGCTCAGCTCCTCGCGCATCCACGCGCTCTCGGTCTGGAGCATCCGGCGGTTGAGGTTGCCGATCACCCCCTCGAACGGCTTGGAGACGGTGTATTCCTTGCGCCCGTCCTTGAAGGTGAGCGCAACCGGCATCCCGCCAGTGCCGTGGAGGATGATCATCCGCTGGTCCGGCTCAAGCTCGTTCCACGGCGTGGTCAGGTCAAAATCGTAAGCCTTGGCCAGGCTGGCCAGCACCTGCATGTAATAGGGCGACGGCGGGTTCGACTTGGCCCAGGGCACCACCGCCCCCTGCTTGAGCGAAAGCGCCTCGTTCGGCACCACCAGCTGCGGATCGAACAGCAGCTTCTCGCCGATCCCGTCGCATGTGGCGCAGGCGCCCTGCGGCGCGTTGAAGCTGAACAGGCGCGGTTCGATCTCCTCGATGGTGAAGCCCGAAACCGGGCAGGCGAACTTTTCGCTGAACACGATGCGGTTGGCGGGGATGCCGGCGCCTTTCATTCCCGAGGTTTTCGCGTGGCCTTCGACAAGCTCAGGCTGAGCGGAACTGGGCGCTACATCCGCCAGATCGACATAAGCCAGCCCCTCGGCCAGCTTCAGAGCGGTTTCGAAACTGTCGGCCAGCCGCGTTTCAAGGCCCTCCTTCACCGCCAGCCGGTCAACCACCACCTCGATATCGTGCTTGTATTTCTTGTCGAGCGCAGGCGCTTCCTCGATCGGATAGAACTCCCCGTCAATGCGCACGCGGGTGAAGCCCGCCTTCTGCCATTCGGCCAGCTCACGGCGGTATTCGCCCTTGCGGCCGCGCACCACCGGCGCGAGCAGGTACAGCCGCGTGCCTTCGGGCAGCGCCATCACCCGGTCGACCATCTGGCTGACGGTCTGCGCGCTGATCGGCTCGCCAGTGGCGGGCGAATAGGGCACGCCCACCCGTGCCCACAGCAGGCGCATGTAATCGTAGATCTCGGTAACGGTCGCCACGGTACTACGCGGGTTGCGGCTAGTGGTCTTCTGCTCGATCGAGATGGCGGGCGAAAGCCCGTCGATATGCTCGACATCGGGCTTCTGCATCATCTCGAGGAATTGCCGCGCATAGGCGCTCAGGCTTTCGACATAGCGCCGCTGCCCCTCGGCATAGATCGTATCGAAGGCGAGCGAAGACTTGCCGCTGCCTGACAGGCCCGTGACCACGATCAGGCTATCGCGCGGCAAGTCGATATCGAAACCCTTGAGGTTGTGCTCGCGCGCGCCCCTTACTTTGATGTGGGTCAGCATGAGCGAAGCTCATGCAAGGCGGAAATATGCGTGAGTGCCATGCTGGGCCGTGTTCCGGTAATGTTCGCAATTGTCAAGGGGCTTCTGCCGCGACTTGCGAGGCGCGAACCGCTCAGCCAGGGCGCAAGACTTGACAGCACTGTATTATGTCGACAACACAGTATGATGTTAACGGACTTGGGGTTTCAACCGGCAGCTTCTGGCTGGCGGCGAATGGGTGGCGGCGGCGGCCCGGTGGGCTGGTTCAATCAGCGCACCCAAAGCCTTGCGATCTCGCTGGCCTATTATCCGCCCGGTCACGAACAAGAGCTGCATTGCCATGATCATGCGCAACTGACCTTCCAGCTGGCTGGCATGTTGCAGGAGTGCATTTCCCGGCAGGAATATGAAGCTTTGGGAAGCGCGATCGGCTTCAAACCCGCAGGATCTCCGCATAGGGACCGTTGGGGCGCGGCCGGAGCCATGCTGCTGACACTATCGATGCCGCAGGAATTGGCTGACCGGCTGCTTGGTGCGCAAGAGCCGGGATGGACGCCCAATTCATTGCCATCGTCAACCATCCAGGCAATCGGACTGTTGCTCGCTGGCCAGCCCGCAGAATTCAAAAACGAGACGGTGATTGACCTTCTGGCCCTGGCCAGGCGACGTGAAGGGTTTGCGGCGGCGCAGCAGGCACCGCAATGGCTTGTACGTGTCAGGGACGCGATCGCGGGCGATCCGGCGGGCTGCAGGATTGAACACATTGCTGAAGCCGCAGGGGTCCACCGGGTCTATCTGGCGCGCCAGTTCCGCCGTTATTTCGGAACCAGCCCAAGCCTGTTCAGGCGGAGCATGATGACTGCGAGCCTGATAAACCATATGTCAAACCGGGATCTGCCGCTTTCCCTCAGCGCCCAGGATGCAGGCTTTTACGATCAGAGCCACGCCGCGAAGTCGCTGCGCGGCGAGTTGGGAATCAATCTGTCTCAGGCCCGTGCATTATTCCGGTGCTGATGGTTTCATCGATACAAGCCGTGCCGTCTTTCGCATCCTATCGTGTGCGGCAATCAGGCAATTTGCGAAAGGCGATCGATGACCCGGAATTCCCTCAAATCTCTCCTTGCGGCAACGTGCATCGCGGTCACCTTCCCCTCAATGGCGGCGGCACAGGAAACCCGGACTGCGCCCGCGATAGAGGCCCAGGATATGGCGTTCAATCGCGACCTTGATGCACTGGTAAACGATACCCTGGCGCGGTTCGACCGCGTGCCGGGCCTGGCGGTGGCAGTGACCCGCAGCGATGGACCCGTGCTGGCCAAGGGTTGGGGCATGGCTGATCTGGAACGGCAAATTCCGGCAACTGCGGATACGAGATATTACATTGCATCGACCACCAAGGCCTATGTCGGCACCGCGCTGGCGGCGCTGGATGCGAGGGGCGAAATCGACCTCGACTGGACGCTGGCCGAATTGGCACCCGATGTCACATTCAAGCCGGAAGTGCGCGCAGGCGAGGTCAGTTTGCGGCACATGATTTCGCTGCGGCATGGTTTGCGCAATGATGCGATCCCGTTCCGGCTGGCCTATAGCGGACAGGCGGACACACAGACCCTGTGGTCCCTGCTGAGCCGGACCGAAACCAATCCGGACGCTCCACTGGGGACATTCCAGTACAACAATCTGGGATTCAACCTGGCCACTCTGTTGATCGAGCGTAGACTGGGCTTGCGCTGGCAGGAAATTCTGGAAAATGAGATATTCGCGCCGCTTGGCCTGCGTCAGACGCACGCCCAGGGCTTGATCCAAGCGCGCAAGGCAGCGCAATTTGCCGCGCCCTACCAAAGCCTGCATCCCGATGGGACCGAGCGGCTCTATCTCGAAAAGCATGACGATACGATGCAATCGGCAGGCGGGCTCTATTCCAGCGCCAATGACATGGCATCCTGGCTCCAGTTGCAATTGAGCGCGGCCAGCAGCGCTGCCCGCACGCCCTTGGCGCTCGCGGCGGCCCAGGCGCACCAGCCGTTAAGCAGTTTCAACAAAAGTTTCGGACCGTCGATCAAGCGCACAGGCTACGGTCTGGGCTGGTATTCAGGCCCCTATCGGGGTGCCACCCTTTATCACGCCTTCGGATCATTTTCCGGAACGCGCGCCCATGCGTCATTCCTCCCGGAACATGACCTTGGTGTAGCAGTGATGGTGAATGACGAGGGAACGGGCTTCATGCTGGCCGATGTCATCGCCGACTTTGCCTATGACTGGTTCATTCTTGGGCCGGAGCAGGCCAGGGGCAATGCCGCGCAGGCAATGGATTTGCTGAGTGCAGGATCGGCCAGGCAGATCGAGAAAATGCGCCAGAGCATCGCCCAGCGCGCGGAACGAAGCTGGCTGCTGTCGCTTCCCGCAAGCGCCTATGAAGGCAGCTATTGCAACCATGCCTTCGGAACGATCGCGGTTCAATCTGGGGACGATGGCCTTTTCGCGCAATTTGGCCGCCTGAAGGCAGCGATGGAGCCCTTTACCGAAAGCGATTCTGCGCGGGTCGAGCTTGTCCCCGGCAGCGGCCAGGTGATCCGCTTTCAAATCGCGGATGGCCGCGTGGAGAGCTTGCAGGCCGATGGGCAGGATTACCCGCGCTGCGATTGAAAACACAGAAATACCCTTGAGGCTATGCTCGCGCGCGCTGCAAGGCGGCCAGCCCCACCCTTCCGCACAGACATTTACATTTCCCCGATTCAGGCGCAGTCTGCCGCGTAGGCGCTGTGTCTGACAGAGCAGCGCAAGATCGGCACCCAATAGGCTGAATGCCCGCACGAATGGCGGGCGAAAAGCAAGACTGGAGGTGCCGCAACGCAATCGGGTCTGCAAAGCAGCTGCGCAAGCCGGGGTAATACCCCTGTGCCGGCCTGCGCGCCCATGCGTATCAAGGGGAAAGGGAACCGATGATGGAACAGCAAATGTCCGCGCAGATGCAAAGCTCGCCGCAGGATGACAAGAAGGATCGCAAACTGACGATAACGGTCACGCCAACATTGCATTGGAACAGCACCGATCCGCTCGATATCACTGCGTCAATTGCCTTTGCGGCGTCAGACTGCAAGCCAGCCGATACCGCAACGGTCGATAGCGCCACCGGCAAGATCGATATCTCGCACATGCCCCCAGACACCGGCTACAATGAGAATATCGACATCGAACTGTTGCTCGATACGAGCCAGATGAAGGATGCCAATGGCAATCCCTTGACCGGTAACGCTACCCCGCGCTGGGCAAAGGATGACGAAGGGCCGACCTATACGGATTCGAAGGGCAAGACCAAGCATCTGGGCTTTGGCTGGTTCTGCAAGATCAACGATCTTGGCCCGCCGCTGGATTACGATGTCTCGCCTCCGATCAGCATCGACAAGATGAGCTTCAATCGGAACAGTGGCACCAAACTGCTGATCGATGACGATACGCCCGATGCCAGCCCCGCCTATGCCTACATGATGGCGTTCGTGCTGCCAGGCTCCAATGACTACTATATCAGCATCGATCCGATCCTCACCAGCAAGGGGCTGGGGAGCAATGATTCCTTCATGCTGAAGAAATAGCGTTACCGTTCGCGAAGATAGGCGGGGTGGCGGTAGCCCCGCCTGTCGAGACTTTCAGCAAGCTGCATCGCGTCCTCGCTTCGCCCGAGCCGCTTCAGCAAGATATATTTGTCGCCCTCCGCCCCCGGGTGCGAGGGTGACAGCGCAAGGGCTTCCTCCCAGAATTGCCGGGCACGCGCGCGATCGCCCGATTTCAGCGCAATGTCGCCGGCCACGCGCCGCATTCTGGCCGAAGCCGCCTGATCCCCCTCATCGCCATATTTGTCCAGCAAGGCCAGGGCCCGGTCGGAATAAGCCTGCGCCCGTGCAATCTCGCCCAACGCCAATGCCAGCCTTGCGCGATTGCCAAGTTCGATCCATTTGAGGTCGCCCGACCAGATCGTGTTGACCGGATCGGCTGCAATCATCTTTGTCAGCAATCCCGCCGCTTGATCGAGCAAGGCACGGCTTGCCTCGAAGCGCCCGGCATAAATCATGTATTCCGCCTGTGCGAACTTTCCGCGAACTTCGGTTTCCTGCCATTCGGTATTGTCCGGCTCCAATGCCCTCAACTGGCTGCCGACTTCCAGCGAGCCTTCGATAGCGTCAATCGCCGCGTCGACTTTGCCCGAATTGAGCTCCTGCTCTGCGAGAAACTGCATCACCACGGCAAGGCGATATTTGGCGGGCGCGTTGGCAGGATCGCGCCGCAGGATATCCTCATAATGCGCAGCTTCGCGCCGATGCAGTGACAGGGCCTGCGCAATCTTGCCAAGCCGCGCCCGAGTTTGGCCAAGCCAGTTGATCGTCGCCCCGACTTCAATCTGCCTTCCGGCATCGTAACCTTCGCTTTTGGCGACCGCTTCGATCCGTTCCACACCCCGGACGAAGAAGGGCTCCGCTTCGGCGAAGCGGCCTAGTCCGAAAAGCATCACCCCCAGATTGGTTTCGGCATAACTGCTTTCCAGCTGCCATTCGGGCTTGGCGGGATCGAGTTCCACCAGCCGCGCCGCCAGCCGCTGATATTCGCGGAACTGCGCCTCGGCCTGCTTGGTCTCACCGCGTTCAAAAGCAATGGCGCCAACCCAGAACACACTTTGCGCATGGTCGAACACCCGCTGTGCATCGTCCGGATTGCGTTCGAGCAGCTCGCCGGTCGTTTTCGCTGCCTGTTCGAACGCCGCCAGCCCCGCCGCGCTATCGCCACGCAGATTGCGGATTTCGCCCACCAGATGCAGCGCGCGGCTGCGCCGCCCCAGCGAATCCGCATCAAGGCTGGATAGCTTCTGCGCCGCATAATAATCGAGCGCGCGCTGGCCCACCACGTCCAGCGCATCAAGCCGCCCGACCGGCTCGAGCTTTTCGCGCAAATCGGTGAGCATGAATTCGATCAGCCCGTCGGCCTCGGCGCGCTGGCGTTCGGCTTCGTCGCGCGCCTGCACCGCCACCCAGGCGAGCGTGCTCATCACCAGCGCCAGCAAAAGCGATGCGGCGACCACGATCCGCGTGCGCAGCGTGCGCCGCCGTTCGTCGCGATTGACCAGCTCGTCGAGCCTGACCCCCAGCATCGCTGCCGCGATCTTCAGCTTGGCGCGGCGCTTGCCGTCGCCGCTATCGCGCGCATCGGCTGCCAGCGGGGTGTCGACCAGCGTGTCGGTGATCGTCAGATCAGGCGCCACTTCATGCGTCAGCGCCCTGGGAAAGCATTCCTGCTCACCGCCGCCCGGCTCGCCATCCACGATCAGCGCCAGAACCTTGTTCGGATTGCGGTGCTTCTTGAACCAGGCGATCTCGCGATTGACCCATTGCGACTGTGCCGATCGGGGCGAACAGATCACGATCAGGAATTCGGAATCGGCCAGCGCTTTTTCCACCGCTGCACCGATGCTGGTGCCGGCGGCCTCTTCCTCGCGATCCTTGAACAGGGGGTGCAGCCGCGCGGGCACCTCCCCATGGGCAGCCTGCTTGCCCACCAGGGCGGCGGGCGTGCGATAGGTCTCGATCGCGTGATGGAGCCACTTGCCCCACTTCGCATCGGCCCAGCTATAGCTGATGAACGCCTTGTAGCGGTAGTTGCTCACCCCTGCTCCTTTGCCCGGGCGCAGCGCGATGGGTGCATGGCGCATCCATCCTGCGCTCGGCGACCTGCGCCAGTCTACTCGATCCTTGGGTCAGAGCAAAGGGATTGGCGTATGCGGGGGCGTGAAGGCTGATGCGCCGCAAAAATCGCGGCAATGCCCGAACTTCAGGCATTTTTCTCGCGTTCGCCCCGGGTGCCCTACAGGAAAACTGAAGTCGCGGCAGGGCGCCTGAAGCGGCAGGTACGGCTTCTCTTTGCGAGTCTATTCCTGAGCCTTTCGGGTCGCGCCAGGGCCGCAGGTCAGGGTCGCAAGAGACGGGCCTTCGGCCCGGCCGGGCATGCACCTCTCCCGCATGTCCGGCATATTCCTGGAGTGCGCGCTATTCCGCCACCAGCGCGAATGCGCCCGGTTCACCGATCCAGCGCGCGGCAACACCCCAGCCCTGAGCGATGATCGCAGGCGTGAGCGCCTGCTGCGGCGCACCGTCGGCCAGCAGCAATCCTTCATGCAGCACCAGCACCCGTTCGGCATGGTTCATCGCAGTGGCGAGATCGTGCACCACCAGCACCACCCCCGCACCCGCCTGTGCCACTGTGCGCAAATGGCGCAGCAAACCGCGCTGGTGCGCCAGGTCGAGCGCGGCAAAGGGCTCGTCAGCCAGGATCCATTGCGGTTCGCCCGCCAATACACGGGCCAGCAGCGCACGCGCCTTCTCGCCGCCCGACAGGTGTGAAACGGGCCGCTGTCTGAGCGTTCCCAGGTCGAGCGCCGCAATCGCCGCCTCCACCGCTGCCTTGCCGGAAACGCCCAGATCATCGCGGTGCGGCATACGCCCCAGCCGAACCAGGCTTTCGACCGCGACATCCCATGCCACTTCAGCCTCTTGCGGCAAGTATCCGATCAGCTGAGCACGCCTGCGTGGATGCATGGAAGAAAGCGCCTCTCCGCCCAGCGTGACCGCCCCTGCCGCCGGATCGAGCAGCCCGGCCAGCGCCATCAGCAGGCTGGACTTGCCCGCACCATTGCCACCGCAGATCGCGGTCACCTGGCCCGGTTCGAGCACAGCGCCGATCCCTTGCAGCACCGGCACGCCGCCACGATGGAGCGAGAGGTTCTCCGCCGCCAGCATCACAGCCGCCCCTGCCGCATGCGGATCAGCAGCCACAGGAAGAAGGGCGCGCCAAGCAGGCTGAGCGCAATGCCCAGCCGCAATTCGGTCACCAGCGGCAAAATACGCACCGCGCTATCCGCCGCCAGCACCAGGCAGGCCCCGGCCAGCGCGCTGGGCAGGATCAGGCTGGATGGCAACCGGTCGGTCAGCGGGCGCACCAGATGCGGCACGATCAGCCCGACAAAGCCGATTATGCCCGCCACCGCCACGCTCGCGCCTACAGTAAAGCCCACGCCGCCCACCAGCAGCGCCAGCAGCGCTCCGGGCCGCACGCCAAGCGAGCGCGATGCGGCCTCGCCCAAGGTCAGCGCATCGAGCGGCTTGGCGGCCAGCACCAGCAGAGCGATCCCCACCGCGACCAAGGGTGCAGCCAGCATGACTTCGCGCCAGCTGCGATCGGTCAACGCGCCGTTGAGCCACAGCACGATCTCGCTCATGGCGAAGGCATTGGGTGAAAGCGTGATGGCGAGCGCAGTGAGCGCGCCGGCCAGGCTGGCGATCATCAGGCCCGCCAGGGTGAACAGCGCGATCCCGCCGGTGCGCCCCGCGATCAGCGCCAGCAGCGCCATGCCCGCTCCGGCACCTGCCAGCGCCATCAGCGGCAGCAGCCAGGGGCTCGCCGCCCAAGGCAGAATGGGGCCGAACCACAGGCTCGCCACCGCGCCCAGCGCCGCCATCGGCGCGATCCCGAACAGCCCTGGATCGGCCAGCGGATTGCGCAGATAGCCTTGCATTGCCGCCCCCGCCGCGCCCAGCCCGGCTCCGATCGCCACCGCCAGCAGCGCGCGCGGCAAACGCAGTTCCATCAGGATCAGCGCGGCGTTCGGCCCGCTGCCCGCAATATCGAACGGATCGATCCACACCCGCCCGGCCAGCAGCGAAAGCGGCATCAGCAGCGCCAGCAGCAGGGCGAAGACCAGCGCGGCGCGGTTCATGTTGCTGCGCCCCTGATCTCGGCCAGCCGCTCGGCAGCGCGGATCATGCTCGGCCCCGCGCAATAGAGCAGCGCGGGATCGAAATGCGCGACGCTTGTATGGCGCAATTGGCTTAGCGCCGGATGCTGCTGTGCAGGCGCATCCCCCGCCACCAGCAGCACCTGCGGAGGGTCGGCCAGCAGCGCTTCGAGCGAAAGATAATCGGCCTGGCCCATCCCGCGCACCGCGCTAAGGCTGGTAAAGCCCGCTTGCCGCATCAGGTGGCTCACCAGCGTGGCCTGGCCCGGCACGATCTGCCCCGGCTGCCACAGGATTGCGGAAACTGGCTCCGCACCGGCGGGCGCGGCGCTGCGCTCTAGCGCGGCCGCTATCCGTTCGGTCAGGGCTTCTCCGCGCGCGCCCTGCCCCAGCAATGCTGCAATTTCGCGCATTTGGGCATAGCTCGCCTGCGGCGTATCCGCGATGCCGAATGTCACTACCTCGATGCCCAGATCGGCGAAAGCCTGCCGCGTCGCAGGCGCGATGAAGCTGCTCGCCAGCACCAGATCGGGGGCCAGAGCAAGCACTTCCTCCACCGTCCCGCCGGTAACGGGAAAGCGTGAGGCGACCTGCTGAGGGATCGAACTCGACAATGGATCGCGGCTGTAATGCGATAGCGCCAGGATCTGGCCGGGCGCGGCGACCTCTACCAGCACTGCATCTACGCACGGATTAAGGCTGACCACGCGCGCCGGCGCGGCGTTCGTTTGGGCAAGTTCGGGCACGTCACGGCCAGTGCCCGCGCCAGCTCCGCCGCAAGCCGCCAGCGCCAGAGCGGCGGCCAGCGCAAGGCATCGCCGGGCCGCTGCCCGATGTTTCGCCATGACTGAAAATTTGCTGCCCATCGCACCCCTTTGCTGGGGCGTGCGATAGATGCCCCGCCGTGCGCCTGCAAGCGGATCGCGCCCTGCCCGCTTCCGGCCCGGGATCGATAACGCGGCGTTAACCCTCTCGCAGAACCAAGCCTTAGCGCCCGCCGATGTAGGACAGCGGCAATCAAGAACATGTTGAATTCCCATAACGAGGTCGCCCCCATGCAATCCACTGGCAATGCCGCGCGCAAATTTCGGCGCGGATTGGTCACTCGCCTGCTCGCCAACCGTCCTGTTGCGAGCCCGGCCGCCAATGACAATGTTGACGAGCCGGTCAGCCAGGCCATGCTGGAGGCATCGCTACGCCACTTTGCCGCACATGGCCTTGGTGCGGCGCGCGCAGCGCGCCATCAAGCGCAGCAGGCCTTTTTTGCCGGTGACCAGGCCGCCTATCACTGGTGGCTGGGCATTTGCCGGCTGCTTGACCGGCGCATGGCAATTATCGCTGCACGCCGATTCGAAACAGCCGCAAAGCCGCGAGGGTGAGCGGACGGCGCGGCGCGCCTCATCAGCCGCCGCCGCACAGCGTTCCGATCCGCGCAGTTTTGCTGCGGTATTTTGGTAAGTGCCGCGTTAACCACTCAGTGACCACTGTACGCTAAACCGGAACGGTGATGGCAAGGTCCGAAACCTTCGGCGCGCTATGCAAGCGCTTCTTTTTCCGTATCCGCAGGGACGATCTGTCCGCGCAGGTACGGCGTACACTTGTCTCAACCCTTTATACCCAGCCCACAAGCCTGGCCATCGGCGCGTTCAACGGCATCGCCTCAACCGCGATCGCCGCCTGGGTATCGGGCATCAACTCTCTCTATATCGGCTGTATTGTCCTGACCGTGATTGCCATGGCGCGCATCACCGCGTCATTTGGGCTTTCCCCCACGGAGCGCAATGTCAGCACGCGCAAGCTCGAACTGGTCTATGAAGTCGGCGCCTTCAGCTATGCCTTCGTGCTCGGTGCGATTGCCGCTCTGGCTTTTATCCTCAAGGCCCCTGGCGAAGTGGAAGTGCTGCTGATCGCCAACGCCACTGGCTATGGCGTAGGTATCTGCGCGCGAAATGCCGGGCGGCCAATAATCGCAATGGGGCAGCTGTTCCTGGTGTGCCTGCCGATCATGCTGGCCGCGCTCTGGATCGGGTCGCTGGCCTATATGGCGCTGTTCTTCACCATGCTGCTGCTGATCCCGGCGATGGCTTCGATCACGTTCAATGTCTTCAAGGTGCTGCGCGATTCCATTGCCGCAGCGGAAACCAGCGCGCGGCTGGCGGACAAGATGCAGGTACTTGCGCGGACCGATGTCGTGACCGGCCTGGCCAATCGCGCCGGGCTCAACCACGCCATGATCGAAAGCATGATGGCGCTTGAACCCGAAACGCAGATGGCAATGTTCTGGATCGACCTTGACCGGTTCAAGGAAGTCAATGACCTGCTGGGCCACCCGATCGGTGACCGCGTGCTGCTGGAAGTGGCCAATCGCCTGCGCGACGTGGCCCCCGAAGGATCGACCATCGCCCGCTTCGGCGGTGACGAATTCATCATCTATTGTCCGATCAGCGGGCGCAAGGACGCCGAGCGGCTCGCCAGCGAAGTCCATATCGAGATCATGCGTCCGGTACGGATCGACAATTCACGGCTCGATGTGCGCGCATCGCTGGGCGTGGCGCTGATGCCCGAGGATGCGGAGGATATCGACGCACTGATGCAGCGCGCCGATCTGGCGCTCTACCATGCCAAGGTGGCGGGCCGCTCGCAGACCAGCTTCTTCATATCTTCGATGACCCGCGAACTGGTGCGGCGGCGCGAAATCGAAGGCGAACTGCGCGCCGCACTTACGCGTGACGAGTTGTCAATCTACTTCCAGCCGATTGTCGACCTCGAAACCGGCAAGATCCGCTCATTCGAAGCGTTGGTGCGCTGGTTCCACCCTGAAAAGGGCGAACTGCGCCCGGACGAATTCATCCCGGTGGCGGAAGAAACCGGTGTGATCGTGACGCTGGGCAACTGGATCACCGCGCAGGCCGCCCGCGCGGCTGCCCAATGGCCCGATGACGTCAGCCTGGCGGTCAACCTCTCGCCGCTACAAATCCGTGCGCCGGGTGCAGCACTGGGCATTCTCAACGCACTGCGCGAGGCCGGGCTCGATCCCAGGCGACTCGAACTCGAAGTGACCGAAAGCCTGTTCGTCGACGACAATCACGCCACTGCGGACTTCATTCATGAACTGGCAAGCCGCGGCGTGCGCTTTGCGCTCGACGACTTCGGCACCGGCTATTCCTCGCTGGGCTATATCCACACCTTCCCTTTCTCGAAGATCAAGGTCGACCGCAGCTTCGTGTCTGGCCCCAATGTCGGCAGGAAGAGCGAGGCGATCATCCGTGCGGTGGCCGAAATGGGTGCGCAGCTCGATATGGAGATCGTCGCCGAAGGGATCGAGACGATCGAACAGGTCAACGCCGTGCGCCGCGCCGGCTGTACGCTGGGCCAGGGTTACTACTTCAGCCGTGCCGTGCCCGATTACCTTGCCGCCATGCTGCTGGCGCAAGAGCGCGACGAAACCATGCCTTCGCGCCATATCGCCTGAGCAGCGCACGCTTATCGTTATTGCAAATCAATTGCAAAGATAAGTACCCAAGCTAGCCTTTTCACGGTTGATTTCGCGCGTACAGCGGCCTAGGCCGAGCTGGAAACGCCAGGCGACTTTCCTTCTGGGAAGCAGGGGAACGCGCCGCACCTGGCCACGGCTGTTCGCGCGTCACGCGCAAAGAGGAAAGGACCTCCCCCCCACCATGGCACGCAAGAAGATCGCCCTTATCGGCGCCGGCATGATCGGCGGCACCCTCGCCCATCTCGCAGCGAAGAAGGAAATGGGCGACATCGTCCTGTTCGACATCGCTGAAGGCATGCCGCAGGGCAAGGCACTGGACCTCAGCCAGTGCGGCCCGATCGAAGGGTTCGACGCCCAGATCAAGGGCACCAATGACTATGCCGACATCGCGGGCGCAGATGTGGTGATCGTCACCGCTGGTGTGCCGCGCAAGCCGGGCATGAGCCGCGACGATCTGCTGGGCATCAACCTCAAGGTGATGAAGGCCGTAGGTGAAGGCATCAGGAACCACGCGCCTGACGCATTCGTGATCTGCATCACCAACCCATTGGACGCGATGGTGTGGGCGCTGCGCGAATTTTCCGGCCTGCCCCATAACAAGGTCGTCGGCATGGCCGGCGTGCTGGACTCGGCGCGTTTTGCCACCTTCCTCGCGTGGGAATTCGGCGTTTCGGTGCGCGATGTGAATGCCTTCGTGCTTGGCGGCCACGGCGATACCATGGTGCCGGTGCTGAGCTACTCCACCATTTCGGGCATCCCGGTGCATGACCTTGCCAAGATCAGGGGCGTAAACCCCGCTCGTCTCGACGAGATCGTGGCGCGCACCCGCTCAGGCGGCGGCGAGATCGTTGGCCTGCTCAAGACCGGATCGGCCTATTATGCGCCCGCCACCAGCGCCATCGCCATGGCTGAAGCCTATCTGGGCGATCAGAAGCGCATCATCCCCTGCGCCGCCTATGTCACCGGCAAATATGGCCTCAACGGGCTCTATGTCGGCGTGCCCGCGGTGATCGGCGCGAACGGGATCGAGGACGTGGTCGAGATCGAGTTGAGCGACGAAGAACGCGCCAACCTCGGCGTCAGCGTCGATGCGGTCAAGGAACTGCTTGAGGCGTGCAAGGCGCTGGACGAAAGCCTGAAATAGGTGCCGTCACCCCGGCGCAGGTCGGGGTCTCGCGCGGCTAGAGGGGCCGGCTTGGGCTGGCACGACGGAGAAGGACTGATTGAATGAGCATCCTCGTAAACAAAGACACCAAGGTCATCACGCAAGGCATGACCGGTGAAACCGGCACTTTCCACACGCAGCAGGCGCTGGCATATGGCACGCAGATGGTTGCGGGCGTGACCCCCGGCAAGGGCGGCACCACGCATATCGACCTGCCGGTTTATGACACCGTTGCCGAGGCGCGGAAGGCCACCGGCGCCACCGCCAGCTGCATCTACGTGCCGCCGCCCTTCGCGGCAGATTCCATCCTAGAGGCGATCGATGCCGAGATGGAACTGATCGTCTGCATCACAGAGGGTATTCCGGTGCTCGACATGGTCCGCGTCAAGCGCGCACTGACCGGCAGCAAGAGCCGCCTGATCGGCCCCAACTGCCCCGGCGTGCTCACCCCCAATGAATGCAAGATCGGCATCATGCCCGCCAACATCTTCAAGAAGGGCAGCGTCGGCATCGTCAGCCGTTCGGGCACGCTGACCTATGAAGCCGTGCACCAGACCACCATGGTCGGCCTGGGCCAATCGACTGCGGTCGGCATCGGCGGCGATCCGGTCAACGGCACCAACTTCATCGACGTGCTCGACCTGTTCCTTTCCGATGACGAGACCAAGAGCATCATCATGATCGGCGAAATCGGCGGCAGCGCCGAGGAAGAAGCCGCCGAATTCATCAAGCAGCAGGCGAAGAAGGGCCGCAGCAAACCGATGGTCGGCTTCATCGCCGGGCGCACCGCCCCTCCGGGCCGCCGCATGGGCCACGCCGGCGCGATCGTTTCCGGCGGACAGGGCGGCGCAGATGACAAGATCGCCGCGATGGAAGCCGCGGGCATCCGTGTCAGCCCCTCGCCATCCGAACTCGGCACCACGCTGGATGCGCTGCTCAAGGAACTGGTGTGATCGTTTCGGAAATTGTGAGTCCCGGCGAAGGCTGGGGCTTGTGAGAGTTTCGTGAGAAAGAGCCATGGGTAACGAGAACCACGATTTCCTGCCCGAGCTGGGCGATCAGGACGGTCCGCAACCCGGGCCGAGCTGGGCCAATCCGCGCTGGCTGGAAACAGTGGCAGATGCAGGCGCAGACCTGACCTCCGCGCTTGATCCCACCATGCTCAAGCAAGCGGTCGCGCAGGCTGCGGCGAAAGCGGGCAAGCCGACCGATCCCAAGGCGATCGAGCAGGCGGCGGACGATTCAATCCGCGCGATGTTGCTGGTGCGGCTCTATCGCGTGCGTGGACACATGGCCGCCGATCTCGATCCGCTGGGCCTGCATGCGGCCAACATGCCGGAAGACCTCACGCTCGAATGGCACGGCTTTGCCGGGCAGGAGGACCGCGAGGTCTATGTCGGCGGAGTGTTCGGTTTCGACTGGGTGACCGTGGGCGAACTGCACAAGGCGCTGCTCAGCACCTATTGCGGCAAGGTCGGGCTCGAATACATGCACATCGCCGACACTGAAGAGCGGCGCTTCCTGCAGGACAAGTTCGAAAGCCCCGGCGAAACGATCCAGTTCACCGAGGAAGGCAAGCGCGCCATACTGCAGGCGGTGATCCGCGGCGAACAGTATGAGGAATTCCTCGGCAAGAAATATGTCGGCACCAAGCGCTTCGGGCTGGATGGCGGCGAATCGATGATCCCCGCGCTTGAGGCAGTGATCAAATATGGCGGCACGCTGGGCGTGCGCGAGATCATCTACGGCATGGCACACCGCGGGCGCCTCAACGTGCTCGCGAACGTGATGGGCAAGCCCTACAAGGTCATCTTCCACGAATTCTCCGGCGGCAGCGCCAGCCCGGAAGATGTCGGCGGCTCGGGCGATGTGAAGTACCACCTTGGCACCAGTACCGACCGCGAATTCGACGGGATCGAAGTGCATATGAGCCTCGTGCCCAATCCCTCGCACCTCGAAGCGGTCGATCCCGTGGTGCTGGGCAAGGCCCGCGCGCAGCAGGCAATCCGCGACGATCTGAGCAAGCACGAACAGGTACTGCCGGTGCTGATCCACGGCGATGCGGCCTTCGCGGGCCAGGGCGTGGTGTGGGAATGCCTGGGCATGTCGGGCGTGCCCGGTTACAACACCGGCGGCTGCCTGCACTTCATCATCAACAACCAGATCGGCTTCACCACCGCGCCCAAGTTCTCACGCGGGTCGCCCTACCCGTCTGACGTTGCCAAGGGCGTCCAGGCACCGATCCTGCACGTCAATGGCGACGATCCCGAAGCGGTCACCTTCGCCTGCAAGCTGGCGATCGACTATCGCCAGACCTTCAAACGCGACATCGTGATCGACATGTGGTGCTATCGCCGCTTCGGGCACAATGAAGGCGACGAGCCGAAATTCACCCAGCCGCTGATGTATGACGCGATCCGCCAGCACCCCAAGGTGAGCTCGATCTATGCCGACCGGCTGATCGAGGAAGGCGTGATCGAAAAGGGCTATGCGCCCCAGCTGCGCGACGAATTCATCGCCCAACTGGATGAGGAATTCGAAGCCGCCAAGAGCTATCAGCCCAACCATGCCGACTGGTTCGGGGGGCGCTGGGCGGGCCTCAACAAGCCGGCCGATCCCGAAGGCGCGCGGCGCAATGTCGAAACCGCGATCGAGAAGAAGCTGTTCGACAGCATTGGCCGCACGATAACCACAATCCCCGACGATCTCGAAGCGCACAAGACGCTGCGCCGCGTGATCGACGGGCGAGCTGAAATGTTCAAGCAAGGTGAGGGGTTCGACTGGGCCACCGCGGAAATGCTCGCTTTCGGTAGCCTGGTAACCGAGGGCTTCGGCGTGCGCCTGTCCGGCCAGGATTCGGGCCGCGGCACCTTCAGCCAGCGCCATGCGGTATGGGTGGACCAGAACACCGAAGAGAAATACATCCCGCTATGCCAGCTGCCGCACGGCAAGTTCGAGGTTTATGACAGCCCCTTGAGCGAATATGGCGTGCTGGGCTTCGAATACGGCTTCGCCATGGCCGATCCCAAAACACTGGTTCTGTGGGAGGCGCAGTTTGGCGATTTCGCCAATGGCGCACAGATCATGATCGACCAGTTCATCGCCAGCGGTGAGGCCAAATGGCTGCGCGCCAACGGGTTGGTGATGCTGCTGCCGCATGGCTATGAGGGCCAGGGGCCTGAGCACAGCTCGGCCCGGCTCGAACGCTTCCTGCAGCTATGCGCCAATGACAATATCCAGGTCTGCAACATCACCACGCCAGCGAACTATTTCCACGTGCTGCGCCGCCAGATGCTGCGCCCGTTCCGCAAGCCGCTGATCATCATGACGCCCAAAAGCCTGCTGCGCCATCCCAAGGCGAAAAGCAGTGCCGACGAGTTCATGCGCGAGCAGCACTTCATGCGCATCAAGTCCGATCTGCAAAAGATCGATGACGAGAAAGTGCATCGCCTGGTGCTGTGCAGCGGCAAGGTCGCCTATGACCTGATGGACAAGCGTGACGAGGAAGGGCTGGATGACGTTTCGATCGTGCGGATCGAACAGCTCTATCCTTTCCCCGGCGAAGCGCTGAGCGTACGGCTCAAGCGCATGAGCAATCTGGAACAGGTCATCTGGTGCCAGGAAGAACCGAAGAACAGCGGCGCTTGGTACTTTGTCGAAAGCCAGATCGAGGAAGCGCTGACCAATGCCGGGCATCAGGGCATGCGCCCGCGCTATGTCGGGCGCGACGCTTCCGCTTCGCCTGCCACCGGCCTGGCCAAACGGCATCAGCAGCAGCAGGAGGCGCTGGTCGCCGCTGCGCTGGGGCTCGATGGCGCCGCCAATTCCACCAAATCCCCCAAGAAGAAGGGCTGAGGAAACAAGCACATGGCCACTGAAATCAAGGTTCCCGCATTGGGCGAATCGGTCACCGAGGCAACCCTCGGCGAATGGCTCAAGCAGCCTGGCGACAGCGTTGCCGCCGATGAGCCGATCGCCAGCCTCGAAACCGACAAGGTCGCGGTTGACGTGCCCTCGCCCGTCGCCGGAGTGATCGGCGAGCACAAGGTCAAGGTTGGCGATACGGTCGAAGTCGGCGCGATAATCGCGACGGTTGAAGAAGGCGAAGGCGCACCAGCCAAGAAGGCGGAGAGCAAGGAAGAAACCGCCAAGCCGGCCGAGAAAGCGAAGAGCGCGACCTCGAAGGCCAAGGAAGACGCGGAAAGCAGCGGCGACGCAGTCACCATGTCCCCTGCGGTGCGCCGTGCGGTGCTCGAGCACGGGGTCGATCCCACCACGATCAAGGGCACCGGCAAGGATGGCCGGCTGACCAAGGAAGACGTGCTGGAAGCAGCCAAGAGCAAAGGCGCTTCGACAAGCTCAGCGCGAGCGGATGTTGCGCAAAGTCCCGCTCATCCTGAGCCTGTCGAAGGACGAGCGGGCACCCGCAAGGAAGAACGCGTCAAGATGACGCGCATGCGCCAGACCATCGCCAGGCGGCTCAAGAGCGCGCAGGACAATGCCGCGCTGCTCACTACTTTCAACGATTGCGACATGTCGGCAGTGATCGAGGCGCGTAACCGTTACAAGGATACCTTCGCCAAGAAGCACGATGTGCGGCTGGGCTTCATGGGCTTCTTCGCCAAGGCTGCCTGCCTGGCGCTGAAAGATGTGCCTTCGGTCAATGCCTATATCGAGGGTGACGAGATCGTGTACCACGACTATGTCGATATCTCGGTCGCGGTCTCGGCCCCGAACGGCCTCGTCGTGCCGGTGGTGCGCGATGCCGACAGGAAGGGCTTCGCGCAGATCGAGAAGGATATTGCCGATTTCGGCCAGCGCGCCAAGGAAGGCACGCTGACCATGGAAGACATGAGCGGCGGCACTTTCACCATCTCGAACGGCGGCGTATTCGGATCGCTGATGTCGACCCCGATCATCAACCCGCCGCAAAGCGCGGTGCTGGGCCTGCACCGGATCGACGAGCGCCCTGTGGTGGTGAACGGCGAGATCGTGATCCGCCCGATGATGTATATCGCGCTGAGCTATGATCACCGGTTGATCGACGGGCGCGAGGCGGTGACCGCACTCAAGATCATCAAGGAAGCGATCGAGGATCCCACGCGGATGCTGATCGATTTGTGATTTGATAGCTACCCTTCGTCATTCCCGCGAAAGCGGGAATCCATATGCGAAGGGCGCCAATTGGATCCCCGCTTTCGCGGGGATGACGAGAGAAGAAACATGAGCAAGGATTTTGACTACGACGTCCTCATCATCGGTGCCGGCCCCGGCGGCTATGTCGCGGCAATCCGCGCGGCGCAGCTGGGCCTGAAAACCGCCTGCGTGGAAGATCGCGCAACGCTGGGCGGCACCTGCCTCAACGTCGGCTGCATCCCGTCGAAGGCGATGCTGCATGCGTCGGAATATTTCGACGCGGCCGCCAATGGCAAGATGGCGAGCATGGGCGTGGAAGTGACGCCGAAGCTCAACCTTGACAAGATGCATGGCCAGCGCCGCGATGCGGTGAAGGGGCTGACCGGCGGCATCGAGTTCCTGTTCAAGAAGAACAAGGTCGACTGGAAGAAGGGCTTCGCCAGCTTCCAGGATGCGCACACCGTCAAAATCGGTGACGAGACCGTCACGGCCAAGGATATCGTGATCGCCACCGGCTCCTCGGTTACCCCGCTCCCCGGTGTCGAGATCGACAACGACAAGGGCGTAGTGGTCGATTCCACCGGCGCTCTTGAACTGCCCAAGGTGCCCAAGAACATGGTGGTGATCGGCGGCGGCGTGATCGGGCTCGAGCTCGGCAGCGTATGGCGGCGGCTGGGCGCCGAGGTCACTGTGGTCGAATTTCTCGACCAGATCCTGCCCGGCATGGACGGCGATGTGCGCAAGGAAGCGCACAAGATATTCAGGAAACAGGGGATCAGTTTCAAGCTCTCAACCAAGGTCACCGGCGTGACGGTCAAGGGCAAGAAGGCCACGCTGACGCTCGAACCGGCTGCCGGCGGCGATGAAGAAAAGCTCGAGGCCGATTGCGTGCTGGTGTCGATCGGGCGGCGGCCCAATACAGAAGGGCTGGGCCTTGAGAACATCGGGTTGGAAACCAACAGCCGAGGCCAGATCGAGACCGATCACGAATTCCGCACCTCGGTCGAGGGTGTATGGGCGGTAGGCGATGTGATCCCCGGCCCCATGCTGGCGCACAAGGCCGAGGATGAAGGCATCGCAGTGGCGGAAAACATCGCTGGTGAAACCGGCATTGTGAACCACGATGTGATCCCCAGCGTGGTCTATACCATGCCCGAGATTGCAGGGGTTGGCCTGACCGAGGAGCAGGCGAAGGAAAAGGGCGAAATCAAGGTTGGAAAGTTCCCGATGCTGGCCAACAGCCGGGCCAAGACCAATCACGAACCTGACGGTTTCGTGAAGGTGATAGCCGACGCCAAAACCGACCGCGTGCTGGGCGTGTGGGCGATCGCCAGCGTGGCCGGCACGATGATCGCCGAAGCTGCGATTGCCATGGAATTCGGCGCGACCTCAGAGGATATCGCCTATACCTGCCACGCCCACCCGACCCATCCCGAAGCCACCAAGGAAGCGGCGATGGCGGTGCGGGGGAAACCTATTCACATTTAGGCCGATCCATATGTGATCGGCGCCTTGGCCAGAGCCAGGGCAGCTTTGGCTTTAACCCAAGAAAACCAGATTGATCCCGAAACACACTGCAATTCCGACCACGATATTCATGGGCAAGCCAACCTTCACAAAATCCATGAAGCGATAATTCGCCGCGCCGTAGACCAGCGTATTGGTCTGGTAGCCGATCGGTGTCGCAAAACTGGCGCTTGCACCAAACATCACTGCGACGACCAGCGGGCGCGGATCGACCCCCAGCGCACTGGCAAGGCCAATCGCAATAGGTGTCATGATAACCGCCACAGCATTATTGGTCACTATTTCGGTCAGAAAGCTTGTAACCGCATAAACCGCTATCAGCAAAAAAAGCGGCGACAGGGTAGCAAGCAATGGCAGCAAGCCGGATACAATCAGATCGACGGTTCCGGCATTCTCAAGCCCTTTCCCGAACGCGAGCATACCGAAGATCAGGACGAGCGTGTTGCCGTCGATCGAACTCCAGGCATCTTCCGGCTCAAGGCACCTCAACAGCAAAACCACCCCTGCCCCGGCAAGGGCTAAGGCAGAAATGGGCAAGTTGAACAGAGCGGCGAGAATGACGACCCCGGCAAGGGTAGCGATAGCTATGGGGGCCTTTGTGCGGCGGAACGCCCTGACGGATGCCTTGCTTACATCGACCAGGCCGGCATTTGTCTGCAACGCCTGCGCGGCGTCATTCCCCGCGGCAATCAAGAGCCGGTCACCTGCTCTCACCCGCACATTGGCGAGATCGGGCCCTGCAAGATGGCGCGGCCTGGCAAGGCCCAGCACACGTACCTTCAAACGCGATAGCAGCGGGATATCGGCCAGCCTTCGCCCGATGATGGGATGCGTGGGCGAGATAACAGCCTGAACAAGCCGCAAATCCTCTGGCCGTCCGGTTCCGGCCGTCGCCACTCCGCCGCCAACACCCATCAGGCCCGTCCGAAAGTCATGCGCTTCAGCGAGAGAAGCCAGTTCAACGGGACTGGCGGCAACAATCAGCTGGTCACCGCCTCTCAATTTCCACTTATCGAATCCGCGACGTTCGATAGTCTTGCCGCGCTGGACCCCCAGCAATCGCAGGCCTGGTCTGCGGAACAGGCTGATTTCGCCGATTTTGCGATCAACGTAATCGCTGCCCGATGTGAGCGTGAGATGCGAAAGAAACGTGTCACTTTCGCCCTGTTCGTCAAGACTATGCGCAGGACGGTCGGGCAACAGGAACTTTCCTGTGAGGACCAACAGCAGCACGCCTGCCGACGCGGCAAAAATGCCGACAATGGTGATCTCGAAAATACCGAAGGCTTCAAGCCCCTGCTCCTGTGCAACGCCATCCACCAGCAAGTTGGTTGAAGTTCCTATCAGTGTCAGCGTTCCGCCAAGGATCGAGATATAGGACAAGGGAATAAGCAAGCGCGTTGCGGCAACGCCAATTACACGAGCAAGACGCTGTATGATCGGGATCATGACCATCACCACAGGAGTGTTGTTCATGAAGGCAGAAGCAAGCATTGTTCCGCCGCCGATTTCCGCGATCGCCAGGCGGGGCTTGCGCAGCGTGCGGCGGATCACCCAGCCTGAAACCTCTTCAAGAGCCCCGGTGCGCAGCAGAGCTCCGCTGAGCACGAACATGGCCGCAATCGTAATGGGCGCGGAATTGCTGAAAACGCCGAGCAGCTCAGCGGGAGAGAGAAAACCCGCAGCCATCATCAGCAGCCCGCCAATGATCGCAACAACCACCGGCGGCCTGCGCTCGAACGCAAAGGCGGCAAGCATTGCGATCAGAAGAAATAGCCCCGCGTAGGGCGCAGCTGCGGGCAATATGCGGCTTATCAGCTCAACCATAAGCCTGCCTTTGCGTTGCGGCTGAACGGCTTGCCAGAATTATTTTCAAGCTTCGGCCTGATTCCGCACATTACGGGCGAGGATACCTCAGCACCCCTTCGCCGCAGTGCGTCTTTCAGACCCCATTCGGATAGACCGGCAGGATATCGACCGGGATGGCGTCCATCCGCGCAATGGCCTGGCGCGCATGCTCATCGAGACGGGCATATTTGGCAAAGAACGCCTTCACGCCATCGTAATCGCCCGTGGCCTGAAGCATCAGCTCCTTGTTGAGCAGGCTTTTGATGCCCGCTTCCATCTTCACCGGATCGATCACAAAATGGCCCTGCGCGGCGTCCCAGCGGAATGCGCCGAAGTCCTTGAGATAGCCATATTGCAGCGCCGAACCATTGCCATGTGCGCTTTCGGTGCCGAAGCGGACCGAACGGAATATGCCGGCGAAATAGGTCGCGAACAGCTGGTCCTTTTCTGCCGCGGGCAATTCACCGCGCTCCATCATGTAAAGGATGTTCCACACGCCCATCAAATCGGCCTTTGATTCTTCGAGCTGCGAATACTGATCCTTCAGTTCTTCGTTCACCGTGGTCTTGCGGCCGTCAACCGTGATCGTGCCCGGCCCCAGGCTGTGCGAAAGCTCGTGGAACAGCGTTTCGAGCTGCATATATTTCTTCACCACCAGCGGGGCCTGCGCGTCGCTCAGCACGACATCGGCAATCGGATCGAGGATGCGGTCGAACTTGGCGCCCAGCACGTTCGACAGGATCACCTTCTTCGCGCCCTTGGCCTCGCGCACGCGCTCGTCATTGGGCAAATTGAAAGCGATCGTCTGCACGCCCGGAACATTGTCACCGCCGCCCTGGACCTGGTCTGCCACCGCGATCGGGCTGGCAAAGCCGCGCTGGAAATTCTTGTGCTCGTCGGGGATCGGCAGGTTGGCCTCCATGTCGCGGAGATAACCCTTGTATTTGTCAAGCGCGGCGGATGCTTCGGGATCCTTCAGCGTCACGAAGCTCTCGAACGCGGTCTTCTTGCCATAAAGCCGGTCAGTATAAACCTCATACGGGCCGATCGCGACTTCGATCGGCGTGCCTTCCAGATCCATCCAGGCCAGCTCGCTCTCGAAGTAATCGTCAGTCAGGAAAGCCTTGGCGCGCAGCGACAGGAATTTCTTCAGGCTGGGATTGCTCGTCACCTGTGATGCTTGCTCCAGCAGGCGCGCGGCGGGCACCAGCCACTGCGCATAAGCCTGCGAATAGGGCACGGCGATCAGCCGGTCGCCTTGTCGGCGCACCACAGTATAGTCGCTGGTAAGCGCCGCCGCCTCATCCGGATGCGCCGCCAGATAGGCATCGAATTCTGCGCGCGTGAGATCGGCGGGATAGAAACCGGCACCCAGCGGCATTTCCTCTGTCCCCCAGAACGGGTGGAGCTCGGCCAGTTCGTCCCATGGGCCGAAATTGCGATCGAACATGGCCAGCAGCAAATCCCGGTCAGCGCGGCGATTGTTGGCAACCGCGCTGCGGGCCTGATCGTAATTCACCAGCCGCTGGCGCTTGTAGATCTCGCTCATATGGGCTGACGCTTCGATAAGCAGATTGACCACCTGCCGCTCCTCTGCGCTGAGATAGCTGGTGTCGGGCGCCATCTCGACCACGGCAAGCTTGCCCATCTGCGCGCGCAGATCATAGGCGGGTGCAGTTGCGGCGGCGGTTTCAACCGGCGCTTCTGGCGCAACAGTGGCACAGGCGGCGGTGGCAAGCAGCAGGGGAAGTATCGCGATGCGCATGGAAATCCTCGATTGGTTTTCGTGCCCTTGGGTAAACGCCCATTAAGCGCATGGCCGGGGTGAATGCAATTGCCACCAATTGCACCGGCCCCATTGACGCGCTGGCAGGCGCACAGCATCAAGCGCAAAGGTTCAGGCCCTTGGGGGAGATTCCGTTGGCATATCCGAAACTGACCGATCAGCCCGGCGCGCTCGAGATCGCTGCATCCATCCGTGCTGGCGAGCTGAGTCCGCACGAAGCGGTGGAAGATGCCATCGCGCGGATCGAACATCTCGACGTGCACATAAATGCCGTTGCCGTGTGCGATTTCGAACGCGCCATTGCTGCCGCAAAAGCCATGGACGGTAAGGTTCCCGGCGAACACCAGCCGCTGTTCGGCGTCCCGATGACAATCAAGGAAAGCTTCGATATCGCCGGGCTGCCGACCTGCTGGGGGCATACCGAACATGCCGAGAATATCGCGCGGCGCGACGCCAAGGTGGTCTCCCGCCTAAAGGCTGCAGGGGTGATCTTGCTGGGCAAGACCAATGTCCCGATCGACCTTGCGGACTGGCAGAGCTTCAACGCTGTATATGGCCGCACCAACAACCCGCACGACCATTCCCGTTCGCCCGGCGGCTCTTCGGGTGGCTCGGCAGCAGCAGTGGCCAGCGGGATGGTGCCGATCGAATATGGCACCGATATCGGCGGCTCGGTGCGGGTGCCGGCGCATTTCTGCGGCGTGTGGGGGCACAAAACGAGCTGGGGCCTGGTCAGCAAGCATGGCCACGATCATCCCCTTATGGCGGGCAAGGACGCGCATGACGGTGCGCTCTCGATTGCCGGGCCGCTGGCGCGCAATGCCGCCGATATCGAAATTCTGCTGCGACTCACCGCCGATTTTCCGATGTTCGAACGCAACAAGCCGATCCGGCAATGCCGCTTTCTGGCGCTGCTCGACCACCCTGACAGCCCGCTTGACAGCAGCGTGCGCGGCCCCATGGAGGCTGCGCTGGACACGCTCGAGGCGGCAGGCGTCAAGATCGACCGCGCAAGCGATTTGGTACCCGATCTTGCGACGCAGCAGGCCGATTATCTGCGCATGCTCAACATCGCCATGGCCCGCGGCATGCCTTCGCCCGATGGCAAGCGCGCAAGCGCAACCGACTGGTTCGATTTGCTTGATCGGCAGACCTGCAACGAACTGGCGTGGGAGCAGGTGTTCGAGGCCTATGATTTCGTGCTGGCCCCGCCCGCGCCGGTGCTGGCCGTGCCGCACCGCAATGAAGCGGTGTTTCGCGGTGACCTTGACATCAATGGCGAAGATCACCCGGCCTCGGGCGGGCTGGCCTGGGCGGGCCTGGCTACCTTCCCCAACCTGCCCTCAACCGTGCTGCCGATCGGCCAGGGCTCCTATCTCGGCTCCACCCTCCCTTGCGGAATGCAGGTGATGGGCCCGCGTTGGCGCGATCTCGACTGCGTGGCCGCTGCGCGCGACATCGATCTGATTGTAAACGGATAGAGCCGCATGATGCTACGTCTCGCCAAATGGCATATCTGGCTCGGCTGGCTGGTCGGCTTCCCGATCCTGATGTGGATGGTGACGGGGCTGTTCATGGCCGCCAGGCCGATCGAGGAAGTGCGCGGCAACCACCTGCTGGTCGAACAGGAGGCGCAGCCGCTGGTGCTGCCCGGCAGCGCGCTGGCAAGCGCCGAATTCCCGCTGCGAGAAATGCGCGCGGTGATGCAGGATGGCCGCGCCGTGGCGATACTGACGGGAATGGACGGCAACGTGCAGCGGGTCGACATGGCGAGCGGCTCTGCCTTGCCGGCGCTCACCGCCAGCGATGCGCGGGCCATCGTGGCCGCACGGGTCAAGGGCGGCAACAACGTGCGCAGCGTCACCGCGTTCGCAGCTGACCGGGTTCCATTCGATTTCCGCCGACCCATGCCGGTGTGGCAGGTGGCGCTGGAAAATGGCGCGCATGTCTATGTCGGGCGCGATACCGGCCAGATCGAAGCGGTGCGAACGCGCTGGTGGCGGGCGTTCGATTTCATGTGGGGCCTGCACATCATGGATTTGCAGACCCGCGAGGATACCAGCCACCCGATCCTGATTGTGTTCGCGCTGCTCGGCGTGATCGGGGCGCTATTCGGCTGCGTTTTGATGTTCCGGCGCCGCAAGGCACGGATAAGGACACGATGACCGGAACGGAGGTCCTCACGCCGGTCCTCGATGTGCTCGACATCCTGGGGCTGGCGATATTCGCGCTCACCGGCGCGCTGCTGGCCGCCAAGCTGCGCCAGACCTTCGTAACAATGGCGTTTTTCGCTCTGGTAACGGGCGTTGGCGGCGGCACGGTGCGCGACCTGCTGATCGGGGCGCCGGTGTTCTGGATGACCGATCCCTGGGTTGCGCCAATCTGCCTGGGCACCGCGCTGATCGCGTGGTTCACACCGGTGCGCTGGTGGGAAGGCAAGCTGCTGGATTATGCCGATGGCGCCGGGCTTACCGCCTATGCTGTGCTCGGCAGCGCCAAGGCGATGTCCTATGGCATTCCGCCCGTGCCCGCTGCGCTGATGGGCATCATTACCGGCTGCGTGGGGGGAATCACCCGCGATGTCGTGGCGGGGCGCCCGTCGATCATCATGCGGCCGGAGCTTTATGTCACCGCAGCCGCAGCCACTGCCGCGCTCACCGTTGGCGGGATGGCGCTGGGCCTGGCCAGTCCGTTGGTGTGGGGCGGCGCGTGGATCGTTGGTTTCGCCCTGCGCAGCGCAGCTATCCGTTGGCAGATCGCGCTGCCTTCCTACCAGGAGGAAAGCAGCGCGGATCGCTGATCAATCGGTTGGTGCCTGCGCCATGGTATAACGGTCATCTGGCGTTTCGCCTTCTAGGTCGCCATCAACCGGACCGCCAGGATATGGGGGCAGTGGTTCGGCGCCTTCGCCAGCCGGGCTCGGAGTGGTCTCGCTATCCACTCGCGCCCAGGCGGCGCGATAGCGATCATCGCTGTACTGGCCGTCCTCAGCAGGGGTGGCAGCGGCCAGGCCCCTGCCATAGTCGACCTGCTCGATGCGACCGTCCTCCCCGATTTCGCAAGTAAAGCGGTCACCGTTGAAGATCGTGCCGATCACACGCCACCCGTCACCGGAGCGATCGACACTGTCGACGCTCTCGACCCGCACATCGCGTTCGATTTCAGCCAGGCACATGTCAACCGCGCCTTCGATCCCGCGACCACCGCCTGAACGGCGCGTGGTGCGGTGATCGCGGTAATCATTGCGGTCTTCGCGGTAGTCACGATAGCGCACATCGCGATCGCGCCGCTCCGAATTCGAGGCGGCACTGGCAATCGCGGCGATTCCGCCAATGATCAGAATCCCTGCCAGCACGTCCCCGCCATCGACCCGGCCATGGTGGCGGCGATAGCGCCAATAGCGGTGGCGCTGGGCAGTAAGGCTGCCTTCATCAAAGGCAGTGGGGGCGGCATAGTCGGGCTGGACAAGCAGGCTGCGGGTGGGAAGTTCAGCGGCGGCGGCAGGCGCAGCAGCCATCGAAAGTGCCGCGACCAAACCGCTGAATGCGGCGACTCGGTAGAATTGGGCCATATCGGTGCCTTCAATTTTGCAGCGAGCGCCACCACCGCCCGGATGATGGCGATTGGATTAGGCAGCCCAGGCTTAGCGAAGCCTGAACCGCCCGTGTCTTTTTGCTGGAACCTGCGGCGCTTATCTCAGTCCGCGAATCCCGCGATAGTCAATGTCGATTACCTGCCCGCGGCGGATTTCGCACTTGAAGCTGCCCCGATCGAGATCACGACCACCGTGGCGATAGCGGTCGCGCCGGTCGCCATAGCTCACTCGCTGGCGATAGTCGCGACGGTATCCATCATCGACCACAAGCCGTCCGGTGACTTCCCAGCCGCGCCGCTCGCGGTCGACATCGCGGATCTCGGTCACATCGGCATCGCGGTAACCGGCGCGGCGCGCGTCACGCTCGACCGCACGGACGCAGCGCTCTATCGCTGCGCGGGAATTGCCATGGCCATAGCGGTTGTCGCGATAATTGTTGTCACCATAGCGGTAATTGTTGTCGCGATAGCCATATCCATCGCGATCCTTGCTCGCCGCGCTGGCCACGGCCGCGATTCCGCCGATGATCAATGCACCGGCGATTACATCGCCCGTGCTGATACCGTCGCGGTCGCGCGCTTGTAGCGGCGTCGCTCCAGCCAGCGTCATGGCACCCAGAACTGCCGTTGCGATCCCACCCTTCGCAATGGTCTTGATTGACTTGCTCATTTGAGGCTCTCCTCATCTGGGCCGTGGCGGGATTGCCGCGGCTGTGAGGAACCTCCTAAGCGATTCGCGCTGATGCGATGCTGAATCGGGCTTGCAGCAGCCGTTCAGGTTTATTGGCTTTTTTATGAATACAAACTAATCCAGCGCCGCCAGAACATCGCGGGTGAAGGCAGCAATATCGAAGCGCGCACCCACCGGATCCTCGCCGCGGCGCACGATCACGACATTGCGGCTCGGCACAATCACGACATATTGCCCGCGATTTCCAAAGGCGGCGAATGTATCGGGCGGCACGCCGTCCGACTTGTTGAGTAGCCAGAACCCCGCGCCATAGCCAAACGGTCCATCGGGCTGCGGGCCGGCTGGCGTGGAGACGTATTTGGCCCAGCCTTCGGGCAGCACCCGGGTGCCATCTCGAAGTTTGCCATCGTTAAGGTAGAGACGCCCCAGCTCGACCAGGTCGAAGGGGCTGGCCCAGACCTGGCTGGAAAGCACATAGTTCCCCTGCCAATCGGCCTCTGCCGTGGTGTTGACCATCGCGATAGTGCGCAACTGATCTGCAACGCTTTGATCGGCAAACCCGTGAGCAATTGCCGCTACTGCCATCAGAGTATCGTTATTGGCATAGCGATAAACCGTTCCTGGCTGGTGGATCAGGGGCCAGTTTGCGGCGCGCTCGCCCACTGTCGCACCGCCGAAATAGAGCGGGTCGGTGCGGTTGCCCGGCGTGTCGGAATAGCGGCCCGAGGCCATGCGCAAGAGGTGATCCACGGTGATCGCACGGCGGGGGTCGCTTGCGTCCGCTCCCAGCCCGGCAGATGCGTTCACATCGACCTCGCCGCGCTGCACCGCCATGCCGACCAGCGTTGCCGCAATGCTCTTGGCGACCGACCATGTGCGCTGGGGCATGAACGGGCCAAAACCATGCGCAAATAGCCCGTCGACAGTTTCCCCGCGCTGGTCGACGATCACCGCCGTAGTGCGCGTTCCCGCACCGTAATCGCCTGCAAGGGCAGCCTGCAAATTCGCGCGGATCGGCGTTGTGGTCCGCGCGTGCCAATTGCGCACCAAGGCGTCACGGTAAGGCGGATAATCGTGGCCCGCGACCTTCGGCGGCTCCTGCCCGATGGGCATGACGGCGCAGCCGGCTTCTCCGCGATATTGCGCCACCCTGGGCGGCATATCGCCAGACCATTGAACCACGACATGGTCGATCACGCCGTGTGCATTGCGCACGATCTGATGCGGGAGTCCGCCGATGATCGAATCGAGCGGCGCCTGGATGCCGGCAAATTCCCATTCAACCACGCTTTCAGGAGTTCTATCCTCCCCAACCCGTTCGGCATTGGCGATGCCGCCGCACAGCATCAGCGCTTTGTAACCGGCGGCGAGCGCGCGGTCATAGCGGGTATCGAGCTGTTCCTGCTGGCTTTGGGCAACAAGCGGGGACGATATAGCGAGTGTGGCGGCAGCAGCCGCAAAGATCAGGGTTTTCATCCCACTTTCATGCCAATTCCCGCCAAAAAGAAAAGGGCCGGCAAGCGTCTCCGCCCCGGCCCTTTCTTGTCTCTGTGAAGTCCTGCGAGAACGGGAGTCCATGCGTTCCTACCCTCGCAGGAACGCACAGCCCGGCATTACGCCTCTTCGAATTCTTCCTCGGCCTGCACCGGGCCGCTATCCTGGCCCTTGGCATCCACGTCGCGGTCAACCAGTTCAATAATCGCCATCGGCGCAGCGTCGCCGCCGCGATATCCGGCCTTGATAACGCGCGTGTATCCGCCATCACGATCAGCATACCGCTCTGCCAGAACGTCAAACAGCTTCTTGAGCTGGGTCTCGTCACCGAGACGGCTCATCGCCAGGCGGCGGTTGGAAAGCCCGCCGCGCTTGGCCAGCGTGACCAGCTTTTCGACATAGGGGCGCAGTTCCTTGGCCTTGGGGGCCGTGGTAAGGATCTGCTCATGCTTGATCAGCGCGGCTGCCATATTGCGGAACAGGGCCGTGCGGTGGCCCGATTTGCGGCCCAGCTTGCGCTGTGAAATACCGTGACGCATTGTATTCTTCCTTCGTTTGCAAAGGGGCCGTTTCAGGTACCCCAGTTCCGGTCCAAATCAGGGCTTCGAACCTTTGCCCATTCTCGTCATTCCCGCGAAAGCGGGAAACCATATGCAACCTTCGTGGCTCCGCTCTGGATCCCCGCTTTCGCGGGGATGACGAATTTTGACTCAGCCCAGCAGTTCCTGCTCGAGCTTCTTGGCCATTTCCTCAATGTTCTCCGGCGGCCAGCCAGGGATATCCATGCCAAGGCGCAGACCCATGCTGGAAAGCACTTCCTTGATCTCGTTCAGTGATTTGCGGCCAAAGTTCGGCGTGCGCAGCATCTCGGCTTCGGTCTTCTGGACCAGGTCGCCGATATAGATGATGTTGTCGTTCTTGAGGCAGTTGGCCGAACGCACCGACAATTCCAGCTCGTCAACCTTCTTGAGCAGGTAACGGTTGAGTTGGTTGGCGTCATCCTCCTGCGGGGCAGCAGCCTGGCCGATCATTGTCGCCTGTGGCTGCGGGATGCCATCTTCAAAATGCACAAACAGCGTCAGCTGGTCCTGCAGGATGCGCGCAGCATAGGCCACCGCGTCTTCAGGCGCCACGGTGCCGTCGGTCTCGACCGTCAGCGAAAGCTTGTCATAGTCAAGCTCTTGCCCAACGCGGGCGTTCTCGACCTTGTAGCTGACCTGGCGCACCGGCGAATAAAGGCTGTCGACCGGGATCAGGCCGATCGGCGCATCGACCGGGCGGTTGGCCACAGCCGGGACATAGCCCTTGCCGGTGTCGGCGGTCAGCTCCATGTTGAGCGTCGCGCCTTCATCGAGGTGACAGATCACCAGATCCTTGTTCATCACTTCGATGTCGCCCGAAACGGCGATGTCGCCGGCCTTGACTTCGGCCGGGCCAGTGACGGAAAGCTGCAAGCGCTTGGGGCCTTCGCCCTCCATCCTGAGCGCAATCTGCTTCACGTTAAGCACGATATCGGTCACGTCTTCACGCACGCCGGAAAGCGAGCTGAATTCGTGCAGCACGTTCTCGATCTTGATCGAGGTGATGGCGGCGCCCTGAAGCGAGCTCAGCAATACCCGGCGCAGCGCGTTGCCGAGAGTAAGGCCAAAGCCACGCTCAAGCGGTTCGGCAACGAAAGTCGCCTTGCGGGCCTTTTCGCCGCTTTCCTTGATCTCGAGAGTGTTGGGCTTCTTAAGTTCCTGCCAGTTCTTGATATTGACGGACATGGATTTCCCCTAGGGTTCAAGTGCGGACAGGACCGGAGCGCTGGTGGCGCGTCCGGTCCGAATTCTGAATGGCGACCCGAAGATCGCCCGTCAGCAACGGATCAGACGCGACGACGCTTGGACGGCCGCACACCATTGTGCGGGATCGGCGTAACGTCACGGATCGAAGTGATGTTGAAGCCGACGGCAGCAAGACCGCGCAGTGCGCTTTCACGCCCCGAGCCCGGCCCCTTTACCTCGACTTCCAGCGTGCGAACGCCGTGCTCGGCAGCTTTCTTGCCGGCATCGTCGGCAGCAACCTGGGCGGCATAGGGAGTCGACTTGCGGCTGCCCTTGAAGCCCATCGTTCCAGCTGAAGACCAGCTGATCGCATTGCCCTGCGCATCGGTGATGGTAATCATGGTGTTGTTGAAGCTGGCGTTGATATGCGCAACGCCGCTTGTGATATTCTTTTTATCGCGGCGCCTAATGCGGCCGGGTTCGCGTGCCATGTCTCGTATTCCTCTTTAACAATCCAAAGAAGGCAAAAGCGTGAGGCCCAAGGGCCCGCCGCGCTTACTTCTTCTTGCCGGCAATCGGCTTCGCCTTGCCCTTGCGGGTACGGGCGTTGGTGTGGGTACGCTGGCCGCGAACCGGCAGCTGGTTGCGATGGCGCAGGCCGCGGTAGGAACGCAGATCCATCAGGCGCTTGATATTCATCGCAGTGTTGCGACGCAGGTCGCCTTCCACGGTGAGCTCTGCGTCGATCGTCTCGCGGATGCGCAACACTTCCTCATCGGAAAGGTCCTGCACACGGCGGGTGTGATCGATACCCAGCTTATCAGCAATCTGCACGGCCGTGGTACGGCCGATACCGTGGATATAGGTAAGCGCGATAATCACGCGCTTGTTGGTGGGGATATTGACCCCGGCAATACGAGCCACTTACTTCTCCATGCTCCACAGGGTCTAGGCAGCTTGGGCCACCTGCCCCTATCTCAACGCTTTCAATCTCAATGCCCGAAACCGCCGAGCAGATGCTCACACGGCAAAAAGCCCGGTTGGCGCGCATTGGGCTGCCACCTGCCGGACTGTTTTCGAACATGTCGAATGAATGGGGCGCTTAGTGCGATTCTTGGGCCACGTCAACAGCCAAGCGGGCGCAGCACATCGTGCAGCCAGATATGGGCCGCCGCATTGCAGTTCCGAGCCTATATCAGTTTTTCACGGCGGCCAAAAGTGCCAACGATCACGCTGTGTGAAAACTATTTGTCCGCCAGCGCATCGATAGCTTCTTCCAGTGTCGGTTCAGCGGGCTCGGCGCGCGCGCCGACTTCACCTTCACCGCCTTCGTCCAGCTCCGTTGCGGCCTTGCCTGCGCCGGAATCGGCGGGCTGATCCACCCGGCCCAGCAAAGTCGCCAGGCCATCAAGTTGCTGGCTCATCACCCCGTCAACCGCGGCCGCGATCACCGGCCCTTCGTACCGCATATACCCGCCCACGACATATTCCCACACGATCCTTGTGCCGTTTTCGGCTTCGCTGATCGAGATCGTCAGGACGCCGCTCGCCGGTTCGCTCTGCAATGGCCCCAGCCCCCCGCGCATGCGCAGCGCGCGTTCGGGATAGGCCTGGATTACGCGCATATGTTCAACGCTGCCCTCGAGCGTGATGCGTGAAGGATCGGGAACTTCGGGAATCCGCTCGCAAAAACAACCGCCGGCCTGCGGCTTGAGCGTCAGATTGGCGGCATCGGCTGACCAGGTGTGGGCAGAATTCCACCACTTGGCCGGGCTGATCAGTGCCAGCCACACTTCCTTGGGGGTCGCATCGACCACGGCAACATCGCGGGTAACGAACCCCGTATCATCGCTGGCAATCACTTCGGCCTGCGCCGCCGTGGCCCATGCCAGCAGTGGAGCCAGCGTTGCAGCCGCCAAATATCTCATGGTGATAGGCCCTCCCTTGGCCAAGGTGTTTAGGCGAGAGGCAGAGGCAGGGAAAGTTCGATTATGCGAGGCGCACACGCGCCCGCACAAACATCATTTCAGGATTGCGTCGATCGCCGCGGCCACTTCGCCGATGCTGGCCATGCCGTCCACCCGGCGCACGATGCCGCGCGCTTCATAGCCCGGCAGGATTGGCGCGGTCTTGGCACGATATTCCTGCATCCGCGTGCGCACGGTTTCTTCATTATCGTCGGGGCGCCGCTTGAACTCGGTCGATCCGCACACATCACACACGCCAGCTTTGGCGGGCGGATTGGCTGTGTCATGATACAGCGTGCCGCAATTGGCGCAGGAAAAACGGCCGGTGATGCGTTCCACCAGCGCATCTTCATCGACTTCGAGTTCGATCACGTAGTCGAGACGGCGCCCGTGCTTTTCAAGCAGGCCATCAAGGCTCTGCGCCTGCGCTGCAGTGCGCGGATAGCCATCAAAGATCGCACCGGTATCGGCTTCCATTGTGGCAAGTTCGACGTCGATCAGGTCGGATACGATCTCGTCGGAAACCAGTTCGCCTGCGTCCATCACGGCTTTCGCCTTGATGCCAACCGGTGTTTGCGCCTTCACCGCCGCGCGCAGCATATCCCCGGTGGAGAGCTGGCGCATGCCGTATTGTTCGACCAGCCGAGCGCTTTGCGTGCCCTTGCCAGCACCCGGAGGCCCAAGAAGAATGATATTCATCTGACTACTCAACCCCCGAAGAGCGTGGCCGGATTAGCGCGTGCGGCCCTTTAGCTTGGCCTTCTTGATAAGGTCACCATACTGGTGTGCCAACAGGTGTGACTGGATCTGGCTGATCGTATCCACGGTAACATTGACGACGATCAGCAGGCTGGTGCCACCAAGGAACAAGGGGATACCGGTCTGCGCGATCATATATTCAGGGATGACGCAAACCAGCATAAGGTAAAGTGCGCCGACCACCGTGATGCGCGTCAGCACATAGTCGAGATAGTCCGACGTCCGCTTGCCCGGGCGGATCCCGGGAATGAAGCCGCCATTCTTCTTGAGATTTTCGGCCGTTTCTTCCGGATTGAACACCACCGCAGTGTAGAAGAAAGCGAAGAAGATGATCCCGATCCCATACAGCGACATGTAGATCGGCTGGCCGTGCTGCAGATACTGGTTGAGCGACTGGATCACGCCGCCTGTGGTGCTCGAAGGATCGATCGAGTTGCCTGCGAACTGCGAAATCGTCAGCGGCAGCAGCAGCAGCGAACTGGCGAAGATGGGCGGGATAACGCCGGCAGTGTTGAGCTTGAGCGGAAGGTGCGAGCTATCCGCCTGCATCATGCCGCGCTGCGTCGCGCGCTTTGGATACTGGATCAGCAATCGCCGCTGGGCCCGCTCCATAAAGCTGATCAGCAGGATCAGCACCACCACCATGACGATGAAACCGATGATGATAGCCGGCGCGATCGAGCCTGTGCGTCCGCCTTCGAGCAGGTTTGAAACGAAGGTAGGGAATTGCGCCACGATCCCGGCCATGATGATCAGCGACACACCATTGCCGATGCCGCGGCTGGTGATCTGTTCGCCCAGCCACAGCAGGAACATGGTTCCGCCAACCAGGCTGATGACCGCGCCCACGCGGAACATGTAGCCCGGATCGACGACCGCCTGAAGCCCGGCGGAATTGGAGAAACTTTCAAGGCCCGCCGCCAGGAACCAGCCCTGGATGGAGCACAGAAAAACCGTTCCATAGCGCGTGTACTGGTTCAGCTTTTGCCGACCGGTAGTGCCCTCTTTCTTGAGCGCGGCCAATGTCGGGTGGAGCGCGGCGGCCATCTGCACCACGATCGAGGCGGTGATGTAAGGCATCACGCCAAGCGCGATCAGGCTCATGCGTTCAAGGCTGCCGCCCGTGAACATGTTGAACATGTCCAGGATTCCGCCCTGCGTCTGGTCGGCCAGTTGCGCCAGGGTGAGCGGGTTGATCCCCGGCAGCGGCACAAAGCTGAGGAAACGGAACACGATAAGCGCCCCGACCGTGAACCAGATACGCTGGCGCAGCTCGGTGGCTTTCGAGAAATTGGCGAGGTTCAGATTGCTCGCGATGCTATCGGCGCGTGATGCCATTGTTTCAGGTTAATCCTAGCGTCTGTGCGTTGTATCGCCGGACCCTCCCGGCTCAGACAGGATAGATAGGGAGCGGGGGAGCCATTGTCGAACCCCCCGCTTGCCATTTCATCAATTACTTGGCCTTGGCGGCCTTGTTTGCCTCGCGGCGCGCAGCCTTCTTTTCATGCTCTGGCTGGGCAGCGGCGATAACTTCAACGCTGCCTCCGGCTTTTTCGATCGCTGCGATCGCACCCTTGGTTGCGCCGGTAACGACAAATTTGGCCTTGGCGGAAATTTCGCCCTTGCCCAGCAGCCGCACGCCGTCCTTGCCGCCGCGCACAAGGCCGGCTGCACGAAGGGCTGCTTCGTCGATGTCCTTCTTGGCGTCGAGCTTCTTGGCGTCGATAAACTTCTGCACCATGCCCACGTTCACTTCGGCATAATCCTTCGCAAAGGGATTGTTGAAGCCGCGCTTAGGCAGGCGCATGTGAAGCGGCATCTGGCCGCCTTCGAAGCCCTTGATGGCCACGCCGGAACGGGCCTTCTGGCCCTTCTGGCCGCGACCTGAGGTTTTGCCCTTGCCCGAACCGATGCCCCGGCCGACGCGGATGCGGCCCTTGCGGGCACCGTCGTTGTCACGAATGTCGTTGAGTTTCATTGTGTGCACTCGCTTTCGCTTTGTTTCGCGCTGAAATGAGCGACCCGGCAATACGCCGGGCCACTGATGTCTGTCTGCTTAATCGACCACCGCAACCAGATGCGGGATCTTGGCGATCGCGCCGCGCACCTCGGGGGTGTCCTGGCGCTCCACGATCTTGTGCATCTTGTTCAGTCCAAGACCGATAAGGATCTTGCGCTGGCTTTCGGGGCGACGGATCGGCGAACCGATCTGCTTGATCTTGATGGTTTTCTTCTCAGCCATCGGGGTTACTCCGCTATCGCGGCGGCGCTAGCTTCCGCCTCCGCCTCGCTGGCGCCACCACGGCCAAGCAGGTCAGCGACCTTCTTGCCGCGACGCTGGGCAACCGACTTCGGCGAAGTCTGGTTGACAAGCGCGTCAAACGTGGCGCGGATCATGTTATAGGGGTTTGACGAACCGACCGATTTGGTCACCACGTCAGCAACGCCCAGGCTTTCGAACACGGCACGCATCGGGCCACCGGCAATGATGCCCGTACCCGCTGGTGCTGTGCGCAAGGTCACCTTGCCTGCCCCGAAACGGCCATTGCCATCATGGTGCAGCGTACGGCCTTCCTTGAGCGGCACGCGGATCATCTTCTTGCGCGCGGCGGCGGTGGCTTTGGTGATGGCTTCGGGCACTTCGCGTGCCTTGCCATGCCCAAAACCGACGCGGCCCGAACCGTCACCCACAACAACCAGTGCCGCAAAGCCAAAGCGTTTGCCGCCCTTCACTGTCTTGGAAACACGGTTGATGTGAACCAGCTTCTCGATGATCCCGTCATCTTCTTCTTCGCGGCGGTTGCCACGGCGATCGTCACGGCCGCCGCGGGCACGGCCACGTCCACCATCACGGTTGCCGCCACGGCCCCGGTTTCCGCCAGGTCCCCGACCTTCCTGCTGCGGCTGCTCGGCTTCCGCAGCTGCCGGTGCAGATTCAGCAGCAGGTACGGCTTCCTCAGCGGCAGGCGCAGCCTCTTCAGCGGCAGGCGCAGCGTCTTGCGCTGCGGCTTCCTGGGCCGGAGCTTCGGTCGCTTCGACCTTCGCTTCTTCGTTCTTGTTTTCGGTTTCGTTTGCGTTTTCTGGCATCATCAGAACTCCAGCCCGCCTTCGCGAGCGGCATCGGCCAGCGCCTTGACGCGGCCGTGGAACAGGAAACCGCCGCGATCGAACACGACGGATGTCACGCCCGCCTTCTTGGCAGCGGCGGCGATATCCTTGCCGACCTTGACAGCGGCATCGACATTCGCACCCGAATTCTTGGCCCCAAGGGTCGAAGCTGCGGCGAGCGTCTTGCCTTCCTGATCATCGATGATCTGGGCATAGATGTGGCGACCGGTGCGATGCACCGACAGGCGAGGACGGCCACCACCCTTGCTCCTGAGAGCAGTGCGCACACGGCGGCGGCGACGTTCAAAGAGAGAAAGCTTTGCCATCTTACTTCTTCTTCCCTTCCTTGCGGAAGATATATTCACCGCGGTACTTGATGCCCTTGCCCTTATAGGGTTCAGGCTTGCGCCAGCGGCGGATCTCGGCGGCGAACTGGCCAACGGCCTGCTTGTCGATGCCGGAAATTTCCACAGTGGTCTGGTCCGGTGTCTTCACCTCAAGGCCTGCCGGCACATCGAGATCGACATCGTGGCTATAGCCGAGCTGCAGCTTGAGCTTGTTGCCCTGCGCCTGAGCACGGTAACCAACGCCGGAAATTTCCAGAACCTTGGTAAACCCATCGGTCACGCCTTCGACCAGGTTCGACACCAGCGTGCGCTGCATGCCCCAGAAAGAGCGCGCCTGCTTCGTGTCATTGGCCGGCTTGACCTTGATTTCCTCACCTTCGACCTTGTAGTCGATCAGGTCGGAAAGCCCGAGCGAAAGGGCGCCCTTGGGCCCCTTCACGGTAAGCGTTCCCTGTTCGATGGTGGCTGTCACCCCGCTGGGGATCGCCACCGGCTTCTTGCCGATGCGGCTCATCAGAACACCTCCGCCAGCACTTCGCCGCCGACGTTCTGGCTACGCGCTTCGGCATCCGAAAGCACGCCCTTGGGCGTCGAGACGATGGTGATGCCAAGGCCGTTGCGGACAGTCGGAAGTTCTTTCGAACCCGAATAGATCCGCCGACCAGGCTTGGAGACGCGAGCGACGTGCTTGATCGCCGGTTCGCCCTCGAAATACTTCAGTTCAATCCGCAGCGCCGGGTGCTTGCCGGTCGCGTCTTCGCTGTAGCCACGGATGTAGCCTTCACGCTGGAGCACTTCGAGCACGTTCGCACGCAATTTGGAAGCCGGCGAAAGGACGCTGTCCTTTTTCGCCTGCTGGCCGTTGCGGATACGGGTGAGCATGTCACCCAGTGGATCGGTCATTGCCATAATCTAGATCCTCACCAGCTCGACTTGGTCAGGCCTGGAATCAGGCCCATGTTGCCGAGTTCGCGCAGCTCGATGCGGTTGATGCCGAACTTGCGGTAATAGCCGCGCGGGCGGCCGGTGGTGGCGCAACGGTTGCGCACCCGTGTAGGGTTCGCATTGCGCGGAATTTCGGCCATCTTCAGGCGTGCCATCAGACGCTCGCTCTCATCGAGCGATTCATCGTCCGCAATCGCCTTCAGCTTGGCGTACTTGTTTGCGTACTTCTTCACGAGCTTCTTGCGCCGCTCGTTCTTGTTTATGGAACTCAGTTTCGCCATTGGACTTAAGCTCTCTTCCTTATCTCAATCAAAGGGGGCGGCTTACGCCGCTTCCTTTTCTTCCGACGCTTCGGCCGGGAACGGGAAACCGAACAGCTTCAGCAGTTCGCGCGCTTCCTCGTCGGTTTTCGCAGTGGTGGTGACGATGATATCCATCCCCCGCACCTTTTCGATCTTGTCGTAGCTGATCTCCGGAAAGATGATCTGCTCCTTGATGCCCATGGCGTAATTGCCATTGCCATCGAACGATTTCGGGTTGAGGCCACGGAAGTCGCGGATGCGCGGCATCGCAATCGTCACCAGACGATCGAGGAACTCATACATCCGGTCACGGCGCAAATTGACCTTGCAGCCGATCGGCATGCCATCGCGCAGCTTGAACTGTGCGATCGACTTCTTTGCCTTGGTGATGACCGGCTTCTGGCCGGCAATCAGCGCCATTTCCTCGGCAGCCGTCTGGACCTTCTTCTTGTCCTGGCTCGCTTCGCCCACACCCATGTTGAGCGTGATCTTTTCAAGCCGGGGAACTTCGAGGCGATTCTTGTAGCCGAATTTCTCGGTCATCGCCTTGACGATCTGGTCTTCATACATCTGCTTCAGGCGTGGGGCCGAAGCTTTGGACTTATCAGCCATCGATGGTCTCCCCACTCTTCACGGCCACGCGCACCTTCTTGCCGCCCTTTTCTTCAAAGCGGACACGGGTGGGCTTGCCGGATTTCGGATCAGCTACAGCCACCTTGGAGATGTGCATCGGGGCCTCGCGGCGTTCGATGCCACCCTGCGGGTTGGCCTGGCTGGGCTTGCGATGACGGGTGGCGACGTTCACGCCCTCGACAAGGACCTTGCCTTCCTTGGGCAGAACCTGGGCGACCGTACCGGTCTTGCCCTTGTCCTTGCCTGAAAGGACAACGACGTTGTCACCCTTCTTGATCTTGGCAGCAGACATCACAGCACCTCCGGCGCAAGTGAAATGATCTTCATGAAGCCGCGGCCACGCAGTTCGCGCACCACCGGGCCAAAGATACGGGTGCCGATCGGCTCCTCGTTCTTGTTGACCAACACGGCAGCATTGCTGTCAAAGCGGATCACGCTGCCATCGGGACGGCGAACGTCCTTCTTGGTGCGCACGATCACGGCGCGGTGTACGTCGCCCTTCTTGACCTTTGCACGCGGCTGGGCTTCCTTCACGGAAACCACGATCACGTCGCCGACGGACGCAGTACGGCGCTTCGAGCCGCCCAGCACCTTGATGCACTGGACGCGCTTGGCGCCGCTATTGTCCGCGACGTCGAGATTGGATTGCATCTGGATCATTGATCCGTTTCCTTCTCACTGGCTTGCCGGAACCAGTCCGGCAGTTCCCTACGTCTAAATCAGTTACCGGCGGCTTCGACTTCGAGATCAGCCTCGATCGCCTGCGTGCCACCTGCTTGCACCCGGTCCTTCACGGCCCAGGTCTTGGTTTTCGAGATCGGCTTGGTTTCCTCGATGCGGACAACATCGCCAATCGTGTATTCGTTCGCTTCATCGTGCGCGTGATACTTCTTCGAACGACGGATGATCTTCCCGTAGAGCGGGTGCTTCACCTTGCGTTCGACCAGCACGGTCACAGTCTTGTCGGTCTTGTCGGAGGTGACAGTTCCGATCAGGATACGTTTCGGCATTGTCTGACTCCTTAAGCCTTGACGGCGGCAGCAGCCGCACGTTCGCTCTGCAGCGTCTTGATCTTGGCGATCGTGCGACGCACTTCCCTTACCCGGGCCGACGCTTCAAGCTGATTGGTTGCCGCCTGGAAGCGCAGGTTGAACTGCTCGCGCTTCAGCTCGACAAGTTCGCCAGCCAGCTGGTCGTCGGTCTTGGTGCGCAGATCTTCGATCTTGCTCATTTGTCGCCTCCCAGGTGCGAAGTGTCACCCAGGCGGGCGACGACCTTGGTCTTGATCGGCAGCTTCATCGCCGCGCGCTCGAAAGCGAGCGCGGCAAGCGGGCCGGGCACACCATCGAGTTCGAACAGGATGCGGCCCGGCTTTACGCGGGCGGCCCAGTATTCGACCGAACCCTTGCCCTTGCCCTGGCGGACTTCGGCAGGCTTCTTCGAAACCGGCACATCAGGGAATACGCGGATCCACAGACGGCCCTGGCGCTTCATGGCACGGGTGATGGCACGGCGAGCAGCCTCGATCTGGCGCGCGGTAAGGCGGTCGGGCTCGAGAGCCTTGAGGCCATAGGCGCCAAAATTCAGCGTGGTGCCACCCTTGGCATTGCCATGGATCCGGCCCTTGAACGCCTTGCGGAACTTGGTTTTCTTCGGTTGCAGCATTTTATCTTACCTATCCTGCAATCAGCGTGCCGGACGGACGCCAGAGGTCTGGGCTTCCATCATGAGGCGATCCTGTGCGGTCGGATCATGAGCGAGGATTTCACCCTTGAAGATCCACACCTTGATGCCGATGATTCCGTAAGCGGTGAGCGCTTCGGCTTCGGCATAGTCGACATTGGCGCGCAGGGTGTGCAGCGGCACACGGCCTTCGCGATACCATTCGACACGTGCGATTTCTGCACCGCCCAAACGGCCGCCGCAGGTGATCTTGATGCCTTCAGCACCAAGACGCAGCGCCGATTGCACGGCGCGCTTCATCGCACGGCGGAACGCGACACGGCGAACCAGCTGGTCAGCAACGCCCTGAGCGACGAGCTTGGCATCGATTTCCGGCTTGCGGATCTCAACGATGTTCAGCTTCACTTCGCTGTCAGTCATCTTCGACAGTTGGACGCGCAGCTTCTCGATATCTGCGCCCTTCTTGCCGATGATGACACCCGGCCGCGCTGCATAGATCGAAATGCGGCACAACTTGGCCGGACGCTCGATCACCACCTTCGAAATCGCTGCCTGCGGCACGGTTTCGACGATGTACTTGCGGATCTCGATGTCTTCCTTGAGCAGCTTGGCATAGTCACGCCCTTCGGCGTACCAGCGGCTGTCCCAGGTGCGGTTGATCTGCAGGCGCAGACCGATCGGATTGCTCTTCTGGCCCATGTTACGCCTCTTCCTGCTCGCGCACCACGATCCGAAGCCGACTGAACGGCTTGAGGATCCGGGTCGACTTGCCGCGACCGCGGGTGTGGAAACGCTTCATGGTGATCGACTTGCCAACCGAAGCTTCGGCCACGACGAGCGAGTCAACGTCCAAATTGTGGTTGTTCTCCGCATTGGCAATCGCCGATGCGAGTACCTTGCTGGCGTCTTTCGCCATCGCCCGCTTCGAGAAAGCGAGGATGTTCAGAGCCTCTTCGGCCTTCTTGCCGCGGATCAGCTCAGCAACGAGGTTGAGCTTCTGCGCCGAACCACGGATCGTGGTGCCGACGGCCAGCGCCTCGTTATCGCCTACGCGGCGGGGTGCCTTTGCCTTGCCCATTATCGCTTGCCCTTCTTGTCGGCAGCGTGGCCGGGGAAGTTGCGCGTGGGCGCAAACTCGCCAAGCTTGTGGCCAACCATTTCCTCGGAAACCGAGACGGGGATGAACTTCTGCCCGTTGTAGACGTTGAACGTCAGACCAACGAACTGCGGGAGGATGGTCGAACGGCGCGACCAGGTCTTGATCGGCTTGGTGCTGTTCGCTTCCTGTGCGTCCTCCGCCTTCTTGAGAAGGCTGAGTTCGACAAACGGACCTTTCCAGACGGAACGTGCCATGTGTCCTTACCTCTTCTTCTTGGCGTGGCGCGAACGGATGATCATCTTGTCCGTCTGCTTGTTGCTGCGGGTGCGTGCACCCTTGGTCGGCTTGCCCCACGGGGTCACCGGATGGCGGCCCCCGCTGGTGCGGCCTTCACCGCCGCCGTGGGGGTGATCGACCGGGTTCTTGGCGACGCCGCGGGTCAGCGGCTTCACGCCCATCCAGCGCTTGCGACCGGCCTTGGCAAAGTTCTGGTTCTGGTTGTCGGGGTTCGACACCGCACCAACCGTGCCCATGCAATCCGCACGCAGGTAACGCTGCTCGCCCGAGTTCAGGCGCACGATCACCATGCCGCGGTCACGGCCGACGATCTGCACATAGGTGCCCGCCGAACGCGCGATCTGCCCGCCCTTGCCCGGCTTCATCTCCACATTGTGGCAGATGGTGCCGACCGGCATCTGGCCCAGCAGCATCGCGTTGCCCGGCTTCGTGTCGGTCCGCTCGCCGGCCACCACCGTATCGCCAACAGCAAGGCGCTGCGGGCAGATGATATAGGCCAGCTCGCCGTCCTCATACTTGAGGAGCGCGATGAAAGCAGTGCGGTTGGGATCGTATTCAATGCGCTCGACCGTCGCGGGAGCATCCCACTTGCGGCGCTTGAAATCGATGAAGCGGTACTTCTGCTTGTGACCGCCCGCCATGCCGCGCGAAGTGACATGGCCCTTGTTGTTCCGGCCACCGGTCTTGCGCTTGCCTTCCGTCAGCGACTTGACCGGCTTGCCCTTATAGAGCCCGGACTTGTCGATCAGGATGAGGCCGCGGCGTGCGGGGCTCGTCGGTTTGTAGTTCTTGAGTGCCATCTTCTCTGCCCTCAGATCCCGCTGGTGACGTCGATCGAGTCACCCTCTGCCAGGGTAACGATCGCCTTCTTCATATCGGAGCGCTTGTAGGGCTTACCCTTCCAGCGCTTGGTCTTGCCCTTCACGACGATGGTATTCACCGCCACGACCTTCTTGTCGTAGATCGCTTCCACCGCTTCCTTGATCTGCGGCTTCGTCGCATCGCCAGCCACCTTGAACACAACTGCGTTCTGTTCCGAAGCCAGGGTCGACTTCTCGGTGATGTGCGGAGCCAGAATCACGTCATAGTGACGCGCATCGATTTCCTGCTTCTTAGCCATTGAAGCGCGCCTCCAGCTTGGCGACAGCGTCCTTGGTCAGGACCAGCGTGTCGTGGTTGAGGATGTCGTAGACATTGGCACCAATGGCGGGGAGCACATTGACGCCCGGCAAGTTGCCAGCGGCCTTCCTGAAGCCTTCATCCACGCTTTCGCCGTCGATCACCAGAACCTTGCCGGTCAGGCCAGCCTTGTCGAGGTGACCCTTGAGCACCTTGGTCTTGGCGTCCTTCAGCGAGAGGCTGTCGACGACCACCAGGCCATCCTTTGCCTTGCTCGAAAGCGCCATCTTCAGGCCAAGCGCACGCAGCTTCTTGTTGAGCGACTGGTTGAAGTCACGCTTGCGAGCGCCGTGGGCCTTGCCGCCGCCGATGAAGATCGGGGCCGCGCGGTCACCGTGACGGGCCGTGCCGCCGCCCTTCTGGCGACCGAACTTCTTGCCAGTGCGGGCAACATCGCTGCGCTCGCGCGTCGGACGTGCGGTGCCACGGCGGTTTTCAAGCTGCCAGGTGACGATGCGATGCAGGATGTCGGCACGCGGCTCAACCCCGAACACGGCATCATCGAGCTCGATATCGCTCCCTGCACCCGAAACGGCCTTGCCGTCGATTTTCTGGACCTTCACCTTCACGGCTCAGCCCTCCTTGTTTTCGTCGCTTGCCGGAGCGTCAGCTGCGGGAGCGTCTGCTTCGGGAGCGGGTGTTTCAGCTGCGGCATCTACAGCGGTTTCTTCAACCGGTGTTTCCACTGCGGGCTCTTCAACCTGCGGCGCGTTCGTATCGATCACCGCTCCGGGGAACGGCAGATCCTCGGGCAGAGGCAGCTTCACCGCATCGCGGACCAGCAGCCAGCCATTCTTCGAGCCAGGGACCGAACCCTTGACAAAGATGAGGCCGCGGGTCGCATCGGTGCGCACAACCTCGAGGTTCTGCTGGGTACGTTGACGGTCGCCCATGTGGCCGGCCATCTTCTTGCCCTTGAACACCTTGCCGGGATCCTGGCGCTGACCGGTCGAACCATGCGAACGGTGGCTCAGCGAAACGCCGTGCGTTGCGCGCAGCCCCCCGAAGCCCCAGCGCTTCATCACACCGGCAAAGCCCTTACCCTGGGTGTGCCCGGTGATGTCGACTTTCTGGCCGGCAACGAAGTGGTCCGCACTGATCGTGGCGCCAACCGGGACCAGCCCGTCTTCACCTTCGACACGGAATTCGGCGACGCGCTTCTTCAGGCCAACCTGAGCCTTGGCAAAATGCTCGCGCTGCGGCTTGTTGACATTTTTCTGCTTGGCTTCGCCCGCACCCAGCTGGACCGCGAAATAGCCATCGCGATCGGCGGTCCGGTGCGAAACGACCTGGCAGTCTTCCAGCGAAAGAACCGTCACGGGAACGTGACGTCCATCCTCCTGAAACAGGCGGGTCATCCCGACTTTCTTTGCGATAACGCCTGTGCGCATCGTCAAAACTCCTACACAGAGGCACACGAGGCCCATCCCCGCGTGCGTGCCAGCCCAAATTGTTGTGCATCGCCCCGTCCGGGCTGAATGCTCACCGTGCCGGATGGCATGGTAAGCGAGACGGGGGACGCAGACCCGGATCAAATCCGGCGGTATCCCAATGTCTGCGGGAAGTTGATCTTCCCACTGTGCGTTCCTGTGAAAGCAGGAACCCAGAGCCTTGGTGCCCTGGACCCCGGATCAACTCCGGGGATCGCTCACCAATCAGGCGAGCTTGATCTCGACGTTAACGCCCGCAGCCAGATCGAGCTTCATCAGCGCGTCGACGGTCTGGGCGTTAGGCTGCACGATATCGAGCAGCCGCTTGTAGGTGCGCACCTCGAACTGCTCGCGCGACTTCTTGTCGATATGCGGGCCGCGGTTCACGGTGAACTTCTCGATACGCGTCGGCATGGGAATGGGGCCGCGAATAAGAGCACCTGTCCGGCGCGCGGTGTCTGCAATCTCGCCAGTAGCCTGGTCAAGAACGCGATGATCGAACGCCTTGAGGCGAATGCGGATATTCTGAGCTTCCATTACCTACACCGATGCGAAAGAGCCAAAGGAGCGTTCCAATCTCTTGGGCGACCCCTTAAAAAAACAAAGGCCCGCCCCGCTTATGCCCGGTTTCCCGGAAAGGGCGGCCCTTCAAAATTCTTGTTACGGCAGCGACGAATCCCCGCCTGTTGGCGCGCATATACGTAGGAGGCCTGCTTCTGGCAAGCCCTGAATTGCGCGCCTTCGCCGCAATCGGGGCCTGCTGTCAGCCGGGGCGCTTGCGCCCCACCCTCATCCGCAAAATGCAGCCTTCATAAAAAAGAACCCGGCGCCCATCTCTGAGCACCGGATCCTTTTCAAACCTGCGTGCACCCGTGGGTGCAAACGCGATTTACTTGGTGATTTTCGAAACCACGCCCGAGCCAACGGTGCGGCCGCCTTCGCGGATAGCGAAGCGCAGGCCTTCGTCCATGGCGATCGGTGCAATCAGCTTGACCGAGATGGTCACGTTGTCGCCCGGCATCACCATTTCGGTGCCTTCGGGAAGGATCACTTCGCCGGTCACGTCAGTCGTACGGAAGTAGAACTGCGGACGGTAGTTGGCGAAGAACGGCGTGTGACGGCCACCCTCGTCCTTCGAAAGGACATAGACTTCCGCGCTGAATTCGGTGTGCGGCGTAACCGAGCCCGGCTTCGCCAGAACCTGACCACGCTCCACATCCTCACGGCCGATGCCGCGGATCAGCGCGCCGATGTTGTCGCCAGCTTCGCCGCGATCAAGCAGCTTGCGGAACATTTCAACGCCGGTCACGGTTGTCTTGGCGGTGTCCTTGATGCCGACGATTTCAACTTCGTCGCCCACGTTCACAACACCGGTTTCGACGCGGCCGGTAACCACCGTACCACGACCCGAGATCGAGAACACGTCTTCGATCGGCATCAGGAACGGCTTGTCGACCGGACGGTCGGGCTGCGGAATGTGCTCGTCCACGGCTTTCATCAGCTCAAGAATCGAATTCTTGCCGATCTCGTCGTCGCGGCCTTCAAGCGCAGCCAGAGCCGAACCCTTCACGACCGGAATGTTGTCGCCGTCGAAGTCATAATATGACAGCAGTTCGCGGATCTCCAGCTCGACGAGTTCGAGGATTTCCTCGTCATCAACCTGGTCAACCTTGTTCATGTAGACAACCAGCGCGGGCACGCCCACCTGGCGGGCCAGCAGGATGTGCTCGCGGGTCTGCGGCATCGGGCCGTCAGCAGCGTTCACAACCAGAATTGCGCCGTCCATCTGCGCCGCGCCGGTGATCATGTTCTTCACATAGTCAGCGTGGCCCGGGCAGTCGACGTGGGCATAGTGGCGGGCAGCGGTTTCGTACTCGACGTGTGCGGTCGAGATGGTGATGCCGCGCTCGCGCTCTTCCGGAGCCTTGTCGATGTTCGCAAAGTCGACAGCCGAACCGCCATAGGTTTCAGCCATAACCTTTGTGATAGCCGCAGTCAGCGTGGTCTTGCCGTGGTCAACGTGACCGATGGTGCCGATATTGCAGTGCGGCTTATTGCGCTCGAATTTTTCCTTAGCCATTTCTCGAATAACCTCTGAGTTGAAATTGAATCTCTGCGGGACGAGGACGGCACCCGCTGAATACGGCGCCGCCCCTAGACCGTGTCGCTTGCTTAGGCAAGCTTCTCCTTGACTTCCTGCGCGACATTCGCCGGCACTTCGTCATAGTGGCTGAACTGCATCGTGTACTGGGCACGGCCCTGGGTAAACGATCGCAGCTCGTTGACGTAGCCAAACATGTTGGCCAGCGGCACGAAGGCATCAACTGCCTGGGCATTGCCACGGGTATCGGTTCCCTGGATCTGGCCACGGCGGCTGTTGAGATCGCCGATCACATCGCCAAGGTAATCCTCTGGCGTGACAACTTCTACCTTCATGATCGGTTCGAGCAGCTTGATCCCCGACTTGCTGGCGACTTCGCGCATGGCACCGCGACCGGCGATTTCGAACGCGATCGCGCTCGAGTCGACGTCGTGATACGCACCATCGAACAGCGTGATGGAGAAGTCGATGATCGGGAAGCCGACGAGGTGGCCGCTTTCGGCCTGTTCGCGGAAACCCTTTTCAATCGCAGGGATATATTCCTTCGGAATGTTGCCGCCCTTGATCTCGTCCTGGAAGATCACGCCCTGCCCACGCTCACCGGGCGTAACCCGGACCTTGACGCGGCCGAACTGGCCCGAGCCGCCCGACTGCTTCTTGTGGGTGTAGTCAACTTCGACTTCGCGAGCGAGCGATTCGCGATAGGCCACCTGCGGCGCGCCCACGTTCGCTTCCACCTTGAATTCGCGTTTCATGCGATCAACCAGGATGTCGAGGTGAAGCTCGCCCATGCCCTTGATGATCGTCTGGCCACTTTCGTGGTCGGTTGAAACACGGAAGCTTGGATCTTCGGCAGCCAGGCGATTGAGCGCAACGCCCATCTTTTCCTGGTCGGCCTTGGTCTTGGGCTCAACCGACAGCTCGATAACCGGTTCGGGGAACTCCATCCGCTCGAGAATGATCGGCTTGGCTGGATCGCACAGCGTATCGCCGGTGGTGGTGTCCTTCATGCCCGCCAGCGCAACAATGTCACCGGCGAATGCTTCTTCAATGTCCTCGCGATTGTTCGAGTGCATCAGCAGCATGCGGCCGATCTTTTCCTTCTTGTCCTTGACCGAGTTCAGAACCTGCCCCTTGGTGAGCTTGCCCGAATAGATGCGGGTGAAGGTAAGCGAACCAACGAACGGGTCGTTCATGATCTTGAACGCCAGCGCGCTGAAGGGTGCATCGTCGCTCGACGGGCGTTCCGCTTCTTCGTCGCTGTCAGGCAGCACGCCCTTGATCGCCGGAACGTCAAGCGGGCTCGGCATGTAATCGACCACTGCATCAAGCAGCGGCTGCACGCCCTTGTTCTTGAACGCCGAACCGCATAGCACCGGCACGAAAGCCTGCGCCATGGTGCCCTTGCGGATCAGCCGCTTCAGCGTTGCCGCATCAGGCAATTCGCCTTCAAGATATGCTTCCATCACGTCATCGTCTTGCTCGACGACAGTCTCGATAAGCTTTTCGCGATATTCGGCAGCCTTGTCGGCAAGATCAGCGGGGATATCGACATAGTTGAATGTCGCACCCAGATTTTCATTTTCCCACACGATGCCGCGATTGTTGACGAGATCGACCACGCCCTGAAGGTCGCTTTCCACACCGATCGGGAGGTAAAGGACCAGCGGGTTCGCGCCGAGGCGGTCGATGATCGACTGCACGCAGTAATAGAAGTCGGCACCGGTGCGGTCCAATTTATTGATAAAGCACATTCTGGGTACTTTATACTTGTCGGCCTGGCGCCACACGGTTTCAGACTGCGGCTCGACGCCGGCCACCCCGTCGAACACCGCCACAGCTCCGTCGAGCACGCGCAGCGAACGTTCGACCTCGATGGTGAAGTCAACGTGGCCGGGCGTGTCGATGATGTTGATGCGGTGCTTGGGCCCCTGGCCATCCTCGGCCGACCAGAAGGTCGTCGTCGCGGCAGAGGTGATGGTGATCCCGCGCTCCTGCTCCTGCTCCATCCAGTCCATCGTCGCCGCGCCATCGTGCACTTCGCCGATCTTGTAGGACTTGCCGGTGTAGTAGAGGATACGTTCGGTAGTCGTGGTCTTGCCGGCATCGATGTGGGCCATGATGCCGATATTGCGGTACCGCTCCAGCGGATATTCGCGTGCCATGTTGGGTTCCTTGCTTGCCTCCGCTTCCCTTCGACAGGCTCAGGGTGAGCGGAGAAATTCCTGTTACCAGCGGTAATGCGAGAAGGCGCGGTTGGCGTCAGCCATGCGGTGCGTATCTTCGCGCTTCTTGACGGCATTGCCGCGGTTGTTGGCCGCATCCATCAGCTCGCCCGAAAGGCGCGCGCTCATGGTGGTTTCGGGCCGGCCGCGCGCGGCGGTGATCAGCCAGCGGATCGCCAGCGCCTGGGCACGCTCGGGGCGGACCTCGACCGGCACCTGGTAGGTGGCACCGCCCACACGGCGGCTGCGCACTTCAACCTGCGGCTTCACATTGTTGAGCGCTTCGTGGAACAGCTGCACCGGATCGGCCTTGGCCTTGGTTTCGACCGTGTCGAGCGCGCCATAGACGATGCGCTCTGCAATGGACTTCTTACCATCCAGCATGAGGTTGTTCATGAACTTCGACAGCACCTGATCACCAAACTTGGGATCAGGCAGGATTTCCCGCTTTTCGGGACGACGACGACGTGACATCGGATATTCTCCTGTCGGACTTGCCCGGTTCGTCACCCTGAACTTGTTTCAGGGTCCATTTCGAACCTTGGGGCAGACCTTTCAAATAACTTGCGAACTCAGCACCAGGGGGATCCATGGATCCTGAACTGCGCTCGCTTGTGGCGAGCTTTTCAGGATGACCCATCCCCCGGATGGATCACTTCGGCCGCTTGGCGCCGTATTTCGAACGGCTCTGCTTGCGGTCCTTCACACCCTGCGTGTCGAGCACGCCGCGCAGCACGTGATAGCGCACGCCGGGAAGGTCGCGCACACGCCCGCCGCGGATCAGCACAACGCTGTGTTCCTGCAGGTTGTGGCCTTCGCCCGGAATGTAGCTGATGACTTCGCGCTGGTTGGTCAGGCGCACCTTGGCAACCTTGCGCAGGGCAGAGTTCGGCTTCTTCGGCGTCGTGGTATAGACGCGGGTGCAAACGCCGCGCTTCTGCGGGTTCTGCTCCATCGCAGGGACCTTGCTCTTGGCCTTCTGCGGGGTGCGGCCCTTGCGGACCAGCTGGTTGATCGTCGGCATAAGTACTCTTCACCTTCGTATTCCAAGGCTGCGGTAGTGCAGCCTTGGGCTCGCCCCTTCCGGGCGCAAAACCGGTGCCCACTTTTGCATGAAGGGGCTCGGTCCTGCCCGACACGGGCTGGCGGCACATGGGCGATGTGGAGGGAGGTTTGCCTGGTGCCCTGCCCGCATCCGTCATCCCGGACTTGATCCGGGATCCAGCGAGACGATAACGCCGCCGCAAGGCGACATTCGGCTACCAAGCTGAAACGCTCCACCCAAACCGGCCCTTCGGCCACCGGGTTACTTTGACGGCTGCCCCCAAACCCACTTTCGTCATTCCCGCGAAAGCGGGAATCCACATAAGTGAGTCCAATAGAAAAGAGCCTCGGCGCAAGCGCACCAGGCCCCCGGGACTAAACCGGCAATGTTCAGCTCTATTGCCCGATAGGGACTCGAAAGCCCCGCTCGGTTGGCGCGCCTTTATGCCCGAATGTTGGAAAGGTCAAGGGTGTGGGGCTGGGTTGACCACCTTGCGCCCTAATAGCGGTCATTGGCGGACCCAATTCAAAAGCTTGCAAAGCATTGCGAACGGTCTTGCCTCATGTCACCATATGGTGTGGCAGACCAACAGGACATAGAAGAGGTGCTCCTCCTACTGGAGACCTACGCCAAACGCCTTAATGATACTGTCTCAAGAGCGGTATCATTACACGCGACGTTCAACACACTCAACGGATCGTTGGCACAAGATCAGCATGATATTCTTGGCCCGCTAGCTGGCACTTTCAATTTCATCCAGACCAGCCTTCTCCGTGAAATGATACTGATTATTGTCCGGATTTTGGACAAACCGCGCAACCTGCAAACCAACGATAAGGTCTCGTTCGAAGTTGTAAGGCAGCTCTTGGAAAATGACGCAGTTAGCGAAGCGATCGTAGAAAAGGCGCGTGGCCGCCACGGGGAAAAGTGGGCACGCTTAAACACGATCAAGACCAGACTTGGAATTCGTCGGATAAAGAGGAATCTGCGTCGCCTTGAGAAGGAATATCCAAATCGTGAGCAGCTGCTGAGAGACTTCCGCAACGATTTCCTAGCTCACGAACTACACCATGCAGTTCCCAATGATCTGCCCGAGTATGGCCATCTGATGGATATGATTACGGAGATAAAGATACTTGGCTTTCAAACTCTATATGTCTGCACGGGGTACGACATCGGCTTCGAACACATTGAGGCGGAGGCACGGGAAGGGGCTGAGCAACTGTGGCGAGCGGTCGCAGAGCGGAAGTTTCGGTGGCATCCAAAGTTGGGGGTCGTCGACAAGTGAGTTCCGAAGATGAAAACCTAGATTCCTACGTGCTGAAGATAGTCGCCCGTGCAGCGTCGAGCGAAGCGTTCGCGAACGGGCAATGCTTTGCTTGTGGCGACGAACCGGATGCAGGCATTGGTGAGCATATAGTCCCTCGCTGGGTTCAGAAGCGTTTTGATCTTTCGAGCAAACTACTAACTTTAATTAACGGAACACGAATCCCCTACCGACAGCTGACCACTCCATGCTGCAAGAAGTGTAACAACGGTTTCTTGAGAGATATCGAAAATGCGGTGATCCGCTTCGTTGATTCACCCAAATCTCCAGATGACCCCGTGCGCTTCACCTTTGGACGTTGGCTAGCCAAGATCTACCTCGGCATTCTTGTCAAAGAGACTTCCTTACTTGGTGATCGAAGCGATCCCAGGAAAGGCGCGATCCTACCAACGGACTTTTTGGAAGAATTCCGTCACGCTCAATTCATTTTGCAGAGCGGTCGAAAGAAAACTGCTTTTCGATCCATGCATGGGCTGCACCCGTTTACATTGTATCTCTATCAAATTGAAGAAGATGCGAAGTTTGGAGGATTCGACCTGACGACCAATCTTTTTGGGCAGTCGATTGCGTTACGGATTGGTCCGATCGGCATGGTTTTCGTGAATGACGGAGGCCTCCAGCATGAGGCAGGGCCCACAGGTCCATTAGCACTCGAATGGCGAAAGCTTCATCCGATCCAATTCTCAGAAATCTCTGCAATGGTTCACTACAAGGCAACTTTGCGTGATGCTACTCACACCTACATCTCGAGCGAGACACCGGCCGAGCTAGTGGTTGAACAGGTTGCAATACAACCGTTTTCTAAATCGCGCTTACCCAATGGCGATGTCAGTATCTTTCGTGAATGGGATGATGTCGAGTGCGCTCACATGATTCAGAGATATCGCCAAGTAGATTGGGGCCCTGTTTTCGATCCTTCCAGCGGGCTATTCTCTTCGACATTACGCGATGAGAACGGCGATTTACCTCCACCTCGTCACTTCATTCAGCGCGCCAAATAGACCCCACAAGTCTTTCGAATTTTTCTAAAAAATGCGCTGAAATATTGACAGGCAAGTCGCAAGTCGAAGTGTAAATTTCATGTAAATTAGTGACTAGATGGCCGTACCAGTTTTCTCGCACACTACCAATTTCCGTTATGGTCCGTTTGAATTTGCAGAGTTAAAGAATGAAATAAAGCGCGATTTCTTGCAACTTCGCTTAATTTGTGATCCTAGCATCTGGCAGTCTGCACCCGACCCAAATTCTGACAAGCCATTTTCCTACTTGGGTTTTGTTTGCTTTGGTCCCTCAAGCGCCAGCGCTCACATCCGTTCGCTTGGCTCCGCCGCATAAGCGGCGTCGGGCGGTCGCCCTCTGGCTCGCCTGCGGCTCGCACAAGCTCAGTATGAGTGGGAGAACGCCAGCCAGAAACCATTTTCCTACTCCCCCAATTTCTGCAATCTGGGGTGGGTTATGGACCGCCCTATCCTTGTCAGCCCCTTCGCGCCTTCGCGTCTTCGTGTGAGAAAAAACTGCTCTGCCCCAGCCGGTCGCGCAACCCTGCAGGTGCCCCTCCACCAGCTCGCGCTGGTCCCCCTCCCCCAAGGGGGAGGATCATGAGGAACAAGCGCGCCATTCCCCGCCAGGCCACCAGCGCGGTTGCGGTGGAGGGCCATCCCCCCGCGCCTGACGATCCGCTGCTGTCCTTCGCCCCCTATCTCCACGCGGCGCCGCGCGGCAATTCCATCACTCCCGATCTCCAGCGCCGCTTCATTGCGCAGCTCGCCGCCACCGGCATCGTTACCCAGGCCGCGCGCCGCATCGGCAAATCGATGGAGGCGCTTTACAAGCTGCGCCACCGGCCCGGCGCCGAGGGCTTTGCCGCGGCGTGGGATGCGGCGGTGGAGCGCGGCGTTTCCCGGTTGGAGGATGGCGCGCTCGCCCGTGCGATCGCGGGGGAGGAGCGCATGGTCGTCAGCTCGGGCAAGCTGATCGGCACCGAGCGCCGCCATAACGAGGCGCTGGTGATGTTCTTCCTGCGCCACCGGCGGCGCGAACGCTATGGGGCGGAGCGGGATAGGCCCGCCGATGCCGTTTATGCCGAGGCGCGGAGCCAGGCGATGGCGGCCGCGCGCGAGCTGATCGCGGAGCACAAGCGGCAGGAGCTGGGCGAGCTGATGGCGCTGGTCGAGCACATGGTGGCGAACCGGCTGGCGGGCCGTGCCGCTGTTGCCGGGCTGGATACCGCCAAACCGCTGCACGAAAACGCGCGGATGCTGCGCGAAGCGGCGGCGGCGCGGGATGCGGGCGGCGCGGGCAGTGCGGACGGTGCGGACGGTGCGGGCAGCGCGGCTATTCCAGCTCCAGAATAACCGCGTCCACCGCCAGGCTGTCACCCTCGGCCGCGTTGAGCCTGGCCACGACTGCCTGCTTTTCGGCGCGCAGGATGTTTTCCATCTTCATCGCCTCCACCGTGGCGAGCGGCTGGCCGGGCTGAACCTCCTCGCCCTCGGCCACGTGCAGCTTCACCAGCAGGCCCGGCATCGGGCAGATCAGCAGCTTGGACAGGTCAGGCGGCAGTTTCTCGATCATGTGATCGGCCAGATGGGCAATGCGCGCGGGCAGGATGCGCAGGTGATGCGTCGCGCCGCGCGTGGTGATGGCATAGCCCGTGCGGGTGTGCGCGAGCTGGATCGTCAGCGCCTCGCCCGCAAGTTCAAGGTCCACCATCACATCGCCCGGTGTGTAGTCGAAGCTGACTTCCACCGGCTCGCCATCTACGGTGATCGCCTCTTCCTCCAGCGCCACGACATATTCGCTGTCACCGATACGGACGGACCAGTCGCCCGGCGCGGCAAGCTCCTCGTCCGCCAGCTGCTGGTCGATGCGGCGCGCACGGTCGGCATCCGCCGTGGCGATCACCCCGCCGATCGCGGCGAGGCCCCGCAGCAGCTCGTCTGATGCCGCCGCGCCGTGGAACCCCTCGGGATATTCCTCGGCGATGAAGCCGGTGGTGAGCTCGCCGCTGCGGAAGCGCGGGTGCTGCATGATCGCGCTGAGGAAGTCGACATTGTGGCCCAGCCCCTTGATGCGGAAGGCATCGAGCGCCTGCACCTGCAAATCCGCCGCCTCGTCGCGGGTGGGCGCCCAGGTGATCAGCTTGGCGATCATCGGGTCATAGAACATCGAAACCTCGCCGCCTTCATAGACGCCGTCATCCACGCGCACGCCGTTTACCCCGCGCCGCCCGTTGGCGCTGCCATCGTCGGTCCAGCCTTCGAGCGGCGGCTTGTATTCGACCAGCCGCCCGGTGGAGGGTAGGAACCCGCGATAGGGATCCTCGGCATAGACGCGGTTTTCGATCGCCCAGCCGTCGATGCCGATATCGGCCTGCGTGAAGGAGAGTTTCTCGCCCGCCGCCACGCGGATCATCTGCTCGACCAGGTCCACGCCGGTGATCGCCTCGGTCACGGGATGCTCCACCTGCAGGCGGGTGTTCATTTCGAGGAAGTAGAAGCTCTCGCCGCTCGGGTCCGCGCCGCTGACGATCAGCTCGACCGTGCCCGCAGAATAATACCCCACCGCGCGGGCCAGCGCGACGCACTGCTCGCCCATCGCCTTGCGCATTTTGGGCGTGACGAAGGGCGACGGCGCTTCCTCCACCACCTTCTGGTGGCGGCGCTGGATGCTGCACTCGCGCTCGTTCAGGTAGAGGATATTGCCGTGCTGGTCGCCGAGGATCTGGATCTCGATGTGGCGCGGATTGAGGATGAATTTCTCGATGAACACGCGGTCGTCGCCGAAGCTGCTGAGCCCCTCGCGCTTGGTCGCCTCAAAGCCTTCGCGCACGTCCTGTTCGTTATAGGCGAGCCGCATGCCCTTGCCGCCGCCGCCCGCGCTGGCCTTCATCATCACCGGATAGCCGATTTCCGCCGAAATCCGCACCGCGTGCTCGGTATCCTCGATCTCGCCGACGAAGCCTGGCACGACATTCACGCCCGCTTCTTTCGCCAGCTTCTTGCTCTCGATCTTGTCCCCCATCGCCGCGATGGCGTTCACCGGCGGGCCGATGAAGGCGATGTTCTCCTTCGCGAGTGCCTCGGCAAAGCTCGTCCGCTCGGACAGGAAGCCATAGCCCGGATGCACCGCATCGGCCCCGGTCTGCTTGCAGGCGGCGATGATCTTGTCCGCGATCAGATAGCTTTCAGCCGCGGGCGACGGGCCGATATGCACCGCCTCGTCCGCCATGGCGACGAAGGGCGCGCGCGCATCCGCGTCGGAATAGACCGCAACCGTGGCGATGCCCATGCGGCGGGCGGTCTTGATCACCCGGCAAGCAATTTCGCCGCGATTGGCGATGAGGATTTTTGAGAACATCAGTTGGTCTTTCGTGATTCCGGAAAATCGTCATGCCGGACTTGATCCAGCATCCCGCTACCTTCCAGTGCAACGCTCGAAGAAAAGCTAGACCCCGGATCAAGTCCGGGGTGACGAAGTTGGTGAGTGATCACTCCGCCGCCTCCCTTGTCATTGCGAGGAACGAAAGCGACGAAGCAATCCAGCCAGCACCGCATCTGGATTGCCGCGCGACCTGTCGGTCGCTCGCAATGACGGAAAAGAGACTCACTCTGCCGCCTCCATCGCCTTGCAAGCCCTGCCCTGAGCATGTCGAAGGGGCTCCTCGCCCTGTAGCGCCGTCAGCCCCAGCTTGGCGAACAGGGCAGCATCCTTGTCATCGCCGGCATTGGCGGCGGTGAGCAGTTTGTCGCCGGTGAAGATCGAGTTCGCGCCCGCCATGAAGCACAATGCTTGCGTGGCCTCGCTCATCGACTCGCGCCCGGCGGAAAGCCGCACCATGCTCATCGGCATGCAGATCCGCGCCACCGCCACCGTGCGGACGAATTCGATGTCGTCAATCTTGGCCAAGGGAATGTCCGCCAACATGTCACCCAGCACCGTGCCCTTGATCGGCACCAGCGCGTTGACCGGCACGCTTTCGGGGTGCTGCGGCAGCGTGGCGAGCGTGTGGATGAAGCCGACCCGGTCCTCGCGCGTTTCGCCCATTCCCACGATCCCGCCGCTGCACACGTTGATGCCCGCATCGCGGACATTCTGCAGCGTGTCGAGCCGGTCCGCCATCGTGCGCGTCGAAATCACGCGCTCGTAATATTCGGGGCTGCTGTCGATATTGTGGTTGTAGTAATCGAGTCCAGCCTCGGCGAGCATATCCGCCTGTTTCGGGGTCAGCATTCCCAGCGTCATGCAGGTTTCGAGGCCCATCGCGCGCACGCCCTTCACGATCTCGACAATCGCGGGCATGTCGCGGTCTTTCGGATTGCGCCAGGCTGCACCCATGCAGAACCGTTGGCTGCCATGGTCCTTCGCCTGCGCAGCGGATTGGAGCACTGCCTGCACATCCATCAACTTGGTCGCCTCGACCCCGCTGTCCGCTTTCACCGACTGCGAGCAATAGCCGCAATCCTCCGGGCACCCGCCGGTCTTGATCGACAGCAGCGTGCACAGCTGCACCTGCTCGGGTGGATGGAACTCGCGGTGGACCGTCGCCGCGCGGAACAACAGCTCGGTAAAGGGAAGGTCGAACAGCGCTGCGATTTCGTCGCGGGTCCAGTCGGTGCGGGGGTGGGTCAATCTTTGTCTCTCATTAAAAATTTGGTGAGCAGGACGCCGCCAATAAAGAAGCCGATAGGAACTCCATAAACCATCAACGCACGATCAAATTCAGACGGGCAATCATTACCTTCGGGGCAATCGCCAATAGCGCCGCTAATTGCGAAGCCCGCTGAAATGAACCCGCCGATAAGCGCATAGAGGCCGCAGCCCAGCTTCTGGGAGAAGGTTAACCTTCGGTCGCTGAAGCTCACGCAAAGTTCTCCCTCGTCATTGCGAGGAGCGATAGTGACGCGGCAATCCAGCCAGCACCGTATCTGGATTGCCGCGCGACCTGACGTTCGCTCGCAATGACGGAATTTGAGGTCAAAGTTCGTCCTCCACCGGCGGCATGTTGTGGCCCAGCAGCGTCAGAATATCCGCCGCGCATTCGACCACGTTGGAGCCGGGGCCATAGATGCCCTGCACCCCCGCCTCGCGCAAGAAGTCGTAATCCTGCTGGGGGATCACGCCGCCTGCCGTCACCTTGATGTCGGGGCGGCCCGCTTCTTTCAGCAGCCGGATCAGTTCGGGGATCAGCGTCTTGTGGCCCGCCGCCAATGACGAAGCACCCACCACGTCAACATCCTTCTCCAACGCCATCTTCGCGGTTTCCTCCGGCGTCTGGAACAGCGGACCGCTGACCACCTCGAACCCCATGTCGGCAAAGGCGGATGCGATCACATTGGCCCCGCGATCGTGCCCGTCCTGCCCCATCTTGGCGACCATGATTTTCGGCGCGCGGCCCAGCCTGCGCGTGACCGCGGCAACCCCTTCAGTCACCTGCGCAAAGCGGGCATCGTTCGCATAGGCAGCGGTATAGACCCCGCGCACCGGATGCGGAACGGTGTCATAACGCCCGAAGGCCGCCTCCATCGCTGAGGAAATCTCGCCCAGCGTGGCATCGTGGCGGGCCGCCTCGACCGCACGGGCGAGCAAATTCGATCCTCCCCAGGCTGGGGAGGTGGCATCGCGCAGCGATGACGGAGGGGACTCTCCGCCAAAAGGAGCGCCATAAGGCGACTCCCCTCCACCACCCTGCGGGTGGTCCCCCTCCCCGTTCCGGGGAGGATTTTTCGCGGCTTCGGTCAAGGCCCCCAGCGCCGCCTGACAGGCCGCCTCGTCACGGCCCGCACGCACTGCTTTCAGCCGCGCAATCTGCGCTTCGCGCACCGCATGGTTGTCAATATCGAGCGTCTCGATCGGGTCTTCCTTGTCCTTGCGGTACTTGTTGACGCCGACGATCACCGTGTTGCCCTTGTCGATCGCGGTCTGCTTTTTCGCAGCGGCTTCCTCGATCGCAGCCTTGGGCGCGCCGGTGGCGACATAGGCGGTCATCCCGCCCGCCGCGTCTACCTCTGCCATCAGTTTTTCGGCCTGCTCCACCAGCGTGGCGGTGAGCGCCTCGACATAATAGCTGCCGCCCAGCGGATCGACCACGTTGCAGATGCCGCTTTCCTCCTGCAGCACCAGCTGCGTGTTGCGCGCGATGCGGGCGGAGAAATCGGTCGGCAGCGCAATCGCCTCGTCGAGCGCATTGGTGTGCAGGCTCTGCGTGCCGCCCAGCGTAGCCGCCATCGCCTCGACGCAGGTGCGGATGACGTTGTTGTAGGGGTCCTGCTCCTGCAAGGAGACGCCCGAGGTCTGGCAATGCGTGCGCAGCATCTTGCTGCGTTCGCTCTTCGCGCCAAGCCCGTCCATCACGCGGTACCACAGGGTGCGCGCGGCGCGCAGCTTGGCCACCTCCATGAAGAAGTTCATGCCAATGCCGAAGAAGAAGCTGAGGCGGCCCGCGAAGGCGTCAATATCCAGCCCTGCCGCCATGGCACGCTGCGCATATTCCTTACCGTCGGCGATGGTGAAGGCGAGTTCCTGCACCGCCGTCGCCCCAGCCTCATGCATATGGTAGCCCGAAATCGAAATAGAGTTGAATTTCGGCATGTTGGCCGAGGTATAGGCGATGATGTCCGAAACGATCCGCATCGATGGCTCGGGCGGATAGATATAGGTGTTGCGGACCATGAACTCTTTCAGAATGTCGTTCTGGATCGTCCCGTCGAGCTTGTCCTGGCTCACCCCCTGCCGCTCTGCCGCAACGATGAAGAAGGCCAGCACTGGGATCACCGCGCCGTTCATGGTCATGCTGACGCTCATCTGGTCGAGCGGGATCTGGTCGAACAGGATCTCCATGTCGCGCACGGTGTCGATCGCGACGCCGGCCTTGCCGACATCGCCCACCACGCGCGGATGGTCAGAATCATAGCCGCGGTGGGTCGCGAGGTCGAAAGCGACCGAGAGGCCCTTCTGCCCCATGGCCAGATTGCGGCGGTAAAAGGCGTTTGATTCCTCGGCGGTAGAAAAGCCCGCATATTGCCGGATGGTCCATGGGCGCCCGGCATACATGCTCGCCTTCACCCCGCGTGTGAACGGGGCGAAACCCGGCAGGCCGGGATCGGCTGTGGCATCCTCGGCCGTATAGAGCGGCTTGATGCCGAAGCCTTCGGGCGTTTCCCATGTCAGGTCACGCCCTTTGACTTCCTTTTCGGCCAGGGCCTTCCAGTCATCAAAATTCGCCATCTTACCTGCCCTTGAACTCCGCCTTGCGTTTCTGGAGGAACGCCATCCCGCCTTCCATCGCATCCTCGCTCGCCCCGGCAATGCGCTGGCCTTCAGCTTCGGCGATCAGCACTTCGGGCAGCGCGCCATCCAGCGCCAGGGCGATGTTCCTCTTCATCGTGGCATAGGCCAGCGTGGGGCCGTTCGCGAGCCTTTCAGCCAGCGCGCGCGCCTCGCCCATCAGTGTGTCGTCATCTACCGCCTTGTAGATCAGGCCCCACTCTTCAGCCTGCTGCGCGCCGATCTTCTCGCCCAGCATCATCATGCGGGTGGCGCGGGCACGGCCGATCGCGCGGGCCAGCAGCCAGGTGCTGCCGCCGTCGGGCACCAGGCCGATATTGACGAAGGCCTGGAGGAAATAGGCGCTCTTGCCAGCCAAGGTGAAATCCGCCGCCAGCGCCAGGCTGCACCCCACCCCCGCCGCCGGGCCGTTGACCGCGCAGATCACCGGCACGGGGGAGCGCATGACGTGGCTGATGGCCGGGTTATAGTGGTTCTGCAGCGCACGGTGGCTGCCGCCCTTGGCTGCGAGTGCGCTGGCTTCACCCCGCGCAGAAAGGTCCGCGCCGGAGCAAAAGCCCTTGCCCGCGCCGGTGATCAGCACCGCCCGCGCATCGTCCAGGCTATAGAAGGCCGCACCGATCTCGTCCGCCATTGCGGGCGCCATGGCATTGAGCCGCTCTGGCCGGTTGAGCGTGATGGTCAGCAGCGGTCCGTCGCGCTCGACAATGATGGTTTCATAGGACATTTCTGGTTTCTCTTTCGATTTGCAGGATCAGTTCGACCAATGGGTGCCTTCGCCAGGCGTTTCCATAATCTCCGTAAGCATGCCCTGCATGTCTTTGGGATGGACGAAAAAGATAGGTGTGCCGTGCGCACCGATGCGGGTGGGGCCAAGGATACGCTTGCCGAGCGCCTCGAATTCGGAGCGCGCCTCGGCAATATCGGGCACTTCGAAACAGACATGGTGCTGCCCGCCGAGCGGATTTTTCTCAAGGAAGGCGCTGATCGGCGAATTGGCATCGAGCGGCTCGATCAGCTCGATCTGCGTGCCGTTCATGCCCGAATGGGTGGGCGTGTTGACGAAGCACACCTTCACCCCCTGCTCTGGCATGTCGAAGGGCTCCTCGATATCGCTCGCACCCATGACATCGCGGTAATGCGCGATCGAGTCTGCGATGCTTGGGGTGGCGACCCCGATGTGGTTGAGACGTCCGAGTTTCATTTATTTCACCTCTTCGTCATTCCGGCGAAGGCCGGAATCCAGCTTCCGGCGCTGCAATTCTGGACCCCGGCCTGCGCCGGGGTGACGGAAACTGTTGGGACAACCTAGTTTCATGATGTGCTTCCTTCCACGTCATTGCGAGGAGCAACGCGACGAAGCAATCCAGCTTGCTACCTTTCTGGATTGCCGCGCCGCCTGCGGCGGCTCGCAATGGCAACTGAGGTGAACAAGTCTATTCCTCGCTTTCGAATTTTCTGGATAGTTCAATGTTTGCCGCAATTTCTCCCAAGGCTTCCTTCAGTGGTGCTTCCAATGTCTGTAACTTCTGAAAGTCAGTGTCGCTCGGAAAGAGTTTGTTCATTTCAGCTCCATAGGCTCGGTAGAGATCGTCCTGGAGCTGCAAAATAGCCCGCTCGTATTTCTGATCGGAGAGCAGGACGATCAGGAGTTTTTGAATTGCTTCCAGTCGGCCAAGTAATTCGTCCATTTCAGTTCCTAAAGCGGAATATTATCATGCTTCTTCCACGGGTTCTCGAGCTGTTTGCCGCGCAGCTTGCGCAGCCCCAGCGCGATCCGCCGCCGCGTCGCGTGCGGGTAGATCACCTCGTCGATATAGCCCTGGCTCGCCGCCACGAAGGGGTTGGCGAAGCGGTCTTCATATTCCTTCGTCTTTTCGGCGATCTTTTCCGCATCGCCCCGATCCTGGCGGAAGATGATCTCCACCGCGCCTTTCGCCCCCATCACCGCGATTTCGGCGGTGGGCCAGGCGTAGTTGAGATCGCCGCGCAAATGCTTTGACGCCATCACGTCATAGGCCCCGCCATAGGCCTTGCGGGTGATCACGGTAATCTTGGGCACAGTCGCCTCGGCATAGGCGAACAGCAGCTTCGCCCCGTGCTTGATGATGCCGCCCAGCTCCTGCGCGGTGCCGGGCAGGAAGCCGGGCACGTCGACAAAGGTCAGGATCGGGATCTCGAAGGCATCGCAGAAGCGCACGAAACGCGCCGCTTTCTTGCTGGCATTGATATCAAGGCAGCCCGCCAGCACCATCGGCTGATTGGCGACCACGCCCACCGTGCGCCCCTCAACCCGGCCAAAGCCGCAGATGATGTTCGCCGCATGGGCCGCCTGCACTTCGAAGAAATCGCCTTCATCCAGCACTTTGGCGATCATCTCCTGCATGTCATAGGGCTGGTTGGCATTGTCGGGGATCAGCGTGTCGAGGCTCGGCTCTTCGCGGTCGAACGGGTCGCTGGTTGGCCGCAGGGGCACTGTATCCCCGTTTGCTTTTGGGCGGTTCGAAAGCGGCAGGTAATCGAAGAATTCCCGCGTCGCGAGCAGCGCCTCGATATCATTCTCGAAGGCGATATCGGCAACCGAAGTCTTGGTGGTGTGCGTCACCGCCCCGCCTAGTTCTTCCTGCGTCACCACTTCATTGGTGACCGTCTTGACCACTTCAGGCCCGGTCACGAACATGTAGGAGCTGTCCTTCACCATGAAGATGAAGTCGGTCATGGCGGGCGAATAGACCGCCCCGCCCGCGCACGGCCCCATGATGAGCGAAATCTGCGGCACCACACCGCTCGCCAGCACATTGCGCTGGAACACCTCGGCATAGCCGCCAAGGCTGGCCACGCCTTCCTGAATGCGCGCGCCGCCGCTGTCATTGATGCCGATCACTGGCGCGCCGACCTTCATTGCATTGTCCATCACCTTGCAGATCTTTTCGGCATGGCGTTTCGACAATGAACCGCCAAACACGGTGAAATCCTGGCTGAAGACATAGACCAGGCGGCCGTTGATGGTGCCGCTGCCCGTGACCACGCCATCGCCGGTGATTTTCTGGTCCTGCATCCCGAAATCGGTGCAGTCATGCTCGACATAGGTATCAAGTTCTTCAAAACTGCCTTCGTCGAGCAGCACCTCCAGCCGTTCGCGCGCGGTCAGCTTGCCCTTGGCGTGCTGCGCATCGATGCGCTTCTGGCCACCGCCCAGCAAGGCTGCGGCACGGCGACGTTCCATTTCAGCGATATTGGCGGACATCGGTTTTCCTGTAATGGCTGCAAATGCGCCAAGGGCCTAGCGACGGAAAACCGCCAAGGTCAACGTATCAAAATCGCAGCATGACACGCCGCGCGAGCGCAGGCGACAGCGAATAGACCCAGCGCAGCAACCTGACCTGGCCGACATTGGCCTCATCTGCATTGCTTTCAAGCGCGTCGAGAATTTGCGCGGCGCATTCCTGTGGCGGCATCTTTTTCATCTGGCGATCCGCGGTCATCTGCGTTTCGACCACCGGTGGCAGCGCCTCGATCACGTGGATATTCGTGTCTTTCAGCTGTTCGCGCAGCGCCATGGTGTAGCTGCGCAGCCCCGCCTTGGTGGCGCAATAGACCGGGCCGCCAGCGCGCGGAGCAATGGCAAGCCCGCTGGTGACATTGACGATCGCTGCCTCGCCCCTCCTGCCCAACATCGGCACCAGCGCGGTAGTCAGGCGAATGGGGGCATCGAGATTGGCATAGATGCAGGCATCCGCCGCATCGGCATCGGGCAGTTCCTGGCGAAAGTCATGATCGACCCCCTGCCCGGCATTGTTAATCAATATGTCGATTTCGCGATTGCCCAGATCCGCAATCAGCCCGTCAACCCCCTGCGCGCTGGAGAGATCGGCTTCGATCGCTTCGAACCCTTCGTCGCGCATTGCCGCCAACCGCTCCTTGTCGCGCCCGGTAATGGCAACCCTGGCGCCTTTGCCCTTGAGCTGCCGCGCCAGCTCGCGCCCGATTCCCGCGCTGCCGCCGGTAAGCAAAACCGATTTTCCTTTGACGTCCATCAGAGTTTCACGATCCCTTTTTCAATGAGGCTGTTCGCGCAATCGACAATCGTCTGCCTTTCATCGCGCGTCTTCCAGCCCAGGCGTTCAAGCGCATGGCTGGCATCGGCATTGCGGGTCTTGCCCAGTTCGGCCTTCACCGAACGGATACCGGGATTGAACAGGGCCAGCACATGGACGAGCCAGTCCGGCATCCTGCGGGTCGGCACCTTGCGCGCCTTGTCGCCCAGATTCTCTCGCAGCACCGCCCCAACATCGATGAATTTCATGAACTTGCCCGATGCGATGAAACGCTCGCCGGCAAGGCCGGGTTCTTCGAGGCATTTGACATGCAGCGCCGCGACATCGCGCACATCGACCACGGCAAACCCCAGATCGGGGGCAAGCGGCACCGCGCCCGAGAGCAATTGTTCGATCGCGCTGACCGATGTGGAAAAATCGGCACTGTGGACCGGACCGAGCACGAGCGAGGGGTTGATCGAAACGAACTCCATCCCCGCGCCATGTTCTGCCACCCAATCGCGTGCCGCCCGTTCAGCTATCGTCTTGGATTTGACATAGGGGTAAACGTCCGGGTGGTTGACGTCGGTCCAGTCGCTTTCGGTGACGGTATATTCCTTCTCGCTTCTGCCATAGGCGATTGCCGCCATCGAACTTGTCTGGACAAATCGCTTGACGCCCGCAGCCCTGGCAAAGCGCAGCGCGCGCAATGTGCCCTCGCGCGCGGGAACGATTAGATCATCCTCGTGTCTGGGCGGAGCGAGCGGCAGGGGTGAAGCTACATGTGCCACTGCATCGCACCCGGCATTGGCCTCGGCCCAGCCTGCATCGCTCATCAAATCGGCCTGGAAGACCTTGAGCCGTTCCTCCGCAGCAGGCCAGCGCGCGCGCAGGCGCGGCTCGCTGCGGGCTGCGTCCCTCACCGTGGTATGGACCGTGTAGCCCCTGGCCAGCAGCTGATCGATCAACTCGCCGCCGATATAGCCGGTGCCGCCGGTTACGAGTATTGTGCCTGTCATTGCATGCCTCCCCTTGAGCGAGAGGAATATGCGAAATAGCGGCAATGGGCAACGAGAAGGGACGTGAATGCAGCAGGTCGATTTTCTGGTGATCGGAGCGGGCATTGCCGGGCTGTCTGCTGCCGCCCGTCTGGCCCGGCGGGGCAAGGTGGTGGTGTGCGAGGCGGAAGGCGCGCCCGGCGTGCATGCCTCGGGGCGCAGCGCGGCCTTCGCCCATTTCGACATGGACGAACCCATCGTCCGTGCGCTGACCGCTGCCAGCCTGCCGCTGCTCGATGAGCCGGGAGCGCGGGTGCACCCTGCGCTGTTCGTGGCGCCCGGTGGGCAGGAGGCCGCGCTTGACCGGTTGGAGGCGAACTATCGCCGCTTGGCGCCCGGTGTTCAGCGGCTCGACCCTGAGGCGGCGCGGGCGCTGGTGCCGGTGCTCAATATCGGCGATGGCGGCATTACCGGCGCGCTGATCGATCCGAACGGGCGCAAGCTCGACGCCCATGCCATGCTGGAGGGGCATCGCCGCGTGCTGCGCGAAAACGGCGGCAGGATCTCGCTTGATGCGCCAGTCAGGGCGATGCGCCGCGATGGCGAGCGCTGGATTGTCGACACGCCGCAGGAAAGCTTTGCTGCAAGGGTAGTGGTCAATGCCGCGGGTGCATGGGTTGATGATGTCGCCGCGCTGGCTGGCGTCGCAGCGATCGGCATCCAGCCCATGCGCCGCACGGTCATTACCTTTGATGTGCCCAAGGGGCTGGACGTGTCTGCGTGGCCCTTCACCAAAACCGTCGGCCCAGGCTTTTATATCGAGCCGGAGGGGCGCGGAAGGTTGCTGGCCTGCCCGATGGACGAGCATCCCTCCGCCCCCTGCGATGCGCAGCCGGAGGAAGAGGACGTGGCGCTTGCGGCCTGGCGGGTCGAACAGGCGACCACGCTGGAAATCCGCCGGATCGCCAGCAAATGGGCGGGACTCAGGAGCTTTGCGCCTGACCGCCGCCCGGTCGCGGGCTTCGATCCCGATGCGCCCGGCTTCTTGTGGCTGGCGGGCCAGGGCGGATTCGGCCTGCAGACCTCTCCAGCGATGGCATTGGCCGCCGAAGCGCTTGCCTGCCGGCACGATTGGCCGGAGGAATTGCGCGCCGTGGGGGCCCAGCCGGAAATGCTTTCGCCCGCGCGGCTGCGCGGCTAGCTCACTTCAGCAGCACCAGTTCCTCGGCCATCGAGGGATGCAGCGCCACCGTGTCATCGAAGGCCTGCTTGGTCAGCCCGGCCTTCACCGCCACTGCGGCAGCTTGCAGGATCTCGGGCGATTCCGGGCCGATCATGTGGATGCCCAGCACTTTCTCTGACGTCGATTCGACGATCATCTTGTAGAGCCCGCGCTCTGCATGGGGGGCAAAGATGTTCTTCATCGGCCGGAAATCGGAGGTGTAGACCTTTACATCGCCATGGGTTTCGCGCGCCTGCGCTTCGGTCAGCCCCACGCCAGCCAGCGGCGGCTGGCTGAATACCGCGCTGGGAATGGCGGAATAATCGATCGTGCGCGGATTGCCGCCGAACACCGTATCGGCAAAGGCATGGCCTTCGCGGATCGCCACCGGGGTCAGCTGCACCCGGTCGGTCACATCGCCCACGGCGTAGATGCTGTCGCAACTGGTGCGGTTGTATTCGTCAACCTTGATCGCGCCATTGCCGGCCATTTCCACGCCCGCGCTTTCCAGGCCCAGCCCCTTGCTGTTGGGGTTGCGCCCGGTGGCGATCAGCACTTGGTCAACCTTGACCGGATTGGTGTCGCCAAGGTCCACGATCAGGCAGCCATCATCGGCCTTTTCGACCGATTTGATCTGGCTGTGCATGCGGAAATCGATCCCGCGCCCCATCGCGATATGCAGCATCCGGTCGACAATCTGCTGGTCATAGCTGCGCAGGATACGGTCAGTGCGGTTGACCACCGTTACTTCGCTGCCAAGTGCGTTGAACACGCCAGCAAATTCCATCGCGATATAGCCGCCGCCAACCACCATCAGGCATCTGGGCTGCTGTTCCAGATGGAACACTTCGTTCGAGCTGATGCAGTGCTCGGCGCCGGGGAAATCGGGCATGGCGGGCCAGGCGCCGGTCGCAATCAGGATATATTTCGCGGTGACTTCGCGCCCGCTGGCAAGCCGCACCGAATGCGGACCGGTGATGGTCGCGCGTTCGGCGAATACTTCAACCTCATGGCTGGCCAGCGTCTGGCCATAGAGGCCTTCGAGCCGGTCAACATCGGCATTCACGAAATCGCGCAGTTTTGCCCAGTCGAAGCTTTTGCCCTCGATCGTCCAGCCCAGCGTTTCGGCATGGCCAAGTTCCTCTGCGAACATGGATCCGTAAACCAGCATCTTCTTGGGCACGCAGCCGCGGATCACGCAGGTGCCGCCAACCCGGTATTCCTCTGCCACTGCCACCCTGGCACCGTGCGCGGCAGCGACGCGGCTGGCCCGCACGCCGCCCGAACCGGCGCCAATGGTAAAAAGGTCGTAATCGTATTCGGCCATGAACAAGCTCCTGCTGGGTGGGCGGCATATGGTGACAGGCAGCACGCTTGCCAACCGCCGCCGCCCGGCAGCGTATTGTTCGCAGGCCTGTGCGGCTCAGTTACGCGCTGGCTGCGCGCGGCCCCCTGTTGCCGCCCGACCCGCGGCGACCGCCGCCGCCCGGCTTGCCGCGAAATCCGCCCGGGCGAGAGGGCTTGCCCTTGCGCGCCGGGTGCTTCTGCTTGGGGGCGCCCTGCGACTTGCCAGGCGCGTCGCCTTGCGAACGCGATCCGCCGCGCGGCTTGGGGTCGACCCGCTGGCGCTGGCCAGGTGCCGCCCTTTTGGTAGGGCCAACGCCTTCAACAACTGCGCGGAAATTGTCCGGCAGGGGCAAGCGCTCGAACTCCGCGTCGGTATTGCGGCGAATATCCCTCAGATAATCGCGCTCATCCTCGGCGCAGAACGCAATCGCAATCCCGTCCTTACCCGCACGCGCGGTGCGTCCGATGCGGTGGACATATTGTTCGGGCACATTGGGCAGTTCGTAATTGATCACATGGCTGACGCCGGGGATGTCGATCCCGCGGGCAGCCACATCGGTTGCCACCAGAATCGGCGTCTTGGCGGATTTGAATTCTGCCAGGGCGCGCTCACGCTGCGGCTGGCTCTTGTTGCCATGGATCGCATTGGCGGGAATGCCGCACTGGTGCAGCTTCTTCACCACCCGGTCCGCGCCATGCTTGGTGCGGGTAAAGATCAGCACACGCTCGAACTTGCCCGGCACTTTGTGGCGTTCTTGCAGCATCATTTCGAGCAATGTCTGCTTCTCGTCCTGCTGGACCATGAACAGATATTGGTCGACGCGCTCAGCCGTGGTGGCTGCGGGCGTAACCGATACCTGCACCGGATTGCGGCAATATTTGCCGACCAGTTCCTTGATCGCCTTGGGCATGGTGGCGCTGAAGAACAGCGTCTGCCGTTCGGCAGGAACCAGCTCGTTGATGCGGCGCAGCGCATGGATGAAGCCGAGGTCAAGCATCTGGTCCGCTTCATCGAGAACAAGGATTTCCACGCCCGAAAGGTTGAAGGCCTTCTGGTCTATCAGGTCGAGCAAGCGGCCCGGCGTGGCGACCAGAATGTCGGTCCCGCGGTGCAGCTTGTTGCGATCCTTGCCCACCGAAGTGCCGCCCACGATCGACTGGACCTTGAGGCCCGCAAGCGCGCCGTAATCCTTGGCGCTCTGGGCAATCTGCCCGGCGAGCTCGCGCGTCGGTGCAAGCACCAGCATGCGGCAGCTCTTGAATGGGCTGTGGCCTTCACCATCGCGCAAACGGTCAATGCTGGGCAGCATGAATGCCGCCGTCTTGCCGGTTCCGGTTTGCGCAATGCCCAGCAGGTCGCGGCCTTCCAGTACGGGCGGAATCGCCTGTACCTGGATCGGCGTTGGCGTGGTGTAGCCCTTCAACTCGAGGGCCTGGAGCACTGGCTGCGACAGCCCGAGTTCGTCAAACTGACGGGGAGTTTCGATTGTCATTATATGTATTTAACTCGCAATTTATGCGGCGCGCGACTTGCCCCTTGGCGGATTCCGGATGGAATCGTCGCGCGGCGCGGGTGTCTCAAACGACCCGCGTGAAAAGGGAAGTCTTCTAGAAAAACCGAGGCGCGGCCGGGGCGGATATTTTCAGTTTTCCGCCGCTTCACGCAGGCTAGCGCGCTTCGATCGGCGGCATGTGGGGGCGAGCGCAGAAAAAGTCAAACGAATTCGCTGCGCTGCAACAAGGGCTGGTGCGCATCAGCTATCCACGACAGGGATTGGAAAATTGAGAGAATTCGGGGAAAACCGCTAAGATCTGCCGATTCTGCCATGCCGGGATTGTCTGCCCCGGCGGGCTGGCAATGAAATCATGGGGGAGATTGAAAATGAGCGCTGCGGGATCAACACAGGTCGCATTCATGCCAGTGGCAAACAATCTGGCCCTGGCTGATCTTGGCCGGGCACTGGCAGCAGGATGGCACGATTTCCGCAGATTTCCCCTGCCTGGCCTTCTGTTTGCCGGAATCTTCGCTGCGGCAGGCCTGTTTCTCCTCTTCGCGCTCAAGAGCCGCAGCGAATGGGCCTGGCTGGTTCCCGCCGCTGCGGGCTTTCCGATCCTCGCCCCCTTTGCCGCTGCTGGCCTTTACGAGGTTAGCCGCCGGATCGAAACCGGCGAACCGATCGGCTGGCGCCCTGTGCTTGGCGCTGTGCGCGGGCGCGGCGACGATCAATTGCCTGTGCTGGGCATGCTTGCATTCGTGTTCTTCGCCTTCTGGGTGATCATCGCGCATACGGTCTTCGGCGTGTTCCTCGGCCCAAACGGTCTGGGGGCGGATCCGCTGGCGGCACTGACCTCGCAAGCGGGCATCGCCATGCTGTGTGTCGGCGGCGCGATAGGCGCAGTGCTGGCCTTTACCTTCTTCGCCATGACCGTTGTCAGCATGCCGATGCTGGTCGACCGCGAGGTGGATTTCATAACCGCCATCATCGTGAGTTTCCGCGTGGTGCGCGCAAATATGCGCACGATGCTGGTGTGGGCCGCCTTCGTGGCAAGCGTGCTGTTCGCGGCGATGGCGCCGCTGTTCCTGGGGCTACTTCTGGTGCTGCCCGTGCTGGGCCATGCCACCTGGCACCTTTATCGCCGGGCGACGAGCGTGTCAGGCTAGCCCAGCCGCCTTCAGCAGCGCCTGCGTGCTCGGATCGAATTCACCGCCGCCGGCCTCGATATCCTTGGCCATTTTCTTGCCCAGCTCCACGCCGAACTGGTCGAAGGGGTTGATCTGCATCAGCACGGCATTGGCAAAGGTGCGGTGTTCATGGAAGGCGATCAGCGCGCCCAGCGTTGCCGCGTCTAGATCATCGCATAGCATGGTTGCACTGGGCCGATCGCCGGGGAAGGCGCGCGCTGGGTCATTCCCGTCTTTCGCCATGTTCCCGCCTGCCATCAGCGCCGCCCCTTGTGCAAAGCAATTGGTCAGCAGGATGGCGTGATGCGCGGGATCAAGCGCGTCGCCCGGCGCGATGCTGGCGATGAAATCCACCGGCACCAGATGTGTGCCCTGATGCAGCAGCTGAAACACAGCGTGCTGCGCGTCGGTGCCCACCCCGCCCCATGTGATCGGCGCAGTTGAGCCATCGACGGGCGAGCCGTCCGCCTTCACCCGCTTGCCGTTCGATTCCATCTCCAGTTGCTGGAGATAATCGGGCAGCAGGCCCAGCCGCTCGTCATAGGCAAAGCACGCGCGCGTCTCGCAGCCGCGCAGGCGGGTGTAATACTGATCGGCAAAGGCTGCGCGCAGGCACAGGTTTGCCGCGCCATCATGATCGCGGAAATGCTCGTCCACTGCCCGCGCACCCGCCAGCATGGCGGTGAAATCGTCCATCCCCACCGCCAGCGCGACCGGGAAGCCGATCGAGGACCACAGCGAATAGCGCCCGCCCACGCTTTCGGGGAAGGGCAGCACGCGGGTTTCATCGACGCCCCATTCCACCGCCTTTTCGGGCAAGGCGGTGAGCGCCACCACGCGGCCCGAGGGATCGGAAACGCCGTTGTCCGCCAGCCATTTCAGCGCTGATGCGGCATTGGTCATGGTCTCGATCGTGGTGAAAGTCTTGCTGGCGACCGCAATCATGGTGGTCGCCGGATTGCAGGCCGCAAACGCCGCCTCGAGCGCCACCCCGTCGATATTCGAAACCACATGCACGTCCACCAGGCTTAGATCGCGCGTCAGCGCGTCCACCGCCAGCGCCGGGCCGAGCGCGCTGCCGCCAATGCCGATATGGATCAGGTGGTTGATCTCGCCCAAGGCGCCGCCGTGAATCGCCTCGACCAGCATGCCCATGCGCGCGAGCAGGGCCTCACCCTCCTCGACATCGGCATCATCGCCCACGCCGCGCATCGCGCTGTGCGTGGCGGCACGCCCTTCGGTAAGGTTGACCACTTCGCCGCCAAGCAGCTTTGCGCGCTGCCCGGCAAAATCGCACGCTTCGGCCAAGGCTTCGAATCCGGCCATCAGATCGGCGTCAAGGTGGGTCTTCGACCAGTCGAACAGGATCCCGCTTTCGCCGCCCTCATCCGGCCATCCGATCCGCCCCGACAGCTCGGCCACGCGCCCCGCATCGGCCGCGAACAGATCCTGCAGGCTGCGCCGTGGCAGCGATTGCAGATGGTTCCATGCGGCAGCGATCTTGTCAGACATCACGAAAAGCCTTTCACAACTTACGTCACCGCGATTAGGGACGTGGGCGATGGATGGGAACCCTGTAGATACGAATGCATTGGCCGGCGAGGCGGCGCAGCAGCACGAAAGCTGGGGCGGTTTTGCCGCCTTCGTGCTCAAGCTGGCATTGGTGGTGCTGATATTCCGCAGCTTCGTGTTCTCGCCCTTCTCGATTCCCAGCGAAAGCATGCTGCCCCAGCTGTGGAATGGCGACTATCTGCTCGCCGCCAAGTGGCCCTATGGCTATTCGAGATACTCCCTGCCGTTCGAACTGCCGCTGATCCCCGGCCGCGTGCTGGCCAGTCAGCCCGAGCGCGGCGACGTGGTGATCTTCAAGCATCCGGTCGACGGCAGCGACTATATCAAACGGGTTATCGGCCTGCCGGGCGATAGCGTGGCGATGGTGGGCGGGCAGGTCGTGCTCAATGGCGAAGCGATCGCGAAGGAGCGAATCGGCGATTTCGTGATCCCCGCATCCGCCAATACCAGTTGCGCCACTGCCGCCGCCCGCGAACAAGATGCGGCTGGCATCGTGACCTGCCGCTATGCGCGGTTCCGTGAAACCCTGCCTTCGGGCATAAGCTATGAAGTGATCGATTTCGGCGATCGCCCGGTCGACAACACCCGCGCGCTGATCGTGCCCGAAGGGCGCCTGTTCGTGATGGGCGACAATCGCGACAATTCGCAGGACAGCCGCTTTGAGTCCCGGCCCGGCGGCGGGGTGGGCCTGGTGCCGCAAGATCTGCTGGTGGGCCGCGCGACAATAATCATGTGGTCGACCGATGGCAGCGCCGAATGGATCAAGCCGTGGACCTGGTTCACATCTGCGCGCTGGAGCCGCATCGGGGACCTGCTGTGACCGAGCTTTCCGCTGAAACGCGCGACTGGCTGGCAGGGCTTGGCATCACACCCGAAAATGAGCCGCGCTGGCTTGCGGCGCTTACCCACGGCAGCATGGCGGCCAATGTGAATTATGAACGGCTGGAGTTTCTGGGTGACCGGGTGCTGGGCCTGGCGATGGCGGAATGGCTGTTCGAAGAAAGCAAGGCCGCCGAGGGCACGCTGTCGCAGCGCCTCAACGCGCTGGTCAGCCGCCAGACCTGCGCCCGGGTCGCCGCCGAGTTCGGCCTTCCTGACCATATTCGGCTGGGCAAGCAGGCGCGCGACGATGGCGCGCGCGAAAGCACCAATATCCTTGGCGATGTAATCGAAGCGCTGCTGGGCGCGCATTTCCTCGACTTCGGTTTTGCCCCGACGCGCGATCTGATCCGCACCTTGTGGGCGCAGCAATTCACTGGCGGAGCGGGCAAGACCAAGCATCCCAAAAGCGCGCTGCAGGAATGGGCGGCTGGCAACCAGCGCAGGCCGCCTGAATACGAACTGGTTGCGCGCGAGGGGCCGGACCATGCGGCGCGGTTCACCGTGCGCGTCAGCGTAAAGAATGTCGGCGAGGCACAAGCCACCGCCGCCAGCAAGCAAGAGGCCGAGCGGCTCGCCGCCGCCGCCTTTATGGAGCAATATGCATGAAGGAATTGATGGAGCCACACGATCGAAACCGACAGGTTTCGCAAGGCCAAGCGGCCGTCCGCAGCCGCTCTGGAGCGCAGCGGAAGAACAGCGGCGAGGAAGTCATGCAATGACCAATCAAAAATGCGGCGTAGTGGCAGTGATCGGCGCGCCCAATGCGGGCAAGAGCACGCTGGTCAACCAGTTGGTGGGCCAGAAAGTCGCGATCACCAGCCCCAAGGCACAGACCACCCGCGCGCGCATGCTGGGGATCGCGCTGGAGGGGCCGGTGCAGATGATCCTGGTCGATACACCGGGCATTTTCGCACCCAGGCGCAAGCTCGACCGCGCGATGGTGAGCGCGGCCTGGGAAGGCGCCGAGGCGGCCGATGCCGTGCTGTTGCTAGTCGATCCGGTCAAGCAGCGGCGGCACGAACTGGAACCACTGCTGGAAGCGCTGGCCAAGCGCCCTGAGCGCAAGTTTCTGGTGCTCAACAAGGTCGATGTGGCGAAGAAGGAGCCGCTGCTGGCACTGGCGCAAGAGCTTGGCGGCAAGGTTGATTTCGCTGATGTGTTCTTTGTCTCCGCGCTGACGGGTGACGGCGTGCCCGAAATGAAGGCGGCGTTGGCCAAGCTGATGCCGGAGGGGCCGTGGCATTACCCCGAGGATCAGGTTTCGGATGCGAGCGAACGCCTGCTCGCCACCGAAGTCACCCGCGAACAGCTCTATCGCCAGCTGCATGAAGAGCTGCCCTATGACTCGGCCGTGCGGCCCGAAAGCTATCAGCACCGGCCCGACGGCAGCGTCGAGATCCACCAGCAAATCGTGATCGGGCGCGACAGCCAGAAACCGATTGTCCTTGGCAAGGGCGGGTCACGGATCAAGGCGATTGGTGAGGCCGCGCGTGCCGAACTGAGCGAAATGCTGGGCGTGAAGGTCCACCTGTTCCTGCATGTGAAGGTCAGCGAAAACTGGGCCGAGGACAAAGAAATCTTCGAGGAAATCGGGCTCGACTGGGTGCGGTAGCCCAATTGCCCATTTCGTCATTGCGAGCGCAGCGAAGCAATCCAGATACAGAGGTAGCCCCTCTCGCGGATGTTCGAAGCTGGATTGCCGCGTCGCCTCTGACGAGGCTCCTCGCAATGACAAGCATGGGTAAGGCGATCAATTTCACGCTTGGCCCGGATTGAGGCGCTGACTACAAACCCCCATGCCCTCCACCGAACTGCTTCTCCAGATTGGTTCCGCCCTCGCGGTCGGCCTGCTGGTTGGCGTTGAGCGCGGATGGAACCTGCGGGACGCGCAGGATGGCATGCGGGTTGCGGGAGTGCGCACTTTCAGCCTGCTGGGGCTGGTGGCGGGGCTCGCGGGACTGCTCGCCGCTTTGGAATACCAGATCGCCTCCGGGGCGATCGTGATCGGCGCGGCGGCGGTAATTGCGATTGGCTATGCACAAGCGTCCAGAGCCGACGGCAAGCCCGATGCGACATCGGCCATTGCCGCGATTGTCACGCTGGCGCTCGGCTTCCTGGGTGGCAGCGGCGAGCCGGCACTGGCGGTCGCGGGCGGTGCGGTGGTCACGCTGATCCTGGCGCTCAGAGCCGAGCTGCACAATTTCGTCAGCGCGCTCGACGCCGAGGATGTGAAAGCCTTTGCCCGCTATGCCGTGATCGCGCTGGCGGCGTTCCCCTTCCTGCCCGAGGGGCGCTATGGCCCCTATGACGCGTGGGAACCGCAAATATTGTGGCTCGTGGTGGTGATCGTCACCGGCTTCAGCTTCCTGGGCTATGTCGCCAACCGCATTTTCGGCGCCAAACGCGGAACGATTGCGACGGCAGTGATCGGCGGAGCCTATAGCTCCACCGCAGTGACGCAGAGCTTTTCCCAGCGGCTTGGGGCTGGCCACGGAAGCGGCGCTGAAAACGCCGGAATCGCGCTGGCCACAGCAGTCATGTTTATCCGCGTGATCGTGCTGGTGGCGCTGATCGCCACCCCGCTGCTGGTGCCATTCGTGGCGGTGTTGTCCCCTGCAGTGCTGGTTGCCTTTGCCGTGAGCTACTGGCTTTACCGCAAATCTGAACACAGCAGCGGCCCTGCCCCGCCGGGCAACCCGATCGCCTTGCTCCCGGCTTTCGGCTTCGTCGCCTTCGTTGCTGTGGCAGCCGTGGCAGCACGCTGGGCACAGGAAAGTTTCGGCGAGCAAGGTATCGCCGTATTGTTGTTCCTTATGGGCACGATGGACGTCGACGCCTCGATCATCACCGCCGGAGGGCTGGAGCCCGGCACGATCAGCGCGCAGCTCGCCGCGCTGGCGATAGCAGGCACGATCATGGCCAATATGAGCGTAAAGCTGGGCGTAACGATTACCTATGGCCGCGCCGCAGCCAGGCAAGCCGCCTGGGCATTGGGCGCAAGCATGGTGGCGCTGGCCGCGAGTCTTCTGATCGGCTATCTACGGATTTAGGTGTCAGACAATCAGCTGACGCCAAGCTTTTCAAGCTTAGCTGCAAGTGCCTTTTCGTCGAACGGCTTGGTCACGTAATCGTCCGCGCCCGCCGCGATCCCTTCATGGATATCGGTTGCAGCCCCTTTCGAGGTGCAGAATACCACCTTGGGTGGATGCGCCGTGGGTATTGCGCGCAAGGCACTGACAAATTCAGGCCCGCTCATCACCGGCATCTGCCAATCGGTCAGCACGAGATCAGGCATGGCGCGCCTGCAGTAGGCCAATGCCTCTTCGCCATTCTCCGCCTCCAGCACGTTGAAACCAAGGCTGGTCGCAATCTTCGTTGCCACCTTGCGGATCACGCGGCTGTCATCCACCACCAGGCATGTGCGCACACGCGCGGCGCGCGTTTCGTTCACGTCGCGCATGGCCTTGGCTGCGCGCACGATGGCATCGGTGCCTGACTCCTCTGCCTCGGCATCCTCCGGCTCTACCTCGTCACTCGCATCGACCTCCGCCTCGTCGCGGTTTGCGGCAAGCTTTTCCGCCAGCGTCATGCCTTCGAGTGCCCGGCCTTTCTTTCCGGCGCTATGGCCGGCGGACCGCTTGATCAAATTCTGAATGGCACGAACTCCCCTTTGGCGTCAAAGCCTTGCTGCGGGTGCACAGGCGCAACTTCGCCTGGTGTCATGCGGACATGGAGGAACGGAATCCAGACATCGCCATATTCGGCCTTCTGGTACCACACGTCGAGGACGTCATAACTCGCCCAGATCCCGTCCGGCTCGCGCAGACGCAAGCCTTCGCCAATCCGCGGCACTGCGGCAAAGCGCAGCCGTGATTGCGTCTGGTGGGTCTCGTTCTGGACTTCGATCTCGATCACGCTCGCAAACCCTTGATGAGGGTTAACCAGTAACGCGCAATCCTTGATGATTTACGAACAAGCCGCAGTGAACACGCCCCGACGCATAATGGTTACTTTGCGCTTGCCGGTTTCTTTTTCGCGGTTGATTTCTTGCGCTTTTTCTTGGCCGGCCCCTTGGCCGCACGGGCATTGATCAACTCGACTGCCTGCGCTTCGGTAACATCCTCAGGCTTCACGTCCTTGGGCAGGGTCGCGTTGGTCGTGCCATCGGTGACATAGGGGCCATAGCGGCCCGGCATCACCTTGATCTCGCCGCCGCTGGTAGGGTGCACGCCGAGCGTCTTGATCGGCTCAGCCTTGGCCCGCCCTTCCCCGCCATTCTTGCGATTGGCTGCCTCGGCCAGGATGGTGACCGCTGCATTCATCCCCACGTCGAATACGTCGCGTGTCGATTGCAGTTTCCCGTATTTGCCGTCGTGGCGAAGATAGGGGCCGTAGCGCCCGATCGCGGCTTCGATTTCCTGGCCGGTTTCGGGGTGCGTGCCGACTATGCGCGGCAGATCGAGCAGCTTCACCGCCCATCCGAGATCGAAATCGTCGATGTCCTTGGGGATCGAGGCGCGCTTGGCCTCCTTGCCGTCCCCCATCTGCACGTATGGGCCGAAGCGTCCGGTCTTGCGGTGGATCTCCTCACCCGTTTCCGGATGCGTGCCCATCAGGCCGTCATCCTCGCCCGCTTCGCCCTCGCCGCCCGGCTGCGCAAAGCGGCGGGTGTATTTGCATTCGGGGTAATTGTTGCAGGCCACAAACGCCCCGAATTTGCCGCCGCGCAGCGCCAGCCGGCCGCCCTCGCGGCCTTCATCGCGGCACAGGGGGCACATGCGCGGATCGGTGCCATCCTCGCCCGGCGGGAACAGATAGTCAGACAGATATTCGTCCAGCACCTCGGTCACTTCGGATGGCAGCTTCTCCATCACCTCGTCGGCCTTGGGCTTGAAGTCCGCCCAGAACTTCGAAAGCAGATCCTTGTATTCCTCGCGCCCGTCGGAAACCGTATCGAGCTCGTCCTCCATCCCGGCGGTGAAGTCATATGCGACATAGGTGGGGAAGAAGCGCTCGAGGAAGGCGGTCAGCAAACGGCCCGATTCCTCGGCGAAGAAACGGTTCTTCTCCATCCGCACATAGTCGCGGTCCCGCAAAGTCTGGATGGTCGAGGCATAGGTCGATGGGCGCCCGATGCCGAGCTCCTCCAGCCGCTTGACCAGCGAGGCTTCTGAAAAGCGCGGCGGCGGCTGGGTGAAGTGCTGGTTGGCCTCGACGCCCTTCTTGAGCGGGCTGTCGCCCTTGCGCAGCACCGGCAGCAGGCCGTCTTCCTCATCGTCAGACTTGTCATCAAGCCCTTCCTGATAGACCGCAAAGAAGCCGGGGAATTTCACCACCTGGCCGGTCGCCCGCAATTCATGCGTGCCGGTGGGATCGCGCAGCGTCACCGTGGTGCGTTCAAGCTGGGCGGCAGCCATCTGGCTTGCCATCGCGCGCTTGAAGATCAGCTGGTAGAGCTTGGCCTCATCGCCCGAACCGGCCGCATCGCGGCGGAAATCGGTTGGCCGGATCGCTTCATGGGCTTCCTGCGCGTTCTTGGCCTTGGTGGCATAGAAGCGCGGCTTTTCGGGCAGATAGGCGCTGTCATAGCGCTCGCCGATCGCCTCGCGCAGGGCCATGATCGCCCCCGCATCCATCTGCACGCCGTCGGTGCGCATATAGGTGATGGCGCCCGCTTCATAGAGGTTCTGCGCGCAGCGCATTGTGTGGCTGGCGGAAAAGCCCAGCTTGCGCGCGGCCTCCTGCTGCAGGGTCGAAGTGGTGAACGGCGGCGAGGGATTGCGCTTCAGGGGCTTGGTCTCGATATCCTCGACCGTGAAGCGCGCGCCCTCGACTGCGGCCCTGGCGGCCATGGCGCTGCCCTGGTTGCCCAGGCTGAGCTTTTCCAGCTTCCTGCCTTCGAACCTGACCAGCCGGGCATCGAATTCGGTCCCGTCCTGTTCGAGCTTGGCCACCACCGACCAGTATTCATCGGCGCGGAAGGCCTCGATCTCGCGTTCGCGGTCAACGATCAGGCGCAGCGCCACCGATTGCACGCGGCCCGCACTCTTTGCGCCGGGCAGTTTGCGCCACAGCACCGGCGAAAGCGTGAAACCGAACAGGTAATCGAGCGCGCGGCGCGCCAGATAGGCGTCGATCAACGGCTGGTCGAGATCGCGCGGGCTCTTCATCGCTTCGGTCACGGCATTCTTGGTGATCGCGTTGAAGGTTACGCGGTCAACCTTCGCAGGCAGCGCCTTGCGCTTCTTCAAGAGCTCGCGCACATGCCAGCTGATCGCCTCCCCCTCGCGGTCAGGGTCGGTCGCGAGAATGAGGCGGGTGGCATTCTTCGCGGCGTCGGCGATTTCCTTGAAGCGGCTCTGCTTGTCGCGATAGAGCTCCCAGTCCATCGCGAAATCCTCGTCCGGGCGCACACTGCCGTCCTTGGGCGGCAGATCGCGGACATGGCCATAGCTGGCCAGGACCTTGAAGTCCCCGCCCAGATATTTCTCGATGGTTTTCGCCTTGGCTGGCGATTCGACGATGACTAGCTGCATTGCGGTTTTTTGAAGCCCCTACGCGTATACGTGTACACACGCGCGAAGGTGGGGCCGGGATTCGCGCTTCGTCAAGAGCGTTGATCAGGCAGTGCTAAGGGACACCCGCCCGCCCGCATGCCGTGCCAGCACGCCCGCAATCTCCAGTTCGAGCAGCGCCATCTGCACCGAAGCCGCACCGGCGCCCGCCTGGCGGATCAGCTCGTCAACCGCGATGGGCGCGGTGGTAAGCAGCGATGCGATGTCGGCCGGTTCTGCCGCTGCCAGCTCATCCACATCATAATCAAACGCTGGCGCCTCCTCGCGGAAGCTGGAACGCGGCGTGCCGTCAAAGCCGCTCAGCAGCTCGATCACGTCTTCCGGCGATTGCACCAGCACCGCGCCTTCGCGGATCAGCTGGTTGCACCCTTGCGATCGCGCGTCGAGCGGGCTGCCAGGGATCGCCATGACTTCCCGCCCCGCTTCGCCCGCCAGCCGCGCGGTGATGAGCGAACCCGATTTGGGTGCGGCCTCGACCACCAGCGTGCCTGCCGCCATCCCGGCAATGATGCGGTTGCGGCTGGGAAAGTGGCTACCCTTGGGCTCGGTTCCCGGCGGCTGTTCGGCCAGCAGCAGAGCCTCGCGCGCGATCCGATCCTGCAAATCCTGGTGCTGCGGCGGATAGGCAATGTCGATGCCGCTGGCGATCACGCCGATGGTTCCAGGCAATGCGCCTTGGTGCGCCGCCCCGTCTATGCCGCGCGCCAGCCCTGAAACCACGGTGAAGCCCCTCTGCGCCAATGCATTTGCGAATTCGCGCGCCAGCTTGATCGCAGCGGCCGAGGCATTGCGCGCGCCGACCATCGCGACACATGGCCGCGCGGCAAGCGTGGCGTCTCCGCGATAGGTGATTATGGGAGGGGCGCTGTCGAGCTGAGCCAGCAGCGCCGGGTAATCGGGCTGATCGTGGAACAGATATTTCGCGCCCGCACGGCGCACGGCAGAGATTTCGCGCTCTACCGTTTCCTCCGGCGCCGCGCGATACTGCCGCCCCCCGCGCTTGCCCAGATCGGGCAGCGCCTCCAGCGCAGTGCTCGCATCGCCGAATCGGGCAAGCAGCTGGCGAAAGCTGACCGGGCCGATATTGGGCGACCGCAGCAAGCGGATGCGTGCGAATGCTTCTTCCTGGGAAAGCACCGGTTGCGACCCTGCGCTTTCCATCAGCGGGCCGTTCGTATCATTTCTTGCCGCCCAGGCGCGGTTCCTCACCCTTCATCAGTCGCGCGATATTGGCGCGGTGGAGATAGATGATCAGGCCCGCGATTGCCGCGAGCACCGGGAAATAGTCGGGATAACCGAACAGCGGCGCGGCGGCCGCGGCGGCCACTACCGCGCTCATTCCCGCGAGCGAGGAAATGCGGAAGATCGCCAGCACGCTGAGCCACACCAGCGCATAGGCGAGCCCGATCGGCCAGGCGAGCCCGAAGCTGACCCCGGCATTGGTGGCCACGCCCTTGCCGCCCTTGAAATTGAGCCACACCGGGAAACAGTGGCCGATCACCGCTGCTCCGGCGGCGAAGGCCATCGTCGGTCCGCCCCACAGCTCGCCCGCGATCCACACCGGGGCAAAACCCTTGGCCAGATCAAGCAGCAACGTCGCAGCGGCCAGCCCCTTGTTCCCGGTGCGCAGCACATTGGTGGCGCCGATATTGCCGCTGCCGATGCTGCGCACATCGCCCAATCCGGCGGCTTTGGTCAGGAGCAGGCCGAAGGGGATCGAGCCGAGCAGATAGCCGAGCAATGCTGACAGAATTACTTCAGTACCCATCAAAATTCCTAACCGTTCACCCCGAGCTTGTCGAAGGGTTGTCCTTTCTTCTAATGGTTTGTCAGCAAAAGAAAAGAACAGGGCTATGGCAAATTCAGGGTCAGGACGGAGTAAGAATGACGATTGATGCCAGCTCCCCCATCCTGCTGTTCGATTCCGGCGTTGGCGGGCTGACCGTGCTGGCCGAGCTTCGCAAACTGCTGCCCGATGCCCCGGTGATTTATGCCGCAGACCTGGCGGGCCTTCCCTATGGCAACAAGTCGGAGGCGCAGATCGCGGCGCGCGTCGCGGGCCTGCTGGGCCGGCTGAGCGAGCGCTATCGCCCGCGCCTTGTCTGCATCGCCTGCAACACCGCCAGCACGATCGCGCTGGGCATGGTGCGCGAAGTGCTGGAAATCCCGGTGGTTGGCACGGTGCCCGCAATCAAGCCTGCCGCAGCGCAGTCGCGCAGCGGGGTGATCGGGCTGCTGGGCACAGAGGCGACCGTGCGCCAGGCCTATGTTGACCGGCTCGAGGCAGAATTTGGCAACGGCCACCGCTTGCTGCGCCACGCCGCGCCCGGCCTGGTCGAAGCGGCGGAGGCCAAGCTGCGCGGGCTGCCAGTGGACATGGCGGTGATCAAGGCTGCAGCAGATGCCTTGCACGCCATGCCGGATGGAGAATCGATCGACACGGTCGTGCTCGCCTGCACCCATTTCCCGCTGCTGGCGGGGGAGCTGGCGCAGGCTTTCGGCCCCGATGTGCAGCTGGTTGACGGGGCGGCGGGAATTGCGCGGCGGATCGTGCAATTGACCGAGGGGCAGGTTTTCGCCCGCACCGTGCCCGACCTGGCGGTGACGACCGGCCCCCTGGCGGACCTCGAAACGCTGGCGCCGCAATTTGCCCGTCACGGGATCGAGCGGCTGGAGCATTTCTGAATGGCCACCCGCATGGCGCTGGCCGAAACGAGCATGGCCCGGCTGGCCGAGCAGAAAGGCGATATCACCGCGCCCGTGCTGGAGCGGTATTACCGGCACATGCCCGATGCGCGCACCTCATTCATCCATCACGGGCTGGGCAATCAGGCCGAGCTTGAGGGGAGGATGGTCGCGGAAACCGTTTTCCTGCTGCTGAGATGGGCGGAAAACCCGGCCATTGCCAAGATCGAACAGGGCACCACCATCGTCCATCACCAGGATACGCTGGTGATCGGCCCGCACCTCTACATCGGCTTGATTGACGCGGTGCTGGGCGAGCTGATGGAGACAATTCCCCCCGGTGCGCAGGGCGAGCGAGAGTTGTGGCTCACGATCCGTGCCGAGATAGCGGGCTTCATCGAATCGGTCAGGCCGGAGTTCTGGCGCAAGGACGATTCCGGCCCGCTGCCTGCTTTTCCCACAGCCGCGAAATAGCGCGCCACGAACCGCCAGCCAAACTGCGAGTCGTTCGCAAAGATCGCAGTGGCAAAACGAAACCGAAAGCCCTAAATCCGCCACGTTTGGACAGCAGCCCTGGCTGCAGCAGCGAAGCGGACGACGGCGTGAATTACGACCAGATCTTCGACAAGGCGATCGATCGCCTGCATGAGGAAGGGCGCTACCGCGTCTTCATCGATATCATGCGCAACAAGGGCGCGTTTCCCAACGCGCGCTGCTTCCACGGCCACAACGGGCCAAAGCCGATCACCGTGTGGTGTTCGAACGATTACCTCGCGATGGGCCAGCACCCCAAGGTGATCGAGGCGATGGAAGCTGCGCTGCATGATGTTGGCGCCGGTTCGGGCGGCACGCGCAATATCGGCGGCAACACGCATATGCATGTCGAGCTGGAAAATGAGCTGGCCGATCTGCATGGCAAGGATGCCGCCCTGCTGTTCACCAGCGGCTATGTTTCGAACGACGCCACGCTCTCGACGCTGGGCAAGCTGCTGCCCGGTTGCGTGATCTTTTCCGACGAACTCAATCACGCCAGCATGATCGCAGGGATCCGCAATTCGGGCTGCGAGAAGCGCGTGTTCCGCCACAACGATATCGAGCATCTCGAGGAACTGCTCGCCGCCGAAGATGCTGAAACGCCCAAGTTGATCGCGTTTGAAAGCGTCTATTCGATGGACGGCGACATCGCCCCGATCCACACGATCTGCGACCTGGCCGAGAAATACAACGCGCTCACCTATATCGACGAAGTCCACGCCGTGGGCATGTATGGCAACCGTGGCGGCGGGATTTCGGAGCGGGACGAGGCCGCGCACCGGATCGACATTATCGAAGGCACGCTGGGCAAGGCATTCGGCGTGATGGGCGGCTATATCGCGGCAGACCGCAAGATCATTGACTGCATCCGTTCCTATGCCCCCGGCTTCATCTTCACCACTTCGCTCTCGCCGGTTCTTGCCGCTGGCGTGCTGGCGGCGGTCAAGCACCTGAAGCAATCGAGCGAAGAACGCGACGCGCAGCAGGCCAATGCGGCCCTGCTCAAGCAGAAATTCCGCGATGCCGGCCTGCCGGTAATGGACAGCGTGACGCATATCGTGCCGCTGATGGTGGGCGATCCGGTGCGCGCGAAGAAGATCAGCGACATATTGCTCGCCGAATACGGTGCCTATGTTCAGCCGATCAATTTCCCCACCGTGCCGCGCGGCACAGAGCGGCTGCGCTTTACCCCCGGCCCGGCGCATAACGAAGCGATGATGGACGAATTGGCCAAAGCGCTGGTGGAAATCTGGGACCGGCTGGAGCTGGAACTGCGCCGAGCCGCCTGAAATATCTGCATTGCCGTAGCGTATTTTGCGATGCCTGAATCCTGCGCTAGCTCTCGCCGCACCAGGCAGGGGAGATTTCCGTGAGCGGTACACCAGAGCAGACCTATGAAGAGATCGTGCGCGGGCGCCGCAGCATTCGCGGCTACCTTGATCGTGCCGTGCCGCGCGAACTGATCGAGGAGGTGCTGGAACTGGCGATGCGCTCGCCCACCTCTATGAACACCCAGCCCTGGCATTTCCACGTCATCACCGGCGAGCCGCTCGACCGCATCCGCCGGGGCAACACCGAACGCATCCTGGCAGGCGAACCTGACAGCCGCGAATTCCGCCGCGGGGAACCGTTTGCGGGAGTCCACCGCGAGCGGCAGGTCGAGGTGGCCAAGCAGCTGTTCGGCGCGATGGGGATCGAGCGCGATGACAAGGAACGGCGGCAGGACTGGGTGCTGCGCGGTTTCCGCCAGTTCGATGCGCCGGTGTGCGTGATCGTGACCTATGACCGCGAACTATCGGGCAGCGACGATACCGCCTTCGATTGCGGGGCCGTCACCACTGCCCTCGTCAACGCCGCATGGAGCCGAGGGCTTGGCTGCGTGATCAACTCGCAAGGTATCATGCAATCACCGGTAGTGCGCGAACACGCCGGGATCCCTGATGATCAGGTGATTATGAAGGCAGTGGCAATGGGCTGGCCTGACCCGGACTTCCCGGCGAACGCCGTGATCAGCCACCGCAAACCGGTTACTGAAGCCGTGCGCTTCGTGGGGTTTGATTGAGCTTAGCCCCTGACTCAAACAGGTAGAAAGTCAGCCTAACTCTTCGCGTTTCGCGTGTTGACAACCAGGACATCGGCTTCGACAAAGCGAAGCAGATCGCTGGTTACGCTGCCGATTGTCGCTTGGCGAAACCCGCTTGCGCCGTGGCTGCCGAGCACCACCAATGCATCCCGGCCAAGTTCAAGCCCAGCGTTGATCGCCTGCAGCGGACTGCCGCGCATAAGTGCGGTTGTAGCATCAGCCAGCCGCGCCTCACGGGCGACCAATTCAGATTGGAAATCCGCCATTTGGCTGGTTTCACCTTGTTCAATTGATTCAGCGACATAACGATCCTTTTGCCATCCTGCGAAGGGCACGTACCATGCATGGACGATGTGGATGGCGGCCGCAGGAAACATCCGTGCGGCAGTGATGATCGCATGGGCTGAATTGAGCGAGAAATCGGTGCCAGCGACGATGTTGCTATACGGTCGCCTTGCCCGGTTCTTGACGACCAACACCGGTTTTTCCGTGTGTCGCAAGACATAATCGACTGCAGTTCCAAGAAAGTAATCGCCGAGCGAATTGTAACGTGCTGGTCCGATTACCAGAAGATCGACATCATCGGCCTCGCAAGCCTTGGCAATCGCCCTCGGCGGAGATCCGGTAGGATAAACGAATTCGACTTCGCTATCTTCGCCAATGCATTGGCGCATTTTGTCATCGAGTTCACGGCGATCAACATCGCCTGCATCAACGAGATCCAGCGCATGAATTACTCGCAGCTTCGCGTTCATCTCCCCGCGCAGCTGAAGCGCGCGATCGATGGCGCGATCAGCGCGGGCGCTAAAATCTGTGGCGACGGCAATGCCGGGGCGAGACATCCAGGTTCTCCCTCATTGGATTTGATTGGACTGGAACCGCCGGATATACCAAGTCATCTACGGTAGCAAACCGTTCGCAGGCATAGCGCGCAAGCCGTGGCCATATCCACATTGGCCCCGCCAGTAATGCGACGCCTTGTCGCATTAAGCCAACAGTCGGGCGCGTTAACTCTTCTCGTTCAGGTCGGGTAAGTGCAATTTCCCTCCCATGACGCTTGCAGGTTATACGAAGCCCGTAGCGCCAGCCCTTTGGAGGACAGCATGAAAAGATCACTTCTAACCATTTCAGCCGCGTCGATCGCATTCGTGGGTCTTTCGCCCCTTGCCGCGCAGGATGATGGCACGAGCGACCCGGAGGCCGAAACGCTCGAGGAAACCAGTGGTGCGACAGTCATCCGCGAGGAAATCACCGAAGAACGCGAAGTGCTTGACGAAAACGGCGACCCGGTGCTCGACGAGAACGGTGCCCCGGTGCTGGAAACCGTCACCACCGGTTTCGTGCAGACGGTGGAGACGCCATCGGGCAATTTCCACACCATCACCAAGGAGGAAGGCAGCCGCGCGGTCGTGACCCATGAGCGCCCGGAGCGGGTTGCCCGTGCGGAAAAAGCCGCGCGGCCTGAAAAACCGGAAAGGCCCGAAAAGCCGGAGAAACCCGAAAAGCCCGAAAAGCCTGAAAAGGGTGGCCGCCCGTAACTCGCCGGGTGAATTGACGAGGCGGGCCGCGCGGCATGATGCATGCCAGGGCGCGGCCCACGCCACATAAGCGCAAAGGGAAATATCCATGAGGGACCACAAACATGTAGCACTTGCTGCCGCGCTGGCAGCTGCGGCTTCGCTGACCACTCCCGCCCTGGCCCAGGACGAATATGTGCAGTTCAATACCGGGATCGATTATTCCTCGGGCGACTATGGCGACACGATCGATACTGACTTCCTGGCGATCCCGGTCGGGTTGAAATACCAGGTCGACAATTTTTACCTCAAGGCCTCGATTTCCTACCTTGATGTGAAGGGGCCATCGGGCGTCATTCCGGGCGATGGCGGGGTGAACACCGGCCCCGGCGGCGCCGTGACCTCGCGCAGCGGCATTGGCGATCTGTGGCTGACTGCCGGCTATTCGATGCCAATCGGCAGCAGCACCTGGTTCGACGCCGTCGGCAAGGTCAAGCTACCCACGGCTTCGGAGGCCAAGTTCCTCGGCACGGGAAGCACCGATTTCACCGCGCAGGGTGAAATCCTCCACAGCCTCGGCGCGGTCAGCGTGGGTGCCTATGGCGGGCGGCGCTTCAACGGCAGCAGCGACCTGTTCGACCTGCGCGACGTGTGGCTTGGCGGCGCGGGCATCTATGCCACGATGGACAAGGTGATGCTGGGCCTCGATTATGACTGGCGTCAGGGATCAACCCCGACTTCGCCCGAGATCAGCGAGCTGACCGGTTCGCTGACCTTCGAACTCAGTCAGGCACTGCGCCTGCAGGGTTATGGCTATACCGGCTTTGCCGACGGCAGCCCCGATCTGGGCGGCGGAGTGCAGATCCTTTACCGCTTCGGGCAATAGGCCAGCCAGGATACGCCAGCGAGAACCCCGGCAACTCTGCCGGGGTTCTTGTTCGCCTAGCGCAAATTCACCACATTATCGATTTCGGGACGCACGCGGTCGCCGCGATAGAGGCTCATCATCGGCTCGTCAGTGACGACGACCTGCTCGGCATTGCCGAAGCCGTTGAAGCCGGTTTTCATCGCCGCACCATAAGCGCCAAGCATGCCGATCTCGATATAGTCGCCCGCCTGGATATCACCCGGCAGCGCGAATGGACCCTGCATATAGTCGGCATCGTCGCAAGTCGGGCCGTAGAAAGCGAAGTCCATCGGCGGATCGCGCAAATCGTCTTCCAGCGCAGCCACCGGGAAGCGCCAGTCGACATGCGCGGCATCATAGAGCGCGCCGTAAGCGCCGTCGTTGATGTAAAGCTCTTCCCCGCGGCGCTTTTCCACCTTCACGATCATGCTCGAATATTCGGCGCACAGCGCGCGGCCCGGCTCGCACCACAGCTCGGCGTTGTAAGCGATCGGCAGCGCTTCGAAATGGCGGGCGATGATGGCGAAGTAATCTTCCATCGGCGGCGGTTCGAGCCCCGGATAGGCGCTGGGGAAGCCCCCGCCCACATCGATCATGTCGATCACCACCGAAGCTTCGGCAATGGCGGCGCGGGTGCGATCAATCGCCTGGACAAAGGCAAACGGGCTCATCGCCTGGCTGCCGACGTGGAAGCAGATGCCCAGCCAGTCGCAATGCTGGCGCGCTTCCTGCAACAAGGCAGGCGCTTCGGTCAGATCGCAGCCGAACTTGCTCGCCAGCGAAAGCTCAGAATATTCGCTCGACACGCGCAGGCGCACCGCAAGCCGCAGATCGCGCGCCGGTTCACCGGTTTCAGGATTGCGGCAAGCCTCGACGATCTTGTGCAGTTCCTCAGCCGAATCGAGGCTGAAGGTTTTCACGCCGTGTTTGAAATAGGCTTCGCGGATCGCGCTGGGCGTCTTGATCGGATGCATGAAGCACAAGACGGCGTCGGGCAGCAGGCCACGCGCCAGCCGCACCTCGGCAATCGAGGCAACGTCATAATGCGTGATCCCCGCGTCCCACAGCACCTGCAGCAGATCGGGCGAAGGGTTCGCCTTCACCGCATAGAGCGACTTGCCCGGAAACTTCTCGATAAAGAAGCGGGCAGCGCGCGCCGCAGCATGCGGGCGGTTGAGGATGACGGGTTCGTCCGGACGGAGGTCGCGGACTACAGCCCGTGCATCTACAAAAACGTCGTCAGGATAGATGTGCAACTCAAGGGACCCCCAAAACGGTTTGTTGAAACCATGAAACGACAAGCTGCCTTGCGGTTAGGAAGTCCCCTTGGGGCAGCGAAGGCGCGCATATAGGCCGTCTGCGACGAATCGCAAGTGAAATATGGGCCAGAACACCGGCGTTCTAACTTCCGCAGCATAGCTTTTCAACGACAGGCCAAATTCGGCCGATGCAGCATGGCTGGTTGGTCGATAGCTCTTGTACATCTGCAGAGAACCGCTGGATCGCGGACATTGGTTCTCGATCATGTCGAGCATGGTCAGGATTCTCATTGCCACAGCGATTTTCTCCAGCATCATGGCCTTCCCGGCCGCCACGGCCCTGTCCGAAACAAACGGCACGGAATCGGCCCGCCGCATCTGCTATCACGGCGAATTCGCGCTGGGCTCCCGCATGCAGGGAATGGATCCGGAGCAGCCCGAGTGGGTGCCCACGTCATGGTGCTATACGAGCGACGACAAAGGCAACGTCAAGTTCACGGCAGTAGGCAAGTCGAACAGCGATGTGTCCGGAAGTTTTGCAACTTTCTATGAGCCTGCGAATGGCCGCATTGCGGTCGGCCCGCTTGAAGCGCCTGACGTAGTGTTCGAGGGCGGGGACTTCGCCGCCGAAGCACTGCGCACACGCCGGATGGACCCGTTGCTGCTCGCCGAATATCTGCGTGGCGACCGGCCTAGCCTTAAGGACGGTATCCATCGATTGCCGCAAGGCGAACACGAGCAAGCATTTGAGGTTGCCGTGCGCGGGGGCAGAGTGAGCGAGGCGCGGGGCACAGTCGCCGTTCCGCTCCGCGGACTGGTTCCAATCGTTTACCGCTGGGATTGGGAGCGGGATTCGGGCACCCCTGACGGCCTCGAGGTAATACTCGATGTCGAGCCGGTCTTTCGCGGCAAGGTGGAGGTCGATACCGTGCCTCTTTCGTTCGCGTCATGGGTGCCCGACGACACGCCCAAGGCACCGGCTGCATTGTGGCCATCAAGGGTTTCGATGCGGCTTGAAGAGATCATGCCGGGCGTCCATTTGATGGTCGGCGCGCGCACGGGCTTTCACCACCTTGTCGTAGAGACGGAAGCCGGGCTAGTAGTCGCCGATGCCCCGGCTGGTTGGGTCGAGCTTCACCAATTGCCGCCTGGCGAACTCGTGCCCGGATTGGGCATAAGTGGGCTCTCGGAGCAGTTCGTAGACGTCCTGCATCAATCGTTCCCAGGCGCAAAAATCCGTGGCGTTGCGCTCACTCACCACCATGACGATCATGCGGGCGGCGCGCGAGCTTTCGCAGCGGAAGGTGCTGCAATCTACGCGCCAGAAGGAGTTGCAGACTTCCTCCAGCGCGCACTCTCACGCGAAGAGATGCCAACGGACCGAGCTACGGATCGAACCACCAAGATTCCTGTGATGGGCGTCTCATCACCCGCGCGGCTGGAGGATGCGGAGCGGCCCGTCGAACTGATACCCATGGATGGCACGCCTCATGCGCACCATATGCTGGGGGTCTGGTTACCCAGGCAAAAGGTCTTTTTCCAATCCGACCTGCATGTTGCCAACACGCAAGAGCCTGAGCCTCCTGCCGCCCGTGCGGCCGGCGAGTGCTGGTTCGCAGCCTGGGCAAAGGAAAATCTTCCAGAGGATGCGCAAGTTCACAGCTCACACACGCGCCGGGTTACAAGCCGGACTCAGCTCGATGCATGGTTTGAAAGTGATACCTGCAAGCGCGCGCTTCCGAGCTGAATCTCAGCTCAGCCGGTCGCGAAAATCCTCGTAGTCGAAGCGCTTCACCAGCTCGAGTGCGTCGCTTTCGCTGTCCCACAGATAGATCGATGGCAGCTGCACGCCGTTGAAAGTATTGGTTTTTACCATCGAATAATGGGCCTGGTCGAGAAAGGCGAAGCGTGCCCCCGGTTCGGCGGGAACCGGCAGCCGGTAATCGCCGATCACATCGCCAGCCAGGCACGACGGCCCGCCGAGGCGGATCCGGAGCATCTCCGCGTCCTCCAGCTCACCCAGCATGGCAGGACGATAGGGCGCCTCGATCACATCGGGCATGTGGCAGGTGGCCGAAATATCCGTGATCCCCACCGGCATACCGTTCCAGCCGGTATCGAGCAGCGTGCCGACGAGGATGCCGGCATCGAGCGCCACCGCCTCGCCCGGCTCCAGGTAGAGCTCGGCGCCGGTATCTGCCTTCACATCGCGCAGGAATTCGACCAGTTCCTCGCGCTGGTAATCGGCGCGGGTGATATGGTGTCCGCCGCCCATGTTGATCCATTTGAGCTGGCCGAAATACGGCTCGATCGCATCGAATACCGCATCCCAGGTGCGCTTCAATGGCTCCAGATCCTGCTCGCACAGATTGTGGAAGTGGATGCCGTCCACACCCTCAAGATGCTCTTCGGTCAGCTGGTCGAGCGGGAAGCCCAGCCGCGATCCGGGCGAGGAGGGATCGTATTTCGCCACTTCACCGGTCGGCACCAGTGGATTGATCCGCAGGCCAATATCGAAATCCTGCCCCCCTGCCCGCGCGTTTTCGAGGATCAGCGCGGCGCGGCGCAACTGATCGGGCGAATTGAAGATCACATGGTCTGACAGCCGGCAGATTTCCTCGAGCTCCTCGGGCTTGTAGGCGGCCGAATAGGTCGCGATCTCGCCATCGTAGAACTCGCTTGCCAGCCGCGCTTCCCACAGCCCGCTGGTGCACACCCCGTCCAGATATTCGCCGATGATATGCGCGGTCGACCACATGGAAAACGCCTTGAGCGCGGCGAGCACCTTGATGTCCGCCGCATCGCGAATGTCCGCCAGCACCTGGCAATTGGCGCGCAGCTTCGCCGCGTCCACCACGAATGCTGGGCTGTCGACGCGATTGAGGTCGAAGTGGGCGAAGGCACCCGGATCGCCGGCTTTGGTTTGCATACTCACTTACTCTTGTCCGTCATTGCGAGGAGGCCCGAACTTGCTTCGGGGCGACGCGGCAATCCATCTTCTGACGCTGCAATAAAGCGAAAGGCCCGAAGCTGGATTGCTTCGCTACGCTCGCAATGACGAGTTGGCCCGGATCGCCTGCTTTGGTTTGCATGTCTGATATCGTGCCTTTGTTGGTTCACGCAGAGACCGCAGAGGAAAGGAGTCCGCAGAGGGTGTGGGTCTCTGCGTGAAACAAAACTAGAAATCCACCGGCCCGTCCAGCTCCTCTACCGTCCACGGCAGGCCGTGCTTGTTCAGCATGTCCATGAAAGGATCGGGGTCCATCTGCTCCATATTGAACACGCCCCCTTCTCCATTGGCACCGCTCCAGATTCCCTGCACCATCAGCGCGCTGCCGATCATCGCGGGAACGCCGGTGGTATAGCTGACCGCCTGATTGCCGGTTTCCTCGTAAGCGGCCTCGTGCGAACAGATATTCTTGATGTAGAACGTCTTTTCGCCCGAACCGTCGAGCGCTTCACCGGTCGCGATGCAGCCGATATTGGTGTTGCCCTTGGTCGTTTCGCCCAAGGTTTCCGGCTTGGGCAGCACAGCGGCGAGGAATTGCAGCGGGATAATCTCCAAGCCCTTGTACTTGATCGGCTCGATACTGGTCATGCCGACATTCTGCAGCACGGTGAGGTGGGTAATGTACTGCTCACCAAAGGTCATCCAGAAGCGCGCGCGTTCCAGCTCGGGCACGAATTTGGCGAGGCTTTCAAGCTCCTCGTGATACATCAGATAGGCGTTTTTCGGCCCCACCGCTTCGAAATCGAACTCGGTCTTGATCTGCATCGCCGGGGTTTCGACCCATTCGCCATTCTCCCAGTGGCGCGCGGGCGCGGTCACTTCGCGGATGTTGATTTCCGGGTTGAAGTTGGTGGCGAAATGCTGGCCGTGATCGCCGCCGTTGCAATCGAGGATGTCGAGCGTGCGAATGGTCTTGAGCTTGTGCTTCTTGAGCCACATGGTGAACACGCTGGTCACGCCCGGATCAAAGCCCGAACCCAGCAGCGCCATAAGCCCGGCCTGCTTGAACCGTTCATGATAGGCCCACTGCCACTTGTATTCGAACTTCGCCTCGTCCTTGGGCTCGTAATTCGCGGTATCGAGGTAGTTGACCCCCGCTTCCAGGCAGGCATCCATGATCGGCAGGTCCTGGTAAGGCAGCGCCAGATTGACCACCAGGCTGGGCTGGATCTGGCGGATCAGCTTGACCATCGCCGGCACTTCCTCGGCATCGACCTCGTAAGTCGCCACGGCCTCGCCGGTGCGCGCCTTCACGCTCTCGGCAATCGCATCGCATTTGCGCTTCGTGCGGCTGGCGAGGTGGATGTCGGAGAATATCTCCTTGTTCATCGCCATTTTGTGGACGCAGACCGAGCTGACACCGCCGGCACCGATGACGAGTACTGTGGACATGAAGGCTACCTTTCGAATTCGAATCTTGCGGGACTCTCTAGGGCAATGTGCAGGGTGCGTAAATCGATCCGGCGCTTTCCTACCCACTCGGCGAGTCGATATGTTCGGCCTATGACGCCATCCTTGCAGCCTCGAAAAAACCGGGAGTGATTCCAATGTCAGGACTGTGTTCCATGTGTTCCATCTTGTAGGCCTTCGTGCATGAGCATGACTTTTCATATGCCCACCCGCGAGGGCGTTATCGAAGCTGCCGCCAAGGTGGCCGCGATCCTGCCGTCCACTCCGCTATTGCCGGTCGAAATCCTTGGCTCACGCTGCTGGGTGAAGGCGGAAAACCTGCAACCGATTGGCGCGTTCAAGATTCGCGGCGGCTGGCACCGGCTGACCGCACTTTCAGAGCAGGAGCGCGCGGCGGGCGTAGTAGCGGTTTCCAGCGGCAACCATGCGCAGGGTGTGGCCTGGGCAGCCCGGCGGCTGGGCATTGCCGCCACCATCGTGATGCCGCATGACGCGCCGCAGGTGAAGCTTGATGCCACCCGCGCGCTTGGGGCCGAAGTGGTGATCTATCAGCGCCCGGTCGAAGATCGCGACGAAATCGCGGGCCGGATCTGCGAAGAAACCGGGGCAGTATTGGTGCACGCCTTTGGCGATCCCTGGGTGATCGAAGGGCAAGGCAGCGCCGGGATCGAAATCGCCGAACAGTTGGGCCGCGAACCCAGCAGGATCGTTGCGCCCTGCGGCGGCGGCGGACTTGTGGCGGGACTCGCCCTCGCCTGCCCGGACAGCGCCATCGTGCCAGTCGAACCGGCCGGATGGGATCAGATCGGCCAGAGCCTGCGCGCCGGAGAAATCGTGCGCCAGGGGCCAAACCCGCCCCGAACGATTTGCGATGCCTTGCAGCCGCTGGCGACCAAACAGATCAACCTCGACCTCCTGCTGGGGCGCAGCGAGCCGGGCATTGCCGTGACGGACGAGGAAGTGCGCGCGGCGCAGCGCCTGGCCTTCGAACAGCTGCGCCTGGTGGTCGAACCGGGCGGCGCGGCGGCGCTGGCGGCGGCACTGGCGGGCAAGGTACCGCTGGACGAAAACACGGTCATCATGCTCACCGGCGGCAATGTCGATCCGCCAACTTTTGCGCAAACCATCTCAGGCCGGTCATAGGTTGCGTTTGACAATTGAACGCCGCCTGCGCAGTTTCGTATCCAGGAGGAGGGAAACCCATGCAAGCTCAAATACTCGCCCCGGCTGTAGTGCTCGTTCTGTGGTCACTGGCCATGCTGATGTGGACCGCCGGGACACGTTTTCCGGCGATGGCCAAGTCTGGAATGGACCTCAAAAACAGCAAGCCCGGGGGTCGTGGACAGGATCTCGAAGGTGCGATCCCCGACAAGGTAAACTGGAAGTCACATAACTATACACACCTGATGGAACAGCCCACCATCTTCTATCCCACGGTCATCATCCTTGCGATCATGGGTGCTGGCGCGATCGACGTGCTGCTGGCCTGGGCCTATGTCGGGCTGCGGATCATTCATTCGCTCTGGCAGGCCCTGGTCAATGTGGTTGCGGTCCGTTTCATGCTGTTCATTCTCTCGACGCTGGCTCTGCTTGCGCTGGCAGTTCGTGCACTGTCGGTGACCCTGCTGGCCGATCCCGGAGTTGTCGCATGATCGGAATGGCTATCCTGCAATCCGTCGTCGCACTTGCGGCATGGACCATGGTGATGTGGCTGTGGATGTACGCCACCCGCATTCCGGCAATGTCCAAGTCACAGGATATCGGCCCGCCATCAAAACTGGTTGGCACGACCGGTGCTGTCCTGCGCACGAAATTGCCCGATCGGGTCAACTGGAAGGCAGACAATTACAATCACCTGCACGAACAGCCCACGGTGTTCTACGCGGTGGCGATAGTGCTGGCGATCATCGGCCAGGGCGACGGCATGAACGCCTTGCTCGGATGGATTTATTTCGGCTTACGGGTGATCCACTCGCTGATCCAGGTAACCGCGAATGTGGTGCTGGTGCGTTTCGTGCTGTTCGCGCTGTCAAGCCTGGTGTTGATCGCACTGGTCTTTCACGCTTCCGTGAGCGTGTTCGACATCCACTTCTGACCCGGTAGATTGCCGGAGCCGCCTATTCCGCGGCTTCGGCAGCTTCCTTCGCGGCAAAATCTAGCGTTGCCAGGAAGCGCTCGGCATCAAGCGCGGCCATACAGCCCATGCCCGCAGCAGTCACCGCCTGGCGATAGGTGTGGTCAGTCACGTCGCCTGCGGCGAATACGCCGGGAATCTCGGTCATGGGTGAGCCGGGTTCGATCAGCAGATAACCGTTCGCGTCCATGGGGAGCTTGCCCTTGAACAGTTCGGTTGCCGGTGAATGGCCGATCGCAACGAAGGCACCGTCAACCGCAAGGGTCGATTCCTCGCCGGTCTGGGTGTCCTGCAGCACAATGTGCGACAATGCACCGTCCTCGCCCGCTTCGAAACGGGTTACCGCCTTGTTCCACAGCGTGCTGATCTTGTCAGACTTGAACAACCGCTCTTGCAGAATCTTCTCGGCGCGCAATTCGTCGCGGCGGTGGATCAGGGTAACATCGTCGGAATGGTTGGTGAGATAGAGCGCTTCTTCGACCGCGGTGTTGCCGCCGCCGATGACCGCCACTTTCTTGCCGCGGAAGAAAAACCCGTCGCAGGTGGCGCAGGCTGACACGCCCTTGCCGCCCAGTTCCAGTTCGCCCGGCACGCCCAGCCATTTGGCCTGCGCACCGGTGGCGATCACCAGGCTGTCGGCGATATACTCATCGCCGCTGTCGCCCACTGCACGGAAGGGCGAACCGCCCGCCAGATCAACCTCGACGATGGTATCCCACATCATCCGCGTGCCAACATGCTCCGCCTGCTTCTGCATCTGCTCCATCAGCCACGGGCCCTGGATCACATCGGCAAAACCGGGGTAATTCTCGACATCGGTGGTGATGGTCAGCTGGCCGCCCGGCTGGATGCCCTGCACCACGATCGGCTCGAGCATGGCACGCGCGCCATAGATCGCGGCGGAATAGCCAGCCGGGCCTGAGCCGATGATGAGCATCTTGGTACGATGGGTTGCCATAGTGAAATCCTGTTGGTGCCGGCGAGTGACTTAGGCGGTCGTTCCCCGTGCTTCAATTCGCCCCGGCAAGGAAAGCGTTACACATCCACAAGTTCAGCTTTCAACGCCTCTCGTTTCGACGCGTCGACGCCCAAAACCTGCTCCAGATAGGCGTCGGTCGAACCGAACTGCCGTTTCAGGGAATTGCGCGTAGCTTCGAGGTATGCCGGATCGACTCCCATCAGCACGCGCACCGTGGCTTCATCGATGCCGCCATATTTCTCGCCCATCAATTCCATCCCGTGCGCGATGCGCTGTTCATTGCGAGGGGAATTATTGGTGAGCAGATAATCCGCCATCGCATCATCGGGATGGACGCCGAGCACGTGGTGGAGCAGATCGACCGCAATGCCGGTACGGTCCTTCCCGGCTGCGCAATGCACCAGGCTAGTGCCCCGGGATTGCGCCAAAGTGGCAAAGTAACGCTTGAGGATATCGTTGAGCCCTTTTCGCTCAGGCAGGGCACCATACAGCTCGACCATCGCGCGGTGCGCGCTGGCGGCATCGACGCTTCCCTCGGCAGCCTGGAGATGCGGCGCAAGACCCGCAGTTTCGCCTTCGAAGTAAAGCACTTCAGCCGCGAAACCGGCAGGGCGGCGGCAGGTTTTCTGCGCCCGCTCGCTATCGCCGCGAAGGTCGATCACATGCTGCAGATCAAGCCCGGCAACCGTGGCGAGATCGCCTTCGTCTGCATCGGCATGATGGCCGGAACGGAACAGCTGGCCGGTCTTCACATGGCCTCCGCCCGCAACTGCATAGCCGCCATAATCGCGGAAATTGTGAATCGCAGTGGTGGTGAGGAAACGATCCCGAATCATGCATTCTGGCGTGGCAGGGCCTGCACACTCTTTCAAGCGGCGAAACCGATGTTGCCCCGCCGCAAGCAATAGCGCTTCGCCGGATTTGAAATGGCACGCCTGGCCGAATTCACCCGCAAGGAAACCGCCTTCGCCATGGAAGTGTTCTCGCGCAGCCAGAGCGTAAACGGCGTGGTCGTAGCGCTGGCCGGAAGGCTGGCGCTGCGCGTTTCGTGCAAGGCAGGCCTGCCGCCGCTGTTCAAAGGCGCCTGCAACTGACCAGGCCCCAAGGTCAGGTTTCGCCAAACACTTCCCCGCGCAGCCAATCGACCGAACTGGCATCGCTGCCGAGCAGAGCCGCGCCAATCATGCGATTGTGCAGGCTCTCTGATCCGCGCTCCACCCGCCAGCGGTGCAGCCGCCGGGTATAAAGCTGCAGGTCGTATTCCGCGCTGATGCCGATCGCGCCGTGCACGCCATGCGCAATATTGGCGATGCGCGGTGCCGCAGCTGAAGCCGCCGACTTTGCCAGCGCCGCGCGCAAGGCATCCGGCCATTCGCCGCCCCTGCCGGTCAGCTCCACGGCGAGCCTGGCGGCGATGCAATCCTGGGCCATCACCGCAAGCTGTTGTTGCAGCGCCTGCTGGCGCCCGATCGGTTTGCCGAACTGGACCCGTTCATTGGCATAGGCCGTCGTCATCTCGAGCAAATGGTTGGCGGCCCCGGCGATTGCTGCGGCGCGCAGGATAGCCTCTGCATATCGCGCTTCTGCCTCGCCGCGCCCGGCGCGCGCGATCATCGCGCTGCCGATTTCAAGCGGGGCTAGCCTTCCGCCCAGCGCCATGAACAGCGGGATCGCGGCGTCAAATGCCAATCCCGCACCGCCCGCATCCTCGCCTGCCAACAGGTCAAGAAAGCCCGAGGCTTCGATCTCTGCCATTTCGGCATCCCACCGCGCGCCCTGGTCAATCTCGCGCACGCGCTCAGCCGGAAATAGCTTGGCAAGCATGCGCTCGAACGGTTCGAGAAGTTCGTTCCGGTCCATCAGCGCAGCCCCAATCCGCGCGCAATGATGCCGCGCAGTATCTCTCGCGTGCCGCCGCGCAGCGAAAAGCTGGGTGCGACAAGGGTGATGTAGTCGAGCGCCAGCCGCAGCTCAGGGTCAACCGCTTCATCGGGATGCGCTGCAAGGTCGTCAGCTATCGCCAGCGGCAGATCCTGTTCGAAGCCAGTGCCAAGGTCCTTGACCAGCGAGGCTTCGACCACCGGGCTTTCCCCCGCCGCGAGGCGCGCCGTGCAAGCAATCGACATCGCCCGCAAGGCAGCCATGCGCGCGATGAAACTGCCCGCCAGAGCCAGGGTTGCCTCGTCACGGCGCCCAACCGCGCGCAGATGCGCCAGCCAGCCATCGAGCAGCACCACGCTGGAATAGATCCGCTCCGGTCCGCTGCGCTCAAACGCCAGCTCGGCGGTGACCTGCTGCCAGCCCTGCCCCTCTTCGCCGATCAGCGCTTCGGCAGGCAGGTCAACATTGTCGAAGAACACTTCGGCGAAATGGGCATCGCCCGCCAGATCCTCGATCGGCCTCACGCTTATGCCGGGTGTCTTGAGGTCGACGATCAATTGCGAGAGCCCCTTGTGCCGGTCATCCGGCCCGCCCGATGTCCGCACCAGCGCGATCATGTAATCCGAATGCATCGAATTGGAGGTCCAGATCTTCTGGCCGTTGAGCCGCCAGCCACTATCCGTCCGCTCCGCACGGGTGCGCACCGATGCCAGGTCAGATCCCGAACCAGGCTCGCTCATGCCGATGCAGAACAATGCCTTTCCGCGGCAGATACGCGGAAGATAGAATTCGCGCTGCGCCTCGGTGCCGTAATTGAGGATCAGCGGCGCGCTCTGGCGGTCGGCGATCCAGTGCGCCGCCACCGGCGCCCCGGCGGAAAGCAGTTCTTCCACAACCACGAAGCGCGCGAACGGGCCGCGCCCACCGCCGCCATATTGCTGCGGCAAGGTGAGCCCAAGCAAGCCCGATTGCCCCAGCTTGCGGCTGAACCCGGCATCGAAGCCGGACCATGAACGCGCACGCTGCGCCATCGTCATGTCTGCGGTGACTTCGCGCGCCAGCCTGCGCACCTGCTGGCGCATATCCTCATCGCCAGGCGGGATTTCAGCGAAAGTGAAATCATCAAACATGCATGCGCACCGTGTTCAAAACCATCCTTGCAAGGGTCATCCTAGCAAGGAATGTGTGCCCGCGGCGAAATCCGCAAGGCCGAATTTTGACAGCACATTCTTGTTCCAGCCGAGTGAACGGCGATCTAGCCAGCCGGGTGCTTCTTGACCCAATCCTCAAGCAATCCGCGCGCGATCACCTTCAGCGCCAGCGTTTCCTCCGCCCCTTCGAAGATCGAAAGCACGCGCGCATCGATCCAATAGCGGCTGACCGGGGATTCCTCAGCATAGCCCATGCCGCCGTGGATCTGCAGCGCCTCGCGCGAAACGGTTTCGGCTGAACGGCAGGCGATCAGCTTCGCTACGCTTGCCTCCGCACCATCACCCCCCTCGTCGAGCCGCTTGCCAACCGCAAAGGCAAGGTGCCTGCAAGCCACGAAGCGCGCGGCCATGCGGGCGATTTTTACCTGCGTAAGCTGGTATTCGGCCAAAGCTGCGCCAAACACCTTGCGGTCCCGCGCATAGGCGATCGCAGCCTTCAGGCTGGCACGCATCAGGCCCAGTGCGCGCCCGGCAGTCTGAATCCTTCCGCCGGTCATCCCTGCCATGGTGAGGTAGAAACCCCTGCCCAGCCCGCCTTCCTCGCCAATCACATTGGCATCGGGCACGAAGAAGTCCTGGAAGGAAAGATCGAAACTGTGCATCCCGCGATAGCCGATCGTGGGAATCGCCTTGCCGGTCAAGCGGCCTCCGCCCGGTTGCTCGACGGCAAACTCATGCCCCTCGAAACTCGGCTTTTCGACCAGCAGCACGCTCAGGCCACGGTGGCCAAGCGAGCGATCGGGATCGGTGCGAGCCACCACCATCAGCAATCCCGCCTTTCCGGCAAAGGTGCACCAGCTCTTGGCGCCGTTGAGCAACCAGCCGCCCTCCGCCGGCGTTCCGCGCAGCGACAGCGCCGCCACGTCAGAGCCGAAATCGGGCTCGGTAATCGAAATCGCGCACAGCGGTTCACCCGCCGCAATGCGCGGCAACCAGTATTGCTTCTGTGCCTCTGTGCCCCCCGCCAGCAGCGCCCTTGCCAGTATCTCCGGCCGGGTAATCAGGCTTCCTGCTGCTGCCAGCGACGCCTCCGAAAGCGCCTCGGTTACCGCGATCATCATGGCGGTATTTTCGCGCTCGCCTGCGCTGCCGCCATATCGCTCTGGGATCGACAGGCCGAACACGCCCATCTCGCGCATCGGCTGAAGCAGGCTTTCGGGAACGGTCAGGTCCTTGCGGTGGATTTCCGCAGCCATCGGCGCAACCACATCGGCGGCAAAGCGGGAAAAAGCCTCGCTTGCCATGGTGGCCATTTCATCGAGCTTGACGTGGCCCAGTTCAGCGTCGCATTCGGCTAATTGGCGGCCAAGCCCCGCCAGCGCATCGGGCGTGGCATATGCCAGTCGCAATTCGGCCAGCGCATCGCTGGCGCGCAGTTCGAGCAATTCCGAAGTATCGAGCCCCAGCCCCGCCTGGATTTCTTCCAGCCGCCCAAGCGCGGCGATGCTTGCTTCTGCCACGAAGGCCAGCGCCAATCCGCGATCGAGCGCGGGCATCGCTTTGAGCGCCGCAGCGCAGGTTTGCGCTGCCAGCATATCGGCATGGGCAATTGCAATCTCGTAACAGGTGAGCTGATGCGCATCGGCGGCCCGGTTATCTATCCGGCCGTCTCGCGTGCAGGCCTGCGCAAGCGCGGCAAGGGCGCGGTCCAGTTCCCGATTGATCTGATCGAGTATCGCTGTTGGCACGGTTCCTCCTTGCCGGCCTTGCCCGGACGAATCGGATCAAGCCAAACCCATGCAGCAATGCCCCGGTGGCGCATCGGGCACCACTCGCAAATTGCGCAAAATGCGCCGGGACAGCGCAGTTCGATCTGTTTGGTGGAAAGTTTGAAGGTACGCAAACAGGCGATGGCCTGTCTGGCAAAGCCGTGAAATCAGATGGATCGCGCGGGTTAGATATCGTGGACTTTGACCTGGCCTTGGCCGTCCAGATCATTTGAGCTCGCGATCACTCGTTCGAGGCGTGCACGTGTTCGTGCGCGCTCGACGCTGAGCGCGCGGCCAGCCATGTCACGCCACGCAGCTTCCGAACGCAGGGCCATGCGGCGGACATTGTCCAGCGTAGCCTTCTCGGCGTGTATTCCGGCCTCTTCGGCACGGGCGATCAAAAACTCATAGGTCAGCGCCATTGGCTTGGCTCCGCAGGAGAAATGGCGATGGGGTAGGCCCCGGCTCCCTTTGTGAAGGCAGCCGGGGACTTCCACCTTAGTCAGCGCTGCTGAGATTCACTGCGCTGGCTTTGCCGTTGCGGCCGGTTTCGATTTCGTAGTTCAGCCGCTGATCCTTGTTCAGCGTGTTCATTCCCGCGGCCTGGACGGCGGAAATGTGAACGAAGCTGTCAGCCGAGCCGTCATCAGGCTGGATGAATCCATAGCCCTTGTCTTCGTTAAAGAATTTTACGGTACCAGTAGTCATGTACGTTTCCTTTCAAGAAACGGAGTGTTTCAGCCGCGAAATTGCGGGCCGAAGTTATGCGTCTAGTCGTCAATTGAAAGGAACTCGTCGTCTCGCAGACGGGAGCCATTGCTGGCCCCTGCCCGTAACCAATTCGTCGATACCCGTCGTAATCCAACGAGAGCAATTTGCTTTGCCTTAGCCAGCTTGACCTGGATGTTCAGGCATTGTCGGTTGCGGCGTTTTGTGATGCACACAATACACTTGCTGCGGCAGCCCCGAATTTCTTCTGGAACCCGTAAATCCGCCCGGCAATGTCCGACGCCAAGTCAAGAGGCATCCGGCAAATTTCATCATTGCAGGCTTTACCTGCAGAGATCAACGTTTTTTGACGGGCTGCATATTCCGGATCGAGGTCCAGATCAGTTCCCAGCGCGTGCAGAAACGCTGCGGCATGGCCGCTTGTCCGGTTCATCTTCAGTCGACCATCGCCGCGACTAGCCGCCGCAGCTCCAGTGTCGGAAGGAATGTTTGGCGCGCCAGATGGCTGGCCGGATCTCTATTGGTCCCCTCGCCGAAGCCGGGGAAAGTCGTTCGGCGCGTAGTGGCGCCGGTATAATTGATATTCATCGTGTCCTTGTCGGCAACGCTCTGGTTGCCATTGTCTAAATCGTGTCAACGCCTGAACCCGCGCTTGCGGTTTCCGCCGGGACCTTGCCCCGGCGTCCGCTCGCGGAATACGATCCGACCCTTGGTCAGATCATATGGCGTCATTTCAACGTGCACGCGGTCTCCAACGACCGAGCGGATTCGGTAGCGGCGCATTTTTCCCGCCGTATAGGCGATGATGCGATGCTCATTGTCGAGTGTAACGCCAAAGCGTCCATCCGGCAGGACCTCGTCGATCTCGCCTTCCATGGCAATGAGTGCTTCTTTCGCCAAACCAAATCCTAGCGTGCAGAAAATCGATCTGCTCACGGGCGTATCCCGCAGCAGAGCCAGGCAGCATGAAAGGAAATAGGGAACCGCCGTAGCGGTGAACAAATTCCGTCGCAGGCGACGTAAGCAATTTGTATATAGCGCATTGTAAATAAATTTCAAGCCAAGCCCTCGATTGCTCTCGGTTCGGCCTTGAAGCTAGGCGGTGTAATTGTTCCCGGCCCCATCCTTCCTTGCGCGCCAGACACTATTGCCCTGCATTCGATCATCTTTGATAGAAATCAATTACTGTTCGGATTATTCCCGTATTCAGGCAACATGAATCAACTGCACCTCTTGCCTGCGGCCCTGCTTGCCGCACTGCTCTTCCCCTCCACCGCTCTGGCGGAAACCGATGGGAATGTATCCGCCGTGCCCTATGCCGATATCCGGTACCGGCTGGAACTGGTAGACCAGGACGGGCTGCCTGAGGATGCGACAGCCTCGACGCTGCGCGTAAAGGCGGGCGTCAAGCTTGGCGAATGGCACGGGTTCAGCGCGCAGATTGAAGGCGAAGCCATCACCCGTATCGGACCAAGAGATTTCAATGATACCGTCAATGGCCGCACGGAATTTCCGATAGTGGCAGATCCCGCAGATGTCCTGCTCAACCAGGCCTTTGTCCGTTGGCGTCCGCTTGATGCTGTCGAAGCGACTGGCGGGAGGCAAGCGATCAATCTTGACAACCAGCGCTGGATCGGATCGGTCGGCTGGCGCCAGAATGATCAAACGCTCGATGCCGCGCAGCTTTCGCTCAAACCGCACAAGGGGCTGTCGGTCGACTATCTTTATGCCTGGCGGGTGAACCGGGTTTTCGGCCCTGATTCGACCCAGGGCACCTGGCGCAACACCGATATTCACGGCGTCCGCGCTGCCTATGATGTCAAACCGATCGGCAAGCTATCGGCCTATGGTTATTGGCTCGACATCCCGGCCAATCCGGGGGGCAGTTCCAAAACCTTCGGGGTAAGATTGGCCGGCACGCAGTCGATCAACCAAAATGCAAAGCTGCTCTACGTTGCCGAATATGCGCATCAGACCGACCATGCGGCCAATCCCGGCGAATTCGGGCTCGATTATCTTTCGCTGCAACCGGGCTTTTCCGTTTCCGGCTTGACGGTCAATGCCGGGCTGGAACGGCTCCAGGGCAATGGCAGCTCGGCTTTGCAAACGCCGCTGGCGACGCTGCACGCCTTCAATGGCTGGAGCGACAAATTCCTTTCGACCCCGCCCAACGGACTGCGCGACCTCTATGCCGATGCGGCTTACAAATTCAGCGATAATTCGGCGCTGAAGGGGATGACGCTGCGAATTGCCTATCATGACTTCGCATCAACCAGGGCAGGTCTTGATTATGGCACGGAATGGAATGCACTGGTTGCCTTTGCGCTGACCAAGCGCATAACTCTGCTGGCAAAGTTTTCCAGCTATGATGCCCGGGATTTTGCGACAGATACGGAAAAGGCGTGGTTTCAGGTCGAGGCCATGTTCTAGCGTCAGGAGGAAGCGGTGGACCGCAATGGCAATGTAGCAATCATCAGCAAGTTCATTGCGGCATGGTCGCGGCTGGATGCAGACGAACTGGTCAGCTTTTTTGCCGATGATGGCATCTATCACAACATGCCGATTGCTCCCGTTCAGGGCCGCGATGCGCTGCGCCAGTTCATTCGCGCCTTCCTTGGCGGTTGGACAGAGACCGAATGGGACATTCTCACCATTGCCGCGAGCGGGAATATTGTCTTCGCCGAACGGCTGGATCGCACCATCGCCAATGGCAAGGCGGTCAATCTACCTTGCTGCGGAGTGTTCGAGCTTGAGGATGGCAAGATCAAGGTGTGGCGCGATTACTTCGATATGGCCACCTATCGCGCCGCACTGGAAGCATAGTATCTGGTTTCGGCAGCGCGCATGCTGAAAGCGATTATGGAGGCCGTCAGATCGGCAACGGCCCCCATATTCCCGTCAAAACCGCATTTCACGCAAGCGCTATATGCCGCCTCATGTGGTGATCGATATCACCGAATTCCGAATTGAAGATCGTCAACCGCTTGAAATAGCCACCAATCGCCAGTTCGTCGGTCATGCCCATGCCGCCGTGAATCTGGATCGCTTCCTGGCCGATGAAACGGGCGGCCTGGCCGATACGGACCTTGGCTGACGAAACCGCACGCTTGCGCTCTTTCTCAGGAGCATCGAGCTTGAGCGTCGCGAGATAGGTGAGCGAAACCGATTGCTCATACTCCGTGAACATGTCGACCATGCGGTGCTGAAGCACCTGAAACGATCCGATCGGCACACCGAACTGCTTGCGCTGGCGCGAATATTCAACCGTCATCTGGTGCGCGACTTTCATCGCTCCGCAAGCCTCGGCGCAATGCGCCGCAATCGCTTCATCCGCTACCCGCTCGATCAGGGGAAGCCCCGCCCCCTCTTCACCGATCAGCGCATCTGCCGGCACGCTCACATTTTCCAGGTAGACTTCAGACGCGCGGCGGCCATCAATGGTTGGATAGTCGCGCGTAATCAGACCATCGGCAGCCTTTTCGACCACGAACACAGACACGCCATTCCTGTCCCGCTGTTCGCCCGAGGTCCGGGCAGTCACGATCAAATGCGTTGCCCACGGTGCCCCCACAACAACAGCCTTGTGGCCGTTCAGGACATAACCGCTGCCATCCTTCTTCGCGGTGGTTTGAATATCCGCATAGTCATACCGGCCGCGCGGCTCGGCATAGGCGAAGGCATAGACGCGGCTGCCATCGACAATGCCGCCGATATGCTCTGCCTTCTGTGCTGCGGTGCCTGCGTGCTTGAGGAAGCCGCCCGCACACACAACCGTGGGCACAAACGGCTCAACCACCAGCCCCTTGCCGAATTCTTCCATGGCGATCATCGCCTCTATGGCGCCCCCGCCAAAACCGCCATCCGCTTCGGAAAACGGCATTCCCAGCAGCCCCAGTTCGGCCAGCTGCGCCCAGATTTCGGGGCGCCAGCCCGGTTCGCCCTCAACCACGCGGCGGCGCGTTTCCCAGTCATACTGTTCGCGCACGAGGCGCGACAGACCGTCGCGCACCATCGCTTGTTCTTCGGTGAAATTGAAATCCACAAATACTCTCCAGGATATCCGGTGGCCTTACAGGCCGAGGATCATTTTCGTGATGATGTTGCGCTGGATTTCATTCGATCCGCCATAAATCGAAGTTTTGCGCATGTTGAGATAGGTCGAGGCAGCGTGCCGTGCGTATTCCGGGCCAATCGGGTATTGGTTCGATCCGTTCTCGGCGATGTTGCCGTATTGCGGCGTGCCATAATTGCCGACCGCCTCAAGCGTAAGTTCGGTGAGGCGCTGCTGAATCTCGGTTCCCTTGATCTTGAGGATCGAGCTTTCGGGCCCTGGCCCCTTGCCTGCCTGTTCGCCTGCCAAGGTGCGCAGTTCGGTAATTTCAAGCGCCGCCAGATCGATTTCAAGCTGGCTGACCTTGCGGGCGAAATCGAAATCATCGATCAACGGCTTGCCATCGAGCAGTTCCATTCCGGCGATTTCGCGAAGCTTCTCGACGCCCCGCTTGGAGCGGGCAACCCCGGCAATTCCGCTACGCTCATGGGCCAGCAGGAACTTCGCATAGGTCCATCCCTTGTTCTCTTCACCGACCAGGTTCTCGACTGGAACGCGCACATCGGTGAGCCAGGTCTCGTTGACCTCATGCCCGCCATCGATGAGCTTGATCGGGCGCACTTCGACACCCGGTGATTTCATGTCGATCAGGATGAAGCTGATCCCCTCCTGCGGTTTCGCGGCGCCCGGATCGGTGCGGCAGAGGAAGAACCCCCAATCGGCATATTGCGCAAGCGTGGTCCAGGTCTTCTGGCCATTGATGATGTAATGGTCACCATCGCGCACGGCGGTCGTCTTGAGCGAGGCCAGATCGGATCCCGCGCCCGGCTCACTGTATCCCTGGCACCACCACACCTCGCCGCTGCGGATGCCGGGAAGATGCTGGTCTTTCTGGGCCTGGTTTCCGAAGGTGTAGATAACCGGGCCGACCATCGACACGCCAAACGGCAGCGGCATGAAGGAATTGATCCGGGCATTTTCTTCCGACCAGATATAGCGCTGAGTGGGGGTCCAGCCGGTTCCGCCATACTCTTTCGGCCAGGCCGGCACCGACCAGCCCTTTTTTCCCAGGATCTTGTGCCACGCGACCATATCTTCCGGCGACATGTCTTCCCGCATGCCGAAATCGGCGAGGTGCGCAGGATAATTTTCGCTGATAAAGGCACGAACCTCGTCGCGAAACGCCAGTTCTTCGGCGGTGAACTCCAGATTCATCAGAAATGTCTCCAAGGTGTATTCTCTGAGGCCCTACTGCCATGAGCGCGCGCAGGCTGAAAGCCGAAAAAAGAGAGGCGGGGCGCTGACAAGGAAGGGGGCGCCAGATCTCGGCTGCGAATAGTGGGTCAAACCGGTTCCACCACATCCGCATCGTCTGGTGACAGGTGTCGATACCGCGCTCGACAAGCAGATCTTCAACTTCCCGCAAACGGGCGGGTATCGCACATGGAACATCACCGCCATGCAGATGGCTTTTGGCGATGAGTGGAAATAACGGGCCGGTTTCGTGGCTGCGCTTACCAGGCGCGCCAGTCAACCGGCCCTTTTTCCTGCATCCTCTTGACGTCAGCTCCTGAAATTGAGTGACGCCTTAGCATCTAGCCGCCGAAGTCGAACTTCAGGCGCAGCCCGATCGAGCGCGGCGGCAGGATGTGGGTCGAGAACGCGCGAGGATATACATTCCCACCGTCGAAGTCTGTAACGATCTGATTATTCAACGGTGTTCCGATCGCGCCAGTTTCGGCGAACTTGTCAAAAAGATTGTCTACGAACAAGGTGGCAGACCAGCGGTCCGCTTGGTAGGTCACTGCTGCATTGGCAGTGCCATAGCTGTCCAAGGTCAAGCCGGAGCCTCGGCCGCCGGTGCGGGTGAGCACATTGCCCTGATGGGAATAGCTGGCGTTGAAGACCAGGCTGTCACCATTGACCAGGGGATATTCATAGGCGCCGAAGACCGAGAACTGGGTCTTGGGCGAGCCCGGCAAGCGGTCTCCGTCCTGCCCATCCTCGAAGTCAGAGCCAAATCCCGGTGGGGTGATCGTGCGGATAAGGTCCGGCGTCAACGTGGTCAGCTGCGAATCAGTGTAGCTGAAATTACCACGCAGTTGCAGGCGGTCGGTGGCCCGCCAGTTTGCCGACAGTTCGACACCCCTTGACTCGGCACCGCCACCATTCACCGTGATCGGGATATTGGCGTTGACAGTCGACGAACCCAGCTGCGGATCGATCCAGTCGATGTAGTAAACCGCGCCGTTAAAGGTGAGATCGCCTTCCAGCAATGTCGACTTGAAACCAACTTCGTAATTCCGGGTCTGGTCGGGCCTGAACTGACGCTCGTCGCGGATCGAAATATCGTCTGGCCCCGGGCCAAACCGCTGCCCCGGCGCCAGAGCGCAAGCGCCTTGGTTGGCGTTGGGATCGAATTCGCCACATTCGCCCACACCGTTGACGCCGCCGATCCGGTAGCCTTCGCTTACCGTGGCATAGAGCAGCAGGTCATCATTGACCTCCCAGGACGCGTTGAACTTGTAGAGGAAGCCATTGTCCGATTGCGCAAGATCGGGATCGAACGGGTTCTGCTCGATCTCGTTCAGTGTCTGAGGAGAATAGCTGAGGGGTTCGAAAAGCGGGAAGTCCACCGATGACGCGGCCTTGAGGCTATAATCGTAATAGCGCCCGCCAAGCGTCAGCGTCAGCTGGTCGAAGAACTTGTAGCTTAACTCGCCAAATGCGGCGACTTCGACAAGACGTTCACGATCGGTCGAAAAATATTCCAGCGCGTCGGGACGATCGGTCAGGCCGAAGTCCAGCGCGGGCTGGTTGACATAGGCTACATAGTTGGGAACGAACTCGGACGACGAAGCGGCCAGATCGAACCTGTTGTAGTATCCGCCCACGATCCAGTTGAACGGCCCGTCATTCTTCGAAACGAGGCGCAGTTCCTGGTTGATCCGCTCTTCCTTGCCCTCCTCACGCGTGAACGCGGTGAAGGCTGGGAACAATTCATAGCTGTATTCCAGCGTAATCAGCAGCGTCGTCTGGTCACGCTGGCCATCATCCTTGAAAGTGCTCCAACCGGTGGCCGAAGTCAGGTCGGCAAAGCCTAGGTCTGCCACCATTTCCAGCGCGACAAGATCATTGGTGATCTTGTTGGGCTCGCGCACGCGGAAGGCGTTTTCATAGCGGCCCACGCTTGGCGTGCCGTCAAGCAGCCCGGGCACGATGTCGCGATAGTGCGATACGCGGCGCCCTTCGATATCGGCTTCCTGGTAGTAATAAGTCAGCGTCGCATCGAACCACGGAGCCGGTTCCCATCGGGCGGCGATGCGGCCGGAAAGCGTTTCTTCGCCATCGGCATCCTTGATCCGGTTCAGGCCTTCCGGCGTGTCGGGGTTCGTCACCCCGATCTGATCGACGACATTGACGTAATCGATGAAACCCGAATCGTTAGTCCAATCCAGCGATCCGCGGATCGCGAAGGTATCGGAAATACCGAAGTTGATCGTGGCGCCAAGCTCGTGGCTGAGGCTCGAGGCCTTGGAATACTTGGAAGCTTCCGCACGCGCCGAGACAGTGGTTTCGCCAAACTGCGGCTTGCGCGGAATATAGCGGATCGCGCCGCCAAGCGTACCCGCGCCATAAAGCGTGCCTTGCGGGCCAAGCAGAACTTCGACGCGTTCGAGGTCGTTCAACTTGAGATCCACGAAAACCGGAATTTCGCCCAGGTAGGTCGCGACCGTTCCGCCGCCGTTGTTGTTGCCGTCACCCGAACCGATTGCATCGACGTTCAGGCCGCGAACGATGATCGGGTTACCCTGGCGTCCGCCGCGATCGACGATGTTGATGCCGGGAACGAAGGGCAGCAGCTCGGAAAGCTCGGTCAGCCCCTGCTCCTCGATCTGCTCGGCGCCGACTGCAGCGATATTGAGCGGAATGTCCTGCACGGATTCAGCACGGCGAGTGGCGGTCACAATGATGACATTGTCATCATTCTCCCGTGCCCCTGCTTCCTGGGCAAGCAGTGGCGCCGAATATGCCGATGCAATTATGGTACTGCCCAAAAGAGCAATCCGTGCAGCGCGTTGTGTGAAATGTGCATTCATTTTCATCGAACCCTCATGTTATGTTGTTTAAAGGCACAGTCCCGATGCCGCAGTGCAGCATTTCCATACTGGTGCATTCAGGTTTATCGCATGTCAAACGGGTTGAAGGAGAAACCAGATAACGGGACGAATCTCTGCGCTGGGTGTCGCCAAAAAAGAACTATTTTTGGGGAATTTCCAGAAAGCGCACGCTGCGTCACAACAGGCGCTGCGCGAAAACCCTCTTGAATACGATGCAATTCTGGTGATGGCCGCGATTGCCGTGGAGCACGAAAATGCTCTTGGCGCTGGCAAACTTTGCCGCATGTTGTCCGATGCTGGAGTCCAGAATCGCTGGCTTGCGGTTTTGCAGGCGCGCGTCGCGCTCTTGCAGCAGGATCAGGAACAGGCCCGGCAGTTGGCATTGGAAGCGCACGCGCTAGCCAGTGATGATCCGCATGTTGCAAATCAGCTTGGGGTCGTCCTTTCGCGCACGGGGCGTCATGATTTGGCCATTGAGCCTATGTTCCAGGCCATACAGGGCGTGCCTGACAATGCCGATTATCGCTACAATCTGGCGGTGGCACTGCAGTTTGCCGGTAGGCTCAAGGAAGCAGAGGATCAGTTCAGGGAAGTAATCTCGCTGAATCCAGGACATGCCAAGGCATGGCTGGCGCTGGTCCAGTTGGCGAAATATCCGAATCCGGATTGGTTTGAAACGCTGGCCGCACGGTTCGAAGCGTCAGTCGTTGCAGAGGATCGACTCCTGCTCGGACACGCTCTGGCCCGCCTCGCTGAGGGCGCAAAACAATGGGACATTTCGTTCGCATGGCTGGGCAAGGCCAAGGAACAAAAGAAAGCGGAGGTTGGGCATGATCGGATCGCCACAGAAAGGTTGGTGGATGCTGCCGTTGCCGCTGTATCTGCCCATCAGGTGGCTGACGTTCTGCAGGGCGATCAGAGCCCGCTCTTCGTGGTCGGCATGCCGCGTAGCGGGACAACCCTGGTCGAACGTATCCTGACTTCGCATTCGCAGATAACATCGGTTGGCGAATTGTCCGACTTCGCGATCCTTCTCAAACAGGCTTTGGGCACGCCCGGCCCCATGGTGCTTGACCCGGCCGTTCTGGCAGCCGCGTCCAGCCAATCCAATCTCGACTTTGTCGGCATAGAGTATCAGCGAAGGGTTACCGGGCTTGCAGGAAGCGCAGGGCGCTTCATCGACAAGATGCCGTTCAATGCGTTCTATGTTCCAGCAATCCTGCGTGCCTTGCCCGGCGCGCGAGTTATCTGCCTCAGGCGGTCGCCGTTCGACGTGCTGTTTGCCAATTACCGCCAATTGTTTGCCACGGGTTTCAGCTATTACAGCTACAATTACGATTTCGGCGATACGGCGCACTTTGTGGCCCAGTTTGAACGTATGGCGAAAACATACGAGGCGGAATTGCCGAGGAGCCGTTTCCTTGCAATCCGCTACGAAGATGTAATCGCAGACCAGCGCGGCCAAACCGAAAAGCTGCTGGATTTTTGCGGCCTCGATTGGGAAGACGCCTGCATGGACTTTCACCTGAACGCAGAGCCGGTCGCAACTGCGAGTTCGGTTCAGGTACGATCACCGATCTACTCCAGCTCGATTGACCAATGGCGACGCTACACCGAAGGCGCAAGGCGCGCGGAATCGGAGCTCGGACGATATGGCATTTCGCCCTCAATTGTGGGCGTGTGACGGCCTTGTGCCAGCGGGTGTCGCAGTATCGGCTCTCTCATCTGGCAGCCGTATTGTCGGCCGACCGTGAGAGGCCGAAGGAGTTCAGGCCATAGCGATCCGCCATTATCCGATGGCCCTGTCAAAAGGATCGGACGCTTCACTCCTCGCCGCGCAACTCGAGTAATTGAGCGATATCGCAAACTTGCAGGCCCCGTTCCGAAACGAGATGGCCGATGTCTTCTATCCGCGCCATCTCGCCATCATCGCGCATGATCGAGCAAATGACAGCGGCGTCGCCTGCGCCGGCCCGGCGGCACAGCTCGATTGAGGCCTCTGCCGCAGCAGGTCGCACGCTAACGCCGCCCTCGGCCGTGATGAGCGGAAACACATGCCCCGGTGAAACCAGATCACCTGCTGCCGTATCGGGCGCAACCGCAACTTTGATGGTATGCGCGCGATCGGCAGCGGAGATGCCCGTCGTAACTCCCCTCGCCGCCTCGATCGAACGGCCATGCGGCCTGCTAGATTGCTGGTCCGGGCCTGGATTGATCAGCTCGATCCCCAGATCGGATGCACGTTTCGGGGTGAGCGCCAGGCAGATGAGGCCGCGCCCGTGGGTTGCCATGAAATTTATCGCATCTGGCGTGACATGGCGGGCAGCCATACAAAAATCGATGTCGCCGCCGCGCAGCCGATCACCGGTGATGATAATCATGCGCCCCCCGGCAAGCGCGTCCAACGCCGATTGAAGCCGGTCCATCATCACGCCCCATCTTCGAGTGATGCGAGCGCACGGGCGCCACGAAAGGTCTGGCGACCGACCAGTTCCAATTGGAGCCGGGCACGATCTTCAAGGCATTCCCCATCAGGCGAGAACAATCCGTGATAGGTCCGGATTGTGGCCCCCATCGGGGTAGGCCAGCCGCGCAGCGCATGAACGATGCTGCGCAGCGTCAACAGCGTGCTCATGGTTGCCTGGTCACCATAGGCGGTCGTGATCAGGCCAACCGCGCGCCCATCGAGATAGGGCCGCTCGTCCCGGGAAAGGTCCTCCAGATAGTCGAGCGCGTTCTTGACCAGGCCTGAAATTGTCCCGTGATAGCCGGGCGCGGCAATGATGACACCATGGGCTTGCCTCACTGCCTCGACCAGTTCGTTGCCACTGCCGGGTTCATGGCCTGCGCCCCGGTAATGGGGCAGGCGGCCAAGATACTCTCCGCCGAAGATACGGGTTTCGGCGCCCTCGCTCGCAGACTGTGCAGCCGCAAGGCGCAGTGCCTGTTCGGTGGTGCTGCCGGGGTTTACCGTGCCTCCGATGCCAACGATCCTAACAGTCATGCACAAACCTTTTCATTGAGATAGCCAGCAAGACGCTCTGTTTCTTGGGGCGAGAACCGCAGCCCTAGCTTGGTCCGGCGCCACAGGATATCTTCAACAGTCAGGGACCATTCCCGTGTAACCAGATAATCGACTTCGGCTTGCGTGAGACCATGGCCGAAATGATATCCGCAGTCCTCCAGGGCGCGCGCGTCACCCAAAATCTCCATTGCCAGCATACCGTAGGCATGGGCCAGCCGGACGGCCCAGTGCGGTTCGAGAAACGGATAGCGGGCGCGCAGTTCGGCGATCCTTGTCGCCACCGTGCCGACAGCGAAGTCACCGCCCGGTAACGGCACCCGATCGGTCCACCCATCCCCCTTGAGTTGCGGTAACCGCTGCGCCATTTGCTCTACCGCTTCCTGCGCCAGATGCCGGTAAGTGGTGATCTTTCCTCCGAACACGGAAAGGATCGGGGGGCCGTCATCCTCGTCTGAAAGGTCGAGATAATAGCCGCGGGTCGCCGCTTCGGGCTTGCCTGAACCGTCATCGATCAGTGGGCGCACACCGGAATAGGTCCACACGACGTCACCAGGAGTAACAGGCTGTCTGAAGAACCGGCTTGCTCCTTCGCACAGATAGACGATTTCCTCGAAGCTCGCCTCGACATGGTCCAGCCCCCCATGGTGATCGGCATCAGTGGTTCCGATCAGCGTGAAATCGTGCTCATAAGGAATGGCAAAGAATATCCGCCCGTCCGGCAGTTGGAAGAAATAGGCGTAAGGGTGATCAAACAGCTTGCGCACGACGATGTGCGAACCGCGCACCAACCGCATGCCGCGCTCGGCGGGTTCATGCGCCAGCCCTAGCAGCTTGAGCACCGCCGGGCCGGCGGCATTGACCACGGCGCGGGCATGGAAGGTCTTGCCGCCTGCATCGATCCGCCACAGCTCGCCCTCGCGCGTCAAAGCTGTCACGCGGCAGCGCGTATGGACCTCAGCCCCGCGATCGGCTGCATCCCGGGCATTGAGCACCACCAGCCGGGCATCATCGACCCAGCAGTCCGAATAGACGAAGGCTTTCGCAAATTCGGGCTTGAGCGGCGCGCCCGCTGGGTGATTGGCCAGCGCGATATTCTCGGTCGCGGGCAGCAGCTTGCGCCCGCCGATATGGTCGTAAAGGAACAGCCCCAGCCGCACCAGCCAGCGCGGGCGAAGGCCCTGGACATGTGGCAGCACGAAGCGCAGCGGCCATACGATATGCGGCGCAATTGACCAAAGACGCTCACGTTCCGACAGCGATTCCCTGACCAGGCCGAATTCGAAATGCTCCAGATAACGCAAGCCGCCATGAATCAGCTTGGTTGAGGCAGATGAAGTCCCGCTGGCCAGATCGCCTGCCTCAAGCAGCACGACCTTGGCCCCGCGTCCCGCCGCATCGCGGGCGATACCGCAGCCATTGATCCCGCCTCCGATGACGGCAAGATCGAAAATATCGGGTTCAGGATCAGCCACCACTGCCAACTCAGAACTGCAGCGGTGCGTGTGCGATTTGCGGCAACACGTAGCGTGCGAACATGTCGCATTCGTTCACATGCGGATATCCCGAGAGGATGAATGCCTCGATCCCTTCGTCCTGATAGGCGCGCAGCTTGGCCAGAACCTGGTCAGGTGTACCGACAATGGCTGCACCGCAACCCGACCGGGCACGACCGATACCGGTCCACAGATTGTCCTCCACAAAGGCATCGCCACCGGCTGCACCGCGCAGCTCGGCCTGGCGCTGTACCCCGTAATTCTTCGCGTCGAGCGATTTTTCACGGATTGCCCGCCCGGCTTCGTCATCCAGCTTTGACAGCAAGCGATCGGCATAGGCGCGCGCCTCAGCCTCGGTCGCGCGGCGATAGCGCGGGCCGCTATCGAGCTTCTGCCCAGGCATGTCGGAAGAAATGATGTTGACGTTTAGGCGTCCTCCTGTGCCCGCTGCGTCAGGCCCCAGGATGCGGTCAAGCGTAGCGATCCGCCGGGCAAGTTGCGGCGGCCAATCCTCGCCGATGCGGGTCGCCCACAGCAATTTCATGCGCTTGATCTGAGTTGCCACGGCGGCGGCGAAAACAGTTGTATCCAAGCCCAGTTCGTAGCCAGAAGGCAGCAGGATATTGTCAAAGCCACCCTCTTCGGCGCGCAGCACGATGTTGCGGCAATGCTCCCAGCTCGATTTCAGGTACTGGTCAGGGACGCCAAGGAATTCATAATCATCGTCACACAGCGCTGAGAACCAGGCGATCTCGCATTGCTGCCTACCGGTTTGCTTGTCAGTCATCAGGGAAGCCTCTCTCCTCTTGCGGCCACCAGCACCGCGTACCAATCCTGCCGGCTCCAGCGCATGTCCAGCGCTTGCACCCCTTCGGTTATTCGGGCCGAATTTTGTGATCCAATGATCGGAACAATCCCGGCAGGGTGAGCCATCAGCCAGCCATAGGCAGCAACCGAACGGCTCACGCCCTGCGCCTCGGCGATCCGGTCAAGCTGTGCCGCCACCTCCCTTTCGCAAGCGGATACTGGTGACAGCAGCCTGCCGCCGCCAAGCGGTGACCAGGCAAGCGGCGTCAGGTCCTTACGCATCGCCTGGTCAAGTTCGCCATTTTCGAAACAGGCAATTCTGAGCGGGCTAATCTCAGGCTGGGTGGCTACCAGTTTGTGACCAAGAAAATGATCCAGCGCGTCAATCTGGGCGACCGTGAAATTCGATACGCCAAGCGCACGGATCTTGCCCGCATCCACGGCATCATCAAGTGCCTTTGCCACCTCCTGCGGGTGCGCCAGGATGTCAGGACGATGGATCTGATAGAGATCGATCACATCGGTATTCAGGCGTTTGAGCGATGCATCAATCGCATGCGAAAGATATTCGCGCGACTGGTCATAGGGGAGCGGCGGGCGAATGCCGCCCTTGCTGGCCAGCACCATCCGTTGGCGCAGGCCGGGTTCCGATTGCAGCACTTCGCCAAGCAGCGCCTCGGCATCGCCAAACCCGTCTGCCCCATCGAAACCATATATGTCGGCCGTATCGAACAGTGTTATTCCGGCATCGAGCGCCGCATGGACAAGCCGTGCCGCATCACCCGCGCTGCGTTCGCCTTCGGCAAGCCGCCACATTCCCCACGCAATCGGAGCGATCTCGATACCGCTTTGTCCCAACTGACGGTTGGCAGGTGGAGGCAGCAATGCGTTCATATTTCTGTCCTTTTGGGCGCCGTTATCGAAGCGCGTTCGACCAATCGGTGCGGCAGTCGGCGGTGCGTGATATCGCCGCCATTGACGAGGATTTCAGCAGCGCTCCGGGCAAGTTCTACCATCGGCTGGTGAATGGTTGTGAGTGGCGGCCAAACCGTCCGCGCAAGCGTGGTATCATCAAAGCCCGCAACCGAAAGTTCGCCGGGCAAGTTCATGTTGCGATCATGTGCCACTGCCAGAACTCCGGCAGCCATATCATCATTGGAGGCGAAGATTGCCGTGGGCGGACCGCTCATGTCCAATAGCAGGCGCGCAGCGCGCACCCCGCTATCAAAGTCAAACTCACCGTCGCACACCAGGCCGGGCTCGAAGGGTATTCCCGCGCGGTCGAGCGCGCGGCGATAACCGAACAGGCGCTCTTCACTTGCCATATGGCTCCTGTGGCCCTTGATGAAACCAATCCGCCGGTGTCCGCAATTGACGAGATGGGTTGTCATATCATCGGCAGCCTGCACATCGTCCATGAACACGGAACTTGTCAGCGCGTGGTTTGTACCGGGCGAAATCCGCACAAACGGAATGTCGAGCGCGTCAAGCGTCCGCAAAACCGGCTCACAATCGGTGACCGGCGATGACAGTATCAATCCGTCGACCTGCGTTTCCGAGACGAGGCCGCGCACCTGCTCGCCGACATCGGGATCTTCGACATCAACCGGCTGGGCAAGCAGGCGTATGCCCTTTTCATGGCAATAGTCCCAGCACCCCTTCTGGATCTGGAACATGTAGTAAGGGCTGTGATTGTCATAAATCAGCGCGATCTGGTTGGATTTCGCGCCTGACAGGATCCGGGCTGCGACGCTGGGCCGGAAATCAAGCGCTTTCATGGCCGATTCCACTCGTTCGCGCATTTCCTTGCTGACGTAGGGATGGCCGTTCAAAACCCGGCTGACAGTCTTGACCGCCACGCCTGCCTTGGCCGCAACATCCCTGATATTGGCCCGTTCGCTCATGCGGCGAGCACCTCCTTCAGACCTGAAAACAGCGTGGCATGCGCGCTGTCAGAGTTATAGAATACAGGCGGCTGTCCAATCGGCGCCGCAATCTCGTGCGTGCCGGGGGCAAAGTCCATGCCTGTCCAGGCGTGCCGCCAGGCCCGATCGCCCGGCAGGCTCACGCGGCGCGACGTCACGTCAGCTTCAATGACCGGTGCCACCAGCAGGTCGGCTCCGTACAGATATTGGTCCTGCACCGCAAACAGCCCGGTATCCTCAGGATAGTGCAGAAAGATCGGACGCTGCAATGGCAGCCCGCTCGATGCCGCCTCGCGGCAAAGCATGCGGACATATGGTGCAAGATGGGCGTGCACCCTGCTCCACCGCGCAAAGCAGCCCAGCAGCTCGGGCGTGCTGTCATACTGCAAATTCTCGTCGGGGCGATTGCCTTTATGGCTGCGCATTACCGGCGCAAATGCGGCAAGCTCGCACCAGCGCTGCATCAGTTCCTCAGTCCGGATATTGCCAAGCAACGAAGTGTATCCGCCGCAGTCCGAATGGCTATATGCATTACCGACAAGGCCTGCCGAAAGTGCAGCTGTGATTACCGTTCCAATCCCGTCATGGCGGGAGAAATCAACCGACTGGTCACCTGCCCAAAGCAACGGACAATGCACCTGCACCCCAGAAAATCCGGCCCGCATGAAGAACACCGCATCGCCTGTCTTGCCGCGCTTGGCCACGGCATGCGCGTTGACTTCGGCCCACAGCACCGGCCAATTGTTGTGCGCTTCCATCGGGTTCGACCCGTCAGACAAACGAACATCGGTTGGCAGATATTCGCCAAAATCGGCCATCCAGCCGGAGATGCCGATGTCGAGCATTTCGCGCCCCAATATCCTTTCGGCAAACCACTCGCGAGTTTCCTCGCGCGTAAAGTCGAGCACGCCGCAATCGAACTCGCCAAAATCAACCAGATAAACCTCATCGCTGTCCGGCCTGAGGCAGAGATGCCCGCCTTCGGCGGCTTCACGGTAGAGGCTCCCCTCTTTGCTTAGGTAAGGGTTGGCATAGGCAAGGAAGCGGATGCCGCGCTGTTTAAGGCGAGCGATATGCTGCGGCAAATCGGGGTATCGCCGCTCGTCGCGCTGCCAATCCCAGAACAGTCGACGGCCAAAGCTCGTCTCGCGGATGCCGGCCCAATCCTCGCACCACAATCCGGAGATAGCCGCCCCGGCCTCAATGAAACGCTCTAGCCGATCAAGGCTGCTCAATCCGTCTTTCAGACCGACGATCGCGCCGCCGATTGCCCATTCCGGCAATTCGGGCTGGCGGCCGAACCGGCCGGCCAATTGCTCCACCAGCCCGGCCGGGCCTTCATCCACAAAACATTCGAAGCGCGCTTCCCCGGCCCAGACCTCGACATTGTGCCGCGCCGGATCGGTGAAATCGAGCGCGCTGAAGCAAGTGGCATCAAGGTGCAGCGCCAACCAGCGCGAAGTAAGGAAGGTGGGCTGCGGATAATTGGTGTTCCAGTAATCACCGCCAGCCATTCCCTGCGCATCCATTTGCCGGGTAATCTCGCTCGACTTATCGCGGCCGACGCCGGGTTCGCTGGTCCACATCGGAAAGCGCCGTCCGTTGAGCGCCAGGTGACTCATCTGTTCGCCCCCGCCCCATACGGTTTCACCCGCTTCGGCATAAAGGCTCAACCAAAGCCGGTCAGCCGCCGGATTTTGAGCGCGCACGGTGAAACATTCATCGCCAAGCGTAATTCGGGCAACCGGATTGCCTTCGACGAGCAGATCGACGCCGCCAGGCCGCACCTGCCATTCGCGCGGCGTCAAATGATCGGTGGGGCTATCCTCGATCCGGAAATTGCCGCGATACATCTCCACAACGGGCGCGCCGCGAGCTATGACTACCGCAGGACAGTCCGAGGTATGGTGCAAGACGATTTTTCCCCTAACAAGGAGTTCGAACCCGCCAGAATCCTCCAAAACCCGCAGTTGCACGCGGAAAACCCCCTTCAAATCCCGATATGTGTTATTCTGATCACATACACGCCGCATCAATATGACACCGCTTGACATATCGCCGCGGCCAGCGCAAATCAAGCAGCAATTACGTTAAGGACGGGATGTGCCCCGGCGCAATCCTCGTCTGCTGGATGACATGGGAAGAGGAGGGATTTGATGAGGTACAACACCACCATGCGAGCGCGCGCGTTGGCCATTTCTGCGAGCGCTCTGGCTCTCGCAGTCAGCGTTCCTGCGCTGGCTCATGGCTGGGCGATTACTACCTGGCAGGTGGCGGGCAGTATCTGGGCCGCTGGCTGGATCACGGCTTCTCGGGGTAAAAGCGAGAGCCCGGAAGGATATGCTTCGGGCGGATGATTTGCCGGGGCGTCGTCAGTTTCTCCTGAAACTGCTATGCGGTTTCACGGGCTATCAAATGTGGTGGCAAAACCAGGCTTTCAGTATCCACGCCGGCAAGCCTCCGCAGGAGCAAATCTACAAGGCCTTTAGCTCCTGCGGCAATGTCCTGTCTCACAGTCGTAAGCGGCGGGACCGTCTGGCTCGCGATCGGTAGATCGTCGAAGCCGATCACTTTCACAGAATTTGGCACCGACACTCCACGCTCTCGAAGCTCTCTCAAGCAAGCAACCGCTACTGCGTCGGTGGCCGCAAAGATTCCATCGACCTTGCCTTCGATCTCGCTCAAATGCTCAGCGATCTCTCCGTTCATGCGATCAGCCGAAAGATGTGTAGGCAGCGCGCGGATCGGGATCGACATTCGATCGGCGATTTCTTTCGCACCGGCAAATCGGGCTGCGAACTCGATCGGCTCGGTATCGCCCAGAAAGGCAAGGCTCCTGGCCCCTGCGGCAATCAGCCTTTCAGCGGCGAGCTTGCCGCCGAGCCGGTTGTCACTGCCGACAACGCAGTGGCGCTGCCCCTCCTGGTGGTTGCCCCAAACAACCATTGGTAAATATCCATCGGCAATCTCTTCGATCCGGTCGAACTGGTCGGACTGGCCGATCACAATCACGCCATCGACTATGCCGGAGCCGATAAAGCGATCTAGCCAATCCTCATCCTGTGCCGGGATCACGCGCCGCAGCATCAGGTCATACCCCTTATCCGTGAGCTCATCGGCCAAATGGCCGAGCAGCGTCATGAAGAAGGTATCGGAAATCTGCTGATGCACATCGTGGCCAAGCGGAATGGCCACCCCTATCACGCCGGTCTTCTGCCTGCGCAGCTTGCTCGCCATCTGGTTGGGCCGGAACCCATGCTTTCGCGCAAGCGCTTCGATCTTTTCGCGCGTTTTGGCGTTGACCAGGCTCTTGCCTGCAAGTGCCCGCGATACCGTGCCCGGAGACACGCCTGCAAGCCTGGCCAGATCGGTAATGGTACGGACGGGCCGGCTAGTGTTTTCCGATTCAGGATGTTCGTGTTCGGACATTTAGCTTGCAATCGGTTCTTGCTCACGCGGTACGCGATGTCCAGCGTCAACAAACAGCGTTGCTATCGCCCCGGCAATCATCAGCATCCCGCCCAGCATCAGGACATTGCGCGGATCGCCGCCTAGTATCGGGTTGTAGATCAGCGGCATCGTCAATGTCTGGATCAACATGGGAATTACAATGAACATGTTGAAGATGCCCATATAAACTCCATTGCGTTCAGCCGGGATGGAATCCGCCAGCATCACATAGGTATTCCCCATCATTCCGGCCCAACCGATCCCGATCCCCAGCATCAGCACGAACAACGCGGCCGGTGTTTCGACCCCGGGCAGCATCAGCATGGCCGTGCCCGATGCAGTCAAGCAGGCCGCATGTACCAGCCTTGCGCCCAACCGGGCAACGATCGGGATCAGCGCGAGTGCACCGACAAAGGCGATGAAATTATAGAACGCACCGGCTTGCTGTGTGGTGAGCGTCGCTTCCCTGAAAGCGGCGCTTGACGGGTCACTGGTATCGTAAAGAGCCCGGCCAACGGCAAACGTCACATACTGCCAATAGGCAAACATTGCGTACCACTGACACAGCATGGCCACGGCAAGTTGTCGCATTGGCCTGGGCATGTCGCGGATGGCGTCGCCGATCTCGGTCAATGTGGCTTTGACAGTCATCGGCTTACTTTCGAGCACATCCTTTTCGTCATCGGTCATCGGCAACTCGGGAACGCGCCAGACCGACCAGACGATTGTCGAGATCGACAGGATCGCTCCGATCGTGAAGGCGATGCGTACGATAACCGGGATCCCGTTATCGTCGAGAACGTCGCGGGCGACGAACGCGGTCAGCAAAGTCGGAGCTAGATAGGAGAGGGTCTGTGCAAGGCCAGTAAATGCGCTTTGTGTGAGGAATCCCATGGAGCGCTGGCCGGGCAACAGCCGATCGGCAACATAGGCACGGTAGGGCTCCATTGTGATGTTGTTGCCCGCATCGAGTATCCAGAGCAGCGAAGCTGCCATCCACAGCGTGCTCGAATAAGGCATCAGGAAAAGGCTGATCGTGCAAATGATCGCGCCGATTAGGAAATAGGGCGTACGGCGGCCATAGCGCGAATTGGTGCGATCGCTCATCGCCCCCACGATCGGCTGGATGATGAGGCCGGTCATCGGCCCAGCCAACCACAGCAGCGGCATGGTAGCCTCGTCTGCGCCAAGGAAACCATAGATCGGCCCCATGTTGGCCTGCTGCAGCCCGAAACTGAACTGAAGGCCGAAAAAGCCGATATTCATTTCGATGATTCGCAGCAGTGAAAGCCGTGGTTTTCCGGCAGTTTGCATGATCAGATCCCTCTCCCGCACCAGCATTCCCCTGGCGTTGTGGCATTTTCGTGACATAGAACACCCGCAATTGCAAACGTTTGCAACTTTGTTATTGCAATCGTTTGCATTGGAATTATTCCTTGCCGCGAATCGCGCATTGATGGTGCGAGCCAATGAGGAGAGTTTTTGCCATGAAGTTTCGTCACGCTCTGGCTTTCGGCGTTGCGCTGAATGCCATTTCGACCCCCGCTTTCGCGCAGGATCAGTCCCCCGCCGCGAATGCCGGTTCGGCGCAAGAGGACAATGTCATCATCGTCACCGGTGTGGCCCGCAGCCAGAACCGCCTCGAAAGCTCGGTATCCATCAGCGCAGTCAGCGCAGAATCGATTGCCAACCTTAATCCGCGATCTTCTGCTGACCTTATTCGCCAGATCCCCGGCATCCGCTCGGAAGCCTCGGGTGGCGAAGGTAACGCCAACATCGCCGTGCGCGGCATTCCCGTGTCGACCGGTGGTGCGCGCTATATCCAGCTTCAGGAAGATGGGCTGCCGGTTCTCGAGTTCGGCGACATCGTTTTCGGCAATGCTGACAATTTCGTTCGTGCAGATCGCAATATTGCCCGGGTTGAAGCGATCCGCGGCGGTTCGGCATCGACATTTGCTTCGAACTCACCCGGCGGCATCATCAACTTCATCTCCAAGACGGGCACCCAGGAAGGCGGCGCCATCCAGGGAACGGTTGGCGTGGATTTCGAGACCTACCGCCTCGACTTCGACTATGGCTCAAGCCTCAGCGAAGACACCTATTTCCACGTCGGCGGTTTCTACCGCACTGGCGAAGGTGCCCGCGACACCGGCTTTAACGGCAATAACGGCGGCCAGATCAAGGCAAACCTGACCAAGGAATTTGACAGCGGCTTCGTCCGCTTCTCCGCCAAATATCTGGATGACAGCACGCCCACGATCCTGCCCCAGCCCGTGTTCGTCGGCGGGACTGACAGCAATCCCGATTTCAACGCGATCCCAAATTTCGATCCGCGCCGGGATTCGCTTTACAGCCGCTTCATCACCAACGCGGTGACGCTGGATGGCGACAACAATCCCACCTCGTTCAATTTCAATGATGGCCTGTCGGTCAAGTCCAAGGCTTTCGGCGTAGAAGCCGAGGTCGAGTTCGCCCCCGGCTGGACGCTCAACAACAAATTCCGCTTTGCTGACAATTCGGGCAGCTTCCTCTCGCCCTTCCCGGCAAGCGCCGGAGATGCCCAGTCTATCGCTGACGGAATCGGCGGCGCGGGCTCGAGCATTGTTTTCGCAAGCGGGCCCAACTCCGGCTCGGTTGCTGACCCAGCCCTCATCGGCGGCAATGGCCTGCTGACCAATGTCGTGGTGTTCAACGTCCGGCTCAACAGCCTCGACAACATTACCAACGACATGCGCGTGTCGAAGGATTTCGATTTCGGTGGTGGTTCAGCCAGCTTCACGGCCGGCTTCTACGCATCGCGTCAGGACGTGAACACTGACTGGCTATGGACTTCGCACGTCCAGACGGTTGAAGGCGGCGGAAACGCCGTGCTGGTCGACATCCTCGATGCGAATGGCGATCCGGTGACACAGAACGGCGTCGTCGGTTTTGGAGCCAGCTTCTTCGGCAACTGCTGCCGCCGCAATTACGATGTTCGCTACGACACATATGCGCCCTTCGCTTCGCTTTCGCTCGAACTCGATCGCCTTACCCTCGATGGCAGCATCCGCTATGACTTCGGTGAGGCTGACGGCACGATCACCGGATCGGACAGCGGCTTTGGCATTGGCCTGACGAGTTTCGATTTCAACAATGACGGCGTGATCGATCCAGCTGAGGCGCAAACCGGCGTCTTGCCGCTGACCGATGCCCGCTCGGTCAATTACGACTACGATTTCTTCTCGTTCTCGCTAGGTGCGAACTATCTGCTCACCGATGATCTCTCGATCTTCGCACGTTACAGCCAGGGCGGGCGCCATACGGCAGACCGGAGCCTGTTCTCACCTGCGGTCAGCGCAGTCGATGGCGATACGCCCGGCGGTGACGGCGGGGTGATTGCAGACGTCAATCAGCTGGAGGCAGGCCTGAAGTACCAGGGTGGAGGTGCCTCGCTTTATGCCACCGCCTTCTACGCCGAAACGAGCGAAACCAATGTCGAAATCGCACCACTCGTGCTCACAGACACGGACTATGAAGCATTCGGTATCGAGCTCGAAGGCGCTTACAGAATGGGTCCGTTCTCGATTTCGGCCGGTGCAACCTGGACGGATTCCGAAATCAAGCGGGCGCTCGACGCCAGCGTGGTCGGTAATACTCCTCGGCGCCAGGCTGACTTCGTCTATCAGGCCACTGCACAATATGAAGATGACTTCATCACGGCTGGCCTGAATGCCATCGGCACGACTGACAGTTTCGCGCAGGATTCCAACCAGCTGAAATTGCCGGGCTATACTCAGGTCAACGCCTTCCTTGCGGTGCGACCGCTTGAACGTCTTGAACTGTCGCTCAACGCGAACAACCTCTTCAATGACTTCGGCTATACCGAAGCGGAAGAGGGCTCGATTCCGGCCAACGGGATCGCGCGCGCGCGTTCCATCGCCGGTCGTACGATTTCGGCTTCGGTCCGCGTCAATTTCTGACCGGACGAGGACTGGGCCGACCGGATTCCTCCCTTCCGGTCGGCCCTTATTTTTTCTGACGCTTTGACTAGGGTGCTGGAATGACCACAGCCTGGACCGCCGATTGCGTGCGGAAAATCGATCTGCAGCATGCGTCGCGCGTGCCGGTCATTCACACAGTCGGCCGATCCGAACTCGATCCTGACCGCGTCTATTGGGACATGTGGCCGGTCCAGGATCTTGACGGGCGCATCGCGAACCTTGGCGGCCGCGAATTATGGATGGCGCTGTCTGCTCCAAGGCGTGACGATCCTGCACTTCGCCACTTCGAAGCGAAGATTCGCCTGCTCGAACGGCAAAGCGATTGCTGGATCGATCGGGGCGATGCATTGCCTGATTTTCCGGTTGATTATGAACGCGAATGGGCAGGCTCGGCGGTGAGCGATGGCACCAGCGTAACGCTATATTTCACCGCCGCCGGAACCAGCGATCGTCCGGGAGGCTATCAGCAGCGCATTGTCGAATCCCATGCAGTCATCGGTTCCGATGGCTTGCCCGAGGCCTGGACTGCGCCACGGCCAAGTTTTGCTGATCAGTCGCCGCACTACATGCCTGCCAACGCGCACGAAGGCGAAGCTGGCAAGATCAAGGCCTTCCGCGATCCGGCATATTTTCGCGACCCCGCGGACGGAAAGGAATATCTCATCTTCACGGCCTCGCTCGCCGGTTCCAAAAGCGCGCACAATGGCGCGGTCGGCATCGCGCGCCGAAGCGCCGATGGCTGGCAACTGATCGCCCCGCTGATCCACGCAGATGGCGTGAACAACGAACTCGAGCGCGCCCATGCGGTTTTCCATGACGGACGCTATTACGTGTTCTGGGTTACCCAGAACGCCACATTCGCGCCGGACTTGCAGCACGCGCCCACCGGGCTTTATGGGATGGTGGCGGACAACCTGCTGGGCGATTATAGGCCGCTCAACGGCTCTGGTCTCGTGATTGCCAATGCCGAAGATGAACCGTTGCAAAGCTACAGCTGGTTCGTCACGAAAGAGCTGTTGGTATCAAGCTTTGTCGACTTTTATGGATTGAAGGGCAGATCCTTGCCAGAACAGGCGCATGAGGCGAGCAAATTCTTCGGCGGTGCTCCCGCTCCCTTGCTGCAACTGTGCATCGATGGTGATCGATGCAATTTGGCCAAGCCGGATTTGACATGACTGAAACTGGCCAGAAGCTGTTGGGAGCGATTGAGGCGGGCGGCACGAAATTCGTTCTTGCTGTGGGTCATTCGCCGTCAGAAATCACCGCCCGGCACACGATACCAACCCGAGATCCGGCGACCACCCTGGCACAAGCTGCTGAATGGTTTGAAGGCCAGGGCAATCTTGGTGCTCTCGGCATTGCCAGCTTTGGCCCCGTCGAGCTCGACAGAACGTCGCCTGACTGGGGGCACATCACAAACACTCCCAAGCCAGGCTGGGCGCTTTGCGACATTGCCGGGTATTTTTCCGAGCGGCTTGGCGTGCCAATCGGATTCGATACTGACGTAAACGCTGCAGCACTTGCAGAATACAAGCACCGTCCATGCAAGAATGCCACATCGCTCGCGTATGTCACTGTCGGAACCGGCATCGGCGGAGGTCTGGTGATCGATGGAAAACCGGTTCATGGTGCAGCCCACCCCGAAATGGGGCACATTTTCCCGCAGCGCCATCCAGCCGACAAGCGTTTCAGCGGTATCTGCCCACATCACGGCGATTGCCTGGAAGGACTGGCGAGTGGGCCGGCAATCAAGGCCCGCTGGGGCGATTCATTGTCGCAGCTTCCTTCAGATCACGAGGCACACGAAATAGTCGCCGCCTATCTGGCGCAGCTTTGCCATACGCTTATTGCCATTTCGGCAGTGGAGCTCGTCGTGCTCGGCGGCGGGGTTATGAAGACAAATCGTCTGCTCGAGCTGATCAATGCGCGAGTTTCCGAACTGGGAGCGAGCTACTTCCCCGGACAGTCCAAGCACAGGATTGTTGCGCCGAGCTTGGGTGACGATGCCGGGATCATTGGAGCGCTAACCTTGGCGCGGACCGCTTGACGTCCGCTTTCGGGAACTTGGAAACTGAGACTTAACGCCTTGGACGAGGTGCAAGGTGTCGTCGGCCAAACGCCAACCACTCACCGCATGTGGCAATGTATGGTAACCGCGAAGCGGATTGGCCGGTTTCCTGCGTGTTGGCGGCCGGATGGACTATCCGTTCGGCCTCAGCCGCCACCAGTTGCAATCGGTGTGATGAAGCCCAAGGGCTCTGATATCGCCCGAGAACGTCAACAGCCGGTATAATGCGTCTAATGTGAGCCCCTCATCCTCACCGCGCCTGCTCAACCATGGTATAGTGCTCCTAACACCAATGTCCTGTTGATAGATCGGCTGCATCCTGACAACACGTGCCTATTGCGCGCCGAGTCCCAGCACGAAGAATTGCAAGCGAACCGGAAGATGTGTGAGAAAGTTTAGAGGTTCAGTGCCTCTCGCAGGCTAAGGTTATTTACCTGATGGGTAAATTCGTCCGTCCATTGAAAGGTGAAATTCAGCGGGAAAACCGCAGCGATGAGCGGCGCACGCTTCGTTTGTCGGCAAGGGTCTCCTCTTCAAGCGATTGGGCTCAGGTTCTGATCCATGACCTGTCCGAAACAGGGTTGATGTTCGAAACCTCTGCCGGGCTTGCGATCGGCGAGATTGTCTCTGTCGATTTGCCATATATCGGCAAAAGCGAGGCAAGAATCGTATGGAAGGAAGGGGGCTCCCTGGGGTGCGAATTTTTGGTCCCCGTATCTCGAAAAACTGTAAGTGCTGCCTTGTTGCAGGCGTCCCGCGATCTGCGGGATAGTGAAATCGAGACGACCGTTGAGGAATTTCCAGTCGGTATCAAGCCAAGCCTGGAGGATTTGACAAAGTGGAGACTGAACTTTGAACAAACCAAGGCCGCGCAGGGTTACAGACTTGTCGGGTTTCGGCAGGCACCCGATGGCATGACTATCGCCATGATAACGAAGACAAACTGATCAAACGCGGCCCATTGTTTCGAATTCAGGGCTGCCAAAGCGATTAAGCCATTTTCGAGGTTCATCTGCGCGCATACTGCAATCAAGCGCTGTCGGCCCAGCGGCTTCGCTGCTGCACCACTCCCCCCTCTTTTGGATTATATCCGTTGTGGGACTGATCATGTTACGCTCGTTCGTATAGATGTTCGGGGTGCGAGCCAGAGACATATTGTACCCATTGAACCGGATGAGAACTGGCCATGCGGTCTGTGCTTGTTTTGAGGGGTGACTGCGATGAATAGCAATGAAGAGCAAGAACGCCGGCGGAGCTTGGCCGAGATTGAGGTTGATCTCATAAAGGCCGAGAACGCATTCGCCGATGCCGATGCGCGTTTCAAAAAAGCGCAGCATGATCGCCGTGAAGCGATCAACATGATCGACAAGCACCAAGTCGAAATGGATGAGTGCTTTACCGAATTGCGCCAGCGCAGTGTGCCAGGCTCGAAGTGGCGCCAAGAGTCTGGCGAACCCGGGGAGACATTAGTGCTTCATTCGGAGGACATCGTGTCAGGAGAAGCACGGCAAACTACGGACGACGAACGCCTGACATCGGAGTCGACCAAGAAGGCTCTCGGCAGGGATTTCGATCGCTTGAGGGAATCTGCCAACTCAACGGCAGAAGACCCGGTGCTCAAAGTCGTTTCCGGCCCAAGAAGGTAGAACCCTCCAAGCTCCTGCCTTAGTCGCCGCTGAACTCGGTTGAGTGATCTCAACTGCCAATTGTGTCCGGCTGCAGTCGGCTGCCCAGATGCCGAAAATTGGCTTGGCCTGTCATCCTCCGCGATGAGCTGCGTGACGCGGCGCCATGGCTGGCCGCGCGAATTGTGATCATTATGGGGCCGATCACTAACTCCAAAGCGCAATAGCCGTGCAACTGCGATGGATGGTAGACCTCAAGACTTGCTTGATGTCGCATTGGGAGCCGAATGAGGAACCCCTCGAACACCGGTATCGCTAGACAGAGTCTTACGAATTTCGCGAGATTGCGCCAGCTCGTGCAAGGGTCTCTGCCGAAGTTTATGTCCTTGGCATTCGCCGGTAGCGTCGCAACTTTCGTCATCGTTTCCGGCCCGCACCAAAGGCCCGATTGGCGGACGCAGGATGACCTGTCTGGCGGTGCAGACAAGGCCGACCATCGTGCAAGAGCGCACCCGGATGATCCAGACGGCGCCTCGCTTTTTCCGGCGAGCGCAGGTGCCGCCTTAGGCTTGTCAGGATTATCGAAGGCCGAACCGTTCCACTATCAGGGTACGCCGCTCAACCGTGCAAGAGCCGCGGAATGTCTTGCAGCCGCAGCATGGTATGAAGCCGGCGATGATCCGGCCGGGCAACGGGCGGTTATTCAGACCGTGGTCAACCGGGTGAACCACCCGAGCTGGCCCAATTCGTTCTGCGGTGTCGTGTTTGAAGGATTCGAACGGCAGACCGGGTGCCAGTTCACCTTCACTTGCGACGGCTCGCTCAAACGGCGCCAGCCTTCAGGTGCCGCATGGAAACGCGCCATCCTGCGCTCAGAGCAGGCCCTGAACGGCTTCGTGGATGAGAGCGTGGGCGCAGCAACGCATTATCACGCTTCCTATGTGTCCCCCTGGTGGAGCGGAAAGCTTCAACGTTTGACCTCTGTTGGACCACATATTTTCTACCGCTGGGCTGGCGGAAAGGGAGCAAACCGGCAGCAAAGGCATCTTGGAACAGAGCAGGACTACAAGACGCTGGTGCTGAAGAGCGTAGAGCGGTTGAAGGTTTTTGAACTTGCTGCCACGCAGCCGACCGATCAGCTTTCGGATCGCATTGAGGCAGCCATACCAGAAACCGCGCCGGATGCGGCAGCCATGCTACCTGATCGTGCCATATTCCTGCCTCTTAAGGAAAGCGAAGCAAGCGGCCGGTGGGCACTTGCGGCAATGAAATCCTGCAAGGGCCGCCAGGATTGCCAGGTTTTCGGCTATGATGATGGGGATGACATCAAGCGGAATCAGGCTCGAGCCGCGCAAGAGCGGGAACGACCAATTTTTCTGTTTGTTCGCGATGCAGCTTCGGCAATGACCCTCGCGCTGTGGGACTGCCAGAGGGTTGAGCGGCCGCGGAAAAGCGAATGCCTGCCGATCGACAGACGGGCGCTGACCGAACTTATGCGAGAGCGCGGTTAATCAGGTTGGTCTTTACGCGAATTCCGCGCTGTGCGGCTCAGCTATTGACGGCCGGTAGCCGGTGCTATGCGGCCATGTGATAGTTTGAAAAACCTCTCGTGCTCGCCCAGATTGCAGCTTGCGTTCTGTTGCTCACATCCAACTTCCGAAGAATGGCTTTCACGTGCACCTTCACGGTGGCTTCGCAAACGTGAAGCTCGCGCGCAATGACCTTGTTGGAGTATCCCGCCATAAGGCAGCACAGCACATCGCGTTCACGTACTGAAAGGTTCGCGCTCTCCATCTCATGCTCCAGATCTCCGCCCGGCACAGCGTGATCCAGATTATGCCGACTTAGCACCTCCGCAAGCTCGGACGGCAAAACCTTTTGTCCAAGTGTTACCAGGCGAAGCGCGGCTATAAGAGGCTGCGAGCTCATCGATTTGACGATATAACCGGCCACTCCGGCATCGAAGCATTCGACCATGCTGCTTATTTCGAATTTTTCAACGAGAATGGCAATTTTTAACCCAGGGTAAGCCGCGTTGATCGCCCTTACGGCCTCCATCTGGGTCTCGTGATCCTGCAAATCGATCACGACCGAGCAGTCAGGATCGATCCCCGATTCAACAATTCGGCTGACATCTCGACATGAAATAAGAATATTGAATCCATCCGAAGACAGAATTCGATGCAGTCCTTCACGAGAAATATCGTGCAAGCTGACTAAGCATAGGTCGCTGGACATGGCCGTTCCTTGGCAATTTCGATGTTTACCCCAGACCGTTCAGACCAATAACCACGGTTGGAATTATTATCGAAAAATTGCCGTGGCAGCGACTCCGAACGGCGAACACGAATGATGCGGTAATGCGACTAACAAATCAATGATCTTTTTTAACCAGCCCAAGGAAGTCGCATTACGGGACAGTCTGGGAAACAGGTTCTCGGGCTTTATCACGCTGCCAAGGCGCAAGAACAACCCCAGGGTGGCTCAGAAAAACGCCTCCTGCACGATAATCGTATCGCCAGGGGCAACCTTCAGCGCAGCTTTTTCCAGCTTGATCAGTTTGCTTTCCGCCCAGTCCTGGCGCTTCAGCACAACCGACGACTTTTGGGCACGTGGTGTGAAGCCGCCTGCCTTCGCAACAGCTTGCTCCAAGGTAAGCTCACCCCCATGCGGGTACGCGCCAGGCGCAGCGACTTCGCCAAGAATAAAGAAGGGACGATATTCGAGGATGTCTACGGAAACTCTAGGATAGAGCACATAGCCGCCAGCAGACAGCTTTTCCTCTATGATCTGCGCAACCTGCCTGGGATTCATGTTCTTCACCATGATGGGCTCCAGCAGCGGCAGAGATATGGCTCCCCCCATCCCCACATCATATTCTCCGGTCAGCGGCTCTTCATCGAATACCGTTACCTTCAGCTTGTCTCCTGCATCGATGAGATAACCCGTTGCGAGCTCGCTGTTGGCTTGCGACACGGTCATGACCGCCAGGTTATTCGACGCGCATGCCGCAGCCAGGCCGAACAATGCGGTAAGGATTGCTCCCCTGAACAGTCGCCGCATCGAAACGATCGTTGCTTCAGACATGCAATCTTCCCTTTTCCTGACAAATCCGAATGATGGATTTCGCGCCACTCGGTTTTAGTTGGGTTAGGCCATGCCGACTTACCTTTGAATTACCATTTGGGGGGATCTGCGCGGGTTTTCGGTCGCCCCCGTTAGCCCCTTTGGTTGGACTAGACTTACAACCGATGCGCGATTGTTCATGTGGCCATTCTGGTGAAGCTTGTGGTTCTGGTACCCGTTGGATCGAACCGATTTCCGGACGAGCCAACGGCCCCAGTTAATCAGCAACCGAACAACCGAGCGCCATGCACACGACCAAACATGACAGTGCCCTGAGAGATGCAAAAGCATCTGGCGACACGCTGTTTTTCGGCGCGAACTCGTCGCTTTCCGAACGTGAGCTGATCGTGATGGCATCCGATCTGGCCACACAATCCCGAGCGACGAACGGGCTGCTGGTTCGGGTGCGCGACATAGCGATTTCGGCCGCCATGCTCGTTGTGCTTTTCCCGGTGATGGCACTTGCAGCGTTGCTCATTGCAATTACGAGTCCGGGCCCGGTCGTATTCAAACAGACGCGCGTTGGCATGAACGGGCGGGGTTTCGGCTGCTACAAATTCCGCTCGATGCGGATTGACGCGGAAGAGCATCTTGCAAGTTTACTTGAAACAAAGGCAGAGCTCCGACACGAATGGGACCGCAATCATAAGCTTAGCCGCGATCCGCGAATAACCCCGATCGGCCGGTTCTTGCGGCATTCCAGCATCGATGAGCTGCCCCAATTGATCAATGTCATCCGTGGCGACATGAGCCTGGTGGGGCCACGCCCGATCGTGTCTTCCGAAGTGCCAAAGTACGGTCGCTACATTACGAGCTATTTCAGTGTCAGGCCCGGCCTGACTGGCCTTTGGCAAGTTACCGGTCGCAACGATTCGACTTATCGCCGCAGGGTCGCAGCCGATGTACTGTATTCCCGGTCGAAATCGCTGTGGTTCGATTTCAAGATCTTGCTGTTGACCATTCCCGCAGTGATCACAGGCAAAGGATCTTGCTGATGCGCCATTTGTCCGATCACCAGACCAACCAGAACAAGATGGCCCAGAGCGCCAGGGCAGCTGGCAAAGCGAAAAGTACACCACGGGCAAAGCTAGGGCGCTGCGGCTTTCGATCACAACGAGGCCGAGAGCTGGTTGGTTTGGAAGATTCCAGCATGCTGATCGCACTATCCATAGTGGTTATAGACCTACTCCTTTTGGCTGAAAATTTCTATAGGGGAATTGGTTTAGGCATCACCCGTGTCCTAACCCTGCTGAAGGCTCGCAAGTCTTCTGCGGCCAAGCAACGCCGCTCTCAGCGGACCCGGCCCATCAAGAACTCGGGCTTGGGAAAGAATTTCGGGCAGGAGCTTGAGGACCTGGCGTTCATCATCTGCTTGGCGTTTGTGCCGAGGAGGCGAAATTCCAAATCCATGTATGAGGCGATCTCGGCCAGGGCATTGTCTGGAAGAAGGCACCATGGCGGCATCATTTTGCGTCTCGCTGCCTTCACGTGCATGTGCCTCGTGGCCCCGAGACTGGCACTGGCCGAAGCGCCAGAAGTTGTAACGCCGGTCAAGCTGTTCGATCCGGATTCAGGCGAAGGGGTCAGGGTTTCGCCGGGGTTCATCCTGTATCCGCAGGCGATCGTGGACCTGACCTACGACACCAATATCTATAATGTCGATTCCGGCGAGATCGAGGACGGTGTCGTGTCGCTAAGGCCGGCCTTCGCCCTTCGGTCCGACTTCTCGCGGCACGCTGTCAGCTTGGAAGGCGCCGCTGAACTAAGGCGATACTTCGACATATCCGATGAGAATAGCGAACAATACAGGCTGAACGCCCGGGCTCTGTTGGAGCTGGGCCTTGGCATCGATGTTTCGGCCAATGCGGGGTACAACCGGGGGATCGAACGGCGCGGGACGGCTGGCGATATATTCTTCAGCGACGAGCCTATTTCATTCCATGAAAAAACGGCCGGAATCGAAGTGGCGCGGACCGGGAACAAGCTGGAAATCGCGCTTGGGGCCGGTGTCATCAAACGAGACTATTCGGACACCGTGCTCGGTGGGGCGCCAATCGATCTTTCGTTGCGCGATGTCACTGTGCGCAAGGCGAAATTCAGGGCTGACTTGGGAGTCAACGCCAAGACCAAGATCTTCGGCGAATTGCGCGGCAATGAAATCGATTACCAGATTGCGACCATCCCCTCGCGAAACTCGAGCGGATATGCGGCGCTGATCGGTGTCAGGCATGAACTCACCGGCCTGATCGATCTGGAGGCAGGCGTTGGCTATATCAGCCAGGATTTCGACGACCCTTCGATCAAGTCGGCAGGCGAAATAAACTACCGGCTTGCAGCGAGCTGGACTCCTTCGCCGAAATGGAAACTTGACGCCAGCGCCAGCCGTCTTGTCGATCCGAGCAGGAGCCAGGAAGCGCCGGCAATCATCACAAGCGAATTCAAGCTCTCAGCGCAGCACGCCATCGGCGATCGCGTCTTGGTAGGCGCCGAGGCCGGCTACCTGGAGGAAGAGTACAAGACCACCCTCCGCAAGGACAAACGCGCATTTGTATCCGGATCAACAACTTACAGGTTAGCGGACAGGATCGGAGTTTTCGTGTCGGTTGGATACCGCGACCAGGACGGGGGAGCATTCGGCCGTTCATACAAGGGCTTTGCAGGCACCATAGGCCTGCGATCGGCATGGTGAGGTCGAAATGAAACGGCAGCGCCAGCTCAATAATTATCGTTTCTGCTGCAGGAAACGTGGAGATCATGGATGAGTGGATCGACTGATCTGGTCAGGGCAGGCGCGCCTGGTACCGGAATGACCAATTATGGTGCATATCCACCGGCCCAGACCGACCGGCTAGATTTGCGCGAGAGCGTAAGTTTCTTCCATCGGCAGCTCAAGCTGATCCTGCTGGTAACAGCCGCGGCCCTGCTGGCCGGTCTGGCGATTTCGCTGTTGGCTGGAAAGACATACCGCGCGGAAGCGACCGTGATGTTGACGAACGATGCAGCGATCGTAACTCAATCGACATCCACACTTTCGGCCCAGCCTGTGTTGAGCGATGAAGTGGTCGAGACGCAGATACAGATCATCACTTCTCAGGAGATGGCCCAACGCGTGGCTCAGGAGCTGGCCCTCACCGAAGGCATGTCTGACAGCGATCAGCGTGCCCTTCTTGAACAGCTCCAGGAAGATGTTTCAGCAAGGCGGGCGGGCGAAAGTTACGCCTTGGCCATTTCCTTTGAGGCCGAGGAGGCAAAGGCTGCTGCCGATATAACGAACGAATTTGCACGCCAGTTCGTCAATTGGGAACTCGATTCAGAAAAGCAGCGAAATGCAGAGGCCCGCAATATCGTGGAGCAACGCCTGGCCGAGCTGCGCGATCAGGCTCAGGCCGACACTCAGGCACTCCAGCAATACAGGATAAAGAATAACCTGCTCAGCACTTCGGGCGCATCCCTTACAGAGCAGGAAATCGCAACCTACAACCAGGAGGTAACAACAGCGCGTGCGGCAGCGGCAGCAGACCAGGCGCGGCTGCGAACCGCCCTCGCCCAGCTCAGTTCCGGTTCAACGGGGGATGATGTCGGTGAAGCGCTGGATTCGCCGGTCATTTCCTCATTGCGCTCCCAGGAAGCCCTGGCTGCGACCAGCGTTGCAGACCTGTCGGCGAAATACGGCCCCAATCACCCACTGCTCATTCGCGCGCAGAGCCAGCTGGACGAGGTTCGGCGCAGGATCGAAGCAGAGATCGGTCGAGTAGTTTCCAACCTGAGGGCCAAGCAGGACGTCTCGCAACAGCGCCTCGCATCTTTGACTTCCAGTCTCGCTGCGGCGCGCGGTCGGCTTTCCCAAAACAATGATGCAATGGTTGGTCTCAGCGAACTGGAGCGCGCCGCCGAAGCATCTCAAGGCATCTACGAAACCTATCTTAACCGCTTCAAGGAGCTTATTGCAGCGGAAGGCAGCGAAAAGCCGAGTGCAAATATCCTCACCTTGGCGGAAGCACCAATCTTTCCCGCTTCGCCGAACATAATCCTCAATATGGTATTGGCATTGGTCATTGGCCTGGGCCTGGGAGTATTGGCAGCCTACATCAAGGAAGCCCTGTTCCATGGTCTTTCCACGCCCGAAGAAGTGGAACGCGACCTGGGCATTCCGTGCCTGGCGTCGATCCCGCTCCTGTCATCGATCGACGATGGCAACGACCACCCGGCAACGGCCATACAGGATGCTCCGAAATCGGGATTCTCAGAGGCGTTCCGTTCGCTCGGCGCATCGATTGATCTGGCCACGCAGGGACAGGCAAAAGTTATCGCGATTACGTCCGCGCTGCCCAACGAAGGCAAAACGGTCATGTCGTGTTGCCTGGCCAGCGTATTGGCGGCGGGCGGGATGCGCACCATGCTGATTGATTGTGATTTGCGCAGGCAAGGCATCAGCCGGCTGCTGAACATGCAGGCAGGGCAAAAAGGTCTTATCGATGTATTGAAAGGGACGGCGCCGATCGATTTTGAGCAATATGTAGGAGAGAATGTCTTCTGCGTTCTTCCGCTGTCACCAAGCGCGGAGGAACCGGAGCACCTGCTGCGCGGACAGGAATTCGTGGACCTCCTGGAGCGGCTTCGCGGCCATTTTGACAGGATCATTCTCGACCTGCCACCAGTCCTTCCGATAGCCGCCTCTCGCATATTGGCGGGCCGCGCCGATGTTGTTGTATTTGCAACAAAATGGCGCGCAACTTCGAAGTTTGCGATCCGCGCCGCGCTGAGGAGGCTCCCACCCGACAAGGTCAATGTCCTTGGCGCCGTGCTTAACGGTGTCAACATGAAACGCCGGTCGTTCCTCGATCCGCACGACCCGTATTTCTATTATTCGCAGTACAAGGAATATTATGCCTAGACTGGCCGCCGAGCGGACGGGCTTGGATCATTCTTTGATCAATGGAACCTTTTCGGAACGGCGCGTGGCGATTGTGCACTATTGGTTTGTCGCAATGCGCGGCGGCGAACGGGTGGTCGAGCGGCTCCTGCGGATCTTCCCGAATGCCGACATTTTTACCAATGTCTATGACCCGCGCAGCATGTCGGCGACCCTGAAGCAGGCGCCGATCAAAGCGGGTTTCGTCAACCGGCTTCCGCTCGCACGGCGTTTGTATCAATATTACCTGCCGCTGATGCCGATGGCGCTCGAGTGCCTCGATCTCACTGCCTATGACCTTGTCATAAGCAGTGAATCCGGCCCTGCAAAAGGTGTGATCACCCGGCCAGACGCGATGCACCTGTGCTACTGCCATTCCCCCATGAGATACTTATGGGATCACTATCACCAGTATCGCGCCGAAGCACCCTTGCTTGCCCGCGGGGCGATGCCGTTGATCTATCATCGCTTGCGTCAGTGGGACGTCACCTCAAGTGCCCGGGTCGACCAGTTCATTGCCAATTCCCATTTCATCCAGCAGCGCATCCGCAAGGTCTGGCGCCGCGAATCCGAGGTGATCCACCCTCCGGTCGATACCAGTCTTTTCCACCAGTCGGACGAGATTGATGACAACTACCTCTGGGTCGGACAGATGGTGCCTTACAAGCGCCCTGACCTTGCGGTTGAAGCCTTCAATGCAAACGGCTTGCCGCTGACCATGGTCGGCACGGGAAGCATGTTGAAGAAATTGCGGGCCATCGCGCAGCCGAATATCGTCTTTATCGATCGGCTCGATTTTGCCTCGCTCAAGAATGCCTACGCGCGTTGCAAGGCGCTGGTCATCACGGCGGAAGAAGACTTCGGCATTTCCCCTGTCGAAACCATGGCTTCGGGCCGACCCGTGGTCGCATACGGACGCGGCGGGGTAAGGGACAGCGTCGTACACGGCCAGACCGGGATCTTTTTCGACGAGCAGACGGCTGGATCGCTCATCGAAGCAGTCGAACAGATGGAGTTTTTCGTGAAGGACTTTGATCCTTCAGTGGCCATCAAACAGGCAAGCCTTTTCGAACCGGAGCAGTTCGACCGGAAGATATTGCAACTGGCGCAGCCGAACTGAGCGAAGAGGGCAATGGAACTCACCATTATCGGCATGGTCCAGATCCTGATCGGCACCTATGTCGTGCTGGCTGGCAGCGTGCGAGGCGCACTTATCTTTCTTGTCATCAGCGCGCTTCTTGATGGTTCCGCCGCCATTTCACTCCCTGGCTTGGGGGGCTCATCCATCCCGCCGGTTCAATTCGCGCTGCTGTTTACCAGCCTGAGAATTCTGGCTCCAAAAGGCGGCTATCTCCGCTTTTTGCCAGCTGCTGTGAGCGAGAATAAATGGATCGTCTTCTTTGTTATATACGGCATGGTCTGCGCGTACCTGGCGCCGCGCATGTTCGGAGGCATGGTGGATGTTTTTCCCATGCGGCCGGACCCATCGATGGGCCCCTTCGACACCGTCCCACTGCAGCCTACCTCGCAGAACCTGACCGCTGGTTTCTATCTGTTGGGCGCACTGCTGCTCGCAATCTCAAGCTATATATTTTGCCGTCTCCCCTCGGGTGGTGACGCCCTGGTCACGGCGCTCATCCTCGCCAGTTGGCTTCATATAGGAACGGGTGTTCTTGACCTGCTGACACGTGGGACGAGTTTCGAGGTAATCCTCAGTCTATTCCGAAATGGTGGTTACACACCGCTCGACTTGTCCATTTCAGGCTTCATCCGCATCAGAGGCGTGCTTCCAGAGGCATCGAGCTATGCTGGCCTGGGCTTCACTCTTTTTCTCGCGATGGCTGAATTGTGGTACCGGTCAATCCGGACACGGGCGACGGGATTGGCGGCTGCGGCTCTTGCACTGATGCTGGTGTTAAGCACCGCATCAACCGCATATGTGGCGCTTGGTGCCTACGCCCTGTTCTTCACTTTTCGCGCAATGATCTTTCCTGCTGCAACCCCGCCCGGGAAATTGGCGCGCGCGGTAATTGCAGCCTGCGGTATTCTGTTCTTACTGGCCGTCCTCATGGCGACTATCCCTCGGCTGCCATTCGCCGTTTATGAGTTGATCGTTGACATGACAGTCGGAAAGCCAGCCAGCTTTTCCGGTCAGCAAAGGCTGTTCTGGGCTCTCCAGGGTTGGGACAGCTTCATTGCTTCGTATGGACTGGGAATTGGCCCGGGCAGCTTTCGATCATCGAGCATGGTCACGGCCATCCTCGGTTCGACCGGATTGATCGGCATGGTAACATTTGGAATCTATCTGAAATCGGTTTTCCAGGCTTCGAAGAAGTCGACCTGGGGTATCGGCCCGATCCCATACCAGTCCATCGGCGGTGCTCTGGCATCCGCAGCGGTGATGAGCCTCGTACCAGCAGCAATATCCTCACCTCATGCGATACCCGCCGCCCTGTTTTCCATCATGGCCGGTGCTGCGATAGCCTTGCGGACGAGCTTGGCAGATGTGGCCGAAGAACTGAAACCCCGGTTTAAGGAGTTTCGCTGGGAAAGCCGGGTTAAGACGGAAAAGGTCACCACTTCGTGACCCGCCCGCGACTGCCCTGCCCCGCAGCCACCCAGACAGCTGCCATGCCCTGCCAAGCTCCGGGCCAGGCTCCGGGCCGGGCACCCGCCGAAGTCATTCGGCTGGGAAAGTGAAGGCCATGCGAAGCCATTCTCTGCAAGCCAGCGAGCTTACGCCAGACCTGATCAAACTCTGGAAGACGTTCTGCCGGGCAAATCCCCTCTATCACAGTCCGTTCTACTGGCCCCAGTTTACGCAGACAGTTGCCGAAGTCCGCTGCGATGTACGCATTGCCATTTTCGAACAACATGGCGACGTAGTGGGATTCCTGCCATTCCATCTTTTGCGGAGCGGCGTTGGCAAGCCGGTTGGTGGGCAGCTCAACGATTATCAGGGACCGATCTTGGCTCCAGATGTGCGGATCAATCCGCATAACCTGCTTCAGGCGGCGGGAATTTCCTCTTACGACTATAATCATCTGCCAGCCTCGTTTGAGGAACTGACTGCCGATGCACAGGGCAATTCAATTTCACCGCAGATGAATCTTGGTGAAGGATACAATGCGTTTGTAGCGCGCAAGGATTCCAGCTGGACCAAGGCAAAGCGCGAAATGCGCCGGCGAAGCCGCAAGACCGAGAAGGACATCGGGCCGCTTCGCTTCACATTCCACGATTCCCACGATAGTGTTTACCGGCGCCACATCGAGATGAAGAACGCTCTATATGTGCGAGCCGGCACGCAATTTCGGATCAGGTCCGATTGGACTGGCGAAGTGCTTGAGAGGCTGCGTCATTTTTCCGACCCCGAATTTTCAGCCGTCATGACGACGCTACACGCTGGCGACAGGCTATTGGCAGCGCATTTCGGATTGAGGACATCAAGCGTCTGGCATTGGTGGTTCCCGTCTTACGATCTTGCGGCCTACAAGCTTGGACCAGGCATCAATCTGGTGGACCGATGCGCTATGGCAGCGGAGCAGCATGGCATTGCCCTGATCGATTTCGGCCGGGGCGACGGTGCATTCAAATTGTTGTTTGCCGACCAGTATGTCGACCTGTGCGAAGGTGCGATCTCGCGTCCGGGGAGTTTGGCCAAAATCCTCAGGAATGGAACCAATGCGGTGGTAACGGTCGCCGAGCGCCTGCCGCTTGGTCGCTTCGGCACATATCCCCGCCGTGCGGCAGCCAAATTCGTTTCAGGGGTGGTGTTGCCGAACGATGCCCAATCCGCCGGTCATCGGAACGTGCTTTGAATCTGCGGCTGGGCGTAGTGCGCGGTGCATTCTCCCTTGGGGGCGCGCGCGTTGCATCGAACCTGCTCAGCATCGGCGCAATACTTGTCCTTGCCAGGCTGTTGACGCCAGAAGATTTCGGCATCGTCGCGATCGCGACAGCCATCCTCACGGTCGTGCAATCCTGCACCGAACTCTCGCTCAACAATGCCCTGATCCAGAAGGACGAAGTCGACAGATCGCACATTGATACGGCGTGGACCATGGCACTGATCCGCTCGATCATCATCTGCCTGTTTTTCGCGCTGGCTGCATGGCCATTGTCATTGGTCTATTCGAACGCCGACATGGTCCCGGTCTTCATCGTTTCAGGGATCACCGGTGCGATGATCGGATTGCAAAACCCGCATATCTGGTTGGTGACGAAGAAGATGAGCTTCGCTTCCCTCGCCCTGGTGCAGTTTTCGCAGAAAGCGGCCGGAGTTGGCCTTGCAATCATTCTTGCACTGATTCTGGAATCCTATTGGGCCATCATCCTTGGCAATGCATTTGGCGCGGTAGCCGCAGCCTTGCTGAGCTATCTGCTCATTCCCTATTGGCCTCGTCTTTCGCTCAAGCATGTAAAGGAAATCTGGGCATTCTCAGGCTGGATTTTCCTCAACCAGCTATTCGAAACATTGAACTGGCGGATCGACCAGCTGATCATCGGCCTCGTCGTTCCCAAGGCCCAGTTGGGCATCTATGCGATGGCTGACAATTTCGCGGTCATCCCAACCCGCGAAACCATACAGCCCATCAAGCACGCGCTTTTCCCGGGTCTTGCCAATCTTTCGAAGGAAATGGCGCGGTTGACCCGGTCGCATCTGCTTGCACAATCCTCCATTGCCATGTTGATTGCGCCGCTTGGCATCGGCCTGGCGTTGGTAGCCGGGCCTGCGGTCAAGATCGCGCTGGGGGATCAGTGGCTGGCTGCGATCCCCTTCGTGGAGATTTGCGCCCTCTATTATGCTTTGGGTACCTTCACCGTGGGGCTGCAGCCGGTCGCCATGGCGCTTGGCAAAACGAAGCTGCTTTTCATCCGCCAGATCATCGCAGTATTCGTCAAGATACCCTTGATCGTCGGAGGTTTGATTGGCGGAGGGCTGATTGGCGCAGCCATCGGCCGTCTTGTCAGCGAGCTGATAACTGTGATGATCGAACTGCTGTTCTTGCGTCATCTCCTGAATATCTCGTTGGCTCATCAGGTGAAGCATCACGGCTTCACGATCTGCGGTCTTGTTTCGATGACATTCGGGGTATTTGCTGTCGACCTTCTGCTCGCAAACGCCAATGTCGGCGTCACGATCAACCTGGCCGCAAAAATTCTGGCGGGCGGCGCATTCTATGCCGCGGCCATCTGCATGGCATGGCTCGCAACCGGACGGCCAGCAGGGCCTGTTACCGAGATCGTTACTCTGGTTCAGCGGGTCAAAGCCGGGCGGAGGAGCCGCCATGAGTCCAAGGCTCAAGCTGATGGCACCCTTGACCAGAACTTGCCGAGTTGAGTTGCCAACCCGCGAGCACGCAATGTTGCAGCATTGACCTTCGCGCTGGTCAGGCGAGGCCTATCGGACGGCCCTTGCCGTGCCCGTCCAGTACTCCCTCTGGTGGGCGGATGAAACTGCGCTCGCCATGCGCTTCGGAAACAAGCGCGCGAGCCATGTCCTCGACATCCTTGCTGTTTCGCGGCGCCCAGGGAAGTTCGGAATTGTCGGAGCGGTGCCTTGGCACCTTCATCATATCCAGAACGACAGGCGCATAAAGCGCAAGCGCGTTGCGGATTTTTGGTGCGTAGCGGAACCTCAGAAAATCGAGCTGCGAGCGGATCTTGTCGCCAGTGGTTTGTTCAGGGATGAACCCCGACCAGATCGTATCGCGCAATTCCTCCCGGTACCATTGTGCCGCATCCGCCCACCGGGGTGGCCGCCTTTTCGACCAGGGCTTGGTCGAGGTATAATGTTCCAGGTATGGGGTCAGCTTGCCGCCAAAGTTGAGATAAGTCTCGTGCAGATTCCACCGCGGATCGAGTGGCAACCACTTTCCTTCAAGGGCATGGTTGAGCGCGTCCTGATCGGGCGCCTCCATGCAGCCTTCAGGGTTGTCGACCAGAAATTGTCGTGCGCGTTCGAGTGCGCCGTCCGCCAACAATTTTGGCCAGTCGAACACCATCACGCCTGACTGAAGGTAAGGGGCGTCATCAGACAGAAACAGGTCCCGGCGGCGGCGCCTGATGTTGCCGCTCAGGTAGTATACGAAATCGTGCACTGCGGCAGCGGGAAACCCTTGCAGGTCCAAGGCTAGCAGTGGCTCGATCGAGGCCATGATGCGCGTATCAGCGTCAAAATAGATCAACCGATCGACTTCCGCACCGAAGATCATGTCGAAGTAGAGCCGCAGATAGGCCGCTCTAGGCCATCTCTGGTTGATCGGCTTGATCTGTTCATCGACGAAATCGGGGAGGATGATTTTTGCCGGTACACCCTTGTTTTCAAAGAATGCCCGCGCCGCTGCGATATCCCCTTCGCTGACATCGCAACAGACCAGGTTCAGGCTGACATCGTATCCATCAGGCAAATGATCGGCGACCGATTTGAGCTGGCAGCAAGCTGCCGGCAAATAGCCGCTATCCGTTGCCGTTGTAATCGCGATCTTCATGTCAGCTGCGACCTCAAATATGATCCTTCCTGGATAGGTATCCGATTTCCATCACAGCCATACCACATTGCAGGACACGCCCATGGCCAAGAGCGACTGCGAAATCTCGCCCTCGTAGATCCGGTTCATGACAATCACCAATCCCGGCTGTATCTCCACCAGCTGTTCAGGCGGGACAATCAGCTGGCCTGTACCCGGCATGTAGTGATTGTGGCGATTGGGATTGATGTCAGTGACGAAATCGACCTGGTCGGCAATCCCAAGCGATGTCAGGAACGACACGGCCTTCGAGCCTGAGCCCCAGAGGACCACCGTCTTTCCTTCGGACTTCGCTTGCTGGACCTTTTCGCGCCAATGCTGCTTGTGAAGTTCGAGCCGTTCCGCAAAGCTGCGCACAAGATCGGCAAGTTCGTCGATCGCGGCGCGTGTCCCCGTTGCCGAATTCCCGGAGCAAGGCACCGCTTCGATCGTCAGGTACTGATCATCATATTCAATGGCGGTCCTTGTGACCTTGAAACCGCTCCGTTCGAACAAGTGGCGAAGCGAACTCTCGGTGAAATAGGAACAATGCTCGTGGTAGATATCCTCGAAGGCGCAATGCCTGATGATCCGGTCTGCCTCGGGCACCTGGAAGAACACCACGGTCTGCCTGGATTCGTCCAGCCCGGCACGGATCGTTTCGATGAACTCGGAAGTTTGCGTGATGTGCTCGAGTGTCATCTTGCAGCACAGGAAATCCGGCTGGACCTGGCAATGCCGCGGTTCGAAATATTCGGGAATAAGCGTGACCCGCTCTGCACCGGGCACTCCTTCGAGCCGCTCCGGCAAGGCGCTGGGGTCCACCCCCACGCCGCGATTTTCTCCCAGCTGCGAAAGCAGCACAAGAAACTCGCCCTTGCCGCAGCCGATCTCCATCACGTCCCGACCGGACAGGCCGTGCCGCTCGATCATTTCCTCGGCAAGGTTGCGATGGAAGCGTGAGAATGTTGGCGAGAAGCCCTGGGTCTCCTCGTAACGCCCGGAATACTCGGTCAATTCCTGCTTGAAGCTGGCGTTGTAGATAAAGCCGCAACCATGGCAGAATCGCAGCGCGATGGAGCCCTTGTTGCAGTTCAGCGCCTCTTCCCGGGTCTCGAACAGGATGCACGAGTTTGTGGGGACGTTTTCAACCTCATGGAAGAGCTCGGTCCTGCCGGAGTTGCAAGTGGGGCAGGTGAACTGCTCTGAAAGATCATCAGCTTGGGAAATAGTGTCCGCCGCCAGGAAGCTATCGCCAAGGTTCATGCGACAATCCTTGGATGTGGCACGGGTATGATGAACTGACCGCCTTGCGCCAGATAGGCTTGCTGCTGCGCGATGATTTCATCCGCGAAGTTCCAGGCAAGCATCAGGACATAATCGGGCTTGCGCTCGGCCAGAGCTTCAGGTTCAAGGATCGGCAGGTGGGCACCAGGCATGAACTTGCCTTGCTTGTTGACGTTGCGATCAACCACGAAATCAATCTGGGTCCGGTCCAAACCGCAGTAATTGAGCATGGTCGCCCCCTTCGCAGCGGCCCCATAGGCAGCGATCGAATGCCCCTTCGCCTTGAGGTCCGCGATAAGCGCAACCAGTTCCTTCCTCAGCGTATCGACCCGCGAGGAAAACTCGGCGAAGAAGCTGGCCTGGTCGAGGCCAATCGCGCGCTCATGGGCAAGCATGCGGTTGACGCTCTGCTCGACCCGCTCGCTGGGTTCGACGAAGATGCGCAGCGACCCACCATGGATCGAAAGCTCCTCGACCCGGTTCAGGAAAAGTCCGTGCCTGCGGAACAGTTTGTCCAGCGCCGTAAGCGAGAAATAGCACAGATGCTCATGATAGATCGTATCGAACTCTATGTGCTCGATCAGCGGCAAGAGATACGGCATCTCGATCACCGCTACACCTGTCGGCTTCAGGATCTTTGCTATCCCGGCCACAAACCCATTGGTGTCTGAAACATGAGCCAGGACATTGTTGCCATGCACGACGTCCGCCAGGCCATGGGTTTCGGCAAAGTCTGCAGCGAATTCCTCGGTAAAGAACTCGCATAAGGTCGGCACTCCGATCTTTCTGGCAGCAGCGGCAGGCCCGTCCGCAGGGTCGATACCGATTACAGGAACGTAGCTCTCGACATAATTGCGCAGCAGGTAGCCATCATTGCTGGCGAGCTCGACCACAAGGCTCGAGGGTCCAAGCTTTCGCTCCTCAAGCTGTGCCAGCGCATTCGCACGCGAATGCTCCATCAATGCTGGTGAGAATGACGAATAATAAGGGTAGGCATCGGCAAACAGGATTTCCGGCGCGACTGTCTCCAGGATCTGGACAAGCGAGCAGTCCGGACAAAAAGCGACAACAAGCGGAAATGTCAGCTCAAGCTCTTCCAGCATCTCTTGGGTCAGGAGCCTGTCGGCCAGCGGTGTAGAACCCAGGTCAAGGAATGGTTCGAGCGAATGTCCGCCACAGGAACGGCAGCACGTCTCGGTGCGCGAATATTTGCCGGGTTGTTCCAGGAAAATCTGGTTCATCATAAGCCTTTCAGGCGGCAACCATTTGCCGGACGGGAAAAAGGTCCTCGCCCACTGTACCCTGGGCGATCCTCTGCTTCATGTGGGCAATGCGTTTGAAGCGAGGGCCCTCGAAGTCCTCGAGCGTCAGGCCGCTGGAAACGAATGCATCATAGAGTTGCTCAACGCCGCGGCGGCACGTCCATTGCGGTTTGAAATTGTGCAGCTTTCGCGCAATATGGTTGCAGTCGACCCGGTAGTTACGCACATCGGGGCTTGCGCCGGCGGAAAAGCCGATCCGCGAATTGGGCACCACATCACGGACTATCTCTGCAATTTCCCTGATCTGGTAGTTTTCCGAGGTTTGGCCGACGTTGAACACTTCGCAGTGCACTGCGCTGCGATCGGCTTCAAGGCTGGCAACATAAGCCAGCGCTATATCCTCGACATGGACGATCGGGCGCCAGGCGCTGCCGTCGCTCTTGAGATGGACTTCGCCAGTCGTACAAGCCCAGGCTGTCAGATTGTTTACGACGAGATCGAAGCGCAGCATCGGCGACAAGCCGTAAGCTGTCGACGCGCGCAGGAACGTCGGGCTGAAGCTTTCATCGGCATAAGCCTCGATGGAAATCTCCGCCTCGACCTTCGAGACGCCATAGGGCGTTACCGGGTTGAGCGCCCCGCCCTCATCGATAAACCCATCGCCCGACGCGCCATAATTGGAGCAGGATGAGGCATAGATAAAGCGCTGTACGCCGGCCGCCTTGGCCAGACGGGCGAGATCGATCGAGGCCTTCGAGTTGATTTCCTGCGTAAGGCCGGGCCGGTAATCGCCCAGCGGATCGTTGGACAGGCCCGCAAGATGGATGATCGCATCGAGACCGCGCAGCTTGTCTGCGGCAAAGGGATCAAGCACGAATTCCCTGATATCTCCCCCGATCGAGGGAATCTCGGCGGTCTCCGGAAGGAAAAAACAATCCTCGAATAGATTGCTGTCAAGGCCAACTAGATCATGACCGCGCTCCAGCAGGCGTCGAGTCAGCACCGTACCGATGTACCCGCGGTGCCCAGTCAAAAGAACTTTCATTGGTCTGGTCCTTCCATATCTTCCAGGGCGCCTTTCCAGACGACCAGTATTCATTGAGTAGCTGCTTTTCGCGCATGGTATCCATGCACTGCCAGAAGGACTCATGGCGGTAAGCCATCAGCTGCCCATCCTCGGCCAGCCTCGACAACGGGCGATGCTCAAACATCTCGTCTTCGTGATCGATGTAGTTCATCACTTCCGGCTCAAGGACGAAGAAGGCACCGTTGATCCAGCCCTCGCCGATCTGCGGCTTTTCGGTGAAGTCAGTGATGAGGTCCCCGTCAAATTGGAGGTGACCATATCTGGCTGGCGGCCTTACCGCGGTGAGTGTCGCCAGCTTTCCGTGGGATTTGTGGAAAGCCAGGAGCTTGCCGATGTCGATATCGGCAACACCATCACCCCAGGTCACCATCATGGTCTGGTCGCCGAGCCAATGGGCCAGTTTCTTGATCCGGCCGCCCGTGCCTGACTTCATTCCGGTTTCGACGAGGTCGACATTCCAGTCAGGGACGCAGTCCGGAGAATGGCGAAGAACCCCGCCCTTGCGCGTGTTCAGCGAGATCGAGCCCGACACACTGAAATGTTCGCGGAACCACCGCTTGATGTAATCGCCCTTGTAGCCCAGCGCGATGCTGAAATCGTTGAAGCCATAGTGCGAATATATCTTCATGATATGCCACAGGATCGGCATTTCACCGATTTCGACCATCGGCTTCGGGCGGGTCTCGGTTTCCTCGGAAAGACGCGAGCCAAGTCCACCGGCGAGAATGCCGACTTTCACTTTCGTCAGGTCAAAACTTGTCATGTCCTACACCATCTTGCTTGCTTCGTGGTTGCGTTGAGGCTTCGCGAAAACCCGCTTCGCAGCCTGCGCAGCAGCGGGTGAAACCATATGGACCAGTTCAAGGCCGTATCTTCCCAATTGTATCGGGAGCAGGCTTCGCCGGATCAGCGCCGCACGCAGCGGCCAGGGCGAAGTGATGTCGCTGTGGCGGGAAGCAATCTCGAACAGATGGAGCGCCAGTTGCAGATGTTCAGCTGCTGCTCCGCGGCTCTTCCTGCCGGTTTGCCAGAAGCTGCGCTGGACCTTGTCATCGATGTTGATCGAGCGCTGCTCGTGTTCGCGATTGTAGAAGATCGCTTCCTCGACCCGCAGGAATTTTCCCATGATCGCGGCTTCGGCCAGCACTGCCCGGTCCGAGCCGTAATAGGGGCGATGAAGGGTAGAGCGCTCCAGGTTTTCCCTTCTGAAGACGCCGAAAATGGGAAAGCATGTGCCTGACAGTTCAATCGCTCGCTGGAACCGTTCAGCGGGGCTGTCGCTTTCCAGCGATGGCGTTTCATCGCCCACCGGACGTACGATTTCATTCTTGCCCGTAATGCCGAGCGTCGACCCAAAGGCCAGCGCGACATCCGGGTTGGCATCCATCACGCGAATGCAGGCTTCAAGGTAATTGGGGCTCAGCGTATCGTCATGAGCGCACCACTTAAGATATTTTCCTCGACCGTGCTTGAAGCCTAGATTGTAATTCGCCGACGCACCGATGTTGCGGGGGTTTCTGATCAATTCGATGCGGCTGTCCTTCGCGGCGTATTGCTGGACGATTTCGCGCGTGTCGTCTTCGGACGCATTGTCACAAACTATCAGTTCGAAATCCGTAAAGGTTTGGGCAACAATCGAATCGAGCGCATCCCGAATAAAATTCGATCCGTTGTAAACAGGCATTGCCAATGTAACTTTTCTATTTTTCTCTGACACTATCTTTCAAGCCTGTTTTTGCATTAGATCCCGCAACTATAGAGAAAGCCATTTTGTTTGATTCATAGCTTCTTATTTTTGAAGGCCAATCGGTGCGGGTCTGCATTCTCATTGACTAGCCATCCTCCCACCATTCATATCGCCTGGAGGCCGCGGGCGGGAGACGCGCACTGTGCTTAGACCGAACGCGCATCCGTCTAATCCGAAAGGACGAATTGCGGGCAGCGCTCGCCGAGCGTGCAAGGTCAGGAAGCGGAGCTGCTCAAGCCCCGGCTTCGCGAGATATTGCGCCCGAACTACGTTATCACCGGGCCGAAACCCGATGTGTCATTGTCGCAGTGCGATCAGCGGTTGCAGGTATCAGTCTTCTGATCGATACGATCAGCAAGGCCGCGCAAGATCTTGGGAAGGCTGGCCTGCATGCCGAACAGGTCATAGAGGTTCATTGTGGCGCCCAGCATGGCAAACCCTACCATTTCGCGGGGCATTCCCTGGCCAACAAAGCGTGCATAGCCCGCCATCAGCATGTCCGACACTTCGACCATGTCGCTAAAATGCACGGCACCATTCGGATCGAAAGAATTTCCAAGCTCGTGGTAAAGCCAGGCGTGATCCGAAACGTCATCATATATATCAGTCGCTTGCCTGTTAGCCATGACGATCTCGACCACTCCTATACTTGCCGTTGGCCAGCTATCGGCTGGCATCATGCAGGAAAGCCCCCAAAACGCTCACAGTCATGCACAGCACCCAAATTACAAGTTCCGTCGCTAACGGCAATCCCAACCGGTCCCACTAGTTCGCTATTTCCAGACCGAGGCCGATTGCGCAAAATCAATGTCCTTAAGGTCTAATCCGATGGAAGAGGCGCGGTGCACAAGTACCGGATCAAGTGATGAAATTACTCTGATCGGCGTTCGTCATTAACGGCTAACGGGGGGCTGAAGTTCTTCAAATCCAACCAGTCAGAGCGTTTATGCAAGCAGCGCGGCTGCAAGGCTTCACCGGTCAAAATTGAACTAGTCCGAGATATCCTTTGCAGAAGCAGCGCCCTGCACCCTAGGTTGAATTTTTGACCAAGGTTTGAAGGTTTTTCGTTGATCAGACAAAGCTGCCCACAAGGCTTTTTTGATCTGCCAGTTTCAAGCGGGTCGATATAGCGGAGTGTGTTCGATGAGTGGGCAAGAAGGGACCGCCTTCATCCTGACGAACGATGCAATGCCGGGCTTCGTAAGGTTTGAATATACAGCCAAGGACGATTTGGCGAACAAGATCCGCAAGATCAATGACAAGGATCTCCCGATCCCGTTCCGCTTGTATTATGCCGCCAAGGTGCCCGATTGCGAGTCACTGGACCGGAACCTGCACTATCTTTTCTCTGACCATTGTGATGCGCGCGATTCACGGTTCTTCAGGATGAACCCGGACATGTTGCGCGCCGCGATCGAACTGGCTGCCACAACAACCGTGAATTTGAGCGACGAGGAACTTGGCATTTCCCCGCAGGTGCGCGCACGCATGGAGCAGATCAAGGCTTCGCATGACGCGTCCCGCTTCGGAGCGTTCAGCGCAAAACCCGATACTACGCTCTACTTCTCGAAGGATACTTCCATCACCTGCACTGCGCTGGATAACGGAATGGTCAAATATGAAGGCGAAACTGTAACCCCGCAGGAAGCGACCTTGCGTGCCCTGCACAGGATCGGTTTTGACTGGGCTGAGGTGTCCGCGACAGATTACTGGGTGCGGCATGAGTTTCAGCCTTCGTATGCAGCCCAAGCCAAAGCCAGTTCTACCTTCGTCTATGATGAGACCCAGCATGTGCCCGTTGCTCGCAACGATGCCGATGAATCGCCGGTGATGTTCATAAGAAACAGGAAGATATAGGCGCAGGAAACCCATCCGGTCCTGAATCGCGATTGGAAAGGAATGCAGTTCAAGGCACCAGGAAATCACATGCGACCTTGTTCGATGCCTGGCCCTTTTACACTGGATCGCCTTCGGTCCGGAACTCTGATAGCGAGACCGCAAACTGGATCCGAGCGGCTGCTGTCATGAAACGAATTGCCCTTCTCAACGTCAAATTCAGCCCGAATTTGGGCGATGGTGTCATTGCCGAATGCCTTGAGAGCGAGCTTGCCCGCGTCCAGCCGGATTGGCAGGTCCATTCGATCGATCTTGCCGGAAGGGAAAGCTTTGGCAGCGGTTTGGATGCAGGGCGCGGCCATGTTCTGAAGTTCCTTGATGCCCTGCCCCCGCTGTTGCGGAGCATGGGGACCGTTACGGCCCTGGTCGCCCTCATCCAGTTAAGGTACCGGAAAATCTGGCGACGGCAGCTGTCGGGAGTGAGCGGCGTGATAGTTGGCGGAGGGCAGTTGCTCGCCGACACGGATCTCAATTTCCCACTCAAGCTGTATACGGCACTGGGCGAAGCGCGGCGTGTCAATGCGCTGCTGGCTGTCTTTGGCGTTGGCGTTTCAGAGCACCTGTCGAAACCCGCGCGGCGCCTTTTCTTGAAGGCCTTTTCCCGTTTTGGCCTGGAACATGTGGCTGTCCGGGACAGCGTGTCGCGATACAACTGGAATCGCCACTTCGGGCGATCCGGTTTGGCCAAGGCCAACCTCTGTTCAGATCCCGGGCTTCTGGCAGCGGATGTCTATACGGCCAAACCGTCGCCCAGAAGCACTGGCATTCCTGAAGTTGGCATTGGCATCGCCAATCCTAGAACGCTTGATCGTCACTCCAGGGATGACGACGACTTTTCATTCAACACCGCGCGGGATTTCTGGTGCGCACTTGCAAAAGAACTGCTCTCGCGCGGGCTTGGCGTTACGCTGTTCACAAACGGGCCGCAGGACGGCGAAGCCTTTCTGGAAGTCGTTCTCGACGCTGTCGATGACCCAAGGGTAAAAAGGATGCCGCGCCCGCTCGTTCCGAGCGACCTGGCAGAAACGGTCAGGTCTTTTGACGCCATCGTTGCGCACAGGCTGCATGCCAACATCCTGGCCTATGCTTTCCGGATCCCGCATGTTGGCATGGCGTGGGATCCGAAAATGGAAGCCTTTTTCGATAGTGTTGGAAGGCGGCAATATTTGGCCAACCACACACAGTCCGAACCAGGTCAGGTTGCCGATTTGATTGAGGCATCGCTTCGTGAAGGGATTGACAGCGATGTACATGCCGAAGTGATCATCAAGACGAGGCAAGCGATCGAGGCTTGCGCCCGTGAACTTGATTCAGCCATATCTGCGCGCGGCGACCGCAGCCGGTCACAGTTCCAGAATTCGGTCCGGGCGTGACTGGCCCCGCAAGATATCGAGAAGGCCCACCAGATTGCCCTTGAGCCGCCCGCGGCGGTCAATGAAGGGTTCGGGCCGGACGGATCGTATCAGGTTCACCGCCAGATATTTTATGATGTTCTCGTACATCGGCCGCCTGGGGGCAGTGCCCTTCCGAATGAGATAGACGGCATTGGCTATCTGCGAATAGCCCAGGCGAACGCCAGACGTTCGAGCTGCCTTGATACCCCGGTGTGCGCCAACCAACCGGTCCAGCCTGAGAAGGCGGCCTTCCTGTAGCAACTGGTTTGTAAGATCGAGATCCTCAAGCCAACCGTAGAGAGGCATCTTCTCGTCAAACCGCCGGCTGCCAAGTGCCTTTGTGCGGACAGCCATGTTGCAGCCGTAAAGGCCGAAAAGCTGTGTCTCGCGCTCGCTCCCCTTCGGAAAATGCTCGGTCTGGCGGCGGATCGCTGCAAGCGCCTCTTCGCGCTCCAGCCCTGCTCCGTTCACGCCGTCGGCCACCACCAGGCCTGTCAGACCGGCAATGTCATCATCGGCAGCGAAGGCATCCTCCAGCCGCTCCAGATATGTTGCCTCCGGAATGAAATCGTCATCGAAAAATACAATGATATCGCAATCTGAAACAACGTGATCGAGCGCGCAATTTCTTTGCACGCAACTTCCCTTGCGCTCACACAGCAACGTCTCGTTGCCCAATCTTGCGTTGGGCATCGGAGCATCCTCAGCTGTCGTAACCGCAAATATGACCCGATCCGGCAACCGCGTCTGAGCGCAAAGATCATTGACCAGATCTTCAGACGCCTGGCGCCTTCCCAACGTGGCAACGATCACCGCAATTCGCACTTATGATGTCTCCGGTCATCCCGCTGGCAGCCAGTAGTGACAGGCCGAAACCCATAGCCTTCGGCCACCTCCGCCTGTGCAGCGGCTATATCGGCAGGTTCCCCGGATTGCAGCCCTAACCAACATTCGTACCACTTAATATTCCATGCCGGGAGGGCGATGTAGCGGTATGAAGTAACCACTATGTCCAAGAGCGAGTCATTGGCGCCGCCGTTACGCGTGGGAATCCTGATCTATCCTGGTCAGGACTTCGAGCCATGGGAACTCTCGCTGTTTGAACGCCTGAACCGGCATCCCGCGATATCGCTCGAGGCATTCCTCACCGACCAGCGTTTTGCCCGCAAGCGCAAGCCCTCTGTAATTCTTCAGGCCCTGTCAAAAATCGAGAAGGCGTTGTTCTTGCGGGCTGGGAAACCATACGCGCGCCTATCGGGTGGGAAACTCGGCAATATCCCCAGCAGGCCCGCGCATGATGAAGCCATGGCTGAAGCCGGGCTGGACGTGGTGCTTTCCCACCTGCCTGGCGCACATGCGGATTGCCTGCCCAACTGCGGCAAGGAGTTCTGGGAATATCACTTCTACGCGGACGCTTCAGGGCTGCCCGAACTATTCGGTTTTCATGAGAGTCTGGAAGCCATTCCGATTACGCAAAGTGCGATTTTGCGCCGGATGCACGACGGCTCGAGGGAAGTCATCGCCACCTGCACGACCAACACGAAATTCAGTGCAACCCTCAATGCGCAATATGCCAAAGACATGTTGCCCGCGCTGGTCGAACGGGAAATGCTCGGGAAATTGCGGCAGAGAGGCGGTAAGACCCGCTCTGCCGGCCACGCTGCCTCAATGCCCCCCGCGCCATTCCCCGAGTTCGGCTGGCGCGAAGTGCTGCGCTATGGCGCCAAACTGATTGGCCGGACTGGCAACCGGATCGCCAAACTCGCTCTCGCGCGCATGGGAGGGCAACCAGATAACTGGTCGCTGGTTATCGGCGAGGGTGACGTGCTGAGTTCAAGCCTGGATAACTTGCGGGAGCTGCCGCAACCGAACGGCGAATTTCGGGCGGACCCCTTTCTTTTCCGCAAGGGCGGCGAAAGCTGGGTGTTCTTTGAAGCCTGGAACGGGAATGGTCATGCGGCCAAGATTTGTGTCGGCCGCCTGGATGGGAGCTCGATCAGGGACGTGATCGGGATCGAGCTTGGCGACGTCCACCTCTCTTACCCCTACGTGTTCGATGCCGGTGGCGAAACTTTCCTGATCCCCGAAACTCATGAACGGAATCGCGTCGAGATTTGGCGCTGCACGGACTTTCCGGGCAAATGGACACCCCATGCAACCGCTCTTGAGGAAACATCTCCGGCTGACACCACCCTGATCGAATGGGACAAGCAGTGGTGGATGTTCACCAACCTGTGTTCGGGGAATATTCTCGACCATTGTATGGAGTTGCACGTCTTTCGCGTCGACGGGCCCGATTTGCAGCATGTCGAGCCGCACCCCATGAACCCGGTAGTCCTTGATACGACAAGCGCGCGCAACGCTGGGCGCCCATTTGTCAGGGATGGCCGCCTGATCCGCCCCGCACAGATCACCAGCCACGGCCTGTACGGTTACGGATTGAAGTTCATGGAAATCACCGAGCTTTCGATGGATGCCTATTCCGAAAGGGAGGTCAGAAGGATCGAACCGGATCGGGCCCAGGCGACTACAGGGTGCCATCACATCGACAGCTGTGATGATCTCTTCATCATGGACGTGAGACGTGCTTACGGGTCCAGGTTCTTGGGGGCGCGTCCTATTGCGCTCAGCGCTTCATGATCCCCGACCCGATCATCATTATCAACGATGCTTCGAAACCGGTCGGAGGCGCCACTTCGCTGGCCCTGCTTTCCGCCCGCCTGTTCGCGGAAAGCGGATACGAAGTTGTCTATGTAACCGGGGATTCGGGCGAGGCACACGATCTGCCCGCCAATGTGGAAATTGTCGCGCTCGGGGGCAGCCCATTGCTCTCGCTGCCGTTTCTGGAGCGCATTGAGAAAGGACTGTTCAACAAAGCGGCGTATGACTTTACAAGACAGGTTATCCGCAAGTTCGACAGCCCCAATGCTGTCTATCACTTGCATGGCTGGGCACAAATTCTGTCACCGTCAGTGCTTTACGCGCTCGCGAGCGTTGAGGACCGCCTTGTCATTCACGCCCATGACTTCTTCCACGCATGCCCCAATGGGACTTTCTTCAATTTTCGCCAGGAAAGCGTTTGCAGTCTCCAGCCCATGAGTCTCGCGTGCATGAGCACCAATTGCGACAAGCGGAGCATATCGCAGAAGACTTTCCGTGTGGCGCGCATGGCAGTGAAAAGGCACCTTCTCGATCTTGGTACAACTGATGCCCTTGTCGCTGCCATTCATCCATTCATGAGCGAGTGGTTGCAAAAAGCCGGCATCGCCGAAGACCGTATCCGGGTAGTACGCAATCCGGTGAAGCCCTTTCGGACAACCAGGGTTAAGGCGGAACAAAATTCCGACCTGTTTTTCATCGGCCGGGTCGAGCAGGAAAAAGGCGTTGAATTGGCGGCAGAAGCCGCTCAGCGGGCAGGCCGCCAGCTAAGAATTATCGGAGATGGTTCAGACCGCCCACGCCTGGCGAAAAAATTCCCCGATATCGCCTGGGAGGGCTGGTGCTCTCACGCGCAGATAGCCGAACTTGTCAAATCCGCGCGGGGCTTGATCATGCCCAGCAGGCTTCCCGAGCCATTTGGGCTGGTTGCCCTCGAGGCGCTTCAATGCGGTGTTCCGCTTGTAGCGTTCGCGGATTCTTTTGTTGCGCGTGAGGCTGCCGAGATGGGGTGCGCTTTCCTGGCCGCTGATCGACAAGCCGGTTCCCTTGCAAAGGCCGTTCAAAAGCTTGACGATGACGAAGCGGTGGAGAGCGCCAGTCACAAGGCGTTCGATTGCACCATGGCCCTTTCATGTACGCATGAAGGGTGGCGGGACGAATTGCTGGCGCTTTATGATGAGCTGCTTCGCACGGCCAGATCGAAGGGCCTGGACCAGAGTTCTGCACATGCCGGAATTGCCGATTCTTCGGCCAGCAGCATGGCTGCGGCTAACCGTCAGATCATGGGCAAGCTTGTGGGAATGAATAACACAGACGGAAGAGGTTGATCATGGACGGTTTGGCAGGATTCAAACGGTTATTCGCCTTCCTCGTCGCACAAGCGGGCCTGCTTTTGGCATGCGCAGCCTACCTCGCATACGTCGCAATCCATCACTCCGCCCGGTCGGACCTGGCTGCTGCCGGTGCGTTTGCACTAGTGTTTACTGCCAGCTCTCTGCTGGTGCTGAGATACGCTTGGCCCATCGGCACCAATGGTGTCGAACTGTTCTGGGGGACAAGCGTAAAGCTGCACATCGAGCGTTTATTGCAGCCCGCCCTTGTCCTTGGCGCGCTTGCAATGCTGGCCTCGGCAATGTTTCTGCTGCTCGCAAATGATACCTACCTGGCCAGAGCCATTGAGATCGTGCTTACCGCCGTCGCGATTGGCGCACCTCTCGCAATTTCCTTTCTGCTGATGATTTCGGCCGTCCGACGCTTGAAAGCTTACCGGCGAAGCCTCGAGCTTATGGCTGCGAACGATCGAGCAGGAGTAGCGCTTGAGAGAGTGCGTGCTTCGATCAATAGCGAAGCCGGCAATAGCGACACGACCGTCAGGCCCAGCCCCCAAGGCTTCACATTCGCCGGTCTGACATCACGGCCATGGCATGATGTGAAGGATTTTCCGTGGGTCAAGGCATTCGAGGATTCTATTGACGAGATTACCGGGGAATTTGAGGCTGTAAGCAAGCGGCACAGGGATGAAATTCACGCCTACAAATACGCCGGCCTTGAAGGTGACTTCTGGAAAAGCTTCCAGTTCGTGACCAGGCACCGCGAAATCCCGGAATGTGAAGCGATGTGTCCCAAGACAACTGCATTGTTGAAGACGATCCCGCACTATCCCTCGTTCCGCGATGCGATGTTCTCGATCCTGGATGGGGGCGGAGTCATCCAGCCGCACCGGGATGTGTCCAACGTCTTTCTGACCATGCATTTGCCGCTCATCGCGCCGGGCAACGGCTTCATCGAAGTTGGGGGGCTGCGCCGCGAATGGCGCAAGGGCGAGGCAATGATCTTCGATTCATCCTATCATCACCAGGCGCAGAATAATTCCGACGAAGTCCGCGTGGTATTGCTGGTGGACTTCCTGCACCCGGATTTAACGCCCGAAGAAGCCGCCTGGATCGCTGCGTCACGCCTCTAGGTTCGGAGAAACATGGCTGAACGGAATGGAGGATTAGCCGAGATGTCACAATGGCCCCATGGTTTAGCGCTTCAGATTTGTTCATCACTGGCCATGCTGAGCCTGTTCAGCTGTGGAGGGGCCGCTGAAACAGCCGCACCCAGTGAATTGGAGCTCTCTGATTTCGAACCATCATTCAGGGAGGAATTCGATAGCCTCGATGTCTCCGAATGGGGGTGCCTTTCCAGGTGGATTGCGCATACACCCTGGGCGGGGGATTTCGGCTCCGCGCGGTTCATGGCGCCGCAGCGCGGTTTCCCGTTCGAAACACGGGACGGCATCCTGCGGATCGAAGCGAAGAAACTGGCTGATGGCAGCTGGGCCTCGGGCATGTTGTCATCCTGGGATGCCTGTAACAGCGGCTTCGCCCAGAAATATGGATATTTCGAAGTCAGGGCCCGCTTGCCGGAGGCGCCCGGATTCTGGCCCTCGTTCTGGCTGATCGGCGTCGACAAGCGGCAGGGGACTGCCGAGATCGATGTATTCGAATATCTGACGCATGATCCCGACAGGCTCAGCCTGGGGATACACAAGCATCCGCGCGTCGAAGGCGAAGCCAGGCAAACCTTTTCCACGCATCACAGTGTCGCCGCCGGAATGCTGAACAAGCAATTCAACACCTTCGGCGTTGAAGTCAGCGAGGAAGAAATCGTGTTTTATTTCAACAGGCAGGCGATCTGGCGGACGCCGACGCTCGAAGAAATGAAGCAGCCGATGTACATGCTCGTCTCCTTTGCCGCCGATACGAGCCAGATGGACGAGACCACTCCGGATTCAGTGCTGATGGAAGTCGATTATGTACGAGCCTTCCAGCGCAAGCCGATCGGTTTCTAATTATGGCTTAGACAGCTTCGCGTTGCGGCACGTTGAATTTGCGCCCCAGGATTGTGTCGCGTGCCAACCAGTAAAGCATGATCGGATTGGCGGCTGCACGCGAAAGCGAATAGGGCAGCCACGCCGATCCATATGGCAGGTAAACCCGTGCCGCCGCACCGAACCGTTTCCCCTCCTCCATCGCGGGCGCGATTGGCAAAGGGAAAACAAATTCCTGTTCGAACGGCGTGCCAGCCTCGGCAAGGATTTCCATCGCCTTACGGGCAAGCGGCGCATCATGTGTTGCGACGCCAACGAAGGAAGCGCGCCCGGCCAGGCGTTTGATCACTTGCAAATATCCCTCTCGCAGGTCGATGTCCGGATCGGTCGGGTCAGCCCATTGCCCCTTTACGACCCGCACTCTCACGCCAAGCTCGATCGCCCGTTCGGCATCTTCCAGGCTGCGATGCCAGCGCCCCGGAATGGCCCATCCCATACCCTCGGGGCCGGTTTTCTCAAGCGCCGCGATGATATCATCCGACTTATGGGGGTCATGGGAATCGAAGATCACCGGAAAGCCGAGCTCGCGCGCCCTTTTGACGACCCGGTCCACTTCCTCCTGCCGCTCCCAAAGCGCGGGAAGTTTCGCGGCCAGCGCCAGGTCGAGGCCTCGCTCAGATCCTTGTGACAGGATCTGGAGATATTCGCTCGCCACTATTGCTGGCTCTTCGGTGCCATCGTTCCAGTAACATAGCGTGCAGGAAAAGCCGGCCTCGCGGACGCGGCCTGCCAGGCTCAATGCTTCACCAAGGTCATCGCCTGCAACATAGGTGCGCGTCGCGCGCTTCACGATCGGCATCACTATGGGCTTGATTATGTTTCGCAACTCAGCCTCCGTTTCGTTTTCTCAGACGCGCTGCAATCCGTTTGGCGGCCAAGCCGATGGCATCAGAGAGAAAGGCACTGACACCTTGCAAATTGTAGGGGTAGGTCCGGATCGTGGCGATCGGGCGAGCGTGCGAGGCCCAAAGCTTGGTCCACTCGGCTTCCTTGCCCAGAAACTCATATCCTTCCAGCCCGCGTTCCGCCGCATATTTGATGGTCTCCCGCATGAGGAGGTTGCCGGGCGAAACGTGCTTGTAGGCCTCGTCATAGCCGACCTTGATCAACCAGAAGCGGTTTTCGCACTCGACCGCAAATTGCATGGCAGCCGCCACACCGTCGATGCGCATGAAGCACAATCGCAAAATGCCTGCCTCCATCGCGCTTCTGGCATAGGCACGGTAGAATGCCTCAGTCCTTTGGTCCTGCTTTATTGCGGTACCCGAACGGCCCTTCCAGCTTCGCGCCTCGATATCGAATGCCTCGTCCATCAGCGCCTCAAGCGTCTCAGAACTGGGCTCGACAATCTCGAATGTTACTTCGCCAGATGACTGGGCCTTTCGCGCCATTCGGCGGAAATCCGATCGCCGCCGATTGCTGAAGTGGTTCTCTGGCTCAGTCCATGAATGATCGAGATCAATCTTCGGCATGGCGCCCATCGGCTGCCGGGCCATGACTACCCACCCCTTGCCGCGGTAGGCCTGTACCAGGTATTCATGAAACGGTGTGTCGATCGGGTGATGCCCGAACCGTAGCGGGAGGCCGCTGATCGCGATGGTTTCCGCAAGGTCTCGCAGCGTCTGCTTATCCTGCGCAGCGACCTCGACAGATTCCCAGATATCTTCCGCACCCAGGAGAACCTGCCTGCGCGGACCATTCGCCGGCTGGGCAAATGGAGCGACAGCAAGCGGTTTCGACTGCGGACCGATGACAAAAGTCCGAACGTCTCCGTTCGCCAGCGTATCCTGGTAGGCGGACGCCCATATATACTGCCGCATCGGCGTGCGCGGCCGTGCAGGTATTGCGTCCCATACCTCCCGATCGATTTCGGAGAGGGGAATAGTGGCGGCAATCATCACACTGACCGTTTAGCTCAAGTGTGAAGTTGGCGTGAAACGCTCTTATGTCGTACCGCCTTGGGGCAGTTCCCCATGCCTGGCAGGGCTAATACGGCCTAGCGACCCGGTCGCCACTTGCCTGCGCGCGCGCGGGACTGGATATAGGCCGGGCGGGACACGGCAGGACGCGTGTTGCGAAAGCGGGGCCAACATGGAAAATGTCGAATGCATCGTGGTTGGTGCGGGCGTCGTCGGCCTTGCCTGCGCAGCTGCGATCGCTCGCTCAGGACGTGAAGTGCTCGTCCTTGAAGCCGAAAATGCGATTGGTACGCATACGAGCAGCCGCAACTCGGAAGTCATCCATGCCGGAATCTATTATGAACCGGGAAGCCTGAAGGCCGAATTTTGCCGGCGCGGCAAGCAGCAGCTCTACGCCTATGCCAAGGATCGCGGCATTCCATTGCGAAACACGGGAAAGCTGATCGTCGCCTGCTCGCAGGAACAGGTCGTGAAGCTCGAAGCAATTCGGCGCAACGCCATCGCCAATGATGTCATGGACCTCGAATTGCTGACACAGGCCGAAACGCACAGGCTGGAGCCTGCGGTTGCCTGTCATTCCGCGCTACTCTCCCCCTCTACGGGTATCATCGACAGCCATGCATACATGCTGGCATTGGCAGGCGAGCTGGAAGCGCATGGCGGCATGATCGCGCTGCAAACACCAGTTTCGGGCTGCGCCGTCAGCGATGACGGGATCTTCGTTGAAACAGGCGGCAAGGATCCCACCCGGTTGAGTGCACGCCATCTCATAAATTGCGCCGGTCTGATGGCGCCAGCGGTCGCCCGGTCCATCAGAGGCCTGAAGGAAAACAGTGTACCGCAGGCCCACTATGCCATCGGACACTACTATCGGCTTGGCGGGCGCAGTCCCTGCCAGCGCCCGGTCTATCCCCTGCCCGAACCCGGCGGCCTGGGTATTCACCTGACCGTCGATCTGGGCGGACAGGCCAAGTTCGGGCCCGATGTACGATGGATCGACAAGATCGACTATTCTTTCGATGATAGCCGCTTCGCAGACTTCCTTTCTGCGATAAGGACCTATTTGCCAGAGCTGCCGGTGGATCGGCTGGCTCCTGACTATACCGGGATAAGGCCCAAAATCGTCGGGGCCGGACAGCCAGCCGCAGACTTCCGGATCGATGGGGCACAGGTACATGGCGGGCGCGGCGTTGTAAACCTGTTCGGGATCGAATCTCCGGGGCTGACCGCAAGCCTTGCCATTGCCGATTACGTTGCAGATCTGGTGCGCCGCTCAGGCTAGAGTGCTGTTGTCAGTTTCATCAGCCGATCCAGACCGGCAAGATACTCCAGGTACCAATTCATGACACAATACAATCGAATCCTGTCGTCGATCCTCTGGGCGCTGACCTTTGCAGTAGCGGGAGGAGCGGCGCGTTATGCGTCGCGGTACCTGATCGAAACCCGCTACATTATCGCGCTGTTCTGCCTGCTTGCCATCGTTCTGGAATTTGTCATCCGGCCGGCCATGGGTGGACGGCGAGATTTCGCTGCGCTCCTGTTGAATTGTACGGCGGCGACCGTTGCAATCGTCACTGTCAAGTGGATCATGGAGGGTATTCATCCGTGGCTTCTGTGAAGCCGGACTAGGGTCAGGCTGGTATTCTCTCACCCTGTCAATCCCGAGGCATTCCGGGCATAATGAGCGTGCCTCCGGCCGGACCGACGTATCGTTGGGCATTAGAACAACAGCATCTTTCCTGCGAGCCCTCAAAGTCGTAGGCTGGTTTTTGCCTTGCCCTACCTGCTGGATCGCAGGATTCGCTTGGTAAGCCGGTCGCGCATTCGCGTTCTACGCGATACAACCTTGAGGGGGAGAGCATATGGCCGTGTCAGATCACGTTGACTTTGCCGGGTTTATGGAGGGCGTCAAACGCCGCAATCCGCATCAGCCCGAATTTGTCCAGGCAGTGCAGGAAGTGGCGGAAGACATTTTCGACTTCATCGCCGACAAGGAAGCATATCACAGCGAGCAGATCCTGAGGCGCATGGCCGAGCCCGACCGCGTGATCAGCTTTCGGGTGTGCTGGGAAGATGACAATGGCTGCATTCGCGTACAGCGTGGCTGGCGGGTCCAGAACAACAACGCAATCGGGCCCTACAAGGGAGGCATCCGCTTCCACACCAGTGTGAACGAGAGCGTGCTCAAGTTTCTCGCCTTCGAGCAGACGTTCAAGAATGCGCTTACCGGCCTGCCCATGGGGGGCGGCAAGGGAGGCTCAAACTTCAACCCCAAGGGCAAGAGCGAACGCGAGATCATGCGTTTCTGCCAAAGCTTCATGACCGAGCTCTATCGCCACATCGGCGCCGATATCGACGTACCGGCAGGTGATATCGGGGTTGGCGGCCGTGAAATCGGTTACATGTTTGGTCAGTACAAACGGATCACCAACCAGTTCACCGGAGTATTGACCGGTAAGGGACTGGAGTATGGCGGTTCGCTTATCAGGCCGGAGGCGACCGGATATGGCGCGGTCTATTTCCTCCAGAATATGCTCGCGACCAGGGACATGAGCATCGAGGGGAAGACCGCAGTCATTTCAGGTTCGGGCAATGTGGCGACCCATGCTGCGGAGAAAATTGTCCATCTCGGCGGAAAGGTTCTGACCTTGTCTGATTCCGGCGGCTTCATTTACGATCCCGACGGGATCGATTTGGAGAAGATAGCCTGGGTGAAGACCCACAAGACCCATCGACGCGGGCGGATCGAAGAATATGTCGAGGCCTTCCCGAATGCCCAGTTTCATGCCCGCATGACCCCGTGGAATGTAAGCTGTGACGTCGCACTTCCCTGCGCAACGCAGAATGAACTGCTGGGCGAGGATGCCCGCACGCTCGTGAAGAACGGCTGCATGGCAGTATCGGAGGGAGCAAACATGCCCACCGATCTTGAAGGGGTGCATGTCTTCAAGCATGCCAGGATCCTCTATGCCCCCGGCAAAGCCGCCAATGCCGGAGGTGTCGCTGTTTCCGGCCTTGAAATGAGCCAAAATTCGCTACGCCGCTCGTGGAGCGAAGAAGAGCTGCAGGTCATGCTCAAGGAAATCATGGAGGGCATCCATTCGCGCTGCCTCACACATGGCCGCCAGAGCAGTGACTATGTCGACTACGTAAAAGGCGCAAATATCGCGGGGTTCAAGAAGGTAGCCGATGCGATGCTGGCCTTTGGAGTGGTGTAGGCAAGATGAGTGACAGCAGTGAACGGCGCTTCTCAGCGCAAGCGATCCATCTCGTTCGAACAGCCACCATATCCAACCTTGCGCTGAGCCAGATGGCCGATCAGAAGGCCAGCCTGCTGATGGGCGCATCATTCGTGGTGTTTTCGCTGGCTGTCGGCCAGGCGCGAAGCGGAGCTGCGTCACCAACCCTCATCCTGCTGGGTTGCTTTGCGTTCATCGCGGCCTTCCTTGCGGTTGCAGCGGTAATCCCGTCTGCAGGGTCGAAACCGGTAGCCGATACGCGCGCGAACATCCTGTTCTTCGGCGTTTTCACACACATGGATGAAGAGGAGTTTGCAAACAGGGTGATCGACGAACTGGGTGCAGACGAGGACGTGTTCCGCCTGATGCTGCGGGACATCTACCAGAATGGGCAAGTGCTCCGACGCAAGAAATATCGACTGCTCGGCTGGTCCTATCGCGTCTTCATGCTCGGCCTGACCTTGACGCTGGCAAGCTTTCTCATTGAACAGCGCGGGGTGATCTCAAGCCTGCTTTAATCTGCCGGGATCTAGCGCACGCCCAGCGCCTGCGCCTCACGTCGCAGCCGGTTTTCATCTTCCGGGTTGGTGCGCAACGCCGCTGCCAGCGCCTCACGCGCGCGCTCGGGTTGCTCAAGCGTCATCCGGCTCCGCATCAGCATGACCCAGCCCGCGACATCCTTGGGGTTTGCGTCCAATCGCTGCTCGAGCCGTTCGACCATTCCCTCGGCCATAGCGCGCTGCTCGCTCGGCGGGATTGACCCGGCGGCCGCCAGCTCCGCCTGCGTCGGCCCGCGCGGTGCAGCGCCTGTGGCCTCGATAGCACCCGGCCTTGCCGCCATGGCCATGTCGATCTTGGGTTGCACTTCAATTTCGTTCAACTTCCCCACCTGCTCGATGGTTCGCACGAGATCGCGCTCCCAGGGTGCGCCCGCCGGAGTCTGAGCCAGCAGCGCAAGCCAACCGGCGATCGCCCCGTCATGATCGCCGTCAAGGTCTTTCTTCACGTTAGCGAAGTAGAGTGAGCGCGGATCATTTGCATCCAGGGCAAGAGCCTTTGCAAAGGCCTCGGCCGCTTCGGGCGGCATAGGGTCGCGTTCGCTTGCCATCACACGCGCCTCGCCGAGCGCCGACCAGAGCACAGCCTCGTCGCTGTCGATGGCCACCGCCCTTTCATAGGCGCTGGCCGCCTCGGCGAACTCGTTACGCTGAAAATGAGCGAAGCCCAGTGCTTGCCATGGCCTGGCATCATCCGTGGACGACTCGGCCGCGCGCTTCAATTCTTCAATCGACGACGGGGCAGACATATCCAACGACGGTTGCGGCAGGTCCGCGCCCCCGGTGCGGTAAGCAATCGCTCCAGCCAACATGGCGATGGCAACCAACAGCATGACCAGGCTGCCTCTTGCGCGGAGCAGCCCGGCACCACCCATACCCGTTGCGTACTTGTTCATCATCCTCGGTTAGCATCCCCGATGCCAGGCATCAATTCGTACTGGTGCAGCCGACCTTTTGTCCTATGATGAGCGTTCGAAGGTGGATCAGGGGGAGACGTTTTGCCCGAGGTGTTCCGGGTTGCGATCATCGGTTCCGGACCTGCCGGCCTGAGCGCTGCCGGGCGCGCTGCCGCGCTCGGCATGAGCCATGTGCTGCTCGAAAAGACTGACCATATTTCCGATACAATCTACAAATACCAGAAGGGCAAGCACGTGATGGCGACGCCGGCCAATCTCGTGCTCCGCAGCGATCTCGATTTCGCGGCGGGAAAGCGCGAGGCGATACTGGACATCTGGGGTCGCCAGCTGGCCGAACACCAGGTCAACGTGCAGCTCAATGCCGAAGTGACCGCCATTGCTGGAGAGCCGGGGAACTTCACCATTACCCTGAAGAACGGTGAGGCGATCAATGCACAAGCGATCGTGCTGGCGATCGGCACGCAAGGCAATCCCAATCGCTTGCGCATTCCCGGCGCCGATCTGCCGCAGATCCAGTATCAGCTTGACGATCCCGGCGAGTACTTCGACGAGCACATCACGGTAATCGGTTCGGGCGACGCGGGGATCGAGAATGCCCTGGGCCTGGCTGCTGACGACGCCCAGCGCAACACCGTGACGATTCTCAATCGGGGCACGGACTTCGCCAGGGCAAAAGATGCCAATGTCAAACTGCTTGAGCAGGCTGAGCAGGAAGGCAGGCTGATTGTCCGGCGCGAAACCAGCCCGGCAGAGGTCCGGCCTGGAGAATTGGTGCTCGAAACGCGCGACGGTCAGGAAACGATCCGTTGCGACAGGATCATCGCTCGCACCGGGTCACAGCCACCACGCGGCTTTGTCGAAGCTTGCGGGATCGAATTCACCAGCGAGGAACGCAGCGCCTTTCCCCGGCTTTCTCCCAGCTTCGAAACCACCAAGCAGGGCATCCATGTGATCGGCGCACTGGCGGGCTATCCGCTGATCAAGCACTGCATGAATCAGGGCTATGACGTTATCGAGTTCCTCAATGGCAACCGCGATCTGAAGCCCGCCGACGAGCCGATACTGGCAGAGAAATTCGCCCGCCTCCCCGGAAAATACAGCGTCGACGAATGGCTCGACCTGTTCGGCAAAAACATCACCGTCCTGCAGGAACTTTCGCCGCTGCAGTTGCGCGAACTGATGCTCGACAGCAAGGTTCATGCCTTCGCATCCGGAGAAGTGATTTTCGCGCGCAACGATCCAGGCTCGTCGATGTTCGCGATCTGCCAGGGATCGGTGGCGGTAGAAACCAATCCGCTCGACCCTTCCGTGACTGTTGCAATCGAGCAAGGCTCCATTTTTGGCGAAGTTGGCCTTATTTCGGGCCGCCGGCGCGGCGCGACAATCCGCGCCGCCGAACCGGTGGTGGCGATCGAATTTTCGCGCATGGTCGCGCTGCGGCTACTTGCCACTTCTCCAGCTGCCAATCGTGCGGTCACCCGCATCTCGATCGAGCGGCAATTGCTCCAGATGTTCGGATCCGGCCTTTCAGCAAATGACGTGGCCGAACTCGTCGACAATGCGGAAGTGGTGGAACTGAGAGCCGGTGAGGTCGTGATCGCAGAAGGCGATGAAGACAAGGACGTTTTCATCCTCAGGCGCGGCTCAATGATCGTCGAAAAGGCGATCGGCGGCAGGCAGGTGTTCCTCTCCTATCTCCCAGCCGGCACCTATTTCGGCGAGATGGCCTTGATCGACGGGCAACCACGCTCTGCCACCGTGAAGGCAGCGATCAAGTCACAGGTCATTCGCCTGCCAGGCGCGGGCTTCATGGCCCTGCTGGATCGCCACCCCAGATTGCGCGAACGCGCGCTGGCAGACATGGCCAGCCGCCGCAAAATCAACGCCTTTGTCGAAAGCCGCAAACACAGTTTCGCAAGCGCGGTCGACATGTACTCCGAAACCGCGCAATTCCTGGTCGACAATGGCATCGGCGAAGCGACCGACGTGCTGCTGATCGACGAGAATCTGTGTATCGGCTGCGACAATTGCGAAAAGGCCTGTGCCGACAGCCATGACGGGCTTTCCCGGCTCGACCGCGAAGCCGGCAAGACATACGCCCACCTTCACGTGCCAACTTCTTGCCGTCACTGCGAACATCCGCATTGCATGGCCGATTGCCCGCCCGACGCGATCAAGCGCGGCCCCGACGGTGAAGTCTTCATTGATGAAACCTGCATCGGCTGCGGCAATTGCCAGCGAAACTGCCCCTATGGCGTGATCCGGATGGATGCAAAGCCGCCTGAGAAACCGTCGCTGGTGCAGTGGCTGCTGTTCGGCAAGGGCCCGGGGCCTGGGGAAGCGCCATATGTCTGGCGGAAGAAGGAAACGGAAAAGCTTTCGTCCGATGCGCCGAAGGTCGCGATCAAATGCGACATGTGCGCGGGTATTGAGGGCGGCCCAGCATGCGTCAGGGCATGCCCGACCGGCGCCGCGATCCGGGTTGCTCCCGAGAAATTCCTTTCGGTCGCGCGGATTGGGGAATCGGATTGATGGCCAGCACTCCCAAAGACCGTGCCGATTTCCGCGAAAGCCGCCATTCGTCCGATCACGAGAGTTTCCTGGTCTATCGCCGGATGCGTTGGGCCAAGATCGGGGCCGCGCTTAGCCTTGCGCTGTTCCTGGGCTATTTGCTGGTCGACCAGCAGCCGCGGCCCAATGGCGGCAGCTGGTATGGCTACACGCTGGGCACGATCGGCCTTGGCCTGATAGTCTGGCTGTCGCTGCTGGGGATACGCAAACGCAAGATAACCGATGGCCACTGGAGTCTGAAGGCGTGGACCAGCGCGCATGTATATCTCGGCCTGTCACTGGTCGTGATCGGAACCTTGCACACCGGTTTCCAGCTGGGCTGGAACGTGCACACACTGGCCTGGAGCCTGATGATGCTGGTGATCGCCTCCGGCATCTACGGGGTGGTTGCCTATACTGCGCTGCCCAGCCAGCTGAGCGCCAACCGCAAGGAAATGACCCGCGGGCAAATGATCGAAGCACTTGCCGCGATCGATCGCCAGCTTGAACAGGCAGCCCAGCCGCTGGATCGCGACAAGGCCGATCTGGTGCTCGCCGCGCTTGAGCAGGACGTGTTCCGCGCGGGTGCATGGAAACGGTTGACAGGGCGTTATCCCAACTGTGCCACGAAGCGCGCAATAGAGGGCTTTCCCGATGACTATCGCACCTTGTCGGACAACTCCGGCCCGGAAGACCGGGTTCGTGCGCTTTTGGGTCGCCGCGCTGCGCAGCTTGCCCAGATCCGCCGGCAGCTAAGGCTGAAGGCGCTGCTCGAGGTATGGCTGTTCGTGCATGTCCCGGCGACCATTGCGCTGCTGGCTGCATTGTTCGCACACGTGTTCAGCGTATTCTATTATTGGGGTTGAGCGGGTTATGTTCCTGATCCGAACCATCGACCATACCGCCAGCGGACGCGAGATCGTTCGAGAGCGGGAGCTCGATCAAGCCAGCCTCATGGTCGGGCGCGCCGCCGAAAACGACATCCATCTGCCCGATCTTGCCGTTGAACAGAAGCACTTGCGGATCGAGCCTGCAGCCAGCGGCCAGCTGAAGATCGAAGCGGTGGGGACGCTGGGATTCGCCATCGACGGCCGCACTGTGACCTCGGCAATGATCGATCCCCACGAAGGGGCGGAAATCATGCTGGGCTCCGCGATCCTCGCGATCACCCAGCAAAGTGGCAACCGCGCCGTAGAGGTAACGATCAGGCAGGCCCCTTCCAGCGAAGGCCGGACCGACGCGAAGCGAGGCTTCGCACTGGAAACCACCCTGCCCGGCAAGCGGGCAATATCATGGGCGCTTGTGGCAGCCATCCTGCTGGCGTTTCTGGCAATCCCGGCAGTATCGCATCTGACCCGCGAGCGGATCAAACCGGACGCCGAGCGCGCAGGCCAGGTCGTATTCGACGCCAGCTGGAGCGCCGGCGCACTCAGCCGGGCGCACCACAGCCTGGAGAACAATTGCGAGGCCTGCCACGTAGATGCCTTCGTGGCGGTGCGCGACGACACTTGCCTGACTTGCCATGCCGAGATCGGGGATCACGCCGCCGCACCCCGGCTGGCTGATGGGCGGGCTCCGCACGGATTGGGCGAAAGCTTTCAATGGGCGGTTGCAGGCATGTTCGGCAAGGAAGGGCCGGGTGCCTGCACCACCTGCCACACCGAACACGAGGGCCCCACGCGCATGGAACCCGCCAGCCAGCAGTTCTGCGCAGATTGCCACGCTTCGCTCGATACGCGGCTGGCCGATACCTCGCTTGGAAATGCCAGCGATTTCGGCAAGCAGCATCCCGAATTCAAGCCTGCAATCTTCACCGAGCTGCGGCAGGAAAAACCGCTGCGGATCTCGCTGGGTGACAAGCCCAAGGAAAAGAGCGGGCTCAAGTTCCCGCACGAGCTCCACCTTGACCCGCAAGGCGGGGTTGCACGCATGGCGATACGGCTGGGCGCCAGGGAGGGTTATGGTGCGCCGCTGGCGTGCAAGGATTGTCATGCCCCCACGAGTGACAGGATCGGCTTCGAACCGATCGACATGGAAAAGAACTGCGAGAGCTGCCACAGCCTGGTCTATGACAAGGTCGGCGGGACGTTCCGCACATTGCGCCACGGCGATGTCGCGGAAATGCTGGCCGATCTGCGCGCGATGGACCGCGCACCGCGCCGCCCGATCGTTACCGGCCGCTCACGGCCAGACAAATTTGCCCGCGGGGGAGTCTATTACTCCAATTTCGGCTCTCCGCTGCGTTCACTGGTGGGCATCGACCGCGCGCTGGCACCCGGCGGGGTCTGCGGCGAATGCCACTTGCCCGCCACTACCAACGGCCAGCCGGACGTGATGCCGGTTAACCTGCCCCAGCGTTACTTCGTACTCGGCGGGTTTGACCACGGGGCGCATCGCCAGGAAAAATGCAGCACCTGCCACGAGGCTGGCACCTCCAGGCTTTCGAGTGACGTCCTGCTGCCCGATCTCAAGAGCTGCCGCGAGTGCCACCAAGGCGAAGGCGCGGTCAAAGCCGAAGTTCCGTCAAGCTGCGCGATGTGCCATTCCTATCACGTGCCCGGTGGGCCTATGCCGGAAGACCATCCTGACAAACGCCGCGATGAAGTTGCGCTGCTGAACTGGTGGGAGCGCTAGCATGGCGGGCGATGAGCAGCTTCTGATTGCGCAGCTGACCGACATCCATATCGGTTTCGATCGGGAAGCCGGAACTGGCGAGCTCAACCAGGTCCGCTGCCGCACCGCGCTGGCGCGGCTACTCGCGCAGCCGAACACGCCCGACATGCTTGTGCTCAGCGGGGACCTGACCGAACGCGGCGATGCCGAAAGCTTTGCTCGGCTGGCCGATATGGTCGCGCCGCTGCCCTTCCCGGTCTATCCGCTGGTTGGCAATCACGATACGCGCGAAGAGTTGCTGCGCGCCTTCCCTGACTGCCCGAGCGATGAGGGTTTCATCCACTATGCGGTACAGCAGAAGGGCCTGCGCGTGCTCTGCCTCGACACCTTCGAGCCGGGGCGGCACGGCGGGGCGTTCTGTGATCGGCGCGCGGCGTGGCTTGCCGATCAGCTGAACGCGCATAAGCACACGCCCACGCTGATTCTCATGCATCATCCGCCGGTCGTGACCGGGATAGACTGGATGGATCCCCGCCCTGACGAGGACTGGATCGTCAATTTCGGGGAAGCAATTGCAGGGCACGCCCAGATCAGGGCCATTCATTGCGGGCATCTGCATCGCCCGCTGCAAGCGAGCTTTCGCGGCATCCCGATGGGCGTTACGCCGTCGGTCGCGCCCGCTGTATCGCTCGATCTGCGCCCGGTTGACGCCGCCGTGCCCGATGGCCGCGCGCTCATCACCACCGAGCCGCCCGGCTATGCGCTGCACCGCTGGCACGGCGGATCGCTGGTAACGCATTATGAGAGCGTGGGCGACAGGCAGACGCTGGCCAGATACGGCCCGGAACTGCAACCGATGATGCGTCAATCCCTCGCCGAACGGGAGTGAAGCGAGCGAGATCAAAGGTTAATTGGCTGGTTGGCGCTTGATCGGTCCGCGCCCAGGCATCCAGACGCTCATGTCGGCCTCATCGCGCACCTTCCACGGCACGCCATCGCGGCGCAGGAACAGCCGCTCCATCTCGGGCCGGGTGAAGGGGCGCGAGCCGAGCCGCCCGAACACCGCCATCTGCCCGCCTGTCTCGTCCACCGCGCGGTCACGGTCGAGCCCCTTGCTGAGCGCAATCGCTGGTGAGGGCGTTTTCGCCCAGGCGATCAGTTCGGGCACCGGAGCCGGGCTGAAGCCATAGAAATTGCGCTGGCTGTCGGGGCTGGTCAGCTGGAGCACCTTGAGCCCATTGCGGCCATCCGCGACATAGGCGAACAGCGAGGCGTTGGTCGAAGCCACGATCACGTCCTCGGCATCGTTCAGCCTGCCGCCCAGTGTTTCCTTTGAATAGACCTTGGGCTTGAGCGGGTTCTTGACATCGAGGATCACCAGCCCGTCAGCCTTGGCCGCCACATAGGCATAGGTGCGCGCGACATAAAGCCGCCGCGCATCCGCCAACGGCACGGTCGCCTGCGGCATGGGAACCGGATTGCGCAGCTGCGTGACATCAAACAGTTTCACGCCCTCTGCATCCGTCACCCACAGATAGCGGAACTGGACCGCGCTCGCCCGCGCGTCGCGCAGATCGCGCACGGCGGCCACTTGCGGATCAAGCGGATCGGCCAGGTCAACCACCACCAGGCCGCGCCGGGCAGTGATGTAAGCAATCTCTCCAGCCAGGTGGATATGGCGCGCGCCGTCCAATACGCCCTCAGGGTTCCATGCCTTGCTGCCATCGGCAAATTTGGCGCGGCGAAGCTTGTTGTTGCGGAATTCCCCATCGGCCAGCGTGTTCACATCGACCAGCACCAGGCCTTCCTGCGCGTCCGTAACCACCGCGTAATTGTAGATTGGCAGGAACGCTTGCTCCTGGTTCATCGCGCGCATCTCGGGCGTATTGCGCAGCGGGTTGACCGGCTGGTTCGTGGCCAGCGCCATGCAGGTGGCGTTCTTCGTATTGACGCGAGTGTTGTGGCCAAGCGGGGAGAAAGGCGCGGTGACGATCCGTTCAGAGAAGCCCTTGTTGGCGATGGATGCCACGTCATAGGCGCGGAAGCCGCCCTTCCCTTCGGCAACGAACATATATTCGCCGCGCAGTTGCAGGCACCCCACCCGGTCGCCCGTACCTTCATGTGTGTTGACGAACTGCTCGAAACTCCTGGTCTCGCCGCTCAGCTTATCGTCAAAGGTTTTGCCCCGCACCCAGTTCTTGAGTTCGCGCCCATTGCCTTCGACATGCATCCGCCAATAATCGGGATAGGCATAGCGGTGGAGATAGGAACCGAGCACGGCCTGCGGCTCTTCCCATTCAGTCACGCGAATGGCGGAGAAGCCGCCTTCCAGCCCGGTCCAGGCGTTGAGCCCCACAAAGTTGACATAATTCGTGCCAAGCAAGAGCAGCTGCGCCATGATCGCGTTGTTGTCATCCTTGGCGGAAAGGTGGCAATCCGAACAGGTCTTGGTCTCGGTTTTGCGCACAGTGTGCGGGAAATGCGGGGCAAAGGCCTGGCTCGAAAAGCCGATCGCGGAAATCGGCGGCTGCTGCACATAAATCCGTTCGCGGTTGATGTTGGTGGAGGACAGCACCAGCGCACTTGAAGACCGCACCGGCGCAGTCTGGTTGCCTTTGGTCGTCTGGTGCTTGCCCAGCTGGAACATCTCGTCACGCGCGACCTGCGGGTTGTAAGTGGCGAAATTGCGCGTCGTCTCGCCTTCATAGCGATGCACTTCGCTTTTCCAGTTGGCTTCGATCGGAAGGTGGCAGCCGCCGCAGGAGGTGGTCCAGGAAAGATGGCAGGTGAAGCATGCCATCTCCGGATCGCGGTGCGCCCGGTCCTGCTCGGGAATACCCAGGCCGAATTCGAACTTGCCGGTTTCCGCACCCATACGGCTCATCAGCTTTGCGCGCGCTGCCTTGGCGTTGAAACCCGCGCTAGCAGGGTCAACGGTGTCCCTGACCAGGCTGACCACCCATTCAAGCTTGGGATCGACGATCGATCGCTGGATCAGCTGGCGCGTTCCATCATCCTGGTCGATCCATTCGAACCTGCGGCGCCCGTCGGGATTGCGCAGCAGGCTGAGGTCATTGCCCTTGGGCGGTGCTGCCGGGCCGCTGGTAAGCAGCGTGGGATAGGCATCGGCGGTGCCGTGGCAGTCCTTGCAGCCGATCTCGATCGCATTGGCAACTTCGCCATAGATCAGGCCATTGCCGTGGCTATCCTGCGCATAGTGGCAATCGGCACATTGCATTCCCTTCTCGGCATGGATGCTCATCAAATGCACCGCCTTGCCGGGATTGGTGCCGGGTTCGACAAACTTGCCCTCGCCCTTTCTGCGCCACTTTTCAGGATCGTCAGGGTCGACAATGTTCCCGCCAGCATCGAGCAGATTGCCGTCGCGATCACGCTTGAAAATGGCGCGGAAATTCCAGCCATGGCCGTGATAATCGGCAAATTGCGTGTCCTTGAGCAGCGGGTTCAGATCATAGACGTTGCGCAGGAAATCGAGATCGGCCCACTTGCCACGCGGCGCCGCACCCTCCGGATTGCGGTCAAGCACGGCGCGCACCTCTTCTGCCGTCGGGTACTTCTGCTGCTGCGGCCACATCAATGGCGCGTCGCTCTCGTAATCCCACATGGTGTAGCCAAGGTAGGAATTGAGGAAGATATTGGGCTGGTGCATGTGGCAATTCATGCATTGTGCGGTGGGGATCGCACGGGTGAAGACATGCTGCAGCGGATGCCCCTTCTCCTTCACAGGCGCTTCGTCCGAATGACCGCCCGGCTGCTTCAATGCACCGTGGCCAGTTTCAAGCTTGCTGGCGATGGTGGGATCGGCGGTAACGGTTTGCCCGTCGCGCCCGTATTGCGCATAGACCAGCGAATGGCGCGGCTCGCGGTCATTGGCATAGATCACATGGCAACTGGCACACCCTGAATGGCGATAGTCGCCGGGCTGGTCGTTGGTGCCCATGAACCAGGTATAGGGATCGTTGAGCCTCGTCTTGTGGATGTTGAGCGCGGGAATCGCGACCCTGAGCCCCGTTGCCGGGCCGCGGTTCGACTGCTTGAGATCGGGACGCCCCGGCTCTTCCAGCCGCTGGATTTGCCCGGTGGGATTGGGCAGGCCGATCTCGGGGAATTGCGAGTTGATGGTCCGCCCGCCGCGCTCGAACACGCGGAAGATGTCTCCCGGCGGGATAACCTGCCAGGTCGGCAAGGGGTATAGTTCGGCCAGCGCCCCGCGCGCCTTTTGCTGTTCCGAGAGTTCACCCGGCGGATCGCCCGGCGTCACGATCTTGGCGGGTTCGCCATCACGGGTATAGGCCTCGCCCAGAACGTAGTTCTTGAAGGGCAAAATCCCGTTGTTGTAGGCGGCACCGCCCCACAGCATGGCACCCGTCGCCATGATCGATCGCTCGCCCGCTTCGATCGTCTGCATGTGGCAGGAACCGCAGGCTTCACGCGCCACACGGTAATCGCTGGGGTTGATGAAGCGCACGAATTCGGGTGCCTCGCGGTTGAGCAAGGCATAGCTGCGCTTCGGATTGGCCGACGAGGGCCAATGCCAGCTTTCCGGATATCTGGGCAGGACATGCGCCAGATCGCGCGCCGCAACATAACTCGGGTGGTCGTGCTCCAGTTCGGGGTTCCCCACCACGCGGGCATCACCGCCGTGGCAATCCGTGCAGCCCAGTTGCACCGCAGGTGTGACATGCATGGTGGGCGCATCGGTACGCACATGGCATGAGATGCAGCCAGCGGACTTGGCCAGCATATCGGCGTAAGTCTGGCGCGCAGGTGCCGGCGGCGCAGTTACGCGAGTGTAATCGCGCGCAACAGGTTTCTCGCCTTCTGCCGCACGGATCGAGCCGAACGACAAGGTTCCCGTAAGAAGCACCCCCGCGAGCAGGAACAGGATATGGCGCAGCTGCAGCATCAGTAGGTCAGTATCGCATTTGCGAGGACGGAATAATAGGTGCTGCCCCCGCCCAAACTGTCAAACAGGTCGCGGAATCCGTCACCCGAAACGAGTGCGGCGGCGGACAGGCGGACGACGATGTTCTGCGTAGCCTTGGGTCGCCAGATCGCCGCAGTCGAGAGATCCCAACCGATATCGCGCGGCACCGAACCCTCGTTGCGCAAGGTTTCGATCGTGGCTGTGTTTTCGAACCACAGGTGATTGGCGTTCGCCGAAACGCGCAGCTCCGGCGTCAGATCGAAATCGGCACCCGCCCCTGCCAGGATCAGGCCGGGGTTGTTGAAATTGGACTGCCCCTGCTCCTTCGACGAGCGCAGCGAATTGAGGATGCCATTGCGGCCATTGACCGAAACCGCCCGGCCGCCTCCTGCAAAGGGGATGGTTTGCCTGATCCAGTAGCTCGTGTCCGCCCCCGCGAAAATCGGGTTTTCGAAAATTGCGTCGAACCCGCCCTCTGTGTTGTCGAACGGATCGCCGTCACCGCTGGCATAGGCACCCGACAGGCGGAACCGCATCCAGTCCTTGTCATAACTCAGTTCGGCAGCGCCAAAATAGGCCCGTATATCGGAGGGTTCGCCGGTGAAGAAGCTGTTCCGGTCTTCTCCCAACGCGGCATAGGCACTGGCCGTCAGATTGATCCGTCCGATCCGCCCATCGGCATTGTAACCCAGGTAGAACACGTCATAGTCGCGCCCGCGCAGGTCACCCAGCAGCGCGGGCCGCACCGGGAATCCATTATCGTCGATCTCGATCTGGTCCCCTTCGCGATTGCGATTGTATGCAAGCGTTATCTGGCTGGTCAGCGCCGGGATCAGGAAATCCTGGCGATACAGATTGGCGACCAGAAGCCAATCGTCGCGCGGGCGCTGGAGGACCGAGTTCAGCCCGCTGTTGGTATCCTTCTCCAGCCGCCAGAACGCCGCCAGATTGTATTGGAAGCGGTTGTTGTCGCGCGTGCCGAAGAAGCGCAGGCCCAGCTGCTGATCATTGAACAGGAAGCCGCGGAAATCGGACTGGAACGGCTGGATACCGATCCGCACCGAGTCAAAGTCATAGCGGGTCGACACATTGCGGAAGTGATAATCGAAAAAGGCTTCCTGCACGCCCAAAAAATGGTCGAATCGGTGGCTGGGGCGCGATGGCTCGACGAACAGCACTCGCCGTTCCGGCACGTCCACATAGTTCATGTTGAACGCCAGGATGACGCGATATTCGACGTCTGGCGGCTTGAACGCCGTGCTGCCCTTGATCAGCGCCGCGCCGACAATGAACGTCTGCGAGAAGACGGTCGAGAAGTCATTGCCGAACACGTCGGTCCTGCCGGGATCCTCGGTCGTCTGCACGCCAACGGGGATCGGAAAGCTGCGCGGTTCCAGCACAGTGTCGCTGACGGCATTGGCCACGAAGAACCAGTCATGGCCCTTGATCGGCAACCACGGAACCTTTTCGGGATTGATTGGCCGATCGCCCTTGTAGGTGTTCTGGTTATACGGGTCCCACCAGCGCTCCTTGACCAGCCCCAGGCTTTCGATCAGCCGCCAGCGATCGGGGATAGGGATTTCGTCGACAGGAAAGGCTGAAGGCGGCGGCGCGCGCACTGCGCCCGGATTGTCTTGCTCCACCGGATCGGGCAAGGGATCGCTGTAGTCTGGCCTGCGGCGGCCTTCGATGACTTGGGGATCGACCGGCGGCGGATCAAATTCCCATGGCGGATCGGGAACAGGCTCCTGCGGCTCAGGCGGCGGAGCAGCCTGCGCCTGCAATACCAGCGGCAGGAGCATCGCAGCCCCGCTCACAGCCCCTCGCAGACATTGTTCTGATCGCTGCCGAGAAACGGAGCGAAGGGGCAATTGACATAGCGCAGGCGCACTTGCCGCCCGCCGACATTGACCACGATCTGGTCAGCCCTGATCGCTTGCGGGGCATTGCCGATCCCCCCCACTCTCTGGCCCCCATTGTGCAGCCCCAGGAAGCTGATCATGTCATCCTGGTCGATGCCGTCGCCTGAAACGCCAATGCCGCCAACCAATGTGCCGCCGCGATAGACCGGCACCGATCCCGGGAAAATCTGGATGCCATTGGCGATCCGCGTGTGATCGGGCGTGACCTGCGGCAGCGAGGTGCAAAAGCGCGGCGTGTCGGAAGGGGCCGCACCGGTAACGAAGCCCAGGTGCTGCGCCAGATTGCCGATCACCAGGGCCGATTGAAGGCCGGTCGAGAACGGATTGAACTGCGCGATCGGCCGCGACAACGGGCCATGGGGCTGGCCCACCTCGCCATCCGGGAAATAGGGCCGCGACAGATTGCCGCCTGACCGGTCAGCAAAAGCGAATTGGCCGGTCAGGGCGTTGGGGTCATTCAGGAAGGTCCGCAGCCGATCGACGAATTGCGGCACTTCGCCAGCGGCCGACTGGAGTTGCCCCGCAGCAAAGGCGCCAGAGATGAAATTCGCGGTCCGCGCCTTCTGCAAGCTTACATCGATCCCGAATATCGGGGCGTCGGGCGACCGGACGATCCCCAGCACTTCGCCGCGGGTATCAACCAGCGATATCGTCACTTGTGCGCGGCTGTCGAGCGGCTGGCGGATCTGCGCACGGGCCCGGCTCATTATCGCGAACGCCTCTTCCAGGATGGCGCGCGCCTCGCCCAAGCTGATCGGCCCGGCCACGTCGGCTCCATCGGTGCCTGCACGAACCGGGTAGCGGTTGGTACCTGCGCCGTTGGTCAGGATAAAGGCATCCAGGTTGGAGAATTCGGCTGCGCTGGCGGGGCGGATACCCGACGCTTCGCTGCCGTATGCCGTGCCGCTGCGCAATGCGGCACCATCGTAATAGCCCTTGACCGCAACAAGCGCGCCGGAAGTTCCTGCAAAACTGGCCCCCATCACGTCGGCCAGCGAATTGTAGCTTACATCCGAATACCGCAGCGAGGTGCCGTCAACGAAGATACGATTGGCGCGCACGCTATCGGGCGCCTCGAAGCCCAGCGTTCCGGCAAGCGCAATCGACTCGTCGCTATCAGCGTCGGTATCGAGCACATTCGGATCAAAGCCGTATGCCCCGTCGGCCGCCACGCCGATGCCGCCCACCACCACACCGTTCTTGTAGAGCGGGAATCCCCCCGGATCGGCGGCAAGGCCCAGCGGCGAACGTTTGGGCCCGATCAATCCGTCGCTGGCGCGGGCGGAAAGGTCCGAGCATGGAAGCTGGCTGAATTGCACGCCGAACAATGGGCCGCTTTCCAGTCCGGCAGTGCTTGGCGCAGGAGGGAAATGTTGCTGCACGATCATGCTGGCGGTGCGCGTGGAAAAGGCATTGCCCCCGCTCGAAAGATAGGCCCCGGTGATCGCCTTGGCGATCGCGGCCGCAGCTGCAGGCACGGCCAGCCCCTGCGCATCGATATTGTTGCCGTTTGGAGCTGCGGAAATGGCAACGGTCGGCAATGCACCCGGCATGGCGAACACCGCCAGGACATTGCCAACCCGGTCAACCACCGCAATGGTCGCGGCATGGCCCTGCGCATTTGCCTGCGCCGCGGCGCGCGCAACCACTGTGCCGACTTCTGCTGCGCTGAGCGATTCCTGAGCGGGCACGGAATACAGCGCCCCGCCGGGCGGCGGGGTGGGTGTAGGAGTTGGCGAACCGCCCGATCCGCCGCCGGACGAGCCTCCTCCGCCGCATGAAGCCAGCACCAGCGCAGTGGCCGAAACCCATGCCTTGCACCGGCCCAGCCGCATCATTGCAGCATCCCGATCGACCGGGCTGCCGCACCCAGCGCGCTGCGGAACTGGCCAGGCCGGTAGCTGTTGGGATCGTCAACTGCGGCATAGGCGACTGCGATATCGGCCCTGATTCCTGCTGCCGCGCCAACGGTTATCCGTCCATCGCGAACCAGCGCATTGAGCAAGGTGTCGATCGCCATTACCGCCTGGACCGAGCCAGCATAATCGGTGAACCGGGCCGAAGTTGCTTTCCCGGCAATGGTCGCGATCACCATGAACGCATCGCCGCCGCCGCGCGCAGCCAGGCCATCTGACAGCACGCCCGCCTGCCTGCCAAGCGCAACCGCAGCTTCACGGGCGCTGGCCGCATCTTGGCCCATCGCCCGGTGGAATGCGCGGCTGGCGGCAAGGAAATCCTCGGCCTGCCCGGGCGCGAGCGCGCGGGCCGCGGCTGAAAGCATGATGATGTTTTCATCGTTGAACGGCGGATTTCCGAAAGGGATGGGGCGGCCAGGATTGCTCTCGAAGGTGAGTTTGCGGCGCGGCCCATCGGCAATGCTGCGATGGCAACTGTGGCAGTCGTAAAAATAGAATTCCGGGAACATCCCGCGCATGCCGAATGCGGGCTGGGCGAACAGCCCGGTGGAGCGCCGGACGGCCTCTGCCTGGCCGATCGCCCACAGCTTGACGCTGTCGGGCCGGCCCTTGCGGTCGATATAGTCGGCGTCGACGTCGTGATGCTGCTGCAGCGCGCTGAACAGGTCGAGCTCGAACGAGATACGCGGGTGCCCCGCTGCCATCATCGAATGGGTCACGAACTGGCCAGTCCGAGCGGAGCCGAAATGACAGTCAAGACAAACCCTGGCGCGCGTTTGCGGATCTTCCAGCGGCACCAGCCCTGCGGCCACATTAGATGCGTGGGTTGCAGGGCGCGCATAGTGCAGCGGCAGCCAATCGCCCGATGCCCCGTGGCAGCTTTCGCACCCGACCCCGTCAGCCAGCAGGAAACGATCACCACGCTGATCCACTGGAGCAAAGGTCGTATGGCATCCAAGGCAGGCTGGCGCGGAAGTGGCCGCCCCCAGACCCAGGCTTGCTGCGATCTGCCTTCCGCGCTCGCCGGTAAGCGCGGCATAGGCGCGGCTATGCGCTCCCGTAGCAGAAGATGGCTCCTGCCAAGTCGCTATCTCATCCTGGCGGACAACCGCTCCATTGCCTTCGGCGCGGCCATGGCAGGTCGAACCGGCGCAGGTCGCTACGCCTTCATAGCGGGCATTGCTGTTCGCCTGCGAGGACGGAATCAGGCCGGTCACCAGCAGCATGCCGAGAAGCAGGCCCAGCCTGGTTCGCCTGATTGCAGGCACGTTGGTCAAGTCCCTCGCCTCCCTCTCCCGCGATAGTCACTTCTCGCTGGCGTTGTATACCCCATCCCAATCGCCCGGCGGCGGTGATCGGCGCAATTGCGATGCGCGCGCACGATAGATTGCATACAAGCCATCGAGGCCAAAATTGTCAGCTTGCGCGCCCCATTCGTCAAGCAGGCGCTGGGCAGTATCCCAATCCATTGCACGATAAGCCGCAAGCATCGCCGAGTGCCCAAGGGCGAATGCGCGGAAATCTTCGGACGAGCCCAGCTCTTCATCACCGATCAGGGCAAAGATCGCTTCGGGGGTTTCACGCCCGACCACACGGACGAGATCCAGCTCCACGGTCGCGAAGTCGGGAAGCTCCTTCTGCAATGCGCTGCCCACTGCGATATCGACCTTGTAGAGTTTGGTTAGCCCCTCGATCCGCGAAGCCAGGTTTACGGTATCGCCCAGCAGCGAATAGGATAGCCGCTGCGCAGAGCCCATGTTCCCCACGCAACATGACCCGGAATTGAGCCCGATTCCGATAGCGACTTCGCCGGGCCATACCTGGCCAGGCTGGTTTGGCATCTCCCGATTGAGCGCCTTCAGCCGTTCCCGCATTGCCAATGCTGCACGGGCCGCATTGGCATACTGGTCAGGATCGTCGAGCGGAGCGTTCCAGAACGCAAGGATGGCATCACCGATAAACTTGTCGATGGTTGCCTTGCGTTCGAGCAGGATGTCGCACATCGGCGTCAGGAAGCTGATGAGGAACGAAATCAGGGATCGGGGTTCAAGCTTTTCAGAGATTCGCGAGAAGCTGCGAATATCGCAGAAAAGCACGGTCATTTCGCGCTCCTCCCCGCCGAGGTCGAGCTGATGGGGGTCCGCAGCGATCCGTTTCACCAACTCTGGTGACAGATATCGGTCGAAGGCCTGGTGGATATAGGCGCGGGCCTTCTCCTCGCGGTAGTAATCAAGCACCGTGACAGTTCCATAAACGCCCAATACCGCCAGGATCGGAAAAGTCGGATCAAGCAGGAATTGCTGCTCGCTGAAGGCCCACCAGCTTCCCGCAGATACTGCTGCGATCATGGCAAAACCCAGGATCGCCCCCCCGCTCGCGCCAAGTCGGGGCAAGAGGAGCAACAGCAACGCTCCAGCCAGCAGCACCAGCGCGCGCTCGAGCCCCACAGCCCAGTCGGGCCGGGTGAGGAAATCGCCCAGGATCATCTGCTCGATCGCTTGCGCATGGACCATCACGCCAAGTTCACGCTCGCGAATTGGGGTCGAAACGAGATCGCGTAGGCCGATCGCACCGGCCCCTACCAGCACAATCCGTCCCTCGAACCTTTCGGCCAGCTCCTGGTCTGCAGTCGCCGGATCGAGAACCTGCCACGCTGGCACGGTTCTGCTGGCGACGGGCTCGGTGTAATGCATCCACAATTCGCCGGCGCGGGTCGTCGGTATCTCGAAATCGCCGACCTTGAGCGAAACAACTCCTGGCTCGGCGCCTGCCGCTATATTGCCGCTGCCATCGCTCATCTTGACGAGGATGGAGCCCGCCCCCTGGGCCACTCGCAAGGTCTCAACCGACAAGGCCGGGAGAATCTGATCCCCCTGCCGCGCCAGCAATGGCGCACGACGCACGATCCCGTCGGAATCGCCGGTCAGAGTCAGGAATCCCCTTCCCAGTGCCGCTTCGTCAAGTTGCGGCAGCGGCAGAATCGCATTCGAATATTCCGGAATCGATTCGACATGGACCGAACCTGAAATCGCGATGCCGGCCTTGGGAACGGCCTCGCTGCGCTTCGGATCATGTGTCAGGAAAAAGCCGTTGACGACGGGCATCTGCACCAGGGCTGCGGCAAACTCATCGTCATTGTCGGGCAGCGCCCGAAGTGCATCCACTGTCGATCCGGCAACCCCCTGGCTGGCCAATGTGGAGGCGATCAATCGCGGCGAGGTGCGATCGGCCTCGGAAAAGACAATATCAAGCCCGATTGCGGCGGCCCCCGCTTCGTTCAGGCGCTGAAGCAGCCGCGCGACGTTTTGCCGCGGCCAGGGCCATTGACCTTCGCGCCTCAGCGATTCCTCGTCGATGTCGACGACGACCACAGGCGTGGAAACATATTCGCGCGGTTGGGCACGGGCAAAGGAATCGAAAACCAGATTACCAAGCACCGAAAGCGATTGTGACTGGGTCAGTTGCAGCAGGAATATGACCAGCAAGGTCAGCAGTCCGGCAAGGCCGGTGCTTTTGATAAAGGCCCTAAGCTTGCCCACGCGAGACAGCGCCCCTCCTCTTCGCCTCCCTGCACCTTCGCAAAGCCGCAGCCCTCTGCAAATCCGGCCCAACTGCTGAAGGCTAGCTGATGGAATCCATCTGTGCTAGATACGGGGCGGGATTTTTGGGGGATGGTGATGCAGTTGCCAAGCAGGCGCTTAGCCTTGGGAGTTTCCGTACTTGCACTAACCGCGCATGCGCCGGCTGCGCTTGCGCAAAGCGGCGCTCAGGCGAACTTGCTCGACGAATTGAGCGAAGCGGCGGAGAAGGCCGACATGGCGCTGGAAACCGCGACAGCGCAGGAAAACGCGGGAAACCTGCTGGGAGCCGCAGCCACTTTGGAGCGGGCCTTGCTCAAGCATCCTGAAGCAGATGACGTCAGGATCGCCTACGCCACACTGCTCTGCCGTCTGGACAACCGACAATCGGCGCAAGTCGAGTTGGGTATGCTGCGGTCACGCCCGACCTCCAGTGCTGGATGGAACCGGATGTTGGAAACATGCGGTGAAGATTTCGGGCAGTTCACCCCCCGTACCGGTCGCATCAATGGCCAGATCAGGGTTGGCATCGCTTATGATGAAGATGCATTCGGCGAACTGAGCACATTCACATTCCTGCCGCCGGAATCGACCGATGGCCTTGCCATCGTCACAACCAGCCAGATCAACGCTCGCATTCCGGCGGGCGACGCGTTCTTTTATGGCGATCTCTTTGCCCAAACTCACAACGATATCTCCGGTCCGGACTCCGATTACCAGTTCGGCGATGCAGCGATCGGATTTGGTATCGAGAATGGTGCGAGCGAGTTTAGTGTTGGCGGCCTGGTCCGGCATGGCCGAATCTCGGGCGACAAATATCTGACCGCAGTGGGCGGCGAGGCACGGGCCAGCTTCCGGGTCGGGACAAAAAGCCGCCTTACATTGCGCGCCGAAGCCGTGGATGAGGATTTCGTGACCGGCTTGCTGGATGGCTGGCACTATACCGGGCAGATCGCCTACGAAGTGCACCCCACCCTTCGCAGCTCGATATTCGTCGCAGCCACTGCGGAAACCAAGAGTGCGGAGTTCAAGTTCCTGGGTTACGATGCCTTCGGCATTGCCGGTGCGGTCGAATTTCCATTGAGCGAGGGGGGCACCTACGCCAAGCTTTCCTCCACCCTCCGGCGGGTGAATTTTCAAAATGAGGAATTCTTCGAGGATCGGCGTGAATGGCGGCTCTACCTGCGCGGCGCGGTTGGCGTGCCTTTGGTGGGCAGGAGTCTCTATCTGGAAGGAGCCGCAAGATACCGGTCTCGCGAAAACAGCCAGCAGTTCGTTGATGATTACAGCAGCCTGGGCGCAGACCTGATGCTGGTATGGAGGTTTTGAGAGGGATGCCCGCGATGAAGACCTTGACCCAGAAAATCATAGTGTTGAGCGCGCTTTCGGCGTTAGCTTTGCCGGGTGTTTCGTTTGGCCAGGATGTGGGGATTACCGCAGCCGTGCGAAACGATGTCCGGGTAACGACGCCCGTCAATCCGGTGCTTCATCCGGCGAAGGTTCGTGAACGCATCGCGCTTGGGAATGACATCGTCACCGGCAAGAACAGCATGACTCAATTGCTGCTGCTGGACCAGACAAGTTTCACCGTCGGCGCCAATGCAAGGGTGAAGATCGACCGCTTCGTCTATAACCCAAATACAAATGCCAGCTCGGTCGGGGCCTCGGTGGCAAAGGGTGCCTTTCGCTTCATGTCCGGTCGCTCGCTGCGCAATGGCAGCACCCGCTCTTCGATCGAGACTCCGGTTGCCTCGATTGGCATTCGAGGCACGATCATCGAAGGGGTGGTTGGTGAAGAGGCGATTGATATAGCCAGGCGTGAACCGGGAATTGACCGGGATTTCGTAGCCGATCCGGAAACGGCCACCCTGATCGTGCTTCGCGGACCCGGCCGAAACGCGCAGGGCGTGCAGCCGGGTGCGATAGATGTGAGCGTGGGCGAAATCGTGATCCCGATGGAGGATGCGGGATTGGCACTGTTTATTCCGGCGCCGGGCCAGGAGCCCATCGGGCCTTTCATGCTTTCGCAGCGGGGCACCGCGTCATTGCGCGATCTACTCGCACCAAGACCCATTCCGGGGCCTGACCGCAATTTTGAAAGAGATCCGACCACCGATCAGATTTTCGAGTGCGAAGGTGGTCGCCAGGGTTCGCCCGGAGGGTGTTTCTCCTCGCTGCAATGATCGCGTTTTTGGCGGCGATGCCGTCAGGCAAGCGCCAACTCGCTTCCGCGCATGCAGAGATCGCGCATTCGCCGAGTGGCAATGTGTATTCGCTGCAAATGGAGAATTTCAGCTGCGTGCCTTTATGCGCGCTCAGGACGCAGGGCTGACAATTCCCGCCGTGCGGCTACTCATCCAGCCCAGCTTCAGCTTCTGGACCGCTTGCTGGTTAGTGGTTTCAGGTAAGGATGAGCGAATTTTGGGCCAATGGTCGCAGTGCGTCGCCGACTGCCTGCGCCGCATCAAATTTGTCAAGCTCCGGCAATCGTCCTAACCTTGCTCCATTGAGGGTCGGCAAGGAGGAGGACAGAACATGAAGATGTTACCGGCCTGCATGGCCATTTCAATCCTGAGCGCTGCAGCTGCCTGCAACAATACTGGCGACAATGTCGGCGGCGAGAGTGCCACTCAAACCGAAGACGATGCACTTGATGGACATGCAGCACTCATCGCAAACGCACTTTCTGCCGGCCCGAATGACGTAACAAAGGAAGCGGCAGTCATCGATGGTGAGGGGAATGTCCTGCGCGAGGGGAGCAATGGTTGGACCTGCATCCCCGAGACCCCGGGCATGGGGCCAATGTGCAATGATCAGACCTGGATGGCAGCTCTCGCCGCGATGCAAGCAGGCGAGGCGTTTCCAACCGGTAAGTTCGGTGTGTCCTATATGCTTGCAGGCGAGGGAAATGCGCCCGGTGTAAGCAATCTGGACCCGGCTGCTACCAAGCCCACAGCCGACAACATGTGGATCAAGGATGGGCCGCATATGATGATCATCCTGCCAGACCCCGCGCTTTATTCTGATATGTCCAACAATGTGGACGATCCGGTCTACGTGATGTGGAAAGACACGCCATTTGCCCATCTGATGGTCCGGCTGGGAGATGCCGAGAGCAAGTAAGGCGAGGCTGTTTGTTGCCCATGGACGCCATATCGTCCCACTTGCTTTGGCGGCAACCAATCACCCCCTTGAGGACGCCCGCAATTGGGCCGGTTGCAGTATGTCCGATCCTGGCGATCGCTCCAAGGAAAGCGGACTATTATCGCGATTGGAAGCAATCGCTGGCAGCGATCCAATTGTGGGCACTGTAATTTCTGGCCAATGCCCCGGTCAGAAATTTCGTCGTGCCTTGCTTCTGGGCCAGCCTCTTTCACCAGTTGCAAGGCCGGCAGCATTATTCTGGTTCGAGTGCGACAATTCCTCACGGGAACTGGCCACATCGCAAGACAAATGCTCAACAACGTTCAGTAGCGGCATGGGGCGGCAAAGGAGGTAGCCTTGGGCCTTGGCGACACCAAGCCTGGCCAGTTCGTCCAATTCCTCTTTGAGCTCTACGCCCTCTGCCACAATCGACGAGCCCAAAGTCCTGGCGAATTGGACCATGGCCTTGACAAAAGCGGATCTCGCAGGCCGGTTATGAATGTCCCGCACCATTGAGACGTCAAGCTTGATAATATCGGGGCCAAGGTCAAGGATGTGCCGCATGCTGGAATAGCCTGCACCCACATCGTCTATTGCGAGTTGCGCGCAACCATGAAGCTCTTCAATGCGCTGGTTTAATTCTTTGTAGTCCTCGACTGCTTCGTGCTCGGTTAGCTCGATGACAACACGATTGGAGGACAGGCCTTCGAATACCGATTTAAGTTCGCCGGACAAGAGCGTTTCAAGCGAGACGTTGACCGACAGATAAACATTCTGGGGCAGATGAGTCAGCCCCTTCAGCGCCCGCTGAATGGTCGCAATTTCAAGTTCGACGGTAAGCCCAACCTCGTCGGCCTCATCGAACCAATCGCTCGGTGAGCGCTCTTCCGCATCAGGAAATCGGACAAGGGCTTCGACACCAACTGGTTTGAGATCTGCGATACTGTAAATCGGTTGATAAACGGTCGTATAGTGACCCACTTCAATAGCCTTCGTGATCTTTGCAGACAGTTCTTTCTGACGCGATTCTTGCATCGCCCGTCGATCAATCAAGTCCCCAGTCAGCTTCGCCGCCATCTTTAAAACATCGAGATTGCGCCGATTCAAATTGAAGTCTGCCTCAAAGGCAAAGCAGCACATGGTGCCGTAGGTCGTACCGTCACGAAGCTTGAGCGGAACGCTCAGATGTGCTCCAACTGGGAGTTCCTTCGTAACTGGCATGGCGGCCGCGAAGGGAATGGCTGCCGCATTCTGGATAAGTTCAGGAAGGCGCCCCTCCACAATATGGTGGCAATAGCTATCGACTAGCGGATCAGAACCACCAACTTCGATCGGAGCTTGTTTGGTAGCGCAGCTTACGTAACGAAAGACCCTTTTCCCGTCGAGGAACTCGGAAATGAACGCCACGTCCATGGAGAGATGCTCGCGCAGCCCGTCAAGCACCCCTTGTATGATGCTGCTAGTGGACTCGTTGCTATCCGCCTCCTTGATGCGCAGCAACTCTGCTAAAGCGACATGGTTTCTTCGATGCGCCACTTATTCCTTTCCTTTGAGAACAATCTCCTAGCGGGGAACCTTTACCATAAAATGAAACAGAATCAGGGGCGCTGACTAGAGTTTTCACCGTATTAAGAAAGCAGATCTCCTCTTAAAGCCGCTTTTCTTAAAGCCGCTTTGCACCCGCTATCTGGTGATAGGTATTTGCTGGGCCCCTTTTGGCCAAAGTCCAGGCGGCGAGCAATGGACTTAAGGGCATAGCCTGGGTTCTTGTTAGCAGAATGTTAGCGATACTTGAGCTATCGACCGTTTATGCGACCCGAAGGAATAACCGAACGGCGAAAAGCAAAAACCCAGGCCTTCAGGCTTGGGCAGCCGCTGTTCATTCAGGTTCCCAGAACAATCGCGGCGTCGGTACTGGCTGGTTGCACGCTACTGGCCTTGGCCGCCAGCAATCTGACTTTTCCAGCGATTGCATTTGGCCCGGTGTTCCTGTTGATTTGCGCTTTCGGAGCGTGGTTCGTGGGCAGTCGCTATGCTGTCGTGCTACTAATGTTCATCGCGGCTATCGAGCTCCTGAACGGCCATGCTGTTTTCCTTCATGATAGACCAATTGTCACAGGTATGGACCTGGCCATACGGGCAAGCTGCGCATTAGCTGTGGTTCTCATGCTCGGTGTCGCCAGGGAAGCTCTTGAAATTGAGTGGCGCTTTGCGCGGGTTGACCCCTTGACTGGAGCGCAAAACAGGAAGGCGTTCTTTGAGGCCGTGGCATCTGATGCCGATACAAACGGTATAGCGGTTTTGATGTTTGCAGATGTCAATGGGCTGAAACGTGTCAACGATCGACTGGGGCACGAAGCAGGTGATGAGGCGCTCCAGGACTTTGCAGCTCGCGTCAAGAAGGTAATCCGCAAGGAAGATCTCTTCGCCCGAATAGGCGGTGACGAATTTGTGATCTTCTTCAAAGTTCAAGATCGATCGGCGGCACATGTTGTGGCTAGCCGACTGGATACCGAACTTAATCGTGGCGTAAAGCGAGACGGGACTCATCTGACATGCAGCTTGGGCGTCTTGATCTTACTGGCAGGTTCAAAGAACATCGACGCTGAGCTCCAACAGGCCGATAGGCTGATGTATTTTGCGAAGAGAGAACGGATCGGAGTTATGATGGCAACCTCAATCGATGGGGAGATGCAGCAGCTTATGCCCATTGCGCCTGAGGTCGAATCTGTCAGACGGCAAGCGGCTGCATTCAGAGCGATTGAGAGATACTCCGAGAATGCAGGCATTCAGAGTTCTCCCGACCGCTCTGCGGCCGCTTAGGAGCGGCTGCCACAGGTTTAGAGTCAGCCCACAACGATAGTCCCGTTCCATCCAAACTCCAGTCGCCATCCATTGAATGAATCTGGGCCGTCAGCAGTCCGTCCGGTTCCGGGATTGTCGTATCTGATTTCTGTCGACTTATTGCGGATCGATTACGCAGTCCGTTACATCGGACGCGTCCTCGCCGATGTTCTCGAACACTACCTTTCAAGAACTTCAAGGGATCCTGGAAGTCCCCTCGCAAATACCGCTGCGGCCTGACGGATCGCCATACGATCGGCATCGTCAGCCACTTCATAGGTGTATGCGGGAATGCCGTAGGCCTGGTGAAACCAGTTCTTGGCTGTCCCGCTGCCAGGGTTCGCATTGCGCCGCTCGATCGAAAAAATATAGCCCGGGAGCGAGTTCTCCTTCCCCTGAAGCCACGCGCCAAGGAACTGTTCCTTCCGCTCGCTTGCTTCATCGCCCTGGACATAGAAGAGATTGCGATGGGTTGAATGGAAGTCGAGCATGAGGACTGGCCGGACCCCTGCCGGCAGTGCGTCAAGCCAGCCTTTGATGGCCTGCGTCTCTGGCTGGCTGAATTCTCCCCAGTCGCGGTTGATATCCTTTCCGCCAAGGTTTGCACGCCAGTTGCCGCGGGCCACCCCGTCGGGATTGAGCAACGGAATTACGAGAAACTGGTAACGCTTGCCCATTTGCGGATCGGCTGCGAGCAGCGCGGCTATCCGGTCGACAAAACTTTCCATCGCTATTGCGCCGGTAACCTCGGGCGGGTGCTGGCGACCAAGCAGCACCACTAGCCGGGGGGCATCCGCGAGGCCGAGACGAACGGCCCAGATCGGCCTGCGATCGTGCGACCTTCCCAGCACGAAGCGCCGAGCGAGCGGGCCCTGCGCCCATCGCTCCAGTGCCTCCTCGTAATCCCCGCTGTCGAAGATTTCCTGCGCGCTAACCGTCGCCCGGCCGGGGGGCAGTCGCATGGTGGCGGTGGTGCCATCCTCACTTGTCTTGACAGTCAGTTGGCGCCTCTCGGTTCCGTCGGTCCATTTCGGCACGTACCGGTGCTGGCTAGCGAGATAGCGCAAGTGAACGGTCAGCTCACCGCCGGCGCGCGCCTCGTAGCGAAAGGCATACCAGGGGCTGGGATTGATCGGCGGCAGGTGCTCGGGCGCTACCAGCACGCTGAATTCTCGCTCCCCCTCGATCACGCAGCGCGCAAATGATGCGGCCTCGAAATCGAAGGACAACTTCGCTGAACTTGTGGTGCAGGCACTGCCAACCGGCCCCTGAACGGAACTGTCCAACGGGGGTGCACCTGCTGTGCATGCCCCCGTTGCCAACGCGATTCCGAACAGCAGATGCCGGAATTCCATAGGCTATCACCTCGTCCGTCAGAACTCCTTGCGAAGTTCGATATGGAACACGCGCCCGCGCGCACTGTGCAGCTCGCTGAAGAAGCCAAACTGCTCGTCTGCCAGAGGCGGGTCCTTATCGAACAGATTGTTGATCGCAAAGCGCAACCTGGTTCCGTCGAGTGGGGTATCGTTTTCGATCTTGTAGGCGATCGAGAAGTTTACCACGAACTGATCATCCACACGCCAGAAATTGCCGTTCGGATCGTCGGTTTCGATCAGGTCGTCTCGCGTTACACTGGTATCCCAGACCTTGCCGACATAATTGCCGAACAGGCTGACATCGACTGGCCCGCTCTCCCAGTTGATCGAGCCACTGAAGCGCCATTTGGGGCGCCCTTCGATTTCCAGCAGCTGGCCAAGGCCACCGACCGTCACGTCAGGTGGCAAGGCGCCTGCGGCAATTCCTTCGAGCAGTTCCTGGCTCTCCGGTCCGGCCGACTGGATGAAGCTATTCAGGCGAGCCGCATTGAAGCGAAGCCGGAATTTGCCGAGCCCGAAATCGGGCACCCGATAGAACATGCCGAAATCCCACCCCTTCGACACGCGGCTATCGAGGTTGAGGTAGGGGTCAAATACCCGAATAATCTCGCCCGCAGGTGAAAGGCTGGTGCCGGTAAACAACGCGATGGCATCAGCATCCGGCGCGGCCCTGATCACGTTGGGATTGGTGCTGCCATTGAGGCGACGCAGCAGGTCAAGCGCGATGGCGTTGTCATCGCCAAAAGTGCCAACTAGACCGGTCTGCTTGACGCGCCAATAGTCAGCCGTCAGCGTCAGCCCGGGGATGAAGGTCGGCTCCAGCACGACACCCAGATTGATGCTCTCACTATCCTCGGGCGTGAGATTTTCGCTGCCGGAACGGAAACTGACCGTGCTCTCACCAGGACAGGCTCCCAGGTTCGCCAGCGTGCCCTTTTCCACCCTTGCCTGGCAGATGACAAGATCATCCCGGGTGTTTACGCGTGTCGTGCCCGCGTCATTTACCTGTACGAGGTTCGGCGCGCGGAAACCTTCGGACCAGGCGCCGCGGAAGGTCACGCCGGGAATCGTGGTCCATGATGCAGCGACACGCGGCACCAAGGCACTCTCCTTGATGTCATCGAAATATTCATAGCGGCCCGCCAACTGGACATTGAATTCCTCGACCAGCGGGATGTCCATGTCCGAACTCACGACCGGCACAAACACTTCCGCATGGGCCGAGTAAACGTTGCGGTGGCCGCTTGTGTCGGGCGTTGGGCTGGTTCCGACAACATCGCTGCCGACAAATTCGCCAGTAATGCTGTCGGTGAAGGTGATCGTTCCATCGAGCCGGGGATCGCGATCGTCGAAAAAGCTCTCGCGCCGCCATTCGATACCCGCTGCAACGCCAAGGTTGCCGCCGGGCAGCGATATCAGATCGTCCCGGCTGACCTTGAAATCTGCCAGCGCCAGGGTGGTGCCACCCTTGCGGAAAACATCGATTCGAATGGAATCGAGCACTTCCTCCGGATTGGGGGTGCAGTCGCCCTCGCCCGGATCGCCAAGACAGCCGCCATTGAAGGGGTTGTAGGCATCCGGCGTGGTCCGGTTGATGGCTTGCTGTGCCAGCGTCATCGAGACGCGGTTGCGCGCAAGGTCGGTCAATCTCGCTTGCGAATAGAGGAAGCCGGTATCGAATTCCCAAGCGCCAAGGCTACCGCGCAGCCCCCCGAGGAGGCGGTAGGTATTCTTGTCGACCGATACGTCGCGGCTGCCGACATCCACGAAGCGATAGCGTTCCATGATCACGTCTGCGCCGCCGGCCGCAATGGTGGTTCCAGGCAGCCGGTTAGGGCTGCCGACCGGACCGAAGGGATTCCAATAGGCATCGCGCGAAATGCCTATTGGCGTTGCGCCCAGAATGGCAGAAGCCTCGTTGTTACGGCGGCTTTCGGAACGGTAAAAGCTGCCTTCGAAATAGGCTTCGAGATTGTCGGTCAGCTCATAATTGAGCAGCGCCATCGCGTTGTAGCGGCTCTTCTCGCTGATGAGAGTGCCATCGAAATTCTGGTTGTAGCGTACCGCGGCGGGCGGCGTGGGGGCACCGGTCGGCCTCGACGGGGCTGAGGCGCAAATACCGTTACCGAAATCCAGGCGGCAATCCGGGAATGTGCTTGGCTGGAGCCAGAAATCGTCGTCACCGATCGGCGTGCTGGATCGAGATGCCTGGATATCGAACTGGCCGAACGGGCCGAATGTGTTGCGGTTGTTGAACGAGGCATCGCCCTCGAAATCCGTACCTTCAACCAGCGGCAGGCGATTTTCATCAGCAGCATATCGCCGCGCCGATGTCGGCAGGCCGTTTTCATGGAAATAGCCGCCATAGACCGTGAGATTGCCGCGACCGCCCCCGAAATCGAATCCCAACCCCCCGCTAAGGCGATAGCTGTAGAGGCTCGTACCATCGGAAGCGCGCCAGTCGCCCTCGAGGAATCCTCCCCTCATATTGCCCTTGAGCACGGTGTTGATGACCCCCGCGACCGCGTCCGCGCCGTAAATGGCCGAAGCGCCATCGCGCAGGATTTCGATCCGGCGAATACTGCCCGGTGCGATTTCATTGGTGTCGGAGCTGACCACGGGCACCAGCAATTCAGTCTGGAAGCCGGGGTGCAAGGTCATGCGGCGGCCATTGATCAGCAACAGGGTATTGCCAGTACCAAGATCCCGCAGGTTGATCGATCCGACATCGCCGCGCGCGCTGTTCTGGGTTGTCGCGTTCTGCTCGTTGAAGGCAACCGTGCCCGCCTGCGGGATTGCGCGGAACAGTTCATCGCCCGATGAAGCACCGGTGTTTTCGATTGCCTCTTCGTCAAGCACAGTCACCGGCAGAACGTCATTGATCTTGGCGCCCTGAATCTGGGAGCCGGTGACGATAATCACCGGTTCGTCAGGCGGTGGAGGCGCAGCCTGCTGCGCGGCGGCTGCAGTGGCGGTGGCTGCCAGGCTCGTGCCCGACAGCAGTATGAGCTTGCTGATTTTTCCTATGTTCATTGTTATTCCTCCCGAATTCACTGTCCCAAAGTTGAATCAAACCATTTGGCGAAGAGCATTGGCCACTGGCTGATGACCTGGTCCGGCTCGCCCAGGCCCCAGCCATGACCGCCCTCGCTGAAAATGTGCAGCTCAGCTGGAGCACCTTTGGCACGCAACGCCTCGAACAATGTGATCCCGTGCGCGGGCGGAGTGATCGGGTCGTCAGCAGCGGAAAAGATGATCGTCGGCGGCGCTTCGGCGCTCGCATGGGTGTCGAGCGACCATTCCCTCTGCGCATCCATGGATGGCTCGCGGCCAATGATTTCGCGCCGGGTACGGGTGTTGTCGAACGGCTCGCGCAGCGACACCACAGGGAACAGCAGCACACTGAAATCGGGGCGCGAGCTGACCTTTTCGTATTGGTCTGCCCCTTGGTAGAAGGTCCTTTCAGGCTGCAAGGCAGTGAAGCCTGCAAGATGCCCGCCCGCGGAAAATCCCATGACCCCGATCCGGTCGGTGCGCAGGCCGAATTCCTTCGCCCGCGAGCGGATGATCTTCATGGCCCGCTGGGCATCGGCGAATGGAGCCCCCGCATCCCACCCGTCATTAGGTAGGCGGTAGATCAGTTCGAACACTGTAAAGCCGCGTTCCTGCAGCCACTGTGCCGCCGGCGTACTTTCCTTCCACAACTGGATGCGGAAATAGCCGCCGCCGCCGCACACCAGTACAGCACTGCCATTGGGCCGCAAAGGCCGGTAAACGCGCATCCGCGGCACCGAGATGTTGGAAACCGCGCCATAGCCCGATCCAGGGCCCCCGACCTTTTCTGGCCCGGTGGGGCCACCCCTGCCCGGGGGGCGTCCCGGCCAAAGCGGGATTTCCTCCTGCTCCATGGCACGCAAAGGTGCCCATCCAGCAAGACCGGCGTATGACCCAATGACCGCAGCGGTCGAGATCAAGGCACGGCGCGAAATCACGCGTCTTGTACTGCCACTTTGGCGGCGAGCGCCTCGCTATGCGGGCCGGTTCGCTCGTGGCGTTCGATATCTTCCTCAGGCAGCGGCAGCGGGTTTCCGGCCATTGCGGCGGCGAGCCGCGTCCGGTCGAGCGCTCCCTCCCATCGGGCAACCACGATAGTAGCCACGGCATTCCCGATGAAATTGGTGAGTGCGCGGCACTCGCTCATGAAGCGATCGATCCCGAGTATCAGTGCCATTCCGGCGACCGGAACCGAGGGAACCACGGACAGAGTGGCGGCGAGGATGACGAAGCCGGCGCCAGTCACGCCAGCGGCCCCCTTCGAACTGATCATTGCCACGAACACGAGAGCCAGTTGCTCGCTCCAGCTCAAATCCACGCCCACTGCCTGTGCAATGAACAGTGCAGCAAGTGTCATGTAGATATTGGTTCCATCGAGGTTGAAGGAATATCCGGTCGGGACAACCAGCCCCACCACGGTCTTGCGGCAGCCGGCGATCTCCATTTTTTCCATCAGGCTCGGCAGTGCCGCTTCGGAGGACGAGGTGCCAAGCACCAGCAGCAGCTCCTCGCGCAAGTACCGGATGAGCGAGAAGATCGAGAAACCAGCGAAGTAGCCGACCAATCCAAGCACCACGAGCACGAACAGCAAAGAGGTAAGATAGAATGCGGCGATCAGCGTGGCGAGATTGGCGAGTGACCCGATGCCGAATTCACCGATCGTGAATGCGATGGCGCCAAAAGCGCCGATTGGCGCGAGTTTCATCAACATATGTACAAGCTTGAAGATGATCTCGCTGAGCGACCCGAGGACATCGAGCACGAGATCACTGTGCGGGCGTGTCATTGCAATGGCCACGCCCGCCAGGATTGCGACCAGCAGCACCTGGAGGATTTTTCCTTCCGTCATGGCACTGAACAGGGTCTCAGGTATGATATTGAGCAGGAATCCGGTGATGCTCTGCTCTTCGGCAGATTGGGTGTAACTGGTGACAGCGCCCGCATCGAGCGATGCCGGATCGATTCCGAGCCCCTCCCCGGGGCGTACGATATTGGCCACTGCCAGTCCGATGAAAAGCGCCAGGGTCGAGAAGAACAGGAAGTAGACGAAGGCCTTTCCGGCAACACTCCCGACCGAGTTTATGTCGCGCATCCCGGCGATCCCGGTAGCGACGGTCAGGAATATCACCGGTGCGATGATCATCTTGACCAGCTTGATGAAGCCATCGCCAAGCGGTTTCAGGGCAGCGCCGAATTCGGGAAACACATGACCGACGATTGCGCCCAGCAAGATTGCCGAGAGCACTTGAAAATAGAGTTGCCGGTAGATCGGTTTTCTCGGCGCGGGCCGATCCGGCTTTTGCGCGATGCTATCCTGCAACCCCATCAAACGTTCCCCTCCACAGGCCAAGTTTGGCTCTGCCCAGGGAAAGGCTAGTCAGGTTTGCGAATACGACAAGTCCGGGCGCCGGATATATTTTCATATTCAAAATCAATGTATTGAAACGTGGTCCGAGTTATTTTGTGCGATATTCCGCACATTACCTTTGACTTCGGTGCGATATTTCGCACAAGCGCTTGAGGCAAGGAGGCGGTTTTGGGCCAGAGATTCGGTAGCTGGTATTTGCGGGGCATTGCCGGTGTGGCGATGATCCTCATAGCCCTGCTTGCCATGTTGGCCGTCGACCAAACGATGCGCACCTCGGCGCTGGCCGAAACCAAATCGGCTGCGGAAAGAAATTTGGCGATCCTTGCGGCGGGCCTGGATAGCAAATTGGAAAAGTTCAGCCTGGTGCCTCGCGTCCTCGCGGTCGACCCCGAGGTGCGAGCGCTGCTCGCTGGCGACAGGCGCCAGCGGGCCGTCCTAAATCGCCGACTTTCCGATCTTGCCGACCAGACCGGTGCATCTGCGATCTATCTTATGGACACGAAAGGACTCACGCTGGCAGCAAGCAACTGGAGCCTGCCATCAAGTTTCGTCGGTTCGAACTATGGATTCCGGAATTATTTTTCCGAAGCGATCGCGCATGGTTCCGCGAGTGAATTTGCCTTGGGCACAGTAAGCCGCCGTCCCGGTCTCTACATCGCGCAGCGTGTTCAGTCGGGAGCGTCGACGCTTGGAGTGGTCGCGGTGAAGGTTGAATTCGATGTGACCGAGCAAAGCTGGCGTGGAGTGGAAGAGGGTGTATTCGTTACCGACGCCGATGGGGTTGTATTGATCACCAGCAACCCGGAATGGCGCTTTCGCACTACGCGTCCGGCAGCCATGGGGGTCCGTGATCCGGCGCAGGATGAATTGCGCTTCGGCAAATCATCGCTCGAACCAATGCTGCCTGCGGCGAGACGGCGTGGACGCTCGCCGACTTCCCTGATCGAGATGAGCCAGCCGATCTCGCCGGAAGGGTGGGAGTTGCACCTGATGGTCGATCCGGCGCCCAGCCTTGCCGCTGCGATTGCCAACGGACGCTTGCTGGTCCTGCTGGGATTGATATTGGCGGCTGGAGCCCTGGGTTTGCTGTTGTGGTGGCATGGCCGCCGCGAAGCGCAGGCGGAATCGCTTTTGGCTGAACGAACCGCAACACTGCGCGATCAGCTTTTGCAAGCCAACCGCCTGGCCACGCTGGGCCAGGTTACAGCCGGAATTGGGCATGAGATCAGGCAACCGGTTGCCGCGATGCGGGTCTTTGCCGAGAATGGGGCGCGTCTGCTTGAAAAGGGCCAAAACACCGCCGCCGCCGATAATTTCGTGAAGATCGTGGGGCTGACGGCCAGAATCGGGCAGATCACCGAAGAGTTGCTGCGTTTTAGCCGACGCGGGGCGCGAGAGCCGCGGGAGATGCCACTCGCACAGGTGATCGACGGGGCGCTTCTGCTGTTGCGCGACAGGATCGAACGCCATGGTGCGACGGTGTCACGGCCGGATCCCCAGATGGCGCAAACCCTGGTTCAAGCAGAGCATGTCCGGTTGGAGCAAGTATTGGTAAACCTACTTCAGAACGCGCTGGATGCCTCCCCAGCCGGCAGCAGGATCGCGATCGAACTGGCGTCTGAGGGGGATTACTGCCTTCTTGCAGTCACAGATGAGGGGCACGGCATAAGTGACGAGGTGCGGGCAAACCTGTTCCAGCCTTTTGCGACGACGAAGGAAGAAGGCCTCGGCCTGGGGCTCGTCATCTCGCAAGACATCATGCGCAGCCTTGGCGGTGACCTCAGGGCCGAGAGCAGCAAGGCCGGCGCACGCTTCACCATGGTGATTCCACGGGCATGACCGAGTTGCCCCATCTCGATGTCGTGCTTGTCGAGGATGACCAATCACTGCTCGAAGCAACGGTGCAGGCGCTGAGCCTGGAGGGAGTACAAGTGCGGGCCTACAGCGATGCCGAAACTGCGCTGAAGTCCCTCACGAACGAATTTCCCGGGGTTGTAGTGAGTGATATACGCATGCCCAGGATGGACGGTCTCGAATTCTTCTCGCGCCTGCGCGAGGTGGACCCAGAATTGCCCGTTATTCTCACGACTGCGCATGGCGATGTGGAAATGGCGGTCGAGGCGATGAAGGACGGAGCCTCTGACTTCCTGACCAAGCCCTATTCCTCGGTCGAACTTGTTCGTTCAGTCAGGTCCGCTGCCGAAAAAAGGGCCCTGGTGCTTGAGAACCGACGCTTGCGCAGCGAACTCGGCGAACGATCCGATGCCTCGGTTCTTGGCTCGTCCGAGGCAGCGCAAAAGCTGAGATCCGTGATCGAAGCGGTGGCTCGATCCGAAATCGATGTCCTCATTGAAGGGGCAGCTGGCACTGGCAAGAGTTTCACCGCGCGCTTGATCCACGATTCAAGCCCGCGCAGGGGCAGGCCATTCGTCACGATCGACGCGGGCATACTCGCACATGAGGATGCCGACCTTCTGCTGTTCGGACGTGAGCCATCGGCAGGTCTTTCACGGACCGGTCTCTTGGAACGGGCAAACGGCGGGACCCTGTTTCTCGATGAGCTGCGCTTCGTTTCGGACCAGACCCATTCCCGGCTTTTGGCGATGATCGACAGACGTTCGGTGATCCCCATCGGGGCTGATCGGGCCCGCAAGCTCGACGTCCGGATTCTGCTCGCGAGAAATCCGGATGCCCAGGATCTGTCACCGCCGCAACTCCTCCAGCTTGAACAGCGCCTTGCAGCGGTGCGCATTACCCTGCCAACGCTCGCGGAACGACGTTCGGACATTGCCGAGTTATTCCGCCATTTCGTCCGTGTGCATGAGCGCGAACTCGAGAATGAAGCGGGCGGGATCAGCGAAGAAGAATGGCGCCACATCCAGACGCACGACTGGCCCGGAAACCTGCGCGAGTTGAGTGGTTATGCGCGGGCCTTCGTGCTTGGCCTGTCTTCGCTCGAACCGCGGCCTCTCCCGCTCTCGGGCCCACGCCCATTGCAGCAGATTGTGGCCGATTTCGAGCGCTCGCTGCTTGACGATGCGCTGCGCCGATGCGGTGGCAATGTCGCGCCTCTCCAGGCAATGTTGCAGATCCCGCGCAAAACACTCTACGACAAACTGGCGCGCTATGACCTTAAGCCGCGGGATTACAGACAATAGCTGCGGCGGGCTGCTGAAAGCTTTGCTCAGTGCGCGACAGAACGAGCAAGGCGAGTTTCCCTGCCAGGATGCTGTCAGTCCGACGTTAACCGCTCACCACTTGGCGTAACTGCCCCTAATGTCGGCTGCAAACGGCGGGACGAAGTGAAGGTTCGCATTGCTGGCAAGCGAATATTATTGTGGCAAACCGTCTACAAGGACGGTGAGGCCATCGTTACCGACAGGTTCGTTTACTGCAAGGCGACGAGTGACAGAAGGCAAATGAGTTCAAGGGCTTGCTCATCCGCTCCGGCTTGCTTGCTTTGAAAGTACCCTTGCGCTGTGACGTTTTTTTGGGGGGGACAGATCGAAAGGTGATACTTTACTTTGGAACCATGTCAGTCGGTGAGCTTTTACATAGTAGAACATTGGCAATTACCTGCTAGGATAAGCGAATTATGAAAGCAGATAGCCATCCTGACCGGCCCGGCCGCAAGAATGATAAGGAAGGCAATCGTACTGCAAAACGATCCGATTTGGGAACGAGCCAGCTGGCAGGCACAAAGGGTGCGTCTGCGCCGAAGTTTCCCATAGTCGCAATCGGGGCCTCCGCAGGCGGGCTTGATGCGGCAGCAAAACTTTTCGATGCCATTCCAGATGATCCCGGCATGGCCTTCATTCTGGTTCAGCATCTCGACCCCAACCACGAAAGCCAGATGGCCGAACTGCTTGGCACGCATACGCGGATGCGGATCAGGCAAGCAGAAGAAGGCATGCCGATCGAGCAGGGCGAGGTCTACCTATGCCCTCCGGGCCGTTATCTCGGAATTCGTTTCGGCGTGCTCCATCTCTCGCTGCCGCACAACGGCAATCACGCACGTTTGCCGATCGATTTCCTCATCCGTTCCCTGTCGGACGAGTGCGGTTCACGAACTGTTTGCGTCATTCTTTCCGGCACCGGTTCGGACGGCAGCGGCGCCCTTGCAGAGTTGAAAAAGAGCGGCGGCCACATCGTTGTACAGGAACCTGAAGAGGCTGAATATGACGGGATGCCGCGCAGCGCGATCCTGACTGACCTTGTTGACGCGGTTGCCCCTCTGGCCCGGATACCTTCAGAGCTTGCGAGTATTGCCAGGCAGATCGGCACAACCACGCCAACTTCAACTGATGTTGTTCAGAAGGATAATCTGGCCGAAATTCAGGCGATCATTGCCCTGCTGCAGGAAAAGACTGGTCAGGATTTCAGCGCCTATAAGCGCGGAACGCTTGAAAGGCGCATACAGCGCCGAATAGGCCTGTGTGGCCTGCCAACAAATGCGTTTGAGAAGTACCGTGAAGAATTGGCCGGCAATGACGCAGAATGCAATCTGCTGGCCGATGACTTGTTGATCAACGTTACCAGTTTCTTTCGCGATCCTTCGGTTTTCGAGCGTCTCGAGCGGGAGGTTTTACCCGATCTGATCCGTGACCACGCAACGGACCAGGCACTGCGAGTCTGGGTGGTCGGATGCAGTACGGGCGAGGAAGCCTATTCGCTGGCCATGATCTGCCGCGATGCGATCATGGCCTCCCGGCGCGATATCAAACTTCAGGTCTTCGCCTCGGACATTGATCCGCAAGCCATCGCGACCGCGAGAGAAGGCGCATACCCGCTCTCCATAAAGGAGGAGATCCCCCCTGATCGGCTCGCACGCTATTTCGTGCAAGAAGATGATAGCTATCGAGTAATGCCTGGCCTGCGCGGATCACTGGTCTTCACGGTTCACGACGTAATACGTGATCCGCCCTTCTCACGGATGGACCTGATATCCTGTCGCAACCTTCTGATCTACCTGAAGCCCGAAGCTCAAGCGAAGGTCGTTTCGCTGTTCCATTTTGGGCTACGTGAGAAAGGGATTTTGTTGCTCGGCCTGGCCGAAACGCCCGGCAGTGCAGGTGACAAGTTTGAAGTCCTGCATAAGGCAGAGCGAATTTACCAACATGTTGCACAAGTCCGGGTTGGCGAACCCGGTTTCCCACTGAGCTTTGTCGAGAGCATTCCCAGGTTGAGCATCCAGGAGAGCAGGCAGCAGCTGTCGCGGCAAGCTACGTTCGCCGATCTGTGCCGCGATCTGGTGATAGACAACTTCGCCCCCGCCAGCCTGCTGATCAACAGCCAGCGCCAATGTATTTACTCGATAGGGCCGATAGGCCGGTATTTGCGGGTCGCCTCCGGGCCACCTACGCTCGATATTCTGGAGATGGTGCCGCCCGAACTGCGGGCCAAGCTTCGCTATGCAATCGGCCGGTCGGACAAGACCAGCCCCTTGTCTCAAACACGCGTGTGCCAGACGGTTTTCGAAGGCGAGCCTATTCGCTTCATCGTTCATGTGCGGTTTGTCATGAGCGGTGATGAAGCTTTGCATCTGATCAGCTTCGTTGAACAAACGGAAGCCGATCAGGCCGAGCCGGATGTCATCGATGACGAAAGCCGGGCGCGGATAGTCGAACTGGAACGCGAACTTGAAATCGCAAATGTGGAACTGCGGAAGGCGATCCAGAGCCGGGATGCGCTGGTGCTTGAACAAAAGGCGATCAATGACGAGGCGCTTTCTGTCAATGAGGAATTCCAGTCAACCAATGAAGAACTTCTTACATCTAAGGAAGAACTACAGTCTCTGAATGAAGAATTGATTGCTCTGAATAGTCAATTGCAGGAAACTCTCGATCGGCAGAGGACGGCTTCGGATGACCTGCAAAACATCCTCTACAGCACAAATGTCGCAACAATCTTCCTGGACCGGAATCTGTGCATCCGTTTCTTTACGCCGGCTACAAGAACATTCTTCAACGTGATCCCCGGCGATCTCGGGCGACCGCTGTCTGACCTTCATTCCCAGGCCGACGACAACAATCTGCTGGCCGATGCGCGGCTAGTGCTACGTGACCAGAACACGCTTGAGCGCGAAGTCAGTGCAGAAAGCGGCTTGTGGTTCCTGCGCCGCATTTTTCCCTATCGCACCCACGATGATCGGGTTGAGGGGGTGGTCATCACGTTTATTGATATCACCGATCGCCGGAATACTGCGGCGGCTCTGGAAGAGGCGAGGCGCCAGGCCGATCAGTCAAACCGCGGCAAATCCCGCTTCCTTGCCGTGGCCAGCCATGATCTTCGCCAACCGCTCCAGTCGCTCAAACTTGTCCAGGAACTGCTGCTGCAAAGCGTTGAGGGGGACAAGGAGCGCGAGCTTGTCGGACGATTCGACAAGTTGCTGGAAGCGATGTCAGTCATGCTCGATTCGCTGCTGGACATAAATCAGATCGAATCGGGAGTGATCGACACAAATATCTGCGAGTTTCCGGTCTCGAACACCCTTAGCGGGCTTAAGGTAGAATTCCTTCCGATTGCGGAAGCACAGGGCCTGGCGCTGCGGGTTATGCCAAGTTCCGCCATATTGAGCAGCGATCCGCGCCTGCTTGAAGTCATATTGCGGAACCTGCTGGCAAACGCTTTCAAATACACGCTGAAGGGCAAGGTATTGATAGGCTGCCGAAGTTCCGGTGACTCAACGCGAATTGAGGTGTGGGATACCGGTGTCGGCATCGCGGCTACCGAACTAACCAAGATTTTTGACGAGTTTCATCAGGTTGATAATGCCGCGCGGGAGAGGAAACACGGCTTCGGGCTTGGCCTTACCATCGTTCGGGAGCTGGCCCATTTGCTCGGGCATAAAATAGAGGTCCGGTCATGGCCCGGCAAGGGTTCGGTCTTTTCGATCACGGTGCCGAACGGTACGCAGCGGCAATTGCCTGCCCCCGCCGAACTTGATGCGCAAAGCCCGCTTGAGATCGCCGATGCGCCCGGATGTATCATTGCTGTTGTTGAAGACGATCCCGATCTGCTCGAGTTGCTGGACCGGCTGCTGACTGGTGCAGGCCATATAATACTGCCGGCGCTGGACGGTCAGACTGCATTGGCAATGGTTGGCGAGGCAGTGCTCACGCCCGAGATCGTGCTGACCGACTACAGCCTGCCTGGTGGCATTTCGGGACTTGAAGTACTGGCGGGTATAAGAAAGCAGCTGAAGGAAGATGTGCCCGGCATCATTTTGACCGGGGACATCTCAAAGGAAGCGCTGGCAGAAATCGGGCGCATTGACGGCATTCTTCTCAACAAGCCGGTTGCTCCGTCCGCGCTTCATGCCGCGATCAGGGATCTCGCCCCGGCCCGCCCGTCCACGCAGCATGCAAGTGAAGCGCAGAGCGATGAGCAATCCTCCCCGATCATTTGCGTAGTCGAGGAAAATCCTGCCTGGCAGAAAGCAATCTGCGCCGTGCTGCAGCAAGAAAATCTATCGGTCAGTGGCTATTCCAGCGCCGAGGCCTTTCTGGCAGATCCCGCAGGCGCGCGTGACCGTTGTCTGATTGTCGATACCAACCTTGCTGATATGAGCGGGATTGCGCTGATCGAGCATCTTCGCCAGCAAGGCGACCCGGTGCCGGCCATCCTGATAACCGGAGGCGGAGATATCGCCATGGCAGTGCAAGCCATGAGATCCGGGGCGAGCGACTTTATCGAGCGACCGGTCAGCCGCAGGGAACTCATCGAAAGCATCAAGCGGGCTACTGCCAGCGTTTCGCAGGGCCTGCCTCAGGGCGAGCGCTCCACTGAAACGGCCGCGCGCATGGCCACCCTGACTCCGCGGCAAAAGATTGTGCTGGATATGGTTCTTGCCGGAAAAGCGAGCAAGAATATTGCCGCTGACCTAGAAATCTCCCAGCGTACCGTTGAAAGTCATCGCGCGCAGATCATGCGCAAGCTTGACGTGCGCACTATACCCGATCTGGTCCGGGTCGCGCTCTCGGGACCGCCAAGCCAGGGCTGACCCGCGCAAAGCCTGGTGCCCTTACCGGGCTCCGACCTCCGTAGATTCCGAGGCTTATTACCTGGACTGGAATCTCCCATATCGGAACTGCGACCCGAGCCTAGGGCGCTCGACCGAAACATTAGTTCTACTAGGCTTCGATCGAGCGCCCACCTTTTGCGGAATTGGATCATGCGCAGGTCTTTTGCATGTGTCGTGGCTACCGCGAGGGCCAACACCCGTACCGTGGACGCTGGCGATCGAATGACGATCCAATCGACCGCGATCAGGTCAGGGCAACAGTCGCGCCTGAAATGGAGAACCTGGCTTTTTGGTTCTGGTGCTTCCGGTTCTGGCGAGGGGTGGAATTTCGAGCCGTGTGATGGCTCCTCGCCTTTCGACAAGGGCCCGCAAGGCCGATGCCGCAGCCAGAGCTGGGGAATAGCTGAAACCTGGCGCGGTTGACGCTTGTAAGAAAGGAGAATGCGAATGCTTTACACGGTCATTGTGGTGCTGCTGGTTCTGTGGGTTCTTGGGCTTGCCACTTCCTATACTATGGGCGGGCTCATTCACCTTCTGCTGGTTATCGCGCTCGTCATCTTCCTGCTGAACTTTTTCCGCGGACGAAACACCTGACGATCAGCCAGTCAATTATTCACGCTTTGAAATATCGGGAGGGTTAAACATGTCTCTAGTTTCCGTCATAGTTGTTCTCATCGTTGTTGGTGTACTTCTCTGGTTGATCAACACTTACGTGCCGATGGACGGCAAGATCAAAAACATACTCAACATAGTTGTTGTGATCGCCGTCGTTCTTTGGCTGCTACAGGCTTTTGGAGTGCTGGGATCTCTGGGAAATATAAATGTTTCTTGATATCTAATTACATACTTTAGCTTGAAATACATTTAGCGACTAATTGTACGTAGGGCTTTTTACTACGTTATCCGCGCATAACTTGCGCGATTTATTGGAGAATAGACATGGGTGAATTCATCGACAAGGCCAAGGGCGCCACTAACGAAGCGATCGGCAAGGCCAAGATCGCCGCTGGTCGGAAAGCCGACAAACCCGGCCTGATTGCGAAGGGCGCAAAGCAACAAAGCAAAGGCAAGGCGCAGAAGTTGGCGGGTGCGGTCAAGGGCGCGTTTGGCGATAAGCTATAGACCCGAATACCCGCCTCCGCATCACAGCCAATTGCAAGGAAGTTACCATGTCAAAATCAGTAACCTATGAGACGCCGGACTATGTCGAGCCTGCGCTTGACGCTGTGGCGCGCTCGTTGCGCGAAGCAGCCGAACTCACCAAGGGCTTGTCGGAAGACGCGAGCGCGGTGTTGGCCAGCGCTGCCGCTGACGTTGCGCGGATGGTGGAAAAGCAGGGCAAGCAGGCGGTTCGTGCAACCAGGTCCGTCACACGGCAAGCCAGCAAGAAAGTAAGGCGGCATCCGATCGCGTCGATTGCAGCGGCGCTTGCCGCAACAGCAACCGTGATTGGGCTGATTTCCGCCCGTCGAAACCACAGGAACGCGGCCAGCTGAGCGCATGGTTGTCGCTCAATTGGGCGCGGCTAGCCGTCTGGCGAAGTACTGCAGCTTAAGTGGCATCTCGCAATTCGGCGGCAGCGCCGAGACCGCTGGTGCGTGCATGCTCGACATTCCCGGAAACTGGCCGACGTCGGAGATGCTCATTGAAGCAGCTCTGACAAAAGGATGAGCTTGTGAAATTTTGGCTGGTTTCAATCTTGCCAGTCGCCCTTGTTCTTAACGGAAGTTGCAGTGGCGCCGAGCCGGACGGAGCCGATGCGCTTGAAGGTGCATCGCAGCTGTCCGGCATACCGCCTAGCATTGCAGCCTCTGCCTTGCAGGCAGAAGCCAAGGAGCCAATTGTACGTGATCTCTATGCAGGCATAGGCTGGGTTTCGCTCTGGTCGCCGCGTGCGGAACAGGCATTTGTAAGTTCTCTGGAAAAACGGTCTGCACACGGGCTGGACCGACTGAACTTCTTGCCCGACTTGCGGCAGCTCTCCCAAGCAGAGCGCGAGATTGCGCTGACCCGTGCTGCGTTGAATTTCGCGGGAGCATTGGCGCACGGTCTGGTCAATCCGGAAAAACTGCACGCCATCTATACCATTGAACGGCCCGAGATAGACCTGAGCCGAGGATTGCTTGCCGCAGTTCGAGACGACCGGATGGTTTCGTGGCTGGATAGCCTTGCGCCAGATACGGCCGAGTATCGTGTGCTCGCAGATGCCTACAAGCAGCAACGCAAGGCAGCTTCTGAGGAGATCAGCGGACAAGTCGCCAGTGGAAGCCTGATCCGGCCTGGCGACCGAGATCCACGCATCCAGCAGATTGTGCACGCGCTGGTTGATAACAGCTATCTGGCCATCCAACCACAGCCTGCCGCCTCTTCGCGGTCACAAGCCGGCGAACAAGACATATACAAGCCAGCTATCGTCATGGCCGTTAAGGAATTCCAGCAGGATTACGGCATAAGGGATGACGGCGTTATCGGCGCGGACACCTTAGCTATTCTCAATGTTCGGCCAGGCGATCGCGCAAGATCGATTGCTGTTGCCATGGAACGTTTGCGTTGGCTGGCACGTGACCCACCTTCAACGCGCATCGACGTTAATGTAGCGGCAGCTGAACTCAGTTATTTCCGCCATGGCAAACTGGTTGACCATCGCAAGGTTGTTGTCGGCAAACCAGGCACGGAAACTCCGCAAATATCGACTTCCCTGTTCCGTCTGGTTGCAAATCCGACATGGACGGTGCCAAAGTCGATCCAGCGAGGTGAGTTGGCAGGCAAAAGCGCGGCATACTTCCGGCGCAATAACATGACCTGGCGTAACGGCTGGATCGTTCAGGGATCGGGGCCGCGCAATTCACTTGGCCTGGTAAAATTCGACATGCGAAACGACTTTGCGATTTACCTGCATGATACGCCTGCAAAAAAGCTTTTCGACCTGCAACAGCGGCAATTGAGCCATGGTTGTGTGCGTGTCAGCGATGCTTTGGGGTTTTCGAGAATGCTCGCCGAACATCAAGGCATCACCGTCCGATGGTCCAAGGCACAAGCCGCCCGCTCGATGAAATTCGTTGAGCTTCCTACAGAAATCCCTGTTCGGCTTTATTACCGCACTGTCTATGTCGATCACGCCAATAAGCTGACCTACCGAACCGATCCATATGGCTGGAATGTCGCAGTGGCAGAGGCGCTCGGCTTTGGTAAGGATGCTGACAATAAATTCGGCGCGCGGGGCAATGCCATTTGGCCGTGAGGGTTCATACTGTCATCGAAAGCTGAACCAGCAGTTTGTACTTTTGGCTCACGGATCGGCTTATCCATTTGGAATCCGCTGACACCACTGGCTGCACCGCCGACCATATAGCTGGGCGCGGCATCCCCGATACCGCCCATTGCGGTGCGTGAAGCCTTCCATTCGCCGGTGTTGGGATCGGTAACGCACGCAGCGGTGCTCATTGGTGCGATTGGCATGGGCGCAACCGGAAGATCATAGGCCCGCCAATCCGCAATAGGGTGTGCGTTTCAGCCAGAATCGCAGGCGCGAAGTGGTACAGCGGGTACGACAAGCGACGCTGCGCCAACCCGGCAATGCTGGATATTTGCCTTCGGTTGGATGCTTCTCGCGCTTAGCCGTAAGTAGATTCCGATTCTATCGGTGCCGACCGGGCGCGATTACATTTTGCGACATAGAACTCCACACCCCTTTGCCCGGGCGCGACTGGCTCCCTCCCACCCCTCCCCGCCACCTGCGCCCGGGCAATCTTGCCAGCTGACCTGTTTTCGGCCGGGAGGCAGGCAGCAATTCGTCAGGGGTTAGCCCCTTGATCTGCAGGAGGGGGAACCTCTCTAATTCCCGACCGCCGCCGCGCCGCTTCAACCCGGCCAAGGCCGACAACGATCACGCCCTGCTCATCGACCAGAACCGGATTGATAAAGCCAGGCGCGCGGATCGAGCCCATCAACACTTCAAGCTGCGCCTCGTCATGCGTCCTGGCATTGCCGGGGGCTGGTTACGGGCGCTTCCGGCGCGGAGTGCTCGATGTCCAGGTTCAGAAGCGGCGGAACAAGGCGACCGGGCTGAAATTGCTACTGAAAATGCTCAAGCGTCAAGGCTGCGTGCCCGAGGCCATCGTGACGGACGGGGCTTCGTTCGTACCCGGCAGCGCTACGCGAACTAGGCGCACTGGCCCTGCACCAACCCGGTCGGTTGCAGGAAAACAATCGCGCCGAGAATTCACATTTGCCCGTCCGCAGGCGCGAGCGAAAGATGCAGCTATTCAAGTTGCAGGGACAGGCTCAGCGTTTCGTTTCAACCCACCCGGCGATCTACAACACGTTCAACATCCGGCGTCATCTCACCTCACGAAAGACAATGCGAACCTTGAGGAACCGCGCAATCGAGGAGTGGAATGCCGCACCCGCTGCAAATGGATGAATTGGAACGACGCCGCATTGCCGCACCCCGCGGCCGTTAACTTGACGATGCCCGCCACAGGTAGTGCCGCTCGCCGTTGACCCTGGCGCTGGCACCTCATCGAGGTGCCAGCGCCAGTGCCGAAAACCACGCATTCGCAACACGCGCTGTCGCTTGATGTCGGCCGCGAACATCGGCCCGAACCGATTCCACCAGAGTCGAACGGTTTCGTGACACAGGTCGTAACCGCGCTCGAAGAGCAGGTCCTCGACGTTTCGAAGCGACAGCGGATACCGCACGTAAAGCATCATGACCATGCGGATGATGTCTGGCGAGGAGTTGAAAGTACCTGAACGGATTATCAGCCTTGCTCATCCGGTCCGGCAGCAGTCCATCCCCCCGCCCCGCCATCCCTTTGACATCACCCTTTGGTTCAATTCATCTAACGATCAGAACCGGATGCGCAGTCCGGCGCGCGCGCCATAGGCATTGAAGTTACTACCCTTGGCGCCATTGGCTTCGATAAAGCCGCTGACCCCGTCAGGCGCACCGATATTCACTCCCAGAACGCCCTCGCCATAATCGCCCATCGCGCGGTTATCGATTTGGACTGTCTGGCCATTATTGGTGAATGCGACACTGTCATCCCCCTTAAATTCGTGGACATAATTGCCGCCCGCATAGAGAACCACGGTATTGAAACGCGCGCTCGGGAAGCTTGCACCGATCCGCGCGCCCAGCTTGCCGCGCAGGCCATCGTCATCCAAGAATTCGATCGTCGAGCTTTGGACGTTCAGATCATCCAGATCGGTACGAACATAGGCGATCGATGCGACCGGTTCGAGGAAGAAGCGATCCGATCCGAGGCGGAAACCGACTTCACCTTTCACACCATAGGCGTTGCCATCAAAGTCGGCAGAGTACTGTCCGATCACGCTGGTCGAGTCCGCCTTGATCCAGTCATATTTGGCCAGAACATTGGCAAACAAACTACCTGAATTGACCCCCGCATAGACCCCGGCGTTGAACGCATCGAAGGAGGTGCGATCAGCGACATTATTGAAGTGCATTTCGGAGTTCACATAGCCGCCGGTGACGCCAAACGAGAAGTTGCCATTTTCTCCCGCTGAACCCCCGAAGTTAAAGCCGAGCTGGCCCCCGAAATAATCCTGATCATAGCCGACATCAAAAGTGCGGTTCATGCCAAAATTACTGACCGAAGTAACGTTATCACGCTGTTCCAGTGCGCCGTGCATCTGTATCCAGAGACGTCCACCCGCCCCACCTGCGCCGCTACCCCAGGCACTGTCGCGAAGCCCGCGCAGATGCGCCGACCAGGCATCTGCCGAAACGTGCCACAGGTTGCGTGCACCTTCGACAAAGACCGCAGTGCGATAGACCGCAGCTGAAGGCGCGCCAACCAGCACAAAGTTATTGTTGGCACCGTCGAAAACAATATCGGTTTCGATGAGGCCGAAGTTACGGCTCCCGCCGTCCAGTGTGAACGCATCTGCCTGTGTACCCGTCCCGCCATCCACCAGAACCACACCCGAGTTGAGACCAGCAGACCCAGAATAGTCGATCAAAACGCTAGTTGAGCCGGTCGCGGCTCCCCCGATGATCAGGGTGTCAGCGGTCCCGCTGCCCGAGAGATCGACATCCAAACCGAGCCCGCTGTTTGCCGAACCATTGAAAGTGCCTGGCAGCGTAAGCGTATCGCCGGCAACATCGTTACGTAGCTCTATCAATCCACCCGTGTTGTTGAACGTTTCCAAACCAATGAATGTGCGCGAAACCGGGGTTGTGGCTCCGGAAGCGAAACTGACCGTGCCACTGTTGTTGAATATGTCTGAACCACCGCCGAAATCGGGATTTGCATCGACAATGAAGGTCCCTGCATTGTTCACTCTGTCAGAGCCTGCTGTGAACAGGATGTCGCTGGTCAGCACACCGGAATTGTTGATCGTGAGTGGGCCACCAAAGGCTGCAACGGCAAAACCGTTGCTGTTATCGGCGGTGATGCCGGCATTGTTCAACGTGCTCCCGTTGGCTGAGATAAGAACTATGCCGTCGCCATCTGCTGCAAAGACATTGGCATTGGCACCAAGCGTCACGCTGGCCGTGTTTCCCCCTTCGACGATAACGGCATTGGTATCAGCACCGAATGCTTCGATCTGACCATTAAGCGTAGCTGTTGCATCATTCGTTGCTGTGACCAGCAACGCGCTGACGCCATCGCCGCTCGCAGCCACATTGTTCACGATGGCACTAGCGTTGCCGTCAGTGGCGGTTGCCGAGACAGTTGCCGGAGCAGCGCCTGCAAAGCCTGTCCCGCTGGTTTCGGCGGAACCCGTCACAAGAACTGAGGCATTGGCACCAGTTGCCGAAATTGCTGCGCGGCCGCTGTCGATGTCAATCGCCAGGGTCGAAACTGTGCTGACGTTGTTGGCGACAACATTGGCATCGCCGGTGCTGGAGGTAGCGAAGATGCCGCCGCCATTGCGGCCGCTGGCGACAACCAACCCGGTGCTTGTGACGTTCACGTCACCTGTGTCCGATATGGCCATAATGGCGGTCGGTTCGGCGCCCGTTACGGCCACATTGTCGGTGGTAACATTAATTTCACCGCCGACCACAGCGACGGAGATGCCGTCAGCACCTATGCCCGAGGTCGAGATTGATCCGGCATCAACTTGTGCCGGGCCCGACATCGCCAGAACATTAATCCCATCGGCGTTTGCGCCCGCCGTCGATATGGTATTCACATTGACTGTCACCAGCCCGCTCTCGGATGTAGCGAATATGCCGCTGGCATTGTCTCCGGTTGTGGTGATGTCATCCAAGGTCAGGCTCAAGGCCCCAGAGGTAGTCGCGCCGAGTACGCCGAAGGCTCCCTGCGCATCGGTTGTGATGGCCGTGTTCGTGCCACCCAGAACGGTGATACCTGTAGCGCCATTGCCCAGGACCTGCACACCCGGGTTGAGTCCGCCGGACGTGTCGATCACAACGCCGTCCTCAAGCACGATAGTCAGATCATCGAGCGGTGCGATATAGGTCACGCCATTAGGGTAGGGATTGTCCGCCGTCTCGCAGGTGACCGTGCTGCTGCCAGCCGGAGCGAGACCGCATTCATCTTGCGCCACAGCTGCAGAGGGCAAAGCAAATATTGCGAAAGCTATCGCTCCAGCAGCTGAACTTGATCGTAGCGCTATGTGTGAAAAAGCCGATGACTGGACGGCAGGAATTTTAATCAAATTTTTCATTTATCATCTCTCGTTATGTGATGAGATGCATTTGTTCTTTTTTTTATGTTCTAGGCAGCCTCGGAATATACGGAATGCCATCTATTTTTATGATAACTAGGAAGTTTTATCTTGGGGCAAATGCGCAATAATGGTTAGGTGTCACCGGAGTGAGCTGTCAGGCTAACGATAACTCTCCTCCACCTGACGCAGCCATCCCTACCCTCACCGACGTTCAGGCCATGAGGTTTTGCCACTCTGCAAGGGCGGCTGAGCGGCGGGTCTTGTAGCTTTGTCTATCGATGAGATGGCGTTCTGAGTTGAAATGGTCGTACACACTCGCGTGGATCGACGCGAACTTCTGTAACGATTTCATTTGCCGAAATCGCAAGATGGCCCGCTCTCTTCGTCGGAACGGCAGATGCGAATTCTCAGCCCGGTTGTTTAGCCAACGGCCCATTTCCCGACGATCCTCGATGCCCAGTTGTTTGAGTGCGGCAGGGTAGGATCTGAGCCCATCAGTAACGATCTCGACCGGACTGCCATGCCGCTTCAGCGCCTTCTTTATGAACGCCAAAGCCGCAGATTTGTCCCGTTTCTTGGTGACGTAGCTTTCCAGGACTTCGCCTTCGTGATCGACCGCGCGCCAAAGGTAATGGGTCTCGCCGTTGATCTTCACGAAGACTTCATCGACATACCAGCGGCACTAGGTGAAGCCCATCATTCTGCTTATGCGCTGCCGTTTTATGTCCTCTGCGAACATCGGACCGAACCTTTTCCACCACAGCCGCACGGTTTCATGGCAAATGTCGATCCCGTGCTCGAAGAGTAGATCTTCCACGTTCCGCAACGACAGCGGATACCGGACATACAGCATCACCGCCATGCGGATCACTTCTGGCGATGAGTGGAAATATCGGAACGGATTTTCAGTCTTGCTCATCCGCTCCGGGTAGCAACCTGCTCACCGACCCGCCATCCCTTTGACAGCACCGTCAGGATAGGCCGAGACTAGCTGGCGGTGCTGTCAGTCTAATACTAACTCGTCTCCTCTAGGCTGAACTAGGCCTGCTTCCCGCTCAAAAAAATCCCCTGAGGGAAACCCTCAGGGGAAAGTCTTGCCGACTGCGCCTTGGAAGAGAAAAATTCAGCAATCGGCCGAGTGCTCATGACAGAGCCTCATTGCGGTTATCGCGGGGTCGACTTGAAAGGTTTCTTGTTCTGACAGTGATCCCACCTGAACTGAACCACGTTTGCCTATTCGCCAGTCTCTAAAATACAAAGCAACTCCTTGGCCTCGACAGCCTCACCAACATTTACAAATACTTGCGCAATTTTGGCGTCGATTGGCGCCGAGATGGTACTTTCCATTTTCATTGCCTCGATTGAAAGGATTACATCTCCCTTTTTCACCTTCTGCCCGTCAGAAACTGCGATCATCGACACCACCCCGGGCATAGGCGAACCAACATGCGCTGGATTGTCTCCATCTGCGAGCCGCACGGCCTCTCGCCCCGCGATTGCACTCTTCTCGCGCATTCTGATCGTGCGCGGTTGGCCATTGAGTTCAAAGAAAAGCTTTCGCTCGCCCTTGTCGTTGAGTTCGCCAATGGCGAGGAGCACGATGTTTAGTGTTTTGCCAGCCTCTAGCTCCACTGCGATAGATTCCCCCGGCAGCATACCGTAGAAGAAGGTTCTTGTTGGCAGTTGGGCAACAGGACCGAATTTCTTGCGTGCCTTTGCATAGCCGGCAAAGATTTGCGGGTACATCGTGTAGCTGGCCAGCTCAAACTCACTTACTTCCCGACCGCACATCTCCTCAATTTCTTTTCGCTTAGATTGTAGATTGGCGGGAGGCAGGCGCTCAGCAGGACGGCAAGTGTATGGAAGCTCATCACCAAGCGCCAAATCTTGGATAGCCTTCGGAAATCCGAGGTATGGCTGTCCAAGGTCACCACGGAGCATACCTTTAACAGAATCAGGCCAAGCGATCACTTGCTTTCCGCTCTCGATATCTTCGGTAGACACATTCTGGGACACCATAGTGAGAGCGAGATCCCCCACCACTTTAGATGAAGGTGTCACCTTGACGATGTCGCCGAGGAGCATGTTGGCATCGTGATAGGCTTGCGCGACCTCGTGCCAGCGCTTTTCAAGACCCATTGCCCGGGCTTGTTCTTTAAGATTGGTGAACTGCCCGCCAGGCATTTCGTGCAGGTATATCTCTGACGCACCGCTTTGCAGATCGCTTTCAAAGGCCGCATACTGCGCGCGAACCGTCTCCCAATAGGCGCTGAAACGGATCACCTGGTGCTCGTCAATACCGGTGTCACGCGAACCATGTCGCAAAGCATGTATGACCGAGCCTAAGCAGGGCTGGGAAGTTTGTCCGGAAAAACTGTCCATTGCAGTATCAATCGCGTCGACCCCTGCCTCTGCGGCCGCGATCAACGTGGCCGCCGCCGCGCCAGAGGTATCGTGGGTGTGCAAGTGCAGAGGCTTGTCGGTAACGTTGCGGAGTGCAGAAATCAGTCGTCGAGCGGCTTCCGGTGTCAATAGCCCGGCCATATCCTTGATTGCGATCAGGTGGCATCCAGCTGCATCGAGCGCCTCGGCAACTTCGCAATAGTATCCAAGACTGAATTTCTGGCGCTGCGGGTCCAAGAAATTGCCAGTATAGCAAATGGTCCCTTCGGCGATCTTGCCACACTCGGCGACAGTATCGATCGCAACTCGCATATTTTCGACCCAGTTGAAGCAGTCAAAGATGCGAAAGATATCGATGCCTTCCGCCGCTTGGCGGATGAAGTGCTGGACTACGTTGTCGGGATAATTGGTGTAACCCACCGCATTGGAGCCGCGGATCAACATCTGGGTCATAATGTTAGGCAGCTTCTCGCGTATCGAGAAGAGGCGCTCCCACGGATCTTCTTGGAGAAAGCGCATGGCAACATCGAAAGTGGCCCCGCCCCAGCATTCGAGCGAAAGTAGCTGCGGAAATGCTCGAGCGTAATCAGGCGCGATCCGTTCCATGTCAATCGAACGCATACGCGTGGCCAAAAGCGACTGATGAGCATCACGCATAGTCGTGTCCGTGACGAGCAGCTGCGGCTGTCTTCTTAGCCAGTCAGCAAAACCTTCCGGCCCGAGTTCAGTGAGTAATTGCCGGGTGCCGGGAGGGGGCTTGATATCGAGAGCTGGAGGAGCCGGGGCAATGTCGACGGTGGAAGGCACCGGTCGCCCTGCCACGTCGGGATGACCGTTGACCGTTACATCTGCTATATAGGTCAGTAGCCGAGTTGCCCGATCTCGCCGCCTCTTTGGCGCCAGTAGATCAGGATGGCTGTCGATAAACCTTGTATTGTAATCAGCTTCGGCAAAGGCGGAGTGGCTAATCAAGTTGTCAAGGAACGGCAGATTTGTGGCTACGCCGCGAATACGGTATTCACGCAGCGCCCGCAGCATGCGCGCCTGAGCTTCCTGCGCAGACGGTGCCCAAGCAATGATCTTCTCCAGTAGCGGGTCGTAGTATCGGGTGACGACCGCGCCGGAATAGGCGGTACCACCATCGATCCGTATCCCATTGCCGAAGGCGCCACGATAGGTGCTAATTCTTCCATAATCGGGAATGAAATTGCATTGCGGATCTTCGGTCGTGACCCGGCATTGGATAGCATGTCCCCGAAGCTCGATATCCGCCTGTCTTGGAATGCCAGTTTGGTCGAGAGAGCCGATGGCTCCATCGGCCGCGATACAGATTTGCGCCTTTACGATGTCGAGCCCGGTCACCTCTTCGGTAATCGTGTGCTCGACTTGTATCCGCGGGTTGACTTCGATGAAGTAGAATTCGCCGCTTTGCCGGTCGAGCAGGAATTCCACTGTTCCAGCACTGTAATAGCGGGCATGCCGCCCGATTTTGAGTGCCGCCTCGCAAATATCGGCACGCTGAGCATCGTCAAGATAGGGGGCCGGAGCTCGCTCGATAACCTTCTGGTTCCGGCGTTGGATCGTGCAATCACGCTCAAACAAGTGGACCAGATTACCTTGCCTGTCTCCTAGAAGCTGCACCTCTACATGACGCGCGTCGGAAATCAGTCTTTCGAGATATACCTCGTCCCGGCCAAAGGCAGCCTTCGCCTCGCGCCGCCCTTCCTCGACTGCGCTGCTCAACTGCGAGGGGTCATGAATGGGACGCATTCCGCGCCCGCCCCCGCCCCAGCTTGCCTTGAGCATTAGCGGGTAGCCCATCTCGGCGGCGATAGAGCGCACATCTTCTTGGCACTCAGGAAGTGGCTGACTGGCTGGAATGACTGGAACCCCAGCCGCAATGGCAATCTGTCGGGCCGAAACCTTATCCCCCAAACTACGCATGCTGTTTGGGTGAGGTCCGATGAAAATTATCTCGTTCTCGGCACAAGCGTCTGCAAAGTCGGGATTCTCGGATAACAAACCATAGCCTGGATGGATGGCATCAACGCCGGATTTCAGCGCGATGCGAATAATGTCGTCAATAGCGAGGTAGGCTTCGATCGGTCCCTTCTTCGGATCGAGGCGATAGGCTTCATCTGCCTTGAACCGGTGTAGCGACAACTTGTCTTGCTCGGCATAAATCGCGACCGTGCCAATTCCCAATTCGGCAGCGGCCCGAAAAACCCGGATCGCGATTTCTGAACGGTTGGCGACGAGTATCTTGCCAAACACCCTAACAAGCCCTCCTACTTAGAATGTTCGATTGGAATTGGGAGCAGCCTTGGCAATTACGAGGCGAGAGACCGCAACGGGTTAGGCAATGAAGCAAAGGGCGTCTGATTCCTAACTGGGCAGTTCGATGCATAATCGATGGGTCTCAGGAAGGTTGCTCTCCCCTTGAGAGCCCAAGTTTTCCAAGGCGCCAGCGCAGACAATCTATTCGATCCTGGCCGAAGAATGGCTCGCCGCGCACGACCATGGTTGGTACACCCCAATGGCCCGCCTCTTCGAGCGCTGAATGGTTGCGCTCAATTTCCTCGAGATGATCTCCTTCGCAGATAATTTGTTGCATCGTCGCGAGATCAAGCCCGGCCGCAGCGGCCGCCTTAGAAAGATGCTCACCTTCGTGCCAATTTCGTGTCCCACCGAAAATCTCTCGAGACACGTTTGCTGCAAAATCGAGACCTTTACCGCACCGCTGCGCTTCAACACCGAGCTTCGAGAGATGGTAGATGTAGGGTTGCGCTTCTGCGATACTCAATGTCTCCAGATCCTGTACGATTGGATCCGGGCTCGGCCAGCAATGGGGGCGACCAAGAAACTCTGCTCGCCGCTCCCAATCAAGCTGAATGTACCGAAAGGGCTTAGTGTTGCTCGGATCGAAAAGCGTTCCTTTTTGCCGAATTGCAAGTGGAAGAACGATGCGTAATTTGATCTCAACGTCGAATTCTTGGCGAAGTCTTAACAAGTCAAAGGTTACAAGATACGAGTAAGGGCTCCTGAAAGACCAAAATACGTCAATTAATTGAGACATTTTGACTTTTCCTCATTTTTCTTCAATAATTTTTATTGATACGTAATCGTATTTACGATTAAATTTTACTCTAAGAAATTCCAGTCATAGTCTCTCTCGCAAGACGAATTTTTGAATTTTCCCCGTCGATGTTTTGGGAAGGACCCCAAAAATGACTTTGGTCGGACATTTGAAATGAGCCAATAAGTCTCGACAGTGGTCTATGATGGCTTTTTCACTAGCCGACCTTCCCGACGCTAGCTCAACGAATGCAACTGGCGTTTCCCCCCATTTCGAATGGGGGCCAGCGACTACTGCGACAAGCGAAACCGCCTCGTGCTTGTAGATGGCATTTTCCACTTCGATCGACGAGATGTTCTCCCCGCCAGAGATGATGATGTCTTTTGACCGATCGCGAAGCTCAATATGTCCGTCAGGGTGCTGAACACCAATGTCGCCGGAACGGAAATATCCTCCGTGCATCGCTGATCTGGTCGCATTGGGATCTTTCAGGTAACCTTTCATGACCGCGTTACCGCGAAACATAATCTCCCCAAGCGCCTCGCCGTCCGCCGGCGTCCGCGCGAGCGTTTCGGGATCGCGCACACTTAGCTCTTCCTGGATGGCGTAGTTGACGCCCTGACGCGCTCGCTTTTCAGCACGCTCCTCTTGAGACAACTGATCCCATTCAGATCTCCAAGCGCAGATTGCCGTCGGACCGTATACTTCGGTAAGGCCATAGACGTGGGTAACATCGATGTTTCGCGCCTCAGCCCGCTTTATTATTGAGGCAGGCGGCGCAGCCCCGGCCGTCATAAATGCAAGTGGAGTTTCGAATTGCAGATTTTCAGCCTCCAGTGCCTCCACAAGTAAGCTTAGGATGATCGGGGCGCCGCACATGTGAGTTACATCTTGGTAGGAAAGAGCTGCTGTAATCTGGCTTGCTTCGGGGCTGCGTAGGCAAATATTGACCCCCGCCTTCGCAGCTATGGTCCAAGGGAAGCACCAGCCGTTGCAATGAAAAAGCGGCAAGGCCCAAAGATACCTAAAGTGAACTGGCAAACACCACTCGAGGGCGTTGCCAATCGCATTTAGATACGCACCGCGGTGATGGTAAACTACGCCCTTGGGATTGCCGGTTGTGCCCGATGTATAGTTCAACGCAATTGCATTCCATTCGTCTGCCGGAAGCCAGGAGTGGAGATCCTTTCTCGATTCAGCGCCCGCAATCATGGCCTCGTAGCTAGTCTCCCCACTTTCCAGCCTTACCGCGAAATCATCGTCTTCGATTAAGACGACTTTCGGTGAATGCTTGGCAGCCTTGAGCGCCGCTCTTCCAAGGTCTGCAAGAGCAGCGTCGATGAAAAAGACTTCTGCCTCTCCATGGTCAATTATATAGGCTATGCTAGCGGGATCGAGGCGCGTATTGATCATATTGAGCACACCGCCAGAAAGCGGCACCGCATAACTTAGTTCAACGGCACTTGGGATATTCTGGGCCAACACCGCGACGGTTGAATTGGCCCCCACCTGCACAGATTGCAGGGCACCTGCCAGTGCGACGCATCGCGCGTAAGTATGCTCCCAAGTCTGGCTTTTATCCTTGTAAACGATGCAGGGAGCATCCGGATATGCGTGAACTGCCCGCCTCACCAGCGACACCGGTGACAACGCAACATAGTTTGCCGCTCCCTTTTCAAGACCGGCTTCATAGCTACCATTGCTCATCACAGTCTCCGTTCCATTCGCTAGAAGGCGAGCGTATATCTGTTTCGAAACAAGACTCGGATGCGATCGTTTTGATTGGGCAATATCTTAGCGCCAATCGGAACTGCGCCGCCGCACGATTTTGAACACGACTTTAGCCATTGGCCCTCAAGCGATCGATTGCTCAGGCAAGCCTAAAACCGGACGCGCGCCCTGAGTGAAATGGTACGGGGCGCTTCCGGTAAAGCTTGCCTCGCAGTGTCGATAAGCGGCGTATCATTCATATAGCTTATCGTTCTCTTGTCGGTCAGATTTTTGCCGATCAACGAGATATCCCAGCCCCCTGACGTTGGGCCAAAGGTCACAATTGCATTTATCTTTGCATGCGCCTTTTGCAGAGCAAACGGATCCAAGTCGTCCTGCACGTACTTGTCGCTTTGATACAGCGCCGTCAAACCCAAACTGAGGTCAAAATCGTCGCCGATCGGCTGCTCATAATTCAGGCCAAGATGCCCCGACAATTTGGGTGCGTGAGCTGAGGTTCTGCCCTTTAAGTTATTGTTTTCGCCAGGCACACCGGCGACCGGTGTCGACCCGGAGCATTGCCCCAATGTCTGCAATGCTCCTGTGAGTAGGCTACCGGAAGCAACGCCAACGGCATTGCGGAAAGCAATCAGCTGGTCTGCGGTACAGCCAGCATTGGGAAACTCATCAAACTCAAAGTCGATAAAGCCCAGCCCGCCGCTAACGGTGAGCCTATCACTTGCTTGCCATCGAGTATCGATCTCTAGGCCTTTCGACGTTGCTTGCGCAGCATTCTGCACGATGAAGGAAGTCGATCCAGTAAATACTGAAGTCTGAAGATCGGTGTATTCCGTATAGAAAGCTCCGATATTGATCTCCAAAGAGTTATTAAACAGTCTTGTTTTTGCACCCACCTCAAACGATAAGACGTCTTCAGGTTCATATTCCGCGTTGGCGGGATCAGCTTTCAGTGCAAAAGAATTGAAGCCACCGGATTTATTGCCTGTGGTCGCTGATGCATAAAGCATGGCATCATCGCCAACGTCCCATTGAGCATTCACGGACCAGGTCCAACTGGACTCCTTTCGGCTCAATTGGTTCTCGTGGTTTTGAAGCTCCAGCAGCGCACCAACGATGAGCGGTCCGCTATCACCGTTCTCGGGAATCAACGTTCCAAACTCCGTCGCACGCGCGCCCTGTACGGCCTCCTTTTCCTCGCGAGAATATCGCAAGCCTCCGGTAATTCTGAACGTATCAGTGAAGTTCACCGTTGCCTGTCCGAAGACCGCCCACATCTCAGAGTTTTGATCCAAAAAATTGTATCGCGTGACAGGAGGTTCGCCAGAGACGGCCGCACCGAGAAAGCAGGTCCGAAATTGCTGCGCGTTGGTAGGGACTCCAATGCTTGCACAGGCAGCATCCAAGAGAACGTCATAGGCTGGAACATTCAGATCCAGGCGCCCCTGAGCGAACAGGCTGCTCTTTTGATAGTAACCGCCAAATAGATATTCGATCGTCGAACCCTGCGCAGACGCATATCGAAGCTCAACGCTGGTTTGATCAAAATCTTCACTGTCATCGAACCTTATGCCCGGCAGGGGTGAAAAGTCTGCATCCAGGAAGCGGTCAAACTCGTACTCCGAGTAGCCGAAGATTCCGGTCAAAGTAGCGCCATTCTCAAATTCATGATCTATGGTGAGCGCAGCTTCGAGGTTCTTCCCGTCGAATTTCTGAGCCGAACCAAAGTCCAAGACAGCGTCAATTGCTGGTATTCCAGAAGTGTTGCCCATCCGGGACTTTCCATCGAACACATCATTATTCAGACCAAGGGCGGCAAGCGGGCCAGCGTTGATCGTGTCCATGGCGTACTCACCAACGTCCCAGTCCCCTCGCTCGACACGCAGCCTGACGAGAGTTGAATCCGATGCATCCCAATCGAGGCTACCGCGTACGGCCCATTCCTCCAGATCCGGTGCTCCATTTCCATAGAACTCGTTCTCGACGTAACCTTCCGCGATATCCCGATAGACGAAGCCAATCCGCCCTCTCAAAGTATCCGAAACAGGTCCAGAAACGTGCCCAAGTGCCTCAATCTCTTCGGTATCGAAATTGTACAGAACCGATCCGAGCGCACTGAAGTCATAGGTTGGCCTAGCAGTCGCAATATTCAGCGCTCCGCCAACGGTGTTCTTCCCGAAAAGAGTGCCTTGCGGACCGCGCAATACTTCAACCCGTTCTATGTCGAGAAACGAGAACCTACTTTGCACGCCTCGACCGCGATAGATTCCATCAACATAGGTCCCGATTGACTGCTCAAAACCAGCGTTGTTTCCCGACTGAATGCCTCGAATGTTGATCTTGTCTCCGATCGGGTCTGTCGCGACATTGAAGCTCGGAACCATGCCGGAAAACTCTTGCATGCTTGGCAGAGCGGCGTTGTTTATGGCTTCGCCAGACATTGCAACAACGGACACTGGAACATCCTGAAGGCTCTCACTGCGCTTCTGCGCAGTCACGACAATTTCGTCGAGAGTTGGTTGTGATTGCGCATTTGCGGCCAACGGCACGCTTGCCAATGCAGTGCCACAACACCAAATGGCAGCTCTCCTTTTAGACATCGTGCTCATAATTCTAAGCTCCTCCCTCGCCACGTACATTTCGTTGGCTCTTTTCGGCCGGTTTAAATTTGAAGTTTAGCGTTTGGACATCGCGTGAGCTTCTCGAGCTCTCGCCGCAACGAAGCTTGGTCGAGCCTCTATGTCGGTGCGATGTCGGTTAATTGATGGACAATTCGAAAGATCCACACCCCCAATTTCGGCGGAGGTGTAGCACCAGTGCAAATAGACATCGAAGATCGACCATTCTTCGCCGTAGTAGAAAGATTGTCTGCTGAGTTTCGTTTCCAGGTCGCTGATCAAGGGCTCGATCATTTCCATCCCGCGCGCCCTGACGGGCTCCTCTTCACCATCGGTCAAGCGACTGGGCATTCGGATCGATCGCACAATCGGGTGCCAGGTTGATGCGGCCCACATCAAATCAGAATATTGTTTGGCTGAAACGAATTCACTTGATGACGGCGGCAACAGAGCCGCCTGTGGGTTTGTCCGATGTAGCCATATCAATATCGCCGCATTCTCGGCCAAAAGTGATCCGTCAACGAGAAGGGCCGGGACCTTCCCGCGTGGGTTGAGGTCTCTGTAGCTTCCATATTGCTCATTCTCATAAAGGTTGACGAGCACGTCCTTGTAGACGAGCCCAATCTCCTCAAGTGCCACAAGCGTGACAGTCGAGCAGGCTGTCGGAAAATGAAATATGGTTAGATCGTAATTGGTCGCTGCGTTTGACATCCGCTAGCCTCCCACTGCTTGATCGGCGACTATGTAGTTTTCCTGAATGCCCAGGTTCAGAGAACCATCGTCAGTGGCAATTGAAGCGGAAATCCGGTCGCCAGCCTTCAAATAGCGCTCTGGATGTTGAAGCTCAGACTTGATGAACTCACCCAGATCGCCAGTCGGCTGCCGCATAGCTACCCCACCAGGAGTACCCGTCAGGATGACGTCGCCGGCCCGAAAATTCTGGATCGCAGACAACTCGGTCAAAGTGGCCGCGGGCCTGAAGATCATCTGCTTACAAAGTGCTTGTTGGCGCACCTCTCCGTTGACGGCCAAGGTCAAGCGCAGATCATCGAATTTCCTTAGATCGTCAGCATCAACCAAGGTAAGAAATGGCCCGGTTGGAGCGAAAGTCCGATAGCTCTTCGCCTTGTACCATTGCATCATTGGCCCGAACTGCTTCTCTCGAGCGCTAATGTCGTTGACGATAACAAGAGCTCCAACATAGTCCGCGACGGTTTCCTCCGTCACAAGAATGGGCTCTTCGATGTTTCGCTTTAGAACGATCCCAAGCTCAATTTCATAATCGAGCAAGGTGACGTCATGAGGCTTGATAATATCAACGTTAGGACCGGCGATACTCGAGGATGCCTTCCTGAATATTACGTTCGCACCAACGCCCTTGCTGGGCAGGCCGACTTCTTCGAGATGAGTGCTATAATTTACACCCTGACAAACCAGGGCCTGATCTGACGTAATCGGGCTCAACAGTGTAACATCGTCGAAACCGATCAGGTCATGTCCGTTTTCCGCAGCCTCGCTAATCTTCTCCACTCCATGATAGAGCAGTTCGCCGGTCGAATTACAGTCAAAGTCGATTCGGCGAAGCCCATCAGCAAGTTTTACGGCCCATATCAGGTCGCCGCCGTATTCAGCACGGCAAATATTAAGTGGCATCCAACTTCCTTCTATTCATCTTACAATTTAGGAATGCAATTCTTTTATTTATTGCAACGCGAGCAGAATGGCATGGATATGCATCCATCTTTTGCTCAGATTGATTTTGTGCGCACTCACTATTTAAATAGCGTAGCGCGATTGAGCCACAGACGAATGCGCCCCATTTTGTGGAATGTCAATTCCTCTTTTTTGATTGCCGTCGGTTTTCCGGTGAGGTACAAGGCAATTGGAGGTAACAAGATGGTAGATGGTGATGAAGTTCAGCGCATATTGAGTGCATTGCAAACATTTCATTCTAAAGATTTTTTTTCAAAATCGGTAGATGTTATCCGTAGTGAAATGGCGCAAATCAGCCAGGGTCTCGACATGAAGGAGAAGCCGGTCGTTGAGAATATATTTGAACTGATAGTTCCACTAAAAGGGGGTGATTCGGTGAATGTCCGAATGTACCGGCCAGAGGTGCCCGAGCCGGTGCTGCCGCTGATGGTATATTTTCATTCGGGTGGTTACGTCTTCGGCGACGTGGATATGCTAGATAGTTTTACGCGACTAATCGCTCGAGACGCCAAATGTTGCGTTGCTTCGGTAGAATACGGACGCGCTCCCGAATTCAAGTTTCCGACTCCAATCAATCAAGGCTTAGAGGTTGTGTGCTGGATGCATGAGAATGCAGATAGGCTCGGTATCGACCCTGCTCGTATCGCTGTGGGTGGGGATAGTTCGGGCGGAACAATTTCGATCGCCATTGCCCATATCTTGGCAAAACGTGGTGGCCCTTCGCTTCTGAAGGTATTCACTTGGTATCCAGGAGTCGGGGATCTCGGAGATACAGAGTCGGCCAAAGCTTTTGGAAGCGGCTTCGTTCTTAGCCAGGAGCTTCAGGCTTGGACCTGGAGGCAATACCTCAATGATGAGAGCGAACTAGCCAATCCATTGGTCCAGCCGCTGTTGGCTACAGACTATGGGGGCTTTCCGCCGCTTTATGTCATGTCCGGTGGTCTCGACGCGCGCCGCGACTGCAATGAGCAATTCGCAGCGAAGGCGGCTGCTCACGGAGTAGAAGCGACCTATGATTGCGCGGAAGGGGCATTGCATGGTTTCTTATTCATGCTCGGCGCTCACAAGGAAAATGGTCTTCCGGCCGCCAAGCGATCAGTGGAGCATATTCGACAGACGTTCTGGCCCAAATAAAGGATCAAATGAACATCAATGGTTCGAATGTCCTGCAGCCAATGAGTAGGCACGATCGCTAATCCGTCAGTCTCAATTCAGCTTAAGCTGGCTAGATACCTGTGGCTCTTGACTTCCTTGAAAATAGACCGGGCTCCCGGCGACTTGGCATAGAAGCTGCTCGACGATATCTCTCAGAACACCTTCTTCGGGCCTCGCTTTGGCACTTACTCTCAGTCCGTGGAGGCCGTTGATAAACGACCTTGCAAGTGCCATCGCATCACGATCGCTCGATATTTCACCCCTATCTTGAGCAATTAGAATGCGAGAATAGAGATTGGCCTCAAATCGTGCGATGTGGTCTCGGGTTTGCTGCATAAAGGGACTCAATTGATCGTCTGTGGTCGTAATCGCCGCGATCACCAAGCATCCTTGGCGGCCAGTGCCGGTCACAGCGTTCTCGATGATCGGCTCCAAGATTCTCCGCAGCAGAGATAGGATTGGTTCATCCCGAGGCGCGTCTATAATTTTTTGCCCCACACTCTCTGCCACATAGTGAGTGACCGCTTCATCAAATAGACCCTGCTTATTCGTAAACTCCGCATAGAGGCTCGAACGATTGATGCCCGTTGCATCCACTAGATCTTGAATGCCCGTGCCCTCAAAACCTTTTCTGCAGAAAACATCTATAGCAGCACCAAGCACCTCATCTCGTTCAAATTGCTTGTGCCGTCCCACAAAAGTTTCCTTCACTACCTTGTCTGTTACGCCTCTAAGACGTCATCGATTTGGAATATAAAATCTGGATACAAATAGGGCGATTTGGCAAAAAATCAACCCGGATTCGCATTCCAATCGATCAAAACGGCAAGAACTTCGGCCTGGCCAAACTTGGAGTCTATCATTCTCTTCTCTCGGTGAGAGTGGTTTCGGACGCTTTGTGGACTGGGATGAGCACGCAAAATCTTCTTAATGGACGAGGGAACCTATCTCGCCCCGGCGGGGTACCTTGCTGGCTCGTGCGTGGCTGTGGCGCCAAACCAAGTATGGCGGGTTATCTCAATTCATCCGCCCATGATATTCTTTTTGGAAACATGTCGCCTGTCCAGTTCTTCGCGTATCCTCTTACAAGTTTTCCGGTCTAACGTGAAACGGCAAAAAAGGACAGCGCCAAGGAAGAATAGCGCTGCTGGGAAAGCGCTCATGAGCAAGCGGATCGCGTATACTGTCTCAGGCGACTGCTGTTCATTGGGAATATATCCGACGCCCTGTAAAATTACACCAGCTACCATAACGACCAAGCCTACGCCCATTTTGAGGGAGAAACCCCATAAGGCGCTATATGCGCCTTCTTTGCGCTCACCGGTTTTGTGCTCGTCGTCGTCGATTATATCCGCCAGAATTGATTGCCCGATAGCTGAACCAGCGGCGTTGGCGCCGGCACCAGCCAAAAACAGCATGGCGAAGAACAGCGCGCGTTGACCAGCATCAATAAAAAGGAGCGCACTGAAGGCGACTCCGGTAAGAGTCATGGCAATGGTCCATGCGCGGCGCTTTTCAATTCGCTTCGATAGCCAAACCCACAAAGGTATGGTTGTTAAGCCACCAAGAGCGTAGCTGGCAAAAGAGTATCCAGCTACCTTCTCATTGAGCACATATTCCGCGTAGTAGGGTGTGATAGCGCCCATCACACCAATGCCCATATAGTCGATGAGCACGACCACCAGCACCAGTCGCGCGTGCGGATTTTTCAACACGTCCGTAAAAGCAGCGATAGGATTTTTCGCCCCCCGGCCCTGGTTCTCAGTCCGTTCGCGGTGCGTCAGGGGTGTGATCAGCATAATCGCGCAGCATACAACGCCAGAAACGGTGACGAGTGTCGCAACAAAGGCCTTCGGATCGGCGGAAGTATCACTGAGCTGCAAGGCAGCAAAGGCAGCAAAGGTACCAAGGATATGCAGGGCACGAATAGAACCAAAAAGCTTGCTACGCTCATCGTAATCGGTCGTTATCTCGGCAGCGAACGACATATAGGGTATGTAGTAAACGGTGAAGCATGAGTAGAATATAAACATGCAAACCGCGAGCCAGGCGATCTGACCAAATTCGGTCAAATTCGCAGGCGGCAACCAAAGAACTGCGAAACTGACGGCGACCAGTGGGGCTCCGATGAAAAGCCATGGTCGACGACGCCCCCACCTGCTCTTTGTACTGTCACTTAAATATCCAACCAATGGATCGCTAAGTGCATCCCAAATGCGGCCCGGTCCAAGCAGGAAGGCGATTATTACAGGCGCAATTAGCAGGACATCCGTTGCGTATTTCAGAAAGTAAAACTGCACGAAGCTAATACAAAATGCGTAGCCAGCGGGCGCCGCAGCAAATGAGAGAAGAGCTGAGAGCGGCAGCTTCTGCGCCGCACAGTTCTTCGTGCTCACCATTTCAATGTCCGGCGCCTTCACGCCTTGACTCCGCCTTGAAGACATATCCCCCTCCAAAAAGGCAGAGCGCAGCCGCGCTGGACCATCCATGGCAGCATCATCTGCACTCAACGTCGGGAATATCTATTCCATTTTTTAAGCCAGGTCCACTAACTTCTCCTCCAGATCATGTCTTTCCAGCCGCCTCTACAAAGAGCGACCCTTACCCCCTTTAACCCTCTCATATTACGTCTTTTAATCTTAGCAATTTGCAGAATGAGTCTACCCTGGAGAGTGAAGTCAGGCCCCGATATCTGAGGAATCTATTTTTCGCTTGACCATTTATGAAACTTTCGTTCCATTAAAGGCCGCAATCGAATCACGCAGTTGCACACGCATGGCCGCATTAACGAAATTACATTCTTGGGGAGGCGAATATGTTTTTATTTCCGATGAGGGCTTCGAATCGCACTGAAATATGTGCCGGTCGGATCAGCAAAAATGATCGATTCGATTGCGATAATTATAACGGGAACCAGCTTCGCCGCGCGGTCTGGCTGGCGTCGTCTGCTGCAATAGCATTGAGTATGATGGCCACCACGCCTGCTTTCGCACAAGATGCCGAGCAAACAGGCGAAAATAGAGAAGCGTCGCGCTCGCCGGGGGTCATCATTGTCACAGCGCAAAAGCGCGCAGAAAATGTGCAAGATGTGCCGATATCCATAACGGCATTCTCAGGCGAGTACTTAGAAACTAACGGCCTAGATGACGTTAGGGATATAGCGGCGTATTCGCCAAATTTGAATATCACCACGCAAAATACGATTGGCAACACGCTGATCAGTGTGAGGGGTGTCGGCTCACCCGGCAATAGTGGGATCGAGCCCAGCGCCGCAGTATTCGTCGATGGAGTTTACGTACCCCGCTCAGCATCGATCGTCAGCACGCTATTTGATATTCAAACCTTTGAACTTCTGCGCGGCCCACAAGGCACTCTGTTTGGACGCAATACGCCCATGGGAGCCATCAACATCACGACCCGTCCAGCTAGCCAGAATTTTGAAGCTTACCTTCAACTAGAGGCAGGCAATTTCGAGCAACGTTCGGCAAAGGGGTATATCAACGGCGCGCTGTCCAACACACTTTCAGCGCGCGCCTCGTTCGTTACCACTGACCGTAGCGGCTATTTCGAGAACGAACTTGAAGGCCGCAAAGTTAATGATCTCGAAGAATTTGGTGGACGATTAAAGCTGCTCTGGGAACCAAATGCAAATTTGTCGATAAGTCTCGCAGCGGATTACGTAAAGACAAATGGATCCTTCGGAGAAGCGGAGTTCGTTAATCTCACTGACAATTTTGTCGCCACGCAAGAAGCGGCTTTTGGAGTGACCATCACCGACACAGATCTAGATTTCAAAACATCAAATTTGGTCAACACGGACGATGGGAGCGACGAGAATTACGGCTTCTCAGTCCAAGCCGACCTGGACGTTGGGGAACATACTCTCACATCAATCTCCGCCTATCGGAAGTGGGATAATATATATACCGGCGATGTCCTGCATCTTCCGGGCGAGGTTTTGGATCTCGTGCGCCCGCAGGGGACAGAGCAATTCAGCCAAGAGCTGCGTGTCCTCTCTCCGACCGGGCGATTTTTCGAATATCTGGCCGGGCTTTTTTACTACAAAGAGGACTACTACATCAGCGATATCTTTTTTGCTGGACCTGACACCTGCCTCTTACCATTCTATGCGAACAACGCAGGACGCGCGGCCAGCTGCGCCGCCGAAGGCTTCGATAGTGAGCCAGATTCTGTCGGAGATTTCAAAACCGATCTGGAGAGCATTGCCGCCTTTGGCGAGGTGACCCTCAACTTTTCTGAAAAATTAAGTGTGACAGGCGGGCTCCGGTATACGCGCGACGATAAGCAAGGCACATTCCTCTCTGTCAACACTCCGGTTCTATTCTTCATCCGTGCAGACGAATTTGAAGGCAATCGTACGGACGAAGCCGTTACTTGGCGACTTAACGGGCGCTATTTCCTCAACGATGATGTGATGTTCTTCGCGACGGTCTCAACCGGATTTAAGTCCGGAGGGTTTAATGGCCGGCCCAATGCCTCTCGCCGTGAATTCGGTGAGGAAAGGACCACCAATTATGAACTGGGTGTAAAGAGCCAATTTTGGGACGGTCGTGCTCAGGTGAACGCCACTCTATACCGAACAAAATTGGAAGATTTCCAAGATACGGTATTTGACGGTGAGACGACGTCTTTCGAGGTTCTCAATGCCGGTGACTTACGAGTTCAGGGTCTGGAAGTCGATTTCCAGCTGCAGTTCACGGACCAATTTTCTGTCCAAGGAGGTCTGGCGTACCTTGACTCTGAATATACCGACTATTTTGGCGCTCCAGTGCCATCAGGCTTTGGTTTAGGCGATCTTCCCACTATAGTTTTGGGGTGCGAGAACGTGACCCGGGTGTGCACCGATACAGAGGCTGCAAACGGCGAAGGAGTTGTTGTCCAGGATCTTACTGGACAACGCCGCCAGTCCTCGCCCAAATGGCAAACTTCCATCAGCGCTGTGTGGGAAGATGAGCTTCCCGGCGCTTCCCAGATGGGTTGGTTTGCTCGCGGTGAATGGCAGTTCTTGGACGAGCACTTTCTTTCGGGCGAGAATGATCCTGTTTCTCTCGAACCAAAGCGCTCGTTGTTCAATGCGCGCGTTGGCATTGAGGGAGATGGCGGCGATTGGGAGGTGGCGCTTTGGGGTCGTAACCTTACCGACAAAGCCTATTGCGTCAGCCGATTTGACAGTCCGCTGGGCGGGCCGACCGGCGCGACAAGAATACATCGTTGCAATCTCGGCGCTCCCCGTACTTTTGGCGTAGCCGCAAGTTTTAGATACTAAGAATTGGGACGGCATCCATCACCCAAATGAGGATAGATGGATGCCGTCGATTATCTTAAAGGCAGCGGCCCAAGCATTCCATGGGGCGCCTGATGATGTCGCGATGAAACTTGGCACTAAAAACAGCGGAATCGTCGAAGCCTGAAAGCCCCAGGCCGGCGTCACTTTTTTTGCCAACTTTTGGGAGGAGCAACCATGTTGGAATTTGAAATTCACACGCTTGAGACAGCGCCTGACGCAGCAAAACCGGCGCTTGAAAGTGCAAAGAGAAAGTTCGGTTTTATTCCTAACATAATGGCCATGTTGGCAGAAGCTCCCGCCGCTTTGGCAGGCTATGAAGCTTTGGCCGCATCCATCCTGACGAAATCGAGTTTCACGATGCCGGAAGCCCAGATTATCGCGCTGTCAGCGAGCTACGAGAACGGATGTGACTACTGCAAAGCCGCTCATTCCCATCGCGCCCGACAAATCGGCATTCCTGACGATGTAATCGACGCGTTTAGATATGGTCGGTCATTCTCAGACCCTCGCCTTGAAGCACTTAGAGTGTTTGTAACTACGGTTGTGACTAAACGCGGCAGGCTCGATGACGGCGATTTGGACGCATTCTTGTCGGCAGGCTTTACGCGGGCGCAATCTCTGGACGTAGTACTCGGCGTCGCATGGAAGACGTTGAGCAACTACGCCAATCACATCATGAAGACGCCTTTGGATGAGGGCTTCAAAGACGCGGCTTTGGCCGCGCCTGAAGCCGACTAAGTAATTCACCACTATGGCTAGGTTGGAGGTACGATGATGGCTCTGGATGCCGATCAATTCTGACGCGATTGGAGCCAAGCTATGCAGCAGATTGGAATAATTGGATCAGGACAAATGGGTTCGGGCATTGCCCAGACGGTTGCCCAGAATGGCGTCAAGGTCCTGCTCAGCGATGTCGACATTGCCCTTGCAGAGAAAGCTAAGACGAAAATCGAAAAGGGCCTCGTCAAGCTGGTTGGGCGGGGCAAGATCGAAGCTGCTGACGCCGAAGCTGCCCTGGGGAGGATTACTCCTGTGGGGGACTACCATGCGATGGTCGATGCCGATCTGATTATCGAAGCGGCAACGGAACGCGAGGAGATCAAGAAGGCAATTTTCGAATCAGCCGGCAAGGTACTGGCAAGAGCGGCAATCATGGCGTCGAACACCAGCTCAATCCCGATCACCCGCATGGCCAATTACTCCCCCGACCCCGAACGGTTCATCGGCTTGCATTTCTTCAACCCAGTTCCAGTAATGGGCCTGATTGAGGTCATCCCCGGACTTGCCACATCTAAAGAGACAACCGAGCGGATCGTATCATTCGCTGAGAGCCTGGGAAAGGAAGTTGTCCTTTCGCAGGATGATCCGGGATTCGTGGTCAACCGCATTCTACTACCGATGATCAACGAAGCGATCTTCGTGCTCGGCCAGTCGACAGCAAATATTGACGATATCAACAAGGGTTGTCGGCTGGGCTTGAACCATCCGATGGGGCCGCTTGAGCTGGCCGATTTCATCGGTCTCGACACTTGCCTCGACATCATCAAGGTACTCTACAAGACCACTCGTGACAGCAAGTACCGCCCGGCACCGTTGCTAGTTAAGTATGTCGAGGCCGACTGGCTTGGCCGCAAGAGCGGTAAGGGATTTTACGATTATTCGGGTGAGACTCCCGTTCCCACGAGATAGAGAAGGAGTGCTGTGGCAATAGACCACATGGTTTAGCCAGCCATCAAACGGTTGGTACGAAAATCAGAGTTCACATAGATCGCATTTATCATTCTGAAGGTCGGACTTGCGTCGCAATTCAAATAGCAGCTTTTGTAGCTCGGTTGCTTAGAGCGGTGCTGTCTGTCCGACGCCAACTCGTCTCCACTTGGCAAGGCGGTCCCTACCCGCGCCGCGCTTCAGGCCATCAGTGATTGCCACTCGACCATGGCGGCAGAGCGGCGGGCTTTGTAAGTCTGGCGATCGATGAGATGGCGTTCTGAGT
>NZ_JBTXJF010000003.1:0-312129 GCF_054957735.1 Altererythrobacter chaiwopuensis
ACTCAGAACGCCATCTCATCGATCGCCAGACTTACAAAGCCCGCCGCTCTGCCGCCATGGTCGAGTGGCAATCACTGATGGCCTGAAGCGCGGCGCGGGATGGGGGCTACTTCGCCAATTGGAGGCCGTTTGCGTTAGACTGAAACCACCGCCCTCTGACCTTACGTTTTGAAGAAGTGGTTCGTCAGTCCGTGCGCGACAAACTTCAAATAAACTTCGATCTTTTCGGCAGGCAGTGATTTCACCGCCTGTTTTTCCAGCCCATAACGCATAACAAGATAGGTGCGTGCCCCGATCAACATTGAAGCGATTGTTTCCAGTTCTTCATCCGAAAAATTGGCGATATGTTGCAGAGATCGGCTTCGTTTGAGAGAACGCGTATAACCGGCAATCATAGCATCCATGTGCTTTTCGAACGCCGCCGGTGCATAAAGTTCCGCCTCAGTCAGGACACGGAACATATACGGATTTTCAACGAGATAGTTTAAGTTAGTCATGAAGGCGCGTTGTTCCAGATCCATGATGTCCTTTGGATTGTGGATTGCCTGCCCGATTATATGAAGCATCGAAGCGCCAAGCGTTGGCAGTACGGAATCGAATAAGTCCTGTTGCGATGAAAAATGAAGGTAGAACGTGCCGTGTGCAACCCTTGCCAATGAGGTCACCCGCGCAATGCTGCAGCCAGCATATCCATATTTCCCGATTACTTTGCCGGCTGCCCGCAACAGCCGCATGCGGATCTCTTCGTTCCGCCGTGCCTGCGCCGCCGTAACGGGGCGTTTCCGCTGTTCTTGTCTCGCCTGTTTCGTTCCATTTGCCCCAGCCACGATCTGTATGTTCCCCTATTTCTAGCCTTATTGCTTTTACAACGCTCTCATAATTATAAAATTTTGGCTCGCAGTATGTCTTTGCGAACCTTGCCCGAAGCGGTTCGTGGAAGCTCAGGTACAAGCTCCACGCGTTCGGGGTGCTTTTGCCGTGCTAGGCCGAGCTTCTCAAGAAAGTCAGAAATTACGCTTACGCTTGGCGAGGCACCTTCTGCAGCGACTATGAAAGCGCATACGCCTTCGCCCAGCCGCTCGTGCGGCATTGCAACGACCGCAGCTTCCAGAACGCTGTCATGCTGATGCAGCGCATCCTCGATTTCTTTGGCGCTGATGTTTTCGCCGCCGCGAATGATAATATCCTTCTTGCGGTCGGTAATGACTATCCCATTGTTCTCGACAACCTTTCCAATGTCGCCTGTCCGAAAGTAACCATCGGATGTAAAGCTTTCAGCCGTCTGCAATGGATCCGCATAGCCAAGAAAGAGCGCTGGCCCCCTGACGACGATCTCGCCTTCCTGGCCGGGCGTTAGTATACTATCATCAGGAGTGAGGATGCGAACATCGTAGTCGACGATGCGGCCGTCTGTAGTCGCCGCAAGTTCCCGCAGTTGCGGTTCAATAAAGCCTAGTGTGACAAACGGTGCTTCGGAGCTGCCATAGACGCGAAAGGCGCAAGCTTGGGCAAAGACCTTGTCGGCGCGTCTGATCAACTCGCTTGGGACTGCCGCGCCGCCGCAGGCAAAAATGCGGAAGCTGGGGATGCGTGACCCCGCTTGTTTGGCCGCAGTGATAAGTTCCTGCAGAAACGGTGTCGCGGCGACAGTCATTACCGCACCATGCCGGTCAATCTCACGCACCGCCTCTTGAGCATTCCAGTTGTCCATCAATATGGTACGCGTGCCGCTGATGAACGGACGCTCGAGGCCATTCGAATAGCCGCTTATGTGCGTCACCGGAGACGGCATAAAAACGATGTCACCCGGCGCAAGATTCCAATGCTCGGCGCTTGCGACAACGGCGCGTTCGAGCGTTTCATGGCTGTGCAACACAGCCTTGGGCTTACCTGTCGTGCCGGAGGTGTACATCACCATCTTGACAGAGCCTGGATCGACCTTGGTGATCTTAGGTCGACTTGCTCTTCCTTCAGCGATCAGGGCGGCATAACTGTTGGCGCCACCGGTTTCGTCTCTGACCAGGATGACATGACGTAAATCCGGCAGATGCGGTCTGAGCCGTTCCATCATCGCGGCATAATCGAACTTCCGGAATGTGGTCGGAATGAAGATCGCCTTGCTGCGGCAGTCCGAGAGGATCTGGAGTGTTTCGGCGTCGCGGTAAATGGGCACGATCGGATTGATGACCAAGCCCCCCATCGCCGCCGCTAGGTTGATCACTGCGGCTTCCCGCCAGTTGGGAACCATGAAACTAACGACGTCGCCAATTACGATCCCGCGATCCTGAAGGCCTGAAAGCAGGATCTCCGCTTCCGCTACGAGGGCGGTTATCGATGAGGGCTGTTCTTCGTTCAGAAAGATCTGTGATCCATCGTCCTGCTCGGCCAGCCGCCAGGCCAGATCGGCAATCGTGCGTCCCTGCCAGATCCCCGTCTGACGGTATTCTTCCGCCTCGGGGACGTCACGGACAGGCCAACGGGTCATAGTTGCTCTCCCAGCCGGTCGAGATGCCAGTCCGTATTTCCGAACAGGGTGCGGTTGACCATCAATCTCTTATAGTAATGCCCGATGAGCAACTCATCGGACATGCCGATGCCGCCATGGAGTTGGATTGCCGCTTCGCCGACCTGACGCGCTGCGCAATCGACCCGTGTCTTTGCCGCCGACACGATCTGTGCGGCACCCTCCAAATCCGTATCGAGTGCCATTTGTGCGCAGCGCGTAATGGCCCAGGCTTCTTGTTCAGCAATTTTCATGTCGACCAGTCTGTGCTGGACCACCTGAAAGGATCCAATCGTTTGACCAAACTGATTGCGGGTCTTTACATAGTCAATGGTCGCACGGTTTAGCTCGGAGATAATGGCCACGCTCTCCGAGCACAGCGCGGCGGCACCGAGGTCAAAGGCAATTTCAATCGCCATGTCGGCGCAGCCCGAACCAAGAGGAGTGCCGGGCACTGCGTTGAGTGTGACATTGGCCGCTATGCGTTCATCGGCCAGCCGTTGCCGCTCAAATGAGAGGCCGGACGCATCGCGTTCAACCAAAAAAAGGCCGGTCTCGCCGTCAGGCGTTTGCGCTGACACGATGAGTTGAGCGGCCGAACAGGCATCGAAAACAAGCCGCTTGCGCCCGTTGAGTTGCCAGCTTTCGCCATTGCACCGGGCCTGCGTGCCCAGCGACCCACGGCCATGTCCTGAGCCCGGTTCTTCATGGGCAAAGGCAATCACAAGTTCGCCCTTTGCAGCAAGCGGCAGCCACTGGGCCTGCTGCTGCACCGTCCCCGCCTCAGCGATCAGACGGCTAGCAATTGCATTTGTAAGCAAGGGTTCCAGTATCAGATTGGGCGCAGCTGCACCTAGCAGTGCCCCCAATTCGGTTGCTCCCCCGCCCTGTCCGCCGAAACGATCCGATATGGTCAGTCCGAGCCATCCCTGTTGGGCAAAGGCCAGCCAGATATCCCGGCTGTCATCGGCCGCTGCGGCGCGAGATATTCTGAGCTTGCGATCATATCTATTGGTGATGAAGCGAGAGACGCTTTCGGCGAACTGGGCCAGTTCTTCCGGGTTGAGAATGGCCATATCTACAGACCCAGAACCGATTTGGAGATGATGTTACGCTGGATCTCACTGCTTCCACCGTAGATACTGGCAGCACGTCCGTACAGATATTCCGCGATTGCACCAGGAGCATCGGGAGGCGGGTCGCTGGATGGCGCCGTTCCGTCCACGCCATCCAGCACATCCCCAGACAAGGGCGGGCCGTGATAGCTAAATATGTCAACCATGGCTGCCGAAATGGCCTGTATGAGATCGGCTCCGATGATTTTCAGGGTCGAGGCTGCTGCACCCGGATCCTTGCCACCCTCGGCCTCGCGGAAAAATTCGTAGGACAAGCTTTCAAGCGCCATCATCCTTGCGCCAAGTTCGGCAACGCGTCGGCGCCAGGCCCTGTCGGCCCTGAGAGAACTGGACCCGCAACCGGTTGTCGCAAGCAAATGCTCCAAACGCGCCATCATGCGCTGCGCCTTGCCGATCTCGGCGGCCAGCAGGCGCTCGTTGCCAAGCAACACTTTCGCGTAGGTCCATCCGCGCCCTTCTTCGCCGACAAGATTTTCAACGGGAACCCGGACATCATCGAGAAAAATTTCGTTCAGATGTTCGGCGAAATCGATCGTCTTTATTGGCCGGATGGTCACACCAGGCGATCTGAGATCAATTAAGAGAAACGAAATGCCTCTCTGTGGGGCGACCTCGTTATCGGTTCGAACAAGCGTGAACATCATGTCCGCCCATTGCGCCATGGTCGTCCAAATCTTGTGGCCGTTAACTACGTAATGGTCGCCATCTCGAACGGCACTGGTTTTCAAACTTGCAAGATCCGAGCCGGCTCCCGGCTCCGAATAGCCCTGAGCCCACCACGTTTCCGCGCGCGCGATCGGATGCAGGAACCGCTGCTTCTGCGCATCGGTCCCGAAGCTGTAGATAATCGGGGCTACATAAGTCACGCCGAATGGCACGAGCCAAGGCGACCCAGCTCGATAAACCTCATTCTCGAAGATCCATCGTTGAAGGCGCGACCAGCCCAAGCCACCGAATTCCTCGGGCCAGTGCCCAACCAGCCAACCGCGCTCAGCCAGAATACGGTGCCATCGTAGATGATCTTCCTTGGACAGATGCTGCCCCAGGTGCACCCTTTCGCGAATATCCCGAGGCAACCGGTCTGCCGCAAACGTTCTGACTTCATCCCGAAACTCGCTGAGCTGCGGGTCGCTGTCTGTGTGCGCCGCCATGACCGCATCGATCTGAAAAGTTGATTTGTGAATCATAGACTAACAATTGTCCGTCGCGCTTGGCCTTATCAAGTGCGCCAACAGGCAGGCAAAGGCCTGACCGATGCGCCTCCTACCTGTCTTGCTGGCCGTGTGGAGTTCGGGCATGCGCCTTGCGGCAGTGCTCATCCGCCATTGCTGCATCAAGCGGCATTCCCAGCAACGAGTTTGCTTAGCTTGCCAGATTTTAGGACGGTCTCGGGAAGACCCCTTGGGTCAAGAACGCCACCGAATTCAACGCGATTATGGGCATGGCACAGTTGATGAAACAGGAATGCCTTGTCGATGGCATCGGTCTGTCCTTGCGAATCGACTGATGCATTCACAGATTCTTTGACCATCTTGAGAGCAAAGGCAGGCTTGGCAGCAATCCTGGACGCCAGTTCGAGCGTGAATGTCTCGAGCTCTTCGCGGGGAACGACATGATTGATCATGCCCCAATCCAACGCCTGTTGCGCTGTCCAGCTGTCGGCCGTGAACAGCATTTCCTTGGCCTTCCGAGGGCCAATCTCCCACACATGCGCAAAAAACTCTACGCCATTTGCACCAATGTTGACGACCGGATCCGAGAAGAAGGCGTCATCTGATGCAATGATTATGTCTGCGATCCAGGCAAGCATCAATCCGCCGCCAAAACAGGCCCCGTGAACCTCTGCGATTACGGGCTTGGGAATCGCGCGCCAACGCCGACAAGAATCGAGATAGACTTCACGCTCCCAAGCATAATAGCCCGCGACATTGGAAGTATCGATATCTCCATAGACTCCCATTCGTGGGTTGGCGCGCACAACACTGTCGTGCCCGTGATCCTTGAGGTCATGGCCTGTCGAGAAATGACGGCCGTTCCCGCCAAGGACAATGACCTTGATCTCGTCATCATGTGCAGCCCGGATTAGGGCGCCATTCAGGTCATAGGTCATCTGGGTGTCCTGCGCATTGCCTTGCGCAGGACGATCCAGGTTGATGCGTGCGATCCCGGCCGCAGGCGTACTGTACTCAACGGTTGGCTGCACATTACTCATCGTTTTTCCTTCTATGGGCAGAAATTGCCGGCGCGGCCCTTGGGTGCTCCGCCAACGCAATTTTCAGGCGCTTGACAATGTTACTGGGTTGCTTACTAGTGACTGGTGAATCACTGGTCAAATGTTTTGTAGACCGAACTCAGTGATGAGAGTGACACATTTCAAGTGGGAGGAGGAATTGGATGACGAGCTTTAATCGGAGGTCCTATCGAATCGGGTTGTTGCACGGTGGTGCAGCGCTGACGTTCGCGCTTTTCGCAACTTCGGGCATGGCCCAGGAGTCGGGGGGGGAGACCAATTCAGCTTCGGACACGAACGACATTATCGTGACCGCTCAGCGCCGGGAGCAGAACATCCAGGATGTGGGCCTATCGGTTACTGCATTGGGAGCCGAGACTCTCGCTCGCCTTGGCATCAATAATGCGACCGATATCGCCGAATATGTTCCCAACCTCAGGTTTACGAGCCTTGGTGGATCCGTGGTCCAGTATAACATTCGTGGTGTATCGCAGAATGGATATGCTGATCACCTGGAACCGCCGGTCGCCATCTATGCTGATGACGCCTATCTCAGCACCAGTACGCAGGCGAGTCTTCCTGTCTTTGATCTCGAGCGCGTCGAAGTGCTGCGCGGTCCGCAGGGCACACTCTTTGGTCGCAACGCAACCGGCGGGCTCATTCAGTTCATCAGCGCACAGCCGACGGAAGCAACGGAAGGCTATGTCGACGTAACTATCTCTGATGACATGTGGGGCAAAGTTGAAGGTGCCATTAGCGGCCCCCTCTCGGAGAATCTCCAGGGACGTGTTGCTGTCGCAATATCGACTCGTGAGGGCTATGTCCGCAATACGGTAGACGATTCAAGTCTGGGTGACGAGCATTATGTCGCAGCGCGCGCCATCCTGGCCTATCAGCCAACGTCTAATCTCGATGTTAACCTCAACGTCCGCTTCTATAAGAATTTTGACCAGTCGGGTACACCGTACACATTTGCAGCTACCGTTGCTGATGCGGATGGCCTTGGCCGGTTCGTTGGCCCAGATGAAAATCCCTATGGCACCTGTAACGGTTGCGGCCCGGCTTTTTATGAAGGCTTCCAACAGAGCAATCCCTATGTCGGAGCCTTGACTAGCAGTGGCAATTTCCGGCGGAGAGCGGCTGGCGGGACGCTGAAATTTGACTGGGATCTTGGCGACGTCAATCTGATATCGATCACCGACTATCAGGATCTGTTCAAGACATTCTATGAAGACGTCGATGCAGCTCCGCAGTACATTGCAGATGACTTCCATTCCCAGGATCTCACGCATTTCACGCAAGAGTTTCGTGCTGTAGGCGGGTCTGACACATTCCGCTGGACGGGCGGCGTTTACCTTTTCTACCAGCGCAGCGAGAGTGTAACGGCCTATAATCTATTTGATGGCGTCGTGACGCCGGTTGAAAGTGCGGACATGAAGACGCACAGCGCTGCGATCTATGCCCAAGCTGAATATGACATTGTTCCTGAAGTGACGGCCATTCTCGGTGGGCGCTATACCTACGAGAAAAAGAAGATTGATCATTACGTTGTTGACGAAGGTTTAGGTTTACCTGATTTTGCGTTCAATCCGACACTCTATCCGGATCTCGCAAAACAGAACTTCAACCTTTATTCGGCAAGGGCCGAGTTACAGTGGCGTCCGGTGGACAGGATGATGTTCTATGCGAGCTTCAGCCGCGGCACCAAGGGCGGTGCGTTCAGTCTACCGACCTATTTGCCTATAAACCCCCTTGCGATCCCATTCGGTGACGAAACGCTTCATGCGTTCGAAGTTGGCCAAAAGTGGACGTTCCTCGATGGCAAGGCACGGCTCAACAGCGCCTTGTTCTACTATGATTACAAGGACTATCAGGCATTCAACTTTCGCACGATTGGCGATGTTCCAGTCGGTACGATCCTGAATACGGACGCTACAGTGAAGGGGGCTGAGGTTGACCTTACGCTGTGGCCGACAGAAGGGCTGCAGCTCAATTTCACCGCTACTACACTCGACTCGAAAGCAAAGAATGTCACATTGCCTTCAGGGCGGGTAGTTGACCGAGACCTGCCGCAATCGCCAAGCTTTGCTGGAACGGCCAGCATCCGCTATGAAAAGCCTGTTTCCGCTAACCGTGTGGCCGCTATCCAGTTTGATGCTAATCATACGGGCAAGCAGTCCTTTACAGTCCTGTCTGCACCGAATGAGCGGGAAGGTGCCTATACGGTAGGCAACTTGCGCGTAAGCCTTGCGAGTGAGGATGGCAGTTGGGAGGCGGCTCTCTTTGCCAAGAACCTCTGGAACGAACGCTATCGAATCTTCGCCTTCGACCTCAGTTCGATTGGTACGATAGCACAGAGCTTTGTGCGTCCCCGGACTATCGGGGCCTCGTTCCGGTATAATTTTTGGTAATCAGTGAACTTTTGGAGCAAGATAGCGTGGACACAATGAGTACAGCGACAGCTTGCGACCTATGGTTTCAGGCCGAAGTGGACCGTTTGTCCACGACAGATGAGCGAACTGCCGCCGAGTTTTCTCGGCGGCAGGAGGAGCTTGAAGATATCCTGCTCGCTAGGGCCAAAGAAGAAGGTCGAGCCGTCAATGAACTTGGTCCGGCACCGGAATGGGGCGAAGAGCCGACGGGCCGCCAGCCCCGGATAATCATCATTGGTGCCGGCGTCGGGGGACTTGCAATGGGGGCCAAGCTTCGTGAAGCTGGCTATAGCGATTTCGTCATCGTCGAGAAAAGTACTGATCTCGGCGGGACGTGGCACCATAATAACTACCCTGGCGTCGCCTGCGATGTTGCATCCTATTTCTACAGCTTCAGTTTCTTCAAAAACCCGGACTGGTCGCAAATGTTCGCGCCCGGCAAAGAAATCAAACAATATCTGTCTGACGTGGCTGATCATTACGATCTTCGGCGAAACATCCGCTTTGGCACAGCTGTCGATCGGTGCCTCTACAAGGACGGCCGCTGGCATGTTGAAACCCAGACAGGCGAGGTGATCGAAGGCGATTTTCTGGTGCCGGCGACCGGCTTTCTGCACATCCCTAAATTGCCAGACATCCCCGGGCTGGACAGTTTCGAGCATGATAAGTTTCATAGTTCGCGGATTCCCGAAGGATATGATTTCTCCGGCAAGCGAGTTGGCGTGATCGGGAATGGTTCGAGTTCTGTGCAGATCGTGTCGAGCGTGGTGGAAAAGGCTGTCCATGTGACAGTGTTCCAGCGCACAGCACAATGGATATTTCCTGCGCCCAATGACTACTATTCGGAAAGACGCCGCCGCATGCTCGAACACTATCCCGAGCTAATGCAGCGTCTTTTTGATTTTTTCATGGACATGTACAATACTGGTTTCGGCAACGGCGCGGTTGGAGATAAGGATTCACAGCGTCGCTTTGCTGAGGCTTGCGAGGCCAATCTTGCTACGATCAGTGATCCCGAATTGCGAACGAAGCTCACGCCAGACTATCCTGTGATGTGCAAGCGCCTGATTTTCTCGCACAGCTATTACACGGCGCTGCAGAAGCCCAACTGCACGCTCGAGGTAGAACAGATCGATCGCATTGAAGCCCAAGGCGTGCGCCTGACGGACGGCCGCCTTGTCGAGCTTGATGTCCTGGTTCTTGCAACTGGTTTTGACACCCATGCCTATTGCCGAAAACTTGACATCCAGGTCGCGAATGGCCCGCTTCTGGTTGACGCATGGCAGGAAGGTGCGCGTTCATTCGAATCGATCGGCCTGGCAGGTTTTCCGAATCTACTTTTCGTAGGCGGTCCTTATTCGACTGTCGGAAATCTTTCGACGATGACCTGCGCCGAATTGCAGGTCAATTACATCATCCGGCTGTTGAACGAGATGAAGCAGCGGGGTGCAACCACCATCATGCCGAAGCAAGATGAGCAAGACCGTTTCGTTGAGGAAATGGAGGCGGCTGTAGTGAACACGGTTTGGGTCACGGGATGCCGCAGTTGGTATCTTGATGAACGTGGACGGATCGACATTTGGACCAAGTCGCCTGAGGCGTTCATGGAACGGATGACAAGTGGGCCTGACCTAAACAAATATGAACTGATTGCGTAATCGCGAAGTACCTCAGAGGAGGTTGTGATGAGTTCCGAAATACTTGCCGAAGGTCTGGTCTTTCCTGAAGGACCCCGTTGGCACGAGGGGCGGCTATGGTTTTCGGACATGGAAGATTGTCGGGTAAAAGCGGTCGATCTGTCCGGACGAATGGATGAGATTATTGTTCTCGACGACTATCCGTCCGGGCTTGGTTGGTTGCCAGACGGGACATTGCTCATAGTTTCCATGAAGGAGAGAAAACTGCTCGCATTGGACGGCAAAGGAAAATTGCGCGTGCATGCGGATCTTTCCGATCATTCGATCAGCTATGCCAATGACATGGTCGTTGACCGGATCGGCCGTGCTTATGTTGGAAGCATGGGCTATGATATCTGGGCCGATCCCGACCCGAAACCAGGTATGCTGGCCTGCGTGTCACCTGAAGGTCATCCTTCAGTGGCTGCGGAGCAGATGATGTTTCCCAATGGCAGTGTCATCACGCCCGATGGCCGAACGCTTATCGTGGCGGAGAGCCTCGCAAAACAACTGACGGCCTTCGACATCGCTGAGCATGGCGGACTTTCGAATCGCCGTCTGTGGGCAAAGACCGCAGATGCAATGCCCGACGGAATCTGCCTGGATGCGGCAGGCGGCATATGGGTGGCTACCATCGAAACTGGCTCATTCATGCGGATCGAACAGGGGGGCGCTGTAACCGATTTGATTGAAACGCCGCCGGGACGTCAGGGATGGGCAGTGGCGCTGGGTGGAGACGATGGGCGTACATTGTTCATGCTGACATCAAGTCCTCTTGGCGATCTCCGCGAGAATCGCCTCCAGACGCGGCCGGGACGAGTTGAGATTCTGAAAGTAGACGTGCCGGGTGCCGACTGGTGCTGACTGAAAGGCCAAACGATGCCCCTGCATTGCGGCAGTCGGCCGATCTTGACCTAACTGGGAAGCTTTCCGCTGGTAAAAACCGTATCTGCAGCTGTGAAGCACAAGGGATTCCCCGAGGGATCGCAGGTATAGAAGGAGCGTTCACCCCACGGACGAGTCAAGACCTCGCCCAGCGCACCAATATTTGGCAAGGGCGTGAAATCAAGGGGCGCCCCGGCCTTTCGTGCCCGTGCATATGTGGCGTCAATGTCGTCCACCGCGAAGTAAATATACTCGTCATTCGCCCGCGGCCGCTTAACATCACCGTTGGCAGCAGCATCGTAGCAACTGATGATCGTTCCGCCACAGTCGAAGTAATGGCGGCCTGGTGATGCACGAGATCCGTCTATCGATAATATTTCCTGAAAAAACCTCACATCTCTTTCAATATCAGAAGATGGCAACGCTATGCGATAGACTCTAACCATAAATAAGGCCCTCTCGAAGAAAAAAGCTATATAGCTATTATCATTATCTAAGCAAACATAATAAATGATACTATCAATATTTATAATAGGATGGGATATTGGAAAGGCTTTATCAAAAAATTGCTTTGATTACCGGTGGCGCTGGTGGAATTGGTGAAGCTTGCGCCCGCGCTATGGCGAAGGAAGGAGCGCGGGTAATCATTGCCGATATTGATGAAGTGAACGGTGCCAGGGTCGCGGGTGGCGTGGGTGAAAACGCCTGCTTCTTCAAACTTGACGTGACACAGGAGGCGGAAACAGAAGCGGCAGTGGCATTTGCCGTAGAACGGTTCGGGCGCCTTGACATCCTGGTCAACAACGCTGGCGGCGGCAAGCTCGGGCCGAGCCACGATGAGAGCCTGGAGCGCTGGCGCCGCACCCTAACTTTGAACCTGGACGGCGCCTTTCTCATGGCTCGCGCAGCGCTTCGCCACATGTGCAAGAATGGTAAAGGGGCAATCGTGAACATGGCTTCCGTGCATGGTCATGTCGGTTTCCCTGAGCATGTGGCCTATACATCCGCGAAAGGTGCGGTTGTAAACATGACGAGGGCCCTTGGCGTGGAGTATGCGCGCAAAGGCATTCGGGTCAATGCCGTCTGTCCGGGTTTCGTGAACACGCCGCTGATCGCAAGGGAGGTTTCGCCGGAAGATCTTCCGCCCATGATTGCGCTGCATCCAATTGGCCGAATGGCTGAGCCGTCTGAAATTGCGGCAGCAGTCGTTTTCCTGGCTTCCGACGAAGCAAGCTTTATCGTTGGAGCAAATCTTATCGTCGATGGCGGTTATACCGCTCAATAGTGGCTTAGGGAGAATAGCAACGATGGCTATCAAGATGATTTATTGCTTGACACGCAAGCCTGGGCTGACCCGCGAAGAATTTCAGCGCTACTGGCGCGAGGTGCACTGGCAAAAGGTCCGGCAATATGCAGAGACGATCCACATGTATCGTTACGCGCAGAGCCACAGCTATGACACGCCTATCAATAGCGAGATGGCGGCACAAAGGGGCGGTCTCGAAGGTTATGATGGCGTCATGGAGGGCTGGTGGACGAGCGAAGAGGATGCAGTTGCTGCCATGGGTACCGAGGCTGGTCTAAACGCCTTGGAGGATCTTCTCGACGATGAGCGCAAGTTCATCGATTTCTCGCGGTCACCGCTGTTCATGACTCACGAGCATGTCCTAATCGATGAGCTTGGCACAAGCGATGCATAAGGGCGGCAGACTTGCTGGTAAGGTTGCGCTCGTCACTGGCGGCGCTGGAGGTTTTGGCCGGGTAATCGGCCGCCTGTTTGTCACTGAAGGCGCAGTCGTTATTCTGAGCGATCGGGATGAAGCTGCGCTGCGCATTGCTGCCGAAGCGGAAGGTTGTGACCATGTGGTGCAAGATGTGACCGATGAGCAGCGTTGGGACGAAGTTGTTGCCTTTGCGGAGAGTCACTATGGTCGTTTGGATGTTCTAGTAAACAATGCCGGATTTGAGGGTTCCATGGAACGCGTCGATCCGGAACAGTCAGAACTTTCGGATTTTCGGCGGATACAGGCGGTGAACGTCGAAGGAGTGTTTCTTGGTTGCAGGGCTGCAATACCGGCAATGCGGCGTGCAGGCGGTGGATCCATAATCAACATCTCCTCGCTTGCCGCATTGATAGCGACACCATTCCAGACTGGCTATGGCGCGAGCAAGGCTGCGGTCAGGCATCTTACCATGACCGTCGCAGCCCATGGGGCACATGAACAGATCCGATGCAATTCCATCCACCCGGGACAGATGCGTACGCGGATGATTGAAGATATCTATGCCGGCACCGCCCGCAGGCTGGGTATCGACGCTGCGGATGCAGAGCGTGACTTTACCAAGATGATACCCATGGGCAGGCTCGGTAAAGCCGAGGATGTGGCCTATGGTGCGATTTATCTCGCGTCTGATGAATCTCGCTATGTGACGGGCTCCGCGCTGGTGATTGACGGTGGGTCACACATAGTTTGAGCGTCTGAGGAGAAGTCGATGACATACTGGTCTGTGACACGGGATGGAGCTGTGGCCATTGCGACCTACCTCAATCCGCCAATGAATTATTTTACTGCAGATGGTGCCGCCGAATTTGCCGAACTGATAACTGACTGGGCTGCGCCTGACGTGCGCGCGGTTGTGCTCGTTGGCGGAGTGCCGGGAAGGTTCATCACACATTACAGCGTCGAAGAACTGGCGGAACTGGCAGCCGATCCGGTTGCGCTCGCGCAACTCGGCACAAGCCTTAACACAGGCTATTACGAGTTACTTCAACGGCTTCGCGATCTGCCCAAGCCGGTAATCGCTGCAATCAATGGCGATGCCATGGGGGGTGGTTTCGAGCTATGCCTCGCCTGCGACATCCGAATTTTGCAATATGGCGACCATCGTGTCGGCCTTCCGGAAACGCGACTGGGGATCATTCCTGGTGGAAGTGGAACCCAGACATTGAGCCGTCTGCTGGGCGCTGGCAAGGCAATTGAATTTGTTCTGCGGGGGAGGGTGGTATCTCCAGAAGATGCACTTGCACTTGGCTTGGTGCACGAGCTTGCTCACGATGCCCAGAGCCGGGCGATTGTGATCGCGCAGGATCTTGCGGCTGAATCCCCACTCGCGATGGCGATGGTTAAGCGCGCCGTCTATGGCGGATCGGATTTGCCTTTCGAGGAAGGGCTGATGGTCGAGGCGGAGGCATCGGTCTCGGTAATCGGGTCGTCCGAGGGGCTTGAGAGGATGCAGCGTTACTTGAGCGAACCGCTTGATCGGCGCCGTGATTGGCTGGACAGGGCAAAATGACGACTATGACCAACCGACAGTGGCTGCTGCGCCGCCGTCCGGAAGGGCTGCCGAAACCACAGGATTTCGAGCTTCGGACAGAGGGTGATCCTGCCGAACCACTTGGAAACGGTCAGATCCGCATAAGGAATCTCCTGTTTCTGTGTGCGCCCACAATGCGCAACTGGATGGACGAGACGGGCAACAGCCTTTACCCTTCCATCCCTCTTGGTAGTCCGGTCATGGCGCCCGCAGCCGCTCGGGTGGTTGCATCTAAGGATCCTCGTTACCCCGTAGGTTCTCGTGTCACGACGATAAGCAGTTGGCAGGATTACGAGACGATAGATACGCAGGCGCGTGCGGTCCAGTTGGTGCCAGCCGGTATGACCGCCGTTGAGGCAATGGGCGTATTTGGACTGAACAGCCTAACTGCCTATTTCGGACTGCTGAGGGTAGGAAAGCCTCAACCTGGCGAAACTCTTGTGGTTTCCGGGGCAGCGGGTTCTACAGGATCGATCGCAGCGCAGATCGGCAAGATCAAGGGGTGCAGGGTAATTGGCATTGCTGGTGGTAGTACCAAATGCCAATGGTTAATCGACGAATGCGGGCTGGACGCAGCAATTGACTATCGTGCGGAAGATGTGGAGGCACGACTGCGAGAGCTTTGTCCCGATGGCATTGACGTTTTTTTTGACAATGTCGGCGGAGAGATATTGCAGGCTGCGATCGAGAATATGGCGCGGTTTGGCAGGATCGTCTTGTGCGGACAAATCGCATCCTACAACAACGGGGAGCCAGCTGAGGGCCCACGAAACATGATGCGGCTGATTTACGGCAGCATCGTGATGCAAGGATTCTTGATGGGAGACTATCGCGCCGAGGTTCCGTCCGCGCTGGCCGAACTTGAACCATGGATTCGAAAAGGCCGCATTGTTGCGCGCGTGGATGTGCGATCCGGTTTCGAAGAGCTGCCTGAAATTTATACTAGCCTGTTTACTGGTGCCAACGAGGGAACTTTGATGGCCCTGATTGATCAGGATGGTGCTGTCAAAGGGATGGCGACCTAACGGCCGGCTTGCTAATCCTAGCGGATGAGCAAGCCCAAGAGTCCGTTCGCCTACTTCCATTCGTCTCCCGAAGTGATCCGCATGGTTGTGATGCTCTATGTGAGGTATCCGCTGTCGCTGCGGAACGTGGAAGATCTACTCTTCGAGCACGGCATCGACATCTGTCACGAAACTGTTCGGCTATGGTGGAGCCGGTTCGGTCCGATGTTCGCAGCGGACATCAAGCGGCAGCGGATCAACCGGATGAAGGGCTTCACCCAGTGGCGCTGGCATGTCGATGAGGTCTTCGTGAAGATCAACGGCGAGACCCATTACCTATGGCGCGCCGTCGATCATGAAGGTGAGATCCTGGAGAGCTATGTTACCAAAAAGCGGGATAAAAAGGCCGCACTCCGCTTCTTCAAGAAGACGCTGAAGCGTTACGGAAAGCCGGAAGCGATCGTCACGGATGGGTTAAGATCCTACCCAGCGGCGATGCGAGAGCTTGGCAATCTCGAACGACGCGAAATGGGACGCTGGCTGAATAATCGGGCCGAGAATTCACACCTGCCCCTGCGCAGACGAGAGCGGGTGATGCTCCGCTTCCGACGAATGAAGACCTTGCAGAAGTTCGCGTCGGTCCACGCGAATGTGTACAACCATTTCAACTCAGAACGCCATCTGGTCGATCGCCAAACCTACAAGACCCGCCGCTCAGCCGCTCTGGCCGAGTGGCAAACCCTTATGGCCTGAAGAACGAACGGGGTAGGGGCAGCCCTTGCCTAGTGGAGGAGAGTTAGCGTCGGACTGACAGCACCGCCACCTAGTCTAAGTCTCTGATATATTAGGAGAAATAAGCTCAAAATCGGCGCGGTTCCGCACCGTTTTGCACTCAGAACGGCATTGTCAAAGCAAACGCACCTGATTGAAAAGTGAGCCGGTGAGGGTAGGGCGTTTGGATGCCGAAACCCAAGAAACCAGCCAGTCCATTCCGCTATTTCAACTCTTCGCCCGAGATAATTCGGCTCGCGGTGCTGATGTATGTGCGGTTTCCTTTGTCGTTGCGGAATGTGGAAGACCTGCTGTTCGAACGGGGCATCGACATCTGTCACGAAACTGTTCGGCTATGGTGGAACCGGTTCGGTCCGATATTCGGCGCCAACGCGTCAGCCGGATGAAGGGTTTTCGCCACTGGCGTTGGCATCTCGACGAGGTCTTTGTGAAGATCAATGGCGAGCGTCACTATCTGTGGCGAGCGGTGGATCAGGAAGGTGAGGTCCTCGAAAGCTACGTCACGAAGAAGCGCGACAAATCTGCGGCTTTGGCGTTCCTGAAGAAGGCGCTGAAGCGGCATGGCGAGGCCGAGGCAATCGTCACCGACGGCCTCAAATCCTACCCGGCGGCGATGAAGGAACTCGGCAATCAGGACCGTCGCGAGATGGGAAGATGGCTGAACAATCGTGCCGAGAATTCGCACTTGTCGTTCCGACGAAGAGAGCGGGCCATACTGCGATTTCGGCAAATGCAATCGTTACAGAAGTTCGCCTCCATCCATGCCTCGATCTCCAATCATTTCAATTCGGAACGTCATCTCGTCGATCGCCAGACTTACAAAGCCCGTCGCTCGGCCGCGCTAGTCGAGTGGCAAACTCTTATGGCCTGACTGACTGCGAGGGGAGGGTGAGTTGCGCCGGCCAGAGAACAGTTAGCGTCGGACTGACAGCACCGCGTTATGGCGCCGTAAGCCGGTTTTGTGTGCCTTTCAGCCCCCGGTCTGGAATCGGCCCCAGCGCCCACGATCGGCCAGCACTTCGGCGGCGCAATTGTGCCCCGGTGCGCCGGTCACGCCGCCGCCCGGATGCGTGCCCGCCCCGCACATGTAGAGCCCCTTCACCGGCCCGCGATAGGCGCCGTGGCCCAGCACCGGGCGCGCCGACCACAGCTGGTCGAGGCTCATGTGACCATGCATGATGTCACCGCCGACGAGGCCGAACTTGTCGAACAGCCCCTTGGGGCTGAGCACCTGCCGCCCCAGGATCGAGGCGCGGAAACCGGGCGCATGGCGCTCGACCGTGTCGATGATCGTGTCCGCCGCGGCGTCTTCTTCCGCGTCCCAGCACCGACCATCAGGAAGCTCGGGCGCGAACTGCTGACAGAACAGGCTGGCGACATGCTGGCCCGGCGGGGCGAGGCTGTCATCGACCGTCGAGGGAATCAGCATCTCGACAATCGGCGACTTCGACCAGCCGAACTGTTTGGCATCGAGGAAGGCGCGGTCCATGTAATCGAGCGTGGGCGCGAGAATGATGCCCGAACGGTGGTGCTCGCCAGGTTCGGGCAGGCAGGTGAAGCGCGGCAGTTCGGAAAGCGCGACATTCATGCGGAAAGTCCCTCCGCCTGCCTTGAAGCCCCGCATCCGGCGGCGGAAATCCTCCGGCTGCGCGCTTTCGGGCACCATTTTGCCGTAGAGCAGCTTGGGTCCGACATTGGCGATCACGCGCTTCGCAGCAATCTCCTCGCCGCTTTCGAGCCTGACGCCGACCGCCTTGTCGCCATCGATCAAGACCTCTGCCACCGGCGCATCAAGGCTGATTTCTACGCCCGCATCATGGCACACCCTGGCCATGATCTGCGTGATCGTGCCCATGCCGCCCACGCAGTGACCCCATGCGCCCTTCTTGCCGTTCACCTCGCCAAAGACGTGGTGCAGCAGGACATAGGCGCTGCCCGGCGTATCGGGCGAGGCATAGTTGCCGACGACCGCGTCGAAGCCGAACGCGGCCTTTACCGCCTCGCTCTCGAACCAGCTGTCAAGGAAGCTGCGCGCCGATTTGGTGAACAGGTCGAGCACGTCGCGCTTGGCCTCGAGCCCCAGCCGCGAAAGGCCCCAGCCCTGCGCGGCCCCGGCCAGCAGTGTGCGCAGCCCTTCACCCACGTTGGGCGGCGATTTGAGCGCGAGGCTGCGCAGCACTTCGGCCACGCCTTCCAGCGCGTCGTAATATTGGGGGAGCACTGCGGCATCGTGCGCCGAGAACTTGCGGAATTCCTCCTGCGTGCGTTCGAGACCGCCGCCCAGCTTGAGATAGCCGCCATCCTCCTGCGGCAGGAAATTGGAGATCGGCCGTTCGATCACGCGGTAACCGTGATCTGCCAGCTTCATGTCGGCGATCACCCTGGGCTGGAGCAGGCTGACCGTGTAGCTCGCCACCGAATTGCGAAAGCCTGGGTGAAACTCCTCGGTCACCGCCGCGCCGCCCACCACATCGCGGCGTTCGAGAATGCGCACCTTGAGGCCAGCGCGCGCCAGATAGAAGGCACAGACGAGGCCGTTGTGGCCGCCGCCGATGATTACGGCATCGTATTGGCTGCTCATGCGCGGCTCCATCCGTGGGCTGGTTGTTGCTCGAGCCGCGCCTCGGGGATCAATTCGCGGATGCGGCTACAGAAATGGCGCAGGCAGACTTCCTTTTCGCTCAGCGGACCCATGCTGAAGCTGCGCGATTCCATACCCTGCTGCACACGGTTGATCAGCGCTGTGTCCTCGGCATTGACCTGGCGGTTGATCCGCCAGTTGAGATAGCGCGCCGCGCGCATTTCCCGGCGGTCATCCGGGAGGACGTAGGAAATCTCGCGGATCAGGCTGGTCGTGGGGCTGACGGGCAGCCACTGCATGAAATCGACCTGATCGGGGTAGATGTCGAAGGCGACGTTGGGCCACAGCTTGAAATAGAGCCAATGGCGCTGCCGTTCAGGCGGCAGATGCTCCGTCGGGGGCAGCAGGCGCTGATACATGCGTTCGGACCAGTTGGCGCTGTCGCGGTCGATCATGTCTCCCCACATCCGGTCGACATGGCGCTGCGCCTCGATGCCATAACTCTTGCCGAACAGCCGCGTGAGGCCGGGGTGCGCGACAGGAATGTGCAGCCCGTCAGAATAATTGTCGCCCACGTTTTTCCAGTTGACCTCGCGCGGGCGCAGCGTGACGCGGCCCAACGCCTTGAGTTCGCCGAAGCGATAGGGCGCGACCATTGCTTCGTAAGGCGCCATCATTTCGGCCACCGAAGGCCCGCCATCGTTTTCGAGTCGCACGAACACAAAGCCGCGCCAGACCTCCATCTCGACCGGCGCGAGGCCTGCCTTACCGCGATCGAGCGTGGGGTAGCTGGCGCTGTCGGGCACGCCGGAGAGCCGCCCGTCAAGCTCGTAGGTCCAGGCGTGATAGGGGCAGACCAGCTTCTTCGCGCAGCCTTGCGATCCGTCAACAATACGCGATCCGCGATGGCGGCAGACATTGGTGAAAGCGCGAAGCTGGGTATCGTTGCCACGCACCACGATCACGCTTTCACCGCAGTAATCGAGCGTGTGCCAATCGCCAGCTGCGGGGACATCGCTCTCGTGGCAGACAACCTGCCAGCTCGGCCGGAAAACCCGATCGAGTTCCAATGCGAAGAACTCCGGATCGCGATAGGTCCATGCCGGCAGGCTCCAGCCTGCAAGCGCGTCCTGCTGCGGTGTTTCCCTGACCTGTGTTGCCATTTGCTCTTCCTTGCTATACGATCGTATAACAAGATGCAGACGAGCCATCAACCCGCATTTACGCGCGCCGATCCCGATGAACGGCGGCAGAGCCTGATCGAGGCGACCGCGCGCGTGCTGGCATCGAAGGGCGCGGCGGGCGTGTCGGTGCGGGCAATATGCGCCGAAGCGGGCGTTTCGCCGGGTCTGCTGCGTCATTACTTTTCCGGTGTTTCAGAGGCGATCGCCGAAACCTATCGGATGACCGGGCGCAATATAGAAGCGGCGCTGGCAGCGGCGGTGGTGAACGCCGGGCCCGATCCGCGCGCACGTCTGCTCGCCTATATCACCGCCAGCTTCCGCCCGCCGATCGCCGATCCGCAGCTGCTCGCTTCCTATATCGCCTTATGGAGCCTGTCGCGCAGCGACCCGCGGGTCGCGCGGGTGCGGGCCGAGGTTTACCGCGACTTTCGCAGCGGGCTCGAAGCGTTGATCGCCGAGCACAGGCCGGGTCTGGACGATGCGCGCTTGCCCGCGATTGCGCTGACCGCGCTGATCGACGGGCTGTGGCTCGAACTGTCGCTGGGGGATGCGCCGTTTACGCCTGAAGAGGCGGAAGCGCTGGCGGAACGCTGGCTCGACACCGTAACCGGCTGAACCTGTGATCTATCCGGCAGCTGGCACCCGGCTGCGGCGGGTCCACAGATAGAGCGGCACCCCGGCACCGGCGAGCACCAGGCTCCATCCGGTCGCCTCCAGCCCCGCGCCCCACAGCGTCCACAGCGCATAGGCGGCCCCAATCAGCGCGAACGCCCGGACAACCCGCATGCGCCATGCCGCCAGCGCGCACAGCAGATACAGCCACAGCGTTGCGCTGGTCGACAGCAGCAGCAGGAATTCATAGATCCCCTGCATCGAACGGCTGGCGGTGAAGACAAGAAAGAACGTCGCCACCGCGCTCGACAGCAGCAATGCGCGCATTGGCGCGCCGCGCGCATCGGTGGCCGCAAACCATGCCGGCAGGATGCCGCGTTCAGCCATGCTGCGCGGCAATTCGCCCTGCATCAGTACCCACCCATTGACTGCACCGACGCAGCTGATGATCGCAAAGACGCTCACCACCTGCCCGGTGCCGCTGTTCCAATAAGTTTCGACAAATGTCGCGAGAGGCGCGGGCGAAGAGGAGGCAACCGCTTCGGGCAGCATCAGCGCCACGGCCGAGCAGACCAGCAGATAGATGAGCCCGGTCAGCGCCGTGCCCCACAGCGTCGCCCGCGGGACGTTGACCGTGGGGTTCTCGACCTGCCCGGCCGCCACGCTGGCGCATTCAAAGCCGAGCAGCGCGAACAGGGTTAGCGCCGCCGCGCCGCTCAGTTGGCCGGGGTTGATCTCGCTGGACTCGAAAGGCCGGATCTCGCCGCTTCCATCGCCCAGCACCAGCGCCGCCAGCACGATCACGCCCAGCAGCGGCAACAGCTTGAGCGCCAGGGTAAGCATCTGGAAATTGCCCGCCGTGCGCACGCCCCGCAAGTTAACCAACGTCATGGTCCAGACCAAGACCATCGCGCAGAGCGCAGGCAGGAAGGCGGTTGTGCCGATCGCTGGCAGCAGGGACGAAAGATAGCTTACCCCCGCCATAGAGATAGAGGCCACAGCGCTCCAGATCGACACAAGATAAAGCCAGGCAACCAGAAATGCCGGCAACTCGCCGAAAGCCTCGGTCACGAAGCCTGTGGGATCGCGCGCCGCGGGAAGGGCGCGGGTCAGTGCGGCGAACACCCAGGCAAGCACCAGTGTGCCGGCAATGGTGATGATCCAGCCGAGCACCGCATTCCACCCATAAGGGGCAAGGCTGGCCGGCAGCAGGAACACGCCCGAACCGATCATATTGCCCATGATCAGGGCGATGGCAGCAAAAAGGCCGAGCTTGCGGCCCGGCCTTTCTGTTTGGTTGGACCTTTGCGTCACGAACTCAGAAGTCGAATCCGGCCTTGATGCCCACAGTTCTCGGCCTGATCGGGTAATCGTAGAACACCCCGCCGGTGCTGCTCGCCTCAAAAGGGTCGCCGCAAGTTGTTTCGAGGCACTGGACCGTACTGTCGAGAATGCCGTTGCTGTCGAACAGGTTGGTTGCGAACAGTTCGAACCGCAGATTGTCCTTCTTGACGCCAAAACTCAGATCTGCCGTGGTAAAAGCTCCGAACGTGCCCTTGAGGTCATTCTCGAAGGTCCGCAGGTCGCTGCGCCGGCTGCCAATGTGCGAAACTGCGCCTTGGAAATGCCCCTCCCAATCACCCACGGGGAATTCATAGCGGGCAATGGCATTGCCCTTGAACTTGGCGGTGATCGGAAGCCGCGATCCAGTGGGCGCGAGCAGGGCATTTGTGCGCCCGTCGCCCGGATCGAACGTGCAATCGAAATCGGGGTTGGCAATGAGGCAGAAATCGCGCCGGATTGTCGCATCGTTATAGCTGCCGGCGAGCGTGAGGGTGAGCCCGCCCGAACGATAAGTCAGGTCGGATTCGATCCCGCGGATGCGGGCAATCCCGGCATTGCGGACTTCGGAAAGCCCGTTTTCGCCCAGGAACGACAGCTGGATATCGGTCCAGTCTTCCTGATAGATCGCGCCGTTGAAGGTCACGTCGCCAAATCGCGTCTTCCAGCCAAATTCGTAATTGTCGAGCGTGTCGGATTCGTACGGCGGCAATGTGCCGCGGCGGTTGATGCCGCCAGGGCGGAAGCCCTGCGACCAGGTGACATAGACCATCATGTCGGGATTGATCTTGTAGGTCGCATTGGCCTTGAAGATCGCATCGGTATCCGCTGTCGTCTTGTCGAGGTTGGTGCAGGGCGATCCTTCGACCACGGCCGGACCAAAACAGGCGGCTTCGCCCGTTCGGCTGGAGAAATTGGCGTTGTAACCAAAGAAACCGACCAGCGAGTTGCGGTAACGATAGAGCCGTCCCCCGCCCGTCAGTGTCAGCTTTTCGGTGACATCGAAGCTCAATTCACCGAAGGCGGCATAGTCGCGGTCGGTGCGGTTCTGCTTGGTCAGCCAGATATTGCTGTCAGTGCCGGTGACGGTGAACAGATCGGTCAGATTCTCGATGATGTAGTTCTGCTCGATACCGTGGCGCTGGCGCTGTGCAAACACGCCGCCGATGAAGCGCACCGGAGCATCCTGCGGGCTGGAAATGCGCACTTCGGCGAAATTACGGCGATACCGATCGCTGCCCTGAATGAACTGGTTCGGGCTGATCAGATCGTAGTTATTGTCATAGAAATAGGCGCCATAGCCATAGAGCGCGTCATAGAAATAGGCGTAGTCCGAATAGTCGAATTCAACGTCGGTCTTGCGCCACAGTCTGCCCCCCGTTGCCACCAGGTCCCAGCTGCCGATCTTGCCCTCGATTGTCAGCGCCGCCTGCAGCCATTTGTCATCGCGGCGTTCCGGATTGTATTGAACGGTCTGCAGCTTGCCGGTGACCGCGCTCGAGCGTTCCTGCTGGCCACTGCCGTCGGCCTTCTGCTCCTGAGCAATTATCGTCGGGCGAACGGTCCAGCTCTCGTTGAGCTCGATCCCCAGCGCAAGGCGAGCGCCATAAGTTTCGACGTCGTTGTAATCCTCTTCGACCAATTCGGCATTGTCCTGAACGATGCCAGAAGTCAGGAAGGTTCGGCTGCCCGGGATATTGTCGATATAACCGCCTTCCTGGCGATACCAGCCGACCAGGCGCAGCGCCGCGCTGTCAGACAAATTGGCGTTGTAGAACCCTTCGGCGATGCCGCCGAATTCGCCGTGTGCGATGTTGTTTAGCTCGAAATCGGCTGCGCCATAGCTGCTCGAATAGTCGGGTTGATTGGTGACCATCTTGACCGTGCCGGCCATCGAGCTGGCGCCATAAAGTGTTCCCTGCGGGCCAGCCAATGCTTCGACCCGGGCAAGGTCATAGGCGTGAATGTCGAGCGCGCCCTGAATGGTCGTGATCGGCATTTCATCAAGGTATATGCCTACGGTCGGCTGAGAGGTGGAGTGGTTGGCATTTTCGCCCGATGAAACACCGCGGAAGTAGACCTGCGTGACACCTTCCTTGGTCTTCTGGATGGTCACCGACGGCAGATACTTCACCACGTCCTGCAACTGACTCACCTGCAACTGGTCGAGCGTTTCGGTGCCGAGCGCGGTGATCGCCACCGGCACGTCCTGCAGGTCCTGCGAGCGCTTCTGCGCAGTGACGATGATGACATTGCTGTCGTCCGCGTCTTCTCCCTGCGCCATGGCAGGCGTGACGACGGCGAGCGAGCAGCCCGCCATCAGTGTTGCGGTCAAGGCGCGTACCCCGCCATTTTCAGGAATTCTCACTGCAACATCCCCTTTGAACTGTCCCCAGCGGCTTATCCGCCACAACTGGCGGCATTTGCCAAGTGAGTTGCTGCGCGTTGACCACGCAAATCGCGCGATGCGGATAAATTATTGCATATTTGCCACAATGGCCTGAGCCGGTGCAGCCCTAGCGCGCGTAGGTCTCGACCAGATCGCCCAATGCCTCGCGCAGCGGGCCGAGCCATTGATCGTAGGGCTGCCATTGCCCCACACCGTCGCGGTTGATCGGCCGGCGCACCTGCTCGGACGAAGCGGTGCGCACCGCCCGCGCATTGGTGTGAAAATCCATGCAGCTATCCTCGAAATCAAGGCCGAGATAGGTAAGCAGCGCACGCACTTCGGCTTCGGGATCGTCGAGCAGTCGCTCGTGAATCACGCGGTGGATGCGCCCCGGCAGGACCGCGCCATAATGGTCCATTGCCCGCACATAATCGCGGTAATAGCGTCCGATATGGTCGAGCGAATAGGAAAACCCCTGGCCCTTGGCGAAATGCTGGCGGAAATTGGAAAAGCAGCAATCGAGCGGGTGGCGCCGCGCGTCGATGATCTTGGCATTGGGCAGGATCAGGTGGATGAACCCGGCATAGCTCCAGTTGTTGGGCAGCTTGTCGATGTAGAAGGGCTTGCCGGACTTGCGCTGCACGCGCGTGCGCTCGAGAAATTCCGCCCCCAGTTCGGCGAACCGTTCGCGCGGCATGTCGGCCACGGCATCGGGCCAGTCGCGCATGTCACCGCCGGCTTTGCGCGCCTCGCGCATCGCGATCGCAGGAACATCGGGCAGCTCCATCGTCCCTTCGACCTGCGAATGGCTGGAGAGGATCTGTTCGAGCAGCGTCGATCCGGCGCGCGGCAGGCCCAGGATGAAGACCGGATCGGGCGAGGGATCACCGACCCCGCGGTGCCCATCTAGAAATTGCGGGGTGAACCGCGCGATCATCTGGTCAACCTGCCGAGTGATCGCATCAGGATCGTATTCGAGCTCTTCGCTGCGCAGCGCGTTGCCCGCGGCAAAGTGGCGGAAGCTCGGTTCGGCTTGCTTCAAGTCGCCGTATGCCTTGCCTAGCGCGAAGTGCAGGTGCAGCCGGTCATGGTGCGAAGGCTCGCCCTCCAGCGCCGCTTCCATCGCCTCGACGTCCTCGCCCGTGAAGTGCACGGTCTTGAGATTAGCGAGGCTCCACCAGACCTCGCCCAGATCGGCCTGCACCGCCAGCGCGCGGCGATAGGCCATCACGCCTTCTTCCTGCCGCCCGACGGTCTTGAGCATATGGCCATAGCTCATCCACAGCTTGGCATGATCGGGGAAGGTTTCGACCAGCTCGGCATAGAGCGTCAACGCCTCGTTATAATCGCCGATCCGGCCCAGCGTTGCGGCCAGCAGATTGCGGTTGCCCGGATTGGCGGGATCGACCGCCAAGACTTCGTCGAGCACGCGCGCGGCCTCTTCATAACGGCTTTGCTTGTAAAGCACCGTCGCCAGATTGGCGCGCGCGGCGGTGAAGGCGGGGGCCAGTTCGATCGCCCGGCGCAGCAGCGCTTCGGCATCGGGCAGGCGGCCGATCCGGGCGGCCAGTTCGGCCATCAACCGGATCGCCGCCGCATCGGTGGGCTGGGCGCTGAGCCGCTCGCGCAGCAAGGCCTCGGCCTGACTGAGCTCGCCCTCAAGCATGGCGGCGGCGATGGCGATCATTTGCGGATCATAAGCGGTGGCGCGGATCGCAGCCATTTCGGCCTCGCCCGCCTCCTCCTCGCGCGCCAGTTTGCGTAAAGCCCGCCCCATCAGGCGCCAGGCGGGGGCATTGCGCGGTTCGCGCGCCACCGCGCCGCGCAAACGTTCCAGCGCAGCGGCTGGATCGCTCTCGATCAGCCGGGCAATCGGTACTGGCTGCCCATGCTCCGCATGGCCGTGTGGGGATGAAGTTTCGACGTCCATGACCGGCTGCCTATCATGGCCGCCGGTGCAGTCAAATTCCCTTGGCAAATATCAGATCAGCCCGCGTGCCAGACAATGGTCGATCGGGGCGGCAGGTTCGCCCGTATCGAGCGCCAGTTCGGCAAAGGTGCGGTTCTGCGACAGGAAGACCTTGCCATTGAGCTGCGCAAGAAAGTGCGTGCGCCCCAGCCGGTCCATCACCGGGCCCTTCACTTCGGACAGATGCAACCCGATTGCGCCGTCGCCCAGCCGGTGATTGATCGCCTCAAGGCTTTCGAGGCCCGAAACGTCGATCTCGTTGATCGCACTGCACATCAGGATGATGTGGCGCAGCGCTGGCCGCTCGGCCACCCGCTCGAGCACATAACCCATGGCGTACGCTCCATCTTTGTTGAAAGACTAAAGTGTTGCGATGACCGGTTGAACCTACCCCCCCAAAAGCGGACATTCCGCTATCGACCCAGTTGCGGACGCAGACTACCCAGTAACTTTGATCTCGATGTTTCCGAGATAGTTTGATCCATGACGCACCGTATCGCCAGGCTCCAGAAAGTGACCCGACTTTCGTTCGTTCTCGATGAAGGTCGACTTGGCGCTTTTAAGAAAGCTTTCGTGAGCGAACGGACCACCCGTAAGCAGGAAGGATAGAATGGCTTCTATGATGTCTCCTCTTGTTGGCCCGGTGAAAATCACTCCTTCGGACGTCCCGGACATGATTGTCATGTCCTTATCGATTTTGCCTTCCTTGGCCAGAAACTCCCGGCCTGTCCTGTAAAGGAAACGCTGCTCGGACATATCCGAAAGCGACTTGGCCACCAGCTCGCGAAAATTCAGGGTCATTTCCGCACCGCGTGCATCTTGCCGCGGCTCATTGTTTAGGCTGGTTGTCATCCGCACGTCCGCCACGAAGGATTCCCAGTCATGCGGGATCACAAGAAATGGACCCGTTGGGAAATAATCGGGTCCGCTCTTCGCGTCGCTGAAACCGGACCCTGAATCGAGATTGTCCGGGTCCGCCAGATCGACCAGCGCGTTGCGGTTGGTGAAATCGCCGCATAGGAAAACCCCTTTCACCGCTGCGTCAAAATCATCGACCGAAGCAATGTCACGATCAAACCGCATGCAGAATTCGACCTCGTAATCGAGCAGAACGCCGGGCGTTTGCCGAACGTTCGTTCGGGCCGGAGTAGCCTTGCCGAATTTGGGAAACACAAAAACCGAACTACTGTTTGCCTCTTCGGCATGCTCGGGAAAGTTGGTGCCGGTGCCGATATGGCGGCTGCCGATGCTGCCGGATGGCAGGAGCCGGTCCATGGTGAGGGAAATCACAGGATAAGCTCTGCTTTGCTCGACCGATTGCGGCAGTGCCTTTACACTCGCCAGTGCCTCAAAGGGATCACTGGTGTTTGTCGCGCCAAGTTCCTGCAAATCCATTCCGGTGATTGAATCGTCTTCAATCGCCAGCACCAGCAGTGTCCGGACCGATCCGGTATCGTTGGCATATTGAGCAAGTGTGATTGCTTCCTCGAGAGGCGCAATTGCCTCAACGAGCGGAGCATCCTCGAAGCTGGCTGGGTTGTATTCTGGGTCGGGCGAGGTCACCCAGGCCAGAAATACGGCCGCCGCCAGGACCAGAGCAGCCAAGCCGCCAAAGGTTGCAATTCGCTTCAACAATCTCTCCCGGGCTGCAAGACAGTCTAGACATAACGGGGTAGCAGAAACAAGCGATGTCCGCTTTCCACCCAATTTCAGACGGCAGAGCGATGATCTCGCCATTCCCGAAACCGGTCTGACGGCCTTAGCATAATTAGAGGCGAAAGCTGCTGGCAGGGTAACGCCCGACTTCGCGAACATTTTCAGCTGTAAGGACAACGGGAAGAACTCAGTGCGAATTCGGCCCGTACAGCAGCTTGATATACGATCTCAGAAGGTGGACCTGTTGCGACGTGAGCGACGGTTCATTCAGTGCCCGCGCCATGACGATGCCTCCTTCCAGCACGGCGCTGACCATATCCGCTAGCGCATCGCGATCGACCGCATCATTGGGCGGGTAAACCTCCTCAATCTCATTGAACATTTGTTTGAAGCGGTTTCTCCATCCTATGACGGCGCGCTTATTGGCTTCTCGGACGTTCTGGTCGAACAACCGGTCTTGATAGGCCGCAGTTGCAACGATGCATCCGGGGTGTCCGCCGGGCATGTCTTCGATCAGCTCTGCAAGTAGCTTCAGGCCAATAAGCAATATCTGCAGAGGATCGTCGGTGAGCTCCCTGGCTCGATCCATAAGCTCATCGAAGAGATCGTCTTCGACTACGATGTGACGCTCGATCAACGCATGGGCCAGCGCATTCTTGTCTTTGAAATGGTAGAAGAAGCCGCTCTTGGTTATTTCGGCGTTGGCCACAATCTCGTCTATCGAAGTGGCGTCGAACCCCTTGTTGAGTATCGCCTCCTGAGCGACGTCCATGATCTTTTGGCGCGTCTCGAAGCCGCGGGCCACTATTACCTCCTGCAAAAACCGTACCTAGAGTACTGTACTCGTAGTATGGTTTTTGCCAATGTTATACTGCAAGGATTGTCAGGCGTATCACCAAGTCGCTGATTATTAGTACGATTTTGCCAAAAGGAAATCTGTACCACGGGTCGGCTAGAACAAAGGCTATCATTCTACCATCACTTCCTCATCCCAATCCCAAATGAGGAAAATGAAAATGTCAGCCTTTAATAAATTGATGGAAACGAGGAGACCGTTCCTTACTGATGGCGGCCTTGAAACCTGGCTATTCTTCCAGCAAGGTTTCGACGCACCGGAGTTTGCTGCAGTGACACTGGTCGATGATCCTGCAGCCAGGCAGGCTCTCAACACTTACTTCGACCATTTCCTGGGCATTGCCGAACGGGCCGGGACCGGTTTCGTTCTCGACACGAACACTTGGCGCGGCTGCACCATCTGGGCGGAGAAACTGGGCGTCAGCGCGCAGGAACTGCTCGCTATGTCTGCCAGGTCAGTGGAGTTTGCAAAGCAGGTCCGCTCACGTTGGAGCAGTCGTGTGGCACCAATCCTTGTCAACGGAGTGATCGGCCCCGCCGACGATGCCTACCGGCCCGGAAAATTGCTGACGGCCGAGGCCGCCGAAGCTTTGCATCGACCGCAGATCGAGACCTTTGCCAATTCAGGCACCGACATGATTTCGGCGATCACGATAACCAACATCGGTGAAGCGGTGGGCATCTCTCGCGGTGCAACCAAAGTCGGCCTGCCAGTCGTGATCTCGTTTACCGTTGAAACGGATGGACGCCTTCCAACAGGCGATCTGCTGGGTGATGCGATCGAAGCAGTAGATTCTGCCACCGATGGCGCACCGGCCTATTACATGATCAATTGCGCGCACCCGGACCATTTCCGTGATGCCATCGCAACAGGCGAGGCATGGATAAGCCGGATCGGTGGACTAAGAGCCAATGCCTCCCGCCTTAGCCACGAGGAACTCGACGAGTCAGAGGAACTCGACCAGGGCGATCCGGCGGAGTTCGGTCATCTTCACATCGATCTCGCCAAGCTACTGCCCAATCTCAGAGTTGTAGGCGGTTGTTGCGGCACCGACTTCCGGCATGTTGGTTGCGTATCGCAGGAGTTGCACCTCGCTCATGCAGCGTGAATTGCGAACTGGCGCCGGCCCCCATGAATGTGGGGTCGGCGTCGAACGCACAACGGGACACTTGTCCGACAATCGACTGAGCAAGATGGGACGAATGCTCGCTTGTCCGCTTTCCACCCAAGAGGGGGACGTTCACGCTTTATTTTACCCGACCGAACAGCGGACGGTCTACTTTGTAGATGAAATGATACAAAAACTGCTACAAATGAAAATCGACCGTCAATCAAGAAACTGAAATTATTATAAAAAGTGTCGGGAGGGCAATTTCCCACCCTCTCCGCCACCTGGTCTAAGTACCTGATATATCTAGCGACTATTACCTGAAAACGGCGCGGTTCTGCGCTGCGTGGGGCGTACGTGAGTAGCAAGAGAATGTCTGGCGGAGAGCACAGCAGGCTTATTGCGCGCCTATGCTCTTGCGCCGGTCTTGTCAGCCATGTCTCTTCGCTTGGCAAAACGTCCTGCTATCGCTTCAGGACGGCAAGCCCGCAGATCCTGCCATGCGCTCGCGAGGTCTCCGGCAAGGCGGGCGGCAAGCTGGTCATCTACACGGTCAGATATGACAGAGATTCGAAGCACTTTCTCTCCGCGCCATTTGGCCGTGCGCAGGAAATAGCGGCCGGTTGCATTCAGGCGTTCGGCAACGGCCTCTGCGGCATCCACACCAGGCAGCAGATCGAAGCCGACTGCAATCTGGTTCAGTATTACCTCATTGCGCAGGTGGATACCTTCAATTCTGTCCAGGCTTGCCGCGATTTTCTGAGCTGCCCGGCAATGGCGTTCGATCATTTCGGCCAAACCGCGCCGACCCAGGTGCTGCAGCATCGCCCAAGCGGCAAATCCGCGCGCACGACGAGACAATTCGGGCACGTAATCGCTTGGATCGGGTTCGTGCGCCGCCTCGCGCTCGATATAGCCGGCAGTCATCTGCATCGCCGCCCGGTGCAGCGTGCGGTCCTTCACGATCGCAAATCCGGAATCATATGGAACCTGCAGCCACTTGTGCCCGTCAACCGACCAGCTGTCGGCAAGGTCTGCGCCTTTCGCGAGGTGGCGCAGGCGCGGGCTCGCGCGGCACCACAGGCCGAAGGCACCATCGATATGCAGCCAGGCATCGTGTTTGCGGCAGAGCTCTGCGATAACGGGAAAATCGTCGAATGCGCCAGACATGATATGTCCCGCCTGTGCAATAACGATGCGCGGAACATCGCCATCTCTGGCCATTGCCGTCTCCAGCGCTGCGAGATCGAACGTGCCCTGCGGTACAGACGGGATGCGCCGGATCTGGTTTGTCCCGAAACCCAGATAGCGCAGCACCGAGTAGTTGGAGACGTGCGCATCTTCGGCAATGTAGATCGCCACCGGAGGAGCCCCGGCAAGGCCGCATTCCTCAAGCGCTACACCCTTGCGTGCCAGCACGCCCAACCTGGCCGACGCAAGGCAGGCAAAGGCCGCCATGGTGGCCCCTGTCGAGAATCCCACGCTGCAGCTGCGGGGCAGTTGCATAAGATCTACCAACCATTCGCCAGCCACTTCCTCGGCAACCGCCGCGGCAGGGGAAGTCAGGAACATGCCGGCATTCTGACCCCAGGCCGAAGTGAGCCAGTCTGCTGCCACGCCGGTTGGGTTTGATCCGCCTATCACCCAGGCCATGAAGCCGGGATCGGTTGAGCCTGACAGGCCGGGCGTGGCGGCGTCGACCAGATTGCGGATCACCTCCAGGCTGTCACGACCCTTATCAGGCAATCCGATGGCGAAATTCTCGCGCAGTTCAGCATAGTCCGCGGTCGAATGGAGGGGGCGCAATTCGCAGCGCGACCGTATTGCAAGCCTGGCAGCGAGCTCCAGTTCTGCTTCTTTCATTGTCCAGTATCCAGTCTTTACCTGTCAGCGTGGCTGCAGCCAGGCCGGCAGCAAGGAATATGCATTGTCCGGCCCAGCACCCTTCGCTTCCAGTCCGGCGCCAGCGAGTATTCCCGCCAGGAGGCCCGCATTGTGGCGATCGAACAGGTCGGTTGCTCCGCCGAGATGCTGGCCCCGCAGGAAAATCTGGGGGATGGTAGGCGCACCGCTGCGCTCACCGACAGCGCGGCGGACATCGGCTGCCCATTCTGGGTCGGCATAGTCCGGCCCGTCAAGTGCTACCAGGCGATAGGGCACTTCCAGTGCGTCGAGCAGCTTGCGCGCGGACCAGCAGAACTCGCACCACTCCAGGGCAAAGAATACCAACGGTTGTTCCTCATCTGTCAGGAGCGCATCGACATGAGTGACGGCACTTGGACTGGCGGATTCGGGCGCAACTGCGGGCCTGACCGGAGCGGCATCAAAACGGGCAGTGGGGGACGAGCGAGAGATCGCAATTTCGTCCTCGTCCATGGCTTCGCCTATATCGGCGAACAGCGGCGTGGACATGTATCGTTCGCCGGTGTCGGGCAACATGGCGAGCACGCGTGCCCCTTCCGGCAATTGCTCGGCGACCCGGCGTGCGGTGGCGAAGGTGGCACCCGAACTGATACCGCAGAAAATGCCCTCCTCGCGGGCAAGGCGTTTCGACCAGGTGATCGCCTCGTCACCCGAGACAGGCACGATTTCGTCGATCAGCTTGTCACGAACTGCATCATGGGTGATCGCGGGGATGAAGTCCGGTGCCCAGCCCTGCACCGGGTGCGGACGGAACACGGCATGGCTGCCCGCAGGAGTCCCGTCGGCATGGTAAGCCTGCGGCAAACCTGAGCCGAGCATGGGGGAATTTTCCGGCTCGCAGGCAATGATGCGGGTGTTGGGGCTGTGCCGACGCAGCGCCCTTGCCACACCGGCAATGGTACCGCCGGTGCCAAAGCCGCTGACGAAGCAATCGAGCGGGCGCTCCGCAAAGGCCTCGACGATTTCCATTCCCGTAGTCCGTTCGTGAACCGCGGCATTGGCTTCGTTTTCGAACTGCCGCGGCAGGAACCAGCCGTGCGTCTCAGCCAGTTCGCGCGCCTTGGCAATCATGCCGGTGCCTTTCTCGGACGCAGGCGTAAGGACTACTTTGGCACCGAGATAGCGCAGTATCTTGCGCCTTTCGATGCTGAAGCTTTCGGCCATTACGATCACCAGCGGATAACCCTTGCGGGCGCAGACCATGGCAAGTCCGATGCCGGTGTTGCCGCTGGTTGCCTCTACCACGGTCTGGCCGGGCTTGAGCGAACCGTCGGCTTCTGCAGCCTCTATCAGGCCTATTGCCAGCCTGTCCTTGACCGACCCCATCGGGTTGAAAGCTTCGAGCTTGGCGTAGACTTCGCGTCCCGGGGGCGAAAGCTTCTGCATCAGCACTACGGGAGTGTTGCCGACCAGTTCGAGTATGGAACCAGAAGGACCCGCCAGGCTCCGTGGGAGAGTGGGGGAGGGGAATTGGGCGGTCATTGGCGGGTCCTTCTGGCTTGCTTTGGGCAAGTGCGGGAATAGGCTGCGCGTGTTTCAGCCTGATCCCGCGGAAGGCCGGAAAATGTTTCAATTGTATCAGCGGCAGATGGGCCTTCAGTTCCCGTCCGGATCGAAGATATACCCCAGCCCGCGAACCGTGCGGATCGTGACCGGCTTGGAAGGGTTGGGCTCGATCTTCCTGCGGATGCGCGAGATGCGGATGTCGATGCTCCGGTCGAACGGATCCCACGAACGGTCATGCGCGCCTTCCAGGATCTGGTCGCGATTGAGCACGCGGCCCTTGTTCTGGGCGAACAGCTTCAAGAGGTTGAACTCCATCGAGGTCAACGGCAAGGAATTCCCATCTTCGTCGAACAGTTTGGCCGCCTCGAGGTCGAGCCAGGCCTTGCCGAAACGAATCCGCCCCTCAAGATCAGTCGTGGCCGAACCCGATTCTTCCTTGTTCGAGCGCCGCAGCACTGCGCGAACCCTTGCTACCAGCTCGCGCAGGTCCACCGGCTTGCCGAGATAGTCATCCGCACCCAGCTCCAACCCCACGATCCGGTCAACGGTTTCGCCCGCCGCCGTCAGCATGATAATTCGCGGGGCCGCACCACTCTGGAGCGAACGCAGCAGCGAGAGCCCATCTTCGCCCGGCATGTTGATGTCGAGCAGCATCAGATCGGGCTTCTGGTTGGCGATCAACGCGCGTGCTTCGTCTGCGTTGCCCGCTTGCCTCACCTCGAAACCGTGCTTGCCGAGATATTCAGCCAGCATCTCACGCAGGTCTTGCTCGTCGTCGCAGACGTATATGAGATTGCCGTCAGCCAATTTCCTTCGCTCCAGTGAGTAGGCGCCGGGCGAGTTCACGCAAGTCTTGCGGAGCGATCGGTTTCTCGAGGTAATCGCAGCCAGCCTGGTCAAGGAAATCGCGTACGGCCGGGCTCATGGTGTCACCTGTAACGAAGGCTACCCGGTCAAGCAGTTCAGGCCGCCGCCTGCCCAATCCCTCGTAAAAGCCGCGCCCGCTGATTCCCGGCATGTTCATGTCGGTCAGGATGGCATCGTAATCGTGCGTCGTCGCCAGTTCGAGCCCTTCCTCGCCGCTGGCAACCGTGTCCACCTGATAGCCTTCGCGTTTGAGTATCTCCGAAATGAGGTCAGCCACTTCCCCTTCGTCGTCGATCACCAGGATGTTCCCGTGGCTACCGTCACTGTGGGCACCGGCTTTCGATGCCTGCCTGCCTGCCTCGCGGGCAACCGGCAAGGTGATGTGGAAATGCGCACCGCTGGCTGACGGCATCAGTTCGATCGTGCCGCCATGCGAATGGATCACCCGATGGCAGAAGGCGAGGCCGATCCCGGTACCTTGGCCCGGGCCCTTGGTAGTGAAAAGGGGCTCGAATACTCGCTTGCCGGTTTCCTCCGGGATCCCCGGACCATTGTCGATTATGTCGATCCCGACCATCTCATCTCCGGGAAGCAACCGGGCTGAAACCTCGACCCTGTCACCGGTACCACTCAACTCCATCGCCTGTACTGCATTCAGCAACAGGTTGCCGAAAACCTGTTCCAACTGGCTGCGGTCGACCAGCACAGGCGAAAGATCAGGGGGCAGGTTGATGATGATTTCGAATGTCTCATGGGCCGCGATGGCATTTCGCGCCTCGTCAAGGATTTCAGCCAGCTTCTCAGGGCGGGCATCGACCTTCTGCTGCCGCGCCATGGCGAGGAATGATTTCACGATCCGTGCACAGCGTTCGGCTGCCTCGCCGATCTTCTCGATCCGGGCAAGTGTTGCCGGGTCGGTGGTTTCCTCGCGCATCATCAGCGCGTGCCCAACCACTACGGAAAGCGGGTTGTTCAGTTCATGCGCCACCCCGGCCAGCAATTCGCCCAGGGCGGAGAGCTTTTCGGCCTGAAAGATTCGCTCGCGCTGCTGCGCCAGCGTCCTGCGCAGTGCGACTTCCTTGGTGATATCGACGATTGAGGAGACAATTACGTCATCCCCACGGTATTCGATCAGCCTCGCCGAAACGAGCGCAGGGAAGCAATTGCCATCCGTCCGTTGCAGTTCGATGGTGCGCTCGTCAATCCTGCCCTCGGGCAACAGGGCAGTAATGAAATCGGCGCGATCGGTGCGGCTGACGAAATGCGCCGCTGCGTTCCGGCCGGGGCCAAGCAAGTCGCGTGCAGCTGGCGAACGGTAGATAATCTGGCCATCGGCAATCCGCGACATTAACAACGCCGCCGGGCATGCTTCCATGACCTGGCGCAAGAGTGCGTCTGCCTCGCGTTCGTCTTCGTCAGTCTGGCTGCGGGCAGTAACGTCGGACTGCATCAGCAGAAACCCGCCGCGCGCCGTGGGCCGCATGGCGAACTCATGCACTCCGGCATCACGCATCTCTACCATCAAGGGCGGCAATGGAGGCTGGTCCGGTTCAAGCCGGCTTTCCATCCACTGGATCCGCTCTCGCGCTGACGGTGCAACCGCACCCCTTGCGACCATCTCTATCAGCAGGTGATCCCACTCGAGACCAGGTACGATAAGTTCAGCTACTTTCGGATTGAGTTGGCGAAAGGACTGGTTTGCCTGACGCAGGCGAGCGGAGGCATCGAACAGGGCAATCCCGTCTTGCAATGCATTCACGACCTCATCGAGTATCTGCTTGCCGGAATGGGCCTCGGCCGCCGTCATCACACCCTAGCCTTGCTCACTCGCATCGACTGGTCGGATTGCGACGATGTCACTCACTTCGCCTCCGTCGCTCCTGATGGTTCCGGCAGGTGAAAGCGCGATCGCTTCACCGAGCATTTCGGTTAGCGCTGCCGGAGCCACAATCTGCATGGGTTCAGCAGCCTGGCGCAGCGCATTGGCCTCAATCACGGCGGGTCCGAAGACATCGTAGATATACTTCTGCACACCCACTACCGACCCGATGACCGGTCCCATTGCGATGCCGATCCGGCACTGCCAGCCGATTGGATGGCTGCGATTGCGCTGAGCGAGGTAACGCTCGAACCGGATCGCGGCATCGACCACTGATTGCAGGGCACGTTCCGATGGGTCTGGCATCCCGGCAACAGTGATGTATGTGTCACCGACGGTCTTTATTCGTTCGCACCCGAACTGGTCACCGATGCGGTCGAAAGCGGTGTAGATATCATTGAGCTCGCTCACAACGACGCTCGCATCCTGATTTTTCACCGTCTGGCTGAACCCGACGAAGTCGAGGCATATCACGGCCACATCATCATACAGGCGGGGGGTTACGACACCGAAGGTCTTGTACTCATCGTAAACCGAGCGTGGCATCATGTTGAGCAGCAGCCGTTCGACCTGCTCCTTCTCACGCTTGATCTCGCGCGTGTTGCGCTCGACCATCATGGAATAGGAATCGATCATTGATTCCAGTTCCTTGATCCGGCTGATATTCTGGCACACGAGGACGGCGACGCGTTCATTGCGTTCCAATGCCGGGTTTATCGTAAGCGCGATGGTCAGGGTGCGCCGGCGTACGCGAAAGCTGGTCTCGCCGACATAGCGACCTTCGGCCTCAAGCGCCTTGTGCACCTCTGCTGCATCAATGCCGGGGAACAGTTCCGTCAATGGCTGGCCAAGCTCCGCCTCGCCAAACCATTCCTGGAATGTGTCATTGATGAAGCGGAGCCGCAGGTCGGCCAGGTCGAGCAGCGACACGCCCACGCCGATGGCGCGCAGCAATTGTTCGTTGATTGCTTCGATCGACATGGCGTCAACTGTTCACGACGAGATTGCGGCGTTCTGTGAACCGCCCGACAATCGTTGTGGCATCTTCTTCGCTAATGCCATGCGCCAGCAGCGTTTCACGCAGGATCAACGCAAGCTGTTCGAAATGACGTGCTGCGATCGCCAGATGTGCATGCAGCTTCTCGATCTGGTTGTCGGTGTAGGACGCCGGGCCATCCATCAGCGATGAGACGAACTTGGTCTGGTGGTCGACGATCCGGGCCATATCGACATCGTCGAAGAACGGGCCGACATCATCATCGTCCAGCAAGCGGTCATAAAGATCCATCACGATCTTTGAGATGGCGGAGAAACCGCCATATTTATCGAACAGCGTCTGTTGCATGACTCTAATCCCGAAACCCCTCTAACCCGGGGGGAAGAGTGCCTCTAACCAACGAAAAAATCAAATCGGGGCGTGCCGATGTCAAGCGGCCTCGACCAACCGGTTCATACTTTGGGCCATCCAGTGCTGATTGGCCTTTATGGCCAGGTTCAGCGACTGGTGAAGGTCCATCAGCTGCTCAAGCGTCCAGTCATAGGCCGCAATCTTGTCCGAGATCCGCAACAGATCCTGCGAAATTGCATCCCGCGTGGCGGCATATTCATCGAGCTTTCCTTGATACCAGCTGTCTGCGAGGATCTGCGCATCCCGCAATGCGTCGGTGATGCCGTGGGCCGTGATCGGATCCTTGAAGTAGCCTGCATCGCCGACCAGCGCCCAGCCATCACCGCATGCCTGGCGCATATAGCCAGGTTCACCTGCGAAGCCGGTGAGCCGCCGCGCAAGCCGTCCACCCTCAAGCTCGCTGTCCATCTGCGGCATCAGCGCGGCAATCTGCGCCCGGAAGCCTGCGGGCTTCAGCGCCTCGCGAAATCTGTCCCGCGCGCGCTGTGGCAGGCACAGGAAAACACAGGCCTGACCGTCATTGGTGGGGATGATGCCGCCCGCGGCGCCTTCGCCCCAGTGCCAGCGATATCCGCGCGGTGAAAGTCCGTTGAAATAGCCATAGATGCAGCGCGAAGCATGCGTGCCGCGCTTGGTGTATCCCGCGCCGGCCAACCTGGCGACGGCGGAATTCCTGCCATCAGCACCGATCACCAGTTCGGCGGTAATTTTGTGGATTGCCCCACCGGCATCGCGCAGGAACGCGCCTGAAACGGCACCATCGGGAGCGCGGAGAAGGTCGACGCACTTTATGCCATGGTGGATTTCGGCACCGCTACGGCGGGCGGCGTCGACCAGAACCTTGTCGAGCGCGCGGCGCCGTGGAGCGTATAGAGCGCTGACGCCATGCTGCGGTGAAATCTCGATGTCGATCGGTTCCTGCTTGCCATAGATGAACGACGTCGCGCGCAGGGGAGGGGCGCCTGTTGCTGCGACATTGTGCACGAGTCCCCAATTGGTCAGCTGCATCACTGCGCCGCGCATCAATGCGTGCGTGGACATGGTGTCGCTGCCATACGGATCGCGATCGACCACCAGCACGCGCGCTCCCTGCCGGGCGAGCAACATGCCCGTTGCCGCGCCAGCACAACGTGCGCCCACGATAATGGCGTCATAATGTCCGTGGGCAAATCCGGTGAGAGTCATGGCAATATCCTTTCAGGCTGCGCGCAGTTTGTGCGCGCCAAGCTGGGCAATGATTGTCTGGGAAAGGGCTTCTGCATCCCGCCCGACGCCATCAATGAAGCTCGATGCGCGGTGACGCATGAAGGGCAGGCCAATGACGTAAAGTCCTGGCCAGCTGGCGATGCCGTCTTGCTGGGCGATCTCGCCATGCTCGTCGAATGTATCGAGATGCAACCAGTGATAGGAGCGCCGGTATCCAGTGGCCCAGATGACTGTTGAGATGCCCTCGCTTAGTAGGTCGATTTGCGTCGGACCTTGCGGAACGGCCGCGGGTTGCAGCCATGCTACGGGGTCCTGCTCGACGGTGAGCGACCACAGGGCTATTTCAGAATCAATCCGCTCGAGAATCTTCCTGCGTCGCCGTTCTGCAGCCGCGCATTCGCTCGCCAGGTTGTCGGCAAAGTGAATTCTTGAACCGGCGGCATTGAGCGCGCGGCCGGTGATTGTGACTCCCTGTGCAGCTAGCGCGGCCAGGTCGATATCGCCCTTGGCTGCATCCCCCACCAGTTGCAGGGAAGGCTGAGCCATCAATTCGCGCTGGCTGCGCCCTGGCGGACGGCGATCCCGAAGGAAGCCAACAAAATCGAGCCACTCGAACAGATCCATGCCGCGATAACGGCGCGGAGTGCGAACGTGACGGCCTGCGGCAAGGATCGTCCGGCGGCCAGAAACTGCCGCCTCGCGTGCCAGCTGGACACCGGTGGCCGACCCGCCGATCACCATCACGCCGCCATCGGGCAAATGGTCCATGCCGCGATACTGGCTTGGCGTGACTCGATGAATGCGGTGGTCGAGGCCAAGGCTCCAGGCCGGAACTCGTGGCCGGTCGCAGGCTCCGGTCGCTACCACCAGCGCGCGGGCAATCCAACTTCCCGCGCTGGTCACGACGCGGAACCGATCGCCGACCGGCTCGACGGCGAGCACCTCGGTATTGTCCTCGACCGGCGCGCCATGCTTGGCGGCATAATCTTCGAGCCGGTCGACGAGATCGGCAGACTTCAGAAAGCCATCTGCCCTGGTGGCCAGTGCGCCGCCCGGCATACGGGTCATCCAACCCGGGGTCAGCAAACGCAATGCTGGCCATCGTTCAGAGCGCCAGCGCTCGCCAATCCGGCCGCGTTCCAGAACGACGTGCTCGATGCTATGGGCCGAGAGACAATGGCTCATCGCCAGCCCGGCCTGGCCGGCTCCGATAATAAGGCAGTCAATCATGCGGGCCATGGGGCGCTCCTTGCTTGGTGTCGCGCCCTGTTTGGACCAGCCATGTATCGGGAATGTGCCGCGCCAGAGGCAAAATTGTTTCGATTGTTTCAGCCTACCCCAAGCTGAGCCGGACGCAGAAAGCCCGCCGGTTGCGGGAACCGGCGGGCTGGATTTCACTCTATGGCGTTGGAAGGTGAGCTTGGTGTCAGCTGACGACCGCACTCACGGCAACCGGCACACCATTGGTCATCACGTCGAATACTGCGGAGCGGGCGACCGACTGATGGACGATCTTTTCGAGGGTCTCGTCATCGGCGTCGCCCTTGATGGCCACGAGAACGCGGACGCCCTGAAAGCCGTTGCGGGTCTGCGGGTCGATGCCAAGGATACCGTTAAGGTCAATGTCGCCTTCGACGATCACATCAACCGATTCCAGCTTGACCTGGCGCATCGAAGCGATGTTGCCAATACCGGCAGTAAGGCAGGCCGACAGTGCGCCCAGCAACAGTTCGGCCGGGGTCGGGGCATTGTCGCTGCCGCAGAGCACTTCGGGGTGATCGCCTTCGATCGAATAGGTCTGCTTGTGCTCGTTTTCCGAGCAGGCGCCGAAGAAGCTCTTGAAGTTTACACGGCTATGCGTGCCCGACATCCACTTGCCATTGGCGCGGAAGGTGAAGCGAGCGATTTCGCGCTGCTTGTCGACTGCGCCAAGCGTGGCGATAAAGGTTGGGACATCAACGCCGTTCATGGCGACGCGGGCGGGCTTTTCGATGGTTACAGTGGTCATTGTATCAGGTCCTCGGATTGAATTTGAAAAGGGGAGTAAAGTCAGAGCGACTGTCCGCTCCGAACGAGGACCTTTTCCCCTCTCAATGTATCAATTCGATGCCGGCAAACGCGGCAAAAGGTTTCATTTGTTTCACCGGTCCTGTCGCAAGGATAGCGATCTGGCGATGACGTTGCTGGCCGGAACTGAAGCGCCACGGCAGCCCGGTCGACAGTGAAACTTACAAAACCCGTCGCTCTGCCGGCCTGGCAGAGTGGCAAAACCTCATGGCCTGAACCGGGTGCGGGTAGGGGACAGTTCTACCAAGTTGAAACCAGCTAGCGTTAGACTGGCAGCACCATCATGCCGCCTCACCAAGCCAGTCTCCCACGGGGCCATTTGCGGGGGGAGCGTCCTTGAAGTCTCCATCGAGAGCCATTTTCACTGCTGCGGCCGAGTTTGAGGCGCCGAGCTTGCGGATCATGTTAGCCCGATGAATTTCGACTGTTCGAGCGCTGATCGACAAGGCGTCACCGATTTGCTGGTTTGACATCCCATGAACCACACCACTCAAAACTTCTCTCTCACGCGGGGTGAGCTGCTTAATCAGATACTTTGACCGGGCCTCCACGCGCGATTTGTCAGTTGCCTGGCTGGCTTCAGATTCGATCCGCTCGATAACCGGGGTAAGCTGTTCCATAGTGAATGGCCAGGCCAGGTAGCCATCCGCACCTGCCTTGACTGCTTGCACGACCCGGTCGGTGTCTATCCGGTCTGAATAGGCAATAACCGGATTGGACAACAAATTCTCCTCCAGCGAATTGACGATGTCAGCAATCGCCTGACCTTTATCAAGGGCGAGCAGGACCGCGTGTTCGAGCTTTTCGGGATCAATTTCGCGAACCCAACTGAATTGCGCAACAAACATTGAAGCTCCGGCGAGTCGGTCGCAAACCAGCGAGCGACGGCGGGGATCAGGGTCAATAAGCGCGAAGCAGTTGATAGTCATTTCAGCACCGCCTTTTGTTCAGGTTTATCTGGCCAGTTTTTCGGTATTTTTTCCCTTCCGATCTGTTGATCGATGACCCATTCGCCCAGCTGGTCAAAGCTGAGCGGAACGAGAAATCTTAGTCCTGCAATGCCAGCCTGCGTCCAGCGCACCACTGCCCATTTCAGCGCCATTCCCTGAAGCTCAATGGTCACTTCATCGAGCGGCTTGAGATATGGCGTGCGTACCTTCACCCCGTTTTGAGAGATATCGAGAAGGTCGACCGGCACCTGTCTGCCATCAAGCGACACGTGCGCCGCTGACCGCATCTGAAGGCGCGGTGCTCTTTTGGGCAGGCCAAAATCTCCGCCGTGTGACAGTCGTTCCAGGAGTTGCGGAACATCGACCGCATTGTCGAACTGAATGCCGATCTGGCGATTTCGCGACCAGACGACCCTGCCTTCGGCCGAGAAATCACAACCAAATGTTACCTCGATTGCTGTTTCTTCTGCAAAATCGACATAGGACTTGGCCATCATGCCGGATGTGGAGATATTCCTGAGCAGGCAAAACGCCGCGATGTCTGAAGTTTCGACAAGAATCGGCCTGTAAACGGTCGTCGTCCTCGCTTGCTCGCGCTGATCGTCGATCTTTTGAGTGAATGACGCGCCCATACTAGCAACCTGGACCAAAATGTAATGACTTTTCAGTCATTACACCTATCGACCAGTCAATACTAAGTACATTTTCCTGACAGATCATCGGGCATTGCTCCATCAACACACTGCAAATATTCACACAGTATGCAGTGATGATGCATCAATCAGGTTTAATTTCAAAGCATGTCACGGTTTCATTGCAGTATCGAGTTAATGAGCAGGAAGCGCGATACCGTATCATGGCCCTATCCATTAACCATGTTTCTAGTGAGTTATACGTAATTTATTCACCATATCAGACCACGGGGGCCGGCCGTGCTCACCTTAGAGCTGGAAAGCCCTAAACTGGAGTGTATCATCACCCGTAGCTATCGCAGAAGCCAGCAATATCAGATCGATCATGGCTGGTGCGACTGAAAGAAGGGCTAATTAAGTGAGCATTCACCGCCATTCCTGATGTATGTAATGTCACCTAATTTCTGGAGCTATGATTTGGACCTTCCGCCTCAACAAGCCGACTTAGACAGAATTGAGGAGGAGGTTACTGAAGTCCTTGACGACGAGGTATTCCAGCGTTCGCCAGTGTTGGCTCGATTGCTAACTTATCTCTTTAAGATGACGGCAAAAGGTACGCATATCAAGTCATACACCATCGCGATCGACGCACTCGGAAAAACTGAGGGCGATACAAGCGATGCAGATACTTATGCCCGTGTTGCTGTCGCGCGGTTGCGGAAGGCGCTTGCCGCCTACTACGCAGCGCGACCCAAACCGGAAGCTATCCACATCGACGCTGGTACATACAGAGTCCATCTTGTGCCGCATTCGACCGAAGGACAAGGGAGCCTATCGGATAAGCTCTCTTCTCCATTGAAGGCAGCACTCCGTTGGCTGGATAGTTATCCGCGCGCCGCTTGGATCTTTGCTGCCACCTTAGCGGTGCTGATACTCGCACGTGCCTATTTCTATTTCGCCTCGGATGAAGCACCTGAGGACTGGACGACATCGAACTTCCCTCAACTGGCCATCAGCTTCGAAAATGCGGAAGGCCAAGCTGCCGAAGCGGATGAGATGCGAGAAACATTTCATTCGCTGCTGACGGGCTCGATCAGCGACTATGCGGGTATTGACCTTTTAACCAGTGGAAACGGGAAACCGGACTTCAGGCTGCACTTGCAGTCTAGTGGGCAATCTGCTGATCGAGCCTTCCAGGCCCGCCTTGTTGAGGAGGCAACCGGCAAGGTGGTCTGGCTCAAAAGCTTTCCCGCTTCGGACACACAAGCCATCAAGCGCAGTGCCGTTTCCATCGCGACGGCAATCGGTTCACCTGGTGGAGCAATTGCCAGCATCGACAGGGGAAGGAAGATAAGCGCTCGCTCGCCCTATGGATGCTGGCTGCGCTTCACAGAAAACCTGCAAACTTTCAATATCGCCGATACTGAACTGGCCGCCTGCGCAAGCGATTGGTATTCTCACGCTGATAACCAGTCGCTGGCCGCTTTTCTGTACAGCTGGACACTGATTGACAGGGCCACAATGGCAGCAAATCGCGACGAGCGAGAGGCGCTTTTGGACCAGGCGCTGAGCGTTGCGAATCGCGCAGTTTCGCTTCATCCCCAGGATGCGATCCTCTACGTCGTACAGATGCGTGCCCATATATTCCGAGGCAACCATCGTCTTACGCAGCAGGCAGCCGAGCGTGCTTTGGCTAACGCGCCGAACAACCGCGTGGTTGTTGGCTTCGCTGCCTATCTTCTGGCTATGTGTGACGATCCCAAGGGGGAAGCAATTCTGATCTCGCTTGAAGAAGATGATCGAGATATCGCCTTGCCATGGGAACATGCCGGTCACTTCGTGGCAGCGATGATGCGGGATGACGTCGAAGCAGCTGGTGAGCATATGGAGCATCTTGAACAATTCGCATACGGTCAGCCTCGGATTTTGCTGCTTAAAGCTGCCCATGCTCGCAGGTCGGGCAACACCGAGACGGCCCAAGACGCGTTCCAGCAGTTGCGCGCTCAACCGAGTGCGGCCGGGCAAGGAAGTGATGAACTGGTTGCACGCTTGCCAATGGCACCTGAAGTCAAGGCTCGCCTCAAAGAATGGCTTGCCTACTCGATGCCAGAGACGCCGCAATAAGCGGCAGCTTCACCCAGTTTGGCAAGGCAGCGCTTGGTCAGGTAATGTCTCAGTTTGATATACGACAAGCTTGGCGGATACCCGGAAAGCTTATGCCGCAGCGAACAGCAGCCGCCCTTCGCCAAGCCGATCCAGCACTTCGGCAATAATGTGTCTTTCAAAGGCGAAGCAACCCAGGCTGCGCCCGATGCGGCCTTGCGCAAGCGCCATCTGGTGGTCGACATAGTCGGCACCGTGGATCACAATGGCGCGGGCGAATGCCTTGTCGTTCACTTCATCGAGCCCGTGCAAGCGGCGCGATTGGCCATGTTTGCCGTAATAGGCATCCCCGGTCAGATAGCTGCCTTGCGATGAAGCGTTTGAACCGGGCTGGTTGGAAAAATGCTGCACGAAGCCGCTGTTGACTGGGTCAGACCCGCGTCCGTGCGAAACGAGAAAGGATCGCTCAATCCGGCCAGCTTCGACATTGGCCAGATGAAAGCGCATCTCCTTCGAATGCTGTGAGAAGTCGGCGATACCGATCCGGTCACGAAACGCGATGTGCGAAGAATGCCGGTCTAGTGCCGCAAGCGCCTGTTGCAGGAATTCGGGCTGATCGACCGGTTTGGGCGCAGCAGGTACGGTAGGCGTCACGCGCCGAAATTCGGGTGCGGCGAACGATGCAGGTGCAGCAAACGCTGCCCCTGCTGCCATGGACGCACCAAGGAAATGGCGACGGTTGAATTTCATTTTGCGATCCGTTGGTATAGCTTCCCGAATTAGATCGTGCATTTTGGTGCCTTGGCAAGGGCAAGACGGGGAAGTAGCCGATGAAACGTGGCTTGATTGCGATAATCCTGTGTTTGATCCTTGCCGTTCCAGCAGCGGCAAGGGTGCAGGATGGCGGCTGGGGTGCAGCCGACGTCACCGACTTGAAGCGTTGGTTGGAAGCAGCCCCACGCGATGCCTTGCCCGTGGTTTCAACTGAAACGCTGGATGCGGCGCAGGCCGCTGGCGATCCAGATCAGGTCAATGCCGAGGCGAGGAGGTTGGCACTTCAGCTGGCCCAGATGCATCTGTTGGGCAGCGCCGGGCAGGCCGAGCGGGCGGGCTGGCACATCGTCGATGGCGATGCGGAACTGGCGCTGGATACAATGCTCGATCAGGCGGTGGCAAATGATATGCTTGATACATTCTTCGCCCTGATGCGGCCCCGGCACGCCCAATATGCGGCCTTGCGGGCGGCCTATGATACCGAGAGCGATCCTGACCGGCGCAAGGCAATTGCGCGCAATATGGAGCGCTGGCGCTGGATGCCACAGTCACTTGGAGACGATTTCGTCATTGTAAACATTCCGCAATTCGAGGCGCAATTGTGGCGGGATGGGGAGCAATTTGACAGCTGGCGGGTAATCGTGGGCAAGGCATCCACGCCAACCCCGGCCTTCGATACCATCATCGAGGGCGTGATCCTGAATCCCTGGTGGGAAATCCCCGCCAGCATCGTGCGCGAGAGTGTGGGCGCGCTGGTTCGCAGAAGCCCCTCGCTTGCAAGGCAGCGCGGCTATGTCTGGGGCAATGGGCGGTATCGGCAAAGGCCCGGGCCGAACAATGCGCTGGGCCAGATGAAGCTGATCATGCCCAACCGCTTTTCGGTCTATATGCACGATACGCCCAACAAGCAGCTTTTCGAGGAAGAGGTCCGCGCCTTCAGCCATGGCTGCATCCGCACAGGCGATGCAATCGGTTATGCGGCGACGCTGCTGGAGGGGGTCAAGTCCCGCGAGGAAATCGATGCGATCGTCGCTTCGAACGCCACCACTTCGGTCAAGCTCGATCGATCCATCCCGGTCTACATCGCCTATTTCACTGCGGTGGCGGGCGATGCGGGCGAAATCGAGATCCTGCCTGACATCTATAACCGCGATCGCAACATCCGGTAAGGCACCAGTGTCTTCAGCGTGGCGAGACCCGCGCCCCGTCAATGATCGAGCCGCTGGGATTGACGATCACGACATCACCAGCATCGAGGCCCGACAGCACTTCGCCATACTCGTCATTGATATGACCGATTTCGAGCGCTGTATCGCGCGCCCTCGAACCGTCGAGCTTGAAAGCGTGCCAGCCGCCGTCCTGCCCGCGGAATAGCGCACCAATGGGGACGCGCAGCGCATCCTTCCTGCTCCACAACACTATGGTGGCGTCAATCTGGTATCCGTGCCCGAGACGGGCAGCTTGCTCCTCGCTGAGATTATCGAAGGCGATGATCACATTGACCCGCTGTTCCTCGATCCCGAGTGCCGAAATCTTCAGCCTCCCGAAGGGCTCGACCCGTTCGACCTTACCGATCAGGGGCTCCGGGCCGCCCCATTCGGAAATTTCCACCCTCGCGCCCGGCTTCACCTGCACAGCGTCGCGAGAGAGGAGGTCCACAACGGCCTCGATTCGGGCAGGGTCGCCGATGGTGACCAGCGGCGTTCCCTCGGGAATTACGCCCTCGCTCTCATTGATGACCGACAGCACCGCACCGCTGGTGGGTGCGCGTACGGCAACCGCTTCGCCCGATGCCGCTCCGCCTGCCGATAGCAGGGCGCGGATCCGCGCCGCCTCAGCTTGCGCTTGCGCAAGCGCCGAACGATCGGTCATCACCCGGGTGCGCGCTGCTTCGAGCTGGGACTTTGCGAGGAAACCCCGCTGCGCCAGTTCCTCGGCGCGGGCGAGATCTCGTTGTGTCTGATCGAGCGACGCCGTGGCCCCCTGTGCCGCGGCCTTGGCCGCGCTCAGCGCCCCCTGCAACTCGGCTCTGGCGCGATTGTCGAGCGGCGTGGGCGGGCGACCGCTCATACGGGTTATCAGCGCCCCGCGTACAACCCGGTCACCCGCCTCTAGCTCGATCCGACCGAGATATCCGGTGACCGGCGCTGAGACGACATAGTATTCCTCAGCGCGGGTCACTCCGTCATCGGTAATGCCGACCTGCATCGGACCTTCGGTAACCTCTCCCGTATCAACCGCTGCAGCCTCAGGCCACAGCGCATAGGCCAGACCGGCGAGCACAATGGCCACTGTCAGTATGGCCCAACGCCATCTCTTGAACATGTCCCGGATCATTCGCGTGCCTTCAATACGCGGACCATGTCGAGCCGCATGACCCGCCGCGAGACAACTAGAGCGGTCAATGTCGCTGCAATCAAGACAATGATCACCGAATAGCCATAGCTCGAGCGCATCGGATCGAAGGGCAGACGGAACAGATCCGAGCTGAACATTATGGTCATCAGCTGCGCCAGCCAGTATCCGATGAAGCAACCGAAGGGCACTGCCATGGTCACCAGTAACGCCAGTTCGCCCACCAGCACTAGCCCCACCTCGTTGCGGAAGTACCCCAACACCCGCAATGTCGCGAGCTCATGCGCGCGCTCCGAAAACAGGATTCGCGCACTGTTATAGACCACACCCACGGCAATCGCAGAGGCAAATGCGATGTAGAACGCGAGCATGGTGTAGATATTCTCGTCGATCACTTCCTCGAACTTCTTCAGCGCCGCATCGCGTTCTGTTACACCCAGCACCAGTGGCATTTCCTTGAGCTTTGTCAGAAGCCGGTCGCGCTGCAGCGGATCGATCCGCAGCTGGGCAGCCCCCACCGGAGCGGCATCGCGGGTGATCGCTGCGAGTGTCTCCTCTCCGGCATAGGCCTGCGCCCCGATGAATTCGTCGACGATGCTTGCAACCGGCATCAGGGCGGTGGTGCGCCTGCCGCCGAGCATTTCCACCAGCACCGTGTCACCCGCCGCGACCTGCAATTGACGGGCCAGCTGGCTGCTCAGCATCAGGCCCGCTGGCGGCATGGATATTTCTTCCGCGCCCGCATCGATTCGAGCAGTCAACTGTGTGTCGGGCGGTGCGCTTTCGATTGACGTGCGTTCAACCAGATTGCCATTCGACATTCGCACCGGGATCGCGCGCACGGGTTCGACGCGCAGTACGCCCGGCATGCGCGCCAGCTCGAGGATGACGTCGCGATTGCGGGGCTCGGTGAAGGTCACGGTCAGGTCCTGCTTTTGCGACCGGAAGAAATAGCCGTCGAGCATCGAGCGACTCGAATCGAGGAATTGCATCGTCGCAAACAGCAGGCCGATCGAAAGCGATACGCCCAGAACAGTGATCGCCGAACGGCCCGGCCAGCGCGCGATGTGTCGCACGATCATGTGTCCAACCGATGTGAATCCAGCCTTGTAGCCAAGCCGCTCCACCATGCCCGCACTATATACCGGTGGCGGTGGGGGTGACATAGCCACTGCCGGGTTAAGCCGGACTGCCTCGCGGGTGCCGCCCAATGCGCCCAACACGGCCGCAGCCAGCGAAAGCAGCACCGCTGCCGCCAGAACGCTGCTGTCGAGCCGGTAGATCAGGAAAGGAAAGCGGTAATATTCGGCATAGAGCTGCGTCATCTCGCGGCCCATCCACATGCCGCCCAAGGTGCCCATCACTGTTGCCAGCAGGGCAATGGCAAGGGCGAATTTGACATAGTGCCAGCCAACTGCCCAGTCGGAATATCCGAACGCCTTGATCAGTCCGATTTGCGCGCGCTCGGTACGGATCAGGCGCCCTAGCACCACATAGACCAGGAACACCGAGACCAGCAGGAAAACCGGCGGGATGACCTTGGTCAGTGCATCGAGTTGCATCAGCTCGTTGTCTAGGAACGCATGGGAGATGTGATCTTCGCGGCCATAGGCGCCGGTCCCTCCATAGGGGGCAAGCAACAGGTCGAGCGCGCGGATCACGTCGGCGCGAGGGGCACCGCGCTCCAGCGTCAGCGAAAGTGAATTGATCGCTTCGGTGCGGTCGGTCGCGGCCTCGAGCGCCTGCTCGCCCATCCAGAAGATACCGAAGCGAGAATCGTCGGGCACCAGCACGCCGGGCGCGAGGGCATAGATATAGTCGGGAGCGAGGCCGATCCCGACGATATTGAGCCGCTGCCTGCTGCCATAAATCAATGCGTCGATGCTGTCGCCCGGGCCAAGATTGTTGGCACTGGCAAACGCCTCGTCCACCACCACTTCGCCGGGATAGCCAAGGCGCGGCGTGCGTCCCTGGCGCAAAGTGAGCCGGTTGAGCTGGTCGCGTCCGCGCTCATCGATCGAATTGATCAGCGCGCGCACGGGCACGATTTTGCCCGGCATGTCGAGCGTCGCGTATTGGCGTATCGTCCCTTCCGCGCGCCGCACGCCGGGGATATGGCTCACACGTTCGACAATCGAGCGTGGGGCACGAGTCATGTCTGCAAAGACATCGGCAAAATTGTTGCGCGCGTAATAGATGTCACGCGTATCGGTGAGAGAGGAATGAACGCTCATCGAAAGTACGAAGGTGGCGGTTGCGGCGGCCAGCACGACTGCAATCGCCAGGACCTGTCCGCGCATGCGCCACAGATCGCGTAGCAGCTTGAGATCGAGCGCCTTCACCAGCTGATCCCGGCTGGTTCGATCGGAGTGGCGTTTTCCTCGATCCGCGCGATCTGGCCGTCGAGGAAGTGCAGCACGCGGTCGGCCATCGCGGCAATGCCGATGTTATGGGTGATCAGGATCACCGTAGTTCCGAGCTCGCGATTGGCCTGTGCCAGGGTTTCGAGCACCTTCACCCCGGTCGCACTGTCGAGCGCACCGGTCGGCTCGTCGCACAGCAGCACGCTGGGTTGCTTGGCGATGGCGCGGGCAACCGCCACGCGCTGCTGCTCTCCTCCCGAAAGCTGCGCAGGATAGTGATTTCGCCGGTCAGCGAGACCGACCAGTTCCAGTGCCTGCTCCGGCTCCATGGGATTTGCGGCGATATCGGTTACCAGGCGGACATTTTCCTCGGCGGTCAGGCTGGGGATGAGGTTATAGAACTGGAAAATGAAGCCGATTGACTGGCGCCGGAACCGGGTCAGATCGGCATCATCGAGCGCGGTAAGTTCGGTATCGCCAAAATGGAGCGTCCCAGATGTGGGCCGGTCGAGTCCGCCGACGATGTTCAGCAATGTCGACTTTCCGCTCCCCGATGGGCCGAGCAGAAGCACGATTTCGCCCTTTGGAATGTCGAGATCGACGCCGCGCAAAGCATGTACTTGCGTCTCGCCCGTCTGGTAGATCTTGCGCAGGCTGCGACCCTGGAACGAATAATCTGTGCCGTGGCCCTGCATGATATTGGCAGACTAGGTCACCAACTCGCCTTGACGCAACCAAATCCCGAATGGCGGGCGATATGGGCGAGATCGAGATCCTGCCTGACATCTATAACCGCGATCGCAATATCAGGCGATCCCCATGTGCCCGGCGGATAGCGCACCTGCATAGGATAGCGCCGCGCAATCGCTGTCGCCGGCATCCTGCACGCGCTTTCCGGCGAGCCGGAATGCACTCGGTTCGTCGCACGCAGAGCACGCTTGGAACACATGGAACACGGTCAAGAAGTAAAAACTTCGCTTGGCGCAGCGGCGGCGGGCGATGGAATGGGGAGCAGGGTTCACGAGGGGCGGGACAGGGGCTTGCATGGCGCCGGGGTAACAGATCGGGGCGGGGTAGGAAATTTGGCTCGCGCGGAGGCCCGGCGGCGGACGAGGTGGTGATAGATCGCAAAACGCGAATTGCCGATCGCGCGCAGCCATGCCTGGCTGGTATAGCGAAACCGCCCCTTGCTCGCAATGTCGTTGCCCGAGGCGCTGTCAGGTATGCCGAACTCGTCGTAGGAGTTGGTGGCGGTGGAGGAGCCCTGGTAGAGCGTCACCGCGATGATGCTGCCGCGAGGATCGCTGTGGAGATAGCGCCGCGTGGTGTTGCTGACCGTAGCGCCCTCATAGACGATCAACGGCCGATCACCCTGAGCCTGTCGAAGGGCCGCATCCACGTTCGAACCCTGGACATAACGCCGCAGCATTGTGCCCGCCGAGTTGTACTCGGCCACCATGGCATTGCCGTCATAGACGAAGCGTTGGATGCCCAGCGCGCCGCCGCTCACCTCATAGAGCCTGCCGGTGGGATCGTATTTGAGGGCAGCCTGGAGCGCGCCGGTATAGGCGAGCGCGGCGCAATTGCTATTGCCCGCGCCCTGCACGCGCTTTTCAACCAGGCGGTTCTCGATGTCGTAGAGATAGACGCTGGCCCCCCGATCATCCTGAGCTTGTCGAAGGACGGTCACTCTCCTCATTTGGAGCGCCTCAGCGGCGACTCCGTGCCAACAAGGAGAGTGGCTACATCAATTACGCGGCGTCACCGTAATTGCAAGAAAGAGAGTGGCTACTTCAATTACGCAGCGTCACCGAAATCTAGACTGCTACCAGTTCCGTAACTCGTCACATTGTGGATCTTCCTGATTTGCACGGAGCATAGGGATGGCTGTAGCAGCAATAATCAGTGTTCCTTTGATCTTATTCATTAACCCGCCCCGCTTCCGAGTGAGATGTCCAACCCACTGCCTTGCGACGAGATGGCCCTGCCTCGAAGATTCTTCGAAATAGAGATAGGCCTTATCGATATCTTGATCAACAATTCTGCCATTGTAGAAGATATCTCCAAGCAGGAACGATGCAGGCGAGAACCCCTTTCCAGAAAGACAGGTCAATTCGTCAATGTACTTACGTGAATTGCCAAGATGTTGGAAAAATCTTGCCAGTCTATAAGCCGCCTCAACCGAACCCATTTCCTTTGCTTTTGAAAGGTAACACTCCGCTTTCTCGAGATCGGATGGAATGCCGTATCTGCCATATGCATAAATATCGCCAAGTGCGACATAGCTAATGATAGATCCCTTTGCTGCTAAATCTTCAAAAACCCTAAGTGCCAACTGGGGATTATCTTTGCGCATTAACAATGCGTTACTCACGGCTTCACTTTGAGGATCGGATTCGATTTCCGATTGAAACGTGTTCATAGAATTAGGCCTGTAAAAACAATTAGTTCGAACTGATGCTTGACTATCTCGTTGCTAATGTGCCGGCACCCCCACCCAAAATCGCAATCCCACATGCTCCAGCCGACGCAAATGTGCATACGCCTACAACGATCACACCTACAATTACGAAGGCTCCTGTGGCCAAATCTTCTGTGGTGAAGTTGCTTGATTGCTCATCCTCTGGCCGTCGAGGGGGAGTGCTCGTTGGCCTTTCAGGCCTGCCCGACGGGTCAGGCAGTTCAGGTATCACGCCATCTTGTGATTCGTCACCCGGCGGCACACATCCCAAAGCAAACATCAAACAACCTTCAAATATTCCACGCCGCCTTCCTCGCTTTGGTTCTTTGCTATCTTTGTCATCTTTTGCAAAACTGAATGTCGACCCCTGTGAGCCGCTTCCTCGATCTGGCGCGGCGTTCGCGTTGTTCGCCCTTCCGATCGCATCGAGAGCACTGCCACCCGAACAACTCGAACTGACGTTTCCCCTGCTATCCCCCGCGCAGCTCCCGATCGCTATTGTCCCCGTCGGATCGACCCCATTGATCGGATCATTGCCGACATAGGCATAGAGGTTGAACTGGTCCTCGTAGCCGATCGGGTCGGTCTGGAGGAACCGGCCCAATGTGGGCGAGTAAATGCGGGCCCCTTCGACTGCCTGCCAAGGCAGGCGCTCAGGACAGGCTTGTAGTAATACATGCCCAGTTCGGGAATCCAAGCCTGCCCGGTAAACTGGAACCGGCCCTTGCTCGCCAATACCTGCCCTGGACCCCGATCCGGGGTCGTTGCCCGACGCGCTGTCGGGAATGCCGAATTGTCCTCACTCCGTTCGTTCAGCTTCGCTTCCGCAGCTTGCACCCTCAACCCGCATCCTCACGCTGCGGCCTTGCGCTGTTCGGGGCGGCTTGCGGGTATGCGCGGGGCGGGGATCTTGCTGGCGAACCACACCTGCCGCCGCCCGTTATCCTTGGCCTGATAGAGCGCCTCGTCCGCGGTGGCGAAGGCGTCTCCCAGATCGACCCTGCCACCTCGCGGCAGGATCGCCACCCCGATGCTGCAACTGATCTCGTGCACCTCGCCGCCTGGCCCCGCCTCGGCCCAGCGCAACTTCTCGTGGCACAATCGCTCGGCAAAGTCGCGGACGCGCGCCTCGCCCTGAAAGCGCGCGAGCAGCACGAACTCCTCCCCGCCGAAGCGCGCGACAAGGTCCTCGGCGCGGCAGGCGTCGCGCAGCCTGCCCGCGAATTGCAGAAGTATCACGTCGCCATGCGCATGGCCGAAACTGTCGTTGACCTGCTTGAAATGATCGATGTCGAGGATCATCAGCGCGTGCACCCCCTGCCTGCGGTCTGCCCTGGCGAAGATGCTGTTAAACCGGGTGATGAAGGCGCGGCGATTGGGGATGCCGGTCAGCTCGTCGGTCTGCGCCAGCTGCATCACCTGGTCGCGCTCCTGCTCGATCCTGTCACGCTCGCGGCGCAGCGATAGGGCGCACAGCGCCACCACCACGCTGGTGGTGAACGCCTCGATCAGCACTGCGGTATAGAAGCCGAGATCGAAGATCGGCAGATCGGCAATCACGCCGTTGGCGCGCAGTACCCGGCTGACCGCGACCAGGCCCACGCCCGAAAGCCCCAGCAGTTGCAGCATCGCCATCCGGTCGCCCTTGATCGCGTTGCGCACCAGCACGGAAATGGTGGTGAGCACCATCGCACCAAAAGCGAGATGGATGATCTGCGCGCCCACGAACGGCAGCCATGGCGATGCCAGTATGATTGCGAAAGTAACCGCGCAGCAGCCGAACCCGGCGATGTGGAGCGCGCGCAGCCATGCCGCCCCCATCAGTTCGCGGCTGCACAGCCTGCCGATCAGCAGGCAGGCCGACATGGCCACCCAGCCAAGCGCAAGATAGACGGTGATCGAGCGCTGCACCATCGTCGCCTGCGGAAACAGATCGAAGATGATGCCCGACCAGGCGATGTGATTGACGATGAGGCCCGTCACCATCATCGTGTGGAACAGGATGAACCGTTCGCGCAGCGCGAGGAAGTACACGCCGTTGAGCAGCAGCGGGGCGAACAGCAGGCCCATCACCAGCGCGCTGGTTATGCGGCCACTGTGGTGGAGCGCGATGTCGTGCGCCCGCTCGGCCAGCTCGATGTCATACCAATTGGTCGGATCGAAAGGGTTGTCGATCTTGAGCAGGATGGCGGTGGGGCGCACCCCCGCCTCGTCCATATAGGGCAGCGAGACGGCATAGGGCGCCCGCCAGCGCGCTGTCTGGTCGGCCAGCGAATGATCGGTGGTAATCAGCCGCCCATCGGCAAATTGCCGGGTCAGCATGAAGGCACCGTGGCGCGAGGTGCGCACGCGCAGCACCGGATCACCCAGGCCTTCATCCGCCGCGCCGATATCGGCCGCGATCCACAGCGTATAGGTGGCTTTGGCCATCTTGTCGGGCCCGCAATCGAACTCGGCACGCCGCGCCATGATCTGCGCCGGGGTCGCCTCGGCAGAACCGGCGAGGGTGCACAGCTGCGGGCCAAGCTGGCGCAGCTCGGCCGCATGCGCGGCATGAACGGGCACCATGCCGATAACGGCAAGCACCAGCCACAGGCCGATAAGCTTTGCGAACCCGAACAATGCGCGCCCCCTTTGATGGTAGGGAGAGATACCGAGTGAGCGTTAAGAAACCTTGTTCACCAGACAGTTGGTTGAAATCCGGGGACGACGGACTTGGTAAAGACAAGCCAAGATGGCGGTTGGTGCGAAGTTCATCACTGTTTTCGCGGCACAGCTGCACGCGCAATTGAACCGCGGATGGAGAGCGCCAACCGGATGATACAAGCAATTTCTCGCGATCCGGCCCGCCAGCCATGTTCTTCAGGATGCGCATGGACCTAGCGCGCACGAATGATATGGAGGGGCCGAGAATCGAAGGAGGTTACCTTGTCCAGCACCGTTCCCGCATATCCCGAACTCAATCTGCTGATCGGTGAAGAGGCGATCGGCGCTTCCGGTCGCGACACGATCGATGTGCTCGATCCCGCGACGGGCGAGGTCATCGCCGCACTGCCCAAGGCGACCACGGCCGATCTTGACGCAGCGCTGGAGGCCGCCGCACGCGGCTTCAAGCAATGGCGCGCGACCTCTGCCGACCAGCGCGAAGCGGTGCTGCGCAAGGGCGCGGCGCTGATCCGCGAGCGGGCCAAGGATATCGGCGCGGCCATCACCCGCGAGCAGGGCAAGCCGCTGAAGGAAGCGGTGGGCGAGACGATCTATTGCGCCATGTTGCTCGAATTCTATGCCGGTGAATGCAAGCGGCTCTATGGCAAAACGCTGGTGCGTCCGGACGGCCAGCGGGTCGAAGTGAGGCACGAGCCGGTTGGCCCGGTGGCGGGCTTTTCGGCGTGGAATTTCCCTGCGCTCAACGTGATCCGCAAGGTCGGCGGGCCGCTGGCGGCGGGCTGTTCGGTCATCGTCAAGCCGTCGGAGGAAACGCCGGCGGGCGGGCTGGGCATCGTCCAGGCCTTGCGCGATGCGGGTGTGCCCGGGGACGTATGCCAGGCCGTGTTCGGTGTGCCCGACGATATCAGCCGCCACCTGCTCGCCAGCCCGGTTATCCGCAAACTCACCTTCACCGGCTCGACCGCGGTGGGCAAGCACCTCGCCAAGCTGGCGGCGGAGAACCTTCAGCGCGCCACGCTGGAGCTGGGCGGGCATGGGCCGGTGCTGGTGTTCAATGATGCCGACATCGACAAGGCGCTCGATACCATGGCGGGCAACAAGTTCCGCAATGCCGGGCAGGTCTGCGTCAGCCCCACGCGCTTCCTGGTAGAAGAAGATGTTTTCGAACGCTTCCGTGACGGCTTTGTCGAACGGGCGAGGGCGGTCAAGGTCGGCAATGGCTTCGACGGCGACACGGTAATGGGCCCTATGGCGAGCCAGCGCGGCCCGGATGGCATTCAGGCCAAGCTGGCTGATGCGCTCGACAAAGGGGCGAAGCTGGGCGCGGGCGGAAACCGCATCGGCAACCAGGGCTATTTCCATGAGCCCACTGTGCTGAGCGAAGTGCCGCTTGATGCGACCATCATGAATGAGGAGCCGTTCGGCCCGGTCGCTCTGATCAACCCGATGAAGGGCGAAGAGGCGATGATCGAGGAAGCCAACCGGCTGCCTTATGGCCTTGCCGCCTATGCCTGGACCCAGGATGCGAAGCGCCGGATGCGGCTGGCCAGCGAGATCGAAGCGGGCATGATCGCGATCAATGGCGGCACGGTGAGCGCGGTGGATGCGCCCTTTGGCGGCGTCAAATGGTCGGGTTACGGGCTTGAGGATGGCGCCGAGGGTGTCACCGCCTGCATGGTCTCGAAAACTATTCACGAAGCCGTCTGAGGGAAGGAAGCACGAATGAAGACCCGTGCCGCTGTGGCTTTTGAGGCCAAGAAGCCGTTGGAAATTGTCGAAGTTGAACTTGAGGGGCCGAAAGCGGGCGAAGTGCTGGTGGAGATCATGGCCACCGGCATCTGCCATACCGATGCCTATACGCTCGACGGGTTCGATTCCGAAGGCATCTTCCCCAGCATCCTGGGCCATGAGGGCGCGGGGATCGTGCGTGAAGTTGGGCCGGGCGTGAGCTCGGTGAAGCCGGATGACCACGTGATCCCGCTCTACACGCCCGAATGCCGCCAGTGTAAGTCGTGCCTGTCGGGCAAGACCAATCTGTGCACCGCGATCCGCGCGACGCAGGGCCAGGGGCTGATGCCCGATGGGACATCGCGCTTCAGCTACAAGGGGCAGACGATCTTCCACTACATGGGTTGTTCGACCTTTTCGAACTTCACTGTGCTGCCCGAGATCGCGGTGGCGAAGATCCGCAAGGATGCGCCGTTCCAGAGCAGCTGCTACATCGGCTGCGGCGTGACCACGGGCGTCGGTGCTGTGATCAACACCGCCAAGGTGCAGGTGGGCGACAATGTGGTGGTGTTCGGCCTCGGCGGGATCGGCCTCAACGTGATCCAGGGTGCGCGCCTAGCTGGTGCGAACAGGATTATCGGTGTCGATATCAACCCGGATCGCGAGGAATGGGGCCGCAAGTTCGGCATGACCGAATTTCTCAATTCGAAGGGCATGAGCCGCGAGGACATCGTGGCGAAGATCGTGCTGATGACCGAAGGCGGGGCGGATTATACCTTCGATGCAACCGGCAATACCGAGGTGATGCGCACCGCGCTTGAGGCCTGCCACCGCGGCTGGGGAACCAGCATCATTATCGGCGTGGCCGAGGCGGGCAAGGAAATCGCCACCCGTCCGTTCCAGCTGGTGACAGGGCGCAACTGGCGCGGCACCGCCTTTGGGGGTGCGAAGGGCCGCACTGACGTGCCCAAGATCGTCGACATGTACATGACCGGCAAGATCGAGATCGACCCGATGATCACCCATGTTATGGGCCTCGAAGATATCAACACCGCCTTCGACCTGATGCATGAAGGCAAGTCGATCCGCTCGGTCGTCGTCTATTGAGTTCCTTTCGCTTGACCGGACCCCTCCGGCAGGACACGTAGCGAATCGCAACCCAAAGAGGAGACTTTGCGAATGTACAGTCACATGATGGTCGGTTCGAACGACATCGACCGGTCCAAGACCTTCTACGATGCCACCTTCAAGGCCATGGGCGGCAAGGAAGGCATCAAGGATGACAAGGGCCGCCTGATTTACATGCACAATGGCGGGTTGTTCCTTGTCACCACCCCGATTGACGGCCAGCCAGCCACGGCGGGCAATGGCTGCACTATCGGTCTTGCGATGACTCCGGAGCAGGCCGATGCCTGGCACACGGCGGGCGTGGCCAATGGCGGCACCGCAATCGAGGATCCGCCGGGCGTGCGCGAAGGCGGCGGCATGTCGCTTTATCTTGCCTATCTCCGCGATCCTGACGGCAACAAGCTCTGCGCTCTCCACCGGATGTAATCCGCAGAGCCGGATTCCCGAAAGGCGCGGCGGGGTAGGCCATTGTGCTGACCTCGCCGCGCTTTTGCGTCTCTAGAGCTGCACCACCTTCTGCTCGATCGCACCGAAGATCGAGTGATTTTCCGCATCGCGCATTTCGACCCGAAGCGTGTCGCCGGGCTGCATGAAGGGCGTCTTGGGCGCGCCGTCACGGATCGTCTCGATCATGCGGATCTCGGCAATGCAGCTATAGCCAAGCCCGCCTTCGGCTACGGGCTTGCCAGGGCCGCCATCGGCGCCCTTGTTCGATACCGTTCCAGAACCGATGATCGAACCCGCGCACAGATTGCGCGTCTTCGCCGCATGCACCACCAGCTGCGCAAGGTTGAAGGTGGCGTCAATTCCTGCTTCAGCGCGGCCGAATGCCTCACCATTGTAATCGACCATCAGCGGCAGGTGGATCAGCGAATCCTTCCACGCATCGCCCAGCTCGTCAGGCGTAACCGCCACCGGCGAAAAGGCGCTGGCGGGCTTTGACTGGAAGAAACCAAACCCCTTGGCCAGTTCGCCCGGAATCAGCCCGCGCAGCGAGACATCATTGACCAGCATCACCAGCTTGATGTGGCTGGCCGCGTCCTCAGCCGAAACGCCCATCGGCACATCGTCGGTGATCACCACCACTTCGCCTTCCATGTCGCAGCCCCAGGCCACATCGCCCAGCGGGATATCCTCACGCGGGGCGAGAAAGCTGTCACTCCCGCCCTGATACATCAGCGGATCGTGATAGAAACTCTCCGGCACTTCGGCACCGCGCGCCTTGCGCACCAGTTCGACGTGATTGATGTAGGCACTGCCATCGGCCCACTGATAGGCGCGGGGGAGCGGCGACATCGCCTCACGCTCGTGAAAGCGTTCGCACGGCACCGCTTCATGCTCGACATCTGTTGCCAGCACTTCCAGTTGGGGTGCGATGTCCGTCCAGTTGTCGAGCGCGGCCTGCAGTGTCGGTGCGATATTATCTGCGGCGCAATAGCGTGTGAGATCCTTCGAGACGACGACGAGCTTTCCGTCGCGAGTGCCGTCGTTGAGCGTGGCGAGTTTCATGAGCTTCTCTCTGGATTGTCAGGTTGGTTATCGGGATGCGCGCGCTGGAATTCAGGCAAGGCAAGGCATGCCTGTGCGATACGCATGATATGCGGCTTGTCGCTGAAATCGAACCGGAAACGTTCGGCATTGTAGAATTGCGGCAGCAGCACGACTTCGAAAAAGCCCGGCGCACCAAACAGGAAGTCGCCCGTTCCCAGCTGTGCCAGCCGTGCTTCAAGCGGCACAAAGGTGCGCGCCAGCCAATGGCGATACCAGGTGTCAATCTCATCCTGAGAATGGCCAAGCTGGTCCTTGAGATACTTCAGCACCGGCGAATTGTTCACTGCATGGGTTTCGGTGGCGATGGCATAGGCCAGCTCGCGTGCGGTGTAACGATCTTCCAGCGCTGCGGGCAGCAGCGGTTTGTCGGGATAGGCTTCATCGAGCCATTCGAGCTGCGCCATGGATTGCGCGCGGTCGCGCCCGTCAGCTTCCAGCATGGGCACGCTGCCAAAGGGATTGCGGCGGGTATAGTCCATACTCTTCTGCTCGCTGGTGAGCAGGTTCACCGGGATATATTCGTAGGCGATGCCCTTCAGTTCCAGCGCGATGCGCAGGCGGTAGCTCGTCGAGCTGCGATAATATCCGTAGAGTTTCATGACGTTCGTTTCCTCGTCATTGCGAGCCTGCGAAGCAGGCGCGGCAATCCATGGACCGAATTTTACGGCGCGGATGAGCCGTGGATCGCCGCGCTCCCTGCGGTCGCTCGCGATGACGAATTCGCGTCATCAGAACGCCGCGATGCCAGTAATCCCGCGCCCCAGGATCAGCGCGTGGACATCATGCGTGCCTTCGTAGGTGTTGACCGTCTCGAGGTTCACCATGTGGCGGATCACCTGGTATTCCTCGCTGATGCCATTGCCGCCATGCATATCGCGCGCCATCCGCGCGATCTCGAGCGCCTTGCCGACATTGTTGCGCTTGACGACGCTGATCATGTCGGGCGCAAAGCGGCCCTCGTCCATCAACCGCCCGACGCGCAGCGAACCCTGCAGCCCCAGCGCGATATCGGTCAGCATATCGGCCAGCTTCTTCTGAAAGAGCTGGGTCGCTGCCAGCGGGCGGCCGAACTGCTTGCGGTCGAGCCCGTATTGCCGCGCGGCATGCAGGCAGAACTCGGCCGCGCCCAATGCCCCCCAGCTGATGCCATAGCGCGCGCGGTTGAGGCAGCCGAACGGCCCTTTCAGGCCCTGGACATCGGGCAGCAGCGCATCGGCGCCCAGTTTCACGTCGTCCATCACGATCATGCCGGTGGTGCTGGCGCGGAGCGAGATCTTGCCTTCGATCTTGGGTGCGGAAAGCCCCTTCATGCCCTTTTCCAGCACGAAGCCGCGAATGCCGCCGCCGTGTTCCTCGCTCTTGGCCCAGACTACGAAGACATCGGCGAAGGGGGCGTTGGAAATCCAGGTTTTCGAGCCATTCAGCACGTAGCCGTCACCATCCTTGCGGGCGACAGTCTTCATCCCGCCAGGGTCACTGCCTGCATCGGGCTCGGTCAGGCCGAAGCAGCCGATCAGCTCGCCCGAGGCGAGGCCGGGCAGATATTTGCGGCGCTGCTCCTCGGAGCCGTAAGCATGGATCGGATACATCACGAGCGATGACTGAACGGAGGCCATCGAGCGATATCCGCTATCGACCCGCTCGATCTCGCGCGCGATCAGGCCATAGGCGACGTAGCTGGCACCCGCACCGCCATATTCCTCTGGCAAGGTTGCGCCCAGCAGGCCGGCCTGGCCCATCAGCGGGAAAAGCTCGGGCGCGTCGATCTCTTCGGCAAAGGCCTTGATCACGCGCGGCTGCAATTCGCCCTGCGCAAAGCCGCGCGCCGCATCGCGGATCATCCGCTCGTCTTCGCTCAGCTGGCTTTCCAGATCGAAGGGGTCTTCCCAATTGAACGGGACCATCCCGGACATAGTATCTCCTGTAACTATCTTGCCTGACCCATCGCAGCCTTGTCATGCCGGGGCAAGCATGGACTGGCGGTTATATCGGGCGATACAGAAGCGGAGCCGATCATGAAAGCGCGACTTTTTCGCGCATGGCCGCTGCCGGTCATCCGGCAGGAGTTTATCCGTTCTGGCCAAACTTTCCGATGAAGCCGGACTCATCGCCTGAACTCAGCAATTTGGCCTGTTCGACCCAGGAGTCACGCCGGATACGACCCTGAAATTTGCCCAGCAGTGCGTCGATCCGGTCAATCTCCGTATCGTCCCAATCGGCGATATCGGCATAGCGCGTTACGCCCAATTCGCCGAGCATGGCTGCAATCTTCGGACCGAGTCCCTTGATCCGGGTGAGGTCGTCGCCGCCGGTGGGGGCCGAAGCGGGCGAGGGTGCGGGCGAGGGTGCGGGTGCCGGGGTGGAAGTCGCGCGCGGCGCAGCATCGATCAGCGCCTGGTTGCGCCTGGCGCGCTCGGCCCCTTCGTCCAGCACGTCGCGCTTGTCGGACTTGACCGATGTCTTGCGATTGGCGAGGAGCACAAACCACCCGATCGCCACTGCAATCACCAGCGCAATCAGCATCCATGGCCAGTAGTCGGCGATCATCTGCTCCATCGGGTTATCATCCTCGGCCGGTTAACTCGCGGGGCCATTAGCAGCGCGCGGAGGGCAAAGCCAACCATGCAATGCGCGCAGATCAGGCCTTGGTTTCCTTGCCGCCGATATTGCGCCGAAACAGCACGCGGTCTTCCGGGCCAAAGCCCTTGTGCCAGATCACCCAGCCATATGTGCCCATGATCAGCGGAATGCCGATGATCAGTTCGGCCCATTCAGGTAGCAGCGTGGCGAAATATCCCACCACCACGGCCGGGGCGACCGCCCATACCAGCGGCCAGCGCCAGTTACTGACCGGAAAGCCCAGAATGCGCGCGAGCAGCCAGGCCTTGACCAGGCTGGCAGTGCCCAGCGCCAGCATCAGCGCAATCGCCGCGCCCGCCGCCTTGTACGGTTCGCCATAGCCCAGCCGTTCGACCAGCAGCATCGCGCCCACCGTCAACGCGCCCTGCAGCGCGATCGTGCCAAGCGAAATCGCAAGGTTGCGCTTACGCGCGACATAGACCAGCGCGGCTTCGGACACGACAGCTTTCGCGGCCACGACCTCGGCCAGCAGCAGGAAGGCGAGCGCCCCCGTGCCGCCGACGAAATTGGGGCCGACCAGCCCCATCACCGCTTCGCCGGGAATACCTAGCGCCAGCGCGATGCCGGCCTGTGCAGCGATGATCCAGAAGCCTACCTGCCTTACCTGCGCGGCGATTGCGCTGAAATTTCCCTCTTTCAGATTGCGTGTGATCACCGGGCCAAGGATCGGCTCAAAACTGGTCTTGAGCTTCTGCGGCAGGCTGGCGACCTGCTGCGCAACGTAATAGATGCCCACCGCGGCGGGCGCGGCGAAGAAGCCGAGGATGAAGATGTCGAGCCGCCGTGTGCCCCATTCGACCGCGTCGGCCAAGGCCAGCGGGAAGGCGCGCGCGCTCATCCGGGCCATCTTTACCGGATGCGGCCTCCAACCGCGGGGCAGGCCATAGGTACGCACGAAAGGCCAGGCTGCGGCGAGTAAACCGGCGAAGATCGAGGCGATATAGGCCAGTGCCAGCCCGCTATCGTTCAATGAGGTGTAGAAGAACACGCCAGCCATGATCGAGATCGTCCACGGCTCCACCACCGCGCGGGCGCGCACCGTGGCGGCGATGTCATAGCGATAGGCCTGCGCGGCCAGCAGGATTTCGGTCAGCGCATAGGCTGGAATGGCAATTACCAGCAACCGGTCAAGCTCGGTGTAATTGCCGCTCGGAAACATCGGGGCGGGAAAGAACCACAGCACCAACGCGGCGGCGCAGGAGAGCAGCAACGCCAGCAGCATCCCGTCAAACACCAGGTTGACCGGTTCATCCTCGCCTTCTGTCAGGCGCTGCGCCAGCCCGCGCTTCTCGCCCATCGAGCAGACCAGTGCGATAAGCTCGATCACCACCAGCGCGCTGGCAAAACGGCCCAATGCATCGGCGCCGTAAAGCCGCCCGGCGATGAACAGGAACGGCAGCCGCGCCGCCAGTCGCAGCAGGAACCCCAGAAAATTGGTGCGTCCACCCTTGGCCAGCGCGGCAATGTCACCCTGATCGCTGCTGGTGGGCTCTTGCGGCGAAGCCGAACTGCTCACGCGTCCTCGCCCCATTCAGCGGTGAGCGGGCGCGCCAGCAGGGCATTCACCACTTTGCCCGGTGCTGCCCCGCCAAGCAGGGTATTGACCGCGTTGACGATCGGCATGTCGATCGCTCGATCGCGCGCCAGCTGCTCCAGCACCGGCGCGGTAAACGCGCCTTCGGCCACGGTGCGGCGGTCCGCCATCAGCGCCTGCGCATCGCCGCCTTCGCCAAGCGCCTTGCCGAGCGAGAAGTTGCGGCTTGAGGTTGAGCTGCAGGTCAGCACCAGATCGCCCAACCCGCACAGCCCGGCAAGCGTCTCCGGCTGCGCACCCAACGCCTCGCCGAAGCGCAGCATTTCGGCATAGCCGCGCGCGATCAGGGCTGCGCGCGCATTCTGGCCCAGGCCCAGCCCGTCGACCACACCGCAGGCAATCGCCAGCACGTTCTTGATCGACCCGCCGATTTCCGCGCCGGTCACGTCGTCCGAATAATAGGGGCGGAAGGCGGGGCGGGCCACGGCGGGTGCGAGCCGATTCCATTGTTCGCGGCCGCCGCTGCAGGCCAGCGTGACCGCGGTCGGGAGACCGGCGGCAACTTCGTGTGCAAAGGTGGGGCCTGACAGCACGGCGATCTCGCTCGCGGGCAGGGCTTCCCTGGCGACATCGTTCATCAAGCGGCCGCTTCCGGCCTCGATCCCCTTGCTGCACAGCACCAGGTCGCGCGGCGCAGTGGCCATCTGCGCCAGAACGCTGCCCAGATGCTGCGCGGGGGTGACCGCCAGCACGGTCTCGAACCCCGCGAAATCGGCGAGGTTACCGGTTGCGCGAATCGTTGGGTGAAGGCTGGCTGATGGCAGATAGGGTGTGTTGCGGTGTTCGGAATTGATCTCACTCGCAACCTCGGGCTCGAGCGCCCAGATCAGCACTTCGCGCCCGTCGCTGGCCAACATCTGCGCCAACGCGGTGCCCCACGCGCCCGCACCCAGCACACCAACCGGGGTTCGATGCTGCGTCATGCCTTGACCCCCGCACCGCGCGCAGGCGCAGCCTCAGGGTCGAGCGGCCAGCGCGGCCGCGCGGCGAAATCGAGCGGATCGAACCTGCCAAGCGGCAGCCGCTCGCAACCGGCCCAGGCGATCATCGCAGCATTGTCGGTACACAGCGCCATAGGTGGAGCGGTGAAGCCCATTGCGCGGCGCGAGGCAAGTTCTTCCAGAGCGGTGCGGATCGATCGGTTGGCGGCCACGCCCCCGGCAACCACCAGGCTGGGAACGGTGTCAATCCGTTCAATGGCGTGCTCAAGCCGGTCAACCAGGCAATCGATCGCTGCCTGCTGGAAGCTTGCAGCAATGTCTGCATCGGCGTGGTCACCGCTGTCATGCGCGCGCAAAACCGCGCTCTTGAGCCCGGCAAAGGAGAAATGCGGTTCTTTGGAACCAAGCAGCGGGCGCGGCAGCCGCACCGCCTGTGGATCGCCCTGCAAGGCCAGCTTTTCAAGCGCAGGGCCACCGGGATAACCAAGGCCCAGGATCTTGGCGCTCTTGTCAAAGGCTTCGCCCAGCGCGTCGTCGATAGTGGTGGCGAGGCGGCGATAGCGCCCTACGCCTTCGACCAGCAATATCTGGCAGTGCCCGCCCGAAACCAGCAGCAACAGATAGGGAAATTCCAGCGCCGGATCGGCCAGCCGCGGGCTCAGGGCATGCCCTTCGAGATGATTTATTGCCAGCAGCGGCTTGCCCGAAGCCATCGCCAGCGCCTTGGCGGTGACCAGCCCCACCATCACACCGCCGATCAGGCCAGGGCCAGCGGTTGCCGCGATCGCGTCGCAATCGGCCAGCGTCACGCCAGCCTCCTGCATCACAGCCTCCAGCATCGGGGCAAGCCTTTCAGCGTGCGCGCGCGCTGCGATTTCCGGCACTACCCCGCCATAGGGTGCGTGCTCGGCCACTTGCGAGGCGATCTGCTGGGCGCGGATGGTGCGATCGCTATCCACCAGCGCCACTGCGGTTTCGTCGCAGCTGGATTCTATGCCCAAGACGAGGCCCATGCCGCTTTCCCTTAGAGGTTTGCGAGGCTAGAGCAAGCGCAGCTATGAGCTCAACGACAGCGAAAATCCGGCTTGGCACGCGCAGTTCGCCGCTGGCGATGGTGCAGGCGCACGAGGCACGCTCGCGGCTGTGCGCCGCGCATGGCTGGGCCGAGGACGCGGTCGAACTGGTTCCGGTGCTGGCCAGCGGCGACAAGGTGCTCGACCGGCCGCTGGCGGAAATCGGCGGCAAGGCATTGTGGACCAAGGAGCTTGATCACTGGCTGCACGAAGGCCGGATCGATGCGGCGGTGCATTCGATGAAGGATGTCGAGACGCTGCGGCCCGCAACGCTCGCCATTGCTGCGGTGCTGCCGCGCGCCGATGTGGCCGACCGGCTGATCGGAGCCGCCAGCATTGCCGATATTCCCCGGGGCGCGACGGTGGGCACCAGCGCGCCGCGCCGGGCGGCGCAGCTGCTCCATGCCCGGCCTGACTGCAATGTGGTGTCATTCCGCGGCAATGTAGCAACCCGGCTGTCCAAGCTTGAGCGGGGCGAGGCGGATTGCACGCTGCTGGCATCGGCCGGGCTCGACCGGCTGGGCGAAAATGCGATTGGCGCACGGCTTGACCCGGAAATCTGGCTCCCCGCACCGGCGCAGGGCGCGATCGGGATCGAATGCCGGGCGGACGATGATCAGACCCGGGCGCTGCTGGCGGCGATCGATCACGCGCCCAGTCACCATGCTGTGCTGGCCGAGCGTGCTCTGCTCATGGCGCTGGGTGGAAATTGCCACAGTCCGATCGCCGTGCTGACCACGGCAGAAGGGGATGCACTGACCCTGCGCTGCGCTCTGTTCAGCCCGGACGGTGCCGATCGGATCGAAGCGAGCGCCAGCGGCGCGGCGAGCGAGCATGATTGGCTATCAGGGATGGGTGCCGATCTGTTGGCGCGCCTGACCCCCGGCATGGTGCCGTATTTCGGGCTTAAAGCCGGCTGATGCGGGTATTTGCCATCCGGCCCGAGCCGGGGCTTTCCGCGACCATTGCCGCTGGCGCTGCCTGCGGCCTGCCGATTGCCGGATACCCGCTATCCCGGATTGCGCCGAGCGGCTGGACGCTGCCCGACCTGGCCGGGATCGATGCCCTGCTGGTGGGGAGCGCGAATGTGTTCCGCCATGGTGGAGAGAAGCTCCAGGCATTGGCCCATTTGCCGGTTCTGGCGGTGGGCAAGGCCAGCGCCAAGGCGGCAGAGGGCGCTGGTTTCAAGGTTGCGGCAATCGGCACAGGCGGGTTGCAATCGCTGCTTGATGCGCTTGAGCCGGGCTTTAGCCATCTGCTGCGGCTGGCGGGCGAACAGCATGTCGCACTCAATCTGCCAGCCGGCAGGGAGCTTACACTTCGTGTCGTATATCGTGTGCAAGACACCGATATTAAACCGGAATTTGAGAGAGAATTGAATAAGGGTGCGCTTGTCCTGCTGCATTCTGCGGCTGCGGCCAGGCATTTTGCCGAGGAGTGCGACCGGCTGGGCCTGGATCGCGGCGTGATCGCACTGGCAGCGCTGGGGCCGCGTATCCTTGAGCCGGTGGGTGAAGGGTGGCTGAGCGCCCGCTCGGCAGTGGCCCCGAACGAAGCTGCGCTACTGGCCTTGGCGCAGGACATGTGCCAATAATGGTCGGCAAGGGGTCAAGAGCTGGGTAAAAGCAGCAAGGTCGCAGAACGGACGGTTATGGAATCAAGGTTTGGCAGTCGCCGCAAAGGCCCGTCGATGCGGCCCATCCTGGGTGCAGCAGTGGCATCCTTTCTGCTGGGCGCTGCACTGGTTGGCTATTACTTCTGGCCTGCTGGCGAAACTGACAAGCAAACTGCGGTGGCTGTAGCTGAAGATGCCGGAAATACCGAATCTGACGTAGACGCCGAAGGGGGGCTCTCTCCCGAGCCCACACCGACGGCGGTTGCCAATCGGGCCGCTCAGGCAACCGAGGCGGTTGAGCGCGTAGCAGAACAGCAGGGCGGGCTGGACCAACGGCTGGCCGCGGCTGAACAGCGGCTGGCGCGGCTGGACCTGCAAGCCCAGGCGGCGGCCGGCAATGCCGCGCGGGCCGAAGGGCTGCTGATCGCTTTTGCTACCCGCCGTGCAGTGGAGCGCGGGGCAGAGCTTGGCTATCTGGCGGATCAATTGCGGCTGCGCTTTGGCGATAGCTGGCCCAATGCAGTGCGCACCATCATCACCTTTTCGCGCGATCCGATCACGCTGGACGTGTTGCAGGCGCGGCTTGACGGGCTGGGGCCGCAATTGCGCGAACGCGAAGGGATCAACTCGTGGACCGATTTGCGCCGCGAGCTCGGCGAGCTGTTCGTGATCCGCCGCGAGAGCACGCCATCGCCGCAGCCCGAACGGCGGCTGACTCGGGCCAAGCGGTTCCTCGAAAGCGGACGGATCAATTCGGCGATCGGCGAAGTGCGGAACATGCCGGGCGCAGCGAAGGCCGAGGCCTGGATTGCGGATGCCGAGCGTTATGCTGCGGCAATGGACGCGCTGGAAACGATCGAAACCGCCGCGGTGCTCGATCCGGGCCGGTTGCGTGATGGCGCGGGCAATCCGGTGGAACAGCGCAGCCCGGTGGAAGGGCCGGGCGAATAGGGCCGATCAGGCGCGCAGCAATGCGGGCGCATCGCCCGATACGCCGCGCGCTTCATCCATGAACCAATGCTTGAGCACGGGTATGCGCTGCACGCCGGCCATGCCCAGGCGGCGGATCGCCGAAGCAGTCCTTCCGCGCAGGCCGAACAGCCGGGTCAGCCCGTCGGTTGCGCCCATCACCATCAGCGAATCGAGCGCGCGCCAGTTTTCATAACGCTTCAGTGCTTGCGCATCGCCCGGGTCCAGCCCCAGCCGTCGCGCTTCCTCCAGCACTTCGACCAGCGCGCCGACATCGCGCAGACCGAGGTTGAGACCCTGCCCGGCGATCGGGTGCATTCCGTGCGCCGAATCGCCCACCAACGCCAATCGTTCGCCGGTCAGCCGCGCGGTGTGCTGCAGGCTGAGCGGATAGGAGGAACGCTGGCTGTTGAGCGTGACCTCACCCATGATATCGCCCATTCGCTTGATTACTTCGGCCAGGAACGCCCTGTCTGACAATTTGAGCACGCCCGCCGCGTCCTTTTCGCTGACGGTCCACACCAGCGCGCTGCGATGGGTGCCGTCAGGCCCGTCAAGCATGGGCAGCAGCGCGAAGGGGCCGTCGGGATAGAAGATTTCCCAAGCGACATTGTCATGCGATCTGGAGTGGGTGAGGCCAACGATGATCGCGCGGTGGTGGTAATCCCACTTGGCCATCTTGAGTCCCTCTTCCTCGCGGCTGGGCGAGACGCGGCCTTCGGCACCCACCATCAGCGCGGCTTCGAGCACCGTGCCGTCACCCAGCGTGGCGGAAACGCCGAACTCGCCGCGCTCGCGCGTGACCACGTCAACCGGCGCATGCCAGGCGATCAGGGGCTCCTGCTCTGCCGCCTCGAACAGCGCCAGGCGCAATTGCCGGTTGGCGAACATCCGCCCCAGCGTGCCATCATGCGGCGCCGGGGTGAAATCGATCCGTCCGGGCTTCATCTGGTCGCTGACCGCGATCGAGGCGATCGGGCAACCGTATGGCTCAAGCCTATCGGCGATGCCGATATTGGTGAACAGGTTCCAGCTGGCGGTCGAAATGGCCGAGGCACGCCCGTCGAAGCCTTCGGCGGTGAGCGACCCGGGATCCGCACGATCGACCACATGGCTGGAAAAGCCCTTGCGGGCAGCCGCCAGCGCCAGGGTCATGCCCACCAGCCCGCCGCCGATTATCAGGAGATCGCGCTTTTCGTTCATCGGAACCGTAACCCTGAGCCAAAGGTTTGCGAATAGTCTGAGACATCCCTAGAGGGTCAGCCGTGAACGAAGCAAGGATGTTGAACAAGATCCGCGCGATCTTGGCGCTGCTGGCGCTGCTTGGCGCGCTTGCCGTAGCTACCCCCCTGCGCGCGCAGAATAACAACCTTGCCGCCAGCCTGCATGCCGATGGGGCAGCCATGGCGGGCCAGACGCTGACGCTCGCCATCCATTTCGAACCCGTGTCCGAAGAATGGCATGGCTATTGGTCCAATCCGGGCGATGCCGGCCTGGGCATGCAGCTTGAATGGGAGCTGCCCGATGGATGGCAGGCGGGCGAGCCAACCTATCCGGTGCCGCAGCAACTGCGCATCAGCGGGCTGATGAACCACGTTTACAAGGGCAATTACGCAGTTCTGGTGCCGGTGACGGTGCCGGCAGATTTCGCAGCCTCGGGACCAATCCCGATAGCGGTGAACGGGCAATGGCTCGCCTGCACCGATGCCATCTGCGTGCCCGAGGGCGGCCGGATGAGCGCCATGCTGGCGGTTGATCCCGCAGCGGCGGTGGTCGATCGCCGTTTTGCGCAGTGGCGCGCGGCGATCGCCCCGCCACTCGACCGCAAGGGCCAGTTTGAGCTTGGCGGCGGCAAGCTGCGCCTGGCGATCCCGATCCCGGCGGCGATGGCGCTTTCCGATCCGCATCTGTTTATCCGCACCGAGCGGTTGGTCGATTACGCCGCGCCGCAGAGCTTCCGCCGCAAGGGGGACCTGTTGGTCGCGGAAATCCCGCTCAAGGGCGGAACGCAGCCCCAACGTGTCGAAGGCATATTGTCGCTGGGCGGGGGCAACGGCGTGAAGATCGAAGCGCTGGCGGGTGAGGTGCCTCAAGGCGGCACTCCGGTGGCGACGGGGCAGGGCAGTGCGGCCCCGCCAATCTGGCTGCTGGTGCTTGGCGCGCTGGCAGGCGGACTGGTGCTCAACATCATGCCCTGCGTGTTCCCGATCCTGAGCCTCAAGGCGATCGGCCTGGCGCGCGCTGGGGAAAGCGAGGTGCAGGCGCGCCGCGAAGGCACGGCCTATACTGCGGGCGTGATGCTGGCGACAGTCGCGCTGGGCGCAGTGTTGCTGGCGCTGCGCGCTGCGGGCGAGCAGGTGGGCTGGGCGTTCCAGTTGCAGGAGCCGGGCGTGGTGGTGTTCCTGCTGGTGCTGGCTGCCGTGATCACCGCCAATTTCGCGGGTATGTTCGAGCTGCCCTCGCTGTCGTTCACGCGGCAGGGCGAGCCGGCCAGCGCCTTTGCCACAGGGCTGCTCGCGGCCTTTGTCGCGACGCCTTGCACCGGCCCGTTCATGGCGGTGGCGCTGGGTGCGGCGCTGCTGCTGCCGCCGGCGCTGGCGCTGGTGCTGTTCGCGGCGCTGGGGCTGGGGCTGGCGTTGCCGTTCCTGTTGATCGGGTTCGTGCCGGCGCTGCGGCGCAAACTGCCGCGGCCCGGCGCCTGGATGGACACTTTCCGTAAGGCGATGGCGGTGCCGATGGGGCTGACGGCGCTCGCGCTGGTATGGCTGACCGCGCGGCTGGGCGGACAGGGCTTTGCCATGTTCGCGCTGGTGATGACCGCAGGGGTGATCATGGCGCTGATCGCAGTCGGGCGGCTGCAGCGGCGCGGCAAGATGGCCTGGCCCGCCTTCGGCCTGATCGCGGCGCCTTTCCTGATCTTTGGTGCGTTTGCGCTGCCCGCCAGCTTTGCCGAGCAAAATAACCAAAGCTCCGAATCGCTGCTCCAGCCGCGCCTGTTCAGCGAGGCTGCGTTGGCCGAGGCGCGCTCCAGCGGCAGGCCGGTGTTCGTGTGGTTCACAGCCGACTGGTGCGTCACCTGCAAGGTCAATGAAAGCGTGGCGATCGAGCGCCAGGTGACCAAGGCTGCGTTCGACAAGGCTGGCGTGATCGCCATGGTGGGGGACTGGACGCGCCGCGATGCAGCGATCAGCACTTTCCTGACCGCACAGGGTGCGGCGGGCGTGCCGCTCTATCTGTGGTACGAGCCGGGCGCGCAGGCCGAGCAGCTGCCGCAGGTGTTGACGGCTGACATGCTTATTGAACGGGCGCAGCGTCCTCGCTGATTGTTGGTGCCGGAGCGGAGGCGCTACAGTTCTCGATCAAGGCGCCGGGGCGCGGGCTTGGATTGAGAACCACGCGGCCTGCGCCGGGAATGGTAACGGCCACTTCGCGCCTTCCGGTGAGCACTTCCCAGTTTGGATCGCTGGCCGGTAATTCTGCCTGCCACAGCCATTCACCATCCACCTCGGTCGCGTCGATTGGGATGCGCGATATATGCCCGTTGCCGATCAGGGCCGCAAAGGCCTTGGCGTTGGCATCTGCCTGCGCATAGCGGGTAAGCCTGATTGTGGCGACACCCTGAGCTTCAATGCAGCCGAGAGAGATGAGCGAGGGCTCACCCGCTTTCCCGTAAATGATCCGGCCAGGGGCGGCGCTATCAGCCCAGATTGCGCCCTCGGTATCGGGCGAATCGATCGGCTCGGAAGGACCGCCGGGTGCCGCGGGTTCGCTGACGGCGATATCGGCATCGGTTGGCGGGGGCTTGCAGGCGGCCAGCATTCCCACGGACGCGCTCAGAACGAGGCAGGCCGTGGTCCGCAGCCTAGCGCGCCTTGATAAAGGTTCGAATGTCATCGGAAAGCTTTTGCCGGTCCTCGTCGCGCACATACATCATGTGGCCTGAATCGTAATAATGCCACAGCACCCGGTCCTGCGGGATACCGGTGCGGCTGAGCGAATATTCGGCGGCGAAAAAGGGCGTTGCAAAATCGTACCAGCCCTGCGCCACGAACACCCGCATCTGTGAATTTTCGCGCAGCGCCCTGCCCAGATAGGGTGCGACATTGAGATAGGCATTGGTGTCGCGCCCGCCCTTCAATTTCCAGTCCCAGTCGTTCACCCCGCCGATGGTGATATAATCGCGATCAGTCTGATAGCCGATAGTGCCGCGCAGAAAGCTGTTGGCGGCGGCGGTATAGCCCCCGTCAATACCGTAGAAGCTGGGATCATTGTCAGGCCCTTCACCGGCATTGTCGTAATCCTTGCCGGTATAGCGGCTGTCGAGCCGCCCGACGGTCAAGCCGCGGTCGCGCAGCAGTTCCTTGTAGAAGCGGTTAGGGGTGACGCGCAGATCGGTGTTTTCGAGATATTGTTCGGAAAGCCCGGTCAATCGCGCCAGCTGGCTGCGAATCGCGCTGCGTTCTTCGGCACTCGCCTTCTGCCCCTTGAGCAGGAAGGCGGCATAGGGGCCGATGGCAAACTGCCGCGCCTCCTCGGCAAAGGCGGCTGCCGAAGTGCCTTCGGCCTTGCCGTGATAGAGCGCGGTCACCGCAAAGCTGGGCAGGTTGGTGATATAGCCCAGCTCGTTGCCTTCGGTATCGGCACCGGCGGCGAAATCGAGGATTGTCGAAATCAGGATCACGCCATTGAGTGCGACATCGTTATAGCCACCCTCCAGTTCGTTGACGACAGCGGCAGAGCGGGTGGTGCCGTAGCTTTCTCCGCCAAGAAATTTTGGGCTGTTCCAGCGATCGTTTTCGCTCAGCCATTTGCGGATCACCCTGGCGACCGAGGCGGCGTCCTGGCTCACGCCCCAGTAATCCTTGGGATCAGTTTCGCCGATGGTATGGCTGAAGCCCGTGCCGACGGGATCGATGAACACCAAATCGGTGACGTCGAGGATCGAATCGGGATTATCGAGGATGGGGTAGGGCGGCGCGCCATCGTCGCGCGCGTCAGAGGGGATCGCGACGCGTTTGGGCCCGAACGCTCCCATCTGGAGCCACAGCGAGGCAGAGCCCGGCCCGCCGTTGAACAGGAAGGTCACGGGCCGGTTCGGGTCTTTGGGTTCAGCGACGTAGGATGTGGTGACAATCGCCGCCTTGGGTGTGCCTTTGTCATCTTTCAGCACCTGTTCGGCCACCGTGGCGGTATAGCGCATGGTTCGCCCGCCGAAGGCGCCGCTGAGGCTCTTGCTGGCGGAGTTTGGCTTGTATTCGACCGCTGCTGCGGCAGGTTTGGGCTTGGTCTCTTCATCTGCCCGGGCAGCGGAAGAAACGACGGTGAGCGACAGCGCGGCAAGCGCCGCAGCAAGGGTGCGTGAAATCATGCGCGAAGGTCTATGTGACTTACCCGGTGAAATCAATCGACGCTGATATCACCGCATTTTCCGCGAAGTCTTGCCGTAACGCATCTTGCGCGTGCCGGGGCGGCCTTCGGTGCTTTTGCCGACCATCGGCGCTTTCTTCTCGCCATCGGGCAAGCCCAGTTCCTCATTCTCCAGTCGCCGGATTTCGTCGCGCAGCCGCCCGGCTTCCTCGAACTCGAGATCGGCTGCTGCCTCGCGCATCTTCTTCTCCAGATCCTCGATATAGGCGCGCAAATTGTGGCCCACCAGATTGTTGCGCCCGTCTTCCGCATCGATCTCCACCAGCACCCCGTCGCGGCTGGCGGTATCGGCGACGATATCATGGATGGAGCGCTTGATGCTTTCCGGCGTAATCCCGTGCGCCTGGTTGAAGGCGTGTTGCTTTTCGCGCCGACGGTCGGTTTCGGCCATGGCGCGTTCCATGCTGCCGGTGATCCGGTCAGCATAGAGGATAACCCGCCCGTCGACATTGCGCGCCGCGCGCCCGATGGTCTGGATCAGCGAGGTTTCACTGCGCAGGAAGCCCTCCTTGTCGGCGTCGAGGATGCAGACGAGCCCGCATTCGGGGATGTCCAGCCCCTCGCGCAGCAGATTGATCCCCACCAGCACGTCATAGACGCCGAGGCGCAGGTCGCGGATCAACTCGATCCGCTCGAGCGTTTCGACGTCCGAATGCATGTAGCGCACCCTGATGCCCGCCTCGTGCATGAATTCGGTCAGATCCTCGGCCATGCGCTTGGTCAGCGTAGTGACCAGCGTGCGATAGCCAAGCGCCGCCGTGGCGCGGCACTGTTCGATGCAATCCTGCACCTGATCCTCAACGGGGCGGATCTCGACCGGCGGATCGATCAGCCCGGTGGGGCGGATCACCTGTTCGGCGAACACGCCGCCGGTCTGCTCCATCTCCCAACCGCCGGGCGTGGCTGAAACCGCTATTGTCTGCGGGCGCATCGCGTCCCATTCGTTGAATCTCAAAGGACGATTGTCGATGCAGCTGGGCAGGCGGAAACCGTATTCGGCCAGCGTGATCTTGCGGCGATGATCGCCCTTGGACATGGCCCCGATCTGCGGCACCGTCTGGTGGCTTTCATCAACAAACAGCAGCGCATTTTCGGGCAGATATTCGAACAGCGTCGGCGGCGGCTCGCCCGGTAACCGCCCGGTTAGGAAGCGGCTGTAATTCTCGATTCCTGCGCAGCTACCGGTGGCGGCGATCATCTCAAGGTCGAAATTGGTGCGCTGCTCGAGCCGCTGGTGTTCGAGCAGCTTGCCCTCCGCCTCCAGCTCCTTCAGCCGCTCGGCTAGCTCGAACCGGATCGCCTCGGTCGCCTGCTTCATCGTCGGGCCGGGTGTGACATAGTGCGAATTGGCATAGACCCGTACCTTTTCCAGGTTGGCGCCCTTCTTGCCGGTGAGCGGATCGAATTCGCTGATCTCCTCGATCTCGTCACCGAAAAAGCTGATCCGCCACGCCATGTCTTCATAGTGGCTGGGAAACAGTTCCAGGCTGTCGCCGCGCACGCGAAAACTGCCGCGCGCAAAGGCGGTATCGTTGCGCTTGTATTGCAGCGCCACCAGCTTGCGGATCAGCTCGCGCTGATCGACCGTGCTGCCTTGCTTGATGTCGAACACCATCGCCGAATAGGTCTCGACCGAGCCGATGCCGTAGAGGCAGGAAACCGAGGCCACGATCACCACATCGTCCCGCTCCAGCAGCGCGCGCGTGGCCGAATGGCGCATCCGGTCGATCGCCTCGTTTACGCTCGATTCCTTCTCGATATAGGTATCACTGCGCGGCACATAGGCCTCAGGCTGGTAGTAATCGTAATAGGATACGAAATACTCGACCGCGTTTTCGGGGAAGAAACTCTTGAACTCGCCATATAGCTGCGCCGCCAGGATCTTGTTGGGCGCGAGCACCAGCGCCGGGCGCTGCATCTGTTCGATCACCTTGGCCATGGTGAAGGTCTTGCCCGATCCGGTTACGCCCAGCAGAACTTGGGTCTGCTCACCCTCTTGCGCTGCCTGGACCAGTTCAGCGATCGCCGCTGGCTGATCGCCGGCCGGTTCGTATTCGCTCACCAGCTTGAATGCGCGGCCGCCGTCCGCCTTGTCAGGGCGGGCGGGGCGGTGCGGCGTGAAGTCGCCGCTTGTGTCGGGCTCGTCCAACCCTCTGCGGATCACCAGTTCTGCCATGCGGAACATATGGAGCACATGGGGGCGAATGGCAATCGCGCGATATGGTAAGAATATCTTCGCACCAGCGCGCTATGATGCCGCCCAAGAAGGGGACCAGGCGATGAATTGCATCCGGTTGATTTTTGTTGGCGCTGCGACGGCGCTGGTGGCGGGCTGTGCGGTCGATCATCCCGACAATGTGCCGCTGCATGGCGAATGGGAAATCGCGACCCGGCTCAGCAGCATGACGGTCGACGGGATGGCAGTGCCGCCTGCTACACTGCCGCCAGAGTTGAAGGGGCTGAATGACCAGGAGAAGCGCTGCGGCGAACCCATGTTCATCGACCGCGATTGGCAACAGGACGATATCGACCGCCGGTTGGCAGGCAAGTGCACGATCGATCAGTATCGCGTCACCCCGACGCGCGTTACCGGCAAGGGGATGTGTCAGGGCATTTCGCCGGGTGCGGATTTCAATCCCCGTTTCACGCTCGATATCGCGCAGGCGGAAGACCACTACCGAATGACCATCACCATGCTCGGCAGCGCGACTATCTCGGGCCTTCCTGGCAGACATGTGATCAGCGTTACGGCCAAGCAGGAAGGCAAGCGGATCGGGGACTGCTAGCGCTTCGTCCGGGTACCCCCGGCGATAGGCGCGACCTGCCGATCAAGCAGGGAATTGCCCTGATCAGGGTTATCGCTTGAGCATAAGCACTTACTATTGGCTCCGATCTGGAGCGAATTTGATATGCTGCTGCCGAGCGCCGATTGGCGCCAGCCATTTCAATTGCACCGAAATGGCCACAACTTGCAGTGAATCAGACATTTAGAGCAGGCAGCTTGGCCTGCATGGCTAACGCACAACCGCTTCACTTCATCGATCCGTCAAGCCGGTCACGGGCCGAACTTGCGCAGTTGGGTTTCGCGCTCGGGCACCATACGGAGGTCTATGGTGATATCGACGACCTTGCCGCCCATCCGCCGCGCGGAGGCATCATCCTGGCACGCGACGATGTGGTGGGCAAAGGTGTTGCCGCGATGATCGCCAGGCTGGGGCAGATCGGGGTGAGCCTGCCGGTCGTTGCGATGGCAGAATATGCTGAGGCAAGCCGGATTGTCGCCGCGATCAAGGCGGGTGCGCTCGATTATCTCACCATGCCGATCGAACCGGCGTATTTTGCCAAGGCGCTGGCGCGGATCGCCAAGGAAGCGCAAACCTATAACGAAGCGCAGCAGCGCATGATCGATGCGCGCAGCCGGATCGCAGGCCTTTCTTCCCGCGAGCGTGAAGTGCTCGACTGGCTGACCCGCGGCAGCAGCAACAAGACCATCGCGCGCGAGCTCGATATCAGCCCGCGCACGGTCGAGATCCACCGCTCCAACATGATGTCCAAGCTGGGCGCGGCGCATGCGGCGGAAGCAGTGCGGCTCATGCTTGAGGCGCGACTGGACGACGCCGCCTGAGCAGCGATCAGCGGCAGAAACCGCCGCCGCCAATTTCCAGATGCAGGTGATCGCGATGCGCAGTATTGTACTGCGGCCCCAAGACCGTGCCGAAGCGCTTGCATGCACTGGCGTGCACCACGTGCAGGAATTCGCGTTCTTCGCGGCTCCCATCCGCCCATCCGCCCAGCACGCTGATGCGGCGGCCATCTGCAAGCACGAAGCCGGCGACATCGATTGCCTCAGCCGTGGCGTGGGCTGATCGGCGTTCAGTCCCCGCAACGTTGCGGCAGGTATAGCTGCCCATAGTCTCGATCCGGGCGATCGGACTGCCAAGAATCTGGCGGGCTGCCCGATCCACCCCGAACCGCGCCCATTCGGCAAACACTTGTGCCGTGCGGCACTGGACCGCGCCGATATTGCTCACGCTCAATTGCGACCGATCGCCGCGCACGGCGGACAATTGCACCGCGCCCGTAACGGCGCAGCCGGGGCCGTCAAAGCGATCGGGCAGGGCAGAGAAACGCGAACCGGTATCGTTCAGCCCTGCCAGGCACATTTGCGTATCGGGGTTGACGGCGAGCGGGCGGGGCGCCGATTGCGGGGCCCGGCGCGAGCTTTCAGGCACCGCACCGCAGGCGGCGAGTGCCGCAGTGGCCAGGAGAAGGAGAAGCTTGCGTGCGCACATGGCGGCAATTGTCCGCAATCATGGTTAATCAATGGTAAACGCGCGTTATTCAGGCAATTCTTCCGCAACCTGCTCCCACAGTTCGATCTTCACCCCGTCAGGATCGAGCACCCAGGCGAACTTGCCATAGCCCTCATCGACGTGGTCGAGCACCTTCACACCGCGCTTCTTGAGCAGCTTCAGGAAGCCGTCAAGATCGTCGACCCTGAGGTTGACCATGAAGCCGCCTGTTCCGGGCTTGAAATAGGTATCGTCCTTGAAATGGCTGATCAGCGAATAGGGGTTTGCCTTGGGCTCATCCGCCCAGGCGAGCTGCGGGCCGTATGGCCCATCGATCCCCAGCTTGTCGCGATACCATTCGCGCGTAACTTCCGGGTCTTTCACGACATAGAACACACCGCCCAATCCGGTAATTCTGGCCATCTCCACTTCTCCTTCCGTCAGAAGGGGGAATGGACGATTGCGGGCTGGCTGGCGAGTCCCTTGTAGCGCTAGAACCGGGTTGTGAATTCGATCAGCGATTGCGGCATCAGATCGAGCAGGGCGATTTCAATCATCTTGTCCAATCCGGTCACGATCATCAATCCAACCGTCAGCAGCGCCACACCGAAGATCGGCTTGGCGTAGCGGGCGATAGTTTGCATTGCCTGGCCACGTTCTTTCAAGGCACGGCGCGATCCATAGGCAAAGACGAGGATCGAGGCCGCCACGCCCAGGCCGAACACCAGAAAGATCAGCATGCTGGCAGCGAGGTTTTCACCCTGGCTTGCAGCCGCAATCGCCACGCCCAGCGTGGGGCCGATACATGGCGCCCAGACCACGCCCAGCAGCAAGCCGACCACGAATTGACCGCCTGCGCCGTCGCCGCTTATCTTCTGCAGGCGCTGATGCCCGAAATTGGAAACGGGTGCAGCCGCAGCGCTGATCACAGCCTGCAACCTTGGCATCAGCAGCACCGCGCCAGCCAGCGCCAACAGGGCCCCTGCGCCCAGCCGAACCACTTGTTCGTTGATGCCGATCGAGTAACCGAATGCAATCACGCTGAAGCCGAACAGCGTGAAGCTGGCTACCAGACCGGCCGATAGCGCCAGTGGCCCGGCCTTGCTCTTGCCGAGTGCCGAAGCGACCAGGATTGGCACCAGCGGCAGGACGCAGGGGTTGAGGATCGTCACCAGTCCGGCGACGAAAGCGAGCAATACGCTTGAAATCATGTCAGGCAGGCGAGCAGGCGGAATGCACCAGGAACGCCATCAGATCGCATCGAACACAAGCTTGCGCAGCCGGGTGCGGTCAGTCTCCGCGATTGAACGGGCCACTTCCTTTTCACCCTTGAACACCAGGATGGTCGATTGGCGCGGAATGCGGTGCGCGCGCAGGAAATCCTTGTCCTTGTCGAAATTGACCTTGACGAAGGTCACATTGGAAAGGCGCTTGTCCTCGCGCAATTCGTCAAGGATCGGCTCTTGCGCGCGGCAGGTGGGGCACCATGTCGCATAGACATCCACCACTATGGCATTGCCGGATTGCTGGGCCTTGGCAAAACCCTGAGCGGAATAATCGACCCATCCTTCACGCGAGTCGCTGGCTGCAAGACTGAATGCACCGAACATGAAAGAGGCGACGGCGGCAATGATGGCGAAAAAGCGTAGCATTAACAAACTCCGGTATTAAGCGGAGTCTATCTCCGCTCTTTACCCCCAGTTCGCCGTGGAGCTTCAAAAGGTTACAGCCTCAATAGCCGCTGGCCTGCCCGTCCTTGCGCATTTCGGTGGCCCCGGTCAGCACGCCGGTTTCGGGATCGCGCGCGATCGCCTGGTATCCGCCGAACATGATCCCGTTATCGACCACTTCGACATTGTGGCCCATCTCGCGCAGTCTGGTGACGGTCGACGCCGGAATGCCCGGTTCGACAAACAGCGTGCCGAGCGGATCCTTCGCGGGGCCGCTGGCGGGTTCGGTCGGTTGGCGCCCGCCATCGTGATTGAGCCGTGCCGCATCGCCTGCCTCCTGCAGGTTCATGCCGTAATCCACCAGATTGATCAGCACTTGCACATGCCCCTGTGGCTGCATCCCGCCGCCCATCAGCCCCAGCGTCATGTATGGCTTGCCATCCTTCTTCACGAAGGCGGGGATGATCGTCTGGAACGGGCGCTTGCCCGGCGCATAGGCATTGGCATGCGCAGGATCGAGGCTGAACAGCTCGCCGCGATCCTGGAACATGAAGCCGAGGCCGTCAGGGGTCAGCCCGCTACCCATGCCGCGATAGTTGGACTGGATCAGGCTGACCATCAGCCCGTCCTTGTCCACCACGGTAAGATAGGTGGTGTCACCCGGCCCCTCCAGCTTGGGCTCGGGCAAGGGGTCGCCGGGTGCGAATTCGGGCGTTGCCCTGTCAGGATCGATCAGCGCGAAACGCGCCTTGCCGTATCCGTCGCTCAGCAGCTCCATCGGGAAGGGCGCGTAACCTGGGTCGGCATAAAACTTTGCCACATCGGCATAGGCAAGGCGCTTCGCCTCGGTGATGTAATGGATCACTTCCGGGCTGCCGCGCTCCCATTGCGAGAGGTCGACGTTCTTGAGAATGCTGACCATCTGCAGCGCGGCGAAACCTTGCGAATTGGGCGGCAGTTCGCACAGCTCGTAACCCTTGCGATAGGCGGTGCAGGCGGGCTCGACCCATTCGCTGCGGTGGGCCGCGAAATCTTCCAGCGTATAGGCGCTGCCCTGCCGCTGGAGATAATCGACCATCACCTGCGCGCTCTGGCCGCTGTAGAACTCGTCGCGCCCGTTTTGCGCAATCCGCTCCAGCGTATTGGCAAGGTTGGGATTTTTGAAGATCTCACCCGCCTTGGGTGCCCCATCGGCGAACCATGTGGCCTGGGCATTGGTGAAATCGAACTGGTCGGCGCGGGCTTCGAACGCGCGCAGATTGCGTGCGAAATACTCGCCGATCACCGGAGCTATGGGGTGTCCTTCGCGCGCGTATTTGATGGTGGGCGCAAGTACGTCTGCCATCGGCAGCTGGCCAAAGCGGTTGTGCATTTCGAACCAGCCATCGACCGTGCCCGGAATGGTAACCGGCAGAGCGCCAAGCGGCGGCAGGCTGTCCGCCTCACCCAGCTTGGCCTTGAGCTGATCAAGCGTCTGGTTTTGCGGAGAACGGCCCGAACCGTTGAGGCCATAGAGCTTTTCGGTTGCAGGATCGTAGATGATCGCGAACAGGTCGCCGCCGATGCCATTGCCGGTCGGCTCCATCAGGCCCAGCGCCGCATTGGCCGCGATCGCTGCATCCACGGCATTGCCGCCGCTCTTGAGGATATCGAGCGCGATTTGCGTTGCCAGCGGATGCGCGGTTGCGGCCATGCCGTGCTGCGCGTGGACCGGGCTGCGTGACCACGGCGCGCCAACCGGGCGCCCGCCGGGGCCGATCTGTTCGTGCACTGGCCGCGCCTCGGCCTTGTCGCCCGCGTGGTTGTCAGCCGCCAGCGGTGCGGCGAGCGCCATCGAGGCAAGCGCGGCAATGGTGAAGCGGGCGGCAGTCATAGCGGTCTCTCCAGTCTCTACAGCTTTTCAATCACGCACTTGGCGCAGGTGCTTCACCGGCCTTGCTGACCAGCACAATGGCCAGCCATGCAGCAATGAAGCCGGGCACGATTTCATACAATCCCTGGCCGCCAATGAAACTGGAATTCCAGCCCAGCGCGATCCATCCCGCCACGACCGCCGCGCCGGTGACCAGCCCGGCCAGCGCTCCGGTGCCCGTCATCCGGTCCCAGGTCAGCGAAAGTATGATCAGCGGCCCGAAGGCGGCGCCGAAACCGGCCCAGGCATTGGCGACCATGCCCAGCACTTCGCTGTCAGGGTCAGATGCAATCGCGATCGCCGCCAGCGCCACCAGTGCCACGCAGATCCGCCCGACATTTACCGCTTCGCGTTCGCTGATGTTCTTGCGCAGGAAAAGGCGGTAGAAATCCTCGGTCAGCGAGCTTGAGGAAACCAGCAATTGCGAGCTGATCGTGCTCATGATCGCGGCCAGCAGCGCGGCAAACAGGAAGCCGGTAATCAGCGGGTGAAACAGCAGGTCCGACAGGACGATGAAGATCGTCTCCGGGTCATCCAGCACGATCCCGTTGCGATGGGCATAGGCGCGCCCGGCAATGCCCACGCCCAGCGCACCAACCAGCGCCACACCCATCCACGCAAGCCCGATATTGCGCGCGGTGGCGATCTGCGCAACGCTGCGCACCGCCATGAAGCGCACGATGATATGCGGCTGGCCGAAATAGCCCAGGCCCCAGGTGACCGCGCTGATGAAGCCCATCAGCGTCAGACCGTGGGTGAGGCTGAGGAACCCCTCCTGCGGCACCTCGAGCAGCGAGGCCCCGCCGCTGCCCCCTTCGCCGAACATCACCACCAGCGGCATCAGCACCAGCGCCACCACCATGATGCAGCCCTGCACGAAATCGGTCAGGCTCACGGCCAGAAAGCCGCCCACCATGGTATAGGCCAGCACTACCCCTGCGGTGATCCAGATGCCCAGCATGTAATCGCTCATTCCCGCATTGGGCAGGATCCCGGCAAAGGCGGTTTCGAACAGCTTGCCGCCGCCCACCAGCCCGGCGGCGGTGTAAACCGTGAAGAAGGCAACCACCACCACGGCAGAGGCGATCCGCAGCGCCACCGCCCGGTCAGGAAAGCGGTTGGCGAGGAATTCGGGGATGGTCAGCGAATTGCCCAGGCTTTCGGTCTGCTCACGCAGCCGCGGGGCAACCACGATCCAGTTCGCCACCGCGCCAACAAACAGCCCGATGCCGATCCAGGCTTCGACCAGCCCGCCGGCATAAAGCGCGCCGGGCAGGCCCAGCAGCAGCCAGCCCGACATGTCCGAAGCCCCGGCGCTGAGCGCGGCCACGGCGGGCGGCAGATTGCGCCCCGCCAGCAGATAGCCTTCGCTGGTATCGGTCGAGCGCTTCCACGCGAACACGCCGATGCCGAGCATGAGGATGAAGTAAAGGGCGAGTGTTATCAGTGTTCCGCTATGCATGTTGGCAGCGGGTAACAGGCCGGGGCGGGCTTGACCACCCGCAGAGGGAAAACGACGCGGCGATCAGGCGGCGGTCAAGTGGCAGGGCATTTTCCGGCACGATGGAACACATGGAACACAGTCTTGATGAAGAAAAGCTGCGGCCTGCGGGCGAGCGCTTGCACGGCGGGGAGAAGGGGGATCGACGCGGGGAAAGAGCCGGCGCCGATATAGCGCGGGCGCAGGGGAGTAGGAAAATCGCTCGTCGTATGGATCGCGTTCCGGGAGGGTACGTAAATCAGCATCCATCCCGCCACTATCTCCGGCAGCGCGGAAGGAGAAATGGACCCTGAACCAGGTTCAGGGTGACGTGGCGCCCCCGGAGGAGCGCCGCCGCGCAACCTAACCCCCTCAGCCCTTGCGGCGGGCCTTCTTGCGTTCGTGCGGATCAAGGATCGCCTTGCGCAGCCGGATGCTCTTGGGCGTCACCTCGACCATCTCGTCATCGTCGATATAGGCGATCGCCTGTTCCAGGCTCATCCGCCGGGGCGGGGTGAGGCGGATCGCGTCATCCTTGCCCGATGAGCGGACATTGGAAAGCTGCTTTGCCTTCATCGGGTTGACTTCCAGATCGTCAGGCTTGGCATTCTCGCCGATGATCATGCCTTCATAGACCTTGACCTGCGCACCCACGAACAGTTCGCCGCGTTCTTCCAGCATGTTCAACGCATAGCTGACCGTGTCGCCATCGCCGTTGGAGATCAGCACGCCGTTGTTGCGCCCTTCGATCGGGCCTTTGTAGGGGCCGTATTTCTCGAACAGCCGGTTCATGATGCCGGTGCCGCGCGTGTCAGACAGGAATTCGCCGTGATAGCCGATCAGCCCGCGGCTGGGGGCGGAGAAGGTGATACGGGTCTTGCCCACGCCCGAGGGGCGCATTTCGGTAAGGTCGGCCTTGCGGCGCTGCATCTTCTCGACCACGGTGCCGCTGTGTTCGTCATCAACGTCGATCACCACGGTTTCGTATGGCTCGAAGCGCTGTTTTCCCTGGGGCCCGTCTTCCTCGCGGAACAGCACGCGCGGGCGCGAAATGCCCAGCTCGAAGCCTTCGCGGCGCATGGTTTCGATCAGCACGCCCAATTGCAGTTCGCCGCGCCCGGCCACCTCGAAGCTGTCCTTGTCATCGGCCTCGGTAACGCGGATGGCGACATTGGTTTCGGCTTCGCGCAGCAAACGGTCGCGGATTAGGCGGCTGGTCACCTTGTCGCCCTCGCGCCCGGCCAGCGGGCTGTTATTGACGGCAAAGCGCATCGCCAGCGTGGGCGGATCGATCGGCTGCGCGGCAATCGGTTCGCGCACGGAAGGATCGGCGATGGTGTTGGCGACGGTGGCCTTTTCGAGCCCGGCCAGCGCGATGATGTCACCCGCCTGCGCTCTCTCCACCGGCACGCGCTCAAGCCCGCGAAAGCTCATCAGCTTGGTTGCGCGCCCGGCTTCGACCACGTTCCCGTTTATGTCGAGCGCATGGATCGGATCGTTGACCTTGAGCCTGCCGGACTGCACCCGGCCGGTGAGCACGCGGCCCATGAAATTGTCACGATCGAGCAGGGTGGCGAGGAAGGTGAAGGGGCCGTTCTCGTCCAGCTGCGGGGCCGAGACATGGTTGACGATCCGTTCAAACAGCGGGGCCAGCGTGCCGCTGCGCGCGTCCTGATCGTCGCTGGCATAGCCATCGCGGCCCGAGGCGTAGAGCACGGGGAAATCGAGCTGATCGTCATTGGCGTCAAGCGACACGAACAGGTCGAACACCTCGTCCAGCACTTCCTGCGGGCGGCCATCGGGGCGATCGATCTTGTTGACCACCACAATCGGCCTGAGGCCCAGCGCCAGCGCCTTGCCGGTAACGAACTTGGTTTGCGGCATCGCGCCTTCGGCGGCATCGACCAGCAGGATCACGCCGTCGACCATGGACAGAATGCGCTCAACCTCGGCGCCGAAATCGGCGTGGCCGGGCGTGTCGATGATGTTGATGCGGATGTTTTCGCCTTCATGCTCCCATTCGACGCTGGTGCATTTGGCAAGGATGGTGATCCCGCGTTCCTTTTCGAGATCGCCCGAATCCATCGCGCGTTCTTCCACCCGCTGGTTGTCGCGGAAGGTGCCTGACTGGCGGAACAACTGGTCGACCAGCGTGGTCTTGCCATGGTCAACGTGGGCGATGATCGCAATATTGCGAAGCGAACGGGACATAGTGAACTTTCGAACGGATTGAAGGTGGCGGCATGTTGCGCCGCACAATGCTGCGCGCCCCTAGCCGATGCGTGCGCCCGCGACAAGCGGTGTGAGATTGCCTCACTGTGTCGCCATGGCAACACGCGTAACTGCCGATTGCGGCGCGAACGGATGATTCTTGTGCTGTTTCAGCGATCTCTCTAAAACGATTACATTGACCGGTGGGAAAGGCTGCGTTGCAGCTTCTCTCATACCCACCCCTCGCCGGTCATATGAGAGAGGAGATTTCATGCGTTATCAATTGACCGGCGGTGCTGCCGGATTGCGCCGCCGTGCGCTGCTTTGCAGCGTTGCAGCAATCGGCCTTGCCTTGCCTGCGGCTGCCCATGCGCAGGACGCGGGCGATGACGAGGCCGGGAGCGAACAAGGCGAATTCGCCAGTGACAATGTTATCATCGTTACCGCAACCAAGCGCGAACAGACGCTGCAGGAAACCCCGATTTCGGTTTCGGTGACATCGGGCGAGACGCTCGAACAGGCGCAGATCCGCGACGTGCTCGATCTGCAGTCGGTGGCGCCATCGCTGCGCGTCAGCCAGTTGCAGAACTCGTCATCTTCGACCTTCATCATTCGCGGGTTCGGCAATGGCGACAACAACTTCGGGATCGAGCCTTCGGTCGGCGTGTTCATCGACGGTGTATTCCGCTCGCGCTCGGCATCGTCGCTCAACGATCTGGCTAATGTCCAGCGCATCGAAGTGCTCAACGGCCCGCAGTCGACGCTGTTCGGCAAGAACGCTTCGGCTGGTGTGATTTCGGTCGTCACGCGCGAGCCGCAGTTCACCTTCGGCGGCAGCCTGGAGGCCGGCTACGGCAATCGCAATGATATCCGCGTGAAGGGCGACATTACCGGCCCGCTCAGCGAAACACTCGCTTTCTCGCTCGACGGCAGCTACAACAAGCGCGACGGTTACGCACGGATCGTCAACCTCGATGAAGAACTTTCTGATCGCGATCGCTGGACCGCGCGCGGCCAGTTGCTGTTCGAACCGACCGCTGACCTGCGCATTCGCGCGATCGGCGATTATTCACGCATCAACGAGGCATGCTGCACCGTCAGCACGCTGGTCGCAGGCCCGACCGCGCCAGCCATCTTCGCTGTTGGCGGCGCGCTGAGCACCGATTTCTTCAGCTATGACGTTTTCCTGAACAAGGTTCCGGAAAACAAGGTCGACAACTATGGCGGCTCGGTCCAGGTTGACTGGCAGACTGGCCCGCTTTCGGTAACCTCGATCACAGCTTATCGCGAATTGCAAAACTTCGTTGACCAGGATGTCGATTTCACCAGCGCCGACATTGTCAGCGAGATCCGCGATCAGGAAGTGAATACCTTTACGCAGGAACTGCGGATCGCATCGGATTTCGATGGCCCGATCAACTTCCTGCTTGGCGGCTTCTATTTCGATGAAAAGATCAACCAGGAAAGCGAACTGAACACCGGCGCGGCGGCGCGGCCGTTCTTCTCGCTGCTGGCGGGTAATCCGCTGGTGTTCAACGGGGTGGAACAGGCGCTGGGCCTGCCGCAGAACAGCATTTTCTCTGCCGGGGCGCTTACCGCAGAGAGCTATTCGATGGACAACAAATCGTGGTCGATCTTCGGCACGGTGGATTTCGAGCCGCTTGATGGCCTCGTGCTGACTGCCGGTTTCAACTATACCGACGACAAGAAGGATTTTGCCCTGTCCGGCCAGGCCTTCGATGAACTGGCCAACATCAATCTGGTCGATGCCTTCATTGTCGGCGGCATTGCTCAGGCGCTGGCGATTCCGACCAGCCAGGTGACCCCGGCGGTGATCCAGAGCTTTGCCACCGGGCAGGCAACGGCGCCGATCTTCAACCAGATCGCAACGCTGGCGCAGAACCCCGCTGCCAATCCGCTGCTGGGCCTGATACCGTTCCAGTTCCAGCCGCCCTTCCTCAACACCCCCAATGCGGTTGAGGATGGCAAGACCCGCGATGATGATTTCAGCTACACATTGCGTGCGGCCTATGAATTATCCGGCAATGTGAACGCCTATGTCAGCTATGCCACCGGCTTCAAGGCGAGCTCGGTCAATTTGTCGCGCGATAGCCGCCCGGTATTCGGTGATTTCATCCCCGGACCGCTACGTTCGACCATCCTTGCGCCGTCCTCGCCAATTCGCGATGCCGGGCTGGCGGTGCCGAACCTGGGCACCGGTTCGCGCTTTGCCGGACCTGAACAGGCCAAGGTATGGGAAGTGGGTGTAAAGGCCCAGTGGACGGGGCTGAGCATCAACCTGGCGCTGTTCGACCAGACGCTAAAGGGTTTCCAGAGCTTCCTGTTCACCGGCACTGGCTTCCAGCTCAACAATGCGGGCAAACAGTCGGTCAAGGGCTTCGAACTCGACACCCGTATCCAGCCGGTAGACAGCCTGGTGTTCACCTTCGCCGCAACCTATCTCGATCCGCTGTTCGACAGCTTTACCGAAAGCCCGGTGGGCGATCTGTCGGGCCTGCGTCCGGGCGGGATCCCATCGTGGAATCTCGCTACCTCGGCAACACATACCTATGAGTTTGCTGCGGGCACCAAGCTGGTCAGCCGCATCGATTATTCGCATGAGAGCAACACGCGGATGAACAATGGGTTGCCAACCTTCGGGCCGAACAATTTCCAGCGCGAAGTAAACCTGGTCAACGCCTCGATGACCCTGGCGCTTGAAAACGGGTTCGAAATCGGTGCCTGGGCGCGCAACCTGCTCAATGACAAATACATCATCGCGGTGTTTGATGGCGTTGCGCAGGCCGGCACGGTGTCTGGCTACCCCAGCCAGCCGCGTACCTATGGCGGCGTGGTGCGTTACAAGTTCTGACGTCAATCGCTTCAAAACCAATTGCGAAGGGGCCGGTGAGAATCGGCCCCTTTTTTATTGCCAGATCGGCGAGCTTGTGATGAACTGCCCCAGATAACTGATATAGGGGGGAATTATGCAGATCAGCGTGTCTCAAATACTTTCGAAGACAGCCGAAATCACTGGATCGCGACTGGGCGGTTTGATCGGAATGTGGCTGACATTTTTTGCCATGCAGATCATTTTCATGATGATTGCATTCGGCGCATTCGGCACATCGATGGCTGCGCTTGGATTGGCTGCCGAAGCGCAAGACATGGGCGCAATGGGCATGGGGATGGGCATCGGCATGATGTTCATGATGTTCCTTTTATATCTCGTCTATTTCTACCTCTACGCAGCCCAGTCGGCTGCGATGAGTCGGCTCGCTTCCCCACTGCTCAACCCCAATTTCGGCGAGGCTTTGACCGGCGGTTTCGTCAGCGGGATTAGCCTGATGGGTGCGTTTGTGTTGCTCGCGATCGGCTATTTCATCGGTGCGATCGTATTGGGGCTTGTCGCGGGGGTGCTGTCATTGCTGGGGCCGGTGGGCGCGGTAATCTCTGCCGTCGCGCTGATTGCGGCGCTGCTGTACCTGGCCGCCCGGCTGTCAATCCTGGCACCAGTGGTTGCGGTTGACGGGGTGCGAAATCCTGTAACTGCCATTGCCCGTGCGTGGCAGCTTACGGGTGCCAACGTTGTGAACATCCTGCTTGCATTACTGGTGCTGATTGCCGGTTCGCTGGTGCTGTTCGCGATACCCTTTGCGCTGTTCTATGGCACGATCGAAAGCCTGGGCGAGGGGGCAGTCGATCCCGCCTCTGCCATTGGTTCGATGTTCGGAATGTTTGGCCTGTTCGCGCTGGTTGGCGTGATCGTTACGGTGGTCGCATCGGTGATGATCGCGGTGATCCATGCCGGGGTATCGGGCACCCAGGCCGCGCATCTCGAACAAACCTTTGAATAGGGCGGTGGGCTGCCTCTAGAGTTCGCGCAAGGCGCGGGCGGGTTTCGCATTCAGCAATGGTAGCGACCCGCCCAGCGCAAAGGCGAGCACCAGCAGCAGGCCCAGGCCGAGCACAGAAAGAACCTCAGACCAGTTGGGCAGCCAGTCGAATTCGAACAGCTGGGTGATTACGAACCATGCGAGCGCAGAGCCAAGCGCAAGCGCCACCACTGCCAACAGCAGCGCAAGCAAGCCGTATTCAGCCAGCTGCATACCCAGCACCTGCCGCCGGCTTGCGCCCAGCACACGCAGCACCACCGTGTCATAGGTGCGCGAGGCACGCGCGGCCGCTATCGCGCCCATCAGCACCGCCAACCCCGCCAGCACTGCTACAGAGGCCGCCGCCAGCGTTGCCGCGCCGACCTGCTCCAGAATGGCGCGCGCCTCGACCAGCACCTGGCCGATCTCGATCACCGAGCTTGAGGGGAAGCGCGCCACCATCTGGCGCAGCAATTCGCCCGATCGGCCGTCATCAGCGAGATCGATGGTCGCGGCCAGATTATGCGGCGCATCGGAAATCGCATTGCTGGAAAACACCAGCACATAGTTGAACCCCATGCTTTCCCAGTCGATCACGCGCAGGTTCGCCACGCGCACATCGCGCTCGATCCCGAGCACGCCGATAGTAAGGTAATCGCCGATTTCCAGGTCGATCGCACGGGCGAATTCCGCGTCCACCGATACCAGTGGCTCGCCGCTATAGCCTTCGTCCCACCATTCCCCCTCGACCAGCGAGTTTCCGGGCGGCAGTGTGTCGGTATAGGTCAGCCCGCGTTCGCCGCGCAGTGCCCATGCGCCATCGGGGATCTCCTCCAGATCCGCCACGCGCACCATGGCACCGCTGGTGCCAAAGGCGAGCACCGATCCGCGCAGCGTAGGCACGGTGCGTATTTCGGCTGCGGGATCAAGTTCAGTCACCAGCTCGCGGAAATCGCCTTCGCCGTCACGCGGGATGTCGAGCACGAAATAGTCGGGTGCCTCGCGCGGCACGCGGCTTTCGATATTGCCGTCGATCGCGCTTTGGATCGCGGCCAGCAGGACAAAGGCGGCGAGGCCAAAGCCGAGCGCAGTCACCAGCGCGCCGGTGGGCGCACCGGGCCGGTGCAAATTGGCAATCGCCGCGCGCAGCAGCGGGTTGTTTGTGCGCGGGGCGCGCCTTGCGGCAAAGCGGATCGCCAAGCCGATCAGCGCCAGCGCAATCAGCGCGCCGCCCGCACCGATCAGGAACCCGCCCGAAAGCATGGGCTGTGAGGTTGTGAGCAGGGCAAGCGCGCAGATCGCCGCAATCCCCGCCGCGGTCCAGGCGAGCGCGCGCCAGTCACGCGCCAAGGGCGATACACGGGCCCGCATCAGCGCCATCGCCGGGAATGCGCGCGCGCGCAGCAGCGGTGCGGCAGCAAAGGCGAAGGCAACCAGCAGGCCGTAAGCCCCGGCCAGCAGCAGCGGGGCAGGCTCGATCACGAAGCCGCTTTCCACCGGCAGCAGGTCTTGCAGCGCCAGGCCCAGCAGCGGAGTGACCAGGACGCCGGTGGCGATGCCCGCCGCGCTCCCCGCCAGCGTCGCCGCGCCGATCTGCATCCCGTAAATTCGCACGATATCCGTGCCTGATGCGCCCAGCACCTTGAGCGTGGCAATCGAATTGCGCCGCGCGTCGAGGTAACTCGCCACCCCGCCGCCGATGCCGATCCCGGCAATCACCAGCGCGGCCAGGCCCACCAGAGTCAGGAAATCGCTCATATTGCTGACAAAGCGATCCGCACCGGGCGATGCGCGGTCACGATCACGGAAGTCGAAGCCGGCATTGGGGAAGCGCGCTTCAATCGCTCCGCGCACGGTATCGGGGTCTTGACCGCTATCGAAAGCTATCCGGTACTTGCTCTCATAGAGCGTGCCGGGCGCGATCAGGCCGGCGCGGTAGGGAAAATCATCGGCCACGATCACCGTCGGGCCAAGCTGGAAGCCTTCGGACAGGCGATCAGGCTCGTTGGCGATCACGCCTGCCGCTGTCAGATCGGCCGTGCCGACGCGGAAGCTGTCGCCCACTTCGATACCGAGCCGGTCGAGCGCGCCCTGGCCAAGCCAGGCCTGGCCATCCGCAGGCGCGCCAACGCTGCGGCCATCCTTGAGCGTCAGCGTGCCGAAAAGCGGCCATTTGTCATCGACGGCTTTCAGTTCCACCGGTGCGGCGGCGGCGGGCGTGCTTGCCATGGCCTGCATCCGCGTGCCGCCGGAGATCGCGCCGTATTCCGACAGCGCCGCTTTCTCCTCATCGGAAAGGTCGCGCTGCCACACTTCGATCTCGAGATCGCCGCCGAGCAGTTCCTGCCCGCGATTGGCCAGTTCTCGCTCGATGGAGGAGGTCAGCGTGCCAATCGCAGCCAGGGCTGCCGTGCCCAGGAATATGCACACCAGCAGCAGGCGCAGCCCCTTGAAGCGCGCATTGAGATCGCGCCGGGCGATGCGCCAGGCCATGCCCCAGGAAAGAGCTGTGCTCATGCGGCGGCGCAGGCGGAAGCGGTGTCGGACACGATCACCCCGTCAGCCATGGTCACCACCCGTTCGCAGCGTTCGGCCAAAGCGCGGTCATGCGTGATCATCAGCAAGGTCGCGCCTGTCTCTGCACGGCGGTCGAGCAGCAGCTCGATAATGTCGTGCCCGGTTGACGCATCGAGATTGCCGGTCGGCTCGTCGGCAAAGATCAGCTCGGGCCGCGGCGCGATTGCGCGGGCAATTGCCACGCGCTGCTGTTCGCCGCCCGAAAGCTGGGTGGGGTAATGATCGAGCCGGTGGCCCAGGCCAACCGCCTTGAGTTCGGCAACCGCCCGCTCGCGCGCGTCAGAGACACCGGCCAGCTCCATCGGCGTGGCGACATTTTCCGCCGCAGTCATGGTCGGCAGCAGGTGGAAAGCCTGCAGCACGATGCCGATGCGGCCGCGCCGCGCCTGCGCCAGCTCGTCCTCGTTCATGGCGGTGAAATCGGCGCCAGCCACCATCAACGCGCCGCTGCTGGCACGCTCAAGCCCTGACAGCACCGCCATCAGCGAGCTTTTGCCAGAACCGGACGCGCCGAGCAGCGCGACCACTTCGCCAGACGCGAGATCAAGATCGATCCCACGCAGGATCTCGACCGGCGCAGCATTGCTGCCCAGCGTGAGGGTGAGGTTACGGGCGGAAATTGCAGGAGAGGGGCTTGTCACGGGTTCGCATTCGCATAGGGCTGGGGGCCGCACAAGGAGACTTGCAGATGGCAAAAGGCGTTTGGTCGATCATTCTTGCACTTATGCTTGCGGCCTGCGGATCGGAAGCGCCCGCCGATACGGTGGCGGAAGCTGGTTCGGATACCAATGCGGCAGAGGTGGCGACGGTTCCCGTAATGGGGCCCGAGCGGACAATTCTCGCCTTTGGTGACAGCCTGTTCGCCGGATACGGCGTGGGCAAGGAGAACAGCTATCCCGCGAAGCTGGCAGCCGCGCTGCGCGCGCGCGGAGTGAATGCGAAAGTCGCCAATGCGGGAATTTCAGGCGATACCAGCGCTGCCGGATTGCAGCGCCTCAAATTCACGCTCGACGCGCAGGAAGAAAAGCCCGATCTTTTCATCCTCGAACTGGGCGGAAACGATTTGCTGCGCGGCATTTCGCCCGATCAGACACGCAGCAATCTTGCCGCAATGCTGGGTGAGCTGAAGGCACGGGAGATCCCGGTATTGATCATGGGGATGCGCGCGCCGCCCAATTACGGGCCTGAGTATCAGGCGCAGTTCGACGCTCTTTATGCCGATCTGGCGCGCGAATATGGCACGGCACTGATCCCATTCTGGCTCGAGGCGATCTATCAGGATCCCTCGCTGTTCCAGGATGACCGGATCCACCCGACCGAAGCGGGGCTGGAGGAACTGGTCGCAGCAACGGTGGACCAGGTCGAGGCTGCGCTGCCGGAGGATTGAGCTCGCTCACTTGTCATTGCGAGGAGCCGCGCTGGCGGCGACGCGGCAATCCATTGTCCAGACAATCGCTAGGTCGCAACGGCAGAAACTGGATTGCCTCGCTTCGCTCGCAATGACGAGTATCTAGACCCGAGCTACCGTCCCCGCGCTTACCCGCCACACTGCCGCTTCCTCCAGGATATCCTGAAACGGTGCAGGCTCGGTGCCGGTAAGCCACACTTGCGCACGGCCTTGCTTGAGGCGCTGGAACAGCGTCGCGCGGCGGACAGGATCGAGATGCGCCGCGACTTCATCCAACAGCAGCACACCGGGGCGCCCCTCTGCCGCAAGTGCGGCATGGGCAAGGGTAAGCGCGATCAGCATCGCCTTTTGTTCGCCGGTTGAACAGGATGCAGCAGGCTGGCCGCTACCCGACATGACCACGTCCAGCTCGTCGCGGTGCGGGCCGGTGAGCGTGCGCCCGGCGGCGCGATCCCGGCTGCGCTGCCGGGCCAGCTCGGCACGCAATTCCTCGCGCCCGGTCGGCCCGCCGGGAAGATAGGTAAGGATCGGCTTGGCAAAGGGCGCATCGGGCAGAGCGGTCAGCTCGTCCGCCAGCGTGGAGACCAGCGCCATGCGCCCTGCAGCCACCGCCGCACCGTGCTCCGCCACCTGCGCTTCGATCGCGTCGAGCCAGGTGGCATCGCGGCTTTCCTCGATCAGCTTGTTGCGCTCGCGCAGAGCGGCCTCGAAGCGCGAGGCATGGCGGGCGTGCGCAGGATCAACCGCCAGGGCCAGCCGGTCGAGATAGCGCCGCCTTGCGCCCGCGCTGTCCATGAACAGCCCGTCCATCGCCGGGGTTAGCCAGCCGATCGCCAGCCATTCGCTTAAGGATTGCGCGCTTGCTTCTGCACCATTGACGCGGACAAGCCGCCTGCCGGGCCGCTCATGCTCGACGAATGTGCCGATGCGCGCGCTTTCATGGTCCTGTTCGATCAGGCTGGCGCCAATCTGGAATGCGCCGCCGCCTTCCGGGCCGGGCAGGTCCGCCAGATTCGCGCGGCGCAATCCGCGCCCGGGTGCCAGCAGCGACAACGCCTCGAGGATATTGGTCTTGCCCGCGCCGTTTTCGCCCACCAGCAGGTTAAGCTGGCGCGTTCCGCGCAGATCGGTCTGGCGGTGGTTGCGGAAGTGGGAAAGGGCGATGCGGTCAAGCGTCATAGGCAATTGCGGCGCTTAGCATTTCGCGCCGGTTTGGCCACGCCTGGCCTCACCGAAATCACCGATCCTGAAATATGGTGAAAAATACCAAACTTTCGGATTGATGAATGGGCGGTTCATGAGGGGAAGCTCACGAAATCGCAGAATTCCGCCATTTTTTGAATTTGGCACGCCTCCTGCAAAGTATCTGGCATCAAGCGAAATGGTTCGCTGGAACATTACAAACTGGAGTAAAATCGATGTTTTTCAATTCTGACACTTCGAACAAACTGTTCGCCGCCATCTGTTCACTGGTCATTTCGGCTGCCGTGATGGCTGCCACGATCATCCCCGCCAGCCCTGCCGGCCTGCTTGCCTGATCAATCGGGCATCACTTTTCATTCCAAGGAGTAACCCCATGTTTCCCCGTTCAGATATCGGCAATCGCATCTTCGCCGCTGTCATGTCGTTCGCCTTCACTACCGTTATCATGGCGACGCTGATCGATTATGCCACCCCGATGACAGGAGTTGTCGCATGAGCAAGCTCGACCACAAACCAGTAGTGAGCACGCCGAACGGCGGCTTCCACCTCGACAAGGCCGATGGCAAGATCTTCGGCGTTTGCGCCGGGATCGGCAATTATTTCGGGATCGACCCGTTGGTCGTCCGCCTCGGCTTTGCGCTGGGTACGCTGATCGGCTTCGGCAGCTTCATCCTGATCTACCTGGCGATCGCGCTGATCGCAGATTGAAGGAGCGGCGACTTTAAGCTGACCCGGTTTTCAGGGCAGCCGCGCCTTTCACAGACTTATGGAAAACCGGGAGGGGCCAGCTTGGCCCCTCTTTCGTTTCAGCGACGCATCAAGTCGCTTACATCAAGTCGCTTACATCGCCGAAATACCGCCATCGAGCTTGATTTCGGCCCCGGTCATAAAGCGGCTTTCGTCGCTGGCGAGATAAACCACAGCATTGGCGATGTCATTGGGCTCGCCCACGAATTTGAGCGGAATCTGCCGCGCCAGCTTTTCCAGCAGCACACCCTTGTCGAGATTGTGGTGCCGCGCGGTGCCATCAAGGATCGGCGTGTCGACAAAGGTCGGGTGCACCGAATTGCAACGGATCTGCATGTTGTTCTTGGCGCAATGCAGCGCGATCGATTTCGACAGCATCCACACTGCTGCCTTGGAGGAATTATAGGCCGGCATGGTGTCACTGGCGATCAGGCCCGCGATCGAACTGATGTTGATGATCGAACCTGGCGCGTGTTCGCGCATCAATGGCAAGGCCGCCTGGCAGCCGTGAAAGATCGAATCGACATTGACCGAAAAGCAGCGCTTCCAGTCTTCGAACTTGCAGGTTTCGATATTGCCACCCACACCGATTCCGGCGTTGTTGACCAGCACGTTGAGCCCGCCAATATGTTCGCGTGCGGCATCGACGGCGGTGTCCCACTGCGCGCGGTCGGTTACGTCATGCTGGATGGCAAAGGCTGTGCCTGCGCCAAGGTCGGCGTTGATCGCATCGGCGGTTTCCTGCGCACCCGCCCAGTTGATGTCGGTCAGCAGCACGCGCGCGCCTTCTTCCGCCAGCCGCCGCGAATGCGCTGCGCCCAGCCCCTGTGCCGCGCCCGTTACCAAAGCGAGCTTGCCCGCACATCTTCCTGCCATAAGTCTCAATCCTCTCCGATAAATCCTGCCGCCAACTGCCCACCCATTAAGAACAGGGCTATGCGCACGTCGACACCGTGGCCCTTCGCGCGCCAATCCGCAACGAATTGCGGCAGCTCGCACAATTTTACGCGGTGTACGGTGATATCCTCGCTGGCGGTGCCGCCACCTTCGCCGACCTTGGTCAGGCCATGCGCCCGCAGCAGGGTGAAGCTTTCGGACACCATGCCGGGCGAGGAATAGAATTCCCCCAGGTTTTCCATCCGGGCGGCGCGATAGCCGGTTTCTTCCTCCAGCTCGCGCATTGCGGCATCTTTTGCCGCCTCGCCCGCCTTGCCTTCATCATCGCCGATCAACCCGGCAGGAATTTCAAGGCAGATCCGGCCCAGCGGCACGCGATATTGCTCCACCAGTATGACATGGCCGTCATCGTCGATCGCGATGATCGCGGCGGCACGGATGCCGCGCGCGCGGGCAACATATTCCCACCGCCCGCGGGTCTTGGCGGTGATGAATCTGCCCTGCCATTCGATGTTTTCGGGCTTGTTCGCGTCAGGATCGCTCATGGATGGAGCGTTTAGACTTCGATCAGGCGGTCAGGCAACTCGTTGCGGTCATTTGCGCCGGACGGGAAATGTTCGGCCAGCACCCTGGCCACATCGCGCACGCCCGCAGCCATTCCTTCGGCGATGCTGCCCTGGCCGATATCCTTCAGCATGTCGGCCATCGCCTCGCCCCACACCTCGGCAGGAACTTTGGCCGCGATCGGTTCATCTGCCACGATCTCCGCGCGGTGTTCGCGCATGGAGAGATAGATCAGCACTCCGGTGCGGCCATGCGTGCGCCGCTCTGCGCCGACCTTGAAGTGCCTGATCGCGGCCTCATGCGCACGGGCGGTTTTGAGCGGGGAGGGGATCAACGCGAATTTGAGCGGATCCCATAATTGCACCGCCCACATCGCGGCAAAGGCGATCAGGCCAAGTGCAATGGTCATGCTGGCCAGTTCGCCTGTGGTCCATTCGTGCATCCAGCCGCCGATTAACGCGTCCCACAGATCCATGAAGTGCAGGGGAAAGAGTGCAAACAGGCTCATAGCGGTAAAGCTGGCGACTGCGGCCCACAGCAGCGCGACGTCGCTGTAACCGTCAGACCTGTCGGCCAGGACGGTCACGATTTCGCCGCTGGTGGTCAACTCTGCCGCGCCAACCGCGTCAGACACGATCTTGTGTTGCTCTGGTGTCAGATAGCGTCCCATCTACCAACCCCCCGAGGCGCCGCCGCCCCCGAAACTGCCGCCGCCGCCGGAAAAGCCGCCGCCGCCGCCGAAACCGCCGCCGCCGCCCCAGCCATCGCCATCGGAAAGCGCCCCGCGCACGATCGCGCTGCCCACTTCCCACAGGATGATGTCACCCACCGTGTCGCTCACGCCGCGATAGCGCCGCTTGCGCCGCCGCCCGCGCAGCATCGGAAGGATGAAGAAGAAGAAAATGATCGCAAACCAGATCAGTGCGCCGACCGGGAAGCCGCTGTCGCGCTCGCGCGCCTGGCCCGCTTCGGCGGCAATCTGGCGTGCCTCGTCCTCGGGCAATTGCAGCTGCTGGATGATTGCATCAGCGCCTGCCACGATCCCGCCGGGCATGTCGCCCTCGCGGAAACGCGGCAGCACCGCATTCTGGATGATCAGCGCGGACAGCGCATCGGTGAGATAGCCTTCGAGGCCATAGCCCACTTCGATCCGCACCTTGCGTTCATTGGGGGCGACGATCAGCAGCGCGCCGTCGTTACGCTCCGCATCGCCGATGCCCCAGGCGCGCCCAAGCTGATAGCCATAGTCGGAAATGTCATAGCCCTGCAGATCGGGCACGGTGGCGACGACAAGCTGGCGCTGCGATTGTGCTTCGAGCGCTTCCAGCTTCTGGACCAGTTCGGCCTCGACCTGCTCAGGAATGATATCAGCAGCGTCGACCACGCGCCCCGACAGCGCCGGAAATTCCGGCTGCGCTGCCAAGGGAGACGCGATCAGCGCCGCTAGAGTTGCGGCGAGAGCAATGATCGAGCGAAGCACCGGCGCTTAGTTCGAAGTCAGGTCAAGCTCGGGCGCGACCTCAGCACCTTCGCTCACAGCCTCATATGGCACCAGCGGCTCGGCCCCGTGGATCACCGTCGCGCCGATGATGTCGGGAAAGGTGCGGATGGTGGTGTTATACTGGCGCACCGCTTCATTATAGTCGCGAATGGCCACCGCAATGCGGTTTTCCGTGCCTTCGAGCTGGCTCTGCAGCGCAAGGAAATTCTGGTTTGACTGGATCGTGGGATAGGCTTCAAAGCTCGCCAGAAGCCGACCAAGACCCTGGCCCAGCTGTGCCTGAGCAGCCTGGAACTCGGCCATTTTTTCGGCATCGCCCAGATCGTTGGCATCGATATTGATGCTGGTGGCGCGCGCACGCGCTTCGGTCACTTCGGTCAGGATACCGCGCTCATTCTCAGCCGCGCCTTGCGCCACTTCGGCAAGGTTGGGGATGAGGTTGGCGCGGCGCTGGAACTGCGCCTCGACATCGGCCCATTTGGCCTTGGCATTTTCTTCAGCGGTAGGGACCGAGTTGATGCCGCAGGACGCAAGCCCCAGCGAAGCGGCCGCAACCAGCACCAAGCGGCGAAATGAAGTGAAATTCATCGAAAACCCTCTCTGAAAAGGCCCAAGGGAGTGGGCCTGACATACCTGTATTGCAGATATAGAGCACCCCCGATCAATTTCAATGTGTGGAAAATCGAGCGAGCTGCGGACTTGGCAAGCACCTGGCACAGTGCAAGATTGCCCAGCACCAAGGGATCAGAGGAGGACAGGATGCTGTCGGAATTCAAGGAATTCATTGCCAAGGGCAATGTGCTGGAACTGGCCGTGGCGGTCATCATCGCCGGGGCCTTTGCGGTGATCGTGGCATCGATGACGTCAGACGTGATCATGCCGATTGTCGGCGCGGTGTTCGGCAATGTCGATTTCAGCGACAAGTATCTGGTCCTGAGCGGTGAAGTGGAGGTGGGCATGACCCTTGCGGCGGCGCGCGAAGCGGGCGCCAATGTGCTGGCTTGGGGCGCCTTCGTCACCTCGATCATCAACTTCCTGATCCTGGCGCTCATAATCTTCCTGCTGGTGCGTTATACCAACAAGGTGAAGGAGCGTTTCGAAAAGAAGGAAGAACCCGCAGCCGAAGAACCCGCTGGCCCATCGGAGATCGACCTGCTGATCGAGATCAGGGACGCGCTGAAGAAGTAGATTTCCCTTCGTCATTGCGAGCGGAGCGAAGCAATCCAGTGTGCAACTTTCTGGATTGCCGCGTCGCCTGCGGCTCCTCGCAATGACGATACACTTTAAGTTCAGCATTTTCTCGCTATATAGGGCGTGTCGGGCAACCGACTATGGCGATAAATTGCGGCGTGCAATAGGCACAACGGACCCGGGGGCAGTACCCGGCGGCTCCACCACAAAACCCGGCAATTTCCGGGGCTTATGACGGGGCCGAACCAGGATCGACGTGTGTTGAAAGACGTTGTTTTTGCCCGGGCTGAGTACCCCGTAAAACTGTTCAAAACACACAAGTGCCAACGATAACGAAGCACTCGCTATTGCTGCGTAATGTGACGGCCTAACGGCCTGAATTTACAAAGCTAAAGCGCGGTTGGACCGACCGGGCAACAGAACGGATACCGGGCGTCCGGAGGGAACGTAGCAACAGAATCCCTCCACCCATTTTGCCGTCAGGCGGCAGCGCGATACTCGCCTCAGTCAAGCAGCCAATTGTAAACACTTGCTATTGCCCAGGCCGCAACGCCCGCAATGACTGACCAGGCTATCAGGCCATAGAAGAATCCGCCCCAGTTCAACTGCCAGGCCATTTGGCCGAAATCGGCATGAACCATGTGCCCGCTCATCTGCATCATCGGCATCGGCATCGCCGCTACAAACGCGCTGCAGATAACCCAGAACACAGCAAAGACGAGCAATGTCGCGAGGCCAAATTTGTTTGAGTCGATTTTCATGATCGTTCTCCTATCCAATGCGGACCGTATATCACAGTTGCATAGGGCCGAGTCTGATTGCTTTGATATCGGCGCAAAGTCAGGAGAATGCAGGTAATGACGCGAAGGGCGCGTTTTCGCAGGCTACCTGCCCATTAATCCTGGGCGTTTGCCTCGCGCTCGCGCTTTTCCTGCTCATAGCGGATTGCGTCGAGGATCTTTGCGCCGCCCAGGAACACCGCGCCTGCGGTGGCTGCGAACAGCAGATAGCCGCCAACACCGGGATATTGCACTGTGTAGTGCGCGCCGCGGGTCATTGCGCCCAAGGCCAGGGCATAGATGATCAGATACGCTTCCCAGCGCGTCTTGATCACGAACAGCCGACCGATCTTGCGCAGCATGTTTGCCCTTTCGCCATTTCGCCGCACAGGGTGCGACTGGTTAACAAAAGGTTATCCTATGGATTACCAGTGCGCTGTCCAGTGCGTTAACCTAGTTCGGTGAGTTCCAGCGCTTCGAGTAGGGCAAAACGTGCCGATGTGACACTGTTCTTCAGCGTTTCGCTACCGAGATCGGCCGGATCGACCTGCTCAGGCCAGTTCGCGGCGATAACCGACTCGATTCGGGCGGCCTTGGCCTCATCAAGCAGGAAGCGCGGATCGATCGCGGACGGATCGGCCACCACACGCAGCCGCAGGCAGGCGGGCCCACCACCATTGGCCATCGACTGGCGCACGTCGACCGGTATCACCTGCCGGATCGGGCCGTTTGATGCCATCATCGCCTCGCACCAGCGCCAGACGCTGGGCGAATCGCGGCATTCCTCAGGCACGATCAGCGCCATCCCGCCTTCGGGCAGGGTGACGAGCTGCGCATTGAACAGGTATGTCTTGATCGCTTCGGCCAGGCTCACCGCGCTGTCCGGCACTTCGACTACCTGGAGCGCAGGGAAGGCTTTGCGCATCGCATCATAGGCGCCCTGCCGGTCGGCAAAGGCGAGTTCATGCGCGAAGATCACATTCTCATTGGCCACCGCGACCACATCATTGTGGAACGCGCCGGCCTCGATCGCTGCCGGGTTCTGTTCCACAAACACGGTGCGTGCCGGATCAAGCCGATGCAGGCGGGCGACTGCGCGGCTGGCCTCGATATGCTGGCGGGCGGGAAATCTGCCGCCGCGTTCGCCATAGACGAACACCTCGACCCCTGCTTCGCCATGCCCGGCGCACAGCCGCATGTGGTTGGCCGCGCCCTCGTCGCCGAAACTGGGCGGCACCGCATCATGCACGGTGAAATACTCGCGATTGCTAAAAGCGATATCGAGCTGCCGCTTGGTGTCGGGCCATTCCTGTGCCCGGTGGACCATGGTGACGAGGTTCGCCGGGGTAAAGTGGCACTTGCCGTCGGCGGTGTCGGGCGCGGGGCTGACGGTCGCGGCATTGGCGGTCCACATCGAGGAGGCTGACCAGGCGGCGGCGAGCAGCGCGCGTTCGGCGCTCTCGTCCACCGCCAGCGCGCGCAGCAAGGCGTCATTGGGGCGGGGCAGGGGCAGCAGGAAGCCCTGCACGCCCAATCGCGCCAGATTGCCGCGCATCTTGGCTATGCCCTGCAAGGCAGCGGCGCGCGGATAGCTGGAATCCCCCTTGTGGCTGGCGCTGGCGATATTTCCCAGACTGAGGCCCGCATAATTGTGCGAAGGGCCCACGATCCCGTCAAAATTGATTTCAGTGAGCCGCATTCAAAAATACCTTTGATCGTCATTGCGAGGAGCCCGGAGTGCGACGCGGCAATCCATGAAGTGAGGTCGCGTCAGGTCGCTAACTTTGGCCATGGATTGCTTCGCCTGCGGCTCGTAATGACGAATTCCAATCATCGGACCACGCTCCACACCGTGTCGCCGCGCTTTACATCAAGTGCATCGGCAGCTGAGGAATCGATCGAAATCGTGCCATCCTTCTTGATCTTGCGCGCGCCGTAGCAAGCGCGAAAGCTGCTGAGCCTTCCAGTGGCCAGGATCGCGCGTTCGCCCTGATCCAGATTGACGTCGGAAACCTGGTGCGCTTGCGCTTCCTTGACGCTTTTCACTTCGTCAGTCCGCGCTGTCATGGTGGGCCCGCCATCGAAAATGTCGACATATTGCTCGTAGCGGAATCCCTCGTTCTCGAGCATGCGCATTGCGGCGCGACCGGTAGGGTGGGGCACGCCGATCACGCTGCGGGCATCGTCGTTAAGCATGGCGATATAAACCGGGTGCTTGGGCATCAGATCGGCAATGAACTGGTTGCCGTTGATGGCATTGAAATAGTCTGCTTCCTGGAAGTTCATCCCGAAAAAGCGGCCCGCAACCCCGTCCCAGAAGGGCGATCCGCCGCGCTCGTCGATGATCCCGCGCAGCTCGGCCAGCACACGGTCGGCAAAGCGGCGGCGATGCATGGCGATGAACAGATAGCGGCTGCGTGCGAGCAGCAGGCCCAGTCCGCCAGCGCGCTCATTTGGGTGCAGGAACAGTCCGCCGACTTCGCTCGATCCTTCAAGATCGGTGACCAGGCTCAGCAGTTCGGCGCGCACCGTGCGGTCAAGTTCCTGCGAATATTGGGTCAGCGTGTTGAGGCGATAGGAATAGAACGGCCAACGCTGGCCAACATTGGTCATCAATTGGCAGGTGCCGCGAATGGTGCCCGTCTCGGCATTCTCCAGTACCAGCACGAATTGCTCGTCAGCCAGTTCATCGCTGTCATTGGCGAAGCCCTCGCTGGCGCGCGCCAGCTTGGCGGCCAGCGCAGAGCGATCGGGCGGCAAATTGGTAAAGCCGCCGCCGGTTAGCTTGGCCATTTCATACAGCGGTTCAAGATCGTCAGCGCGCGCGGCGCGCAGGCGGAAGGTCAATAGAGTTCTCCATTGGCAATGCGGGTGATGACTAGAGCGGAAAGTGCGGCACGTTCGGCCAGGCTGGGCACGATCAGGAATTCCTGCGGCGAATGGATCGCGCCCCCGCGCACGCCCATCGTATCGACCACGGGCACGCCGCAGGCGGCGATATTGTTGCCGTCGCACACGCCGCCGGTAGATTGCCAGCGGATGTCCTGGCCCAGCTCGGCGCCGCATGCCTTGACCAGATCGAACAGCGCTTGCGCGCGCGCGTCAACTCTCTTGGGCGGACGGGTAACGCCGCCATGGCGGTGGACGCCAACTTCGTGCTTGCGCTCGATCGCGTGCAGGACTTCGGCGAGATCGCGCTCGAACGCTTCCATCGCCGCGGTCGATTTGGGGCGGATGTTGAAGCGCAGCACTGCGTTATCGGGCACGACATTGTTCGCCGCGCCGCCTTCCAGCTTGGCCGGGTTCACGGTCAGGTCAGCATGTTCCATCGCCTTCAGCCGCAAGATCAGATCCGCCGCCGCTACGATCGCATTGCGGCCCTCATGCGGGTTGCGCCCGGCATGTGCACTTTTGCCGGTGAAGCTTATCGAATAATTCCCCGTGCCGCCGCGCTCATGCGCCAGGGTACCGTCAGGCAAGGCCGAGGGTTCATAAGTCAGCGCGGCTAGCTTCCCCTGCGCCAGTTCGGCGATCAAACCAGCGCTCGCCAGCGAGCCGGTTTCCTCGTCAGAATTGATCATCACGTCATAGCCGAGCGAGCCGATCGCGCCCGTTGCCTCGACCGCCTTCAGCGCGTGGAGGATTACCGCGATCCCGCCCTTCATATCGGCCACGCCGGGGCCGTTTAGCGTGTCATCGCTGAGCCATTGCTGCTGCTGGAACGGGTGGTCCGCCGGAAACACGGTGTCCATGTGTCCAGTGAACAGCAGGCGGCGATTGGCCTGGGGGCGCACCCGCAGCACCATGTGCCGCCCATGCGGCTTTGCGAACTCGCGGCCCGTGCTGTCGATCGCGGTAACCGGCGCCGGATCGACCAGCTCGATTTCGCCCGGCAATGCGGAAAAGGCATCCACCAGCGCTTCGGCCTGCCTTGCCAGCCCTTCCAGATTGGCGGTGCCGGTGTTGATCGCGCCCCATTCCTGCACCTGCCCGAGCATGGCAGTGCCATCGATCCGCTCGGCCAGGGCGGCGGCGCTGGTGGTTGAGGTTTGTTGCATCTGTTACCGCTCTAGCGGCGCGGCGGGCCAAGGCCAAGATGCCACTGCGCAAACTCCTGTTAGCGGTTGCAATGACGGGGCGCTTTGGCCATAGCCCGCGCCAATCCTCCCCGGGAAACTGGCTGAAAACCCGCTTGCCGCGCGCCGGCGAGCCCAATGTGCGAGGAATCTGTGAGCGAATATGTCAACCGCGCCGGGATCGAGATCGATTCGAGGCTTGCCCAATTCATCGAAGGTGAAGTCTTGCGCCCGCTGGGGCGCGATGTCGCGGCTTTCTGGAGTGGCTTTGCTGCGCTTCTAGGCACCTTCGCGCCGCGCAACCGCGCGCTGCTGGCGAAGCGCGACGAACTGCAGGCCATGATCGACGCCTGGCACAGGGAACGGCGCGGCAAGCGGCTCGACAGCCAGGAATACCAGGCCTTCCTGCGCGAGATTGGCTATCTTGTGCCCGAACCGGATGATTTCATTATCGGCACGCAGAATGTCGATCCCGAAATTGCGACGATGGCCGGGCCGCAGCTGGTAGTGCCGATGCTCAATGCGCGCTTCCTGCTCAACGCTGCCAATGCGCGCTGGGGCAGCCTGTATGACGCCTTCTATGGCACCGACGCACTCAATGCGCCGCCTGCGCGGCCAGGCAGCTATGACGAGGAACGCGGCGCTGCGGTGATCGCGCGCGGGCGTGAATTTCTGGATCAAGCGCTGCCGCTGGTGGACCAGAGCTGGGCCGATGTTGCTGACGAGCATGATGGCAAGCTGCAGGACGAAAGCCAGTATATCGGCAAGACCGGACGCGGGCTGCTGTTCAGGAACAACGGCCTGCATATCGAAGTGGTGTTCGACCGCGATCATCCGGTCGGCAAGACCGACAAGGCGGGCATTGCTGACATCATCTGCGAGGCCGCGCTGACCACGATCTGCGACTGCGAGGATTCGGTCGCTGCGGTCGATGCCGAAGACAAGCTCATGGCCTATTCCAACTGGCTCGGCGTGATCCGCGGCGATCTGGAGGAAAGCTTCGACAAGGGTGGGCGCACGCTCACCCGCAAGCTCGCTGAAGACGTGAATTACACTGATAAAGGCGGCAACACACACAGCCTGCCCGGGCGCAGCCTGCTGTTCGTGCGCAATGTCGGCCATCTGATGACCAATCCCGCGATCAGGCTGGCTGATGGCGGCGAGGTGCCGGAAGGTATCATGGACGCAGTCTTCACCAGCGCAATCGGCGCGCTCGATGTCGAAGGTCACGGTCGCTATCGAAACTCGAAGACGGGCAGCATCTATATCGTCAAGCCCAAGATGCACGGGCCGGAGGAATGCGCCTTTACCAATGATCTGTTCGATGCGGTGGAGGACCTGCTGGCGCTCCCCCGTCACACGATCAAGGTTGGCGTGATGGACGAGGAGCGCCGTACCTCCGCCAATCTCGGTGCCTGTATAGCGGCGGTGAAGGACCGTGTGGTGTTCATCAACACCGGCTTCCTCGACCGCACGGGGGACGAGATCCACACCTCGATGCAGGCCGGGCCGATGATCCGCAAGGCGGAGATTAAGGCATCGAAATGGCTCGCCGCCTATGAGAAACGCAATGTCGCCATCGGCCTCAGGCATGGGCTTTCGGGCCGCGCGCAGATCGGCAAGGGGATGTGGCCCGCGCCCGATCTGATGAAGCAGATGATGGTAGAGAAGATCGGCCACCTCAAGGCGGGCGCGAACACCGCCTGGGTGCCTTCACCCACTGCGGCAACGCTCCACGCGCTGCATTACCACCAGTGCAATGTCTTTGCCGAGCAGGCCGGGCTGGGCGAGATTCCGCCGCTGGGCGATCTGCTCACCATTCCGCTCGCCGAAGGCACCAACTGGTCCGAAGATGAGCTGCGCGAGGAACTGGACAACAATGCGCAAGGGCTGCTGGGCTATGTCGTGCGCTGGATCGACCAGGGCGTGGGTTGCTCAAAGGTACCTGACATCAACGATGTCGGCCTGATGGAAGACCGCGCGACCTTGCGCATCAGCTCGCAGCATATGGCCAACTGGCTGCTGCACGGCGTGGTCAGCAAAGACCAGGTGATGGATTCGCTGCGGCGCATGGCGGCCAAGGTGGATGGCCAGAACGCCGGTGATCCGCTCTACACGCCGCTGGTCGGCAATGAGGACGGCCCTGCCTTCCGCGCCGCCTGTGATCTGGTGTTCAAGGGCGTCGGGCAGCCTTCGGGCTATACCGAACCGCTGCTGCACCACTGGCGACAGGTCAGGAAGGCGGGTTAGATACCGGTTCAGCCGCCGCTTGCGACCAGCCGCCCGCCGCGGCGGCGGCCCATCTGAATATTGCCGGCATTGGCGATTGGGCCTCCCTGGCTCACCTTTTCGCCAGCTATGCCAATCAGCCGGTCCTGCCCCAGCGTGCGTTCGAATTCGACACCGCAGGCCGTCTCGCTCGTCCAGATCACCTTGCAGAATATCTCTTCATTACCGAGCACCAGCCAGCCCGTAACCCCTTCGCGCGGCGGAGCACTGGTTTCCAGCTTTGCCCCACTGTCAGAGATATTGGCCATGTGGCACGGGCGATCGCCTGCGATGGTGCGAAAGCACACGGGAATGTCGATGGTGAACCTGACGTTACGCCGCCGCTCTGCCTGAGCGGCCCGCAATCTTGCTTCGTACAGGCTCATCGCTCGCTTTTCTCCATTGATTTGAACAGCGTGATGGCAGGACATCGATGAAGAAGGATTGGCAAGCTAGGTTAGTCGAAATTAACCAAATTCGGCGGCGAGCGAGACAAAGTCTTCAACGCTAAGTGTTTCGGCGCGGCGTTGCGGGTCTATTCCCAGCCTTTCCAGTGCATTGAGCGCGCCGGGTACAGCTTTCAGGCTTTGGCGCAGCATCTTGCGGCGCTGGCCGAAGGCGGCCTCTGTAAGCCGTTCGAGCGTGCGCGCCGATACGCCCGCAGGGGCCGCGCCCGGAGTTACATGCACCACTGCACTCATCACCTTGGGCGGGGGAGTGAAGGCGCTGCGATGCACCTTCATCGCCAGCCTGGCGTCACTACGCCATTGGGCCAGGACGGCAAGACGCCCATAGGTGCCGTTGCCGGGATGGGCGACGATCCGCTGCGCAACCTCGAGCTGGAACATCAGCGTGAGTGAACTCCACTGCGGTGGCCAGTTCTCACCGCCAAGCCACTTCACGAATAGTGCGGTGCCAACATTGTAGGGAAGGTTGGCGACCACTGCGAAAGGTTCACCCTGCATCAGCGCGCCATGGTCGATCTTCAACGCATCGCCTTCGATCACGTTGAGCTGGCCGGGATAGGCTTCACCCAGTTCGGCCAGCGCGGGAAGGCAGCGCCGGTCCATCTCGATCGCGGTCACTCGCGCGCCCGCCTTAAGCAACGCGCGGGTAAGGCCGCCCGGACCGGGGCCGACTTCCAGCACCGCCTTGCCTTTCAGATCGCCGGGAATCGCGGCGATCCGGTCAAGCAATTGCGCATCGAACAGGAAATTCTGCCCCAGCGCCCTGGATGCGCTGAGCCCGTGCCTGGCTATGACTTCGCGTAGCGGAGGCAGGTCAGCCATGCGCCGATCGCCGCGCTGCCATCTCGCCCGCCATGCGGATCGCCGCCACCATGGCGCCGGGATCGGCCAAGCCTGTGCCCGCGATGTCGAAGGCGGTGCCGTGATCGGGCGAGGTTCGGATGATCGGCAGGCCCAGCGTGACATTGACGCCCTGATCGAAATCGAGCGCTTTCAGCGGGACCAGCGCCTGGTCATGATACATCGCCAGCGCCACATCATAGCTGGCGCGCTTGTGCGGGGCGAACAGCGTATCGGCAGGATGCGGGCCGGTGGCATCGATCCCTTCCTGCCGCAGTACTGCAATAGCGGGCGCGATAATGTCGATCTCTTCGTGCCCCATGCGCCCGTTTTCACCTGCATGCGGGTTGAGCCCGGCAATGGCCAGGCGGGGGCGCTCGATCGCGAAATCGCGCGTCAATGCGGCGGCGGTAATCCGCGCCTTGTGGCAAATCAGCTCGATGCTCAGCAAGCGCGGCACGTCCGCAATCGCACAGTGCACGGTCAGCGGCACCGTTCGCAGGCTTGGCCCTGCCAGCATCATCACTGCATCACGTTCCGGTACGCCGCAGGCGTTGGCGAGAAACTCTGTCTGGCCGGGAAATGCGAAGCCAATCTTGGCCAGTTCGGCCTTGGCAATCGGGGCGGTCACCATGGCACTGGCTCGCCCGCTGAGTGTGAGCTGTGCAGCCTCGCCGAGCGATGCCAGCGCCATCCGCGCACCCGCACTGTCAGGTTGGCCTGGAGTATAGCGCGCGGCCGCACCAGCGGTAGAAGTGCCGCCGATTACCGGCAGGCCGCGGGCAAAAGCTGCCGCGGTTTCAGTCGGTTCGGAAATCTCGATTATCGGGCAATCGATGCCTCGCTTTTGCGCTGCTTCGGCGAGTATATCTGCCCCGCCAACCACGAAAAACGGGGCCAGCTTCGATTTCGCCCGCAGCGCCCAGGCGGCAATGATCAGTTCCGGCCCAACGCCCGCCGGATCACCCAGCGAAACGGCGATCGGCGCGGGCTTCAGAGCGCTCAATTGTATTCGATGAAGGCGTCGTTGCGCAGATCGCGCAGGTAACGCTGTGCGCGTTTGTTGATGCGCTCATCTTCGAGCTGGCCCATCAATTGGTCAAAGCTGGGGCCGCTATCGACCTGCGGATCGTCGCGTCCGCACAGCATCAGTACGCGCACGCCTTCCTCGATTGATCCGAACGGCGGGGTGGACTGGCCAAGCTGAAGGTTGAGCACGATGTTCTGCAGCTGCTCGGGCAGCGCACGAACACGAATCTGGTCATTGGTAACGACATTGGCGCCCAGGGCCGCCGCTGCTGCATCGGCATCGCCGCAGCCGCGCATCGCCTGCACTCCCGCAGCAAAGGCATCAACCTGTGCGACGGCTTCTTCGTCGGTCAGGCCGGGAGCGAAACTGATCGAGATCTGCTTCAGGCTGAGCAAGGCATCGCGCGGGTCAGCCATCAGCACTTGGCGCTTGTCGATCAGGTACAGGATCGAAAAACCGCCGGGAATCTCGACCGGGCCAAATAGCTGGCCGGGCTGCATTTGCTGGGCCGCCACGGCGAGTTCGCTGGGCAGCTGGCCCAGCCGCACGAAACCCAGATCCCCGCCAACAGCAGCGGTAGAGGCTTCGGAAAATTGCCGCGCATAGGCAACGAAGCTGCCGCCCTGCTGCAATTGTTCCATGATCTGCTGGGCATTCTGGAGCACAGCATCGCGGTTCTCAGGGGTAGCCGAAAGGAAGATCTCGCCAAGCCGGAATTCATCCGTTCCGCGCGAATCCTCCATCCGCTTGAGCAGTTCGTTGACCTCTTCTTCCGAGACATTGACGAACGGCGAAATATTGCGGCGAAGCAGGTTCTGCCACGCAAGCTCGCCTTCGATCTGTCGCTTCAGCGACGCGGGCGACGATCCGATCGAGCGCAGATATTCATCCATCGCCCCCGGTTCCTGGCCGAAATTCTGCGCGGCAAGGGCATTGTATCGCTGGTCAACTTCGGCCTGAGAGACTGTGATCTCCTGCGAACTGGCAGCCTGAATCTGCAGCGTCTCGTCGATCAGGTTTCGTAGCACCTGCGTGCGCAGCCGCTGCATTTCCTCTTCGCTGATCTCGTTGCGTGACGCCGAAATCACGAGCGCTACGCGCTGTTCAACATCGGTTCCGGTGATGACCTGTCCGTTGACAATTGCGGTAGCGGTGCGGACATTGGGATTGGCCTTTCCCATGATCGAGATGTTCGCCGGGATCCCCAGCGGATCGTCGATCGGCGGGGCATTCTGCGCGCCAAGCCCGGCAGGCGCAGCGAACATGCCGGCTGCCGCCAGCGAAAAAAGGACATTATTGAGCTTTATGCGTGTCACGCGTTCATTCCATCTGCTGCGCTGGTCAGCGCCAAATTTGTCATTCCACCACTGGCAAGCCGCGGCTTAACGCTGGCTGAGCCGATCGGGTGCCGGTAAGTGGCGGACCAGATAACGGGTTTGCCCCCGCGTGCCAACGCAGGATTGCAATACGGTCCCCCGGCAGGCACGCGGCGATTGCCACATCAGCGCAGCCCGAAGTTGCGCAAGGCGAAGGTCAGCTGGAACGTATCGCCGCGTTGGGCGTCGCCAGCGGTCACAAAGTCGCGCCGCCAGGTCAGGCCCAGTTCAAGCGTTTCGTCGCGATAGGCGATGCCGAGCCGCGTGCGGATTGGATCGAAGCCGTCGCTTAAAAAGCGCGGATCTTCGTCACGATCAGTCAGGTTGATGACGCCAGAGCCGAAAATTGACCAATACCTCGCAAAAGCCAGGCGACCTGCCGCGCGCAATTCCTCGCGGTCCTGCAAATCCTCGAATGCCTCGATATTGCGGTTGAGGCGAAGATAGCCGACTTCGACATAGGTGCGTTCATCGCCCACCGTCGCATCGAATTCATTGCGGCGGATCTGCAGCTTGTCCTTGTCAAGGCGAAACCTGTGCGTGAACTTGACGAAATCGCGGAAGCGCACCTCGGTTCGCCCGACATAGTCAGACTTGCGCTCCGACAAGCCGGTGCCGTCGGGCAGGATCGCTCCTGCTGTGTCGAAGCGATAGGATTGACCGACCGTGCTCTTTATCCGCCAGCCGGGGCGCTGAAGCTCCCAATCGAGCCCGTAGGTCAGCCGCACCCCATCTTCCACCCGGTCATATCCGGGGAAGCGATTAAGCGCAAACAGGTTCGAATCCTCCAGATCAATTGCGCGCGCATCTTCATTGGGGATCGCCATGTTGCGGATCGGCGGCGTGGCAACCAGTTGCAGCCGCGGCTTGAGCACTTGCGTGCCGCCAAATGCTTCGCCCACAAAAGGCCATTCGACGTCGATCGCGCCAACCGCGACTGCGCGGCCCTGCCAGCCCGAATTGCCGCGATAGACTTCTGTTGGGGTAAGGAAGTTCTCGTCGCTGTGATAAACGTCACCGCGGGCGAGGGCCGTGACAGTCACGATCTGCCCCAGCGGGGTCAGCTGCCGCATGTCCCAGCGGGCCGATGCGAAGGCACGCTGCGTATCCTGCCCGTCGCGGCGGGTCAGACTGAGCGTGTTGGCCTGGAATTCGACTGTGCCGCCCACGATCGGATCGGTCAGGCGCCGACGATAGTCCATGACCGGCAGCGCCACCGGAACCTGGCCCTGCGACGCCTCAAGACGAAGCGACTGCGTTGCCCAGCCAGCCAGGGAGAAATAGGATTGGCTGTCAATCCGTTCGAGGTTGACGGTCGAGCGCAAGCGGTCGTCGCGGCTGATGTCATACCGGCGCAGGAAAGTGCGGTCGCTGGCGCGCCGCAGGGATCCGGTTACGCTCCATTCAGGTGTGAACTGGAAGCGGCCATTGGCGAACAGATAGCCGCGCAGATCGCGTTCGGTTTCCGGCTCGCCGGTAAAGCTGGAAATGCGGCGGCTGTGCGTGGCAAAGCCGGTGATCTGATAGGCGCCGCGGTCGACCTGGTGGCGCCACTCGGCCGAAACCATCGGTGCGACCTCGGTGTAGACATAGCTTCCTAATGTCAGGTCCATGTTGTCGGCCAGGCGCCAGTAATAGCTGCCGCTGACTTCAACGCCGTTTGATTGCGAGACCCGCAGATCGGGCATAATGAAGCCGGAGACGGCGCGCCCGTCTGTGCGGAATGCGAGCCCGGGCATCGGCAGGATACGCGCGCCGAACAATTCGAGCACTGCACCATTGAAACTGACCCGGCTTTCGGATGGATCGAACACGATCCGTCTGGCGGTGATGCGCCAGCTTGGCGATCTGCCGCAGCCTTCCGGTGTGATGTCCGGGCACGCTGCGTAGGTGGCATCGCGCAACACCACGGTGCCATCCTCGCCGCGCTCGCCCGCTCGCGCTGCCAACCTGCCACCGGCACGCAGGGCAACCAGCAACTCGCCCATCGCCCCGGCCTCAAAGCGATCGGTTAGCTCGACCGACTCGGTGAACAGCTGATTCCCGCCGGCATCGACCAGGCGGACATTGCCATCGGCATAGATCGTGCCCTGGCGCCGGTCCCAGCGCACCTGATCGGCGCGGACCGACTGGTCTTCGCTCGAAAGCAGCACATCGCCGCTGGCAGTTATGACATCTGCCTCATTGTCATATTCGAGATTGTTGGCTTCGAACTTTACCGTGCGCCCATCACTGCGGGGCACCTGATCACCGGGCGCATCCCCGGCGGCAAGGTCCGGCGCCATGCTGGCGTGCGGGGGCGTGCCTTCCAGGACGGATGCCTGTTCGTCCTGCGCCATCGCCGGATACGCACCGGCAAGTACCAGAACGGCACAGGCGGCGCCGATCACAGGCAAGCGGCAAAAGGAGGCGTGCAGGCATTGCTGCGGCGGCGGGGACATGGTCTTGCCTATCGCACCGCTCGCGCCTAATCGCAATCGCCATTAACCGGCGGGTCGCTGTGCGGCGCTCCGCTCGCCTTGCCTGTGCAAGCAATCATCCCTTTCGGAGTACTCATGCAGATTAATTTCAGTGACACCGCGCCCGCCAACGCCCGACTGATAGCCTATCTGGCGAACAAGGACGATCTTCCTGCGCGGCTTGAACGCCCGATTGTCGATGGCGCCGCAGCAGCGCGATTCAAGGGCAATGCCGGGCAATTCTTTGAAAGCTTTGTTGAACGTGACGGGCAGGTGGTTCGCGTGGCGCTGGCCGGGATGGGCGATGCCAACGCCACGGCTGACAAGCGCGCAGAAGGGCTGGAAAAGGCCGGTGCGGCGCTCGCTGCCAAATATCTTACTTCGGGCGAGACCGATCTGGTGCTCGATTTCGCGGGCAGCGGGGTCGATGCGGCAGGTGCCGCGGCCGTGTTGCTGGGCCTGCGCCTGCGCGGCTGGCGGCATGACGAATACCGCACGCGGATGAAGGACGAACAGAAGAGGACGCTCGCGACCGTAACCGTGATTTCCGCGCCTGATGGTGCGGCGCAGGCATGGGCCGATGCGGCCGCGGTGGCCGAAGGTGTAGAGTTCACTCGCGAACTGGTGGCCGAGCCTGCCAACAAGATTTATCCGCTCAGCTTCGTCGAACGCTGCGAAGAGCGCTTCGCCGGAACCGGCGCAGAGCTGATGGTGCTGGACGAAGCGGCAATGGAAAAGCTCGGCATGGGCGCGCTGCTGGGCGTGGGGCAGGGCAGTGAACAGCCTTCGCGCCTGCTGGCGATCAAGTGGCTGGGCGGCAATGCGGGCGATCCGCCGGTTGCCTTCGTAGGCAAGGGGGTAACCTTCGACACCGGCGGGATTTCGCTTAAGCCCGGTGCGGGCATGTGGGACATGAAGTGGGACATGGGCGGCGCAGGCGCAGTCGCGGGCGCGATGCTGGCGCTCGCGAAACGCAAGGCCAGGGCCAATATCATCGGCGTGGTCGGCCTGGTCGAGAACATGCCCGATGGCAAGGCGCAGCGCCCGGGCGATATCGTGACCTCGATGAGCGGCCAGACGATCGAGGTGCTCAACACCGATGCCGAAGGGCGGCTGGTGCTGTGCGATGCGCTGACCTGGACCCAGCGCGAATTCTCGCCCTCATTGATCGTCGATCTGGCCACGTTGACCGGAGCCATGATCATCTCGCTCGGTCATGAGCATGGCGGCATGTTCGCCAATGATGACGATCTGGCTGACGACCTGCTCGAAGCGGGCAAGGGCGTGGGCGACAAGCTATGGCGGATGCCGCTGGGCGCGGCCTATGACAAGCTGATCGATTCGCCGATTTCGGACATGAAGAACATCGGCCCGCGCGAAGCGGGTTCGATCACTGCGGCACAATTTCTCAAGCGTTTCATCGAGAATGGCACCCCTTGGGCGCATCTCGATATTGCGGGCATGGTGTGGGCCGACAAGCCGGGCCGCACCTGGGACAAGGGCGCAACCGGATATGGCGTGCGCCTGCTTGACCGCTTTGTCCGCAATGCGCTGAAGGGTTAGGCCGCGGTGCGCCTGCTCTTGAAGTGCGCAGGGGCAAGGCGGGCGTGACGACGCGCGTCGATTTCTACCAGCTTAGCCGCGATCCGGTCGAACGGGTCGCGGTGATGCTAGCACGCAAGGTGATACAAGCGGGCCAGCGCCTGTTGGTGGTGAGCGAGGATCCGGGCCAGCGCGCGGTGATCGGGCGTGAATTGTGGCGCGCCGGGCCGGAAGAATTCCTCGCCAATGGCGAAGCCGATGGCGCGCACGCCGAACGCCAGCCGATCCTGCTTTCCGACCGGGCTGAGGCAGCCAATGGTGCCCGCATGGTGCTGCTCGCCGACGGGAAGTGGCGCCCCGAAGCGCTGCAATTCGACCGCGCGCTGCTGCTGTTCGGTGCAGCGGAAACCGGGGCAGCGCGCGCGCTGTGGCGCGAGCTTGACGATGCCGAGGGCGTGACGCGCGAGATCCACAAGCAGGATGAAGGCGGGCGCTGGCGGGCTGGCGGTTGACCCGTTCGCTGCGCACAGGGCTTGCAGTGGCTGCAGCACGGCGCTAGTGGCGCGCGCAACTCCAGAACAGCCCCCAAATCGCAAGGAACACGAACAATGGCGGTTACCCGCACCTTTTCGATCATCAAGCCCGATGCCACGCGCCGCAACCTGACCGGCGCGATCACCAGGATGCTGGAAGAAGCCGGCCTGCGTGTTGTCGCTTCCAAGCGGATCCACATGACCCGCGAACAGGCCGAAGGCTTCTACGCGGTGCACAAGGAGCGCCCCTTCTTCGGCGAGCTGGTCGATTTCATGATCAGCGGCCCGGTGGTGGTGCAGGTGCTCGAAGGCGAAGACGCGGTGAAGCGCAACCGTGACATCATGGGCGCCACCAATCCGGCCGATGCTGCCGAAGGCACCATCCGCAAGACTCATGCGGAATCGATCGAGGCCAATTCGGTCCACGGTTCGGACAGCGACGAGAACGCCGCGATCGAGATCGCGTTCTTCTTCAAGCCCGAAGAAATCGTCGGCTGAAACCCGGCCGTATCAAGCTTTTCAAGGGGCCGCTCCGTTTGGGGCGGCCCTTTTTGATTCGGCTGCATGAGCCGGTGATTCGCAATGCGGGCGTACAAATGGTACCTTGATCCGAGGGTCGCTGGTTCCACTCGGGGAGGAGTTATGGGACGAGTGATTGTCATGGCGGCGGCGCTGATCTGCTACGCCGCGTTTTTCGCAAGCTTTGTTTATCTGGTCGGCTGGGTAGGCGGATTCGAATTCATGCCGACGCATGTCGACAAGGGGCTGGCTGCACCGCCCCTGACCGCTGCGCTGATCGATACCGGGTTGATCGCGCTGTTTGGCATCCAGCACTCCGTAATGGCACGCAAGGGGTTCAAGGCGGGCTTGACAAAACTGATACCCGCTGCGTCAGAACGCAGCATCTATTGCCTTGTGACCGCACTGGTGCTGGCGATGATCTTCAGTTTCTGGCATCCGATCGAAGGATTTATCTGGTCGGTTGGAAATGACACCGCCCGCATGGCGATCTGGGGGTTGTTCTGGCTGGGCTGGACCATCCTGTTCATCTCTACCTGGCTGCTCAACCATTTCGAGCTGTTTGGATTGCAGCAGGCCTGGCACCATCTCACCGGCAAGACCGCCGCACCTTCCCGAATGCGCACCCCGTTTTTCTACAAGCTGGTGCGTCACCCGATCTACACCGGGTTCTTCATCGCCTTCTGGGCAGCGCCGGATATGAGCTATGGCCACCTGCTCGCGGCGACGGGCTTCACCATCTATATCATGATCGGCATTGCCTACGAGGAACGGGACTTGCAGGCGGTATTTGGCGAACAATATGCCGAGTATCGCAAGCGGGTGGGGGCGTTCATCCCGGGGATCGGCAAGGCCTCCTAGCCCCCGGCCCGCGAAACATAGGCGGCCAGGGCGCGCGGATAGAGCTGGTGTTCGGCCAGCTTGACCCGCTCGGCCAGGGCTTCGGGCGTGTCATCGGGCAGGATCGCTACCCTGACCTGATCAAGGATCGCACCCGAATCGAGTTCGGGCGTGACGAGGTGGACTGTCGCGCCGCCATGGCTGTCACCTGCGGCAATTGCGCGGGCATGGGTGTCCAGCCCCTTGTATCTGGGCAGCAGGGAGGGGTGGATGTTGAGCATTCGCCCTTCCCAGCGAGTGACAAACTCATCTGACAGGATCCGCATATAGCCTGCCAGTGCGATATATTGCGCGCCTGCTGCGCGCACTGCGCCTTCCATCGCCGCGTCATGTTCGGCACGCGTCATGCCCTTGTGGCTCAGCGCGAAAGTGGTGATCCCTTCGGCCCGGGCCAAGGTCAGACCGGCGGCTTGGGGATTGTTGCTCGCGACCAGCACAATCTCGTAGGGGCAGCCGTCGAGGCGGCTGGCATCGAGCAGCGCGGCCATATTGGTCCCGCTACCGGAGATGAAAATCGCAACTTTTGCGTTTTCAGGCCCCGTTTCAGGCCCGGTTTCAGGCATTATGCGTGGCGCTCCATTCGGCCTTGGCGCTCCACGTGCCCTGTGTGCCGCGCACGGTGCAGCCGCGCTCGCCTGCTTCGATCGCGCCAATCATGAAGGCGGTCTCACTCGCTGCGCCGAGCCGCTCGAGCACTGCTTCGACCTTGTCCGGCGCCACTGCCAGTACCATTCCCATGCCGCAATTGAAGGTGCGCGCCATCTCGCCCGGCTCGATATTGCCCTGCGCCTGCAGGAAGGCCATCAGCCGCGGCTGCTCCCAGCTATCGGCATTGACTACGGCATGTGCGCCCTGGGGCAGGATGCGCGGGATATTCTCGAGCAATCCGCCACCGGTGATATGCGCCAAGGCGTCCACCAGCCCGTCGCGGATCAGCGGCAACAAGCTGGAGACATAGATTTTCGTCGGCTCGATCAGCACATCGATCAGCAAACGGTCCGCATCGAACAGGGCGGGGCGGTCAAGCTTCCAGCCCTTGTCGGCGGCAAGGCGGCGAACCAGCGAATAGCCGTTCGAATGGACGCCCGAGGATGCAAGGCCGATCAGCACGTGGCCCGGTGCCACCTTCTCGCCGGTCAGCTGCTCGCCCCGCTCGACCGCACCAACGCAGAAACCCGCCAGGTCGTAGTCGCCCGCACTGTACATGCCGGGCATTTCCGCCGTCTCGCCGCCGATCAGTGCGCAGCCCGCCTGTTTGCAGCCCTCGGCGATCCCCGCGATGACCCGTTCGGCCACGCCGTTGTCAAGCTTGCCGGTGGCGAAATAGTCGAGAAAGAACAGCGGTTCTGCGCCCTGCACGATCAGATCATTGGCGCACATGGCGACAAGGTCGATGCCGACTGTGTCATGGCGGCCGGAATCGATCGCCAGCTTGAGCTTGGTTCCCACGCCATCATTGGCAGCGACCAGCAATGGATCACGGTATCCGGCTGCCCTGGGATCGAAGAACCCGCCGAAACCGCCGATCTCGGCATCTGCGCCCGGGCGCCTGGTTGCCTTGACCAACGGCCCGATCGCCTTGACCAGGCGGTTACCCGCGTCGATCGAGACTCCGGCGTCTTCATAGGTGTAATTTGCGGGCGGCTTGTCGCTGATTGCCATAATGTGCATCGCTTTAGCCTTTCGCGCTTGGAATTCCACTCGCCTTTGGGCAAAAGGCGTCAGCTTTTCCCCGATGACTGCATTCCTTTCCCTTTTGCGCCTGACGCCAACGCTTTCCAGCCGCCACTTTGTGCGTGCCGGGCTGGGACTAGGCTTGTTCCTCACACTGGCGCTGGGCTTTGCGGCCCTGGTGGCGCAGGTGGCGGGCGACCGCGGCATTCCCCCGGTTGCAGCCAGCAGCGACATCGAAGTCAGCGGGATCGAGGTGGATGTGAGCGCCGACAGTGCAGAGGAAGCGCGCGAGCGCGGCTGGAGTGAGGCGCAGCGCAAGGCGTGGAAGCAAATCAATGGCCCCGACTTGCCGCAGCGCGATATAGAAGCGATGGTTTCGGCAGTGGTGATCGAGCGAGAGTTGATCGGTCCCCGCCGCTATCAGGCGAAGCTGGGGGTGATCTTTGATCGCACCCGCGCTGCGCAATATCTGGGCGGCGGAGAGGGCGGGCGGCCTTCGGCACCCATGCTGCTGCTGCCGGTGGTCGCCAGTGCGGGCACATTCACCATGTACGAAGTGCGCAACCCGTGGCAGCGCGCCTGGGCCGAATTCAATCCGGGCACAAGCCGGGTCAATTACCTCCGCCCGGCCGGGGCAGGGGGAGATTCGCTGCTGCTCAACCATGGGCAAACCATGCGCCGCAGCCGCGCGTGGTGGCGGGTTGTGCTGGACCAGTTCGGTGCAGCCGATGTACTGATGCCGGTCGCCATGCTCGAATACAGCTATCCCGGTGGGCCCGTGAATGGCACCTTCACCGCACGATATGGGCCCGACAATCGCTATCTCGACAGTTTCCGCATGAGCGCCGATTCTCCTGCGGAATTGCCGGATATGCTGGGACAGGCAGTGCGGCGGTTTGACCGGCTGTTCGAGGATGCGCTCGATCGCGGGGTGCTGAGGCCGGATCCTACGCTAAATGACGACACAGCGATGATCGTCGATCCCGCGATCGCCCGGCTGATCGAGATTGGCCGCGCTATCGAGGCTCGCGAGGCCGCGATGGAGGCGGAGGCAATGCGCACTGGGCCCGCCGCCGGGCCAAGCGAGGCTCCGGCAACTGCGGTTGTGGGTGCCTATGTCGTGCAATTCGCAAGCCCCGATGCGGCATCGATCGATGCCACGCTGGCAGCCGTCCGCGGCGTTCCCGGTGTGCGCGGGGCGGCCACCACCAGCCTTGCCTTTGGCGGAACCTCGGTAATGACGGTGAGCTATGCCGGCTCGCTTGGCCAACTTGCTGCGGCGCTGCGCGCGCGCGGCTACACAGTGCAGCAGGGCTCTGACGCGCTTGCTATCAGCCGTTGAGCGGATGTGGCCGTGCCGTCCCAAATTGCACTTCCCCTGACGCTTCCCGGCAGCGGCAAGCCCAGCCGCGTAATGATCGGCAATGCCAACCAGTCCGCCTATGAAGCGCTGGCCAAGCCCGCAGGCTGGCCCTTCAACAGCGCCGTTCTCACCGGCCCGCCGCGTTCCGGCAAATCGCTGCTGGGCCAATGGGCCGCAGGGCAGGGTATAGCGGTAATCGACGATGCCGAGCGCAGGGACGAGGCAGAGCTGTTCCACCGCTGGAACCGCGCGCAGGCCAGCGATGAGCCGCTGCTGATTATCTCGAACAAACAGCCGTGGGAAATTGCGCTGCCCGATCTGCGGTCGCGGCTGGGCGGTTCGCTGCAGCTCGAAATCGGCGTTCCCGATGATGATATGGTGGCCCGGCTGATCGAGGCGATTGCGCAGCAGCGCGGGCTCGCGCTGGCCGATGGCGCGCTCGAATATCTCGTGCCCCGCGCCGAACGCAGCTTTGCCGATATCGAGAGACTTGTTGCCGCAATCGACCGCCTCAGCCTTGAACGCAAATCACCTGCCACCATGTCTCTGTGGCGTGATGCATTGGAGGCCATACAGGGGCCGGAGCAGGCACGCTTGCTTTGAAGCGCGTTTGGTGGGAGTATTTGACCATGTTTGACCGGCTCAAAGCCTATCTTGACTCTGTCCACGCGCGCGATCCGGCACCGCGATCGCGGTGGGAAATCCTCTTTTATCCAGGTGTTTGGGCGCTGTTCTTCCACCGGATTGCGCACTGGCTGTTTGAGGCAAAGCTGTTCTTCCTGGCACGATTGGTGAACCACTTCTCACGTTTCCTCACGGCGATTGACATCCATCCAGGCGCACAGATCGGGCGAAATTTCTTTATCGACCATGGCTTCACGGTGATCGGCGAAACTGCGGAGATCGGTGATAATGTGACGATTTACCAATGCGTCACCCTGGGCGGCACAAATCCGGCCAATGGCAAGGGCGGTAAGCGCCACCCCACCATTTGCGACAATGTCATTATCGGTTCGGGTGCGCAGATTATCGGCCCGATCACTGTAGGTGAACGGGCGCGAATAGGCGCCAATGCGGTGGTGACAGACGAGGTGCCTGAAGGGGCGACGATGATCGGCCTAAAGGCGCGGTCAACCCTGGTATCGGCAGAAGAATGGGTGCGTGAGTTTATCCCCTATGGTACGCCGTGTGACGATCCGTGCGCGGAAACGGGCAAGTTAGGCCGCGATTGCGTGGAGAAGCTTGAAAGCGAGATCGCCATGCTAAAGGCGGAAATCGCGGCAATCAGGGAAGCTGTATCTCCACCGGCCTTATCGTCACGCAGCGGGACTGACGATTGATGAATTCGGGTATGCGATCCGGCCAGCCCGGCTCGGTCGTTGCCTTTCCTCCTCGTGTGGCAGGCCAGATCGGCTTCGATCGTGCCGAGTTGCAGCGTATCCTTGACCTTTATGGCCGCATGGTCGCCGCTGGTGAGTGGCGCGACTATGCGATGGACTTTACCCGCGATGTAGCGGTGTTTGCCGCTTTCCGCCGTACTGCCGAACATCCACAGGCACGGCTCGAGAAGCGACCGGCATTGCGCAATCGGCAGGGGATATGGACGCTGTTCGGCGAGCATGGCCAGGTGCTCAAGCGCGGTCACGAACTTGCGGGCGTATTGGCGCCGGTAGAGCGGCGGTTGATGAAAGCGGTCGAGGGCTAGCAAAAATGAAAAGGGCCCACGCCGCCGCGCGAGCCCCCTTCGGTTGATTGCGAAACCTGATCTCAGGCAGCAGCGGCAGTTGCCGGCAGGCGCGCCTGCAAGTCTTGCGGCAGCGGCTGCACTACGGCGCGGCGGATCGGCGTCCAGAAGGCCGAGAGCGTCAGCAATGCCGATCCGATTACCAGCGCGGTAAGCGCGACGTTGAGCTCCACCGCCCCGAAGCGGTCGAACAGGAAGGTGAGCGCGGCGAGTACATAGGCCAGCGCTGAGACCAGCAGTGCGCGGCGATCGATCGCCAGGGCAACCACGCCCATCGCGACATAGACCACCAGCACGCCAATTGCCGCGCCCAGTCCGATATTTTCGCCACCGGTCACGCCCAGCCAGTGGAACAGCGGGTGCGCAATCATCGGTGCGGCGAGCAGGTGCAGCCAGAAGGCCACGTCGCTGCGCCGCGTTTGGCGCTCGCGATCACTCGTATCCCAACGCATGGCGACGAGGAAAATTGCCACCCCGGCAACGAAGACTAGCGGCAGCAGGATTGTTTCGTTGACCAGTGCAGGGCCGATGGCGGTCACGATCAGGCCGATGGCGGTCACAGCCAGCGCGGCAGCGCCCGCTGCAACGGTGATCGGCACCATGAAGCGGCGCCAGTGCATCCAGGCGGCCCCGGCTGTCACCAGCGCTGCACCGGAAATCAGCAATCCCGGCAAAACCTTGTTCGCCCCGAAATCATCGCCGCCGAAGACCAGCAGGATCAGCCCCAGCAAGGTTACGAAAGTACCACCGACAAAGGCCAGCAGCAAAACGATGCTGGGCAGCGCCATGTGGCGTTGCCGCGTGAAATATTCGGCCATACCCCAGGCTGCGCCCGCGATCAGCAGGCCTGCAAGCGGGGGCGGGCCGTCGCCCACCGGCATCAGCGCCTGGCCGATGCCGCCCATCGCCACCAGCAGCAGCACGGCGGCGATGGTGACGAAAATGTCGTTGAAGCTGTTGATCAGGCGGAAATGTTCTTCATCAGTGGCGGGCGCATCGCGCATCTGGCGCACCGAGTTTCGCAATGCATCTGCCGCGGCAGCGCTGATCGCGCCGCTCGCGACTGCCTGGCGCAGATCGTCTTCTGTATACATGAGGCGTACCTCTCCATGTTGATGGGGGAGAGATACGCCTAGTGTATTACTGTGTCAATACAGCAGCCATCACCCACGCGCGCTGGCCGGGCCGGTGCCTGTCACCTTCTGCATTGCCTTCAGGATATTGGCGCTCTGTTCGCTGCCGCTCTGCGGGGCGGTGAGGTTGGTGAAGGAGGAGATCTTTTCCCAGTTCTCGGCAAAACCTTCGACCGTGCGCTGGCCTTCGGGCAGCCATACGGCATCGTTCATCACCACCCACGAAGAGTGATAGCCGCCCGCACCAGCGCCCACGATCGCATTGGTCGGGGCGTCTTCGCTGACGAGGAACAGCGCGGCCGGAACCACGTTGACCGGATCGAACAGTTTGAAGGCTTCTTCAGGAAACAGGTCTTCGGTCATGCGCGTACCCGCGACGGGCGAGAGCGAGTTGACCTTGATGTTGTATTTCGCGCCTTCAAGCTGCAGCGTCTTGGTCAGGCCAGCCAGGCCCAGCTTCGCCGCGCCGTAATTGGCCTGGCCGAAATTGCCGAACAGGCCGGTTGAGGATGCGGTCATCAGGATGCGGCCATAGGCCTGCTCGCGGAAGGTTTCCCAGCACGCCTTGGTGACGAAGGCCGAACCGGTCAGGTGCACCTTGAGCACGAATTCGAAATCTTCGGGGCTCATCTTGGCGAAGGTCTTGTCGCGCAGCACGCCGGCATTGTTGATCAGCACATGCACGCCGCCCCACTTCTGCTTGGCGTCGGCAACCATCTTTTCCATCTGCTCGTATTCGGTGACCGAGCCGCCGTTCGACATCGCCTCGCCGCCCATGGCCTCGATTTCCTCGACCACTTTGAGCGCCATGTCCGAATGGCCGGTGCCATCGCGCGAGCCGCCGAGATCGTTGACCACGACCTTTGCGCCGCGGCGCGCCAGCTCCAGCGCGTATTCACGGCCCAGCCCGCCGCCAGCGCCGGTGACGATCGCAACCTTGTCCTTGAAATCGATGCTCATGGGGGTTTCTCCTGCTTCCAGCCAGTATCTGGCCTTACGTTTGCGTCAATCTGTGCGGCGGGTTGGCAGTTTCGTGCCATTCTTGCAACCGCACAATGGCCAAAGAGCTATGCCGTAGGGTCAATTTGCCCGATTCAGAGCCGTTCCAGCGCGGGAATCAGCTCGCTGAGCGAATCGATTACAGCATCGGCGCCCAGCTCGTGCGGGGCGCGGTCGCAATAGCCGTATCCTGCCGCAATCACTGGCACATTTGCCCCGCGCGCGGCGCGCACATCATAGGTCGAATCGCCGACAAACACGAACCTTTCCGCGTTGCAGCGCCGCTGTGCCTCGATGACCGGATCGGGCGCCGGCTTGGCGAGATAGCTGCCATCTGGCCCGCGGCCCATCGAATCGCCGCCGATGATGGCCACGAAATGATCCGCCAGGCCCAGTTCGGTCAGCACCTTGATGGCAAATCCTTCAAACTTGTTGGTCACCACTGCCATCTGCACCCCGCGCCTGGCGAGCTCGCTCAGCACCTGCTCCGCGTGCGGATAGGGGCGGGTGTAGACAGCGTTGTGTTCGGCATAATAGGCCAGCATGGCCTTGTAGAGCGCGCGGAAATCATCCTCTGGCATGCCGCCCTGCGCATCGACAGCCCTGGCCAGCATGATCTTGGCACCGCCGCCGATCAGGTCCTTGGACGATCCGACCGGCACCGGATCCAATCCGCCCAGCTCAAGCGCATGGTTCACCGCCGCGCCAAGATCGCGAAAGGTATCGAGCAGCGTGCCGTCGAGATCGAAGCCCACGCCCTGGAAGGGAAAATCAGCCATGGGTGCTGCGGTGGCGGATGGTTCTTCAAACCGCAAGCGTTTGGTGCCATGAAGCGCGGATGAGAGATTTAGCCGCAATCGTTCTTGCCGCAGGCAAGGGTACCCGCATGAAGAGCGACCTGCACAAGGTGCTGCACCCGATCGCGGGGCGCCCCATGCTCGATCACCTGCTTGCTTCGCTGGGAGAGCTGACCCCCAGGCAGACTGTGGTGGTGGTGGGCGACAAGGCGCAGCAGATCGAAGCGGCTATGGCGGGGCGTGCGCTGACGGTGAAGCAGGAGCCGCAACTGGGCACCGGGCATGCAGTGCAGCAGGCCGAGGCCGCGCTGGCCGGTTTCAGCGGCGATGTGCTGGTGCTTTATGGCGATGTGCCCTTTGTGCGCGCCGATACCATGCGCATGATGCTGGCGCGGCTGCACGGCGAAGGTGATCCGGCTGCGGTGGTGCTGGGCTTCGAGCCTGCGGATGCGAGGCATTACGGGCGCGTGATTGCGGATCAGGCCGGCACGATTTCGAAGATGGTGGAATTCAAGGATGCGAGCGAGGTGGAGCGCAATTGCAGCCTGTGCAATTCGGGCCTGCTCGCGGCGCGCAGTACCGATCTGTTCACGCTGCTGGAGCGGGTCGGCAATGACAATGCGCAGGGCGAGTATTACCTGCCCGATGTAGTCAATATCGCGATTGCCGACGGGCGAACCTGCGCGGTGGTCATTTGCGATGATCCGGGCGAAGTGACCGGCATAAACAGCCGCGCCGAACTCGCCGCCGCCGAGGCGCAGTGGCAGGCCGCGCGCCGCGAGGCTGCGATGGCCGATGGGGCAAGCCTGCGCGCGCCTGAAACGGTGTTCTTCTCGCATGATACGCAGCTTGGCCGCGATGTAACGATCGAGCCCAATGTCGTGTTCGGCCCCGGTGTCAGCGTTGCTGACGGGGCGACGATCCACGCCTTCAGCCATCTCGAGGGTGCCAGCGTGGGCGAAGGCTGCTCGGTCGGGCCCTTTGCCCGCCTCAGGCCCGGCGCGGTGATGGAGCAGGGCAGCAAGGTGGGCAATTTCGTCGAGATGAAGGCCGCGACGCTGGGGGTGGGGGCGAAAGCAAACCACCTCACCTATCTCGGCGATGCGACGGTGGGCGAATATGCCAATATCGGCGCGGGTACCATCACCTGCAATTATGACGGCTATTTCAAATACCGCACGGAGATTGGCCCGCGCGCTTTTATCGGTTCGAACAGCGCGCTGATCGCGCCGGTGCGGATCGGCGCGGACGCGATTGTTGCGGCGGGCAGCGCAGTCAGCAGCGATGTGGGCGACGGTGATTTGCGGATGGTGCGCGGCGAGCAGATTGTGAAACCGGGCTGGGCAGACCGATTCCACGATACGATGAAAAAGAAAAAAGCCGCACAGCAGAAGAAGGATTGAAACGCCGGTGTGCGGTGATGACCAGCTTGCTTGTTGGCTGTGCGATCGGCCTTTCGGAACCTTGATCCAATGGCATCATCCGGTGCCCAGGGCGAAGAAGGGCCGGATCAAGGTGCCTGTGCACGCGATCTGCCACCAGGCCATTCATACCAACTTCACCAATGCGCAGCTCGGCCGGATGGGGGATGATCTGGCGGCGATCCGCGCGCATCCCGAGATCGCGAAATTCGTTAAATGGGTAAGCACCAGGCCGCCCGACTTTCACGCACCAACCAGGATTAGGTGAGCAAAAGCGGGCGGCTGGCCAGGGTCGCCGGTACTCAGGCCTTTTCAAGCGGCTGGCAGTCGCGCTGGCGCGCTTCGGGAGGCTTTTTTGGTTGTGCGGCGTCGCCATGGCGCGGGCCGAGTTGCCGTTCCCACTGGCGAAATTCGCTGTGACTGAGCAGATAGCGCCAGCGCGCTTCGTCAAAGCTTATCAGCTTGTCACGCACCGCCCGAACAACCTCGGCCTTGCGCGCCTCAGTCCAGTTGATGTCATGCGATTTGGGCAGGCCGGCGCGCCTGATTGCGTCAGCTACGGTCTCGTGCGGGGCATAGGGCATGGTACTTCTCCGTTATGGCCCCCCTATTGCCCGTAAATCATCGGTTTCGTGGGTTAATTTCAGCCTATCAGCATTGGTTTAGGGCGCATTAGCCATCCCAATCGTGCCTGCGTTGCGGTGGATCGTTGGTGCACGACGCAAAAGGGGCGAGCCGCTTTGGCCCGCCCCCCTTAATACTGCGCCGACGAGCGGGCCTTACTTCGCCGCAGGTTCATCCATCAGCCGCTGCATCAGATAGACATATTGCAGTGCCTGGAGCTGCGCGCGCTGCTCATTGTCAACTCCGCCCGAATGGCCGCCGGTCGTTTCCTCATAGTAATAATATGGCTGGCCCAGTGCCTTGAGCTTGGCCGCGCCCTTGCGTGCATGGGCAGGATGGGTGCGGTCATCCGCGGTCGAGGCCCACAGGAACGGTGCGGGGTAATCGACGTCATCCACGATCTTCTGATAGGGCGAATAGCCCTCGATCCAGGCGCGCTGTTCGGGAATGCGCGGATCGCCATATTCGCCGATCCACGAAGCCCCGCGCCCGATCAGGTGATAGCGCAGCATGTCGAACAGTGGGATCTGAACGATTGCTGCGCCAAACAGGTCCGGCCGCTGGGTAAAGGCCGTGCCGACCAGCAGGCCGCCCTGGCTACCGCCCTGAATGCCAAGATGCTCAGGGCTGGTGAAGCCCTTCGCCACCAGGTCCTCGGCAATGGCGATGAAGTCATCCCAGGTGCGCTGCTTGTTCTCGCGGATCGCGCTCTGGTGCCAGTTCGGCCCGAACTCGCCCCCGCCTCGCATATTGCCCAGCACATAGGCGCCGCCATTTTCGAGCCATAGCTTGCCGGTAGAGCCGAGATAACCGGGCAGGCGCGGCACCTGGAACCCGCCATAGCCGGTCAGCAGCGTGGCGGTGGAACCGTCCATTTCCATGCCCCTGGGCTTGACGATGAAATAGGGAATCCTGGTGCCATCAGCCGATGTGGCCTCGTGCTGCTCTACCTCCATGCCGGCGGGATCGAAATAGGAGGGCGAGGTCTTGATGGGGGCAGGGGTGCCTCCATCCGCATAATATAGCGTAGTCGGATGGAGGAAGTCGGTTGCCGTGAACATGATCTGGTCCGTCTCATCCGACGAAGCGGCAATTCCCAGCGTCGCATTGTCGGGCAGTTCGACCGGCGAGAGCACCCATTGGCCATCCTCGAAATCGAACCGCACAACCTTGCCCACCACATTGTCGAGCATGCTGACGAACAGCGAGTTGCGGGTAATCGATCCGCCCTGCCTGGTCTGGCGTTCACCCGGTGCCCATACCAGCGTCTTTTTCGCGCCGTTGGGATCAGCCTTCCATTCCTCCAGATTGACCGCGACCAGCGAGTCCGCCGGGAATACCTGACCCTGCGTTTCCCAATCGACATCGGTCGAGAACAGGATGTGCCCGTCGACAATGCCATAGGGCGATGCCTTGAGCGGGATTTCGAGCCGCAACCATTCACCGTCCTTCTGGAAATAGTGTTCGGTTTCATGGAAGCTCACCGCGCGGAAGGCAGTCATGCCATGGATCACCGCCTTGCCATCGCGCAGCAGACTGGCGCCCGACCACACGTCTTTCGGCGAGCCGCGGAAGATTTCCGGTGCCTCATCGATGCTTGTGCCGCGCTTCCATTCGCGAGTGGTATAGGGATATTCGCTTTCGGTTTTCAGCTCGTTGCTGAAGTTACGCGTGACGAGGAGTGTATCCCGGTCAACCCACTGGATGTTACCCTGGCTTTCGGGCAATTCGAACCCGCCCCCAGAATCGGCAGACACAAAGCTTTTGGTGTGGGTGTCGAATTCGCGCAGCACGGTGGCATCCTTGCCGCCATCGGATAGTGCAATCATGCAGTGGCGCTGATCGGGCGGCAGGCAGGTCGAACCCTGGTATACCCATTCGCGCCCTTCTGCCTTGGCCAGCGCGTCCACATCCAGCACCACTTCCCATTGCGGCTCTTCGGTCCGGTAGCTTTCCAGTGTGGTGCGGCGCAGCAGCCCCTTGGGATTGGCCTTGTCCTGCCAGAAATTATAGAGCCCATCGGGGCGAAAGCTGACAAAAGGAATGCGGTCATTGCTGTCGAAGATCGCCAGCGCTTCGGCCTTCAGCTTCTCGAAGCGCGGATCACCGGTGAAAGCTTCCAGTGTGCGGGTGTTTTCGTTCTCGACCCATTCAAGCGCCTTGGGATCGCGCGCTTCCTCGAGCCAGATATGGGGATCCTGCTCGGCGCCGGGGATGCCCGTCTCGTCGATGTGATTGTCGGCTGACGCGGTTGCGGTTGTCATGGCAAGCGCACCTGCCAAAGCAAGTTTGGAAACAAGTTTCAAAAATCCTCTCCACGGGAAAGCGACCAGAGCCCGCATTGGGGCTGCAATGCGGATAATCCTACTACCTTGTATCGGTTCCGCAAATGAAAAGGGCGACCCGTGGCCGCCCCTTTGCATTCGGGTTTTCAAAGCAGCGATCAGCCTTCGACGTGCTCCGCCAGTACAGTCAAGCCAGCGTCGCCGACTTCGGCAAAGCCGCCGCGCACTTCGATCAGCTCGGGCTGCGCGCCGTCGGTCTTGTAGACCTGCACAGCGCCATCGCGGATAGTCGACATGAAGGGCGCGTGGCCTTCCAATACGCCGAACTCGCCTTCCGCGCCGGGGACGACCACCATGTAGACGTCCTCGCTGCGGACAAGCCGTGCCGGCGTTACGAGTTCGAAGTGCAGTGCCATCGCGTTTACGCGTCCTCAGCCAGTTTCTTGGCTTTTTCGACCGCCTGGTCGATGCCGCCAACCATGTAGAAGGCCGCTTCGGGCAGGTGATCGTATTCACCTTCAACCACGGCCTTGAATGACTTGATCGTGTCTTCCAGCTGCACGAACACGCCCGGAATGTTGGTGAACACCTCGGCAACGTGGAACGGCTGCGAAAGGAAACGCTGGATCTTGCGGGCACGGGCCACGGTCAGCTTGTCCTCTTCGCTCAGCTCGTCCATGCCCAGAATGGCGATGATGTCCTGCAGGCTCTTGTACTTCTGCAGCGTTTCCTGGACCTTACGGGCGGTTTCGTAATGCTCCTGGCCCACAACCCGCGGTTCGAGAACGCGGCTGGTCGAATCCAGCGGGTCAACCGCCGGATAGATGCCGAGTTCGGAGATTGCACGGCTCAGCGTGGTGGTCGCGTCCAAGTGCGCGAACGAGGTTGCCGGGGCCGGGTCGGTAAGGTCATCGGCGGGAACATAGATAGCCTGCACCGAGGTGATGGAGCCCTTGGTGGTCGAGGTAATGCGCTCCTGCAAATTGCCCATGTCGGTGGCCAGTGTGGGCTGATAGCCCACCGCCGAAGGAATACGGCCGAGCAGCGCCGACACTTCCGAACCCGCCTGCGTGAAGCGGAAGATGTTGTCCACGAAGAACAACACGTCCTGGCCTTCCTCATCGCGGAAATATTCCGCCATGGTCAGGCCCGACAGCGCCACTCGTGCGCGCGCGCCCGGCGGCTCGTTCATCTGGCCGAACACCAGCGCCACCTTCGATCCTTCGCTGGTGGCATTGCCATCCGCGTCCTTGGCGATAACGCCCGCGTCAAGGAATTCGTGATAGAGGTCGTTACCTTCACGGGTGCGTTCACCCACGCCCGCAAACACGCTGACGCCGCCATGGCCTTTGGCGATGTTGTTGATCAGCTCCTGAATCAGCACGGTCTTGCCCACGCCAGCGCCGCCGAACAGGCCGATCTTGCCGCCGCGCGCATAGGGGGCGAGCAGGTCGATCACCTTGATGCCAGTAACCAGGATCGCCGCTTCGGTTGACTGGTCGACGAACAGCGGAGCCTCGGCATGGATCGGGGCAGTCTTTTCCGCACCGATCGGGCCGCGTTCGTCGATCGGCTGGCCGATAACGTTCATGATCCGGCCCAGTGTCTTGGGGCCGACAGGCACAGAGATCTGCGAGCCGGTATTCACCACTTCCTGGCCGCGGGTAAGGCCTTCGGTCGCGTCCATCGCGATGGTGCGTACCGTGTTTTCGCCAAGGTGCTGCGCAACTTCGAGAACCAGCGTATTTTCGCCGTTCTTCGTTTCAAGCGCGGTCAAGATAGCGGGCAGTTCGGCGGGGAACTGCACGTCGACGACGGCGCCGATGACCTGGCTGATCGTGCCGTTGGTGGTCTGGTTCAATGCGGGTGCGGTGGCCATTTTCTGTGTCCTGCCTTGCAGTTTATCAGGCGCCTTGGGCGCAAACGGTTTCAGTGTCGACAACGGTCCATTCACCGTCGCCAGGGGTCAGAGTGGCCGAATGGCGAAGATATTCGTCTTCACCCAGGCCGTAGTTGCAAATAACGTCAGAGGAGCCGAAGCCCGCGCGCTTGCACACGGAAGTGCTGACCGGCTTGGCCGAAGGGCATGCCTTGGCGATGGTTGCGGCAAACACGCCCTCGTCGGGCGCGGGCAGGGCGGGCACTTCCGGCTCTGCCACGGCGGTTTCGGTCGGCTGCGGCGCAGGAGCTGGCTCTTCGCCGCAAGCGGCAAGTGCGAGAACGGGCAAGAGGGCAAGGGCAATCTTTTTCACAATTACTATCCGTTTCTAAAGCGCTTCTGCGCCGGCAATGATTTCGATCAGTTCGGTAGTAATCGCGGCCTGGCGACTGCGGTTGTACTGGATCGTCAGCTTGTTGATCAGGTCGCCCGCGTTGCGCGTGGCGTTATCCATTGCGGTCATCGAGGCGCCCTGTTCGGAAGCCTCGCGTTCGAGCAGGGCACCAAACAGCTGTGTCTTCACATAGCGTGGCAGCAGCTCTTCCAGGATTTCCTCTTCGCCCGGTTCATATTCGACCACGGCATCACCTGCGACAACGGTTTCGGGCGAGGGAACCGGGATCAATTGCACGGTGGTCGGATCCTGTGCCAGCGCCGACTGGAAGGTCGGGTAGATCAGGTGCGCAACATCGAACTGATCGTTGTCAAACATGACGACCAGTTCCTTGGCGATATCGTCGGCCTCTTCGAAACCGGGGGTGCGCACGCCGGAAGTATCGAAAAACTTGGCGATCCGCTCTGCATGGTCGCGCTTGATTGGCGCACGGCCCTTTTTGCCGACGAGGTAAAACTGCACGTCCTTGCCCGCGGCGATCAACGCCTGCGCCTGCTTCTTGGCCTCTTTCACGATATTAGCGTTGAGGCCGCCGCACAGACCCTTGTCGGTGTTGACCACAACCAGCAGGTGGCGCTGGTTGCTACCGGTGCCGGCCAGCAGCTTGGGCGCGCTGTCTCCGCTGACCTTTGCTGCCAACGAAGCCATCACCGCGCTCAGGCGTTCGGCATAGGGGCGCGCCGCTTCGGCAGCCGCCTGCGCACGGCGCAGCTTGGCGGCTGCGACCATCTGTTTGGCCTTGGTGATCTTCTGGGTCGACTTGACCGAGTTGATCCGACCTTTGAGTTCTTTCAGCGAGGCCATGTTGGCTCTCCTAGTGTGCTCTCAGGTTCAGGCGAACTGCTTGGCGAAAGCTTGCAGCGCGGCTTTGGTCTTGTCCGCAGTTTCGCCTTCGAACTTGGTGGTTTCGCGGATTTCCTTGAGGATATCGGCGTGCTCGGCCCGCATATAGGCCAGCATCTGCTCCTCATACTCGGTCACCCGGTCAACCGCGATCGCATCGAGATAGCCATTGGTGCCGGCATAGATCGACACGGTTTGCTCTTCGAAGGGCAGCGGCGAGAACTGCGGCTGCTTGAGCAGCTCGGTAAGGCGTGCACCGCGGTTGAGCAGCTTCTGCGTGGCGGCATCGAGGTCCGAGCCGAACTGCGCGAAAGCCGCCATCTCACGGTACTGCGCCAGCTCGAGCTTGATCGAGCCGGACACCTTCTTCATCGCCTTGGTCTGCGCGGCGCCGCCCACACGGCTGACCGACAGGCCAACGTTAATTGCCGGGCGGATACCCTGATAGAACAGGTCCGTCTCAAGGAAGATCTGGCCGTCGGTGATCGAGATCACATTGGTCGGAATATAGGCCGATACGTCGCCCGCCTGCGTTTCAATGATCGGCAGCGCGGTGAGCGAACCGCCGCCATTGGCTTTGCTCATCTTTGCCGCACGCTCGAGCAGGCGGCTGTGGAGATAGAACACGTCGCCGGGGTAAGCTTCGCGGCCCGGCGGGCGGCGCAGCAGCAGCGACATTTGGCGGTAAGCCACAGCCTGCTTCGAAAGGTCGTCATAAACGATCACGGCGTGCATGCCGTTGTCGCGGAAGAATTCGCCCATCGCGCAGCCGGTGTAGGGAGCGAGATACTGCAGCGGAGCGGGTTCCGAAGCGGTTGCAGCGACGACGATCGTATATTCCATCGCGCCATTTTCTTCGAGCTGGCGCACGATCTGCGCCACGGTCGAGCGCTTCTGGCCCACCGCGACATAGATGCAGTAGAGCTTCTTCGATTCGTCGTTCGACGCGTTGGCACCCTTCTGGTTGATGAAGGTGTCGATCGCGACGGCGGTCTTGCCGGTCTGGCGGTCACCGATGATCAATTCGCGCTGGCCGCGGCCGACGGGCACGAGCGCGTCGATCGCCTTGAGGCCGGTCTGCACCGGCTCCGAAACGGATTCGCGCGGGATGATGCCCGGCGCCTTCACTTCGACGCGGCTGCGCTTTTCAGCCACAATCGGGCCCTTGCCGTCAATCGGATTGCCCAAGGCATCGACCACGCGGCCCAAGAGGCCCTTACCCACCGGCACGTCAACGATAGTGCCGGTACGCTTGACGACATCGCCTTCCTTGATCTCGGCGTCAGAGCCGAAGATCACGACGCCGACATTGTCGGCCTCGAGATTCAGCGCCATGCCCTGAACGCCGTTGGCAAATTCCACCATTTCACCGGCCTGAACCTTGTCGAGGCCGTGGATGCGGGCGATGCCGTCACCCACCGAAAGGACGGAGCCGACTTCGCTCACTTCGGCCTCTGTGCCGAAATTGGCGATCTGGTCCTTGATGACCTTGGAGATTTCTGCGGCGCGGATTTCCATTTTCAGCCTTTCATCGAATCTTCGGGCATACGGGCTTTCAGCCCTTCATCGCCTTGGCGAGGGTATTCAGACGGGTGCGGATCGAGCCGTCGATGCGCTGCGATCCGATAGTGACAACGAGGCCGCCCAGCAGATCCGGGTCGACGCTCGACTTGAGTTTTACAGTGCGGCCCTGGCTGGCAGTGAGCCTGTCCTTGAGCTGCGCAAGCTGCTCGTCGCTGAGCGCATGCGCGCTGGCAACTTCAGCGGAGACTTCACCGCGCTGCGCGGCGGCGATGGCGCTGAAGGCGCGGATCATGTTGCCGAGCGCGGAAAGGCGGCGATTGCTGGCCAGCACGCCGAGGAAATTTGCCGTCAGATCCGACAGGCCGAGGTGAGCGGCAACTGCGGCGATTGCTTCGCCTTGTGCCTTGCGGCTCAACTGGGGATTGCTGGCGACTTCGCGCAGTTCCGCCGATTCGGCGAGCGCTGCGTCGAGCGTTTCAAGGTCCGATTCGACGGACGTAACAATGCCGCCCTCGGCCGCGAGCTCGAACAGGGCCGAGGCGTAACGCCCAGCAAGGCTAGCCTGTATACCGGCGGAAATATCCACGCGTCTTACGTCCTTCAGGATCTGCGAAAATAACGTTGCACCGCTTTAACCGTTCCGGGCACGTAAGGGGGCGCCCCGGCAAAGCTGGCGCGCGACTAGCAAAGGGTCCGGCATTAAGCAACCCGGCTTTCACGCCTTTTGCAATGGTGCGGCTTGGCCTAGTCGCCCCAGACCTGCCTGAGCCTCGCGTCGCGGCCGCAACCCTGGCGGTAGAATCTGTAGCGTAGCGGATTCTTCCTGGCGTAGTCCTGATGGTATCCTTCAGCCCTGTAGAAAGCGCTCTTGGCGATAATCTGTACCGCTACAGGCTTTCCCAATCGCCGCTCCACCCGGGCCTTCGAGGTTTCGGCGAGCTTACGCTGCGCCGCATTCACCGGGAAGATCGCGGCGCGATACGATTCGCCTTTGTCGCAGAATTGGCCAGCGGGATCGAATGGGTCCACATTCTTCCAGAACACGTCGAGCAGCTGCGAATATTTGACCTTGCGGGGATCGTAGATGACGCGCACTGCCTCGAAGTGACCGGTCCCCCCGGCGCTGACCTGCGCATAAGTTGGATTGCGTGTGGTGCCGCCGGTATAGCCTGACACCGCCTCGATTACACCCGGCACCGCTTCCATGTCATGCTCGGCGCACCAGAAGCAGCCCATGGCGAAATAGGCTTCGGCACGCGCAGGCAGCGGCGTGTCCTTCGCCTGCGTGAATGCCGACAATAGCGCTGCGGCGAATATCGCGAGGATCAGCCTCATGACGATTTGGGCATGCGCTTGGCGGGTACAAACTCCATCGCATCGCCGTTGATGCAGTGGCGCTTGCCGGTGGGTGGAGGTCCATCGTCAAACACGTGCCCCAGATGCCCCCCGCAGCGGCGGCAGTGCACTTCGGTCCGCACACTGAACCAGCTCCTGTCGATGCTGGTTCCGACATTGCCCTTGATCGCGCGAACGAAACTCGGCCAGCCGGTGCCGCTGTCGAACTTGTCGGACGAGCGATAGACAGGCAGCGCGCAGCCCGCGCAGGTATAAAGGCCAGGGCGCTTTTCCTTCAGCAGCGCGCTGGTGAACTGCCGCTCGGTCCCCTGTTCGCGAAGAATGTAATATTGTCGCGCAGTGAGCCTGCGCTTCCACTCGGCATCGCTGTAAGCGACCTCAAATTTGCGCGCGGGCTTGGCATTGGCGAATTGAGTGCGCGCGACCAAACCCGCGAACAGTCCGGCACCAGCGATCATTATATTGCGCCTGTTCATAGCCTGCACCTCGCTGCCGAATACGATTGTAACCGCCATTTGGTTCCGCTTGGGCTATTCCTGTCCCGATGAACTGATCCTTGCTTTGGGCTCGCACTTATAGACCAGCCGCTCGTTTGGGCGCGGCGGCAGCATGCCAATCACGCTTTGCTGCTGTTCGCCCAGGGTGGCTGCGGCATTGGTGCTGCCGCATTGTGGCGCATCATAGGCGCTGCGCGCTTCACGGGCCAGGGCCATCGCATCACGGCCCAGTAGGTAGTGCTCGCTCAGAAAGGTGCGCGTTTCCGGATCGTAACGGTTGATGGCCACCAATTCCTCGTCATCGGATACCAGCACGCGCGTCCATTCGCCATTGTTGAGGCCGTATTGCGTACGTGAGTTGACACAGCCATCGGCCGCCCAGTCGAACTCGACATCGTCGGTGCGCGCGCTGGTAACGCGGCTGCGTTCGGGTACGAAGGTGCACAGCATAGTCCCTTCGCGCGCTTGCGAGACGGGTTGGTCGGTCTGCTCGCCTATCTTCGCCTTCATTACCGCTTCGACCCGCCTGTCGATCTCGTCGATGCCGGGACGCGAAACCCATAGTGCCACAGCTGCTACCAGCGCCGTGAAGGCAATTCCACCGGCGATGGCCATGCGCCGCTCGCGGCCTTCCTGTTTGCGGGCCTGTTCAGCAAGATAGCCCGCAGCGATCGCCACGAGCAGCAGGATCAGCGCCAAAGCCATGGCGTTCTCACGCTCTTGCTGCACTTCCAACTGAGCTTCGAACTGGGCACGGTCGCGGCGCTGGGCCAGTTCGATTTCGCGCGCATCAATCCGTTCGCGTGCTTCGGCGCGCTGCTGTTCCAGCCGCGTGCGCTCAGCGGCTTCAAGATCGTCAATGCTGCGGCAGGGCAGCGCATTGACGCTGACATCAACTTCGTTGCTGCGCAGGAAAGGGAGTATCTCGCGAACCGAAACGGCGAAGTAGAACTCGGCGTCCGAACCGTCCGAATCCGCGCCGAAGCTGTTGACGCCGAGCACGCGCCCGCATCCGTCAAGCAGCGGCCCGCCCGAATTGCCGCGCCCGATCGGCGCTGTATGCAGGATAGTGTCGAACTGGCGGCTGGGGCGTGCACCCGACAGGAATCCACGGCTTTTCACCGGCGGCTGGGCGCGGAAAATATCACCGATATCAAGCCCCTGCGCACGGTCGACATTCATCGGGTAACCAACCGCAGAAACCTCTCCCATGTCTCCCGCAATGTTGCCCGAAAGCGTCAGTGGCGGCAGGCGCAGGCTGCCCTCGGTAATCTCTATCAGTGCCAGATCGTTGCGCGGGCTGACCGAAAGCGGGCGGGCATAGGCTGCTTCTTCGCCCTGCGAGGGCACCACGCCGATGCGCAAGGTATCATCCTGCAGCGCCTCGCGGATGACATGTGCGCTGGTGATGATCTGTGTGGGCGAAACGGCAAAACCCGATCCGTGGCTGACCGGATAAACTTCGCGCCCGTCCGTGCCGATGATCACCACGCGCACCACGCCGCGCGCCGCCGCTTCGATATCGGCCGGATCGGCCTGCGCCGTATGCGGCACGGACAGTGCGAACAAGCAGGCAAGAAATGTCAACAAGCGGCCCATGGCACCGCTGTTTGACGCCCAAATGCTTTGACCGCAAGCTTCGGGATGCAGTGAGCGGTGCTTTAACCTATCAAGGGCAACATGAGCAGTGAGACAATCCATCAGGATGAAGCCTGGGCCGCGGTGTTGCGGCGCGACCGCAGTTTTGACGGACGCTTTGTCACCGGGGTGCTGAGCACGGGCATCTATTGCCGCCCGTCCTGCGCGGCGCGGCACCCGGCGCGTGGCAATGTGCGTTTCTTTGCGACCGGATCCGAAGCTCGCGCTGCCGGGCTGCGCGCCTGCAAGCGTTGCCTGCCCGATGATGTGGCGCGCGACGAAGCAGCGGTTCTGGCGGCAATCGATGCGGTCAAGGCAGGCGAAACGGCTTCGCTGGAGGAGCTGGCTACCATCACCGGCTATTCACCAACCCATTTCCAACGGGTGTTCAAGCGCGCAACCGGGCTTTCTCCGGCCGCTTATGCTCGCGCGCTGCGCGAAGAGCGCGCCCGCGACAAGCTGGGAAATGCAGAGCGCGTGACCGATGCGATTTACGACGCTGGGTTCGAGGCACCGAGCCGCTTCTACGAAGGGATGAAAGGCAAGATGGGCATGACGCCAAGCGACTGGAAGAACGGCGGCGAGGGCAGGGTGATTAACTGGGCGGTGGTAAAGACCACGATTGCGCCGATGCTGGTCGCCGCAACAGAGAAAGGCGTGTGCTGCCTTGCCTTCAACGAGGGCGAGGCGGAACTGCAAGCCCGTTTTCCCAAGGCCCGGCTGGTGCATGGCAGCGAGGAATTCCGCGAGCTGTTCGCTGCAGTGACGCAGGCGGTCGAGCGGCCCGGTACCGGCGCCGGGATCCCGCTCGACGTCAAAGGCACGGCATTCCAGCAGCGCGTGTGGCAGGAACTGCGCCGTATCCCGCCCGGCGAAACGCGCAGTTATGGCGAACTCGCCGCCGCACTCGGCAAGCCCACGGCCAGCCGCGCCGTGGGAGGCGCGAACGGAGCCAACAATATCGCAGTGTTGATTCCGTGCCACCGGGTGATCCAGGCGGACGGTTCGCTGGGCGGCTATGCCTATGGCACCGATATCAAGCGCGAATTGCTCAAGAGGGAGGCGGGCGGGAACTGATCCAGTTTGGCCGGCACGCCCCCGGCTGCGCCTTGGTTAGCGCGCGCCGATAGGCGCGGTGCGCTCACGCATTGCGGGCCATCAGCCCGCCATCGACCGGGATCGCCGCGCCGGTGATATAGCTTGCGGCGGGTAGTACCAGCGACAGCGTGATATGCGCGACCTCTTCAGGTTCGCCGTAGCGTTTGAGCGCGGTACGGCGCTTGGCGAAGATTACCTTGTGTTCATCGGGGACCTTGTCGGTCATCGCGGTGCGGATCGGGCCGGGGCAGATGCAATTGACCGTGATCCCTTCAGGGCCAAGGTCGACCGCAAGCCCGCGGGTGAGGCCGATCACCCCCGTTTTTGCCGCGACATAGGGCGTGTCGCCCGGCGTTGCGCCCAGCCCCTCGGTCGATGCGATGTTGACGATGCGTGCGGCGTCACTCTGCCGCAGATAGGGCAGGGCGGCACGCACCATGCGCTGCTGCCCGGTCAGCATAACCGCAATCGCGCGGTGCCAGACATCCTCGTAAGCCTCATCATCAAGCGCACAAAAGCTTGAGATACCAGCGTTGTTGACGAGGATGTCGATCGCGCCGAAATCTTCCGCCACCTGCGCCACCACGCGCTTGATCGCTTCACCATCGGACACGTCAAGCGCATAGGGCCGCGCGTTCAGCCCGCATTCGCGCGCCACCGCTTCGCATGCTGCCAGGTCAAGATCGGTAACCGCCACCTTTGCGCCTTCGTTGGCGAAAAGCTTTGCCGTGGCGCGGCCCATGCCGCTCGCAGCGCCGGTAACGATGGCTACCCGGCCCGCGATCGAGCGCGAAAGGCCTGGGCCCTCGCTCACCTGAACGGCGGTTCATTGAAGGCGCGCAGCTTGCGGCTGTGCAGCCGATCGCCTTCATTGCGCAGCCGCGCGCATGCCTTGATGCCCATTTGCAAATGCGCCGCGATGGCCTCTTCGTAAAAGCTGTTGGCCTGGCCCGGCAGCTTGATCTCGCCATGCAACGGCTTGTCGCTGACGCACAGTAATGTGCCATAAGGAACGCGGAAACGGTAACCCTGCGCGGCGATGGTGGCGCTTTCCATCTCGATCGCGATCGCGCGGCTTTGCGAAAAGCGCTTGGCGCTGCGCGAATAGAGCAGTTCCCAATTGCGGTCATCGGTGGTGACCACGGTTCCGGTGCGCATGCGCTGTTTGAGGTTGGCGCCCTGAACGCCCGAAACTTCTTCAGCAGCGCCGGCGAGCGCAAGCTGCACTTCGGCGATCGGCGGGATCGGGATTTCGGGCGGCAGCACGCTGTCGAGCACATGGTCGTCACGCAGATAGGCATGCGCGAGCACGAAATCGCCGATCTTCTGGCTTGAGCGCAAGCCGCCGCAGTGGCCGATCATCAGCCAGCTGTGCGGGCGCAACACCGCGAGATGATCGCAGATCGTCTTGGCGTTGGAGGGACCGACCCCGATATTGACCAAAGTGATGCCGCGTTTATCTTCACGGATCAGGTGATAGGCCGGCATCTGGTGCTTGCGCCAAGCGGTGTCTGACAATTGGTCGCGCGCGCTGTCCGTACGCTCATGAATATTGAGTCCGCCGGCTCCAGTCAGTGTGGTGTAGCCTTCGCTGCCGATTTGCTGGCCGGCCCAGTCAACGAATTCATCGACATAGCGGTGATAGTTGGTGAACAGGATAAAGTGCTGGAAATCTTCCGTGCTGGTTCCTGTGTAATGCGCGAGCCTGGCCAGCGAGTAATCGGTGCGCAGCCCGTCAAACAGCGACAGCGGCATGGCAAAATCGGGCTCTGCCACTTCGTGCCCGTCGGCCAGTTCGTCGCCGATCAGCGCCAGATCGGTTGAGGGAAAGTGCTTGGCCAGTTCCTGCGGTGCGATCCCGGCCATTGCCGCGCCTGCTTCGCCGTCAAGTACATATGGAAAGGGGATTTCCTGGCGCGAACGGGCGACTTCAAAACGCACATCGTAATCCGCCTCGATCAGCGAAAGCTGTTCCTGAAGATATCCGGCAAACAGTGTCGGGCGCGTGATCGTTGTCGCATAGGTGCCCTGTTGCTCCAGCCGGCCAAAAGCACGGGAGCGGTCGGATGGCGCGCCATCGCCAGAAAAATGCACCCGCAATTCGGGATAGGCATAGCTGCCGTCTTCGCGTTTGCGCTGTGGCGGAACAGCGCCTGACCGCGCATATTCGATCACATCCTCGCGCAGCGCGGCAACCGCCGCGTCAAAGTGTTCATTGAGTTGCTGGAGGATATGTTCGATATTGTTCATACGGCGGGATTACTCCTCTTGTTCTGATTTTCAATGACAGTCCTGCAGCGCGATAGTGCGGCTGTTACAAAAAGGGCGCGGCCTCTCGGCCACGCCCCTTGCTGGTTCGGAAAGATAGAACGCCGGATCAGGCTTCGTCTTCCTCAACCGTTTCTTCGAGCATGTCGGCCGGAATTTCGCCCGGCTCAAGGTTCGGGGCGATGCGGTTCGCTTCGGCCTGTTCCTCGATTTCCTTCTGTTCGTCTTCGAAAATCTGCGCGAGAACGTCGATACCCTTGCTCTGCAGTTCGGCTTCGTCGTCCGAGCGGGCGACATTGGCCTTCACCGTCACATGCACTTCCGGGTGCAGCGCAACGGTGACGTCATGCATGCCGATCATCTTGATGGGGTGGCCCATCACGACCTGCTTCTTGTCAACATTGTGGCCCTGTGCCTCGAGCCCGGCGACGATGTCGCGCACGTTTACCGAACCATACAGCTGGCCGGCATTCGAAGAGGCGCGGATCAGCACGATCTCGGCACCGGCAACCTTTGCACCCAGCTTTTCGGCTTCGCCGCGCTTCTCGGCATTTTCCTTTTCCAGGCGCTCGCGGTTCGCTTCGAAAACCTTCTTGTTGGCTTCGTTGGCGCGCAGGGCCTTCTTCTGCGGGAGCAGGAAGTTGCGGGCGAAACCGTCCTTCACGGTCACAACGTCGCCGATAGAACCCAGCTTCTCGATCCGTTCGAGGAGGATGATATCCATGTTCGTTCTCCTCTTACTTTACGATGTAGGGCAGCAGGCCGATGTGGCGAGCGCGCTTGATCGCCTTGGCGAGTTCGCGCTGCTTCTTGGCCGAAACGGCGGTGATGCGCGACGGAACGATCTTGCCACGCTCGGACATGAAGCCCTGCAGCAGGCGCACGTCCTTGAAATCGATCTTCGGTGCGTTCTTGGCAGCGAAGGGGCAGGATTTACGGCGGCGGAAAAACGGGCGGGCCATCAGTCGCGCTCCTCACGGTCTGTGCGGCGCTTGCGCTCGCGGTCCTGTTTGCGCATCATTACCGAAGGGCCTTCTTCATGCTCGTCCACGCGGACGGTCATGTAGCGGATCACATCTTCGTTGATACGGGTCTGACGCTCAAGCTCGGCGACGACCGAACCCGGTGCGTCAATGTTGAGCATCACGAAATGCGCCTTGCGATTGCGCTCGATCTTGTAGGCGAGCGATTTGAGGCCCCAGGTTTCGGTTTTGGTGACCTTGCCTTCATTCTGTTCGACGATTTCGGTCGCCGCAGCCGCCAGCGCATCGACTTGAGCCTGGCTCAAGTCCTGACGCGCGAGAAAGATATGCTCATAGAGAGCCATCTCGCTTCCTTTCACTTCCTGCCGATCGCTGGCCGTTCCGCGCGGTTCGCGGGCGCCCCTCCGGCTTTCTTCACAAACACCCGCAAGCCGCAGTCCGGCCCAAGGGATGCGCGCACATAGCGGGTTTGCCGGCGAATGCAAGCCTTGCGCAGTCGGCGCGCTGCGGGCAGTGCGGCTTCAGCGAAGCTTTCAGGAGGTGTGCGGTGCCCGGTGGTTTGATGGCCCTGCTTGATGACGTATCGATCATCGCACGGGCAGCGGCGGCATCGATTGACGATGTCAGCGTGGCAGCAGGCAAGGCCGGCACCAAGGCGGCAGGCGTGGTGATCGACGATGCGGCGGTGACGCCGGGCTATGTCACAGGCCTTTCGCCTGCGCGCGAGTTGCCGATTATCTGGAACATCACCAAGGGCAGCCTCAAGAACAAGCTGCTGATCCTGCTGCCTGGCGCGCTGCTGCTGAGCTGGCTGCTGCCACAGGCGATCATCTACCTGCTGATGCTGGGCGGGGGCTACCTTTGTTATGAAGGCGCTGAAAAGGTGATGGAGAAGCTTGGCGGCAGACATCACGGCGAGACGCTGGAAGATCCGATCGAGGATTTGGCGGAGTTCGAAAAGAATCGCATCAATGGGGCGATCCGTACCGATCTGATCCTGTCGGCGGAGATCATGGCGATTTCACTCAACGAGATTGCGACGATATCGGACAGTTTCTGGATCAGGGCCATGGCCCTGGCGCTGGTTGGCATTGCCATCACCCTGCTTGTTTATGGCGCGGTCGCGCTGATCGTGAAGATGGACGATGTCGGCCTGCATCTGGTTCAGCGTGAGAACGGCTTCGCGAAAAAGATCGGGAAGTTTCTGCTCCACGCCATGCCCAAATTGTTGACTCTGCTCTCGGTGGTCGGGACGATCGCGATGCTGTGGGTCGGCGGCGGGATCGTCCTGCATGGGTTGGAAGAAATCGGCCTCAACGCGCCCGCCGATTGGGCGCACGGCGTGCAGCACGCGGTGGAAGGGTTCACGGGTGCGCTGTCGGGCGTGCTGGGCTGGGCCAGCTATGCGGGTGTTTCAGCGCTGTTCGGGCTGGTGCTGGGCGCATTCATCGCGCTGGTCCTGCACAAAATGGTGGGTGCAGGAGCCGGTGAAGCGCATTAGGACTGCAATATGAGAAAGCCAGTTCTCTACACTTGCGCCGGATCGCGTGGGCTTCGCGCCAACTGGGCCGCCGAGGAAGCCGGAGTCGATATTGACCTCAGGCTGCTGCCATTCCCGCCGCGCTATCTTGCGCCCGAATATCTCGAACTCAACCCGCTGGGCACTGTGCCGCTGCTGGTCGACGGGGATGCGCGCATGACCGAAAGCTGCGCCATTGCGCATTACCTTGCCAGCAAGGACGGTCCATCGCCGCTGGTCGTGGCGCCGGGCGAGCCGGACTACGCCGCCTATTGCGATTTCACCTACCACGCCGACGCCACGATCACTTTCCCGCAGACGGTCTATATGCGGTTCGCGGTCTTCGAGAAGGAGAAGGGCTGGGCCGAGGCGGGTGAAGCCTATGCCAAGTGGTTCTGGAAACGGCTGGTGAAGCTGGAACAGCGGCTGAAGGGCCGCGAATATCTGTGCGCCGATCGCTTTACCGTGGCCGATATCTGCTGCGGCTATGCGCTGATTCTGGCCCAAAGAGTGGGGCTGGATGAAGGCGTGCCTGAAAGCCTCAAGGCCTATCGCGAGAGCTTGACCGCGCGCGAAGCATATCAGCGTGCCGTGGCCCGCGAGAGCGCAGGTCCTGCTGCGATTTAGCCTAGTGCGGAGAGGATCGAACGCGCAAATTCGGTAAGCGTGTCGTCGCGCGCGCCCATCACCACGATCCGGTCGCCCGGCTGCGCCAGTTCCACGATCCGCGCGCCGCAATCCTCGCGGGCAGGGATATGCTCGGCCTTTCCGCCCGCTTCCCCGATCAAGGCAACGATCCGTTCAGTCCCCTCGCTGCGATCGACCGTGCCGCCGAAATAGACCGGGTCGCACATGATGGTGATGTCTTCCGGCCCAAGCTCGCGCGCGAAGGTTTCGGCCAGTTCGCGGCCCATCTGGCGCAGCGGGCCATAGCCATGCGGCTGGAAGAAGGCGATCACGCGCCCGGGATGCGCCTTGAGCGTGCGCAGGGTGGCGGCGCATTTCTCCGGATTGTGCCCGAAATCGTCGATCACGGTGATCCCGCTGGCACTGGTGCCGATAATGTCGAACCGGCGCGCCAGCCCGGCGAAGCTCGACAGCGCCTCCACTGCGATGCCCACCGGCACACCGGCGCAGGCGGCCCCGGCAATCGCGGCTAGCGCGTTGGAAAGATTGTGCCGCCCCGGCATGTGCAGCACCAGTGGATGGGTGCTGCCATCGTGCCGGTCCACCACCACCGCTGCCTGCCGCACAGGCCCATCGGCAATGCTGCCGGGCACCACACCGATCTGCGCCTTCTCCTGCTCGATCCCGAAGGTGACCACCTCCTTCGCATGCGGTAGCAGTGCCAGCGCCTCGGCATCGTCGGCATTGATTGCGGCGATCCGGCTGCGGGCGAGATATTCGGTGAACAGAATGCGCAGCTCGTCCATAGTCTTGTGGTCGAGGCTGACATTGGTCAGCACACCCACCGCCGGGCGATAGAGCGCGATCGAACCGTCGCTTTCATCGACTTCGCTGACATAGATGCTGCGCCCGCCAACAACTGCGCTGGCGATGGGGCGATCGGGCGTGACGAAATTCTTCATCACTGCGCCGTTCATGATCGTGGGGTCGCGCCCGGCGACCTGCATGATCCACCCCAGCATACCGGTGACGGTCGATTTTCCGCTGGTCCCGGCAATCGCGATCCCCGCGCCGCTGGTATTGAACAGGATCGAATTGAGCTCCGCGCGGGTCAGCTTGAGGCAGCCAAGTTCCTTTGCGCGCACCATTTCGGGCACCGTATCTTCGATCGCGGCGGAAGCGACGAGGATCTGCTCTTTCGAGGTGATGCCACTGCCGTCTTGCGGGAACAGGGCGAAGCCCTGGCGTTCGAGCGCAGCGAATTTTTCCGGCGTGCGGCCCTGGTCGCGGCTGCGGTCCGATCCGCTTACGCTCGCACCACGCCCGGCCAGGATCTGCGCCAGCGGCAGCATGCCCGATCCGCCGATCCCGCAGAAGAAGAAGGGGCGCGCCAGCAGCTCGTCATAGGTGGGGAATTCGGCCATGCCCGGACCGGTATTGAGTTGTGCGGGGCAAGACAAGCGGGCAGAGTGGCGCCATGACCAGAATTGCCGTCTGCGCCCCTGCCACGCCGATCACGCGCGAACACGCCGAAGCTGCCGAGCTTCTGGTGGCAGATGAGTTCCCGCAGCATTCGATTCACTTCCACGAGCAGTGCTTCACAAGCGCGGGGCATTTTGCGGGCAGCGATCTCGAGCGGCTTGAGGCGCTGGTCGAACTCGCCAATGATCCGGCCTATGATGCCGTTTGGTTTGCCAAGGGCGGCTATGGCTCAAACCGCATTGCCGAGGCGGCAGTGGCGCGCATGAACGCGGCTGCACGGTCCAAGACTTATGTCGGTTTTTCCGACATGGGCTATTTGCTGGCGGCATTCTATCGCCACGGGATCGGACAACAGGTGCATGGTTCGATGCCGGTCAGCGCGCGTAGCGATACCGGGAGAGAGGCAGTGCGGCGGGTGCTGCGCTGGTTTTCGGGGGATGGCAGCGGTCTTGAGCCAAGCCTTGACGGGCAGACCCCGGCGGTTGCCTTCAACCTCATCACTCTGGCGATGCTCATCGGCACCCCGCTGATGCCCAGGCTCGACGGGCATGTGGTTATGGTGGAGGAAGTGAGCGAGCACCTCTATTCGGTTGACCGGCTTTTTTTCCACATTGTCAACGCCTTGCCGCGGATTGCCGGACTGCGGCTTGGCGCAGTGACTGACGTGCCGGAAAACCATGTTGAATTCGGCCAGTCGCCGGAGGAGATTGCGCAATTCTGGTGTGCGCGGGCGGGCATCCCCTATCTTGGGCGCGCAGAGATTGGACACACAGCGTTTAACCGGATCGTGCCCTTCGGCCTTGCGAGTCCGCCTACCGCTGGCTAACCGCGCGGAGTAAGTTTGAAGAGCATTTCCACCCGCTCCCTCCACCCTTCCACCCGGAGTCTGCCGGGATAACATCCGGGTGGAAGGGTGGAGGGAGCGGGTGGCCAGGCCAATAAAAACAAGGATATTCAATGCGGGCATTCATATTTCCAGGGCAAGGCAGCCAAAAGGTCGGCATGGGAGCCGATCTGGCCGGGGCAAGCGCGGCCGCACGCGAAGTGTTGGAAGAGGTTGACGAGGCGCTGTCGCAGAAGCTTTCCGCGATCATGCGCGATGGGCCGGAAGACCAGCTGACGCTGACCGAAAATGCCCAGCCTGCGATCATGGCCAACGCCATCGCCACGCTACGGGTGCTTGAGCGCGACTTCGGCGTTTCGCTGGCAGAAAAGGGCGCCTGCGTCGCTGGCCACTCTCTGGGCGAATATTCAGCACTGTGCGCGGTCGGGGCATTTTCGCTGGCCGACACTGCGCGGCTGCTCAAGCTGCGCGGCCAGGCGATGCAGGCGGCGGTACCGGTGGGCCAGGGCGCGATGGCGGCGCTGCTCGGTGCCGATATTGACAAGGCGAGTGCGCTGGCCGCTGCTGCCGCGCAGGGTGAAGTGTGCGAAGTTGCCAATGACAACGATCCGACTCAGGTGGTGATCAGCGGTCACAGGGGCGCCATCGAGCGCGCCATCGAACTGACCAAGGATCACGGCATCAAGCGTGGTATCCTGCTTCCGGTTTCGGCGCCGTTCCACTGCTCGCTGATGCAGCCTGCGGCGGACCGGATGGCCGAAGCGCTCGAAGCGACGCCGCCGGGGCCGTTCAGCCTGCCCGTCTATGCCAATGTCACGGCGGCGAAGATTACCGACCCGGCCGAGGAGCAGCGCCTGCTGGTAGAGCAGGTTACGGGCCGCGTGCGCTGGCGCGAAAGCGTGTTGGCGATGCGCGCGAGCGGCATCGAACAGTTCGTCGAACTGGGCGGCAAGGTGCTCGGCCCGATGGTTGGCCGGATCGACAGGGAGGCGGCAACCGCCAGCCTTGTGACGATGGAAGATATCGAGAATTTCGCGAAGGAGCTCGGCTGATGTTTTCACTCAAGGGAAAGAATGCGTTGGTTACGGGTGCCAGTGGCGGCATCGGCTCGGCGATCTGCTGTGCCCTGGCCCGCCAGGGCGCCCGCCTCGCAATTTCGGGTTCGAACGCAAGCAAGCTGCGTGCCTTCCGCGAACAGCTCAACGATGAATACGAGCACGACAATGGCGATCATGTTGAAATCACCTGCAATTTGTCCGACACCGTGCAGGTCGAAGAGTTGATTCCGGCCACGGTCGATACGCTCGGCAGCATCGATATTCTGGTCAACAATGCCGGCATCACGCGTGACAACCTCGCGCTGCGGATGAAGGATGAGGAATGGGATGATGTGATCCGCATCAACCTTGAATCGACCTTCCGGCTGATGCGCGCCGCTGCCCGCCCGATGATGAAGAACCGCTTTGGCCGCATCATCTCGATCACCAGCGTGGTGGGCGCGACCGGCAATCCGGGCCAGATGAACTATGCCGCGGCCAAGGCGGGCATCGTGGGCATGACCAAGAGCTTCGCGCAGGAAGTGGCGAGCCGCGGGATCACCGCCAATTGCGTGGCGCCTGGCTTCATCCGCACCGCCATGACCGCTCAGTTGCCCGATGCGCAGAAGGAGGCGCTTAACGCCCGTATCCCGATGGGCCGCATGGGCGAGGGCGAGGATATTGGCGCTGCAGTGGCCTTCCTTGCGAGCCGCGAGGCAGGCTATATCACGGGCCAAACGCTGCATGTGAACGGCGGCATGGCGATGCTGAGCTAGGGTTTGCGGAATTTTCGCAAGAAATTTGCGTCTTTTCCCCAAGGAATCGGGCAAGCGAAAGCCGCGAACTTGCCGCATTTGCCGCTTGCGCTAAGGTCAAAGCAGATTTTCCGGCGCTGTGGGGCGATTCCGGCCTAGGGCGCGCATCAAGGGGTTGAGAAGGACCTATGAAGGCCACAATCGAACGCGCGACGCTGCTGCGCTGCCTGTCACACGTTCAGTCGGTGGTGGAGCGGCGCAACACCATCCCGATCCTGTCCAACGTTTTGCTCGATGCCAGCGATGGCGGCACGCTGAAGGTAATGGCGACCGACCTTGACCTGCAAGTGGTCGAGAACATGGCCGCAGCCTCGGTCGAGGCGCCGGGCGCGATCACCGTTTCCGCGCACCTGCTGTTCGACATTGCGCGCAAGCTGCCTGAAGGCAGCCAGGTCAGCTTCGAAACCTCGGACAACCGGATGGATGTCAAGGCCGGGCGCAGCCGCTTCAAGCTGCCCACTTTGCCGCGTGACGATTTCCCTGTGATTGTCGAGGGCGAACTGCCAACCAGTTTCGAAATCCCCGCCAAGCAGCTTGCTGAGCTGATCGACCGCACCCGTTTCGCGATCTCGACCGAGGAAACCCGCTATTACCTCAATGGCATCTTCCTGCATGTGACCGATGACGACACGCCGGTGCTGAAGGCTGCCGCCACTGACGGCCACCGGCTCGCGCGCTTTACCCTGCCTCGCCCCGATGGCGCAGAGGGCATGCCTGACGTGATCGTGCCGCGCAAAGCCGTGGCCGAGCTGCGCAAGCTGCTGGAAGAATCGATGGACGGCAATGTCCAGATCGACCTTTCGGCCAGCAAGATCCGCTTCACCCTGGGCGGTGAGGGCGGCGTGGTGCTGACCAGCAAGCTGATCGACGGGACTTTCCCCGATTACAGCCGCGTTATCCCGACCGGGAATGACAAGCTGCTCAAGCTCGATCCCAAGAGTTTCTACGAGGGTGTTGACCGCGTGGCCACCATCGCCACGGAAAAGACCCGCGCAGTCAAGATGAGCCTTGAGAACGACAAGGTCACACTTTCGGTCACTTCGCCCGACAATGGCACCGCCGCAGAAGAGCTGGCGGCGGATTACAATTCGGGCGACCTCGAGATCGGGTTCAACGCCAATTACCTCAAGGATATATTGAGCCAGATCGACAGCGACACGGTGGAGCTTCACCTGGCCGATGCTGGTGCGCCGACGCTGATCCGCAAGGACGAGAAGAGCCCGGCGCTCTATGTATTGATGCCAATGCGGGTTTAGTCCGGGGTGGCGGCCGAAGTCCGCATCTTCGGCACGGTCATTTCGACCTATACGCGGATTATCGAGATCACCGCCGAAGAGGCGGGCCTGAGCCACGAGACCATCGCCACAGCCGCCAATTCGCCAGCGAACCGGCACCCTTTCGGCAAGGTGCCGGTGGTCGAGGTGGACGGGCTCGAGCTCTATGAGAGCGTGAGCATCGCGCAATATATCGACAATGCGCATAATGGCGGCGCGCTGCAGCCGCGCGATCCCGCCGCGCGCGCGGTGATGGACCGCTGGATTGCGATCGCCAACAATTACCTCTTCCCCTTGTTCGAACATGGCCTGCTGATGCCGTGGATCATGCATCGCTATGCCGGGCTGCCGCTTGACGAACAGAAGATCGCGCGCAGTTTGCCCAATATCTCGCGCGCGCTGGCATTCTGCGACGCGGAGATCGCCCATGACGGCGCCTGGAGCGCAGGCGCATTCGATCTGGCGGACGTGTTCCTCTATCCGATGCTGCGCGGCGTGCAGCTGACCCCTCAGGGCAGGGCAGGGATTGCCCAATGCCCCTATCTGTCGGCCTGGATGGCAGTGACAGAGCAGCGGGGCAGCATCCGCGCAACCCGCTGGGAAAGCGAACCGGACTAGGCTAGGCAGGCCCAAACAGGAGACCAGCCGATGACCGCACAACAAGTCCATGTCCGCCGCGACGATCTGAGCAATGCCAGCCTGGCCGAAATCGGGCAGGGTGAGCTGGCCGATGGCGCGGTGCGGTTGGAGATCGAGAGCTTCTCGGTCACTTCCAACAACGTCACCTATGCAGTGGTGGGCGAGCAGGTCGGCTACTGGAATTTCTTTCCAGCCCCCGAAGGCTGGGGCATTGTGCCGATGTGGGGCCATGCGAAGGTGATCGAAAGCAAGTGCCCCGATATCGCGGTGGGCGAACGGGTCTACGGTTATCTGCCGATGGCGACGCATCTCGATGTGATCCCGGGCAAGGTCTCGGCCAGCGGCTTCACCGACATGACCCATTATCGCCAGCCGATGAGCCCGATCTACAACCAGTATGCGCGGCTCGCGGCAGACCCCGAGCACGATCCTGCGCACGAAGCCGAGCGGATGATCTTCGGCCCACTGTTCAAGACCGGCTTCCTGATCGAATATTTCATGCGCGCCAATGACTGGTTCGGGGCCGAGGCGGTGATCCTCACCAGCGCTTCGTCAAAGACCGCGCTAGGCCTCGCCAGCGTGGCGAAACAGAACTCGCCGGGCATCAGGCGTGTCGGCTTGACCTCGGCGGGCAATGTCGAATTCGTCAAGGGCACCGGGCTCTATGACGAGGTGGTCGCCTATGGCGATGTCGGTTCGCTTGAGCAGTTGCCAAGCGTTTCGGTCGACTTTGCCGGAAATGGCGTGTTGCTGGCGCAAATCCACCAGCATTTCGGCGAAAGCCTCAAATATTCCTGCCTTGTCGGCGTGACGCATATTGACGAGCGCCGCGGGCCGGTGGGCTCGGCTTCGGGGCTGCCCGGGCCAACACCCACGCTGTTTTTCGCGCCCGATCATGCAGTGGCGCTGTTCAAGGAACTGGGGCCCCAGGAAGCGGGCAAGAGCATGGCAGCGGCCTGGCACAGCTTCCTGCAAGCCGTGGAAGGCTCGGTCGAGATCGAGCGCCATCAGGGACTGGAGGCTGCGCGCCAGACCTATCTCGCAATGGTCGGCGGCACGGTTGATCCGGCCAAAGGAATCGTGATCGAGCCCTGACCCAGGCGCTCAGATATCGACGGCGATCTTGCCGAAGTGCTTATTCGCCGCCTGATGGCGGAAAGCATCGGCCAGATCTTCGAGCGGGAAATGGTCCGAGATCACCGGCTTGATGCCGTTGGCCTCGATCCCCGCGATCATGGCAAGCTGCTGCGCCCGGCTGCCCACGGTGAGCCCCTGCACGCGCAGGTTCTTCGCCATCAGCAGCGCGGTCTGCACCGGCCCTGCAAAGCCTGTCAGCACGCCGATCAGCGCGACATGGCCACCGACGCGCGTTGCCACCATCGACTGGTCGAGCGTGCCCGCACCGCCGATCTCTACCACGCAATCCACGCCGCGCCCGCCAGTGATCTCTAGCGCCTTGGCGCCCCAGGCCTGGACTTCCTTGTAATTGATCCGGTGATCCGCCCCAAGCGCCTGCAACCGTTCGAGCTTCTCGCCCGATGAGCTGGTCGCGATCACATTCGCCCCGGCCGCCTTGGCGAATTGCAGCGCGAAGATCGACACACCGCCGCTGCCCTGCACCAGCACGGTATCGCCCGGCTTGATCGTATTGTCGACGAACAGCGCTCGCCATGCCGTCAGCCCGGCGCAGGTGAGCGTAGCGGCCTCGGCATGGTTGTAGCCTTGCGGCACGCGGGTGAACCAGTGGGTGGGGGCAGTGATCGCCTGGCGCGCATAGCCATCGATCCCGTCGCCCGGCACGCGGGTAAAGGCGGTCTGCGGCGGCGCGCCGTCTATCCAGTTGGGAAAGAAGGTGCTGACCACCGCGTCGCCCACGGCAAATTCGCTCACACCTTCGCCCACTGCGGTCACTTCACCCGCGCCGTCCGACATCGGGATACGGCCCTGCGCGGCAGGGATCATGCCCATCACCACGGCATAGTCGTGATAGTTGAGCGAGCTGGCCCGGATGCGAACGGTGATTTCGCCGGGGCCGGGGGCGAGGGCATCTTCGATCTCGACCAGTTCGAGCGCTTCCAGGGTGGAGGGTGCGCTGCCCGTGCGGATGGCTTTCATTATTCCGCCGCCTCGGCCAGTTCCGTCCTCTGCGGCCCGCGGATCAGCCCGCCGGGCGCTGCGCCGGTCCATTTGCCGTCACGGAAAGTAACGGTGCCGTTCTTGATCGTGGCGACATAGCCTTCGGCCTTTTGCAACAGCCGCTTGCCGCCTGCGGGCAAGTCAAACGCCAGCCACGGCTTGCCCAGCTTGAGCCGCTCCATGTCGATGATGTTCAGATCTGCCAGATAGCCGGGGGCCAGGATGCCCCGATCCTCCAGTCCGTAAAGCCGCGCGGTGTCCCGGCACTGCCGCTTGATCGCGTTTTCCAGGCTGATGCGCGCGCCTCGCTTGCGATCGCGCACCCAGTGCTCGAGCATGAAGGTGGGGCTGGCCGCATCGCAGATGGTGCCGCAATGCGCCCCGCCATCGGAAAGCGAATTCACCGTATCATCGCTATGCTGCAACGGCAGGAGAAACTCGAGATCGCCATCGGCATAGTTGAGGATCGGGAAGTAGATGAAGCCCTTGCCGCCATCCCGGCATAGCATGTCATAGGCATATTCCTGCGGATCGATCCCGGCGGCGGTGCCGCGCGCCTGCACTGTGGCATCCTGCGGCGGTTCGTAATCGAAATCCTCGTCCATCTCGAACATCAGGCCCCAGCCATTGGTCAGTGCGAAGACCACTTCCCTGGTGTCCTCTGCTACCTCCGAATAATCGTTGGGTTCGGCCAGCAGCCTGGCCTTGAAGGCGGGATCGAGCAGCTTCGCCTTCTGTTCCGCCCAAGGCAGTTCCTTGATCGCCTGCCAGCTCGGGCGGAGCACAAAGGGGTGCACAGTGCCCTGCCACGCCATTATGATGCCGTTGCCGCGCAAGGCGATCTGGGCAACGATATTGGCGCCATTGTCATTTTGCGCGCGCATATTGGCGATCTGTTCATCCAGCGGCTGTTCCTTGGCGATCGATTGCAGTGCGGCGAAGGTGACGGGCAGGCCGGTTTCGCGGCTCAAATCGCCCATCCACTCGAACTCGTTCCATTCGCGGCGCAAATCGCTCGCCATTTCGAACACGCCATGGCCCGCACGGCCCATAGCGCGCCCCAGCTCCACCAGTTCTTCGGCAGTGGCTGTGGTACCGGGCACCAGCACGCCGTTAACGTCCTTGTGCAGCACGGTGCGGCTGGTGGAAAAGCCAAGTGCACCGGCGCGCACCCCGTCCTCCACGATCTTCGCCATCTGTGCGATGTCCTGTTCGGTGGGCACGGCACCAGGCTGTTCGCGCGCACCCAGTACATAGGCGCGCACCGCGCCATGCGGCACATGGGTGCCCACATCGACCGCGCGCGGGAGCTTTTCCAACGCGTCGAGATATTCGGGGAAGGTTTCCCATTCCCATGTGATCCCTTCGGCAAGGGCAGTGCCGGGAATATCCTCTACCCCCTCCATCAACTGGATCAGCCAATCATGCTTGTCAGGCTTGGCAGGGGCGAAGCCGACCCCGCAATTGCCCATAACCACGGTAGTAACGCCGTGCCAGCTTGAAGGGGCCATCTCCTGGTCCCAGGTCGCCTGGCCGTCATAATGGGTGTGGATGTCGACAAAACCGGGGGTCACGATCAGGCCGCTGGCATCGATTTCTTCCTCGGCATCCCCGGTCACCTGACCGACTTGCGCGATCAATCCACCCTTGATCGCGACATCGCCGGTGAAGCGCTCCGCTCCGGTGCCATCGACGATAGTACCGCCGCGGATAACAAGATCAAACATCGCCATTGGAGCTCTCCCATTTCTATTTGCAACCGACATAGCACAATCGATTGTGCGATGCTAAGTTCACAGAATGGATAGACAGGCGAGCTGGGCCCCTGCGCCCGGGAGCGGGATTTCGATCAACTGGATCGAAGCCAACGGGCTGAAATTCGAAGTCGCGGAGGCCGGGCAGGGCGACAGGCTGGCGTTGTGCCTGCACGGCTTCCCGGAACTGCATTACAGCTGGCGCCACCAGATGCCGCTGCTGGCGCAGCTGGGCTACCGCGTATGGGCTCCCAACATGCGCGGCTATGGTGGCACTACGCGGCCGCCCCGCATGCAGGATTATCGGCTCGAGACGCTGGCCGCCGATGTTGCTGCGCTGATCGATGCCAGCGGGGCCAAAGACGTGACGCTGCTGGCGCATGACTGGGGAGCGATCATCGCCTGGTACTTCGCGATCAGGCAACTGCGCCCGCTCTCGCGGCTGGTGATCATGAACGTGCCGCATCCGATGTGCGCGCGGCGCGAGCTGAAGAAATGGCGCCAGTTGCGCAAAAGCTGGTACATGTTCTTCTTCCAGATACCCGAATTGCCCGAACGCATGCTGGGCCGGGACAATGCCGCCCCGATTGCCCGGATCTTTCGCGATTCCGCCGTCAACAAGGATCGCTTCACCCGCGAAGAGGCAGAACCCTATCGCGCCGCGGCGGCCCGGCCTGGCGCTCTGACCGCCATGCTCAATTATTACCGCGCTCTGTTCCAGACGCGAGATGCCCTGCAAATCGGTGACGGCATGGTGCATGTGCCCACGCTGGTGATCTGGGGCGAGCAGGATGTGGCGATCGACATCCATGTGCTCGATGGGATGGAGCAATATGTGCCCGAGCTCACCCTGCGCCGCTTTCCTGATGCCTCGCACTGGGTGCAGCAGGATATCCCCGACGAAGTGAACGCAGCGCTTAAGGCGTGGTTGCCTGCCACTTAGGGTCAGGACCCTAATTGGCGGCGCGGATCATCGCTGCAATGTCGACGAATTTCTCGCGCGGGGCGCCCGCGCGGGCGGCGGCCTCTTCGGCTTCCTCGATCTTCTTCCAGTCGCGGAAGGTCACGATGTCGAGCCCGCGCGCGCTCGCCAGTTCGTCAAACCCCGCGCGCCCGCGCTTGTCTGCGCGGCCCAGCGCACCGCTGGCCGTATCCTCCTCGATCTTGTCGACCACGCCGTAACCATCGGGCCGATTGGTGCCGATTGTGCCCGATGGCCCCCGGCGCGCCCAGCCCACGCAATATATGCCGGGAAGTATGCGGCCCTCGTCATTGGCAAAGCGGCCCGCGCGCTCGTCAAACGGCACGTCGGGGATGTGCGCGGAGTGATAACCGATGCAGCTCACCACCAGATCGGCGGGCACATCATAGAATTCGCCCGTGCCGCTTGCCCGGCCGGCCTCGACTGTGGTGCGTTCCACATTGATATGAGTGACGCGACCGTCATGGCCCTTGAAGGCGACCGGGCTGGCGAAGAAATCGATCTCGATCTCGATCGGCTTTTCGGCATGGATCGCCTCGGGGATCGCGGCAAAGCTGCGCAAATGCGTAACCGATTTGCGCAGGCCCGGCTCAAGCAGCGCATCTTCGGCTTCATCGGGCAGATCGGCCCTGTCGACCCGCGGGCTGGCGCGATCGAGCGCGGCAAGTTCGCCCAGTTCCTTGGGCGTCATCATGATCTGGTGCGGCCCGCGCCGGCCCAGGATGGTAATTTTCTGCAACTTGCTTTTCCGCAGCCGGTCGAGCGCATGGGCAACTATGTCTGCGCCGCCGAATTCTTCCTCGGTCTTGGCCAGGATGCGCGCAACATCAAGCGCGACATTGCCCATGCCGATCACTACGGCGTGCTTGCCCGAAAGATCGGGATCGAGCGCGGCGAAATCGGGATGGCCGTTGTACCAGCCGACAAATGCGGCGCTGCCGAAGATATTGCCCAGTTCCTCGCCCGCGATGCCCAGTTTGCGGTCATGCGGTGCGCCGGTAGCAATCACGATCGCGTCGTAGAATTGCTGCAGTTCTGGAATAGTTACGTGCTGGCCGACCTTCACATTGCCGACAAAGCTGACATTCTCGCTCAGCGCGACCTTTTCATAGCGGCGCGAGACGCCCTTGATTGACTGGTGATCGGGCGCGACCCCGGTGCGGATCAGGCCATATGGCACGGGCAGCATGTCGAACACATCGATCCGCGCATCGTCTCCCCAGCGCTTTTGCGCTGCCTCGGCGGTATAATAACCCGCCGGTCCGGATCCGATCACTGCGATATGCCGCATGGAATCTCTCTCCCGCCTTGCGCGGCCAGCCTTGGCTCAGGCCGCTTCCGCCTCCGGTTCCGCATCCGGTTCATCCAGGAAGCGATGGATCGCCGCAATACACTCATCGCTGTGGCTGAGCAGGAACAAGTGGCCGCCGCCTCGCAGCACCAGCAATTCGCCATTGGGAATCAGCTTTTCCAGCAGCCAGCCATTGGTCAGCGGCACAATGTGATCTTCATCGCCCATCATGATCAGCGTTTTCTTGCGCATGAAGGGCAGAGCGGGCGCACTGGTCCAGCCAAGCATGGCGAGCAATTGGTAGAAATAGCCACGCGGCGAGGGCGGCTTGAGCCGGTGGATATGCTCCATCTTGTTGAGCGCCTTGCCCAGCGCGCCGCCATACAGCGTCTGGAAGTGCTCTTCCATGAAGGCGGCATCGATATAGCGCCGCGGATCGGCCATCTTGCTGAGCGAAGAGACATTGCCCGGGATCATCAGCATGCCCGCGCTGGTGGCTGCCAGGATCAGCCGGTGGGTGCGACCGGGATGCTGGATCGCGAAATGCTGCGCCATCGCGCCGCCCCAGCTGACACCCATCACATCGACCTGGCCGACACCCAATTTGTCGAGCAATTGCGTGGTCGTCCACGCCATGGTCCAGGCATTGTAGGGCACCACCGGTTGGGGTGACCCGCCGATGCCGGGCATGTCGAACATGATGAACCCGCGATCGGTCAATGCCTCGGCCAGCGGGGCCACCGCTTCGATATTCGCACCGATGCCGTTGAAAAACAGGATCGGCAGATGGTCGCTGGGCTGGTCAAGCCGCCACGTGGCCACCCGCAGCTTGCGCCCGCCGACGGTTTCCATGCTGATGCGCGCATCGCGCATAGCTTCGTCGAGGGCTTCATCGAGGGCTTCGTCAAGCACCTCCTCGCGTTTATCGGTCAACCGCGTTGTCCTGTCCTGCGGCCCCTTGTACGGGGTCTCACTATCTTTCTTCCACTACGTAGAGACCGGGGGCCGGGTCCAGTGGCCGGTAGTCATCATTCCCCAGTTCCGTTGGTGCCGCCTTCTTCTTGCCGGAGCGTTTCTGCACCCATTCCATCCAGAATGGCCACCAGCTGCCGGCTACTTCCTCGGTGCCTTCGAGCCATTTCTCCGCCGTTGCAGGCAGTTTGCCCTTCTTCTTCTGGAGATAATATTTCGCCTTCGGGTTTCCCGGCGGGTTGAGGATCGCCTGCATATGGCCCGATTGCGACAGGACATAAGTGATGTCCTTCGACCCGAACAGCTGGGTCGAGCGATAGGTTGCCTTCCATGGAGTGATATGGTCGGTCACGCCGCCCAGGATGAACAGGTCGGAAGTCACCTTGCTCAGGTCGATCTTGTGCCCTGCCATTTCAACCTCGCCCTGCTTGGTGAAGGCAAGCGTTTCGAACAGCGTCAGGAAATCCCCCATCAGGCTGGCGGAAAGATTGGTGGCGTCTGCGTTCCAGAACAGCACGTCGAACGCGGGTGGATCGGCGCCGAGCAGGTAATTGTTTATCACGTAATTCCAGATCAGATCATTGGGCCTGAGCCAGGCAAAGCCGCGCGCGAGATCGTCCGCCTTGATGATCCCGGCCTTTTCGGCGCGCTTGCGGGCCAGCTTCATCCCGTTCTCGGAGATGAGCGAGCCGGCTTCGATATCGAGCTGCTTGGGGTGGAGCACGCACACCATCAGCGTGAGCGTGCCTAGCAGGTCACTCTTCTCGGCAGCTAGGCGCGAGGCCATCACGCTGGCGGTCTGCCCGCCCGAGCACCCGGCCGAGACATTGACCTTCTTCGAGCCGGTAATATTGCTGACCGCTTCCATCGCTTCGAGGCAGGAGGCGATGTATTCGTCCATCCCCCACACGCCCTGTTCCTTCGACGGGTTGCGCCACGAGATGACGAAGGCCTGGATGCCGTTGTCGAGCTGGTATTTCACCACCGATTTCTCGGGGCTGAGATCGTTGATGTACATCTTGTTGATCTGCGGCGGGATGGTGAGCTGCGGTACTTCGTAGACCTGGTCGGTTGTCGGCGCGTAATGGATCAGTTCCATCATCTCGGTGCGCAGCACGATGGAGCCTTTTGACGTCGCGATATTCTCGCCCAGCTTGAACGGCCGCTTGTCGACCTGGCTGACCATTCCCTTGTTCTCGGTGATGTCCTTGTAGGCGTTCTGCAGTCCCTTGATCAGCGACAAGCCGCCACTGTCGATCACGCGCTTCTGCGCGGTTGGATTTCCTGCCAGCGTGTTGGTGGGGGCCAGGCTGTCGATGATGATGTTGGAGATGAAATTGGCGCGGTCGCGCTCAAGATCGTCAAGCTCCAGTTCCTGCAGCCAGTTGTGCATGCCCTTCTGGACGGCGAGGTAATATTGCGCGCCGGCGCGGAAGAAGGGATTGTATTGCCACGCCGGATCCATGAAGCGCTTATCCTTCGGATCGGGCTTCAATTCAGATTTGCCGGTCATGATCTTGACCATGTCCTCGCCCATCGACTGGGCGTGCTTCATTAGCCGCCTGGGATCAGATGCGCTTTCGCGCAGCAGCAGGGCAACCGCGCCCACAAAATCCTCGCGCGCAACGCCGATCAGCGGCCCGAGTGCGGAAGTGTGCTGCGCCGCTTCGTTTTCTAGCTTGGTGCCTTTGGCCATGGATGCCCCTCTTGGTCCGGCAGATGACTGATTTGATACAAGGATGCCGCTGTTGGACCCGCTTGGCAAGCAGTCTGAGCGAACGGCCAGATGGACTGGTTGCCCGGCCAGGGCAACGGCAGCGAAGCAAGCGCTATTGCTGGCAAGTGGTGGTTATTTGTTCGGTAAGTATTTTCCCGTATTTCAACTTCGTGCGACTTTGGATCGCACACGTTGAATTTATGGGGCCACCTCGATGAAGGGATTGCTTACACGGATTGACGCCGCGCGCAAAAGCGGACCTAATTTGCGCGCAAAGCAAGGCAATCTTGCCCCGATTGCCGAAGATGATGTCAAGCGCAGGATCGAGCTGCTCGACAGTTTCGAACAGGCGGGGCTCGGCTGGTTCTGGGCCAGCGATGCGCAGGGGCGGCTGATTTATCTTTCGGCGAATGCCATGGCGCGGCTGGGCCGCGAGCCAGGTGAGCTTATCGGGACGCTACTGAGCGACCTGTTCGTGTCGGAACAGGATCGCGAAGCCGAAAGTACGGAACGCCCATTCGCATTCTTGCTGGGCGCGCGCAATTCGATCTCCCAGCTTCCGGTCAAGGTGATCGCCAGTGAGCGAAAGCCGTGGTGGGAAATCGCCGGCAAGCCACATTTTGACAAGAATGGCGAATTCACTGGTTACCGCGGCAGCGCCAAGGACATTTCTGCCGTGCGCGAAAACCAGCGTGATGCAGCGCGGCTTGCGCAATATGATCCGCTGACCGGCCTGGCCAACCGCCACCGCATGCATAAGCGGCTCGACAAGATACTGACCGCCTATCGCAATTCCAAGCGTTCCTGTGCACTGATCATGCTCGATCTTGATCGCTTCAAGCAGGTTAATGACACCTTGGGCCATCCGGCGGGCGACGATTTGCTGAAACAGGTTGCGGCACGGCTTGGCCGGTTGTTCGACGATGATGTCGAAATCGGCCGGCTGGGCGGTGACGAATTCCAGATCATCCTGCCCGATTTGGACGACCGGGGCGAGCTGGGCGAACTCGCGCAGCGCATCATCCAGATGGTGTCGCAGCCCTATTCGCTCAACGGCTCGCGTGCGATTATCGGCACCTCGGTGGGGATCGCGGTGGCGCCTTATGACGGGATCGATACCGAAGAACTGGTCAAGGCAGCGGACCTCGCGCTTTATGCCGCCAAGGGTGGGGGCAGGGCGCAATATCGCTTCTTTTCCAGTGAGCTCAAGGACGGTGCCAGGCTGCGTCGGCAAATCGAGGAAGATTTGCGCGATGCGATCATGCGCAGCGAATTACGGATGGAATACCAGCCGATTGTTGATGCCAGGACGCACAAGGTGGCGTGCCTTGAGGCCCTGGTGCGATGGCCGCATCCTGAACGCGGGCGGATCTCTCCCGCGGCGTTCATCCCGGTTGCCGAAGATAGTGGGTTGATCAAGGAACTGGGCGAGTGGGTGCTGCGGGAATCCTGCCGCCAGGCGGTTGAATGGCCGGTTGAACTGCGGGTGGCGATCAATGTCTCCGCGATCCAGTTTGCCCGGGCCGATTTTCCCGAGACAGTCAAGCGCGTAATCAAGCAAACAGGGATTGCGCCAGAACGGGTCGAACTGGAAATCACCGAGAGTGTGTTCATGGGCGATCCCGAAGAAGTCCAGCGTATTTTCAAGCGCTTGAAGGCAGTAGGTGTGCGCCTGGCGCTGGACGATTTCGGAACCGGTTACAGCTCGCTCAGCTATCTGCGCAAGGCGCCTTTCGACAAGATCAAGATTGATCAGAGCTTTGTGCGCGGTTCGCCCGAAAAGGGTAACAACAATTCCGCCATCATCGCGGCGATTGTCAGCCTGGCTGAAGCACTCGACATGGAAACCGTTGCCGAAGGGATCGAGACCAAGGATGAGTTGCAACTGGTAAAGCAGCGCCGGGCCACGCACCTCCAGGGCCGTATCTTCTCACTTTCTTTAGGCCAGGAAGAGCTGATCGAACGGCTCCAAACCGGTGAGCTGGTTTACGAACCGCGCGGCCCGGAGAAATACCGTTCCGAGCGCCGCACCGAATTCCGCCGCATCGGTCTTATCCACGATGACTATCGTTACCATGTGGTGTTGCGCAATCTTTCCAAGACCGGTGCGCTGATCGACGGGTTGCTCGATGTTCCCACAGGCACGCAAGTGGTGCTTGACCTTGGCGGCGGGCAGCTCGCTGTCGCTACCGTGACTCGCTCTGAAGGGTACAGCCAGGGGCTGGAGTTCGAAACCCCGCTGATCCGCGACGGGGCAGACGGGCTGTGCACAAGGCACCGTGTCTCGCCGTACCAGATTGAAGCTGCGGGTCGCCCGCTCGCAGCGCTGCCGCACGATGCCTATTCCGCCATGACCGGACTGTCTAAAGGCGGCGCTGGCCCGAAGGCGTTTATCGAGGCCGATATCACTTATCGCGATGTGGCTGCCTGAAGGCTGCAAGCGACCTATCGGTTCAGCCCATTAGGACAAAAATAACCAACCGGCTTTACAGCTTCGTAGGTGGCCAATCCGGCCAGTTTGCAGTGATGAAAGGAGAGCGGCTGCGTGGCCTTGAAGGGTCTCCTGTCGATTAGGAAAAACGGTGTTCTCGCCGCGATGGGTCTTGGCGGCAAGGATGCTCCCTCCATTGCGTCGGGCCATACTGGCTCGATTGCGCTCGGCGATACCGAGAAGCTCACCATGCTGGTCGAACTCGAACGTTCCGGCCTCGGCTGGTTCTGGTCGACCGATGCAGCAGGAAACCTGACCTACGTCAGCGAGGCAATTGCCGAACGGATCGGATTGCCGCTTGAGGAATTTATCGGCCAACCGCTTGTATCGGTATTCGAATCCAAGGATGGCGACGGGCGTACCCAGTCGCTGTCGCTCAAGATGGGTGCACGCAAGCCCTTCTCCGGCTTTGCGGTCGCGCCGTCCGATGGCAATCGTGAGGTCGTCATCCGGTTGTCGGGACGTCCGGCAAGTTCCGATTCGGGTGTTTTCCTCGGCTTCCGGGGCACCGGCGCTGATATTACAGAAGAATACCACCGTGAGGAAGAAACCGCACGTCTGGCCCGCTTCGATTCGCTAACCGGCCTGTCGAATCGCCACCGCATGTCGCATTCGATCGAGACGACACTTACCGCGTTTCGCGCTGCCAAGCGCAATTGTGCCATCATGATGATGGACCTCGACCGCTTCAAGCAGGTCAATGACACTTTGGGCCATGCGGCGGGCGACGAATTGCTGAGGCAGGTCGCAAGCCGGCTCAAAAGAGCGGTCGACAGGGATTGCGAGATCGGCCGGTTGGGCGGTGACGAGTTTCAGATCATGCTGCCCGACATGGATGACCGCGGCGAGCTGGGCGAAATCGCCTCGAAGATCATTGCCATGCTCACGCAGCCATATTCGCTCGACGAAGGGCGCTGTGTCATCGGTGCCTCCATTGGCGTCGCGGTTGCTCCGCATGACGGGGTGACCCGTGAAGAGATCAATCGTTCTGCCGATCTTGCGCTTTACGCCGCCAAAAACGGCGGCCGCGGGCAATTCCGCTTCTATTCGGGCGACCTCGCCAATGAAGCGATCTTCCGCCGCCGGCTTGAGGGTGACCTGCTCGAAGCGGTGCGTGAAGGCCAGCTGTTCATGCAGTATCAGCCGATTCTGTCGGTCGAGACCCACAAGGTTGTCGGGCTGGAAGCACAGGTTTGCTGGAGCCATTCGCAACGCGGCGAGATCGATGCGGAAGAATTCCAGTCGATCGTGGAAAACTCCCCTCAGCTGATCGAGGTAGGCGAATGGGCGATTGCACGCGCCTGCGCCGAAGCAAGCGAGTGGCCCGCAACTTTGCGAGTAACGGTGAATGTGCCGGTAAAGCAATTCATGTCGAGTGGCTTTGTGGAGAGCATTCGCGATGCGCTGACAAAATCGGATCTCGATCCCTCGCGGCTCGAACTCGAAGTGAATGAATCGGTTTTCTTTGGTGACACCAATGTGGTGGACAAGACGCTGGGGCAGCTGTTCAAGCTCGGCGTGCGCTTGACGCTTGATGAATTCGGCACCGGATATTCTTCGCTCAGCTACCTGCGCCGCGCGCCGTTTGACAGTATCAAGATCGGCGAAGCAATCTGTACCCCCGGTCTCGAACGTGGCAGCCGCGAACACGGGCTGATGGTTGCCGTGGCCGCACTTGCCCGTGCGCTCAACATGACGACGATCGCTTGCGGCGTTGAAACCCTGGCGCAGCACAACGCGCTGAAGGATAGCGGCGTGGGCTGTGTCCAGGGGCCGCTCTATTCCGAAGCTGTCCGCATCGACGATGTGCACAAGCAATTGGCGAGCGGCGGGGCATGGTCCATCGAGCCGAGCGCAGACCATCTGGCGCGCGCGCGCCGCCGCACCGTGCTGCGCAAGATCCAGGTCATCCATGAAGACTATTCCTACGAAGTAACGCTGCGCAATCTCTCGCGTTCGGGCGCGTTGATCCAGGGCTTGGCCGATGTGCCGAATGGCACGCAGTTTGTGGTTGACCTGGGCGGGGGGCAGTTGGCCGTGGCCACAGTCGTGCGCAGCGCGGGGGATACCCAGGGGCTGGAATTCGAGAACCCGCTGGTGGATGACGGTGCGGGCGGCCTGTGCACGCGGTATCGTGTCTCGCCCTACGAGCTCGCCGCTGCCGGTGCGCCGCTTTCTGCGCTGGCGCCCGGCGATTACAAGACCATGCAGGGCGGCGGGCTCAATTCGCCAACCAGCATTCCCAAATTCAGCTATGCGCCAGTGGGGTATTCCGACGCGGCCTGATAGGCGGGATGGCGTGACCGCGCCGGATTGATGCGCGATTATAGTGGCTGACAGTCACCACGCTTGCCGCTAAGGGCGCGGGAAATGACTGACCTTTCAAAAATCCGCAATTTTTCGATTATTGCGCATATCGATCATGGCAAATCGACCCTGGCTGACCGGCTGATCCAGTTCACCGGCGGGCTGACCGCGCGCGAGATGAGCGAGCAGGTGCTCGACAACATGGATATCGAGCGCGAACGCGGCATCACCATCAAGGCGCAGACCGTGCGCCTCAACTACACCGCGAAGGATGGCGAGACCTACGAGCTCAACCTCATGGACACGCCCGGCCACGTCGACTTCGCCTATGAAGTCAGCCGCAGCCTTGCCGCCTGCGAGGGCGCGCTCCTCGTCGTCGATGCCGCACAGGGGGTGGAGGCGCAGACGCTCGCCAATGTCTATCAGTCGATCGAGCATGACCACGAGATCGTGCCTGTCATCAACAAGATCGACCTGCCCGCCGCCGAGCCTGACAAGGTCCGCGCCGAGATCGAGGACATCATCGGCCTTGACGCCAGCAACGCCGTGCTCACCAGCGCCAAGTCCGGCATCGGCATCGAGGATGTGCTGGAGGCGATCGTCACCCGCATCCCGCCGCCCACGGGCGATCGCGACGCACCGCTCAAGGCCAGCCTGGTTGACAGCTGGTACGATCCGTACCTGGGCGTGGTGATCCTGGTGCGCGTGATTGACGGGGTGCTGAGGAAGGGCCTGCAGGTCAAATTCATGCAGGGCGGCACGCAGCACCTGGTTGACCGGGTCGGCTGCTTCACCCCCAAGCGCACCGATCTGGGCGAGCTTGGCCCGGGCGAGATCGGCTTCATCACCGCGCAGATCAAGGAGGTGGAGCAGGCCCGCGTGGGCGACACCATCACCACGGTCAAGAACGGCGCGGCCCAGCCGCTCAAGGGCTATAAGGAAGTGCAGCCGGTGGTGTTCTGCGGGCTGTTTCCCGTCGACGCGGCGGATTTCGAGAAGCTGCGCGAAAGCATCGGCAAGCTGCGCCTCAACGATGCCAGCTTCAGCTACGAGATGGAAAGCTCCGCCGCGCTGGGCTTTGGCTTTCGCTGCGGCTTCCTGGGCCTGCTGCACCTCGAGATCATCCAGGAACGGCTAAGCCGCGAATACGATCTTGACCTCATCACCACCGCGCCCAGCGTGGTTTACCGGCTCCAGCTCGCGCATACGAAGAACGAGAATGCCAAGACGATCGAGATCCACAATCCGGCGGACTGGCCCGATGTCAACCGGATCGATGTGATCGAAGAGCCGTGGATCAAGGCGGTGATCTACACGCCGGATGAATATCTCGGCGCGATCCTGAAGCTGTGCCAGGACCGGCGCGGCATCCAGACCGACCTGACATATGTGGGCGGGCGCGCGCAGGTGACCTACGAGCTGCCGCTGAACGAGGTAGTGTTCGATTTCTATGACCGGTTGAAGAGCATCTCCAGAGGCTATGCCAGCTTCGATTACGAGCAGATCGGCATGCGCGAGGGCGACCTGGTGAAGATGAACATCCTGGTCAATAACGAGCCGGTCGACGCGCTGAGCCTGATCGTGCACGCGGGCGTGGCGGAAGAGCGCGGGCGCGGCATGTGCGAGCGGCTGAAAGACCTGATCCCGCGGCACCTGTTCAAGATCCCGATCCAGGCCGCGATCGGCGGCAAGATCATCGCCCGCGAAACCATCGCCGCGCTGCGCAAGGACGTGACCGCGAAATGCTATGGCGGCGACATCACCCGCAAGAAAAAGCTGCTGGAAAAGCAGAAACGCGGGAAAGCTAGAATGAGAGAATACGGTAACGTATCTATTCCACAGGAAGCCTTTATAGCTGCCTTGAGAATGGGCGAGGAATAGCTTTCCCTCATCAAAGCAGAATGAGGGTAATGTGGGAGGATTAGAAAACAGTCCGGGGGACTGTTTTCCCGACCACACGGATGCGGGAATATGGCAATGTGTCGATCCCGCAAGAAGCATTCATTGCTGCGCTGAGGATGGGGGAGGAATAATTGAGCGAACAATTCACTCAAGCGATGGAACGGTTTTTTGGTGCGAGCAGGGGTGCATACTCGGTTGTAACCAACGACGAATACAACAAGTCGCAGATCACATTCGTTGGGCCGGAGCAGGATCTTGTAGAAGACTTTCTGGGATCAGAGCTAGATAAGCGACACGGCAGCATCGCAGCAATCGAAGCGCTCGGGATTGACCCCAATCTCGAATATCGACTCTTCCCGTCAGGAAAGTCCATTTTTCTAACCACTTCATACAAGACTAATAAACCAAGAGAGCTCCGGCTCTACTTGCGAGTCGATCAATTCAAGCCCGATCCCGGCTGGTACTGGGGTGTCTTCGAAAGGGGAGAAAGTTTGTGGCTTTGTGAAATGAGTCCTGACCTACTTGATAAGATAAACTCTAACACGCTCGATCTCGAAGAACGGAATAACAATCTTGAGCCCGAAGAGGACGACTTTCAGTCAGATTTGAACGACAGCACAGTTCCAGAGAAGCAGAAAAGCGAAGTCTATCAATACGGCCGAAACCGAAAGTTCTCACTGGAAGCGATAGAAAGGGCCGACTTTAAATGCGAGTTATTTCCAGAATATCCAGCCTTTATTTCACGAACTTCCGGACGGAATTTTATGGAAGCGCACCATTTGATCCCGATGAAGCTGCAGGACAGCTTCAATGTCTCGCTTGACGTTCCTGAAAACATCTGCTGCCTTAATCCTCTTTCTCACAGACTGGTTCACTACGGGCAGTTTGAATCATTTGAAAACCGGCTGGCGAATCTAGTGAAACTGCGGTCGGATTTCATTAGGTCGGTAGGCTGGATCGAGGACGACGTTCTGGCACTTTACGCAATCTAACTACCTCTAATCTTTTGGATATCCTGATTCATATTCTTGAGTGTTCCGTCCAGAGCGCTTGCTAGGTCTTCCGGAGCGAGAGCCCTTTGTCCTTTCGTGGCACATTCCCATACTTCGATTATTCGCCATCCCATTTGCGAGTAAGCGTCCCGAACTTTTGTATCTCGTCGCTTGTTGGCGGAAATTTTTTCCGCCCAGAATTCTGTTCGGCTATTGGGTAAACGAAATAGCGGGCAGTTTTCATGGCCATGCCAGAAACAGCCATGAACAAAGATCACGGCGTTCCATTTTGGCAGGACTATGTCGGGCTTGCCTGGAAGGTCCTTCCGGTGCAGTCGAAACCGATAGCCAAGCCGGTGAAGAATTCTTCTGACAGCCAGTTCGGGCTTTGTATTCTTTGCCCCGATGCCCGCCATCATTTGCGAGCGCTTTCTCGGATCTACGATATCAACCAACGGCGGCCTTTAGCTTGGCCGTTTCCAATTCGCCAGACAACTCGATCATCGCATTGGCAATAGAGCGGATGACCGGTACTGAGACCGAGTTTCCGAACTGCTTATATAACTGCGTATCTGAGCAGGCGGACAGATCGAACCATTCAGGAAACCCCTGTATGCGAGCGCATTCTCTTGGTGTGAGGCGACGAGGATTTAATCCGAGATGTGATTGATCGATCAGTATTTCGCGACCGTCCTTGTAGTATCGCGATGTTATCGTGTTGCAGTAGCGATCATAATAGCCAAAAACCTTGTGGCCAAAGCCGTTACCCTTGGCTTCGTGCCGCGCCATGCGACGTATCAAACCATCCCAAAGCCGGTCAGAAATAGTGTACCGGGCCAGGCTATTTGCCCCTTCGGCTTCCAACGCTTCACCCAGGCGGGTTTTACTACATTTCCCTTTTAGCCGTGCAAAAACGTCCTTGGCATCAACATCGCTGAAATAGTCGCGATCAAACCCCACGATGTAGACACGCTCCCTGCGTTGAGGCACGCCAAAATCGATGGCGGAAAGAACCTGAAAATCGACCGAATAGTTGAGTTTTTTCGACAAAGATCGTCGCGCTTCGAGCGACATCGGAATGTCGTCGGGAATGGGTGGGCTGCGCCCTTCTAGGATAGAGATAATTGTCTGTAGAGTTCGGCCTTTTTCGTGCCCGCGTAGCTGCTTCACGTTCTCCAGAAGAAACATTTTCGGACGCCACTCCGCTAGGATTCGCTGTATTTCAAAGAACATTGTACCGCGGGTATCGAAAAAACCGCGCTTCAGACCCGCATTCGAGAATGTCTGGCAAGGAAAGCCACCAAGCAGGATATCGTGCTTTCCGACATCTCTCGCCGCAATCTTTGTTATGTCACCTGCGGGCCGATGCCCGAAATTCAGTTCATAGGTGTCCTGGGCGAATTTGTCCCATTCAGACGAAAAAACGCATCTTCCGCCGAGCTCGTCGAAAGGAATGCGCATTCCTCCAATTCCGGCAAAGAGATCGATAAATGTGAATTCCGGTTGCTCGGCCGGTTCTGGCTTGTCGATCTTTAAGGCTTCTTGAAGGAGCATAACGACCTCGCTGCGCATGAATAGTCGGACACGTTATGTTCCGTACCGGTCTCTTGCAACACTTTGCGATCGATTCACATCCGTTTCGGTTGTTTTTCCACGTTGGTGTGTGGTCACTCCCTCTCGCTCGCGGAACTCAGGAACTCCGGGGCCAGTAGATATTGATTCTGGGGATAGAAATTCCGGGCAAGAATTCCGGGGCCAGTTTACTCAATAAGTAAGGCTCCACCCCCACCCCCCCTTGTAGGAGAGGGTTAGGGCGAGGGGGCGCCGCTTCGCGGCGAATTCTTGTTGGCCCCCTCACCTTCCGCGCCTGCGGCGCTCCTTCCTCTCCCACGAGGGGAGAGGAAAATGGTCACTCCCACCCCTCATCCTTGAGCCGCCTGATCCCGTCCCATGGCTCGGGCGGGGGCTTCGGCGCGGGCGGTTTGGAATATTCGATATATTCGCGATTTTGTTTGTCTGGCCCCTCAAGCGCCGGGCGCGAGCCATCCGGCTCGCTTGGCTGCGCGCCATAAGGCGCGACGGGCGGTCGCCCTTTGGCAGCCTGCGGCTGCGTATCAGCACTTCCGGGCAGGCCCAGCGCGCGCAAATCCCTTTCCCGCAGCCGCTCATATTCCGCATGCGCGGCCCTGGCCTCGCCTGACAGAAGTTCCCACTCGCGCGCCCTCTGCGCGAGGACGGTTTGGCGCAATCGCTCCAGTTTCTCGGCGATGGACTTGCGGGCCTGCGCTGCATCCTCCACCTGCCGCTGCGGCAGCTGGGCCTCCCACTCCTTGCGCCACTGTTTCTTCAGCCGTTTGAGCTGTGCGCGGTCGAGCGCGTTCATGACCTTGGCCCGCCCATCCGCAAAGCGATCCGGCGCGCGGTTCCTGAGCATGAACATCAGCAGCCGGTCATTATAGCTGGTGCGCATGCCGACGAGCTTGCCATAGGAATAGACCGGCACATCGACGCCGTTGAGCGCGCGCTCCATCGCCACGTCCTCGATCCGCTGCACGCCCAGCTGCAGCGCGGCCTCCCACGCGGCGCGAAAGCTTTCCGCACCGGGCTGGCGGCGCAGGTAATAGGCGCCGACGGTGCTCATGTTCACCGCCTTGCAGGCGGCGGCGACCGAGCCGGTATCGGCCAGCGCCTCGATAAAGGCGCGCTGGCGCGCTTCGGTCCAGCCGTCATGGCGGCTCGTCTGGCGCGGGACAGGGGCAAATGGGGGCAGCTCGCCGGTGGGCACGGGCAAGCGGGCGGCGCGGGGATCGGCACGTCTCGTCATTCGCGAGCGTGGAGCACAAATTCGCCAAGTAGGAAAATGCGCGGGCGTGGGCGCGGCCAGGCGGCTCGTCTGGCGCGGGGGCGGGCTGGTCAGACCGTGTTGCTGGACGCCATCGTGTCGCTGACCGTGGTCATCGTGGCCGAGATCTCGTTGCCGGTGGTTTCCAGCGCCACGATGATCGCAACCGCAATCAGCGCCGCGATCAGGCCGTATTCGATCGCGGTGGCACCCGTGTCGTCATTCCAGATTGCGTGCAGCATCGCTCCACTCCAGTTGCATTAACGTCCGATGCGACCCGGACGCAGGGCTCTTGTTGCAACCATCATGGCGAGGGGCGGTTAACACGCGATGTTGCGAGGCTGGTTAACCTGATCGAAGGCATAAACCGGCGGGCAGGGGCCAAGGCTGCGGAATATGCGCAGAACTTCACTTGGCGTTCAGCCGGGTGCTGGCTATAGGCTCTTCCCATGACGAGGATTTCGCGCGTGATCGCCTTCACTCCCAAGCCCATTATCGCAGCCGCGATGGCCGCTACCACCCTGCTGACCGCCGGATGCGGGGGCGGGGCGGGCTCTGCAAACGAAGATGTGGCCTATGTCGCGCGGGATGTGGAATCGCTTTACTGGGAGGCCAAGCGGCGCCTTGATCGCGGCAATACCAAGCTTGCGGCGGCGCTGTTTGACGAGGTGGAGCGCCAGCACCCCTATTCGCCCTGGGCGCGCCGGGCGCAGCTGATGAGCGCGTTCAGCTATTACGTCGCGCAGGATTACAACGCCGCGATCCAGAGCGCGCAGCGCTTCCTGTCGATCCACCCGGGCAACAAGGACGCGCCCTATGCCTATTATCTGGTGGCGCTGAGCTATTACGAACAGATCAGCGATGTGCAGCGCGACCAGAAGATTACCGAGCAGGCGCGCACCGCGCTGCGCGAGGTCGACCGGCGCTTTCCCACCACGCAATATGCCGCCGATGCGCGGCTCAAGCTTGACCTGGTGAACGATCACCTGGCCGGCAAGGAAATGGAGATCGGGCGCTTATACCAGAAATCGGGCCTGATGCTGGCGGCGCAACTGCGCTTTCAGAATGTGATCGAGGAATTCGACACCACCAGCCATACGCCCGAAGCGCTGTTTCGCCTGACGGAAAGCAGCCTGGCGCTGGGCGTGCCTAACGAAGCGGTGAAATATGCCGCTGTGCTGGGGGCGAATTATCCCGGCAGCAAATGGTATGAAAAGGCCTACAAGCTGATCGGCAAGCACGCCCCTGGTGTCACGGCCAGCTGAGCCGCGCATTACACGCCGCCTGCGCTCGGCGCACAATTCCACATCTAAGCTTTGCCATGGGCGGTGACTGGCGCTGCGCCATGCGCTAACACCAGCTGTGATGCTGACCCGGCTTTCGATCCGCAACATCGTGCTTATCGAAGCGCTTGACCTGGATTTCGGGCGCGGGCTGGGCGTGCTTACGGGTGAGACAGGCGCGGGCAAGTCGATCTTGCTCGATGCGCTGGGGCTCGTGCTGGGCGACCGGGCCGACAGCGCGCTGGTGCGCGGCGGTGAAAGCAAGGCGAGCGTCAGCGCCAGTTTCGAGTTCGCCAAATTGCCTGGCCCGGTGGCCGACACGCTTGAAGATGCCGATATCGAGATCGAGACAGGCGAGCCGCTGATCATCCGGCGCCAGCTCAAGGCAGATGGCGGCAGCAAGGCATTCATTAACGACCAGCCGGTGGGCGTGGCGCTGCTGCGCGAGATTTCGGGTGCGCTGGTTGAACTGCACGGCCAGCATGACGATCGGGGGCTGGTCAACCCGCGCGGCCATCGGGCGCTGCTCGATCGTTATGCCGGCACCGATACGGAAGGGCTGGGCAGTGCCTGGCGAGACTGGCGTGCAGCTGAAGACCGGCTGGCAGAGGCGCGCGCGGAAGTGGAGCAGGCCAAGGCCGATCAGGACCTGTTGATCGCCCACCTTGCCGAACTGACCGCGCTTGAACCGCAAGCGGGCGAGGAAGCGCGCCTCGCTGAAACCCGCTCAGCGATGCAGAAGGGCGAAAGGCTTAGCGGCGACCTGGAAGAGCTGCGCCACATCTGGGACGGATCGGATTCGCCGCTGGCCAGCTTGCGGGTCGCGGCGCGGCGGCTTGACCGGATTGCGGGCGAACACCCGCTGCTGGCCGAGGCGCTTGCGGCGCTTGACCGCGCATTGGTGGAGGCGGGCGAGGCCGAAGACAAGCTTGGCGCCGCTGCCGAGGCGCTGGTGCATGATCCCGCCGCGCTCGATGCTGCCGAAACGCGGCTGTTCGAGCTGCGCGCGCTGGCACGCAAGCATCGCTGCGAGGTCGATGAACTGCCGCACAAGATGCGCGAGATGCGCCGCGCGCTCGACGCGATCGAAGGCGGCGAGGCAGAGCTTGACGCGCTGGAGATGTCCGCGCGCGAAGCAGGTGAGGCCTATCGCACGCTCGCCCAAGCGGTGCACGAGGCGCGGATCAAGGCGGCCAAGGCGCTTGACAAGGCAGTGGCAGCGGAGCTTGCGCCGCTCAAGCTTGACGCGGCGCGCTTCCTCACTTCGATCGGCAAGCTGCCACAGGACAAATGGGGCGCATCGGGGATCGACAGCGTCGAATTCCTCATTTCCACCAATCCGGGGGCCGATTTCGCGCCCTTGAACAAGATCGCCTCAGGCGGCGAGCTGTCGCGCTTCATCCTGGCGCTGAAAGTGGCATTGGCTGAACAGGGCGGCGCGGCGACGGTGATCTTCGACGAGATTGACCGCGGCGTGGGCGGCGCGGTGGCGAGTGCGATTGGAGAGCGGCTGGCGCGGCTGGCAGCTGGTGGGCAATTGCTCGCGGTGACGCACAGTCCGCAAGTCGCGGCGCGCGGAAATACGCATTACCTGATCGCCAAGTCATCCAGCGGCACGGTGACGAAGACCAGTGTGGCGCTGCTCGACAGTGCCGAGCGTCAGGAAGAGATCGCGCGGATGCTCAGCGGCGCAGAGGTCACGCCCGAGGCGCGCGCACAGGCGGACCGGCTGCTGGAGGGTGTTTAGGCACTGAATGTTGGCAATCGATCCAATTGTGGACATTTCGGTTGAGCTTCGATTTTTAGTCAGGCTCCGTTGGGGTATCGCACCACCTCTTCCCAATCAGTGGCCTTCGCATTCGAAGGTGGGTTATAGATCCCCTCGCCCGTTGCGCATGACGTATCGTCTCTTCCATTTTCTTGCGCGCGATTGGAACAGGTTACGACGCGCCAATCGATCTTTGCATCTTCGCCGAAAAATTTTGCCACGTGGTCAAGGTTAAATGGACCAAATTTGTGATGACCTAGCGCAAAAGAACTTGGAGGAATCATTCTGGTGCAGAGACGAGCGCCAGGGCGGAACCAGCATCTATTAGCAATACATTGACCAGACGAGCCGTTGAATGAAGCGGCGTCGTAACTTGGATTTCCCAAGTTCGCTTCATGAAACTCAGCAAACGCCTTGGTGCATTGGGAGTTGTTTGTGCAGGAAAGCTCAGGCGCCCCTACCGCAGCCAAGTCAGCATAGATGCATGCTCCACCTGACCCAAATGATCTTTCCTCCAGCGGTCGAGCATCCGTGCCTCTACTCACGCTAAAGGAGCCAGTGAGTTGGAAATTATCCGGTCCCGTTGGTATTACAGGGCCAGGCTTTAAAACCTTAAATTCCGGAGGGACCACTGTTTGTGCGGCTACAGAAATAGATAGCGCAAAGACCGTGAACAGTGTTGCCAGAGCAAAGCGAGATACGAGCATGCCGACCCCCCAAACGTCAAGATACCCAGAGCATCAATTCGGAACATCGACCCACTAATCGGTGGCTGATTGCTCTTCTTTTTTTCGTTTTGCAATCGCAAATGTTTGATGCGGAAATGAAGGTTGGCTTGGCAAGATGAATAGCCCAACGTCAGCTTTCCACCCATTTTCGGACCTAGTCCTCGCGCATACTCAGATAAATCAGCGTCATCATGGCCATTGCGCCATATATCCATGAGCCATCGAACGGGCCCTGGCCCAATGGCATTTGCCATAGTTGATATCCGGCGATGGCCACACCCTGAAACAGTCCCCACCAGTTCACCACCGCGGCGCCCATGGCGATCTTCGCCCATTTCTTGCCTGCCTCGAAATCGGCGGCATCGGCCGCTCGCAGCGACCACAGCTTCCATGCGCCGAACAGGCCGCCAATTCCTGCCACCAGCTCCAGCGAGAATACCAAGACCATAGCTATCACGATCAGGAATTTTGGCGGAACCGGCAACAGTGTGACCGGATAGGCTTCCTGATCGGCGTGGCTGGTGGTGTAGATGAAGAAGTCGAAGGCCTGCTGCAAATTTGCGAAATTGTGCGCAACATAGAGCAGCGCCATCAAGGCAACGCTTGCGGTGATTACGGATTTCAGAACGCGGTCGATCATCGGTATCCCCCTCAAAAGCCAAATGACCCGGTGCGACCCGATGGCGCGGGCTTTTCCCCGCGCAACGTCTCATGCATAGCGTAATCCATGGGAATCGAGCAAATCTCCGAAGCTGAAGCCGCGAACGAGCTGATGCGGCTGGCCAAGGCAATCGCGCATCACGACCGCCTATATCACGCCGAAGATTCCCCCGAGATCAGCGACCCGGAATATGATGCGCTGGTGCGCCGCAATGCCGAGCTGGAGGCGGCGTTCCCGCATCTGGTGCGGGAGGATTCGCCGTCCCGGAAGGTTGGCCATGCGGTGGCCTCTTCGCCCTTGAGCAAGGTGACGCACGAGGTTCGCATGATGAGCCTCGACAATGCCTTCGCCGCTGATGAAGTGCGCGATTGGGTGGCGCGGGTGCGGCGGTTCCTGTCGCTGCCCGAAAGCGAGCCGGTGGCGATTACTGCCGAAGACAAGATTGACGGCCTGTCCTGTTCGCTGCGCTATGAGCGCGGAAAGCTGGTGCGCGCGGCGACGCGCGGTGACGGGCAGGTGGGCGAGGATGTGACCGCCAATGTGCGGCATATCGCCGACATTCCGCAGCAATTGGCGGGCGAAGGTGTGCCTGATGTGTTCGAGGTGCGCGGCGAAGTTTACATGTCCAAACAGGACTTTGCTGCGCTAAATGCTGCACAGCAGGAGGCGGGCGGCAAGTTGTTCGCCAATCCCCGCAACGCGGCGGCGGGATCGCTGCGGCAGAAGGATGCCGGTGTCACCGCTCAGCGGCCCTTGCGCTTCTGGGCCTATGGCTGGGGCGCCGCCTCGCAAGTGCCCGGCAAGACGCAGCACGAGGTGATGCGGCGCATCGAGAGCTGGGGCTTTCCCGTCTCGCCCTTCCTGGCGGTGGTCAGTGAAGTCGATGCCATGCTGGCGCATTATGCGGAGATTGGCCGCAAGCGGCCCGATCTGCCCTATGAAATTGACGGCGTGGTCTACAAGGTTGACCGGCTCGACTGGCAGGCGCGGCTCGGCTTCGTGGCCAAGGCGCCGCGCTGGGCACTGGCGCATAAATTCCCCGCCGAACAGGCTGAAACCACGCTGGAAGCCATCGATATCCAGGTGGGGCGAACCGGCAAGCTTACCCCCGTCGGGCGGCTCGCCCCGGTGATGGTGGGCGGGGTTACGGTGACCAATGTCACGCTCCACAATCGCGACGAGATCGCGCGACTGGTCGTGCGCCCCGGCGACCGGGTGCTGGTCCAGCGCGCGGGCGACGTCATCCCGCAGGTAGTGCGCAACCTTACCCCGGATGCAGAGCGTGCGCCCTTCCTGTTCCCCGATCACTGCCCCGAATGCGGCAGCGAGGCGGTGGCGGAAGAGGGCGAGGTTGACGTGCGCTGCACCGGCGGGCTGATCTGCCCGGCGCAGCGGACCGAGCGGCTCAAGCATTTCGTCAGCCGTAAGGCGCTGGACATCGAGGGGTTGGGCGAGAAAACCATCGACCAGTTCTTCCACAAAGGCTGGCTTGAGAGCCCGGCCGATATCTTCCGGTTGAAGGACCGCCGCGAGGAGATCCTTGCGCTGGAGGGCTGGCAGGACAAGTCTGTGGATAATCTGTTGGCTTCTGTGGATAACAAGCGCGAACCCGATGCTGCGCGGCTGCTGTTCGGGCTGGGCATCCGCCACGTCGGCGAAGTGACCGCGCGCGATCTGATGAAGAATTTCCACGAGCTGCCCGCGTTGCGTGCCGCCGCGGAAAGTGCGCGCGAGGGTGACGATGAAGCGCTGGCCGAGATCACCTCGATCGATGGTGTCGGCGGCGCGGTAGTCGAGGCGCTGGGCGATTTCTTCCATGAGCCGCACAATGTCGCGGTGTGGGAAGACCTGCTGCGCCTTGTCAGTCCGCCGCCCTATGTCGTGGAAACGCTCGATTCTCCCGTGGCGGGGAAGACCGTGGTGTTCACCGGCAAGCTCGAAACCATGAGCCGCGACGAGGCCAAGGCGCAGGCCGAACGGCTTGGCGCGAAGGCAGCGGGATCGGTCAGCGCCAAAACCGATCTGGTGGTGGCCGGGCCGGGGGCGGGCAGCAAGCTCAAGAAGGCGGCCGAACTGGGGATCGAAGTGATCGACGAGGCGGGCTGGGCGCAAATCGTGGCGCAGGCGGGGTAGGGCGATCGCATCGCCAACATGCAGGCCTTTACCCGCGCGGCGCTGAGCCTGCTGGAGAACGCGCTTTCAGCCTAGCGCCGGGGTACCCACTTCATCACGCCCCCTGCCATCGGCGTCCACCAGCCGGTTCTGATCCCAGCAGCCGCCAGCGTGTCGCTGGTCCACTGGTTGCAGGTCTTGCCCAGATGATAGCTGCCCGGCGCATCGTAGAATATGTCGTAATCTTCATAGCCGGGATGGCTTGTGCGCTCGCCGCGTGGCAGCACCAGCTGCTCGATCTGCGCCACCAGCAGCGCATATTCCGCATGGCTGATGGTCAGCTCGCGGTGATCGGGCGAGGGTGCCGGGCGGACATAATGCGCCACATGCAGCAGGCCATCGCCGCCGCTTGCCGCGCTCCACACCGTGCCCAGCGAAAGATCCCACCAACTCGGTGTGTTGAGGAACACTTCGCGCTCGCCCCAGCTCACCGAGACATGGGTGTAGGGGCGGCGCGGCGTTAGCACGTCATCAACCGGGAATTCCTCGCGCCAATCCTTTTGCGGCGTGACCACCGGCATCACGATCGCTGTGTGCACGCCATTGGTCTCTACCATGATGGTGACGCCGCGGGCGGGCTCCTGCCAATTGCCGTTGCGGGGGATGGACGAACCGATCCATGCCGAAAGCAGGAACAGCGCGGCAAGCGCCAGCAGCATGGCCAGCGGCCAAACCAGCAGGCGCCTGATCCAGCGCTTCACTGCCGCTTGCGCAGCCACAGGATCGACCAGTCACCATTGACCATGCGCTCGGCCAGGCGGAATCCTGCCGTGCGATAGGCGCGGCGTACGCGCGCTTCCTGCGTTTCGAGCAGACCCGCCAGCAGCACATGCCCGCCCGGCACAACGGCTGCGGCAAAATCGGGCGCCAGCTCGACCAGCGGCCCGGCAAGGATATTGGCGATCAGCAGGTCATAGGGGCCGCGCGCTTCGAGTAGCGGGTGCTGGATCCCATCGGCGATCACCATGGTCAGTTCGCCCGCTCGCGCGCCTAGCTTCACGCCGTTGAGATCGGCATTGTCGGCTACTACGCCCGTGCACACCTCATCGATATCCGATGCCGTCGCCAGCGCGCGCGGCCACAGATGCATGGCCGCAAAGGCCAGCAGGCCGGTGCCTGTGCCGATGTCAGCCAGATTGCGCGCCATCACGCCGCGGCGTTTCATTGCATCAAGCATGGCGAGGCAACCGGCCGTGGTTTCGTGCTGGCCGGTGCCGAAGGCCTGGTTGGCGGGAATAACGAAATTGACCCCGTCATTCGCGGGCGCATGCTCAGGCGTATGGACATGGAACCGGCCCGCGCGGATCGGCTCGACGCCCTGCTGGCTCAGGGTAAGCCAGTCTTCATCAGGCAATTGCTCGGCAGTGATTTTGGGCGCTTTGCCTGTAAACAATTCAGCAACGGCACGTTTTTGCGCAGGGCCCGGCTTGTGGGGATACCATGCCTCCAGCACCCAGTCGTCCGGGCGATCTTGCGCCACTTCGCTGCCTGAAATGACCAGTTCGGGATCCCAGTCCCACACCTCGTCATGCGCGAGCAGCGCGGCCTGGACGACCTGCTTTGGCGCAAAGGCGAAGAGTTTCCAGCTGGTCACTTGGCGTCCGCTTCCTGCGCGAGGCGTCCGTCGAGCCGGGCGGTGACCGAGGCGGCATAAGCCTGGCAGGCACCGGGATCGATCCATGGCGCCTCGCCCTTCAGTCGCGCGGGCATATTGCTGGCGGATGGGTGCGGCGTCAGCAGCAGGTCGCAATCGAGTGCGGCCAGCCGCGCGATGCCGCGGCGAAACATTGAAACATATTCAGGATGGTCGGTGAAGCGATACTCGTCGCTGCTGACTGCGGTAAGGCTGTCGCCAAACACTATGGTGACACATTCGGCACTGTCGCAGCTTTGCCATTGCCAACTCATCGCTCCAAGTGTGTGGCCGGGCGTAGCGACAGCTGTAATAGTGACGCCAGCCAGTGTGATTTCTTCGCTATCACGGACAGTGCGGATTTCACCAGCCACCGGAGCCATCGGGTCATGCAAGCCTGCTTGCGGATCGCGCGGGTTGTCCATGCCGCTGCGCAGGACGGGGGCGGCGTCGGCGCTGGTATAGACCGGCGCTCCGCTCAATTGCTGCAAGCGCGCGAGGCCGCCGACATGGTCATAATGCTCATGGCTGGTGAGCAGGGCCTTCACTTCGGCGATCGAGTGGCCAAGCGCGGCGATATTGGTTTCCACGACTTGCGATCCCGGTTCGGTCCCGCTGTCGATCAGCACGATCCCCGCATCGCCGACAATCAGGATCGCAGCAATGCCGCAGGTGCCCACGTAATAGACATTGCCGTGGATCTGGTATGGCGGGGCGGGCTTGTCCCATTCGTCCCAATCGGTGCAGGTAGCGGCCCAAGCAGCGCGGTTTTGTTCCGGGGCAAGCGGTGCCGAGGCATTTGCGTGGGCGCAGCCTGCACAAACCAGTGCGATCAACGGTGCAGCTTTGGGGATTATCTTATCGAACATAGCTTGCTCCATTGGCGTCGATCACGGCGCCGGTCATGCTTTCGGGCGCGTCGAGCGCGCAGAACTCGATAATCCGCGCTATCTCATCGGGAGAGGCCACCCTCCCGAGCGGAATATCGCGCAGCAATTCCGGCCCGCCGCGGCTGGCAAGATAGTCGCCCGCCATGGCGGTGTCGGTAAAGCCCGGCGTTATGGCGAAGCTGACGATCCGCTGGGCGCCGTAACCGCGGGCGATTGTCTTGTGCATCGCCAGCATCCCGCCCTTTGCCGCAGCATAGTGCCAGTGCGCGGGCGAATCTCCGCGATATCCGGCGCGGCTGGCAACATGCACGATGCGGCCCGGCACACCGCGTTCCAGCCAGTGCATCACCGCTAAACGACTGAGCTGTGCGGCGGAGGTAAGGTTGATCCGCAAGGTTTCTTCCCAGCTATCCAGCCATTCGATGTCGGACGAATCAAGCGCTGCCGCCTTGAACAGTCCAGCGTTGTTAATGAGTATATCGATCGTCCCGCCTGCGCGCTCGAGCGCCGATTCCCACAGCAGCTGAGGCGCCGAAGGCTGGGTAAAGTCGGCCGCTACGGTCATCGCGTCTGCGGCACTGCTGGTATGGCCGATCACTTTTGCGCCGCGCGACTCGAGCGCGTCTCGCGCCGCCGCGCCGATTCCCCGGCTCGATCCGGTGAGTAAAATGCATTTCATGCACTGGCCTATCCGAAACTTTGCAAGCAGAGTCGAGCGGAACTCACTGAAACGCGGGTTGTCACACGCGCCACGCACGCTAAGTGGGGTGCCAACCGCGACAATCGGATATTTGACCATGCCCAACAGACCATTATCGCCGCACCTCCTCGATGGAGCCAGGCTGCACTGGAAATGGGGGCCGCACATGCTGGTCTCTATCCTGCACCGGGCAACCGGTGACGGGATGGCGCTGGTGGGCCTGTTCGTGCTGGTGTGGTGGCTGGGCGCTCTCGCCAGCGGCGCGGAATATTACGCCGCTTTCACGGATATGATGGCTTCGCCAGTTGGCATGGTGGTGCTGGTGGGCCTTAGCTGGGCCTTCTTCACTCACATGATGAGCGGCCTCAGGCACTTCGTGCTCGATATCGGTGCGGGGTATGAGCTGGGCACCAATCGCTTCTGGTCAATTGCATCGCCAATCATCGCCATTCTGCTGACAGCGGGCTTCTGGGCCCTGCTGCTGCGCTAAGGACATTCGCAATGGGTAATGGAACATCTCTCGGTAAGGTGCGCGGGCTTGGCTCCGCGCATCAAGGCGCGCATCACTGGCTCCTGCAACGCTTTACCGCGATCGGCAATCTGGTGCTGATGATCTGGCTTGCGGGCAGCATTTTGTGGCTGCCCGATCTTGGCCATGCCACCGTCAGTGAATGGCTGGCCCAGCCGGTTTCCGCCACGGCCATGATCCTGCTGGTGATCAGCACTTTCTGGCACGCCCGGCTTGGCCTGCAGGTGCTGATCGAGGATTATGTCCACAATGCCGGCAGCAAATTTGCCTGCATTGCCGCGCTCAACCTTGCCGTGATCGGCGGCGGGGCCTTCGCCATTTTCTCTGTTGCCAGCCTTGCCTTTGGAGGAGCCGCCTGATGGCCGACACCTCAGCCTACAAGATCATCGACCACACTTATGACGTGGTGGTCGTCGGCGCGGGCGGTTCGGGCCTGCGCGCCACCATGGGCGCAGCCGAGGCCGGGCTCAAGACCGCGAATATCACCAAGGTCTTCCCCACAAGGTCGCACACGGTCGCCGCACAGGGCGGTATTGCCGCTTCGCTGTGCAACAACACGCCCGATCACTGGCAGTGGCATATGTTCGACACCGTCAAGGGGTCTGACTGGCTGGGCGATCAGGACGCGATCGAATATATGGTGCGCGAGGCGCCCGCAGCGGTTTACGAGCTTGAACATGCCGGCGTGCCATTCAGCCGCAATGAGGATGGCACGATCTACCAACGCCCGTTCGGTGGGCACATGCAGAATATGGGCGAAGGGCCGCCGGTGCAGCGCACCTGTGCTGCGGCTGACCGCACTGGCCACGCCATGCTTCATGCGCTCTATCAGCAGAGCCTCAAATATGATGCGGATTTCTTCATCGAGTATTTCGCCATTGACCTGATCATGGCGGGCGAGGGGGCTGATCGCAGGTGCGTGGGCGTGATGGCGATGTGCCTTGACGATGGCACGATCCACCGCTTCCAGGCCAAGGCCGTGGTCCTGGCAACCGGCGGCTTCGGGCGCACCTATTTCACTTGTACCAGCGCGCATACCTGCACCGGCGATGGCGGCGGCATGGTGCTGCGCGCAGGGCTGCCGCTGCAGGACATGGAATTCGTCCAGTTTCACCCCACCGGCATCTATGGCGCGGGCGTGCTCATCACCGAGGGTGCTCGCGGCGAAGGCGGCTACCTGACCAATAGCGAGGGGGAGCGTTTCATGGAACGCTATGCGCCTTCTGCGAAGGATCTTGCCAGCCGCGACGTGGTATCACGCTCGATGGCGCTCGAAATGCGCGAAGGGCGCGGCGTTGGCGATCATGGCGACTATATTTACCTGCATCTCGATCATATCGATCCCAAGGTGCTGGCCGAGCGGCTGCCGGGCATCACCGAAAGTGGCAAGATATTCGCCGGTGTCGACCTGACACGCGAACCTTTGCCAGTGTGCCCCACGGTTCACTACAATATGGGCGGCATTCCCACGAACTACATGGGCGAAGTGCTCAATCCCACAGCGGAAAGCGCCGATGCCACTGTGCCCGGCCTGTTTGCCGTGGGCGAGGCTGCCTGCGTTTCGGTTCATGGCGCGAACCGCCTTGGATCGAATTCATTGATTGATCTGGTGGTGTTCGGCCGTGCCGCAGGCCACCGGCTGAAAGAGACTGTCAGGCCGGGCACGGCGCATGCCGCGCTGCCGGCGGATTCGGCCGATCAGGCGCTGGGGCGGCTCGACCATTTCCGCCACGCCAATGGCGGATCGCCCACGGCCGAAGTGCGCACTGAAATGCAGCGGACGATGCAGGCGCATGCGGCGGTGTTCCGCACCGATGAACTGATGGCGGAGGGCAAGGTCAAGCTGGCCAATGCCTATGAGCGGATGCAGGACATCAAGGTGACGGATCGCAGCCTGATCTGGAATTCGGACCTGATCGAGACGCTTGAGCTGGACAATCTGATCAGCCAGGCATCGGTCACGCTGCACGGTGCCCATGCCCGCAAGGAAAGCCGCGGCGCGCACGCGCATGAGGATTTCCCGGATCGCGATGATGCCAACTGGATGAAGCACACGCTCAGCCATTTCGATGGCTGGGGCGGCAATGGTGGCAAGGTGACGCTGAGTTATCGTGACGTCCACAACTACACACTCACTGACGATATCGAATACATCAAGCCGAAGAAGCGGGTGTATTGAGCGCGCGGGATCGGTCTGCTTCGGGCACGATGCAGGCGATTTGACCTTGTCTGACCGTTTCGCCCTGGCCTGATCGCAGGCCGGGCTGCGCGGCGTGAACCGGCCCGGCTGTTCAGGCGATAGCCAGTTTCTCCAACAGGTTTTGGCGCCTGTTGTTGAGCAGGTCTTCAAGCGTGAAGCCGTCAAGATGCGAAAGGAACGCATCAAGCGCGCCTGCCAGCGCTGGCTTCAGGCGGCAGGCTCCGTCGATCGAACATTCGGCATCGCCCCCCATGCATGACACGAAACCTTCGAACCGTTCGAGCCGCCGCACAACGGCACCCAGGTTGATCTCGCGTGGATCGCGCGCCAGGCGCAGGCCGCCGCCGCGCCCGCGCGTGGTTTCGATCAACCCTTCGGCCTGAAGCGCTTGCACCACCTTGGCGAGGTGGTTGCGCGATATTCGGTAACGATCGGCAATCTCGTCAATTGTCGCTTGTCGCTCGGTCGCGCCCAGCATCAGCATAATGCGCAGGGCGTAGTCTGTTTTGAGGCTCAGCTGCATAAAAGGGGTATATGAAGTATTGCTTTTATCCGCAAGGCGATTAAGCAGGTAATTGAAATACCTCTTTACGAGTCGATGGATCATGAACACCTCCGCCACGCAAGAACGCACCCGCGATCAGGTCGCCCGCATCCGTGCAGCAAAGCGCGCCAAGGCTGTTGCCGTCGGAGTGGATGAGGCCTTCGTTTCGCAGCTGGTCGACAGATTCTACGCGGCGGTGCGGGATGATGACCTGCTTGGCCCGATCTTCGATCAGCGCATCGCTGACTGGCCGCAGCACCTTGATCGGATGAAGCGTTTCTGGCGCTCGATCCTGTTCAACAGCGGCGAATTCTCGGGCAATCCGATGCTCAAGCACATGGCAATTCCGGGCCTTGAAGAGCGCCACTTCGCCCGCTGGCTGGAGCTGTTCTATGCGCAGCTGCGCACGCTCGAATCCACTCCCGGTGCGGCCCCGCTTGTTGGCCGGAGCGCCCGGATGATTGCCGACAGTCTGCTAACCGGAATTGCCACTCGCCGCAGCGGGTTGGCGGGATCTCGCGCAGGAGGAAACCTTCCCCATGTTTGATTTCAATCTTCATCAGGCCGAACAGGTCGAACACGAAGTTCTGGCCCAGGAGGTCGCGTGCAGTGAGGTGGGTGTTTCGCCCCGACCTGAGGCCAAGCCGGGCTTTCAGTTCCCGCCGCGTGTGTGGGGTCTGATGCTGGCATCCTATGCCGTTTTCTTCGTGGCAATTTTCGCTGCCACTGGCGGAAGCGGCCACGCACGCTTCGCGATTGTCATTTCCGTGCTCTACACAGCGATGTTCTTCGGGGTTGCGCGGATCGGAGCGGGTATTGGCGGGCCGGAACGGCTTTCACCTCTGGATCGCGGGCAGCCGCTTCAGACATGGACGGGGCCGATGGATTCACGCTCGGCCTATGCACAGGTGCTGGTGGTTCCCATGGTGATCGCGCTGTTCGGAATCGGCATCGCCGCCATCATCGCCGTCATTGACTTCACGGCTTAGGGATCGACCCGCCGCACGTCCAATATCTTGACCGGCTGCGCCAGCATTTGCCCTTTGAGGAAGCCTTCGCCCTCATTCGGGGCGATTGGCTGGGCATGGATCGCATGGACCACCTCCATCCCTTCCACCACATAACCGAACACCGCAAATCCGGGCCGCAGCGCAGGATCTTCGGCATCGGGCCGGGCGTCGAGCCCGCGCTGGTCGCGTATCATGATCGAAAAATCGCCCGTCGCCGTTCCGGGTTCGAAGCGCGCCATCGACAGCGCGCCATCGGTATGGCTCAGCCCGGTTACATTGGTCGGCTCATGCGCAATGCCCGGCAGGATGCGATCGGGATGGTTCTGCGCCCCGCATTGCAGGAATCCCGCAGGCTGCTCGCCGCCCGCAACCCGCATCGCGCGGTAGCATTGCGTGCCGTCGAAGCGGTCTTCGTCGACATAGCGCAGGATATTGGCCGCGGTGATCGGCGCGCGCTCAGTCTCGAGCGCGACGGTAAACTCGCCCAGGGTGGTTTCGATCACGACATTGACGGTTTCGAACACCGGATCGGGCACGCCGGGCGTGGCCGCCGCCCGCGCGCTGACTTCAAATTTCATGATCAAGGTGCGCTGGTTGGCCGAGAAGTTGTTGTCCGAAGCAAGATAGAGATAGGTGCCGCCACTATCCTCGCGAACGGCAATGCCCTCGAAATTGTCGATCGTGAGCGGCGATGCCCAGGTTGCTAGTGTTTCGCGCTGGCCATCCGGCCCGATCGCGACAATCGCAGCGGCATTGCCGAATTTGCGCGAATAGCTGCGGAACAGCACATAGCACACGCCATTGCTGGCGCAGTCGGCCGCGGTTGGCGCGCCGGATCTTTCGTCAAGCGGGGACGGCGCGGCAATTTCCAGGCTGGTGGCGGTTGCGCCCGTTTGACGCAGGCAATTGGGCGTTTCGGTGCCAGCCCATTCGCCGCAAACCAGCCACCCATCTGGAGTTGCGGCCAACGCCTCTAGCCCTTTGTTGGATCCCGCCACGGAAACGAACGGCGCAACACCCGCTTCGGCTGGCGTGGCCGGCCCATTCAGCGCGTCATAGCGCCAGATGCGGTGATCGCGTTCGAAGCTGATGAACCATTCGCCCGATGGAGCGAGCGCGATGTCCTCCGCATCGCCGTCTTGCTTGCGCCGCAGCTTCTTGCCATCGATATCGAGCAGCGGGCCGGAAGTGATCGCAACAATGTCAATTAGCCGGTCGCCAAGCTCGTCGGGGGTCATGATCAGCCAGCGCCCGTCATCCATCACGCCATAAAGCTGGCCGCCGTGCCATTCGAGGCCCGAAATGCCGCCGATTTCCGCCTCGCCCGGTTCAAGCTCAAGCCCGCCGCGATAGGAGAGTTCACCGAGGGTTTCATTGTCCGGCTTGCCGGGATCGAGCGCGACAGGCGCCGTGAAGGGCATGATCTCGTCATTGGCAGCGGCGCTGGCGGAAAGGGAGGCCAGAACCGCTGCGATCGCGGCAGCCAGAGCGGAGTTCCATGTCATTCGTCCATCGTGATATGTCACCGGTCGAGAAGCAAGCACCTTGGGCGCAAGTTTATGCAGACACGATGTTTACAGATGTAGTCACAACGACTACATGCGTAATCGTAACGTGAGTGAAGCGTGCCAGGAGTATTGCATTGGCGAATAGTGAAGACCGCAAGCCTGACAGGATCAGCGAAGCCGAACTTGCGGTAATGGAAGCGCTGTGGGCGAAAAGCCCGCTCACCGCAGCGGAAGTTTGCGACGAGATTTGCACTGCGCGTGGGTGGAGCCAGGCCACCGTCAAGACCTTGCTCGGGCGGCTGGTGCAGAAACAGGCGCTTTTCGCCGCGCCTGACGGCCGCCGTTTTCTCTATTCTCCGCTCATCGCCCGCGCCGATTACATTGGCGGCGAGAGCAAACGGCTGGTCGACCGGCTGTTTGGCGGAAAGGCTGCCTCGCTGGTGGCTCATCTGGCCGAACAGGAAGCGCTCACCGAAAATGACCTGAATGAGATCGAAGCCCTGCTGAAGGAGCTCAAGCAATGATGGATTGGCTGCTTGATACCCTTGTCTGGACTGCTGCGCTGATTGCGCTGGTCCTGCTCATCCGCCGCCCGGTGGCACGCTGGTTCGGGCCGCAGTTCGCATATGCGCTGTGGGCACTGCCGCTGCTGAGGCTGTTAATGCCCCCGTTGACCTTGCCCGCCTGGCTGGCCCCGGTTGAGCCCGCGACAACTACAGCGCCTGCGAGCGATTCAACCGGATTTATGCTGGTCGAGTTCGCGCCTGCGCCATTCGTAGAGCCTGCCGCTCCGCAACTGCTGCCTTATTCGCTTCAGGAAATCGCGCTGGCGGCCTGGCTGACCGGGGCCGCGATATTCCTGTACCTGCGCTTCCGCTCCTATCACCGGATGCGGCAGGATCTGCTGGCCGAAGCACGCGAGGTTGGCCGCGCGGGCAAGGTGCGCCTGGTCGAAACCCCTTTGACCGGTGCGCCTCTTGCCTTTGGCGTGATCGACAAGGTGGTGGCGCTGCCCAAAGGTTTCCTTGCCGATTGGGACCGTGAAGCGCGCGATCTGGCGCTGGCACATGAGCTGGCACATCACCAGGGGCAGGATCTGCTGATCAATATGGCTGCGCAGCCGCTGTTCGCGCTGCACTGGTTCAACCCGCTCGGCCATCTGGGTTGGCTGGCCATGCGGCGCGACCAGGAGGCGGCTTGCGACGCCCGTGTTCTCGCAGCTTGCGGTCCCGCAAAGCGCGCCGCCTATGCCAAGGTTATCGCGAGTTTCGCGGCCGGCCCCAATGTGGCGCTGGCCGCCCCCATGGCCTGCCCGGTGCTGGGCGATAAATCGATCATACAACGACTAAGGAGCATAAAAATGAACAACCACTCCAATAGCCAGCGCTGGCTTGGTCGCGGCGTGCTGGCGGCGGCGCTGCTTGCGATGCCGCTCTCGGCCACCATCAGCTATGCCGAACCTGCCCCTGCGCCCGAAGTCGCGCCAATTGCCCCGCTTCCGCCGACACCGCCGGTACCGCCTGTGCCACCGGCACCCATGGCGATGCAGGCAGCAGCGGAGGCACCAATCGCTCCGGATGGTCAGACAGCTATGATTGAACGCGTGATTTCCGATGGCGTGGAACAGGGCGCCGACGGGAAGGACGTGAAGAAAGTCCGCAAGATCCGTATGATCAAGCATGGCGAGGACATCTCCGAAGAGCAGATGCGCGAAATCATGTTCGAGGTTCGCGAGGGGCTGGCCGAAGCCGACCGCGAGTTGACTGAAGCGATGAAGCAGCACCGCCTCACCATGGTCACGATGCGCGATGCCGAAGGCAAGATGCCGCATGTGAATGTCTCTTGTGATCAGGACAATGCTCAGGAATGGGTCAGCAAGGAGGGCGAGGGCACCAAGGTCGTGAAGTTCTGCTCTGCCGAAATCATGGCAAGCGCGATCAGCGGTCTTGAAACGGCGCGGAACTCAATCGCCATTGACGAGAACATCCCGGCTGATGTGCGCGAGGAAGTGCTGCGCGAACTCGAACGGCAGATCAAGCGCTGGAAAGAGAAGAACAGCTGACCTGCTGCAAAGGACCAGCTTAATGAACAGCGCCGGGGCGATCTATGTGGTCGCCCCGGCTTTTCATTGCCCTATGCGAAATAGCGATCGCACACGGCATCGTCGGCGCTTTCCAGCCCCGCATTGAGCGCTTCCATACGCTGTGCGCTGCTGCCGTGCGTAAAGCCTTCGGGGTTGATCCGCTGGCCGGCGCTACGCTGAAGCGTGTCGTCGCCAATCGCGCTTGCCGCGCGCATACCCTCCTGCAAGTCACCGGGCTCGATCAGCGAACGGTTTTTGCCCGCCCAAACGCCTGCATAACAATCCGCCTGCAGCTCCATCCGCACCTGCAACTCGTTCGCGGAGGCGGGATTCTGCTGCTGAGCGCTGCGAACCTGCTCTGCCAGTCCGGTGAGGTTCTGGATGTGGTGCCCGTATTCATGCGCAATCACATAGAGCCGGGCGAAATCGCCGGCCTCGCCGGTCATCTGCGCGAGTTGATCGTAAAATCCGGTGTCGATATAGATACCCATATCCGCCGGGCAGTAGAACGGGCCTGCTGCGGATGTGGCACTGCCGCAACCCTGAGTGCTGACCTGACCGCCGCGAAACAGATCAAGCACCGGTTGTTCGAACCGCATACCCGCGCGGGCGAATTCCGGTTGCCAGGTTTCGTTGAGTGATTGCAGCGCGTTGCATGCTTCCACGGCATAGGGCCCCTGGTTGCAGACCTGTTCTTCGCTGAGCTGGTCCTGTTGCGCTTGCCCGGGTGCGGTTTGCTGGCCGCCCTCAATCGCGGTGATCGTCTGCATCGGGTCTGCACCGAAAACGAAATAGGCGATCGCGGCCAGGACCAGCGTCCCGATACCAATGCCGCCGGGCCCGCCAGGGATACGCGATTTGCCATCGCTTGAGCGGACCTTGATCTTGCTGGTGTCGAACCTGCGCAGTTTCATCGAATCATGCCTCCTCGTCGCCATTATTGTTGGCCAACCAGGCTATAAATGCACCCAGCTCGGATGCGGGCGTTCAATTGCCGGGATCGGTCTCTTGTTCGTCGCCGTCTTCCTGCGCGGCGACGATGGCGGCAGCTGCCGCACGCGTTTGCGGGTCAACCGGGCGGGCGGGATAGGGGCAATCCATGGTTTCACCCATTCCTTTCAGATAACCGCGCCGTACCGCACCAGCCATCACCGCCTCCTCAAACTCGCGCTGGTTCTTGGCTGCACCGCTGAGTTCGCGCACAATACCGCGGAAAGGCAAGAGCGAGCCGACCGCGCTTTTCGCCAGTCGACCGGCGCTGACCCGGCGCTGCTCGCCTGAATATTCATCGAAATCGAGGCCCAGAACGCTGTCGAGTTCTGTGATTTGGGCGGAAATCTGGCTGCAGGATTCGATTGCGTCGCGACTATAGGCGTCGGCCACCGCCCGTTGCAGCACTTCTGGAATATCCTCGGTCGACAAGTTCAGGTCATCGGCGGGCGTCGACGCTATATTGCCGACGTCGGGATCGCGTTTGCCCACCGGCCTTTCATCCTGTGACCCGGCGCCGCCCACACAGGCAGCAACGGGCAGGGCGCATGCAAAGGCCAGAGCCAGGCGTGCGGGCATTGCAATTTGTCTGATCGGCATAGCGGCAGTCTCCACCAACAGTCGAACCGGGTAGGGCGCAACACGATACAGCTTCCGGGTTCGCATCCGCAACCCCGGCGCGCAATCGCTTTGCGCTGGACAGTGATGCGTGAAGGCGAATACTGCGCCTGCCACGAATCCAGCCACAGGGTAATTAGATGTTTCTTGAAGGCAAACGCGCGCTCATCACCGGCTCCACTTCAGGTATCGGGCTCGCTATTGCGCGGGCTCTGAAGGCCGAAGGTGCTGAAATCATCCTCAACGGCTTCGGCGACGAAGCGATTATCGCGGCGCTTTGCGAAGAGCTGGGTGCATCGCATTCCGCCGCAAACCTGCTCGATGTGGGTGAGATCGAGGCGATGATGGCGGAAGCCGGTGCGATCGATATTCTCGTCAACAATGCCGGGATGCAGCATGTCGCCCCCGTGGATGAATTTCCCGTCGACAAGTGGAATGCGATCATCGGGCTCAATCTCACCGCCGCGTTTCACACCACAAGGCTGGCCGTTCCGGGCATGAAGCAGAAGGGCTGGGGGCGGATCATCAACACCGCCTCGGCGCATTCCAAGACAGCTTCGCCATTCAAGAGCGCCTATAACGCCTCGAAGCACGGGATCGACGGTTTCACCAAGACTATTGCGCTGGAGCTGGCGCAGACGGGGGTTACCGCCAATTGCATCAGCCCCGGCTATGTCTGGACGCCGCTGATCGAAGGGCAGATCCCTGACACGATGAAGGCGCGCGGGCTCACCCGCGATCAGGTTATCAACGATGTGTTGCTCGCAAAGCAGCCGACCAAGAAATTCGTACAGCCCGATGAAGTGGGCGCGCTTGCCGTGTTCCTCTGCCGCGAAGAAGCAGGTAATGTCACCGGTGCAAACTGGAGCATCGACGGAGGCTGGACGGCTGAATGAAAGGACAGGGGGCAGTGGGGGTAGCAAGGCGGCTTTGCGCGCTTGCGCTTGTGCTGGTTCTATCGGCATGCGCCAGCTCGGCCGGTATCCGCGTCAAGCAGTCGGAATTTGTCGCGCTTGAAAACTCCATGGCGCGTCATGTCGATGTGCTGGCCAGCGTGGAGTTTGCCGGCCGCAGGCCCGGAACGCCCGGCGAAACCAGGACGCTGGAATACATGCGCGGAGAGATGGAGCGCGCGGGCTATGTTTCCGGCACCAATGATCCGGCCAATCCCTGGAATGCGCCGGTCCGCCTTGTCAGTGTAACCGGCGGTGAAAGCCGCATCGAAATCGTCAATGGCAAGCGCCGGGTTACGCTCGATCCGGCGACTGCAACCGGCTTTACCGATCGCCGCCGGGGCCTGGTCGAAGGCGGCGAAATGGTGTTTGTCGGCCATGAGTCAGAGAATGTCCCGCCTGATTTGGTGCGCGGACGGGTGGTGGTGATGCTCAGCGAGCCGGGCGTTAGCCCGTCGCGCCGCGCGCAATTGCTCGAAGCTGGCCCTGCCGCAGTGATCACTGTGGTTGAGGAGGCTGAGACAGTCGAGCAAATGCGCCAGCTTCGCTCCCGCGAGCGGCTCGTCCTGGCCAGTGAAGGCGCTGACGATCTGCTGGTTTTTGTCACTGACGATGCGATGGGCGATGCGCTGGGCGGGTCTGTGTGGCAGAAGCTGCGTGATGCCGCGACCGAAGGGCATGCTGCAGGCGGCTTTGCCCCGAAGCTGCTCGACGCCCGGATCAATATCGACACGCGCTCGACCCGGCGCGAGGTCATGTCGCACAATTTCATCGCCCGCCTGCCCGGCACAAACAGCAACGCGGGTGCGATCCTGCTGCTCGCGCATTGGGACCATTTTGGCGAATGCGGCCCGCCCGATGCCGAAGACCGGCTGTGCAATGGGGCAGTCGACAATGCCAGCGGGATTGCGCTGATGATCGAGCTGGCGCAGCGGTTGGCGAAGGGCAAGCCGTTGGCGCGCGATATCTATGTGCTGGGCACGACGGCGGAGGAATGGGGATTGCTTGGCGCGCGCGCTTTCGCCGAAGAGCCGCCGGTGCCGCTCGAAAGCTTCGTAGCCGCATTCAATTTCGACACGGTGGCGATCGCGCCGCGCGGCAGCGCGGTGGGCTATATCGGCGAGGGCATGACTCCGCTTGACCCGCTGGTGTTCGAAGCGGTCAAAAAAGCCAGGCGTGAACTTGCCCCGCGCGAACTGACCGAACCCTTCCTCCAGCGGCAGGATGGCTGGGCGCTTTTGCAACGCGATGTTCCAACGGTGCTGCTGTCCAACGCGTTTGGTGATGAAGAGAAGATGATGGCCTTCCTGGCGACCAAATATCACCAGGCAACGGATGAGCCGGGCGCGCTCGAATTGGGCGGAGCGGTGGATGATCTGCTGCTGCACGAATATCTGATCCGCCGCATCGCGGACCCGGCCAAATATCCCTGAGTGGCAAAGCCGTATAAAAAAGCGCGCTCCCCCCTCTAGCCCCTGCGGCAACATGCGGTTACATGGGCCGCCACGAATCTCCCCCTGCGATGAAAGTGGCGACTATGGATATCCCGCTCGGTCTTACCTTCGATGACGTGTTGCTGCGTCCGGCCGAAAGCGATGTCTTGCCGGGCATGGCCAACACAGCAACGCGGCTGACGCGCGACATTGTGCTCAACATTCCGGTGATTTCGGCTGCAATGGACACTGTGACCGAGGCGGACATGGCGATCGCCATGGCGCAGATGGGCGGCATCGGCGTACTTCATCGTAATCTCGAGATCGATCAGCAGTGTGCGGCAGTGCGCCAGGTCAAGCGCTTCGAGAGCGGCATGGTGGTCAACCCGATCACGATCAGCCCCGATGCAACGCTGGGCGATGCCCAGGCATTGATGCTGCAACATCGCATCAGCGGCATCCCGGTAACTGACCGCGACGGCAAGTTGGTGGGAATCCTGACCAATCGCGACGTGCGCTTTGCCGAAAACCCGATGCAGCCCGTGCGCGAACTGATGACAACCGATAACCTGGCGGTCGTGCCGCTTGGCACCGGGCAGGAAGAGGCGCGCCGCATGTTGCATCAGCGGCGGATCGAAAAGCTGTTGGTGGTTGACGAGAATTACCGCTGCATCGGACTGATCACGGTCAAGGACATGGAAAAGGCCGTGACCTACCCTGATGCGACCAAGGATGCCGCCGGGCGTTTGCGCGTTGCGGCGGCCACCACTGTGGGCGACAAGGGCTTTGCCCGGACTGAAGCGCTGGTTGACGCCGAGGTTGACGTGGTGGTGATCGACACCGCGCATGGACATAACAAGGACGTGGCGCGCGCGGTCGAGCGGGCCAAGCGGCTGTCCAATTCGGTGCAGGTTATTGCCGGTAATGTCGCCACTGCCGAGGCAACCCGCGCGCTGATTGACGCCGGGGCGGACGCGATCAAGGTGGGCATCGGGCCAGGCTCAATCTGCACCACGCGTGTGGTGGCCGGCGTGGGCGTGCCACAGCTGACCGCGATCATGGATTGCGCGGCCGAGGCCGCCAAATCTGGCGTGCCGGTGATCGCTGATGGGGGGCTTCGTACCAGCGGCGATGCAGCCAAGGCGCTGGCCGCCGGGGCTTCAACCATCATGGTCGGCTCGATGCTCGCGGGAACTGCGGAAAGCCCGGGCGAAACCTTTCTTTACCAGGGGCGCAGCTACAAGTCCTATCGCGGCATGGGCAGCGTGGGCGCGATGGCGCGCGGCAGTGCGGACCGCTATTTCCAGGCCGATGTTTCTGCCATGAAACTGGTGCCTGAGGGGATCGAAGGCCAGGTGCCGTTCAAGGGCCCCGCAGCAATTGTGGTTCACCAGCTTGTGGGCGGGATCAAGGCGGCGATGGGCTATACCGGATCGGCAACGATCGAAGAACTGCAGGCGCGGGCGCAATTCGTGCGGATTACCAATGCCGGGCTATCGGAAAGCCATGTCCATGACGTGGCGATCACGCGTGAGGCACCGAATTATCCGACGCGCTAGGGCCTTGAGGGACCGTGCGTTCCTGCGGAAGCAGGAACCCGTTGCGACACATGGGTGCTTGTGTGCGCTGGACTCCGGCTTTCGCCGGAGATCGCGGGATTTACAGTGACCCCCGCTGCACGAGTCCAGGCGGCGATCGAGCTGCTTGATGCGATTATCGATGCCGCAAAGCGAGAAGGCGCGCCGGCCGACCGGCTGATTTCGGACTGGGCGCGCGGCAATCGCTATGCCGGATCCAAGGATCGCCGTGCCGTGCGCGAGTTGGTCTATGCTGCGATCCGCGCTTGCGGGCCGGTGCCTGAAAATGGCCGCGCGGCTGTGCTGCGATTGGCCGAGGGAGATACGGCACTTCGCGCGTGCTTCGATGGCTCCAATTATGGCCCGGCGCCGATTGGCGAAAGTGATGAGCCGGCACAAGGCGGGATTGCGCCAGACTGGCTGATGGAGCGCCTTGCCGCCTCAGGCATTTCGGCAGGCGAGGCAGCAGCACTGATGGATCGCGCACCGCTCGATATTCGCGTCAACACGCTGAAGGCGGATCGTGCGGTTCTGGAGCTGCCTGAGGCAGGCGAATGGCTCGCGGCGCCGCAAGCGCTTCGTTTTGACGGCGGCACGCAGGTAGAGCAGTGGGCGCAGTATAAGGACGGCCAGATCGAGGTGCAGGATCACGGCAGCCAGATCGTCTGCCTCGCCTGCGATGCGAAACCGGGCGAAACCGTGATTGACCTGTGCGCCGGGGCGGGCGGAAAGACGCTGGCGCTCGCCGCGGCGATGCAGAATCAGGGGCGCCTGCTCGCCTGCGACATCGATCGGGGCCGCCTTTCGCGCCTTGCCCCGCGCGCCGGGCGGGCCGGTGCAGGCATGATCGAGACGCTGCTGCTCGATCCAGGGCATGAGCTTGACCGCCTGGCAGAATTTCACGCGGGGGCTGATCTCGTCCTGATTGACGCGCCGTGTTCGGGCACAGGCACCTGGCGGCGCAAGCCCGAGGCGAAATGGCGGCTCACTCCAGAGCGGTTGCAACGTTTTATGGAGACGCAAGACCGGTTGCTGGAGATAGCTGCGCGGCTAGTGAGGCCGGGTGGACGGATCGGTTTCGTTACATGCTCGCTGCTCGACGCCGAAGGCAAGGATCGGATCAGCGCATTTCTGGATCGGCATAAGGATTTCAAGCCGCTCGAATTAACCATGCCGCACGGCGGCCGCCAACATGGTGAAGGCGTCCGGCTGACGCCGTATCAAGACGGCACGGATGGATTTTTTGTCGCCTTGCTGGGTTTAGCATGTTAGCCAAATCGATTATGGCTGAACCTTCGGTCTTGAAGCACGCTGCCTTGAAGGAGCTGATCATGCGTTTCGCGCCCGCCGCCGCTGCCTTGTCACTTGCATTCGCGATCACCGCGAGCATGAGCCATGCCGGAGAGCGCGTGCCCGATCCGCGCGCTGCCGCCATGGTCGAACAGGGGCGGGCGGCATTGGCGCAAGGCGATGCGCAAGCGGCGATTGACGCGTTCGAGGCGGCATTGGCGCTCGATCCGGGCCATACGCCGATATTCCTTGAGTTGGCGCAAGTCGCGCGGACCGAGGAAATGCAGGGCAAGGCGATCCGCTATTACCGCGAAGCGCTTGCCCGCGATCCCGGCAATCTCGCCGCGCTTTCGGGCGAGGGCGAAGCTCTGGTGGAAAAGGGCGCGCTGGAGAAGGCCAAGCGCAAACTCGCCCAGCTTGAAAGCATCTGCGGCGAGAGCTGCCCCGAAGCGGTTGAGCTTGCCAGCGTGATTTCGCGCGGCGTCCCGCAGCCGCGCATGGCCGCCAGCGAAGCCGAGGGCGGCACGCCCAACTAACCTTTCGCGTCAGTCCAGCTGCGTTAGATGAGCGCGGCGAATTCCCGCACCACCGCACGGTAAACGTCGCGTTTGAACGGCACGATCATATCGGGGAGCTGCTGCGGCTCGATCCATTGCCAGGTCGCGAATTCGGGCGGGTTGTGCGCTTCCAGGTCCACATCCTCGTCATTGCCCTTGAACCGGCCCAGGAACCAATGCTGTTCCTGCCCGCGATACTTGCCGCCCCACAGCTTGCCGATCAGATCTTCGGGCAGGTCATAGCGCAGCGGCTCTTTGGTCCGGGCGATAATATCGACCAGATGTTCGCCGATCCCGGTTTCCTCCGCTAGTTCGCGCAGCGCGGCCATTGCCGTATCCTCGCCTGGATCGATCCCTCCCTGCGGCATTTGCCAGGCGCCAAGATGCTGCGAATCGATCCGCTGGCCAACAAACACCTTCCCCTGCCGATTGGCGAGCATGAAGCCAGCACAGGGCCGGTATGGCAGCAGGCTCATTCCTGTGCCGCCAGCATCAGCTTCATTGCAGCGAATACGCGTTCGAGATCCTTTTGGTAGCTGGGCACGGCCTGGCGCAGATTGGTGAAGCTGTGCGTTCCGCCTTTGACCTCGATGAATACGTGATCGACCCCTGCATTGCTCAATGCGGCGCCATAATCGCGGCCCGAATCGCGGATCGGGTCGAGGCTGGCGGTAACCAGCACCGTTGGCGGCGCGCATGAGTGATCGCCCAGGATCGGCATGGCGCGCGGATCGCCGCGATCGGGGGCATAGGCAGCGTCGAAATATTCGATCGATGCCTTTGTCAGGACAAATCCGTCGGCAAATTGCTCAAAACTCGCCGAACCGAAGGCATCACTGGCGAGCGGGAAAATCGGTACTTGCAGGAGCACCGGCACCGCGGCGGACTTTGCACCGAGCAATTGCGACACCACGATCGCGGCATTGCCACCCGCGCTATCGCCAATCGGCACGATACCGGTCGCCCCGCGTCCAAGCGCCTCAGGCGAACCGGCAATCCAGCGGGCAGCGGCCTCGCAATCCTCGATCGCGGCGGGGAAGGGGTGTTCGGGCGCGCGGCGATAGTGAGTCGCCACCACCGGCAAATCCATCTGGTGTGCAATCTCGGTGCACAAATTGTGGTGTGTATCAAGATCGCCGATCACGAATCCGCCGCCGTGGAAGAAGCAGATTACCGGGCCAGGCGCGCGGTTTTCGCGGCTGTCATAAAGCCGCAGGGCAATCTCGCCCGCCGGACCAGGGCATGAAAGCTCGCGAATCACCGCCAGATCGCGGGGCGGCGCATCGGCCATTGCGTGCAGCGCGACATAGCTCTGGCGCGCCTCCTCGAGCGACATTTCAGCGAGTGTAGGCCCGCCAATTCCGGCAAGAGCCTCGATAAAGGCTTTCACATCAGGGCGGACAAATGGTGTTTTAGTCGGTTTTTCAGCGGCCATCCGGTGCGCTCTCCAGTTGTTCTTTTCGACAGGTTAGTGGCGTGTGCGGTGCATTTCTACTCGACATTTGTCATACGAAGAGAAAAACTTCATTGCGGGAGAAGGAACCGAGGAATAGGTGGCCTTTAGCAATGCACAAGCGCCCGCAATCGGGCGCGCGACAAGGAATGCACATGGCGACCCAGGCCGCTCATACGCCGCCCGAAGCGGCACTTCACCAACAACCTGATGCCGTGGTGGTCCGCTTTGCGGGCGATAGCGGCGACGGGATGCAGTTGACCGGCGGGCAATTTACGCTTTCGACCGCGCTGGCAGGCAATGATCTCGCCACTTTTCCCGATTTTCCGGCGGAGATCCGCGCGCCGCAAGGCACGCTGTTCGGCGTATCCGCATTCCAGATCAATTTCGGCAGCCGCGAGATCGACACTGCGGGCGATGCCCCCGATGTGCTGGTGGCGATGAACCCGGCGGCGCTGAAAACCAATCTTTCCGCGCTGAAGCCGGGCGGGCTGATCATTGCCGACACCGGCGAATTCACCAAGCGCAATCTCGACAAGGCGAAATACAAGGCCAACCCGCTGGAAGACGGGAGCCTGGCCAAGTATGATTTGCTGGCGTTCGATATCAGCGCGCTGACGATCGAAGCGGTCAAGCCGTTTGGGCTGGGCAACAAGGATGCGCTGCGCAGCAAGAACATGTGGACGCTGGGCTTGGCGCTGTGGATGTTCGACCGTTCGCGGGAGCCTATCCACGAGTGGCTGCGGGCAAAGTTCAAGTCCAAGCCGGATATTGCAGACGCCAATATCGCCGCGCTCGACGCCGGCCATGCCTATGGCGAGACGGCTGAGCTGTCCGGCCCGCTCAAGCAGCTGCATTTGCCGCCGGTGCCGACGGAGGCCGGGCTCTATCGCACCATAACGGGGGCGGAATCGGTTTCGCTGGGCCTCGTCGCAGGGGCACAGCTGGCCGGCCTGCCGATGTTCTTCGGCGGCTATCCGATCACGCCTGCCAGCGCGATCCTGCACCATCTTGCCCGGCTCAAGGAATACAACGTCACCACCTTCCAGGCGGAAGACGAGATCGCCGCGATCTGCGCCGCGATCGGCGCCAGCTATGCCGGCAGCCTTGGCGTAACCAGCTCATCGGGCCCCGGCATTGCGCTGAAGGGTGAGGCAATGGGCCTTGCCATCATGACCGAGCTGCCGCTGGTGATCGTCAATTCGCAGCGCGGCGGGCCGTCCACCGGTCTTCCGACCAAGACCGAGCAGAGCGATCTCTACCAGGCCGTCTATGGCCGCAATGGCGATGCGCCGATGCCGGTGATTGCTGCGTGCAGCCCCAGCGATGCGTTCGAATGTGCGATCGAGGCCTGCCGCATAGCGACCCAGTACATGACGCCGGTGATGCTGCTGACCGATGGCTATATCGCCAATGCTGCCGAGCCGTGGAAAGTGCCCGATCCGGCCAGTTTCGAGCCGTTCCCCGCCAACTTCCTGGCGGAGAAGAACGGGCCTGCCAATGAGAGTGGGGATGCCACTCTGCTGCCCTACAAGCGCGACAGCAAGGGCGCGCGGCCCTGGATCAAGCCCGGCACGCCAGGCCTGATGCACCGCATTGGCGGGATCGAGAAGCAGGTCGACACCGGCCATCTCGATTATTCGCCTGACAACCACCAGGCGATGACCGATGCGCGCCAGGCGAAAGTGCTGAACATTTCGGTGCCCGATCAGGCGGTGAGCCTGGGCGAAGCGGGTGGCAAGCTGGCGGTGGTCGGCTGGGGCAGCACTTATGGGCCGATCCATCAGGCGGTGCGCCGGGCGAGGGCCAAGGGGCTGGACGTCAGCCATATCCATGTGCGCCATATCTGGCCGCTTCCCGGCAATCTGGGTGAGCTGCTCAAGAGCTATGAAAAGGTGCTGGTGCCTGAAATGAACACCGGCCAGTTCAAAACCGTGCTGCGCGACCAGTATCTGGTCGATGCACAGCCGCTCAATAAAACGAGCGGGCAACCATTCTATATCCACGAGTTAGAAGAAGCGATCGAGGAGGCTTTGGCATGAACGCTCCAACCAAGATCGAGACCACGCTCAAGGATTGGGAAACCGACCAGGAAGTGCGCTGGTGCCCCGGCTGCGGCGACTACGCCATCCTGAAGGCGGTGCAGCGCACGCTGCCGCAATTGGGCGCTGACCCTTCCAACACCTGCTTCATCAGCGGGATCGGCTGTTCCAGCCGCTTTCCCTATTACATGGAGACTTACGGTTTCCACACCATCCATGGCCGCGCACCTGCGGTTGCCACGGGGGTGAAGCTGGCCAATCCCGATCTCGACGTGTGGCTGGTGACGGGCGACGGCGACGGGCTGTCGATCGGCGGCAACCACATGCTGCATGTGCTGCGCCGCAATGTGAACATGCAGATAATGCTGTTCAACAATGAGATCTACGGTCTCACCAAGGGGCAGTATTCGCCCACCAGCCGTATCGGCACGCGCAGCCCCTCGACCCCGATTGGATCGGTGGACCGGCCCGCCAATCCTTGCGCCTTTGCACTGGGTGCGGGCGCGCGCTTTGTCGGGCGCGGGTTCGACGTATCGAAGAACCTGCCCGATGTGCTCAAGGCCGCGCATGCCCACCAGGGCGCCGCTTTCATCGAGATCTTCCAGAACTGCATCGTCTACAACAAGGATGTGTTCAACGATTTTGCCGCGCCCAAGGGGGCGGAGGATCGCCAGCTCTGGCTCGAGAACGGGCAGCCGATGCTGTTCGACGGCGGCACCAAGGGAATTGCGCTCGACAAGGACAATCTCTGCCTCAAGGTAGTGGATGTGGCAGACGGCAATTGGGAAGCGGCGGGCGTGATCGTGCACGATGTCACCAACCGTTCGATCGCGCATATGCTGGTCGAGCTGCCGTTCGGCCCGTTCCCGATGGCGCTGGGCGTGCTCTATGACGATCCGCGCCCGACCTTCGAGATGGGCGTGGCCGGAGAACGCGAGCGTGCGACATCCGGCAAACAGGCGAACCTCGCCAAGCTGCTTGGCTCTGGCCAGACCTGGACGGTTCACGGCGAGGATGGACATCCGGCTTGATTTTTATCTCACGCAAAGGCGCAAAGGCGCTAAGAGGTTTGCGTGGATATTGAAGAACTTGCCAAACAAGCGGTTGATTGCGGATTCAAGCTTCACAAGGAGCTTGGGCCCGGGATGCTTGAGTCCGTTTATGAAGTCCTGATGGCAGAGGTATTGCGAGAGCGTGGCATCAGGGTGCAGCGTCAAGTGGTGGTCCCGATCAAGTATAAAGGCGTTGTCATTGACAACGCCTTTCGCATCGACCTGCTGGTTGAAGAGCGCCTTGTGATCGAGCTCAAGTCGACTGAGCGCGACAGCGCTCTCTATCCCAAGCAACTCCTGACATACCTGCGATTAATGGAACTACCGCTCGGTTTGCTGATGAATTTTGGTCAGGAAACCTTCAAGCAGGGGATCAAACGTATCGTCAACAACCATCGCGAAGCAGTGTTGCCCCCTTCTTAGCGCCTTTGCGCCTTTGCGTGAGAAACTGAATCGTCATCAAGTAGCGGTTGCGAAGCACAGCCGAAGGGTTAACCGATAGGACAAACAAAACCGCATGGACAATATCACCCATAGCCTTGTCGGCGCGCTGATCGGGCAGGCCGGGCTCAAGCGCAAGACGGGGCTGGCTATGCCTGCGCTGATCGTGGGCGCGAACCTGCCCGATGTCGATGCGGCGTGTTTCTTCTGGCTGGAGGGGGTGGAGCACCTCGGCTTCCGCCGTGGGATTACGCACGGCCCGCCCGCGCTGGTGCTGCTGCCGCTGATCCTGGCGGGGCTGCTGTATGGTTTCGACCGCTGGCAGGCAAAGCGAGGTACGCGGCCAAAGGGGCGGCTGCCGGTGCATTTCGGCTGGCTTTACGGCCTTGCCTTCATCGGCTGCCTGACCCACCCGGCGCTCGACTGGCTCAACGTCTACGGCATTCGCTTGTTGGAGCCGTTTTCCAGCCAGTGGTTCTATGGCGATACGCTGTTCATCATTGATGTGTGGCTGTGGGCACTGATGGGCTTCGCCACGTGGTTTTCGCTCCGGCGGGAGAAGCGGGGTGGGGAGTGGATGCGGCCTGCGCGGATCGCAATGGTAGTGGCGCTGGGGTATATTGGGTTGAATTGGGCGATAACGTCCTCGGCAGAGCACAACGCTAGAAATGAAATGTTGGGATTTGGGGTTGAGCCTGAAACGATTATAGCCAGCCCGCTGCCCCTCGCTTTTTGGGAGCGAGAGTTGCTGCTCGGCGGCAACGGTTATTGGGGCGAGTTTGATGGTCAAGCGGGCACCCACTCGGGTGTCAAAATTTCCGATCTAACCGACGAATTTTGTGACCTTGAAAAGGCCATCGAAAAGGCCATCGACGGAGCAAGCGAAACTAAGGAGCTTACCGCCTTCCTCTTCTGGTCGCGGGCACCCTTTGCCGAACGCGCGGGGGACGGCTCCGTCATCCTCCGCGATGCCCGCTTCTACGATCCCCGCGCGCGGGACCGGTTCTCGGTCGCGCTGCCGGATGTGAAGTGTGAGGAACTTTCCGCCAATTGAGCCGTCATTGCGAGCGAAGCGAAGCAATCCAGAGCGTCTCGCACTCCGCTCTGGATTGCCGCGGCGACTGCGTCGCCTCGCAATGACGTAAGGGGGGATTGCGAGATATGAGACCATGACCAACCCCCAGATCGTTTGGCTGCGGCGCGATTTGCGCCTGGCCGATAACCCCGCGCTATATCATGCTGCCAAGGCTGGGCCGGTGATCGCGGTCTACGTGCTCGACGACGCGCGGGCCAAGGGGCATGCCTATGGTGGTGCCTCGCGTTGGTGGCTGCACCATTCGCTTGAGAGCCTTGGGCGCGCGCTGGCAGAGCGGGGCAGCCGCCTGATCCTGCGGCGCGGCGATGCGGTGGAGGAACTGGTCAAGCTTGCGTTGGAAGTGGGCGTGACCACGGTCCACGCCAACCGCCATTACGAACCGTGGTGGCGCAAGGCGCAGGGCGAGCTGGCGGAGCGGCTCGACCTCCAGCTCCACGACGCGAACTACCTGCTCCCGCCCGGTGCAGTGACCACCGGATCGGGCACACCGTACAAGATCTACACCCCGTTTGCGAAGGCGACGCTGGAACTGCTCCCCCCGCGCGACGCATTGCCTGCGCCGGATACGCTTACCACTCCTGCCAAATGGTCCGCCAGCGATGTGCTGGAGGACTGGAACCTGCTCCCGACGCGCCCCGACTGGGCGGGTGGGATGCGCAATTTCTGGCAGGTGGGCGAGGCTGCGGCGCACGCACGGCTCGAATGGTGGGCCGATCACGTTGCCGACTACGACGAAGGCCGGAACTTTCCCTCGGTCGACAAGACCAGTCAGCTTTCGCCGCACCTGCACTTCGGCGAGATCAGCCCGGTGCAGGTGTGGCATGCGCTTGCCTCAAAGCGCTCCAACGGGTGGAAGACCTTCGAGAAGGAGCTGATCTGGCGCGACTATGCCCAGAACGTGATCTGCCAGTTCCCCGCCTACGCCACGCAGAGCTATCGCGACGAATTCGACAAGCTCGCATGGCGCGATCCAGCCACCGATCCGCAGGCCGCCGCCGATCTCAAGGCGTGGCGGCAGGGCATGACCGGCTATCCCATCGTCGATGCCGGGATGCGCCAGCTGTGGAAGACCGGCTGGATGCACAACCGCGTGCGCATGATCGCAGCCAGCTTCCTCATCAAGCACCTGCTGATCGACTGGCGCGCGGGCGAAAAGTGGTTCTGGGACACGCTGGTCGATGCCGATTACGCCAGCAACGCCGCCAACTGGCAGTGGGTGGCGGGCACGGGAGTCGATTCCAACATGTTCGTGCGGATCATGGCCCCGCTCAGCCAGAGCGAGAAGTTCGATGCGGCGGGCTATATCCGCACCTATGTGCCCGAGCTGGGCGGGCTGAATGAACCCTTCATCCATGACCCGCCCGACGATATGCGCGGACGCTATCCGGCGAAGATCATCGGCCACAGGGAGGGGCGCGAACGCGCACTGGGGGCATACCGCAAAATGAAGGATTGCTAGGCTTGCCTGCCATGGGTTCGCCCAATAGGGTCGGGCCGAAAATGCATTAGGGGAGAGAAGAATGCGGGTTTGGGTAAGCAGCGCCGCCATCGCGCTGGCATTGGCGGGGTGTACGGCAAGCTATGTGGGCGAGGCAGGGCAGGCAGCACCCGCTGCCGATGCGGTCACCCTGGTGAGCCCGCCGCCGCGTGATCCCTCTGAATTGCAGGTGCTGTTCTGGAACGACGAGCAGCGCTCCAAACGTTTTCGCGCGATGGAGGAATGGTTCCCCGGCCACGAAATTGTGCCCGCGCCAGAGCCGCGCGTTCTGCCCGATGGCCCGCCGCTTAGTCCGGGTATCGCGGGCGACATCCGCGCCTTCATGCAAAGAACCGATGCTGCGGGCGTGATGGTCCTGCAGGACGGGAAGAAGCGCTTTGAGGCCTATCGCCTTGGCTTTGGCCCCAAACAACGCTGGACGAGCTTCTCCGTCGCCAAGAGCTTCACCTCGACATTGCTCGGGGCAGCGGTGCGGGACGGCTTTGTTGCGAGCATGGACGACCCGGTGACGCGCTATATCCCCGCGCTCAAAGGCTCGGGCTATGACGGCGTGACGGTGGAGCAGCTTGCCACCATGACCTCGGGCGTGAAGTGGAACGAGGATTACGCCGATCCAAACAGCGACGTCGCGCAAATGAACCGTTTTGTGCTCGAGTACGGGCCCGATGCGATCGTGGCGCAGATGCGCGAGCTGGAGCGCGAGGCTCCGGCCGGCGAAAAATGGGTCTACAAGACCGGCGAGACGAACCTGCTTGGAATGCTGGTTGAGAACGCCGTGGGATTGCCGATGGCCGATTACGCCAAGGACAAGATCGTTGATCCGGCGGGGTTTGCAGGCGGCATGTTCTGGATGACCGACCCGCGTGGGGGCAACATCGGCGGTTGCTGCATATCATTGCGGCTGGCCGATTATGCCCGGATGGGGCAGTTCGCGCTCGAGGGCGGCAATGGCGTGGTGCCCGAAGGATGGTTCACGAGTGCAGGAAGCGCTCTGGTAGATTTCGGCAATGGCGGTTTTGGCTATGGCTATCAGTGGTGGGCCTATCCAGGGGCGGATTATGGCGCGCAGGGGATCTTTGGCCAGGCGATAACCATTCTGCCCGAAGAGCGAATGGTGCTCGCGGTTGTCAGCAATTGGCCTGTCGCCAGCAATCCGCCGTACCGCGCAGAATGGCTGGCGCTGACAAGGAAAATCGCCGCAGCCGACTAGGTGTCAGCGGCGGCGATTATTTTAGGCGATAATCTGGCGGCACCGGCCTAGCTGGCGCTGCGGTACATGCCCGTGTTCGCGTAACGTTGCATGATGTTGTCATGCACGATCGGGCTCAGCAGTTCGCTAAATGCGCAGCCGACAATGCAATTGTCCCACCAGACGACCTGTGCCTGAAGCGATTCGAGCCCGGGCAGGGTCAGCCAGCAAATCTGGCCTTCGTGCATGCGGTTGATCGAAGCGGCCGAAAAGCCGGATATCGAAAGGTCATGCACCACACTCTGAAAGGCGCGGCCACCCGACGCGCGCAGCGTTGCGGGAATGGTGAGTTTGGTGCGGGGCGCGCAGCGATCTTCCTGCGCTGCGAGATGGTAGCGATCTTGCGTCGTTTGCATCACGAAATTCCTCAATCAGCGTATCTGACCTGACCCCGGCAGAATGCAACGAACCCGCACCTTGCGGCGCATTCCTGGCGTCAGGCTTCACACACGTTGACCGATCGCGGTTACCAAGCCGTTTCGGGGCATGGTTACCGGGCCTTTAACACCTGGTTTTTCAGTAATTTCAGTGCTCTATGCGTTCACGATGCGCGGTCGGGAAGTCGCTTTGCAGCAATGACAGCAGATGCGCCGCGACGTCTTCCGGCGGCTTGACCGTTTCGGGATCTTCACCCGGATAAGCCTTGGCGCGCATGGCAGTTCGAGTGGCGCCTGGATCAATGATAGCGATACGGATTTTCGAAATCTTTTCAACTTCCTGTGCGTAACAGCTCAGAAGATTATCGAACGCTGCCTTGGTCGATCCATAAGCGCCCCAATAAGCCCGGGGCGCGGCGCCAACGCTGCTGGTAAGGCCAATGACACGCGCGGCATCTGCGCGTTTCAGCATCGGGTCGAATGCCGCCAGCAGCGCCTGGGTCGCCAGGACATTGAGGTTGAGTGCCTGGTTGAACTGCTTGGCGTCAATCTGCGTCATCGGCGTCAGGGTGGGCAGATAGGCAGCGGCAAGCACCATGATATCAAGCTTGTCCCACCGCCCGGAGATGGCAGAGGCAAGGCGTCCGATCGAATCGGGTTCGGTCAGGTCAAGCGGGGCAATGGTTGATGTGCCGCCATCCTCATGGATCGCATCCTCAACCTCTTCCAGCGCTTTGACGTCACGCCCGACCAGAACGACATGCGCGCCTTGCGCGGCCAGCCCCCTGGCCACAGCAGCGCCGATACCCTTGCTTGCGCCGGTGACAAGCGCAAGCTTGCCGTCGAAAACCTTGCTGGTTGCCATCGGTCAAGCCGCCTTGTGATCTGGGAACGAGAGCTGCGCCGCTTCACTTTCGCTGGCGGCCCGGTCGGTCAGCGAAGTGGGGTAATCACCGGTGAAGCAGGCGTCGCAGAATTGCGGACAACCATTGTCGCGGCGCTTCGCGCCCACTGCCCGGTAAAGCCCATCGATCGAAACGAAGGCGAGGCTGTCCGCCTTGATGAATTCGCGCATTGGCTCGAGGTCCATCCGCGCCGCCAGCAACTTGCTGCGCTCGGGGGTATCGACACCATAGAAACAGCTGTGGGCAGTGGGCGGGCTGGCCACCCGGAAATGCACCTCGCTTGCGCCAGCCTCGCGCATCATCTCGACAATTTTCATCGAGGTGGTTCCGCGCACGATCGAATCGTCAATCAGGACAATCCGCTTGCCCTGCACAAGACCGCGATTGGCATTATGCTTTCGCTTGACGCCTGAATGCCGTGCGCCGTCGGATGGCTGGATGAAAGTGCGCCCGACATAATGCGAGCGGATTATGCCAAGCTCGAACGGTACGCCCGATTGCTGGGCATATCCAATCGCTGCGGGAACTCCGCTGTCGGGCACAGGAACCACGAAATCGGCCTCTACCGGGCTTTCGATTGCAAGCTGTTTGCCGATCGCCTTGCGGGCTTCGTAGACCGTATGGCCTGCGAATATCGAATCGGGCCTGCTGAAATAAACGTGCTCGAAAATGCAGGGGCGCGGGCTGTGCCGCCCGAACGGATGCAGCGAGTGGATCGCGCCATCAAGATCCACCCGGATCAGCTCGCCCGCCTCAACCTCGCGCACGAACTCTGCGCCTACCACGTCAAACGCAACTGTTTCGCTGGCGAACACGACTGCATCGCCCATCCGGCCCATCACCAAGGGGCGAATGCCCAGCGGATCGCGGCACGCCATCATGCCCTCTGGCGTCATCACCACCAGCGCATAGGCACCCTCCACCAGTCTCAGCGCATCGATCAGGCGATCGACCATCGTCGGATAACGGCTGGTGGCGACGAGGTGGATGATCACTTCCGTGTCGGAGGTCGACTGGAAGATTGCGCCGTTCTGTACCAGTTCGCTGCGCAGCTTCTGCGCGTTGGAGATATTGCCATTGTGCGATACCGCAAAGCCGCCGCTGGCAAGATCGGCATAGAGCGGCTGTACATTGCGCAGCCCGGCACCCCCTGTTGTCGAATAACGCACATGACCGGCCGCCATCGAGCCAGGCAATTCGGCGATCGCTCCGGGCGAGGAGAAATTCTCCGCCACATGGCCAAGGCCGCGGCGGGAATAGAATTCCCTGCCATCGAAGCTTGTGATTCCGGCGGCTTCCTGCCCGCGGTGCTGCAATGCGTGCAGCCCCAGCGCGGTTAGCGCAGCCGCATCCGTCGCGTTGATCGCGCCAAAGACGCCGCATTCCTCACGCAGCTTGTCTCCATCTACGTCGAGGAAAGGGTGAGTCCAATTCATCGCCCTGGTCATCTTAAACGCCTGCCTGCTGAAGCGTGCCCTGTCTGTGGGCGGGTCAATGGCGATGTTACGGCCCGATTACAAGCCCGATCTCCGGTACGCAGCCTGCCCCGCCACAAGCTTTTGCTAGGGAAAGTACGGTCCCGCTCCATTGCGTGCTGCGCGCCATGCCCCTAAATCCCCCATTCATCGCTTCTGACACAATGATCGGGCCATCGTGATCCTGTCTCCCTTTGAACGCATGATTGCCAAACGCTACCTCTTGCCGGGCAAGGGGGAGGCGTTCATCGCGCTCGTTGCCGGGATCGGTGTGGGCGTGGTGATGCTCAGCGTCGCCATGTTGCTCGTGGTGATGAGCGTGATGAACGGATTTCGCGCCGAACTGCTCGACAAGATTGTGGGCATCAACGGCCATGCAATCGTGCAGGCATACGGCGGGCGGCTCGACAATTGGGAAGAGGTGCTTTCCGATGTGAAGTCGACGCCCGGGGTCGTCGATGCCTCTCCGCTGATCGAACAGCCGCTGCTGGTCACATTCAACGGACGGGTCGAGGGCATATTCGTGCGCGGCCAGACCCAGAAAGACCTTGCGGGCCTGGCAGACCGCGTGCTGCTGGGCAATATGTCCGAATTGCAGCCCGATGCGGGCAATGTGGCGATTGGATCACGCCTGGCGCAGAATATCGGGGCGCGGGTGGGCGACACGATTACCATCATCAACCCGCAAGGCAGGGCGACGCCGTTCGGCACGTCGATGCGCCAGGTCGGCTATCAGGTTTCAGCGATCTTCGAGGTCGGTATCTACGACTATGACGCGAAATTCGTGATGATGCCGATGAGCGATGCACAAACCCTGCTGTTGATGGGCGATTCGGTTGGCATGATCGAAGTGACTGTGGACGATCCTGACAAAGTGGGTGAAATTCTGTCTCCGGTTCAGGAAAAGCTTGCCGGGCGGGCGGTGATAGCAGACTGGAAGACCATGAACGCAACCCTGTTCGAAGCCTTGCAAGTCGAACGAGTGGCAATGTTTTTTGCATTGAGTTTCATGGTATTGGTTGCGGCTTTTAATATCCTTTCAAGTCTGGTCATGCTGGTTCGCGCCAAGACGCGCGATATTGCGATCATGCGCACCATGGGGGCGACGCGGCGCAGCCTGACCAAGATTTTCGTGACCACCGGCTTCACCGTTGGCGCGCTTGGCACCGTATCAGGCCTCGTGCTGGGATTCGTGGTGCTTTACTTCCGCGAAAACATTGTGACTTTCATTGCCTGGGCGACGGGGCAGGAGATCTGGAATCCCGAAGTACGGTTCCTTTCCACCTTGCCATCGCGCACCGATCCACTCGAAGTTGCCGGCATCATTGCACTGGCGCTGGTGCTGAGCTTCCTTGCTACGCTTTATCCCGCGATCAAGGCTGCCAGCACCGATCCGGTCGAGGTGTTGCGTTATGAATGAAACTTCGACCCGCCCGGTAGTGCGGTTGCGCGGGCTGAAACGCAGCTTTCAGCAGGGCGATGTGACCATCGAAGTGCTGCGCGGGGTTGATCTCGATGTTATGCCGGGTGAAATTGTCGCGCTGCTTGGTCCGTCAGGAACCGGCAAATCCACCATGCTCCAAGCGGTTGGCTTGCTGGAGGGCGGCTTCGAGGGCTCGATCGAAATCGCGGGCGAGGATGCGGGCAGCATGCCTACCGACGAGCGTACGCGGGTGCGGCGCGAACGCCTGGGGTTTGTGTATCAGTTCCATCACCTGCTCCCCGATTTCAGCGCGCGCGAGAATGTCGTGATGCCGCAGATGATTGCCGGCGTGCCGCGTGCCGATGCCAATGCCCGCGCCGAGCATCTGCTTGTCGCGTTGGGCTTAGGCCACCGGATGGATCACCGCCCGAGCCAGCTTTCGGGCGGCGAGCAGCAGCGGGTGGCGGTGGCACGGGCGCTGGCCAACCGCCCGATGCTGGTGCTGGCTGACGAACCGACCGGCAATCTTGACGAACACACGTCCGAACGGGTTCTTGCGCAATTCCTTGAGCTGGTGCGCGGTGAGGGCAGCGCGGCTTTGGTGGCGACCCACAACGAAAGGCTGGCCGCCAAGATGGACCGCGTGGTGCAATTGCATGAGGGTGTGCTGGAATAGAGACGCTTCGCAGAACGCCGTGCCCCGTTGATGGATGCGAGTTTGACGGCCGGCTCTCCGCGTAGTTCCTGACCGGGGACATTGGGGGAGAAATGCGATGATAGTCTTTCTGGGCGCACTTGCGCTGTTACAGGCCGATCCTGCCGGCGCGCCGCCAGCCCCAGCTCCTGCTCAGCCAGCCTGTGACAGCCAGCAGCACGCCGCTTTCGACTTCTGGGTGGGCGAGTGGGACGTATATCCCAACCGTGACGGCGCAGACAAAGTTGCCGACAGCAGGATCGAACGGCTCTATGCTGGCTGCGCGGTGCGGGAGAACTGGATGCCGCTGAACGGAATGGGCGGCGGCAGTCTCAACGCCTACGATCCCTTGACCGGCCAGTGGCACCAGTTCTGGATCGGGTCATCGCCGGGCCGGGTCGAGTTCGTGGGCGGGCCTGCGGACGGCGCGATGGTGCTGACCGGCTATTGGCGCAATTTCGGTGGGCCGGGCAGGCATGCGCTGGTACGGCAGACTTTCACCGCAATCGACAGCAATACGGTTCGCCAGCATGGTGAGGCCTCGACGGATCAGGGTCTGACGTGGCAGACACGCTATGACTTCATCTATCGCCGCAAGGAAGGACCGGACCAATGACCAGCATCGCCGATTTCACCGTTACCACCAATCGCGGCGAAGAACTGAACCTGGCCGAAAAGAAGGGCAAGGTGCTGCTGGTGGTCAACACCGCCAGCAAATGCGGCTTTACCCCGCAATATGACGGGCTGGAAAAGGTGTTCCAGAAATACAAGGATCAGGGCTTCGAGGTGCTGGGGTTCCCCTGCAACCAGTTCGGCAATCAGGAGCCGGGCGATGCCGATGAAATCCAGGAGTTCTGCAAGCTCAATTTCGGGGTGACATTCCCGCTGATGCAGAAAATCGACGTCAATGGGCCAGATGCATCGCCGCTTTATGGCTGGATGAAGGGCGAAGCGAAGGGCTTGCTGGGCTCGACCGCGATCAAGTGGAACTTCACCAAATTCCTGATCGATCGTGAAGGCAATGTGGTGCGGCGTTATGCGCCGACCGATACGCCCGATCGAATTGCCAAGGATATCGAGAAGCTGCTGTGACGGCGCTTCGTCATTGCGAGAGTAGCGAAGCAACCCAGTTTTGAATTTGGATTGCCGCGTCGGCCTATTGGCCTCCTCGCAATGACGATTAGGGGATAGGCTACCTTCGAAGCTTGGCGAATCCGGCCGGGGTACGCATAGTACCCCCATGGCCTTTGCTCCCTTTGTCCCGCTGCGTGTCCAGTCTTCCTATTCGATGCTCGAGGGGGCGATCGATCCCAAGGCGATTGCCAAGCTTGCCAGGGAACGCGGCTTTCCCGCCATCGCGATTTGCGACCGCAACGGGCTTTATGGCGCGGTGGCTTTTGGCAGCGCATGCCTGGGTGAGGGTGTGCAGCCGATCATTGGCACATTGCTTGGCGTGGCGCGGGACGAAGAAGGCCGACAGGTCGATTTCCTGCCGCTCTACGCGCAGGACGAAGCTGGCTATGACAATCTCTGCCACCTTGTCTCCAGGGCTCACCTCAACCGTCCGCTGGAATTCGAACCACATGTCCAGCTGGCTGACCTTGAGGGACATACTGCGGGGCTGATCGCGCTCACCGGTGCGGGTGAGGGCACATTGACACGCCTGTTGGCTGAAGGGCAGCAGAGCCATGCCGAGGCGCTGATCGACCGGTTGGAAGCCCTGTTTCCGCAGCGGCTCTATATCGAGCTGGCGCGGCATGGCGATCCGGTCTGCGCTGCGGCGGAGGAAGCGCTGATCGATCTGGCTTATGCCCGAAACCTGCCGCTGGTTGCGACCAACCCGGCGCAATATGCCGAGCCGCATTTCCACAAGGCGCACGATGCCATGCTGTGCATCGCCAATTCGAGCCATATCGATGCCGAGGATCGCCCGCATACCAATCGCGATGCCTGGGTCAAATCGGCTCCGATGATGGAGGAATTGTTCGCCGACCTGCCCGAGGCGACCGCCAATACGCTGGTCATCGCGCAGCGCTGCGCCGTTTTGCCGCCCGATCGCAAGCCGATCCTGCCCAGCCTTGCGGGCGATCTTGAAGGCGAAGCGAGAATGCTGGCCGAGGATGCGCGCAAGGGGCTGGAGGCCCGGCTCGAGCCCTATGGCGAACTGTCTGATGCGGAGCGCAAGACCTATTTCGACCGGCTGGACTATGAAGTCGATATTATCGTCAACATGGGTTTCCCCGGGTATTTCCTGATCGTTGCCGACTTCATCAAATGGGCCAAGGACAACGGGATTCCGGTGGGGCCGGGGCGCGGATCGGGCGCAGGCTCGCTGGTCGCATGGGCGCTGACCATCACCGATCTCGATCCGATCCGGCTGGGGTTGCTGTTCGAGCGCTTTCTCAACCCCGAACGCGTCTCAATGCCGGATTTCGATATCGATTTCTGCGAAACGCGGCGCGGCGAAGTGATCCGCTACGTGCAGGAACGCTATGGTCATGACAGGGTCGCGCAGATCATCACCTTCGGCAAGATGAAAGCGCGTGCGGTTCTGCGCGATTGCGGGCGCATCCTGCAGATGAGCTATGGCCATGTCGACCGGCTGTGCAAGATGGTGCCCAACCACCCGACCGATCCATGGACCTTGCCGCGCGCGCTTAACGGCGCGGCTGATTTTCGCCGCGAATACGACAATGACGGTGAGGTAAAGACGCTGGTCGATCTTGCGCTGCAGCTCGAAGGGCTGCCGCGTAACAGCTCAACCCATGCTGCCGGTGTGGTGATTGGCGACCGGCCGCTGTCGCAGCTGGTGCCGCTTTACCGCGATCCACGTTCTGACATGCCGGTGACGCAGCTTGACATGAAATATGTCGAAAGCTCGGGCCTGGTGAAGTTCGATTTCCTCGGTCTCAAGACTCTCTCGGTACTTCGCAAGGCAGTGGACCTGCTGGCCAAACGCGGGGTCGAGATCGACATTGGGGCGCTCGAATGGGATGATCCAGCGGTCTACGGCCTGCTGCAATCGGGCAATACCGTGGGTGTGTTCCAGTTGGAATCGGAGGGTATGCGGCGCACGCTGACAGCGGTGAAGCCGACCAAGTTCGAAGACATCATCGCGCTCGTCTCGCTCTATCGCCCCGGCCCGATGGACAACATCCCGCTGTTCGGCAAGCGCAAGTCGGGCGAAGTGCCGATTGAATATCCGCATCCGAGCCTCAAGGGCATTCTCGAAGAGACTTACGGCATTTTCGTCTATCAGGAACAGGTGATGCAGGCGGCGCAGATCCTGGCGGGCTACTCGCTAGGCGAAGCGGACCTGCTGCGCCGCGCGATGGGCAAGAAAGTGCAGGCCGAAATGGACGCGCAGCGCCAGCGCTTCATCGACGGCTGCGCCACGGTTTCGAGCATACCGGCGGGCGAAGCAAACACGCTGTTTGACTTGATCGACAAATTCGCGGGTTATGGCTTCAACAAGTCACACGCCGCCGCCTATGCGCTGCTCGCCTACCAGACCGCCTGGCTCAAGGCGCATTACCCCGAAGAATTCTACGCAGCCTCGATGTGTTTCGACATGCACCAGTCGGAAAAGCTCGCCGTATTTGTCGACGATGCGCGGCGCTATCCCGGCGCGCATGGCGGTGTGGAGGTGCTGCCTCCTTGTATCAACCACTCGGAATCGCGCTTCACGGTGGAACAGACCGATCGCGGCTACGGCGTGCGCTATGCGCTGGCCGGCATCCGCAATGTCGGCGACAAGGCGATGGAAGCCGTGGTGGCCGAGCGTGAGAATGCAGGCCCGTTTACCAGCCTCAAGGACCTGTTCGAACGCATGCCCAAGGGGGCGATGAATTCGCGTCAGCTCGAAGGGCTGATCTGCGCGGGAGCGCTCGATTGCCTGGATGACAACCGTGCGAAATTATTCGCAAATGCCGATATGCTGCTGGCGGTGGCGGATGCGGCGGAGCGCGAGCGATCCAGCGGGCAGGCCGCATTGTTCGGCGGCGAAGATGCCTCGGAAGAGAGCCTGCACCTTGTGGATACCCCGCGATGGTCGCGCATCGAGCTGATGGCGAAGGAGCGCGAAAATTTCGGCTTCTATTTCGCCGCCCATCCGGTGCAGCAATATTGGCACCTTGCCTCGGCTAACGGTGCGCGCAGTTATCAAAGCATCATGGAAGCCGGTGCGCCCGCTGGGGGCCGCGCACCTGCGGTTATGGCGGCGATGGTTGTAGGTTTCAGCAAGGGCCGCACCAAGCGCGGGGCAGAATTCATCCGCGGGGATTTCTCCGATGCGTCGGGCCAGTTTTCAGCGGCCTGCTTCGAAGAGAGCCTGGTGCCCCAGTTCGAGCGTTGGGCGGCTGAGGCCACCTGCCTGCTGCTGCAGGTAGAGCTGGATTCTCCCAATCCCAGCGAGCCGCCGCGCATTACCGTGCGAGCGGCCCGCCCGCTTGACGAGGTGAAGGGCGGTACGCGGATGATGCTGACGCTTGACGTGCTCAGCCGCGAGGCGCTGGCCGATCTGCGGCTTGAACTGGCGCCGGGGGATGAGGGGCAGGGCGAGGCCATTGCAAGGCTGCTGATTAGCCAGGAAGAATTTGCCAGTGTCCGGCTGGGGCATCACTTTGCGCTGGATGGCGAACTGGCAGAGCGGCTCACGGCGATCGAGGGCATCGAAAACGTCCAGCTACAGCCGGTACGTAGCCGTGCGAACCTGCGGCTGGTCGCATGATAAGCGAACAGATCGCCGATCTTACCGACAAGGAGAAGGAAGTGCTGCGCCTGCTTTTGGCAGGCCACGATGCCAAGTCGAGTGCAATCGAGCTCGATATTTCGGTCCATACTGTCAATGACCGCCTGCGCAATGCACGCCGCAAATTGGGTGTGTCGAGCAGCCGTGAGGCCGCAAGAATTTTGGGAGATGCTGAGGAAGCGACCCCGCAATATCCTGCACACACATCTTTCGGGATACCCATATCGGGTGCTGAGACAGATGATGCAGACCTCACCAATCAACTGCCGCGTGGACCATTTGGCCTCACGTGGTTTGCAGGAGGAATGCTTATCATGTCTGTTTTGATCGCAGCCGCCATTGTCGGCGTCGTTTACCTTGGGGATGGCGGCACGACTGCGTCGCATCCACCGGCCCAAGCGGGCAGCGAAACGGCTGCAAAAGCCAGCGCGGATGATCCCGTTGCGCTTGGCCGCGCGGAAGAATTCCTGAAATATGTCGATGCCGGCGATTGGCAAGGTAGCTGGGAAACTGCGGGAGCTTACTTCCAGTCACAGGCCAGCGCCGAGGAATGGGCCAGCGTTGTCGATCCGGTGCGCACACCGCTGGGCAAGGTGGTTGAACGACGGCTCACCACGGTCCAGCGCGCGAGCACAGTGCCCGGCGCACCTGAAGGTGATTACCAGTTCCTGCAATTCCAGACCGAGTTTACCGGTCGCGAAGGGATTGTAGTGGAAACGGTGGTGATGTTGTGGGGGCAAGATGGCTGGGAGGTCGTCGGATATTTCGTCAACAGCCATGCAGACTCGCCGCAATAAGCAACCACAAGTCTATGGACTTGGGGGCGGAGCGATCTGCCCCCTTTTTCAGTTTGCCAGCCGCATTTTTGAGTGATTGCCAAGCGCGGCAACCCTCGGCATGAGGGGGAAATATAGATCGGTAGGAGGAGAGAAAACCGATGCTCGGAGCCATGCAGGATTGGACCATGCGCATTACCCACGTGATCGATCACGCGGCGCGCGAAGCGGGTACACGCGAGATCGTGACCCGGTGGGCCGATGGCAGCGAGACGCGCACGAACTGGGCCGGCATCCGGCGTGACGCGCTCAAGATGGCTCAGGCGCTCCAGGCGATGGGTATCAAAAAGGGCGATCGCGTCGCCAGCCTGGCAATGAACCATTCGCGGCATCTGGTCAGCTGGTATGGCGTTGCGGGCATGGGCGGGGTGCTCCACACGGTGAACCCGCGCCTGTTCGACGATCAGCTCGAATATATCGTCAACCACGCCGAAGACCGGGTGCTGTGCTATGACGCGGCATTCCAGCCTATCGTTGACCGGATGCGGTCCCGCTGGACCACGGTAGAGCACTATATCTGTTACGATTCGGGCGAACATTCGCCCGATTTCGAAGACTGGATCGGCGAGCAGGACGGCGGTTTCGAGTGGGTTACGGGCGCAGAAACCGATCCCTGCATGATCTGCTATACCTCGGGAACCACCGGCAATCCCAAGGGTGTGCAGTACGAACATCGTTCAACCATGATGCACGCCATGGCGGGGTTGCAGCCCGCCGCGTTCAACTTCAGCAGTTCCTCGGTAATGCTGCCGGTGGTGCCGATGTTCCACGCTGCGAGCTGGGGCCTGCCCTATGCCGGCGCGATGGCGGGGATCAAGTTCGTATTTTCCGCAGTCAACGATCCGGCGGTGCTGCATGAGCTGATGATCCGCGAAGGTGTGACCGAGAGCGCGGGCGTGCCCACAGTCTGGCTGGCGCATTTCCAGTATTGCGACAGGGAAGGGATTGACCTGCCTCCGCTCAAGGCGGCGACCATCGGGGGCTCGGCTTGCCCGAAGTTCATGATCGAGCGACTGATGAAGAACGGCACGCGCGTGCAGCACGCATGGGGCATGACCGAAACTTCGCCGATTGGCACGGTTGGCGGGCCAACCTGGGATTGGGACGAGCTCAGCTTCGAAGAGAAAGTCGCAAAGACCGCGATGCAGGGACGCCCGGTCTTCGGTGTAGAGCTGCGCACGGTGGATCTTGACGACATGCTGACCGAGCTGCCGCGCGATGGCAAATCGTCAGGCGCGCTGCAAATCCGCGGGCCGTGGATCATCAAGCGCTATTTCAAGGCCGAGAAGGACGCGGCGAGCAACGAAGGCTGGTTTGACACGGGTGACGTGGGCATCCTTCACCCGGATGGCACGTTGCAACTCACCGACCGGACCAAGGACGTGATCAAATCCGGCGGCGAATGGATCAGCTCGGTCGAGCTCGAAAACGCGGCAATGGGCCATCCCGATATTGCGGAGGCGGCCGCGGTAGGCATGTACCACCCGAAGTGGGACGAGCGCCCGGTGCTGTTCGTGGTCAAGAAGGAGGGTGCCGATTTGACCGCTCAGGATGTGCTCGATTTCCTCACTGACAAGATCGCCAAATGGTGGTTGCCCGATGCGGTCGAATTCATCGACGAGATCCCGCACACCGCAACCGGCAAGATCAGCAAGAAGAATTTGCGGGACCAGTTCGCGGACTACAAGCTGGAGGTATAAGCGTGAGCGAAATCTATATCGATCCTTCGCCAGCCAATTTCGCAGCGTTCAAGGCCCTGCCGCGCGATGAACCGATCCACATGCTCAACCTGCTGCTTTATCGCGAGCTTGCCGAATATCCCGAAGGGCATGAGCACCACGGCAATGGCTGGAGCGGGCGGCGGGCCTATGAGGAATATGGCAAGACCAGCGGCCCGATCTTCCGCCGGGTGGGCGGCAGCATCGTGTGGCGCGGCGCGTTCCAGACGATGGTGACCGGGCCGACCGACAAGCAATGGCACGATGGCTTTATCGCGCAATATCCCCATGCCGGGGCTTTTTTCGAAATGATCAAGGACCCTGAATACCAGCTCGCCGTCGTAAACCGCACCGCTGCCTTGGTCGATAGCCGCCTGATCCGTTTCAAGCCGGGAGAAGCGGGCGGGGGGTTTGGTTAAAGCAGCCGCAACTGCCCGCCGACTTCCGGCAGTGTGAACTGCGAACAATCGAGCTCTAACTCGGGATTGTCGATGCCGTAACGCAACCGCGCCTTGTGAAAGCGGGCGCGGAACAGTTCGGCCCACACCCCATGCGGCTTCATCCGTTCGAAGAAGCGTCCGTCATTGTCCTTCCCGCCGCGCATCGACTGGACAATGTGCATCACCTTGCCCGCGCGATCCGGGTAGTGCACTTCGAGCCATTCGCGAAACAGCGGGGCGACCTCATGCGGCAGGCGCAACATGATCCAGCTGGCCGAGCGCACGCCGCGCGCTGCCGCTTCCTCCAAAATGCGCTCCATGAACTCATCGGTGATCGCCGGGATGATCGGCGCGACCGAAACATGCGCCGGGACGCCCGCTTCGACCAGTTTTTCCAATGCTGCAAGCCGCTTGGCAGGTGAAGCCGCGCGTGGTTCGAGCTTGCCCGATAGCTTAGCATCAAGGCTGGTCACCGAGATTGCCACCGCCACCAGCTTGTGCCGCGCCATCTCTGCCAGAAGGTCCAGATCATCCAGCACGCGGTCAGACTTGGTAGTGATTGTGACCGGATGGCGTGTTTCCAGGCACACTTCCAGCACCTGCCGCGTGATCCGGTAGCGCCGCTCGATCGGTTGGTAGGGATCGGTATTGGTGCCCATGGCGATCGGGGCGGGGCGGTATCTGGGTTTCGCCAGCGTTTCGCGCAGCAATTCCGCCGCATCAGGCTTGGCAAACAGCCGCGTCTCGAAGTCCAGCCCCGGCGAAAGGTCATGAAAGGCATGTGTCGGGCGGGCATAGCAATAGACGCAGCCATGCTCGCACCCGCGATAGGCGTTGATCGAGCGGTCAAACGGAATGTCCGGCGAGCGATTGAAGCTGAGAATAGTCCTGGGGTGTTCCTCGGCCACCGTGGTGCGCAGTTTCACCGGCTGGCCATCGACATTTTCCATCGCGTCACGCCAGTCGGCGTCCACCTCACGTTCGGCGAGGCCAAAACGCGTGGGAATCGAGCCAGACTGCGCCCCGCGACCACGCGCTATCTTTCTGTTCTCGGCCAACATGGTCCAGAACATATATAGAACAAAGTCGTTGTGGAAGCGTTTATTGCGCTTTAAGTCGAGGCGCCAGCTTGATCGGCTTGCATCGCCTAGTTCGAACGGGTCAGCCGCACCCCGCTGGGGCCGCCGCTTTCAGGGAACGCCGGCCACATGCCTTGCGCGAGCGCCAGGCGGCTTGCCGAAGGGGCGCCCGATTGCCGCTCATACATCCAGTAATTGCGCATTACGATGTTCACATATTCGCGCGTTTCCCAATAGGGGATGCTCTCCATATAAAGCAGCGGATCGCCCTGGTCGCGGACTTCGCTGTTCCAGCGTGTGACCGGCGTGAGACCTGCGTTGTAGGCGGCCATGATCTTGGGCAGCAGCCCTTGGGTTGCGCGGCTGTCGCGCAGCATCTCGAGATTGCGTTGGCCGAAAGCCAGGTTGACCTCGGGATCATTGAGATTGACGTAGCTGGCGTTCATTTCCAGCCGCGGCGCGTGCTGCTGCACGGTAATCGGCGTGATCTGCATGAGACCGCGGGCGTTGGCCGGGCTTACCGCCTTGGTTTGGAAATTCGATTCCTGCAGCGCATGGGCGAAGGCAAGCGCCGGATCCACCTGCCAACCCTTGGTGGGCAGCCAGCGTGCGGTGGGATAGCGAAGCGCGGGCAGCGGCTGCGCCCCGCGCGGCGCATTGTGTGCCATCCACAATTGGGTCTGTGGCAGGCCAAGCTCGCGGGCGAGGCGGGAAAGCGCAACGAATTCGGCTGGGTTGCCTATTCTTGCCTGATGCCGCAGCACCTCGTCGGCAAGATCGTCCCGTCCGATCTCCAACAAGCCCACGGCCACACGCACGTTGTTTATGCCGCGCAGCTGCTGCCATTCGGACGGAGCAAAGTCAGCATCGGCATAGGCGGCGGGTACATCCTGGCCCAGCTGCTCCAGCGCCAGCATACCGTAAAGCGTTTCGTCCTGGCGAGAAGCGGCGCGAAGATGATCGCCAGCTTGCGCAGGTTGACGGCACCGAGTCAGCGCCCGCGCGGCCCAGAAATGAGCAGCCGTGGTCAACTCGGCATTGGTCGAGATTTCCGCAGCGCGGGCAAAGCCACGCGCGGAAGTGGTGCAATCGCCAAGCCGCCATGCGGCCAGGCCTACCACCCACTCACCCTCTGCAACCCAGGCGCCGCTGCCTTCAGCGACGGTTTGCGCGATAGCAAGCGCCGCCGCGTCGCGGTTTTCAATGTAATAGCTCCAGGCAACCCGCTGCCGCCACTCGGCGCGGGCAGCGGGGCTAAGCATGGCATCGATTCCGTCAAGCAGCAGGCGTGCACCATCGGGATCGTCATTGACGATGCGCTGGAGGATCTCTTTGGAGATGTCCTCTGGCATGGTGCCATCGTCAACGCTGCGGGGGCGCAAGCGCTTCGAGGCATAGGGCTGGCGCACGAAGGTCTGCTCTTGCGGCAGAGGAGGCATGAATTCGAGCCCGCGCTTGAGGCCAAGGCGGCCGAGTTGTTCAGCCTGCGGCAGGTTTGTGCCCAACCCGAACCAGGCCGTAATCTGTTCGGCAGATACGCGCGGGCTGTTGGCATGGGTGTAATATTCGGCCAGCGCTACCTGATGCAGCAGGCCGGGTTCACGGTCGTCGAGCAGATCATCGACCTTGGTCCAGTTCTCTTGCGCGATCGCGGTAAAGATATCGCGGTAATATTGCTGGTCAGGCTCGCTCAGGACTTGCGGTACGTTCTTGCTTTGGGCGCGGGCGCGGAAATATTCCGCTGCGCTGTTGGCGTTGGCGGAGGCTGGCACAGCACTTAGCACGGCTAAGCCGCTCACGATGGAGATTCCCAGTGCTATCAGCTTTGTGGCTTTCATTACGCCGGTCTGCCTGTCCAATCGAGCCATCTGCGCCAGAAGCGGGCCTTTAGCTGGGGCATTGCCATCATGGCATCGAGCCCTTCTGCCGCCAGCATCGGCACGCTGAAGCCTTCATGGTTAATATTTTGTAAAGAGGCAGGCTCTTGCGCTGCATTGTGCCCCAAAAGCGGCAGGGTGTTGGTGCCGAGCGCGAGAACGGCCTGCGGTGCAGCCAGCTTGATATGGTGTTGTAATACTTTACTGAATCCCTGCAAGGCCAACGCTGGGCCATCTGCCATCGGAGTATGCCGGGGCAGCACGGAGGCGAGGTAAACCTCATCTGCGCGCAACTGCATCGCCTCCAGCATCTTGGCCAGCAGGTTTCCGTGTGTTCCCGACAGCAGGGTTTCGCTGTCCCCTTGTTCGGGATCCATCACCAGCACCATCAGCCGCGCACCCGCGGAACCGCGCGGCGGCACGCGGCCGCGTGGGCCGATCGTGTCGAGCATTGGCTCGCTGAGCCACCAATCGCGGAAACTCGCGAGATCGGAAGGCGGATTAGTGCCCAGTAAATCGCTTTCCTGAATCGCCAGTGGCGGGGCGGCACGCGGCTCTGGCGACATTGGCGGGGGAGCAGGCTTTTCGGCCTCCAATACCGCTGCAGCTGCCAACCAGTCCGTAGCGTCAGCGGCATAGTCGCAATCAACGCCGGCTTCGCGCCACCAGTCAAGGGCAGCAGCGATTGCGCGCGGTTCAAGGCATCCTGCCTGGGTCATACTATCCAATGCGGTCTTGACCTTCCCCGGCGCAGCAATCAAGGCTTGCCGGCAGTTTGGTCACGGAATTTTCGAAGGATGAGCCCCTCATGAGCGCCGAAGCTGTTGAACGCGAATCTATGCCCTGCGACGTGGTGATTGTAGGCGGCGGGCCTGCTGGCCTTGCGGCGGCGATCCGATTGAAGCAGATCAATGATAGCCTCGAGGTCGTGGTGCTCGAAAAGGGTTCCGAAATCGGCGCGCATATCCTGTCGGGCGCGGTGGTCGATCCCAAGGCGCTCAGCGAGCTGTTTCCCGACTGGCGCGACATGAATTGCCCGATGGCTGAAACACCGGTGACGGACAATTGGCACTGGGTGCTCTCGAAGACGGGCAAGACCTCTCTGCCGCATCTCATGATGCCGCCCCTGATGAGCAATCATGGCTGCTACACCGGCTCGCTCGGCAATTTGTGCCGCTGGCTGGCCGAGCAGGCCGAGGGGCTGGGGGTGATGGTGTTCCCCGGCTTCCCCGCGGCCGAGGTGATGTTCGACGATGCGGGCGCCGTCATCGGCGTGGTGACGCAGGACATGGGCGTTGCCGCCGATGGCAGCCATAAGGGTGATTACCAGCCGGGCATGGAGATCCACGCCAAATATACGCTGTTGGCAGAGGGGGCCCGCGGCAATTTGACCAAGCAGATGAAGGCCAAACTCGACCTCGAGAAAGACTGCCAACCGCAGGTCTATGGCCTGGGCATCAAGGAATTGTGGGATATCGACCCGGACAAGCATGTGCCGGGCCGCGTAATCCACACTCAGGGCTGGCCGCTCAGCGAAAGCGATAGCTGGGGCGGCGGCTTCCTCTACCACCAGGCCAGTGGCCAGGTGGCATTGGGCTTTGTTACCGCGCTTGATTACAAGAACCCCTGGGTCTCGCCCTATCAGGAATTCCAGCGCTGGAAACAGCATCCGGCGATCCGCGAATATCTCGAAGGCGGCAAGCGCGTGGCCTATGGCGCACGCGCTATCAACGAGGGCGGGTGGCAGAGCGTGCCCAAGCTGGCATTCCCGGGCGGCGCGCTGATCGGCTGCGCGGCAGGCTTCGTCAACGTGCCGCGTATCAAGGGCAGCCACACCGCCATGAAAAGCGGGATGCTGGCAGCTGAAAGCATCGCTGCGGCGATCGGCGCGGGCCAGGAGCATACCGAACTGGCCGATTATGACGCGGCAGTGCGCAGCAGCTGGATCGCCGACGAGCTCAAGCTGGTGCAGAATGCTCAGCCGGCGGTTGCCAAATACGGGTCCGACATCGGCACCTTGCTGGCTGGAGCGGACATGTGGATGCGCACGCTCAAGATCGGACTGCCGGTCTCGATGAAGCACGATCCAGATTACACCAAGACGGGCAGGGCAGACCTATATCCGAAGATCGACTATCCCAAGCCCGACGGAGTGATCACCTTCGATAAGCTGACCAACGTCGCCTACAGCTACACCAACCACGCCGAGGACCAGCCGTGTCATTTGCAGGTTGGCGACCTCGCGCTGCAGAAAGAAAGCGAACTCAAGGTGTTCGGAGGCCCATCGGCGCGTTATTGCCCGGCAGGCGTCTATGAATGGCTTGAGGACGAAGCGACGGGCGAGATGAAGTTCCAGATCAACAGCCAGAACTGCGTCCACTGCAAGACCTGCGACATCAAGGACCCGAACCAGAACATCAACTGGGTCACGCCGGAGGGCGGCGGCGGCCCGAACTATCCGAATATGTAGGAGCTCGTCATTGCGAGCGTAGCGAAGCAATCCAGCTTCGAACGTTTCGCTTTGGTCAGGCGCCGGAAACTGGATTGCCGCGTCGCCTTCGGCTCCTCGCAATGACGAAAGTCTGAAGTTTGAGCCTCACCGAAACCGCTTACGCCAAGATCAACCTTGCGCTGCATGTTCTGCGGCGGCGAGAGGATGGCTATCACGATCTGGAAACCCTGTTCGCATTCGTTGACCAAGGCGATGTGCTGACTGCTCAATCGGCGGAGCAGGATGAAGTTCGATGCTTTGGCGAGTTTGCCTCGCAACTTTCTGATCCCTTTGACAATCTCGTCGCCAAGGCACTCTCAAGCCTGCCGCGTCCCGGCGGGCTGGCGATCGAGCTCGAAAAGAACCTGCCGGTCGCAGCCGGGCTGGGCGGTGGTTCGGCCGATGCGGGCGCGGTGTTCGGGCTGGTCGAGCGCCTCCACGGTCTGCCCGATGACTGGCAGGATCGTGCCACGAAGCTGGGCGCGGACGTGCCCGCCTGCGTACGTAGCGAAATGGCTATAGGGCGCGGTATTGGCATCGAGCTTGAGCCGGTCGAGAACGACCTAGTCGGAACCCCGGTGCTGCTGGTCAATCCGCGCGTGCCGCTCTCCACCGGCCCGGTGTTCAAGGAATGGGACGGCACGGATCGCGGGGCGCTTCCCGTTGGCCCGGCCTCACGGATCGCCCGCGAAGGGCGCAACGACCTCGAAGCACCCGCCATCGCGCTGTGCCCGGTGATCGCCGATGTGCTTGCTGCGTTGCGCGCGACCGATCCATGGCTTGCCCGCATGTCCGGCTCCGGCGCCACCTGCTTTGCGCTTTATGACAGCGCAGCGCAGCGCGACGGCGCACAAGCCGCAATGCCCGGCGATTGGTGGACCATGGCGGGTGCGCTGCGATGAGCGAAGCCTTCCGCATCCTTGGGACTCCGCGCGCAGGCGGCGTGCTTATCGTCTCCGATCACGCCAGCAATCGAGTTCCGCAAGATATCGACCTTGGCATCGATCCGGCATTGCTGAATGAACACATCGCAGTTGATATAGGCGTCGCGCAGGTCGCTGAAATCATGGTGAGCCAAGCGGGTTTTGCTGCGTTTCAGGGCAATGTCAGCCGCCTTGTGTGTGACTTCAACCGCGATGAGCACCAGCCCGCGACCATCCCCATCGCCAGCGATGGGCATGCGATACCCGGCAACGCTATCGACCATGCCGGTCACGAGGCGAGGCTGGCGCGGTTCTTTCGCCCCTATCACCACGCGCTGGAAGAGCTGCTCGATGCAGCCCCACCCGCGCTGATCCTCTCGCTGCACAGCTTCACCCCGCGCCTTGCCAGCAGCGACGAGCAACGCCCATGGCAGGTGGGCGTATTGTACAATCAGGATGACCGCGCCGCGTGCATCGCCATTCCGCTGCTCGAGGCAGAGGGGTTGATAGTCGGCGACCAGCAGCCCTATTCGGGCAAGCTCCTAAACGCCACGATGAACCGCCATGCCGAGGCGCATGGGCGGCCCTATTTCGGCATCGAGATCCGCCAGGACCAGATCACCGGTGCGGCGGGGCAAAGCGAGTGGGCGCAGTGGTTGGTCAAAATCTGCAATGAAGTGGCGTTGAAGCTGGCCGAATAGCCGTGTAGGGGCACTGCAAGCGCGGCATTCGCGCAATTTTCTTCCGGAGCCCACCATGCCTACCTATCGTTCCCGCACCACAACCCATGGCCGCAACATGGCCGGCGCGCGCGGGTTGTGGCGCGCCACCGGCATGAAGGATGACGATTTCGGGAAGCCGATCATCGCAGTGGTCAACAGCTTCACCCAGTTCGTGCCGGGGCACGTGCATCTCAAGGACCTCGGCCAGCTTGTGGCACGCGAGATCGAGGCTGCGGGCGGCGTCGCCAAGGAATTCAACACCATCGCGGTCGATGACGGGATCGCGATGGGGCATGACGGCATGCTTTATTCGCTGCCCAGCCGTGATCTGATCGCCGACAGCGTCGAATACATGGTCAACGCGCACTGCGCCGACGCGATGGTGTGCATTTCCAATTGCGACAAGATCACTCCCGGCATGCTGATGGCGGCGCTGCGGATCAATGTTCCGGTGGTCTTTGTTAGTGGCGGGCCGATGGAAGCGGGCAAGGTGGTGCTGAACGGCAAGACCCAGGCGCTCGACCTGGTCGATGCCATGGTCGCCGCCGCAGATGAGCGCTACACGGACGAAGAAGTGGCTGAGATTGAGCGTAGCGCTTGCCCGACTTGCGGATCATGCAGCGGAATGTTCACCGCCAATTCGATGAACTGCCTCACCGAAGCCCTTGGGTTGTCACTGCCTGGCAACGGCTCCGTACTTGCGACCCATGCCGACCGTGAAGGACTTTTCCGCCGCGCCGGGAGGCTGATAGTCACACTCGCGCGCCGCCATTACGAGGAAGACGATGCCAGCGTGCTGCCGCGCAGCATCGCCAGCTTCGAAGCTTTTGAGAATGCCATGTCGCTCGATATCGCGATGGGCGGCTCGACCAACACCGTGCTCCACCTGCTCGCCGCCGCTTACGAGGCTGAGGTCGATTTCACCATGGAAGATATCGACCGACTCAGCCGCCGCGTGCCATGCCTAAGCAAGGTTGCCCCGGCGAAGAGCGACGTCCACATGGAAGATGTCCACCGCGCGGGCGGGATCATGGCGATCCTGGGTCAACTTGATCGGGCCGGCCTGCTTCACACCGCGCTGCCCACCGTCCACAGCCCGACACTGGGCGATGCGCTGGACGATTGGGACATCAGCCGCACGCAGAACAACAAGGTGCACGAATTCTATTCAGCAGCGCCGGGCGGTGTGCCGACCCAGACCGCTTTCAGCCAGTCGCGCCGCTGGGACGCGCTTGATCTCGACCGCGAGAATGGCGTGATCCGCAGCGCCGAACACGCCTTTAGCCAGGATGGCGGGCTGGCGGTGCTTTATGGCAATATCGCGCGCGATGGCTGCATCGTAAAAACTGCTGGGGTTGACGAAAGCATCCTCACCTTCTCCGGCCCTGCCAAGGTTTATGAGAGCCAGGATGCCGCAGTCGAAGCAATCCTGGGAGACAAGGTGCAAGAAGGCGATGTGGTGGTGATCCGCTATGAAGGGCCCAAGGGCGGCCCCGGCATGCAGGAGATGCTCTATCCCACCAGCTACCTCAAATCCAAGGGGCTGGGTGCGGCCTGCGCACTTTTGACCGACGGACGTTTTTCGGGCGGAACTTCGGGCCTTTCGATCGGCCATGTAAGCCCCGAGGCGGCTGAAGGCGGCGAAATCGGGCTGGTCGAAGAAGGCGACATCATCGCAATTGATATTCCGAACCGTTCGATCTCGCTTGAGGTTGACGAGGACGTGCTCGAGCAGCGCCGTGCCGCGCAAGAGGTGAAGGGCTGGCAGCCCGCGCACGAACGCCCGCGCAAGGTTTCCACCGCACTCAAGGCTTACGCTGCCATGGCGACCAGCGCAGCACGCGGGGCCATACGGGATATTTCGCAGCTTGATCGGAACCAGGGGGAACCTTGAATCAGGTTCTCACAATTGCCCAGATGCAGGCCGCCGAAAAGGCGCTGATCGATGGCTGGACCAGCGCCGATGCCTTGATGGCGGTAGCCGGCCAGGGTTCGGCCGAGTGGGTCTGGCGCCTGGCAGCAGGCAGACCGGTGACCGTGCTCTGCGGGCCCGGCAATAATGGCGGCGATGGCTATGTGATAGCCGAGAGCCTGCGCGCGCGGGGCTTGCCGGTGCAAGTGGTGGCCCCGATCGCACCAAAGACAGACACGGCAAGCAATGCCCGCCGCTCCTACAGGGGTGTTCTGCTTGGTTCCGGCAAGCAGGCGAAGGGGTATGTGCTGGTCGATTGCCTGTTCGGTTCCGGGCTTACCCGCCCGCTAAGTGCCGAACATGCATTGCTGCTGCGCGATCTGGCCGAACGCCACCCGGTGCGCATTGCGATTGACCTGCCTTCGGGAGTCGAGAGTGACAACGGTGCGCTGCTCAACGATAAATTGCCCGAATACCGGCTGACGATTGCGCTTGGCGCGTGGAAGTTCGCTCATCACCGCTTGCCCGCCCGTGCGATGATGGGCGATCTGAAGCTCGTCCCGATCGGGGTCGGGGCAGTCAGGGGCGCTGCGCAATTGATCCGCAAACCGCGCATCTCAAGGCCCGCGCAAGATGCGCACAAATACACCCGCGGGCTATGCGCCATCGTGGCTGGGGCGATGCCCGGCGCGGCGCTTCTCGCCAGCCAGGCTGCGATGCGCGCAGGGGCTGGCTACGTGAAATTGCTGGCGCACCATGTTCCCATCGCTGCGCCGCCGGGCCTGGTGATTGATCAATCCCCACTTGATGAAGCCACAGGGGACAGGCGGATCACGGCATTGCTGGTTGGTCCGGGGCTGGGGAGGGACCGCGAGGCGGAAGAACGCCTGCAAGGGGCACTTGCTTGCGGCAAACCCGCGCTGCTGGATGCGGATGCGCTGGTGTTGTTAAAACCGCAGATGCTGCCTGAAGCAGTGCCGTTGCTGGCAACGCCGCATGAAGGCGAGCTTGAAGCTCTCTGCCACAGCTTTGCGGTGGTTGCATCGGGCCGACAGGCGCGCGCGCTGGCCCTTGCCAGGGCGAGCGGCATGGTGATCCTGGCCAAGGGGCCTGATACGCTGATTGCCTCGCCCGATGGGCGGCTTGCCGTGGCGCCGCCTGCACCAAGCTGGCTGTCAGTCGCGGGATCGGGCGACGTACTGGCCGGGATCGCGATCAGCCGCATGGCGACCGGCGCTGATCCGTTCGAGGCCGCGAGCCAGGCAGTGTGGTTGCATGGCGAGGCGGCGCGGAAGTGCGGTGCAGCTTTCACAGCGGATGATCTTGCGCTGGCCGTTTCCGGCGCTATCGCCGCAGCCTGTGACTGAGCCTGACCAGATTATTCGTATCGCCTCGCAGGGCGACGGCGTAACCGCTGATGGAAGGCACGCGCCGGGCGGCGTTCCGGGCGACATGTTGCGCGCCAATGGCTCGCTGGAGCATGGCCCGCATCATGTAGAGCCGCCATGCCGACACTACGCCAACTGCGGCGGATGCCAGTTGCAACACGCCAACGAGCAGGCACTATCGCAATTCGTTACCGAGCGTGTGACCTTCGCTGCCAGGAAGCAGGGCATCGAAATCGGTGAGCTTCTGCCGACGCATCTCTCGCCGCCGCACAGCCGCCGCCGCGCGACGCTGCACGCCTTGCGCGCTGCAAATGGCGCGGTGATCGGGTTTCGCGAAGCAAGCTCGCACCGGATCGTCGACCTCCATGAGTGCCTCGTTCTGCGGCCAGAGCTGGCGCAGGTCTTGCCTGCGCTGCGCAGCTTCATTGCGTCCCACGCGGACAAGCGCCCGATCGATATAGAGCTTACACTGGCTGATCAGGGCGTTGATTGCAGTTTTAAGCACCTGACGCTCGAGGGGCTCGCCGCGACAGAGGCCGCGCTGGAGCTGGCGCAGGCATGTGGTCTGGCACGGTTGTCGCTCGACCAGGGTTATGGCGCTGAAATCATGTGGGAGCCGCAGCCGGTCACTATTACGCTTTCGGGCCGACCGGTCGGGTTTCCGCCGGGCAGTTTCCTGCAAGCCACGCAGGACGGCGAGGACAGGCTGGCCGCCGATGCAAAAGACTGGATCGGGGATGCGACCAGTGTGGCTGACCTGTTCGCTGGGCTGGGTACATTCGCTTTTGCGCTTGCCGGGCCTGCGAAGGTGCTGGCGGCGGAGGCTGCGCGCGATGCCCATCTGGCTTGCAAAGCAGCGGCGGGAGCCGCTGGCCTGCCAATTGCTGCAATGCACCGCGACCTGTTCCGCAATCCGCTCCAACCCGAAGAATTGAACCGCTTTGAGGCAGTGCTGCTGGACCCTCCGCGCGCGGGGGCCAAAGAACAGGTAGCGCAGATTGCCGACAGCAGCATCAACCGCGTCGTCTATATCAGCTGCAATCCGGTCAGCTGGTCGCGTGACATCGCGCGGCTCATCGAAGCAGGATTCAGGCTGGAGAAATTGCGTCCGGTTGGCCAGTTCAGGTGGTCAACGCATGTCGAGCTCGCGAGCTATTTTACCCGCTAGCGCAGGAGGGCTTAGCCCTCGATGACCTTCATTTCAGCAAAAGCGAGCAGCCCGCCGTAGGTTTCGAGCATTTCGGCATCGACATCATCGTCATCGATCAGGATTTCAAAGCGGTCCTCTATCTCCGTGAAGAGCCCCGCGACAGCCATGGAATCGAGTTCCGGCAAGTGGCCGAACAGGCCCGAATCTCCCTCGAAAGCCGCAACGACATCGGGGGCGAGCCCTAGAACATCGACCAATATGGCCTTGAGCATGCGATCAATTTCGACACGGCTCCGGCCAAGGCCTGATTGCTGTTCCTGTTCGTCTGACATGCTGTTGGCGGCCATCCTTTGGCGGTCCCTCGCAATCGCGTAAAACGGGCGCTCCCATTAGCGGCGGGGGCAAGCTGGTGCAAGATAGCGAAAATGTGGCGAATCCGTGATTGACCGCGCACCGATCCTTGGGTTTGGTGCGCCACAATGAGCGCTGCGCTGGACCTTGCCCCGAAGCCGATCGACCATATCGCGGAATGCGGGGCCGATAGCGATCCTGCACTTGTGCTGCGCGACAAGACCCTGAGCCATGCCGATTTGCGTGTGCAGGTGGGGCGGCTTGCCGCATGGCTGGCGCATGAAGTGCCGGAGAAGGGCGCACGGGTGGCAAGCTGGGCCGCCAAAGACGAACTTACCTGCCTGATGCCCCTGGCGGCAGCGCGGGCGGGGCTGGTGCATGTGCCGGTAAATCCGCTGCTCAAACATTTGCAGGTGGCGCACATATTGGCCGACAGCGGCGCAAAACTGCTGATCGGCACGCCCGCGCGGCTCAAATCGCTGGGTGAGGGCGATGTCCCTGCCCAATGCCGCCTGATGGATGAGCAGGCCGCACTCGATGCCGCCGCTGAACTGGGCGGGCACTTGCCGCCTTCTACAGCTGGTCCAGATACGCTGGCGTCGATCCTTTATACCAGTGGTTCGACCGGCAGGCCCAAAGGGGTGATGCTGAGCCACGCCAACATGTGGCTCGGGGCGGTCAGCGTGGCCCATTATCTCGGCATGGCGGCAGATGATGTGACCTTGGCGCTACTGCCGCTGTCGTTCGATTATGGCCAGAACCAGCTGCTTAGCACCTGGTATGCAGGCGGATCGGTGGTGCCGCTCGAATATCTGTTCGCGCGCGACGTTATAAAGGCTTGCGCAAGGCATAACATCACCACTCTGGCAGCGGTTCCGCCGCTCTGGGTTCAGCTGACCGAGCTCGAATGGAGCGATGAGGCGGTGGCACCGATGCGGCGGCTGACCAATAGCGGAGGCGCGCTGACAACCGATCTTGTCCGCAATCTGCGCCGGATATTTCCCGATGCGCGGCTTTTCCCGATGTACGGGCTGACGGAAGCATTCCGTTCGACCTATCTTGATCCCTCACTGGTCGAGAGCCATCCCACTTCGATGGGCCGGGCGATTCCCTTTGCCGAAATCCTGATCATGAACGATGCGGGCGAGCTCGCCGCGCCGGGAGAGGAAGGCGAACTGGTCCATTGCGGCCCGCTGGTGGCGCAAGGCTATTGGCAGGATCCCGAACGAACGGCGGAGCGGTTCAAACCTGCGCCAGCCACGTCGAAATATGGCGGAATCGCGGTCTGGTCGGGCGACAGGGTCCGGCGAGACGAAGACGGTTTGCTGTATTTCGCCGGGCGGCGAGATGCGATGATCAAGAGCCAGGGCAATCGCATCAGCCCGCAGGAGATCGAGGAAGCTGCGCTCGCCACAGGTCTCGTCGCGGAAGCTGTCGCTTTGGGAATTGCCGATCAGCGGCTAGGGCAGGCGGTGCATCTGGTGGTGCGGGCAGAACTTGGTGCGGAGGATCCGCAGGCGCGCCTGCCCAAGCTGCTGGCAAGGGAGCTGCCCAATTTCATGCAACCGCAATTTATACATTGGCGCGACGCGATGCCGCTCAACCCCAACGGCAAGATCGATCGCACGGCACTGACCAAGGAGCTTGGCGCGTGAAGCCGCTTGGTCCGATCCCTGCGGGATACGAAGCGCTTCGCGGCGAGCTGGCGATTGGCGGCAAGACGGCAAGCGAGCTGGTGACGGAGGCGGGAGGAACGCCGTGCTTCGTCTATTCCCGGTCACATATCGACCGCCGGGTTGCGGACCTGCGTGCGGCAATGCCCGCGCGGCTCGGGATCAATTATGCGGTGAAGGCAAATCCGTTTCCACCGGTCATCGCGCATATGGCCGGTTTGGTAGACGGGTTTGACATCGCTTCGGCGGGCGAATTGGCGCTGGTTCAGGCTGCGGGGATTGATCCCGCGCGCGTCAGCTTTGCCGGGCCGGGTAAGCGCGACGAGGAGATCGAAGCGGCGATCGGCGCCGGGGTAACGCTCAATTGCGAAAGCGAGGGCGAGGCGCGCCGCGCGCTCGCAATTGGCGAGCGACTGGGTGTGGCGCCGCTTATCGCGATCCGGGTCAATCCCGATTTCGAGCTTAAGGGTTCCGGCATGAAAATGGGCGGCGGTGCCAAGCCCTTTGGCGTGGACGCCGAGCGCGTACCGGCACTCGCGCGCGAAGTGATCGGGGCTGGTGCGCTATGGCGCGGCCTCCATATTTTCACCGGCAGCCAGGCTTTGAGCGCAGATGCCATCATTGAAGCGCAGGCCAATGTCTTGGCGCTCGCCGATCGGCTTGCGACCGGGATTGGCAGGTCATTGCCCAAGCTCAACATGGGCGGGGGGTTCGGAATTCCCTATTTCCATGGTGACGAGCCGCTTGATGTTGCTGTGATCGGATCTGCACTGGAGGAAAAATTTTCTTCGCTGCCTGACAATCTGGATGGCACCGATTTGTGCATCGAACTGGGTCGTTACCTTGTTGGCGAGGCAGGGGTCTATCTCACGCGGATAGTCGATCGTAAGCAAAGCCATGGTGTGACCTATCTCGTCACCGATGGCGGGCTGCATCACCAGCTTGCGGCATCAGGCAATTTCGGCACGGTGGTGCGGCGAAACTATCCGCTCGCCATTGCATCCCGCTACGAAGCAAGGCCTGATGAAGAGGTCAATGTGGTCGGATGCCTGTGCACCCCGCTTGACCGGTTGGCCGACCAGGCGCACTTGCCATATGCGGACGTGGGCGATCTGGTCGCGGTATTCTGTGCCGGAGCCTATGGCGCCAGCGCCTCTCCCGCCAGTTTCCTTGGCCATGGGCCAGCCGCGGAATTGCTGGTCTGATAGCCTAAACCGATTGTTCACCAAATCTGCCTAGCATTCCACCCATAGGGAGCATCAGGCATGAGTGAACACGTCTATCTTGACCCGGCGAGCGCCGAACCGGCACCGTTCATCAATCAGGCGATGGCCGAGATCGAGCGCCAGCTGACCGCACGCGATGCGAAGATAGTTGCGCTTGAAAGGCGACTTGATGAGCAGGAATATTCCGTGCGCCGTGTGCTCGATATGTTGATCGAATGGCTCGAAGAAGAGCCTCACTCGGGAATACGCACGGGCACCCATCAAGACTGAGCCGCTTGCCCGCAGTTTACGGTTTGAAAACCATATTGAAATCCATGTGTGGCCTTTAGGCCGCAGTCATGCCGCGAGCCCAGCGAAACTGCGGCTTAGACTTGCGCGGCCAACGGCGCGCATGGTGCTGGCAGGTCTCGCCTGATCAGATTTGCGAGTCCGTTCGCCTCATCGTTGAAATTTTCCGTTTGCCAAGCGAGTCCGGTGTCGCTTAGATTCCATTTGGGTTCGGGGTTTTACTGGAAACAATGTAATTGTTTTGCAGTAAATACGCTGTTCGGGGGGACAAGAGGGCGCGTAATTATGGATAGTGGTGTTTCGCGAGTCATATCCTTGTCCGATGACGAGGAACTGTTTGCCGAAAGCGCAATCCACCAGTCGATTCCGGTCGATCTGCTCGCACTCGAACAGCTTGATATCCTGTATGACGATCGGTCTGCTGCGCTGTGGACCTTCATGAACCCTGATGGGCGGCCCAGTTTCACCCCGCCGATGCTGCATGATTTCGAGCGTTGGCAGGAACTTATCGCAGAGGGATTTGGCGAAGGAAAGGTTCCCTTGCGTTATCTGATCCTTGGCAGCCGCGCACCCGATGTGTTCTGCTTTGGCGGCGATCTCGCATTGTTCGAGCAGCTCATTCGCAACCGTGATCGCGAAGGGCTGGTGGCATACGGGCACCGCTGCTGCGCTATCCTTGATCGCAATATCCGTTGTCTTGACTTGGAGATGTTGACTATTGGGCTGGTGCAAGGAGCTGCCTTGGGTGGCGGTTTCGAAGCTTTGCTGTCTTTTGACTTCATCGTTGCAGAGAAGACGGCAACTTTTGGCCTTCCTGAAATCATGTTCGGCCTGTTTCCCGGTATGGGGGCCCATGCATTGCTTAGCCGCAAGCTGGGAAGCGCCATGGCCGAACGGATCATCCTCTCGAACGAAACTTTCACGGCCGAACAGATGTATGAATTGGGCCTGGTGCACGAATTGGCGGAACCGGGTGACGGGATCGGCGCCTGCAAGCAGTTCATCAAGAAATCCGAACGGCGCCATGCCGGGCTGGTCGGATCGCGCCGGGCGATGAAACAGGCATGGAAACTCGATCTGCAAGAGCTCAACCGGATTACCGAAATCTGGGCCGATACTGCGCTTGAGCTGCGCGAGCAGGACCTGAAGGTCATGAACCGGCTCGTCGCTGCACAGGCCCGCCTCGCGGAGCGGATCGCGGCCGCTTGATCCCTATTCCTTGCTGCCGTGACCTTGCGCCATGTAATCGGCGCTTTGCATTTCCTTGAGTCGGCTGACCGTGCGTTCGAATTCGAATGCGCCATCGCCCGAATCATATAGCTCGTCCGGGGCGGCAGCGGCGGTTGCAAACAGTTTCACGCGATGTTCGTATAAAGCATCGATCAACGTTACGAAACGCGCCGCCTCGTTGCGCATTTCCGGCCCCATCTGCGGGATTCCGACAATGATCACAGTGTGATAGGCGCGCGCAATCGCCAGGTAGTCGGGCGCGCCGCGCGCCTCGCCGCACAGCCGCTTGAAGCTGAACACACCAACGCCTTTTAGGCTCTTGGGGACATGCAGCACCCGCCCGCCGCCAAGGTCGAGCGATCCGCTGGGCACATGTTCGGCGTCTTCGGGTTTGTAGTCTGTCAGGCGGAAGAATACCTCGCGTACCTGCGCCGTCGCCTCATCGCCAAGCGGCGTGTGCCAGCTGGCGATCCCCGCCAGCCGGTCAAGCCGGTAATCGACCGGGCCGTTAAGCGGCAAAACGTCGAGCCGGTCATGGATCAGGTCGATGAAAGGCAGAAAGTGCTCGCGGTTGAGCCCGTCCTTGTAGAGACCGCGCGGCGGGCGATTGCTGGTGGTGACGATGGCAACCGCCTCATCCACGATCAGCGCGCGGAAGAGCCGGCTCATGATCATGGCATCGGCGGAATTGTTCACCACCATCTCGTCAAAGGCGAGGCAGCGAATGTCTTCTGCCAGCGCCTTGGCCACAAGGGGGATCGGATCGCCGCTCTTGCCTTTGCGGGCATCGCGCAGCAGCGCGTGGACTTCCTGCATGAAGGCGTGGAAATGCACGCGGCGCTTGCGGTTTATGTCCAGCGTTTCGATGAAAAGGTCCATCAGCATGGATTTACCGCGGCCCACACCGCCCCACATATAGACGCCCTGCGGTGCCTCAGGCTTGCGGTTGAGCGCCCGCCACAGCACCGAACCTCGCTTCGGAACGGATTCTAGCTCGGCCTGCAACCGCGCCAGCCGCTTGGCAGCCGCCCGCTGATCGGGGTCAGGCTGCAATTCACCGGCCGCAATCAGCGCTTCATAGCGGGCAAGAACGCCGCTCATTGAATTCAATCCCGCGGCACGAACTTGCGAATGATCCCGCTGAAGGCGGCGATACGGTCATCTTCCTGCACAACTTCGCCGCGCACGAACACCAGCTTGCCCGTCTCGCGCATGATCTCGGTCACCGCGTCGAGCGGGCGTGACGGATCACCGCCGCCGATGAACTGGGTCGAGAGTTCCAGCGTCACGGACGGGCCGGCATTGCCGCTGCCCAACACATGCATGGTGGTGAACAGCGAAATATCGATCAGGGACAGCGTGATCGCCCCATGAATGATCCCTTGAAGGTTTTCATGTTTGCGCTCTGGGAACATACGCAGGCGGCACTTGTCGCCTTCCTGACGGGTGATGAGCTTGCCCATCACCGCCCCGTTGAACAGCGTGTCGTCCTTGAGGTTCCAGTTATACCAGCCCGGGTTTTCCGGATCGGGCCGGTGATCGAATACGTCGTCCTTCAAAGCCACCGGATCAGATCGCGCGCTCAGCCATCATCTTCTTGGTTTCTGCGATTGCCTTGGCCGGGCTGAGGCCTTTGGGGCAAACGTTGGCGCAGTTCATGATGGTGTGGCAGCGATAGAGGCGGAACGGATCTTCGAGCTGGTCGAGCCGTTCGCCGGTCATCTCGTCGCGGCTGTCTGCCAGCCAGCGATAGGCTTGCAGCAGGATGGCCGGGCCCAGGAACTTGTCCGAATTCCACCAGTAGCTGGGGCAGGCAGTTGAGCAGCAGGCGCACAGGATGCACTCGTAAAGACCATCGAGCTTTTCGCGCTGTTCGGGCGATTGCAGCCGTTCCTTGCCGCTTGGCGTGGGAGTGACGGTCTGGAGCCATGGGCGGATGGAGGCATATTGCGCGTAGAAATGCGTGAAATCGGGCACCAGATCCTTGATCACTTCCATGTGCGGCAGCGGAGTGATGCGGATTTCGCCCGGCAGATCTTCGATTGCGGTGGTGCAGGCAAGGCCGTTGCTGCCGTTCAGGTTCATCGCGCATGAGCCGCAAATGCCCTCGCGGCAGGACCGGCGAAAGGTTAGCGTGGGATCGACCTCATTCTTGATCTTGATCAGCGCGTCGAGCACCATCGGCCCGCACTGGTCCAGATCGAGCTCGAACCTGTCATAACGCGGGTTCTCGCCGCTGTCGGGATCATAGCGGTAGACCTTGAAACTCTTCACCCGCTTGCCGCCATCGGCCTTGTGGGTTTTCCCCTTGCCGGTGATCTTCGAGTTCTTGGGGAGGGTGAAGGTCGCCATGAGATGATAATCCTGTTGCTTTGCGCCCCCTATCTAGCGGCTTCACCGCTGAGGGCAAGCGGGGGCATGTTGAGACTTTTGACAGGGCGATTGAGCGAATTCGAACTGCAGATGATGGCTCGGGGCTTCAGCAGGATGGAACACATGGAACACAGTCCTGGAACAAGAAAATTCCCGGGGGATCGCGCGCAGTCAAATGCGGGAAGGGAGGGAACCTTGCAGCCATGCCGCGCGTCTACACGCCATGGGTAATGTAGGACAGCAAGGCGGTCACTGGCCGCAAGCTGCGGCGGTGTTCGGCGCGTCGGGCGGGATTGGCAGCGCGCTTTGCAAGGCATTGCAGGAACGCGGGGCAGGGCGAATCTATGCCGGTTCGCGCAGCGGCAAGGTGCCGCAAGGCGCCGCGATAACGCCTTTCAGCTTCGATCTCGAGCAGGAGGGTAGCATCGCCGATGCAGTCAGCCTGATGCGCGGCGAACCGCCCGATCTGGTGATCGTCGCCACCGGCGCTCTGAGCCTGGGCACCGGAACCGGCCCTGAGAAGAGCTACAGAAAACTTGACCCCGGGGCCATGGCGCAAGTGTTTGCGCTGAACACGATTGGCCCTGCGCTGGTCGCCAAGCACGTGCTGCCATTGATGCCACGTGACCGGCGAAGCGTGTTTGCTGTGCTTTCCGCCCGCGTCGGATCAATCGGCGACAACCGTCTTGGCGGTTGGCACAGCTACCGCGCCAGCAAGGCCGCGCTCAACATGCTGCTGAAGAACTTCGCGATCGAGCTGGGCCGCACTCATGGCCAGGCAGTAGTCGTTGGGCTGCATCCAGGTACGGTGGCCACCGCACTGTCGCAGCCGTTCCAGTCAAACCTGCCGGAAGGCCAGCTTACCGCCCCGAAACAAGCGGCAATCAACTTGCTTGGCGTGCTGGACACACTTGGCCCGGCGCAGTCGGGAAAGGTATTCGACTGGAAGGGCGAGGAAATAGCGGCTTAGGATCAGCCTTGCCCGTGCCGGTGCAGGATGCATTTGACGAAAGAATGTTCGTTCAAACAGGCACGCGCTTCAATGAAAGGCTTCTTGCCATCCAAGGTGATGCGTCATAGCCTTTGCATCCAATGTGAATAACGAGGCCCGGTTCGATGTCATTCAAGCAATGGTATGATGCGCATCTCATGCCGCGCCTCGTCACATTTGCTTGCGGGCAGGGCCAGGTGATGAAGCGGCGTTCGCAGCTGGTGCCCCTCGCAAGCGGTGACGTGTTCGAGCTTGGCTGCGGCGGCGGTCTGAACCAGGAATTCTACCAAACCAGCTTGATTTCCAGCTTTAGCGGGATTGATCCGCACGCCAGCTTGCTGGATGCGGCACGGGAAAGAGCGCGAGCCAGGGGATGGGATGGCAATATTCGCGAAGGCGTGGGCGAAGACATCCCGTTCCGTGACGCCAGTTTTGACACGGTGGTGTGCACTTTCACCTTGTGCTCGGTCGACGATCCGCAACAGGTAATGTCGGAAATGCGCCGAATTTTACGGCCGGGCGGGCGGCTGCTTTTCCTCGAGCATGGCCGCGCGCCCGATCCAGATGTCGCGCGGTGGCAGGACCGGATCGAGCCGGTGTGGAAAAAGATCGCGGGCAATTGTCACCTTACGCGGCCGATTGGCGCAGCGCTGCGGGGGGCGGGCTTCGAGGTTGAGCCACTGGGGCAGGGCTATCTGCCCAAAGCGCCCCGTTTTGCCGCATGGAACGAGTGGGGCGTCGCGCGTAGAACCGGACTCTGACCCGGCGGTTTCGAACTAGATCTGAGCCCTGACGCCTGACCTTTGACGGCAAACGGCGGCACGGCCTGAGCCGCACCGCCGCGCCAGATTTGCAGATTTGCCTTTTATTCGCCGAATGTGCGCTGCCACCAACCGCGTTTGGTATCACCGCTGTCAGCGCCATTGTCCTGTGCGGGCGCAGCTTCAGCGGATGCCGTCTCAGCGGCATCTTCGCTAGCCTTTGCCTTTCGCGGTGCGCGCTTGCGCTTGGGCTTTTCTGCGGGTTCGGCTTCAGCTTCCGGAGCGGTGTCAGCAGGAGCTTCTGTTGCCTTTGCTTCGCTCGCCTTGTTCTTGCGCGGAGCGCGCTTGCGCTTGGGCTTTTCTTCAACCTTGGCCTCTGGCTCGGTTTCCGGCGCGGCTTCGGTTTCCGCCTCTGCCGCAGCCACCGCTTCGCTGGCCTTGCTCTTGCGCGGAGCGCGCTTGCGTTTGGGCTTCTCTTTCGCTGCGGGTTCTGGTTCGGCTTCCTGCTCGTCTGAAACCGCGACGTCTCCTGAAACCTGCTCGCTGGATTCGCCGCGTTCTGCCGGCGCTTCTTCGGTTACTCCGGCTTCATCGCCATCGCCCCGTTCTTTCCGGCGGCGACCGCGCCCACCGCGACGCCGACGTTTCTTGGGTTTCTCATCTTCCTCGTCCTTGCGAGAAGGGGTTTCTTCGCGATCTTCGCGATCTTCGCCATTCTCGCCCGCGTCAGAATCATCCTCGTCATGCTCATCACGCTCATCGCGCTCGTCATGGTGCTTCTTGTTGCGGCCGCGCCCGCCTCGGCGGCGGCGGCGCTTCTTCTTAGATGAACCACCATCGTCATCTTCGTTTTCGCGATCTTCCTCGTCGAACTCTTCGTCCGTCAACTCGTCGTCGTCATCATCCTCGACGTGGATCGGTTCGAACTTCGGTGCTTGTGTGGGGCGTGGGCCGGCGCTGGACACACTCATCTTGGCGCCTTCATCCTCGCCTTCGGGGACCACTTCCACAGTCACGCCATAGCGGGATTCGATCTCTGCCAGATCGGCACGCTTGGCATTCAGCAGGTAGATAGCGGCTTCGGTGCTTGCACCAAGGCGGATCAGCGCGCCTTTGCCCTTGGCGGCTTCGTCTTCAATCAGGCGGAGCGCCGAAAGTCCGGCCGAGGATGCGGTACGCACCAGGCCGGTGCCGTCGCAATGCGGGCAATCACGGGTGGTCGCTTCGAGCACACCGGTGCGCAGGCGCTGGCGGCTCATTTCCATCAGGCCGAAACCCGAAATGCGGCCTACCTGGATGCGCGCACGATCGTTCTTGAGCGCATCCTTCATCGCCTTTTCGACTTTGCGGATGTTGGAATTGTATTCCATGTCGATGAAGTCGATCACGACCAGGCCGGCCATGTCACGCAGGCGCAATTGCCGGGCAATTTCCTTGGCCGCTTCGAGATTGGTCGAAAGCGCAGTCTGCTCGATCCCGTGCTCCTTGGTCGAGCGGCCCGAGTTGATGTCGATCGAAACCAGCGCTTCGGTGGGGTTGATTACCAGGTAGCCGCCCGATTTGAGCTGCACCACCGGATCATACATCGCGCGCAGCTGGTCTTCAGCGCCATAACGCTGGAACAGCGGAACCGGATCGGAATATGCCTTCACCCGGCGCGCATGGCTGGGCATTAGCAGCTTCATGAAAGCGCGCGCGGATTTGTATCCTTCCTCGCCTTCGACAACGACTTCCTCGATTTCCTTGTTGTAGATGTCGCGGATTGCGCGCTTGATGAGATCCGAATCCGAATGGATCAACGCGGGCGCCGTCGAGGATAGCGTTTTTTCACGGATCTCGTCCCACAGGCGGGCGAGGTAGTCAAAGTCACGCTTGATTTCGGTCTTCGTGCGGCTGAGCCCGGCAGTACGCACGATCAGCCCCATCGACTTGGGCAGCTCCAGATCGGAGACGACTGTCTTGAGCCGCTTGCGGTCATTGGCCGAGCTGATCTTGCGGCTGATCCCGCCTCCATGCGATGAATTGGGCATCAGCACGGTGTAGCGCCCCGCAAGGCTGAGATAGGTGGTTAGCGCAGCGCCCTTGTTGCCGCGTTCTTCCTTGACGACCTGCACCAGCAGGACCTGGCGGCGCTGGATGACGTCCTGAATCTTGTAGCGGCGGCGCAAGGCCTGGCGGCGCGCGCGCACTTCGTCGACTTCCTTGGCGCGGCTCTTGCCGCCTCCCTGGCGGCGGCGGCCACGGCGGCCGCGATCATGTCCGGATTTCCTGCCGTCATTCTCGGCGTCGTCGGCTGAATCGTCTTCATCCGCTCCATCGTCCGAATACTCGCCGTCATCATCGTCGCCATTGCCATCGACCTGGCCATCTTCGATCGTGGAAACCTTGTCCTTGTCACCGGTGTAGATTTCCTCGACCCCGTCTTCGGCCAGGTCTTCGGCCAGCGCTTCGGCTGATTCGTCGTCCTCGGCGTCATATTCGTCGCCGGGGATTTCGCCGCGATCTTCCTCTTCTGCGCGCAGGCGAGCCTCTTCTTCGGCTGCCTCTGCTTCCTCGGCAAGCAAGGCTTCGCGGTCGGACTGCGGGATCTGATAATAGTCCGGGTGGATTTCGCTGAAGGCGAGAAAGCCGTGCCGGTTGCCACCGAAATCGACGAACGCTGCCTGCAGCGACGGTTCGACCCTGGTTACCTTGGCGAGGTAGATATTACCCTTGATTTGCTTGTGTTCGGCAGATTCGAAATCAAATTCTTCGATCCGGTTGCCTTTGAGCACCGCCACCCGCGTTTCTTCCGGGTGGCGCGCGTCGATGAGCATGCGCGTTGACATTGTAAATTCTCCGGGCGCGGGGGCAGGGTGGCCTGAAAAGGGCCTGCGCGCGCCGATGTGTGTGTGAAGATATATATGTGCTGCGGGCCATATCTGGCCGCGCAGCGGGATGTGTTCTGCCCGCGCCGCTAAGCGTGACGAGCGGAAAAACCAAATGCGTGTCTGCGAGTGCGAGATTGCAGCATTCTGCTGCGGCCCGGCCGGCAAACTCCGTCGCGCGCACCTGGCGCGGCGTCCGGAATTGCTGGGTGGGCTGTCTAGTCACTGCATCAACCTGTTGTGAAGTCCGGGAAAGATTTTCGCCAGACAGCGGCTTTATCCGGCCAGGCCTTGCCCCACTAAAGGGCTTTCGGCCAACTGGCACCGCCACCAGCGCTGCTAGCACCGTGGGTTTCAGGCCGCAACCATATTGCGCTTTGCCGCATCAACGCCGTAACAATGCTTCGCAATGAGCTGGCGTGCCCACATTGCTGCAATCGTACTGATTCCGCTGGCCGTGATCGGCGGGCTGGTGGGCGCGGGAATCCAGGTCCCTGTCCCGCAATGGGGCCGCGAATACGTGCTACGCTTCCTGATGCCGGAGATCGCCGAAGCAGTCACGCTGCCGCCGATCTATGGTCCGCAAGACCCAACCCTGCCGCTGGTTGTGATCGATGCGGGGCACGGGGGGCGCGATCCGGGTGCGATGGGCGCGGATGTGCTTGAGAAGGATATCACGCTTGGCCTTGCACTGGCCCTGCGGGACGACCTGGTGCAGCAAGGCGGTATTCGTGTTGCCCTCACTCGCGAAGATGATCGATTGCTGGCGCTGGCAGAGCGACCGGATATCGCGCGGCGGATGAATGCCGACCTTTTCCTGTCAATCCATGCTGATTCGGCAGGCGAAAAAAGTGCGATCAGCGGAGCGAGCCTCTACACGCTTTCGAAACGCGCTTCGAGTGCAGCTGCAGCCCGTTTTGCACGCGCGGAGAACGATGCCGACCGCCTCAACGGCATTTCGATCGAAGACCAGAGTGACGAAGTAAGCGCCATCCTTGTCGATCTTTCGCAGCGCCGGTCACAGGTTGCTTCAACCGAATTCGCCAATCTCGTGATCCGGGAAGGCGAGGGCAAGCTGGCGTTCCACCCCCAGGCCCAGCGAGCCGCGGACCTTGTCGTGCTGCGTACACCTGATTTGCCATCGGTGCTGTTCGAAGCAGGATTTGTTACCAACGAAGCGGATTCGGCGCGGCTCACATCGTCTGACTGGCAAGAGGAGTTTGCGACAATCATGGCGCGCGCGATCCGGATTTATTTTGTTCGTCGCAGCTCGCCCTGACACATTGCACCTTCATTCGTCGATTAGCGCCTAGCCTATCCCGAAATTCCCATGCTATTGCCTAATACGAATGAACGATCCCGCCATGACTGACACCGCCCGCATCGACCTCGCCTATGTTAAGGCACGCCTGAAGGGCGACAGCGCGATGGCGCTGGCCTGGTTCCGTGCCAATTGGCAGGCGCATCGTCTCTTCCGCTGGGGCGTGGCGGGAGTGGGCGCCTTTGCATTGCTGATGGTGGCGGTGTGGATATTGCTCGCGCGTGATTTGCCCGATGCGGAAAGCCTGCTCGATTACGAAACCCCGCTGCCCACGGTGGTGCGCGGGGCGGATGGCGGGATCGTCTATTCCTATGCCCGCGAACGCCGTGTGCAGTTGCAGTATGCCGATTTCCCACAACAATTGATCGAGTCTTACCTGTCAGCCGAGGACAAGACTTTCTTCAGTCACGGCGGAGTCGACATCACCGGCACACTCAATGCGGTGTTCGATTACGCCCGCAAATTCGGCTCTGGCGAGCGAGCGGTTGGCGGTTCGACGATTACCCAGCAAGTGGCCAAGAACCTGCTTCTGGGGGATGAATATTCGGTCACCCGCAAGCTCAAGGAGATGATTCTCGCGCGCCGTATCGAAGGCGTGCTGACCAAGCAGGAAATCCTTGAGCTTTACCTTAACGAGATTCCGCTCGGGCGACGCAGTTTCGGCGTGCAGGCGGCAGCTCAAGCCTATTTCGACAAGGATGTTGACCAGCTCGATCTCAACGAAATGGCCTTTCTTGCGATCCTGCCCAAGGCGCCGGAACGTTACGGACGCTCTCGCTATGCCGATCTGGCGATCGAGCGCCGCAATTTCGTGCTCAGCCAGATGGAGCGCAACGGATATATCAGTGCTGAGGAAATGCGCGCGGCGCAGGCCCGGCCATTGGGGGTTGTCAGCCTGCGTCGCGAACGATCGGTAGATGCCGGTTATTTCATGGAAGAAGTCCGGCGCCAGTTGCTCGATCAGTTCGGCGAAAATGCCGAGGACGGCCCCAACAGCGTCTATGCCGGTGGTTTGTGGGTCCGCACTTCGCTTGATCCCGAGTTGCAGGATGCGGCGCGCAATGCCCTGCGCGCAGGCTTGCTGCGCTATCACGGAAATCGCGGGTGGGCTGGACCGATCGCCACCATTGACGTCAGCAAAGGCAATTGGGCGAGCCAGTTGCAAAGCTCATTCCTGTCGATCCGGTATCAGGACTGGCGCATCGCAGTTGTTACGGCACGTTCCGGGGATAGCGCGCGGGTCGGCTTTTCCGATGGTAAAGAGGCGCCGCTCGTCAATCCGCCGAGCTCACTCAAGGCGGGCGATGTTATTGCGATAGACCCCTCATCGTCTGGCTTTCGCGTGGCCATTATCCCCGAGGTATCAGGCGGCTTCCTGGCGCAGTCAGCGCAAACCGGCCGAGTGCTGGCGATGCAGGGCGGGTTCGATTTTCGCCTGAGCGATTTCAACCGGGCAACGCAGGCCGAACGTCAACCCGGATCGACTATCAAGCCATTCGTATATGCAAGCGGGCTGGATCACGGGATGACCCCGGCCACCGAAGTGCCAGACCAGACATACTGCGTTTACCAGGGCGCCAATCTGGGCGAAAAATGTTTCCGTAACTTCGGCGGGGAATCGGGCGGGGTGCACACCATGCGCTGGGGGCTGGAGCAGTCGCGCAATCTGATGACCGTGCATGTTGCGATGGAAACCGGCATGCCCGAAGTGGTCGAAACCTTTCAGCGGGTGGGGATCGGTTCTTATGAACCCTATCCCGCATTCGCATTGGGCGCCGGTGACACCACTGTGATGAAGATGGTCGGCGCTTATGCCGCGCTGGCCAATCACGGCCGCCGCAATGAACCCAGCGTGATCGACTATGTTCAGGACCGGCACGGCAAGGTTATCTGGCGTGCGGACAAGCGCCGCTGTGACAAGTGCAACATGTCCCAATGGGATGGCCAGCCGATGCCGCGCTTCGGGGTCAAAGGTCAGGAAGTGATGGACCCGCGCACCGCCTATCAGGTGGTGCACATGCTCGAGGGCGTGGTCAAGCGCGGAACTGCGGTGCGCCTGCGTGATCTCGATTTGCCGCTGTTCGGAAAAACCGGCACCACCAACGGGCCCACCAATGCCTGGTTTGTGGGCGGTTCGCCTGAAATCATTGCCGGTGTTTATGTCGGATATGACCAGCCGCGCAACCTGGGCGGCTGGGTACAGGGGGGCAATACGGCGGCGCCGATCTTCAAGGAATTTGTCCAGGCGACGCGGGACCGCTGGAGCGATCGGCCTGCGGTTGCCCCTGCCGGAATCCGCATGGTGCGGATCGACCGGCGCAGTGGCAAGCGTGTGTTCGACCAATGGCCGACTGACGATCCGCTTTCGGCGGTAATCTGGGAAGCGTTCAAGCCTGATACCGAACCTCCGCGCGCCACCCGCCAGGACCGGATTACGGCCTTGCGCGATGAATTGCTCGCATTGATCCGCCGCGCTAGGGAGGGCCGCGGGGCGACCAGCGACGGTCAACCAAGCAATTTTGTCGAGGAACAGGGCGGAATCTATTGATTTGCTCTGCTCCCGCGGAACCTGCCTTTGGGCGGTTACGCCCAATCGCGGTTGCGCCCGGGGCCAGCATCTGCGTGCCCTGGCCGCTTTACAATCACATGCGGTCCGCTAAGCGCGTCTGCTCATTTTGACGAAGGAAGAATTATGCGTGCCGAGGGGCAGGCTCACATCGACCGCATTGAAGCAGCGCTTGATCTTGTGCGTCAGTCGCTCGACTGGGATCGTGCGCTGCGCCGCCTCGATGAACTGGACGCCCGTGTACAGGATCCCAAACTGTGGGACGATCCCAAGCAGGCCCAGGCCATAACCCGCGAGCAGAAACTGCTCCAGAACGCCATCAATACTGTAAGGCATATCTCCGCCGAGATGGCTGACGCGGTCGAATTCGTCGAGATGGGCGAGGCCGAGGGCGAAGGCGCCATTGTCGAGGAAGGACTGCAAAGCCTGGCCAGGCTGGCCGAGCGTGCTGACGCAGACAAGGTCAACGCGCTGCTTTCAGGCGAGGCTGACGGCAATGACACCTACCTGGAAATCCATGCCGGCGCAGGTGGCACTGAAAGCCAGGATTGGGCCGAGATGCTGTTTCGCATGTATGCGCGCTGGGCCGAGCGGCGCGGCTTCAAGGTTGAAACCGTTGAATATCAGGCGGGCGATCAAGCCGGGATCAAGTCGGCCACGCTGCTGATCAAGGGTGAGAACGCCTATGGCTATGCCAAAACCGAAAGCGGGGTCCACCGCCTGGTTCGCATCAGCCCCTATGACAGTAGTGCCCGCCGCCATACTTCGTTCAGTTCGGTCTGGGTCTATCCGGTGATCGATGACGATATCGAGATCGAGATCAACGAGAGCGATCTCAAGATCGATACCTATCGCGCGTCTGGCGCGGGCGGACAGCATGTCAACACCACCGATTCTGCCGTGCGGATAACCCACCAGCCGACCGGGATAGTTGTCGCCAGCCAGAACGACCGCAGCCAGCACAAGAACCGCGCCACTGCGATGAGTATGCTGAAGGCGCGGTTGTTCGAGCGTGAGATGGCCGAACGCGAAGCTGCGGCCAGTGGCGAATATCAGGAAAAGAGCGATATCGGATGGGGCCACCAGATCCGGTCCTATGTGTTGCAACCTTATCAGATGGTGAAGGATTTGCGCACCGGCGTGATCTCGACCAATCCCGATGCGGTGCTTGACGGTGCGATCGATGATTTCATTTCCGCCGCGCTGGCGCAGCGCGTCACCGGCGAGAAGGTTGAGGTGGACGACGTCGAATGATGCGCACAGCATTCCTTTCGCTCGCGGTACTGGCGGGATTGGCCGGCTGCGAACCGCTGGGCCAGGGTGACGAGCGACCCGAGACGTCTCGCGAATTCCCGCAGGCCGATCGGCCGGTTTCCGGTGTCACCGCCAACCAGTTCTCGACCGAAGACGCTCGCGATGAGCGAGGCGAAGCCCAAGAGGTGATGGATCTGGCCGGAATCACCAATGGCATGACCGTGGCGGATATTGGCGCTGGCGAGGGCTATTATACTATTCGCCTGGCAGAACGCGTGGGCGAGGACGGGCGAGTGCTGGCGCAGGATATCGACCGCGAAGCGCTTGACCGGCTTGGCCAGCGGGTTGAACGCGAGCGGCTGGATAATGTGTCGATCAAGCTGGGGCGGGAAGACGATCCGCAACTACCGGCAGACAGTTTTGACCGCATTTTCCTGGTCCATATGTACCACGAGGTAACAGAACCCTATGCCTTCCTGTGGCGGCTGTGGCCGGCGTTGGCAGAAGGCGGGCAAGTCATAGTGGTCGATTCCGATCGCCCGACCGATAAGCACGGGATTCCGCCGCTGCTTTTGTCATGCGAGTTCAAGGCTGTGGGTTTTCGTTTGGTCGAGTTTATCGAGAAGCCTGACCTTCGCGGTTATTTTGCCCGCTTCGAGCGAGCTGAAAAACGCCCTGAACCGTCAGAAATCCGCCCTTGTTCAATGCGGCCATAGCGGGTTGAGGGTGCTTGCGCAGCGGATGGTCAGAAACAACTAAACATACGGGCCGTTAATGGTCTAAGACCGGAAAAACTTATGGTGCGCGAAAGACCGCGCGGCTCGAGGGGAGCAATTCATTGTTTAAGGGATTAAGCCCAATTATTTATGGTGGGCGCGAAGTTTGGCCGCTGGTGGAAGGCGGCAAAGGTGTATCGGCAACCAATCACGCCAGTTCGGGCGCATGGGCTGCTGCGGGCGGAATTGGCACGGTCAGTGCAGTCAATGCCGACAGCTATGACGATGACGGTAATCCGATCCCGCAGGTTTATCCGCAGGCGACCCGTAAAGAACGTTTCGAGCAGCTCGTCCGTTACGCCATCGACGGCGCGACCGCACAGGTGAAACGCGCTCATGAAATCGCCGACGGCAAAGGCGCAATCAATATCAATGTGCTTTGGGAAATGGGCGGTGCCCAGCAGGTCCTCGAGGGCGTGCTGGAGAACTGCAAAGGCCTGATCACCGGCGTTACATGCGGTGCGGGCATGCCTTACAAGCTGGCCGAAATCGCGGCTCGGTATAACGTCAACTACTTGCCGATCATCAGCTCTGCCCGCGCCTTCCGCGCGCTGTGGAAGCGCAGCTATTCCAAAGTGCCCGAACTCATGGCTGCGGTGGTTTATGAAGACCCATGGCTGGCGGGCGGCCATAACGGTCTCTCCAATGCCGAGGATCCGACGAAACCGGAAGATCCCTATCCGCGCGTCAAGGCCCTGCGCGAAACCATGCGCGCCGAGGGTGTTAGCGAGGACACTGCGATCGTCATGGCCGGCGGCGTGTGGTTCCTGCGCGAATGGAACGACTGGATCGATAATCCCGAGCTCGGCAAGATCGTGTTCCAGTTCGGCACGCGGCCTTTGCTGACCAAGGAAAGCCCGATCCCGCAGGTGTGGAAAGACATGCTGCGTACGGTCGAACCGGGCGATGTGCTGCTGCACAAGTTCAGCCCCACCGGCTTCTATTCCAGCGCGGTGAAGACGCCATTTCTCTACGATCTGATGCATCGTAGCGATCGCCAGATCCCAATCTTCAAGCGAGACGAGGAGGGTGGCACCGTCCCGCTGCTCGATCACGGCAAGGCCAAATATTTCTGGGTCCACCCGGGCGACCAACGTAAGGCGCTGGCCTGGATCGCCGAAGGCTTCAGCGAACCGCTCAAGACGCCCGACAACACCGTGGTTTTCGTCACTCCGCAAAGTGCCGAGCAGATCCGTGCCGACCAGCAGGGCTGCATGGGTTGCCTCAGCCACTGCCAGTTCAGCAGCTGGAAGGACCATGACGATCACACCACCGGAAGGCTGGCCGATCCGCGAAGCTTCTGCATCCAGAAGACGCTGCAGGATATCGCGCATGGCGGCGACCCGGACAACAATCTCGCCTTTGCGGGGCACTCAGCCTATCGCTTCAAGCAGGATCCGTTCTATTCGAACAATTTCACCCCCACGGTGAAGGAACTGGTTGACCGGATACTGACCGGGGATTGAAGCCTAGACCAAAGCTTCGAGCACCTGGTCAGGTGGACGATGGCCATCCATCCAGAAACGGATATTGGCGATCACCTTTTCGCCGGAGGCTTCGCGCCCTTCGGCTGTGGCGCTGCCGATGTGCGGCAGGGTCATCACATTGGGAATCTTCAGCAGCCGCTTGTCGACATGGGGCTCGTCTGGATAGACGTCGAGCCCGGCACCGGCAAGGTGCCCGCTCTCGAGCGCAGCGATCAGCGCTTCCTGGTCGATCAGTTCGCCGCGCGCAGTGTTGATGATCGAGGAACCGGGTTTCATCAGGGCAATACGCCGCGCATTGATCAGCCCGCGCGTTTCCTCCGTAAGCGGACAATGCAGGGTCAGAATATCTGCTTCGGCAACCAGGCTATCCACATCGGGAACGAAGCGCGCGCCCAGCATCCGCTCAATCGCTTCGGGCAAAGGTTTGCGGTTGGTATAGGCAATCTCCAGCCCAAATGCGCGCGCGCGATGCGCAACAGCCTGCCCGATCCGCCCCATGCCGATAATGCCCAGCACTTTACCGCCAAGCCTGCGGCCAAGCATTCCCGACGGCGCCCAGCCGGTCCATTTTCCGCTGCGCACTAGCCCCACGCCTTCGCGGATGCGGCGCGGCACGCCGATGATCCCGCACATGGCGAGATCGGCGGTGTCGTCGGTAAATACGCCCGGCGTATTGGTGACGATAATCTTGCGTTTGGCGGCTGCCCCAAGATCGATATGCTCGATTCCCGAACCGAAGCTTGCAATCAGCCTGAGCTGGTCGCCCGCCAGCGCGATCATTTCGGCATCGATGCGGTCGGTCACTGTTGGAACCAGCACATCGGCCTCCTGCATCGCAGCGATGAGCTGGTCACGCGTAAATGGCACGTCGCCTTCATTCAGCTTCACATCGAACAGCTCGCGCATGCGATGTTCGACCGAGGGCATCAGGTGACGGGTCACAATCACCTTTGGAGCATGGTCGATCGGTTTGCGCGGGGATGCCGTGTCTTGAGCCATGTTTGCGGGCTAGGACGGCAAAGGCGGGGCGGTCAAGCGCTTGTGCGAAACTAACCCAAAGCGTGCTTGAAGCGGGGCATGGTCACGCTGTATGCGGTTGCTCATGCGCATTGCCATAATAGCCTTGTTTGCGACGCTTTTTCTCGCCACGCCGGGGGTAGTTGAAGCCCAGACGCGCGATGTCCCTTACTGGGCATCGATCCGTGCCGAAGAGGTCAACATGCGGGTTGGCCCAAGCCAGGACTATCCGATTGAGTGGATCTACAAGCGGCAGGGGCTGCCAGTTAAGGTAATCCGGGTCCAGGAAGGCTGGCGGCTCGTCAGCGATCCGGACGGGGCGCAGGGATGGATCGTGGCGCGGTTGCTCGATCCCGCTCGCTCCGCATTGGTAATCGGTGAAGGCCTCGCTGCCATCCGCGAAGCGCCGCAAGCCGGGGCAAAGCTCAAATGGAATGCCAAGCCCGGTGTAGTCGGCAGGCTAGGCAAGTGCGAAGCGGGCTGGTGCATGATTGACGTCGGGGGGCGTGAGGGCTGGATCCGCGAGGATCGGCTATGGGGCGTGGGGGAACCCTGAGTTGGGGATGTGAAATGGGCGACCCCGCAGGACCGCCCACTTCAGTTCCTTGACGGTGAGGCTTATTCAGCCGCGCGCGTGACCGTTGATGTGGCACCATCAGGATCAGTGGATGTCCATGTGCCACCCTCAGCGATCGCCTGTGTGTAGCAGATTGCGGCCGCATCTTCGCCATCGGGATCGGCGCAGAACACGTCGTTTTCGGATGTGTATGTGCCCGTGACCGGGTCGACCCCTTCGGCGGTCAAAGTAAAGGTCCCGTCCTCGGCCAGAATCCAGACTGAGGCAGCCCCGTCTGGCCCAACGACGTTATAAGTGGCAGCAAGCGGGCCACCATCAATGGCGGTTGGCGCCATCGCGGCTTCTTCGGTAGGTTCAGGTGCTGGAGCCTCCGCTTCCGAGCAGGCCGCCAGCGCGAGGACGCTGGCAAGTGTCAAGAGTTTTCGCATCGAAAATTCCTTTCCTAGTTATCGCGGGAACCTGCAATCAGGCCGAGGGTGCGGGCCGTACGGTTACGGTTTCGCCGTCGTCTGAAGTAGAAGTCCAGCTACCGTCTTCGCCCACTTCGCTGTTTGTCCAGCAGCGTGTCGGCTGTTCGGGGTCGTCGCCTTCAGGGTCGAAGCAGAGCTTGCCGTCTTGCTCGGTGACAGTTCCGCTGCCCGTTTCATCGCCAAGGATGGCGGTAAAGGTGCCTTCTTCGGTTGTAGTGACAGTACCTACCGAACCATCGGCATAGGTTACTTCAAAGGTGCCCGGCCCTTCATTGGCGGCAGGCGCAGTTGTCTCTTCAGCAACCGGCGTAGCCTCTTCGGTTGCCGGTTCCGCACAAGCGGCCAGCGCCAATACGGCAGTGGCGACGATGAGTTTCTTCATTGCGTGAATCTCCCTAATCACGCGACCCGCGCGCGGAGATACCACACAAATTCGAGACAGAGAAATGCGACGTTAGGAAACCAGTTCCACTGCAACCGCAGTCGCTTCGCCGCCGCCGATGCACAGCGATGCCACGCCGCGGGTCTTGCCCTGCCGCTTGAGCGCATTGAGCAGCGTCACGATGATGCGGGTGCCGCTCGCACCGATCGGGTGGCCCAGCGCGGTCGCGCCGCCATTGATGTTGATCTTCTCGTGCAGGATGCCGATGTCGCGCATCGCGAACATCGCCACGCAGGCAAAGGCTTCGTTCACTTCCCACAGGTCGACATCGTCGGTCGTCCAGCCTGCGCGATCGAGCACTTTCTGGATCGCGCCCACCGGGGCAACGGTGAAGTCCTTGGGTTCCTGCGCATGCGCCGCCAGGGCAACGATCTTCGCTACCGGTTTCTGCCCATTTTCCTTCGCCATGCTTTCGCGGGTGAGCACAACCGCTGCCGCTCCGTCCGAGATCGAGCTCGAGGTTGCAGCCGTAATCGTGCCGTCCTTGGCAAAGGCAGGGCGCAGTGTCGGGATCTTGTCGGGCTTGCCCTTGCCGGGCTGCTCGTCGGTATCGACGGTTACTTCACCGGCACGAGTGGCGAAGCTGACCGGCACGACTTCATCGGCAAAGGCGCCGCTGGCGATAGCTTCGTTCGCGCGGCGAAGCGATTCGATCGAATAACCGTCCATGTCTTCGCGCGTGAGCTGATAGGCGTTGGCGGTGTCCTGCGCAAAGGTGCCCATCGCGCGGCCTTCCTCATAGGCATCCTCCAGCCCGTCAAGGAACATGTGATCATAGGCGGTGTCATGTCCGATGCGCGCGCCCGAGCGGTGCTTCTTGAGCAGGTAGGGTGCGTTGGTCATGCTTTCCATGCCGCCGGCAATGACATAGTCGATCGTACCGCTGGCGAGCGCCTCTGCGCCCATGATCACGGTTTGCATGCCGCTGCCGCATACCTTGTTGACGGTGGTCGCCTGGACCGACTTGGGCAGCCCTGCCTTTAGCGCAGCCTGGCGCGCCGGGGCCTGGCCCAGGCCGGCGGGCAGGACGCAGCCCATATAGGCGCGGTCGAATTTCTCGCCCGGAACACCAGAACGCTCGACAGCGGCCCTCACCGCAGTCGCGCCAAGATCGGTGGCCGAAACATCGGCCAGTGCACCCTGCATGCCGCCCATCGGCGTGCGCGCATAAGACAGGATTACGATCGGATCGGCGGCAGAAAACTGGGTCATGGCTTTGTCCTCGGGTGGAAGAGGGGGGAAGATTCGCTTTGCGATCTAATGCTGCGATGCGGCAAAGGCAAACGCACGAACGCATCGGCATACGTATTAGCTTGTCATGCAGGCGCGGTTGCGCAAGAACCGATGGCAAATCGCAACCCAGATGCGTGCAATTTTACAGGAGAGAACAATGGCTGACGATCGCCGCGAGGAAATGGAACGTATCCTGAAGCTACAGCGCGCAGCTTTCACCGCTTCACGGCCCGAGCCTATGAGCATGCGCAAGGACCGCATCAAGCGGGCGATGGCAATGGTCAAGGATCACGGCGAGAATCTGGCCAAGGCGATGAGCGCGGATTTCGGCAATCGCAGCATGCACCAGTCGATGCTGACCGATATCGCCGCAACGGTAAGCGCAGGCAAGGATGCGCTCAAGCATATGGACCAATGGGCCAGGACCAGCAAACGCAAGGTGCAGTTTCCCCTGGGCCTGCTCGGCGCCAGGGCTGAAGTGCGTTATGAACCCAAGGGGGTCATCGGGATCCTTTCGCCGTGGAATTTCCCCGTGCAGCTGGCGCTTGGACCGTTGATGCAGGTTTTGGCTGCGGGCAACAGGGCGATGATCAAGCCAAGCGAATTTACCGAGCGCACTTCCCTGCTGATGAAGGAACTGGTCAGCGAATATTTCACTCCTGATGAAGTGGCGGTGATCACCGGCAGCCCGGAAGTAGCGGCGGCATTCTCGTCGCTGCCTTTCGATCATCTGGTCTTTACCGGATCGACCGCTACCGGGCGCCGCGTGATGGAGGCTGCCGCGGCCAATCTGGTGCCGGTCACGCTTGAACTGGGCGGCAAGAGCCCGGTCGTCATGGGTCGCAGCGCGGATTTCGCCAAGGCGGGCGAACGCATCGCGCTGGGCAAGATGATGAATGCCGGGCAAATCTGCCTGGCGCCTGACTATATGTATGTACCGCAGGACATGGAGGATGCAGCGATTGCCGGGGTCAGCCAGGGCGTGCGCAACATGTATCCCGCGCTGCTGGAGAATGACGATTATGCTTCGATCGTAAGTGACCGCCATTTCGAGCGGCTCCAGGGCCTGGTCGAGGATGCGCGCGAGAAAGGCGCTGAAGTGATCGAGGTAAACCCCGGCGGTGAGGATTTCTCCAATGCCAACATACGCAAGATGCCGCTCAACATCCTGCGCAATGTCACTGACGAGATGAAGGTGATGCAGGAAGAGATATTTGGCCCTGTGCTGCCGGTGAAAACCTACAGCCAGATCGATGAGGCGCTCGATTATGTGAACGAGCATGATCGCCCGCTGGGCCTATACTATTTCGGCGAGGACAAGGCCGAGCAGGAGCGCGTGCTGACCAGGACCATCTCCGGCGGAGTGACCACCAATGACGTGATCTTCCACGTTTCGATGGAAGATCTGCCGTTTGGCGGGGTCGGCCCCTCGGGCATGGGCAGCTACCATTCGATCGAGGGTTTCCGCGAATTCAGCCACGCCCGCGCGGTCTATCACCAGCCGAAGATCGACATCGCCAAGCTGGGCGGGTTCAAGCCGCCCTATGGAAAGGCAACCGAAAAGGCCGCCGCGACAATGATGAAATAGGCTGGTGGCCGATCCATAACGCCGTGCGTGCTTACATTTGTCCAAGCAAGGCGCTGCGTGCGGTTGATCGCACCAAACGACATGCGCATGCTATGAATTACACGATTCGTGCCCTTGCGCTGATGAAATGAGCAGCCTAGAGGCGCGGCCAGACTATGCCCGCTAGGATTCCTTTGTGGTTGATCTGAGCCAATATCTTCCGATCCTGATCTTTCTGTTCATCGCAGGGGGATTGTCGGCGCTGTTCGTGTTCCTGCCGATGGGCGTGGCGCGGCTGACCGGGGCGCACCAGCCCGATGCCGAGAAGCTGAGCGAATATGAATGCGGCTTTCCCGCCTTTGATGATGCGCGCAGCCAGTTCGACGTGCGATTTTACCTGGTCGCGATCAGCTTCATCATCTTCGATCTTGAGGCGGCCTTCCTGTTTCCATGGGCCGTGAGCCTGGGTGAAACGGGTTGGGCAGGCTGGATCGGCATGATGGTGTTCTTGAGCATTCTGGCCATCGGGCTCGCCTATGAGTGGAAGAAGGGGGCGCTGGACTGGGAATGAGCACTATCATCACTCCACCGAACACGCTTCCGCTGGCTGCCAAGGGCGGCGAGGTCCGCCAGCCCGATGCTGATTATTTCCATGCTTTGCAGACCGAGGTGAACGACAAGGGTTTCCTTGTCACCAGCACAGAGGATCTGTTCCAGTGGGCGCGCACTGGCAGCCTGTGGTGGATGACGTTTGGCCTGGCCTGCTGCGCGGTCGAGATGATCCACGTCAATATGCCGCGTTATGATATGGAGCGCTTCGGCGTTGCCCCGCGCGCCAGCCCGCGCCAGTCGGACGTGATGATCGTGGCGGGCACGCTGTGCAACAAGATGGCCCCGGCGCTGCGCAAGGTCTATGACCAGATGTCGGAACCCAGATATGTGATCAGTATGGGCAGCTGCGCCAATGGCGGCGGCTATTACCATTACAGCTATTCGGTGGTGCGCGGGTGTGACCGGATCGTGCCGGTCGACATCTACGTGCCCGGCTGCCCGCCCACGGCCGAGGCCCTGCTCTATGGCGTGATGCAACTCCAGCGCAAGATCCGCCGGATCGGGACGATAGAGCGGTGAGCATCCTCCATTCCGCCCCGAAATTCGCCACCAACGAAGGTGTGCGCGACGCGCTGGTCGCAGTGCTCGGTGACATGGCTGTGTCCGCCAGCGAAGAGCATGGCGAGATCGTTATTAACGTGAAGCGCGCGGCAATCGAAGACGTGCTGCGGTTGCTGCGTGACGAGCACCAATACCAGCAGTTGATGGAGATTGCCGGGGTCGATTTCCCTGACCGCGCCGAACGCTTCGAAGTCGTTTACATGCTGCTTTCGCTCACGAAGAACCACCGCGTGATGGTGAAGCTCTCGACTGACGAGGCTACGCCGGTGCCCACGGTCACTACGCTGTGGCCCAATGCCGGCTGGCTCGAGCGCGAAGTGTTCGACCTTTACGGCGTCAAGTTTGCGGGCAACCCCGATCTGCGCCGCATCCTCACCGATTACGGCTTCGAAGGGCACCCCTTCCGCAAGGACTTCCCGCTCACCGGTTATGTCGAGCTGCGCTATTCCGAAGAGGAAAAGCGCGTCGTCTATGAACCGGTCGAGCTGGCGCAGGACCTCAGGCAATTCGACTTCATGAGCCCGTGGGAGGGCGCAGAATACGTGCTGCCCGGCGATGAGAAGGCTGAGGAGGGCAAGGCATGAGCATCCAGCTCGAGGAATCGCCCACCACCGGCGATGAAGTCATCACCAATTACACGATCAATTTCGGGCCGCAGCATCCCGCCGCACACGGCGTGCTGCGCATGGTGATGGAGCTTGACGGCGAGGTGATCGAACGGATCGATCCGCATGTCGGCCTGCTCCACCGCGGCACCGAAAAACTGATCGAGCACAAGACCTACCTTCAGGCGCTACCTTATTTCGACCGGCTCGATTACGTTTCTCCGCTGTGCCAGGAACATTCCTATGTGCTGGCGATCGAGAAGCTGCTCAATCTCGAAGTGCCGATCCGCGCGCAATATCTGCGCGTGCTGTTCGCCGAACTGACGCGCATTTCCAACCACATGCTCAACATCGGTGCGCATGTGATGGATGTCGGCGCGATGACGCCCAATCTGTGGGTGTTCGAGCTGCGCGAAGACTGCATGAACTTCTTCGAGCGGGCCAGCGGCGCGCGCATGCACAGCGCCTGGTTCCGCCCCGGCGGCGTGCATCAGGACGTGCCCGAAAAGCTGCTGGTCGATATCGGCCACTGGGTCGACACGCGCCTGCCCGAACTGTTCGGCGATGCGATGAGCCTGGTGATCGACAACCGTATCTTCAAGCAGCGCAATGTCGATATCGCGGTGGTTGGCCGCGACGATGCGATTGCCTGGGGCTTTTCCGGCCCGATGATCCGCGCTGCTGGCGTTCCTTGGGACCTGCGCAAGAGCCAGCCTTACGATGTCTATGACCGGATGGAGTTCGACGTTCCAGTCGGCACCAATTCGGACTGCTATGACCGCTTCATGGTGCGCGTGAAGGAAGTTTACGAGAGCGCGAAAATCATCAAGCAGTGCCTTGCGGAAATGCCGCAGGGCCCCATCGCCAACACTGACGGCAAAGTCTCGCCGCCTAACCGCGCCGAGATGAAGCAGAGCATGGAAGCGCTGATCCACCACTTCAAGCTCTATACCGAGGGCTTCCATGTGCCTGCGGGCGAAGTTTACGTGGCGACCGAAAGCCCCAAGGGCGAGTTTGGCGTCTATCTGGTCAGCGACGGCAGCAACAAGCCCTATCGCTGCAAGATCCGCCCCACTGCCTTCTCGCACCTGCAAGCGATGGACTTCATGTGCAAGGGCCACATGTTGCCCGACGCGACCGCCATCCTCGGCGCAATCGACGTGGTGTTCGGGGAGTGTGACCGGTGAGCTTGGAAGGAGCTTTTTGGCGGTTTGCTCACAAGCGGTATCAAACCCGCAAGCCGTCGAGGCTTTTTGAAGCGGCTTGCCTTATGTGGGGATTGTTCTGGACAACTGTGTTCGTAACCAGCGTAGTCTGGGCCTCAGTCGCCTTGATCGGTTTCCTAATGATGTTGGTTTTCGCAGCCGGTCCAATTGCATTGGCCCTTCTACACAGGCGCATTCGCCTCGTTCGGGAAAACGGTTCTGACGCGCTCTATCGGAAGAGGCTTGCTACCAATGGCTGACCGTTCCCCCGCACCCGTAATTGCGAGCGTAGCGAAGCAATCCAGAGTCCGACCTTGGATTGCCGCGCCTCGCTTTGCGAGGCTCGCAATGACGAAACGCTTCGGGGAGTGTGACCGGTGAGGCATGTATTCCATCCCGTCATTCCGGCGAAGGCCGGAATCCAGTGCGAAAAAGGGCTAGCGGTAACGAAGAAAGCTGGACCCCGGATCAAGTCCGGGGTGACGGTTATGGATATGGATTCGCAGAATGGCTGACAGATCGCCAGCACCCGACACCCCCGAACTGCGCGCACGCTGGGGCGCGTTCGCTTTCACGGACGAGAACCGCAAGAAGGCGGACTGGCATATCGCCAAATACCCTGCGGGCCGCCAACGCAGCGCCGTCATGCCGCTGCTCGACCTTGCCCAGCGTCAGGTCGGCGAAGAAACGCAGACGCAGGGCTGGCTGCCGCTGCCGGTGATCGAATACGTGGCGCAATATCTCGACATGCCGGTGATCCGCGTGCTCGAAGTCGCGACCTTCTACTTCATGTATAACCTTGTTCCGGTGGGCAAATTCCACGTCCAGGTGTGCGGCACCACGCCGTGCATGCTGCGCGGCAGCGATGATATCATCTCGGCCTGCAAGAAGCGCGGAATGCAAAAGGGGCACACCACCGATGACGGCATGTGGACGCTCACCGAAGTCGAATGCATGGGCAATTGCGCCACCGCGCCAATGGTCCAGATCAATGATGACAATTACGAGGATTTGACGCCCGAACGGCTCGACGCGGTGCTTGATGCGCTGGATGCCGGGCAACAGCCGAAAACCGGCACGCAGGAGCCGGGGCGGCACACCTCCGAGCCCAGCGGCGGGCCGACCACTCTCAAGGAAATGGTCAGCGAAAACCACGATTACCGGGGGGATTGGTGATGGGGATTTCCGCAATCGTCATCGCGCTGGTGCTCACCTTCGTCGCCTGGAAAGTGCTGACCGGTATCATCAAGTTCGCCCTGATCGCGGTCTTGCTGGTCGGCACGGCCTGGCTATTCTCGCAGGGAGGTTTCGCGTGACCCTCGCCGACAAGGACCGCATTTTCACCAATCTCTACGGGTTCCAGCCATGGAACCTGAAGGCGGCGCAGGCGCGCGGCGACTGGGACAATACCAAGGCGCTGCTCGAACGCGGGCAGGACGCGATCATCGATGAGATCAAGGAATCGGGCCTGCGCGGGCGGGGCGGGGCGGGTTTCCCGACCGGGCTCAAATGGTCGTTCATGCCCAAGGAAAGCCGCGACGGGCGCCCCAGCTTCCTCGTTATCAATGCCGACGAGAGCGAACCGGGTAGCTGCAAGGACCGCGAGATCATCCGCCACGATCCGCACAAGCTGATCGAAGGCGCGCTGGTTGCCGGCTATGCCATGCGCGCGCGCGCGGCCTACATCTACATCCGCGGCGAATATATCCGCGAGGCTGAAACGCTTCAGGCGGCCATCGACGAGGCTTACGCGGCGGGGCTGATCGGCAAAAACGCCAGCGGCAGCGGCTACGATTTCGACGTGTTCATGCACCGCGGCGCGGGCGCATACATCTGCGGCGAAGAAACCGCGATGATCGAAAGCCTGGAAGGCAAGAAGGGCCAGCCGCGCCTCAAACCGCCGTTCCCGGCGGGTGCGGGCCTCTATGGCTGCCCGACCACGGTCAACAATGTCGAGAGCATCGCGGTCGCGCCAACGATCCTGCGGCGCGGGGCTTCGTGGTTCTCCAGCTTCGGGCGCGATGGCAACAAGGGCACCAAGCTGTTCCAGATCAGCGGCCATGTCGAAAAGCCCTGCGTGGTCGAGGAAGCGATGAGCATCCCCTTCCGCGAATTGATCGAGAAGCATTGCGGCGGCATTCGCGGCGGGTGGGACAATCTGCTCGCGGTGATCCCCGGCGGTTCATCGGTTCCGCTGGTCCCCGCAAGCGAGATCATGGACGCGCCGATGGATTTTGACGGGCTGCGCGAAGTGGGTTCGGGCCTTGGCACCGCAGCCGTGATCGTGATGGACAAATCGACCGATATCGTTCGTGCGATTGCCCGCCTCAGCTATTTCTACAAGCACGAAAGCTGCGGCCAGTGCACCCCCTGCCGCGAGGGCACGGGCTGGATGTGGCGCGTGATGGAGCGGCTGCGCACCGGCGATGCGGCGATCGAGGAGATCGACATGCTGCAGCAGGTGACCAAGCAGGTCGAAGGCCACACCATCTGCGCATTGGGCGATGCGGCGGCATGGCCGATTCAGGGCCTGATCCGCCACTTCCGGCCGGAGCTGGAGCGGCGGATTCATGAGCATAACGCGAAATTCGCGGAGGCGGCGGAATAATGCCTAAAGTCACCGTAGACGGCGTGGAAATCGAGGTTCCCGCAGGCGCCACCGTGCTGCAGGCGTGCGAGCTGGCGGGGAAGGAAATCCCGCGCTTCTGTTATCACGAACGGCTGAGCATCGCGGGCAATTGCCGCATGTGCCTGGTCGAGGTGAAGCCCGGCCCGCCCAAGCCGCAGGCGAGCTGCGCCCTGCCGACACAGGAAGGCCAGGAAATCCGCACCGACACCCCGATGGTCAAGTCCGCGCGGGAAGGGGTGATGGAATTCCTGCTCATCAACCACCCGCTCGATTGCCCGATCTGCGATCAGGGCGGCGAATGCGATCTGCAGGATCAGGCGGTTGCCTATGGTCGCGGCGGTTCCCGCTATCACGAGAACAAGCGCGCGGTGACCGAGAAATACATGGGCCCGCTGATCAAGACGATCATGACCCGCTGCATCCACTGCACACGCTGCGTGCGGTTCAGCGAGGAAATCGCGGGCGTTGACGAAATCGGCGCGCTTGGCCGCGGCGAAGACATGCAGATTACCACCTATCTGGAGCAGGCGGCGAAGCATGAACTCTCCGCCAATGTGATCGATTTGTGCCCGGTCGGCGCGCTTACCAGCCGCCCCTATGCCTTCGAGGCGCGCCCATGGGAGCTGAAGAAGACGCTCAGCATCGACGTTTCGGACGCGGTGGGCACCAATATCCGGCTCGACAGCCGTGGGCGCGAAGTCATGCGCGCGCTTCCGCGCATCAACGATGACGTCAACGAGGAGTGGCTGTCTGACAAGGGCCGCTACATGGTCGATGGCCTTGGCAAGCGCAGGCTCGACAAGGTGTTCATGAGGAAGCGCGGCGGGCTGGCCGAGGCGACCTGGGACGAAGCCTTCAAAGCGATCGCCAAGCAGCTGAAAGGCAAGGAAAAATCGAGCATCGCGGCTGTCGCTGGCGACATGGTCGATTGCGAGACGATGTTCGCGGCGAAGGCGTTGCTGAGGGCGTGCGGTTCAAGCCTGATCGAAGGCCGCCAGACCGGCATGGATTATGATGTGTCGAACCTCGCTGCGGTCAATTTCAACTCGACGCTTGCGGGCATCGAGACAGCCGACGCCATCCTGATCGTGGGCAGCCATGTGCGCTGGGAAGCGCCGCTGGTGAACACGCGCCTGCGCAAGGCGGCGAAACGCGGCGCCAGGATCTATATCATCGGGCCGGTCTGGGAGCCGACCTATCACGTGACCTTCCTGGGCAGTGATCTCTCGCTGTTGTCGGACCTGCCAGGCGACCTGGTCGAGCATTTCAACGAGGCGGAACGTCCCGCGATCATCATGGGCGGTGCGGCGATTGCGCGCGGCGCGCTCCACGCCGGCCTTGCCGCTGCCGACAAGCTCGGTGTCGTCAAAGGCGATTGGAACGGTTTCAACGTGCTCCACTTCTCGGCAGCGCGGATGGGCGGGCTGATGCTTGGTTTTGCGCAGAAGGGCGGCATGGCGGATATCGCCAAGGCCAAGCCAAAGGTGCTGCTGAGCCTCGGCGCGGACGAGATGAATTTCGAACCGTTTGCTGACAGCCTGAAGGTCTATATCGGCCATCACGGCGACAAGGGCGCACATGCGGCCGACATCGTGCTGCCTGCTGCATCCTATGCCGAAAAGGACGGGACCTACGTCAACACGGAAGGCCGGGTGCAATTCGCCGAGAAGGCCGTGTTCGCGCCGGGCGATGCGCGCGAAGACTGGACGATCCTGCGTGCGCTCGCCGATGCGTTGGGCGTCTCTGTTGGCTTTGACAGCTTCGCCGAATTGCAGGCGGCAATGATCAAGGAAGTGCCCGCGCTGGGCGAAGAAGGATTGGCCGATTACGGCCCGCTGCCCGCTGCGCCTGCAGGCGCCAAGGCAGATGGCGTGATTGATACTTATCCGATCAAGGACTTCTACCTCACCAACCCGATCGCCCGCGCCAGCGCGGTGATGCAGCAATGCTCGGCGGAATTGCTCCACGGCGACGAGCTGAAGGAGGCGGCGGAATGAGGACCAAGCGCAACCTTTCGGTCGTCATTGCGAGCGAAGCGAGACGAAGTCGGCCAGAGGCCAACCAATCCATTGACCTGCGCAGTGGATCGCCGCGTCGCTTCGCTCCTCGCGATGACGAGGGGGGCGCGCAATGACCGCCTTCTTTGAGCAGTGGATGCCCTATGAATGGGCGTGGTTCATCGCCACGATCAGCGGCATTCTGCTGATCGCGCTACCTTTGATGCTGGCGGTGGCGATGATCATCTATGTCGATCGCAAGGTATGGGCGGCGATCAATCTGCGGCGCGGACCCAACGTGGTCGGCCCATTCGGCCTGCTGCAAAGCTTTGCTGACGGGCTCAAGGTGTTCCTGCAGGAAACCATCATTCCCTCGGCGGCGAACAAGGGCATTTTCATCCTGGCGCCGATCGTCACCTTCACCGTGGCGCTGGCCGCATGGGCAGTAATCCCGTTTGACGCGGGCGTGGTGCTGGCAGACATCAACGTCGGCCTGCTCTACATCCTCGCGATCTCCTCGCTGTCGGTTTACGGCGTGGTGATGGCGGGCTGGGCCTCGAACTCGAAATACCCCTTCTTCTCTGCCATGCGTTCGGCTGCGCAGATGATCAGTTACGAGGTCTCGATCGGCTTCATCCTGATCTGCGTGGTGCTGTGGGCGGGCAGCTTCAACCTCAGCGAAATCGTTGAGGGTCAGCGCGGCCACGGGCTTGGCTTCGTCAATGGCTACTGGTTCAACCTGCTGCTGTTCCCGATATGGGTGGTGTTCTTCATCTCCTCGCTGGCGGAAACAGCGCGCGTGCCGTTTGACCTGACCGAAGCGGAATCGGAACTCGTAGCTGGCTACCAGACCGAATACAGTTCGATGAGCTTCGCGCTGTTCTGGCTCGGTGAATATGCCAACATCCTGTTGATGTGCAGCCTCAACACGCTGCTGTTCTTCGGCGGGTGGCTGCCGCCGGTGGACTGGGCGCCGCTCTATTATGTGCCGGGCATCATCTGGTTCCTGGGCAAGACATTCCTGTTCTTCTTCATGTTCAGCTGGGTGATGGCGACCGTGCCGCGCTATCGCTATGACCAGCTGATGCGTCTTGGCTGGAAGGTGTTTCTGCCGATGAGCCTGATCTTCGTGGTGCTGATTTCCGGATATCTGATGGCAACCGGTCATTTCGGAGGGCAACTGGGATGAGTACCGCCCTCCACCTCATCAAGTCGTTCACCCTGTGGGAATTCCTCAAGGCGCACGCCCTGACCTTGAAGTATTTCTTCAAGCCCAAGGTGACGATCAACTATCCGTTCGAAAAAAACCCGATCTCGCCGCGTTTCCGGGGCGAGCATGCGCTGCGCCGCTATCCCAATGGCGAGGAACGCTGCATCGCCTGCAAGCTGTGCGAGGCGGTATGCCCGGCGCAGGCGATCACGATCGAGAGCGAACCGCGCGAAGACGGCAGTCGCCGCACCACCCGCTATGACATCGACATGACCAAGTGCATCTATTGCGGCTTTTGCCAGGAAGCCTGCCCGGTCGATGCCATCGTCGAGGGGCCGAACTTCGAATACGCCACCGAAACGCGCGAGGAACTGCTTTACGACAAGGCAAAACTGCTGGCCAACGGGGACAAGTGGGAGCGCGCCATCGCCGCAAACCTTGAAGCCGATGCGCCGTATCGTTAGGGGGCCGCGCGAGATGATGAGGGGCAAGGTCAATACCATGAACACCGTCATTCCCGCGAAAGCGGGAATCCACCTTCCAGCGGCATTGGCTCCGCTCTGGATCCCCGCTTTCGCGGGGATGACGAGAGGGGTGTGAAGGAAAAATGATCCAAACCTTATCTTTCTACCTGTTCGCAGGGCTGATGATCGCTAGTGCGCTGATGGTCATCACGTCGCGCAACCCGGTGCATTCCGTGCTGTGGCTGATCCTGGCCTTCTTCAACGCCGCGGGGCTGATGGTGCTCGTTGGCGCCGAATTCATCGCCATGCTGCTGGTGATTGTTTATGTTGGTGCAGTCGCCGTGCTGTTCCTGTTCGTGGTGATGATGCTCAACATCGATTTCGCCGCGTTGCGGGCCGGTTTCGTCAAGAATTTTCCGCTCGGCCTGCTGGTGGCGCTGATCCTGTTCCTCGAGCTGTTCGTGGGGCTGGTGGCGTGGAGCGCGGGCGGGGTAAAACTGGGGACTCCCGACGGCAGCGGTGCAGCCTCGCTGGGTACGAACAATATCGAGGCAATCGGTGCGCTGCTCTATAGCCGCTATATCTTCCTGTTCGAGGTGGCCGGCATCATCCTGCTGGTGGCGATGATCGGTGCCATCGTGCTGACCCATCGCCAGCGCCCGGATGGTACGCGCGCCCGGCAGGACATCGGCAAGCAGGTCCGCCGCCGCCCCGAAGATGCGACCGTGATGAAGCAGCCCGGCGTAGGGCAGGGGGTCGAGCTGTGATTGGCATCGAACATTATATCACCGTCAGCGCGATCCTGTTCGTGCTGGGCGTGCTGGGCATTTTCCTCAACCGCAAGAACGTGATCGTCATCCTGATGGCGATCGAACTGATCCTGCTTTCGGTGAACATCAACTTCGTCGCATTCAGCGCCTTCATGAACGATCTGGTCGGTCAGGTGTTCGCCATGCTGGTGCTGACCGTGGCTGCGGCAGAGGCGGCGATCGGGCTGGCGATCCTGGTCATCTATTTCCGCAACCGCGGCACCATCGCGGTCGACGATGCCACGCAGATGAAGGGGTAAAAATGAACTTCACAATCCCGTCATTGCGAGGAGCCGCAGGCGACGCGGCAATCCAGAGCCGTTGTGCGACCCGCGCTGGATTGCTTCGCTACGCTCGCAATGACGAAGGAGTTGCCAAGTGAACTCCATCCTCTTCATCGTTTTCCTGCCATTGCTCGCGGCCATCGTGGCAGGGCTCGGCAATCGCATGCTCGGCAACACCGTCACCAAGTCGCTCACCACGGGCGCGCTGTTCATTTCCTGCGCACTGAGCTGGCCGATTTTCCTGAGCTTCGTCGCCGGAAATGCGGTCGCGGAAGTCGTTCCGGTCATGACCTGGGTTCATTCGGGCACGCTGAGTTTCGATTGGGCGCTGCAGGTGGATGCGCTGACCGCCGTGATGCTGGTGGTGATCACTACTGTTTCCGCGCTCGTGCACCTCTATTCATGGGGATACATGGAAGAGGACCCGGACCAGCCGCGCTTCTTCGCCTATCTCTCGCTGTTCACCTTCGCCATGCTGATGCTGGTGACGGCCGACAATCTGGTGCAGATGTTCTTCGGTTGGGAAGGGGTGGGCCTGGCCAGCTATCTGCTGATCGGTTTCTGGTTCAAGAAGCCGAGCGCCAACGCCGCCGCGATCAAGGCCTTCGTGGTTAACCGCGTGGGCGACCTCGGCTTCATGCTGGGCATTTTCGGCACCTATCTGGTGTTCCAGACCACCTCGATCCCCGAGATCCTGGCCGCCGCGCCGGGGATGACCGGCTCGACCATCGGCTTCCTCGGCTATCGCATGCAAACGATGGACCTGCTGTGCATCCTTCTGTTCATCGGCGCGATGGGCAAATCGGCGCAGCTGGGCCTGCACACCTGGTTGCCCGACGCGATGGAAGGCCCGACCCCGGTTTCGGCGCTGATCCACGCCGCAACCATGGTGACCGCGGGCGTGTTCATGGTCTGCCGCCTGTCGCCCATGTTCGAGGCAGCACCGATTGCATTGGGCATGGTGGTGTTTGTCGGAGCGGCCACGTGCATCTTCGCCGCCACGATCGGGACCACGCAGTGGGACATCAAGCGGGTGATCGCCTATTCCACCTGCTCACAGCTCGGTTACATGTTCTTTGCCGCAGGCGTCGGCGCCTATGGCGTGGCCATGTTCCACCTCTTCACCCATGCTTTCTTCAAGGCCCTGCTGTTCCTGGGCGCTGGCAGCGTGATCCACGCCATGCATCACGAACAGGACATGCGTTATTACGGCGGCCTGCGTAAACACATCCCGCTTACCTTCTGGGCGATGATGGCGGGTACGCTGGCGATCACCGGCGTCGGCATCTATGACCTGCACCTTGGCTTCGCCGGCTTCTGGTCGAAGGATGCGATCATCGAAGTCGCCTATGCCCGCGGCACCGGCATGGCGAATTTCGCCTTCTGGATGGGCGTTTTCGCCGCCCTGCTGACAAGCTTTTACAGCTGGCGCCTGATGTTCCTTACCTTCTGGGGCAAGCCGCGCTGGATCGAGAGCGAGCATATCCAGCATTCGGTTCACAAGACGCCCGCGCAGGCCGGAGAAGACACTACCGGCGGCTATCATCCACATGAAAGCCCGCCTTCAATGCTGGTCCCCCTTGGCCTGCTGTCAGTGGGGGCAATCGCCGCCGGGCAGGTGTTTGCGCCGACATTCCTTGACGATGCATCGTTCTGGAGCAATTCGATCTTCTATAACGAGCCGCTGATCCACGCGATGCACGCAGTGCCGATGCCGGTGAAATATGCCGCCTTCATCGTGATGGTGCTGGGCTTTGCCGGGGCATGGTGGGCCTATATCAGGAACACGAGCATTCCGGGCAAATTCGTGGCGCAGTTCCGCGTGATCCACAATTTCGTCTACAACAAATGGTACTTTGACGAGCTTTACAATGTGATCTTCGTCAAGCCGGCCTTCTGGCTCGGGCGCGTCTTCTGGCAAAGGGGCGATATCGGCACGATCGACCGTTTCGGCCCCGATGGTGCCGCCTGGCTGGTGCAGCGCGGCGCGCTGGTCGCGAAGAAGGTGCAGTCCGGATATCTCTATAGCTACGCGTTGATCATGCTGCTCGGCCTGGTCGCCGCGATTACCTGGGTGCTCTTTTGATGGACGGGTTTCCGATCCTTTCGGCCATGCTGCTGGTCCCGCTGGTGGCAGGCATCGCCTGCTTCTTTCTTGAGGCGCAGGCTGCGCGGCTGACCGCGTTGGCGGCAACGCTGGCCAATCTCGCGCTCGGCGTGGTGCTGTGGCTCAATTACGATATCGGCGGAGCGCAATGGCAGTTCGTCGAGAAGGCGCCGCTGTTCTCGGGCTTCAGCTATGCGCTGGGGATCGACGGGATTGCGCTGATGCTGATCATGCTCAGCGTGTTCCTGATGCCGATTTGCATCCTCGCCAGTTGGGAAGCGATCACCAGGCGCGTGGGCGAGTACATGGCCGCCTTCCTGATCATGGAAGTGCTGATGATCGGCGTGTTCGCAGCGCAGGACATGTTCCTGTTCTACATCTTCTTCGAGGCGGGCCTGATCCCGATGTACCTGATCATTGGGGTATGGGGCGGGGACAACCGCATTTATGCGAGTTACAAGTTCTTCCTCTACACGCTGCTCGGCTCGGTGCTGATGCTGATTGCGATGTTCTGGATGGTGAATGTTGCAGGCACTTCCGACATCCCCACGCTGATGCAGTATGACTTCGCGCCAGCGGCGCAGACATGGCTGTGGCTGGCGTTCTTCGCCAGCTTCGCGGTGAAGATGCCGATGTGGCCGGTGCATACATGGCTTCCCGATGCGCATGTGCAAGCGCCCACTGCGGGCTCCGTCATCCTGGCGGGTGTGCTGCTGAAGCTGGGTGGTTACGGCTTCATCCGTTTCAGCCTGCCAATGTTTCCCGAAGCCTCTGCGCAGCTTGCCTGGCTGATTTTCGCGCTGTCGATCGTGGCAGTGATCTATACCTCGCTGGTCGCGCTGGTTCAGCACGACATGAAAAAGCTGATCGCCTATTCATCGGTCGCGCATATGGCGATCGTGACGGCAGGCCTGTTCGCTTTCAACGTGCAGGGGCTGGAAGGCGCAATGATGGTGATGCTGGGCCACGGGTTGGTCTCGGGCGCATTGTTCCTGTGCGTGGGCGTGATTTATGACCGGCTGCACACGCGCGAGATTGACCGTTACGGCGGGCTGTCCATCAACATGCCCAAATATGCGCTGTTCTTCATGCTTTTCACCATGGCCAGCGTGGGCTTGCCGGGCACGAGCAATTTCATCGGCGAATTCCTGGCGCTGGCAGGAATCTATCAGGTTTCCACCTGGGTTGCCTTGGCCTGCACCACGGGCATCATCCTGGGCGCGGCCTACATGCTTTACCTGTACCGGCGCGTGGCCTTCGGCGAGCAGAAAAACGCCGATGCGGCAGCCATGCTCGATCTCGACAAGCGTGAATGGGCAATGCTTGCCCCGATCGCCGCTGCAGTTTTGTGGATGGGCGTCTATCCCGAAAGCTTCCTGGCACCGATGCGGCAGGATATCGCCGCGCTCGAAGCGCGGGTGGCGCGTGCTGCACCCGAAGGTGACAGCCAGCTTGTGGTGGGCGAGCCGACTGGAAGGATTGCCAACGAAATGCCGCATGCAAGTGAGAAGCTCGAGGAGGGGGCCCACTGATGGACTACGCAACCTCGCTTTCGCTGATTGCGCCCGAAATCGTCCTTGCAGTTTCAGGGCTTGTGCTGCTGTTGATCGCGGCCTGGGGCGGAGACAAGAGCGCTAAGCTGGTAACGTGGCTTGCAGTAGCAGGGCTGTTCGCAGCGGGCGTGCTGCTTGTGCCGACCCTGCATGACGGGCTGGTTGGCCCGGCCACGTATGCTTTTGGCGATTTGTTCCGTGCCGATGCCTATGCCGCATTCGCCAAGTCGCTGATCTATCTCGGCGCGATCGGCTGCCTGTTGGTCGCGCCTGCCTATTTCGATCGCCTCAAGGCCATGCGCGCCGAATATCCCGTGCTGGTTGTATTTGCTTCGCTGGGCATGAGCATCATGGTTTCGGCGGGCGATTTCCTGACGCTTTATGTTGGGCTGGAGCTCAACAGTCTCGCGGCCTATGTGCTCGCCTCGATCCTGCGCAATGATGACAAATCGGCCGAAGCGGGCCTCAAATATTTCGTGCTTGGTGCGCTTGCCAGCGGCATCCTGCTTTACGGTCTGAGCCTGCTCTATGGCTTTACCGGCAGCACCAGCTTTGCTGGTGTCTCCGCAGCGATAGCCGGTGATTTGTCCAACGGCGCGCTGATCGGCATCGTGTTTGTGCTTGCAGGCCTGGCGTTCAAGATCTCGGCAGTTCCGTTCCATATGTGGACGCCCGATGTCTACGAAGGCGCGCCGACCCCGGTTACCGCCTTTTTCGCTACTGCACCCAAAGTGGCAGCGGTTGCCCTGACCGCCCGGGTCGCGCTGGAGGTGTTCGGCAGCCAGGTCGACGCCTGGCGGCAGATCGTGATCTTCCTGGCGCTTGCTTCGATCGTCGTCGGCGCGCTGGGCGCCATCGGGCAGGAGAATATCAAGCGCCTGCTGGCCTTTTCATCGATCAACAATGTTGGCTTCATCCTGATCGGGCTTGCCGCCGCGACTGAGCAGGGTGCGAGCGCAATGCTGGTCTATCTGTGGATCTACCTGGCGATGTCGCTCGGCAGCTTTGTTGCGGTGCTGATGCTCAAAAATGCCGATGGCGTGCCCGTCGAGAACATTTCGAGCATGGCCGGCATGGTGCGCGAGCAACCATTGCTGAGTTGGTGCCTGTTCTTCCTGATGCTGAGCCTGGCAGGCATTCCGCCGCTGTTCGGCTTCTGGGGCAAGTTCGTGGTGTTCCAGGCCGCGGTTGAAGCGGACATGATCGCGCTCGCAGCGCTCGGTATCGCCGCCAGCGTGATCGGCGCCTTCTACTACCTCAAGGTGTGCAAGGTGATCATGTTCGACGATTCCGCGGGCGTGATGACGGGCAAGAGCAACGCCAGCCATTGGGCTGTTCTGGGGATAACCTCGTTGATCATTTCCCCGCTCGGCTATCTGCTTACGCCGTCGCTGGGCGATCTGGCGGACAAGGCGGCAAGCGCGCTGTTCCTGGCGGTGTGATCACTTTCGTCGAGCAAACCGGCTCCACCAACGCAGACCTGCTGGCGCGGCTTGCCGCGGGCGAGCATGCGCGCGAGGCCGATTGGCTGGTTACGCGCAGCCAGAATGCCGGGCGCGGGAGACAGGGACGCCAGTGGTTTGACGGGTCGGGCAATTTCATGGGCTCGACAGTGGTTCATCCCGCTGCTGGCGATCCGCCCGCAGCAACATTGGCGTTGATGACCGGGCTCGCGGTTTACGAGGCGCTATTGCCCTTCTGTCCCGAACCCGGCGCTCTCATGCTGAAATGGCCGAACGACATATTGCTGCGGGACGCGAAACTAGCCGGGATATTGCTGGAAACGGCCAAGGGGGCTGTGGTCATCGGAATCGGCGTGAACCTGCGCGCGGCGCCCGAACTGCCGGACCGCAAGACGATAGCCCTGGCTGAGGTCGCACCGGCACCTTCGCCTGAGGATTTTGCCGGACGGCTCGCCGCATCCTTCGACGCCGAACTTGAGCGCTGGCGCATTCACGGGCTTGAGCTGCTTCTCAGGCGCTGGCAGGCGGCGGCCCATAGAATAGGCACAGCGCTGAAGGTGCATGAACCCTCGGGCACCACCATCAGCGGCGCCTTCGCCGGGCTCGACGCAAGCGGCTCCTTGCTGTTGCGCGCTCCCGATGGCAAGACGCACACCATCCACGCCGGTGACGTGGCGCTCGATTAGCCTGATCGAATAGGGGAAGCTCGATGCTGCTTGCAGCCGATGTCGGTAACACAAATGTGGTCTTTGCGCTGTTCGATGGCATGGAGATCAAGGCGCGCTGGCGGATCGCCACCGATCCGCGCCGCACTGGCGATGAATATGCCGTGTGGCTGCTGCAATTGCTGGCGATCGAGGGCTTCGACAAGGCGCAAATCACACAGATCATTGTGGGCTCGGTGGTGCCCCGCGCGATCCACAATATCGCTGTGCTGGCAGAGAAGTATTTCGGCGTTACGCCGCTGATCGCGGGGCAGGGCGATGCCGATTGGGGAATTTCAGTGGACGTGGACGAGCCGCGTTCGCTCGGTGCGGACCGTGCGCTCAATGCTATCGCGGCACATGCCAAATACCAGGGTGATCTGATCGTAGTCGATTTCGGCACTGCTACGACATTCGATGCGGTGGATTTTACCGGCGCCTACAAGGGCGGGATCATCGCCCCTGGCATCAACCTGTCGCTTGATGCGCTGGTCAACAATACGGCCAAGCTCCCGCGCATTGCGATCGAAAACCCCGGCAATAACAACGTTATCGGCCGCAACACCGAAGAACAGATGCTGATCGGTGTTTTCTGGGGCTATGTCTCGCTGATCGAAGGGCTGATCGCCCGGATGCGTAAACAGATCGGCCGACCGGCCAAGGTGGTGGCGACCGGCGGGCTGGCAATCCTGTTTGACGAGCATACGGATATGTTCGACGCGGTTGATACAGACCTGACGCTTGACGGGCTTGCCATTCTGGCGCGCCGCGCAGCGAACTGATCGGAACCAGTTGATGAAAAAGGATTTCACTCCCGAGAAGGAACTGCTGTTTCTGGCACTGGGCGGCTCGGGCGAGATTGGCATGAACGTCAATCTCTATGGCTGCAACGGCAAGTGGCTGATGGTGGATCTGGGGATGACCTTCTCGGGCGATGTATATCCGGGTGTTGAACTCGTTTTTGCCGATCTCGAATTCATCGAAGACCGCGCGAAGGATCTGCTGGGGATCGTGCTGACCCACGGGCACGAGGATCATATCGGTGCCGTCCCCTATTTCGCCGCCGAACTGGGTGTGCCGCTTTATGCCACGCCATTCACGGCTGAACTGGTTCAGCGCAAGCTGGAAGAGGCGGGGCTGGCCAAATCGGTCGATCTGTTTGTCATCGATGACGATCATGGCGCGTTCAACCTTGGCCCGTTTGGCGTGACATATGTTCCGCTGGCGCATTCCATAGCAGAAGGAAACGCGCTGCTGATCGAGACCCCTTATGGCAAGGTGTTCCACACCGGCGACTGGAAGCTCGATGAGGAACCGATCATTGGTGAGCCAACAACTGAGGAAGAACTGATCGCCATCGGGGATGAGGGTGTGCTGGCCCTGGTGTGCGATTCGACCAATGTATTCAATGCCAAGCCCAGCGGTTCAGAAGGCGGCGTGCACCGATCGCTGATGGAGGAGGTGGCGCGGCATGTCGGTAAGCGCGTGCTGGTAACGACCTTCGCTTCGAATGTGGCGCGGCTGCAGACCCTGGGCGATGTCGCCCGTGAAACCGGGCGGCAGTTGTGCGTGGCCGGGCGCTCGCTCGATCGGATCATCGACGTGGCCAAGCAGACAGGTTACCTGCAGGACTTCCCTGAAACGATCGATTTCGACACGGCGATGGGCCTGCCGCGCGGCGAAGTACTGATCATCGCCACCGGCGGGCAGGGCGAACCGCGCGCGGCGCTGGCCCGCATTGCCGAAGGCAACCACCCGATCGAGCTGGTGCCGGGCGATGTGATTTTGTTTTCGAGCCGCCAGATTCCCGGCAACGAGCTTGCCATCGGGCGGGTGATGAACCAGCTTGCCGCGCGCGGGATCGTGATGGTGACTGACCGCCAAAGTGCTATCCACGTTTCCGGCCACCCCGGCAGGCCGGAGCTCCAGGCGCTATATGGCTGGATTCGCCCGGAATTGCTGGTGCCGGTCCATGGCGAGATGCGCCACATGCACGAACAGGCCCGGCTTGGGCGCAAGAGCGGCATCCCGGCGGCGTTGGTGCAAAGCAATGGTGACCTTATCCGGCTCGCACCCGGCGCCCCTGGCAAGCTGGCCGAGGTGAAGGCAGGGCGGCTTGTGCTCGATGGCGACATTATCGTGGCGGCAGATGGTGAAGCGGTGACCATGCGCCGCCGCGTGGCGCGCGACGGGTTGGTGATAGTGGTTCTGGACGAGAGCTATGCCCCGACTGTTGAAGCGATCGGCTTGCCGCTTGACGAGGATCTGGCTGGGTTTGTCGAAGAGGCAGCCGAGGATGTCGTCTCGGCCATCGCCTCTCTACGCGGCAAGGCCGCCCGCGATCGTGATGCGGTGCACGAGGCAGCCCGTCTTGCCGCGCGCCGCGCCGCACAGCGCTGGTCAGGAAAGAAGCCGCAAGTCAAAATCATCATGCTGGGTGAAGCGCAATGATGGAATGGACCTCGATCCTCGCAATTTATGCGCTGTTCTGGGTGATGTCGGCGTTCGTCACCTTGCCGTTTGGCGTGAAGACGCATGACGAAGCGGGGATCGAGAAAATTCCCGGGCAGGCAGATAGCGCGCCCGCGCATTTCCGCCCCGGCTATCACGCTTTGAGGGCGACCTTTATTGCGGGGCTCCTAACCGGGATTTATGTGCTGAATTACCAGTTTGGCTGGGTCACTGCCGAGGATCTGAATTTTTTCCCGCCGCCACCCGGCACCGGCGAAATGCCTGGTTGAACAAGCGTGGCGCGGCAATAATCAATCGCGCAGCCGTTCGATAGATTGCGCGAGCGCGACATAGAGCTTGCCCATATCCGAGCTAAGCAGCGTGATCCCCATTGTGTTGCCATCGCGGGTTGAAAGTACCGAGCGCAGCATGGCTTCGAAATCATGGATGTAGCGGCTGACATGCTCGCGGAAGCTGTCATCCGCCTCGAACAGTTCCATTATTTCCCTTGCCTGGGAATTGTCGACAAGCCGCACTGCCCGCCGCGTGAAAATGCCGCGATCACCCTTGAGGTAAGATGCCCAAGCAGTGTCTGTGGTATCGTGTGATAGCACCTTGGCGATGTCGATGGCGTTTGAATTGAGGCTCTCGGTGATCAAGGCCACCCGCCGTGCAAAATCATTATCGACCTTTTCCTGCGCCTGTTCTCGCGCGCGGGCTACGCGCTGCTCCAGATTGCCCACCAACTCATTTACCTTGGCGAGTTGGTCACGTAGGGCGCCGACAATCTCACGTCCGCTGGTGGAAGCCCGCAGGTTTGCTTCCTCAATGCGCTCGGCAGCATGCGCGCCTTCTTCACGCAACGATTGCTCGATCGCTGCGCTGGCCTTGACCCCTATTTCTTTGGCCAGTATCCCAAGCCGCTCTTCCGTGCCGTCCTCGATCGCCGCAAAGGCCTGCCTTGCCGCATCTTCCAGCTGGACAATCGCGGCCCGCAATTCCTCGTTGGTTCGCGACGAGACATGATCGCTTTCCTGCTCAAGTTTGCTCAAGGCGCCGCGCAGTGCGGAAATCCGCGCCAGGCCTTCATCCGCACCTTCGGCAAGGCGCGCGTTGAGCGCCGCGATCTTCTGATCGGTTTCCTCAACAGTTTCGCGGGCGGCAATGACATAATCGGATAGGCTGCTGCTGCGCTCATGTGCGGCTTCAACCGTGCCCTTGATCATGGCCGCGCGCTGCTCAACATCGCCCAGCATTGCCCCCGCCTTGTCGATCGCCTGGGGCAGGGCTTCGCGGCTTTCGCGCGCACCCGACTGGATAATTTCGAGCAGGCGGATACCGGCCTCGGTCAGTTCGCCAAGGATCGTGCCGGTGGCGGCGAGTTCGTTGCGGCTGTGCGCAAGCTTCTCGGTCGTATCGCCAAGACCTTGACCGAGTGTACTGGTGGTAAGTTGCGCTTGTTCAGAAACTGAAGCAAGCAGGGTATTCAGTTCCTCAACCTTCGATGTAATGTCAGTGCCTTGTGTTACGAGTTTCTCGAGCCGGGCAAGCTGCGCTTCGGTCCGCTCCGACAGCATTTCGTCGAGCTCTGACAGGCGCTGCGCCAACACTTCGCTGGCCTGCGCCTCGCGAGTATCGAATTCATCCTGCCTGCGGGCCATTTTTTCGGCGAAGTCGGCATCGTGTGCCGCAAGCCTGGCCGCAAACTGTTCACTTTCCAGTTCCAGCGCTTCAATCCGCCTTCGCCCGGTCGCTACAGCGTGCTGATCGAGCTGGTCGAGCTTGCCGACGACCTTGGCGAGATCGGTATAAAGCCGGTCGCGATGTTCATCGAGCATGGTGACGGAATCGTGCTGCGTTTGGTTGAGCGCGGCGCTCACCGCCTGGATTTCATCACGCAAACTGGCGATCTGGTCCTGGAAAGTGTTGACGCGGGCACGCTCCTGGGTTTCGAATTCTGCCCCTAGCGCGGCCACCATAACGCGCAGCTCTTCGGCGCGGCCGTGCATCGCGGCGAACGCGCCTGCTTCATGGCTGTCTATTTCTGCGCGGAATTCGTCACTTTTCGCGTTCAAAACGGCGAAGCGGCTCTCGGTAATCTGATTGAGCCGATCGAGTTGAGCTTCGAATCGCGCCAGCGTGTCATTCACCTGTTCGGTCAATGTGTTGACCTGCTGGCCGCTTGCGGCACCGAAGTGGTTGAGCCGTTCGAACCCTGTCACCAGCTTTTCAATCTGTTCATGCGCGGCTCGGCCAGCCTGGCCGATCTGGTTGGAGGCATCGCGCGCCGAAGTAGCAATGACCGGTAAGTCGTCACGCAGTTTTCCCATGTTTATCAACGCGGTATCACTGACTGTTGCGATCGCCTCTACCTGAGCGCCATTGGTGTGGATCAACGCCTGAAGCTCGCCGGCATGGGTGGACAGCCGTTCACTGGCTATACGCCCGAAAGATTCCAGCTCGCGCGACTGTGTGCCCAGGAATTCGCGCGCCAGCGAAAGCTCGCGATTGACCGCTGCCAGCCGGTTCTCAAGCGCGCTCGCCTCTTGCCGCAATAACAGAGCCGTATCGCCGAAACGGACAGCTTCGCGGCGGCTCAGGCGCATGGCGAGAAGCCAGCAGGCTACGACCAGCAGGATCGGCACAGACCAGTCCATGATCCATCCCGCCCACTGTTGCGGCGTCCCGCCTGTCAGAATTTCCGCTTGAAATGCCCAGCCAAAGAACCCGGTCCACCCCGCCATGGCAAGCATCGCCAATGTGGGTACAAACCAGTCATACCAGCGCCTGCGCGGTGCCGGTTCATCAATCTCGTCGCCCGGTTCTTCGTCCAGAATTAGCGGTTCATCGCCAGCATTCTCAGCGGATTGTTCAGGCGCGTTCTGCGCGGCTTCAGGCCCGATAGCCCGGATATGCGATCCAGTCGTCATTTGCGGAAACTACTCGATTTTGAGAAAGGATAAACCCCGCTTTAACGCTTGTGCGCATATCCGCCATCCAATGGCGTATGAAAGCGGTTCCCTTGATGCAACATTGGCTGCGGCCGCGGGTGAGGACATCGCCTTGCTGGCTGAGCTACGCAACGCTTTGGTCGAAAGTGCTGAGCGGCAGCTTGACCTGATGCGCCGCGCCCGTTGTGACGGAAATTGGCGTGTTGCTGCGATGCGTCTGAAAGGGCTTGCCGCAAGCTTCCACGCGGAGGAATTGCTCAACATATCCGAAGCGGCGCTGGAAGCTGTTCCGGGCGAACCTGGCGTGCTGCGCGAGGTGGAACAGGAGATCGCTCGGCTAGCGGGGCGGCCGCTTATTCCTGCGCACGGCTAAATCCGCCCAATTCCGCCCAATCTGGCGCTTGGCAGGCCTGCCTTGCCGCGCCTATTGTCTCCCCTAAATCCGACTAACCAATGGCAAACGGGGGACAGGCCGCTGTGCGCAGCGCATTGCTATCGACACTGGAACTGACGCAAGCGGGCAGGCCGCGCGCGTTCGAGCGGCTTGGTGGGCGATCGCTGATCGCCTGGCAGGTGGATATGGCGCGCGACCTTGGCTGCACGCGGATAATCTGCCTCGCAGAGCGCGACAGCGAACCGTTGCAGGACCTTCACGAGGCTGTGGAAAGCGCAGGTTTGGAGTTCCAGCTGGTGCGTGGGCCGTTGCCGCTGGCGCGGCTGCTTTCCGCCGATCAGGAACTGGTGGTGATTGCCGATGGTCTGGTGATCGATCGTGAGCGCTTGGCCGCGACCATAGGAGAGCAACGCGGCGTTGCAGCCTTGCCAGCTGAGGAAGGCCTGGCCGCTGGGTTCGAGCGGATCGATGCGGAACATGCCTGGGGCGGTGTGCTGGTCACGCGGGCAAGGATTGCGGAACAACTGGCGGACATGCCGCCCGATTGTGACACAATCTCGGTTTTGCTGCGGCTCGCACTGCAGGCCGGGGCAAGGCTGGTGGATGTGAGCGCGGAGGCGCTCGATAGCGGAGAATGGCTGTTGGTGCGTGACCGCGCGGTGTTGGCACTGCGCGAGGAAGCTTTGCTTGATCGCAGTGTCGAGAGCGCCGTTTGGAGCGCGCCGGGCACTGCACTCAGCCGCCGGTTCGCCCGGGCATTGGCGCCCGATGCGTTGGATCGGGGGCCTGCTACGGCACTGGGCCTTGGGGCATTGGGTCTGCTGGGTGCTGTGGTGCTCTCGCAAATTGGCTTGAGTTTTGCAGGTTTAGCGAGCTTCATTGTAGGCGCTTTTACGCTTAAACTGGGCGAGGCACTGGGCAGGCTCAAGGCCAGGCTGCGCGGAATTGGGCCGGGAACGCGGCGCGCAGGCCTGCTGCGAAATATCCTGGATTTCTCGCTTGTGATGCCTCTTTCGCTGCCGTTCGAACTGGATTCCTTGCCGCAGCGGATGTTTCTGCCGTTGATGTTTGTGGGGCTTTTGCGCCTTGGAGAAAGCCTGGCCCCGGAAAAATGGCGTGCCGCCTGGGGTGATCGCTTCGTCGCAGCGTCGGTCTTGCTTCCGGCGGCATGGTTTGGCGTGCTGGATCAAGCAGTTGCTGGGCTGTCTTTGCTCGCACTCGGATTATGCCTGTTTTTTCGGCGAGAATCGAAGATAACGCGGGCTTAACCAAGCCGCGCTATGAGCAGGCGATGAGCGAGGCTGTGATGAAACCGCAGGAGCAGACGGAGGCAAGTGACGCCTTGCGCCATGAGCTGGCGCGTGGCGACCTTGCGCTTGCCGGAGTTGCGCCTGTTCTCAGCCACTTGCTCGCCTCTCCCGGCCAGGCCCTGGTGAGCGAAGATGTGCTTGCGCGCATGCGCGGCATGCTGGGCGATCTGGCGCGACAGGTGCTGGCGGCGCTGGCAAAGGCAGAAGGGGCAAAACAGGAGATAGACCCGGCAGCGGCAAGCAACCTTGCAGGCCGGTTTGCTGCCAGCAGCATCCTGGTGAGCCATTGTTATGCCATCGCGATGGAAAGCCAGCTTGGCGAGCGGCTTGAGCAAGGCGCGGCGATCGACCAGGTGCTTACGCCGCTGTTGCAGGAACTGATCGCCTCACCGGACGAAAACGTCGCGGAACTGGCCATGGCTACCATGAGCGCGCAGGCGCGTTTCATCCAGGCGCAGCGCAGAATGGACCTGCCGCTGGTCGAACTTCCGGCAGAACTGTTTCACGAGGTGCTGGCACTGGCAAAAAAGGCCGTCGTCGCAGAGGATGGTGGTGTGGCCGAACGGGCGGCGCAACAGCTCCGCGCCGGCTACGATGAAGGCCGTAGCAGGCTGGCGCTGCTTACCCGTCTGGTAGGCGGCCTGGCAGGAGGAATGCGCGCCGCGCTCGATCTTGAGCACGCCGGGCTGGCACTCTTCGCGACCGCAATGGCGCGGCTTTCGCAGCAACCGCGCGAACTGGCGATACTCTCGTGCCACGAACGCCAGCAAGTGCGGCTTGCCCTGGCGCTGCGTGCCGGAGCGCTCAAGCCTGATGAAATCACCCGCCAATTTGCGCTGATCCACCAGGATTTTGCGCTTCCCGCGCAGCTGCATGACATTTCTGCGGACCAGGCGAAAGCTCTGCTCAAGGGAACCGCGGCGGGGCGCGGGCGCTAGGCCGTGGCGGCTCCCGATTCGCTTCTGGCCGCGCGCGGTCTTACCGATGGTGAGGACCGCCTGGTCTCGGCTGACCAGCCCCTGTCCGAGCTGCAGCAGCGCTGTGGAGGCCAGGTTCCCGGCAGGCTGGCCATCCCAGAACTGCTCGAACTGGTGCGTCAGGGGCGCCGAATGGGCTTGCGCCTGGCGCGTGAATTTTCTGCGCAGGATGGCGATGCGCGCGTGAGCGGCTTTGTCCGTATACATCCTTTGACGGCGGATCGCGGCGATGGTTGTGAGATCCTGATCGAGAACTGGCGGCGGGAAACTGTCGGGGCACAAGATGACCGCGAGACCACCGCAAGGCAGGACGCGATCGACAGGGCAACAGCGGAATTTACTGCGCGACTCGACGGCAAACAGCGCCTGCTCGCCGGTGAGGGCAGCGCGCCGGATCTGGCGGAATTGATTGATGAGACCCGCAAGCACGCCGGCAAGCCCTGGGTGGACTATGTCGAACTGATCGGGATCGCACACCGTCAGCCCCTGCATTGGCGCCTGCTTGACGGGGTGCGGTGCAAGCTAGCAGGTTCGCAGCGTGACTGGCGGGCTCGCCTCATTCCACTTGGCACGGAAGCCGCCATGCCGCGCGGATTTGAATTGTTGCTGGTGGCCGATCAGCCGCCGCCGCAAGCCGAACCGCAAAACGAAGATACGCAAGCAGGCGGCACCGGTCTGATCGGGGATGCGCTGATGCCTGCTCTGCGCCAGCCGGTAGCGCGGATCATCGCCAATGCGGAAACTATCCGATCGAAACTGGCCGGACCCTTGCGCGCCGAATATTCGAATTATGCTGCCGACATCGTGTCAGCGGGCAGACATTTGGCCGGGTTGCTTGACGACCTGGGTGATCTCGAGGCTGTCGAGGCACCCGGATTTACCGCCGCAAAGCAGGCGATCGATCTGGCCGATATCGCCCGCAAGGCTGCCAGCATGCTGACGGCCAGGGCCAATGACAAGCGGATCGAACTGGTCAGCCCCGGCAATGACGAGAGTTGCCCGGCAATCGGTGACGCCCGCCGGGTCTTGCAGATCGTGCTCAATTTGGGCGCGAATGCGATCAACTATTCGCCCAGGGACAGCCGGGTCGAGATTTCGGTGGGGCCGTGGCGCAGTGGCTTGCCCAGCGTCAGCGTGCGCGATCAGGGCCCCGGCCTCTCACGCGAAGATCAGCAGCGGATGTTTGCGAAGTTCGAGCGGCTTGGCCGTTCGGGCGATGGCGGCTCAGGCCTTGGGCTTTACATTTCGCGCAAGCTGGCCCTGGCCATGTCGGGCTCGCTTGCGGTCGAAAGCGAGGTAGGCAAGGGGGCAACCTTCACCCTGGTTTTGCCCAAAAAAGCCTGACTGTTGGCAGGCAAGGAGCCGTATTTCATCGCTCGATGCGTCCCGATCCCCACAGCAGGATTGCGCCGACAAGCACGGTGATCGAACCGTAAAAAGCCCAGCTGCGATCTGCCAGCATGAAGCTGTTGGCAGGCCACATCACGATGCCCAGGCCTTGCAGCGTCCATAGCCCGCCCGACAGGATCAGTGCGAAACCGAATACCTGCAGGACGAGCTTGATGAACCGTCTGCCCATGCCTGCGCAGCCTCAGCGCTGGGTGAGCGGAACGTAGTCGCGCTGCGTCGGGCCGGTGTAGAGCTGGCGCGGGCGGCCGATAACCTGGCCGGGATCGGAAATCATTTCGTTCCACTGCGCAACCCAGCCAACGGTGCGGGCGAGTGCAAACAGTGCGGTAAACATGGTGGTCGGGAAACCGATCGCAGAGAGGATTACGCCCGAGTAGAAGTCGACATTGGGGAACAGCTTCTTTTCCCTGAAGTAATCGTCATTGAGCGCCATCTCTTCGAGCCGCAGCGCGGTTTCGAACACCGGATCGGTCACTTTGAGCGCCTCGAAAACTTCGCGCACGGTTTTCTGCATTACCGTCGCGCGCGGATCGTAGTTTTTGTACACCCGGTGACCGAAGCCCATCAGGCGGAACGGGTCGTTCTTGTCTTTCGCGCGCTCGATATATTGCGGAATACGGTCCGGCGTGCCGATTTCGCGCAGCATGTTGAGCGCGGCTTCATTGGCGCCGCCATGTGCCGGACCCCACAGGCATGCGATGCCGGCCGCGATGCAGGCAAAGGGGTTGGCACCAGACGATCCGGCCAGGCGGACGGTGGATGTCGATGCGTTCTGCTCGTGATCGGCGTGCAGGATGAATATCCGGTCCATTGCGCGCTCAACGGCGGGATGCAGCTCATATTCCTCGGCCGGAACGCCAAAGGTCATGCGCAGGAAGTTGCCCGTATAGCTGAGCGAATTGTCCGGATACATGAACGGCTGACCTACGGCATATTTGTAAGCCATTGCCGCGATCGTGGGCATCTTGGCGATCAGCCGGTGGCTGCTGATCTTGCGATGTTCGGGATCCGAAATGTCGGTGCTGTCATGATAAAAGGCCGACAGTGCGCCAACCACCCCGCACATCACCGCCATCGGGTGCGCATCGCGGCGGAAGCCGCGATAGAGCACCGAAAGCTGCTCGTGCAGCATGGTGTGCCGCGTTATGGTGTATTCGAAATCCTCGAATTCATCCTTGCTTGGCAGTTCACCATTCAGGAGCAGATAGGCGACTTCCATGAAGCTGGAATGTTCGGCCAGTTGGCCGATGGGATAGCCGCGGTGCAGCAGCACCCCTTCTTCGCCATCGATATAGGTAAGTGCGCTTTCGCAGCTCGCGGTCGACTTGTAGCCCGGATCGAAAGTGAACGCGCCTGTCTGCCCATAGAGCTTGCGGATATCGATGACATCGGGCCCAACGCTTCCTTCCAGGACAGGGAATTCGTAGCTCTGGCCCCCAAGTTCGAGTTTCGCGTGTTTGTCCGCCAAATTCTGTCTCCTTTAATCGTGCTCGTGTTCAGCCCGCCGCAACAGCCTGCGCGTCGATCCGTGCCAACGCCTCTGCCCGTCCTAAAAGGATCAGAACATCGAAGATACCGGGCGAGGTTGTCGTACCGGTAAGGGCTGCGCGCAGGGGCTGCGCGAGCTTGCCAAGGCCCAATTCAAGTTCCTCGGCGAGTGCTTTCGTAGTGGCTTCGAGTGCTTCGATTGTCCAGTCATTTTCCGCCCGTAAACGGTCGGCAACAAGTGCGAGCCGCTGCCGCGCGTCATCATCGAGCAGGGCGGCAGCTTTTTCGCTCATTTCCAGCGGGCTTTTACGGAACAGGAAGGCGGCACCTTCGGCCAGTTCCATCATGCTGCGCGCGCGCACCTTCAGCACCGGCATGGCCCGGGTCAGCAGGTCAATATCGACTTCGCCTGCGATCATCGGCGCGCAAATCCGGGCCAGACGCGCATCATCGGCCTCGCGGATGTAATGCCCGTTGAGGTTTTCGAGCTTCTTGAGGTCGAAGCGCGAGGCGCTTTTGCCGACACCGTCGAGATCGAACAGCTCGATCGCTTCCTCGCGGGTAAACTCCTCGCGGTCTCCATGTCCCCAGCCAAGCCGCAACAGATAGTTGAACAAGGCTTCCGGCAGTATCCCCATTTCGTCGCGATAGGCGTCCACGCCCAGCGCGCCATGACGCTTGGACAGCTTGGCGCCATCCGAGCCATGGATCAGCGGGATATGCGCATAGATCGGATCGCCCCAGCCGCCTTCAATCTGCTCCATCGCGCGATAGATTGGCAGTTGGCGGAAGGCGTTGTTCAAATGATCGTCACCGCGGATGATGTGAGTCACGCCCATATCGCGATCATCGACCACGGCGGCGAGCATATAGGTGGGTGTGCCGTCAGCGCGCAGGATGATGTAATCGTCAAGCTCGGCATTGCGGACTGTCACCTGGCCCTGGACCTGGTCAGCGATGGTGGTTTCGCCGTCCTCTGGCGTTTTCAGGCGGATCACGAAAGGCGTTCCGGCGGGTGCATCGGAGGGGTCGCGGTGGCGCCACCGGCCATCATAGCGGATCGGCTGCCTGGCGGCGCGCTGGGCCGCGCGCATCTCTTCCAGTTCTTCCTGGGTGGCATAACATTTGTAGGCAAAGCCGTGTTCGAGCAGCTTCTCAGCAACTTCGACATGACGCGAGCCCCGCTCTGACTGGTAAACAATGTCGTCGTCATAATCGAGGCCAAGCCAGTCCAGCCCATCGAGAATCGCGTCAATTGCTTCCTGGGTGGAGCGCTTGCGATCAGTGTCTTCGATCCTGAGCAGCGCCTTGCCGCCATGATGCCGCGCGAAAAGCCAGTTGAACAGCGCAGTTCGCGCGCCGCCGATATGCAGGAAACCAGTGGGGGAGGGGGCAAAGCGGGTAACCACTGCGCCTGCCTGTGCCCCGCTTTCGCTTGCCATAAGTCTTTGTTTCCTTTCCACTGCCTTGATGGCGATATCTTACCCGCCTGTGGTGCCTATCGGGGGCGGTGCCGACAGCGGCGATGCTGCATTGCAGCGCCATTGGCGCATGGCGCCGCGCTTGTCCAGCGTGGCGGAACTCGCCGATCGGTTCCTGGCCAGCTCTGGCTTCGACCGTGCGCCATGGCTCACGGTCGCATTTGCGATGGGCATTGCGTGCTGGTTCGTGCTTGCGGGGCCATGGCAATGGAGTGCGGCAGTGGGTGCCGGGCTGATCGCAGCCCTGTCGGGAGCGGCATTGTGGCAGGACAATCGCGGCGTGTCAGGCAGGCCGCATTTGCGACAGGCGCTGATTTCGCTCGGGCTATTGTTCGCCGCCGGAATTGCGGTGATCTGGATGCGTTCGGAGATCGCCGGTGCTGAGCCGATCGAGCGCCCCAGGGTCGAGCTGTTGCAGGGCTATGTCCTTGAACGTGAGGACCGCGCGGCAGAGGGTCGCATCCGGCTGACCTTGGCGGTGCGCGATGCCGAAACCGCCCAAGCTCGCAAATTTCGGATCAATGTGCCGCTCGATCAGGCCCGCGACGAAATGGCGGAGGGGGCAGTGGTGAAGCTGCGCGCGCGGCTGATGCCGCCAGCTTCGCCAATGCTCCCCGGTAGTTATGATTTCGCCCGAGCAGCCTGGTTCCAGGGTCTTTCTGCAACCGGCAGTGCCATTGGTGAGGTGGAGGTGATTGCTTCGGCCCAGCGCTCGCAACACCTCAAGGCCGTGCAGCGCGCACTGGCCGGGCATGTGCGCGGTGAGCTTGGCGGGCCTGCCGGTACCATTGCCGCCGCATTTGCCAGCGGCGATCGCGGGGCCATATCGAACGCTGACGAAGAGGCCATGCGCGACGCGGGGCTCACCCACCTGCTGTCGATCAGCGGCCTGCATGTCAGCGCAGTTATCGCTGCCGCATATTTACTGGCGTTGAAGCTGCTGGCGCTGTGGCCAGCGCTGGCTCTGCGCTTTCGGTTGCCGATTGTCGCGGCAGCGGCCGGGGCGCTGGCGGGGATCGGCTATACCTTGCTCACCGGGGCCGAGGTGCCAACGGTGCGCAGCTGCATCGGTGCCCTTCTGGTGCTTTTGGCGCTGGCACTGGGCCGCGATGCACTGTCGCTGCGGATGGTGGCTACGGCTGCTTTTGTCGTGCTGCTGATGTGGCCTGAATCGCTTGTCGGTCCCAGTTTTCAGATGAGCTTTGCCGCTGTTCTGGCGATAGTGGCGTTGCATGATGCCGGGCCGGTGAAGGCTTTTCTCGCGCCGCGCGAGGAAGGCTGGTTGGCGTGGGTTTCGCGGCGCGGGTTGATGCTGCTTGTGACCGGCCTGGTGATCGAGATTACGCTGATGCCGATCGTGCTGTTTCACTTTCATCGAGCTGGAGTTTATGGAGCCTTCGCCAATGTGGTTGCCATCCCACTGGTTACGCTTGTTTCGATGCCGCTGATCGCCATTGCGCTGTTGCTCGACCTGATGGGCCTGGGGGCTCCGGTATGGTGGCTGGCAGGCAGATCGCTCGATTTGTTGCTGGCTATTGCGCACTGGACGGCAGCGCAGCCCGGCGCGATCAAGCTGATGCCGCAAATGAGCGGGCCGACTTTCGCGCTTTATGTCGCGGGTGGATTGTGGCTGGCGCTGTGGCGAGGGCGCAGGAGGCTGGCTGGCTTGGTGCCGGTGGCGATTGCGACGCTGTTGCTGATGATCACGCCGGTTCCCGATGTGCTTGTTTCGCGTGACGGGCGGCATGTCGGGATCACCATGTTCGATGCGGATGGCAACAAGAGCCGGTTGGCGAGCTTGCGCCACAGCCGATCCGAATATGCGCGCGACAACTTGCTCGAACTGGCGGGAGTGCAGGGCGAACCGGTGACGATCGAACACTGGCCGGACGCGCGATGCAGCCGGGAATTCTGCTCCGTGTTGATCAATCGCGGCGGGCGTAGCTGGAGCCTGCTCCTTTCCCGCAGCAATCTGCGGGTGGAAGAGCGCGCGCTTGCTGCCGCCTGCGAGCGCGCCGACATTGTTGTGGCAGATCGCTGGCTTCCCGCATCATGCCGCCCGCGTTGGCTCAAAGCGGACAAGCGCTTTCTGGAGCAGTCAGGCGGCCTCACGATAATGCTTGGCCGGCGCGAGATACAGACCGTGGCCGAGCATCAGGGGCAGCATGGCTGGTGGCGCGCCGGTGCCGGGGATTGAGGGGGACAAGGCCCGGCGCGCAATCTCATCCCTAGTGATAACGACGCAAGAGCCCTGCAAGCTTGCCCTGCACCACAACCTCATGCGGAGCATAGATCTGCGGGTCATAGGCGCCATTGGCAGGATCGAGACGGATCATCCCGTTTTCGCGCCGCAGATATTTGAGCGTAGCTTCCTCGTTGCGGATCAGAGCCACCACGATTTCACCATCGCGCGCGGTATCGGTGCGCCGCACCAGCGCATAATCGCCGTCGAAAATCCCGGCCTCGATCATCGAATCGCCTGAAACTTCGAGCGCGTAGTGCTCGCCCGGGCCGAGCAGCGCCGCGGGAACCGGCATGCTAGAACGGCCTTCCAGGGCTTCGATCGGTGCGCCCGCCGCGATGCGGCCGTGCAGCGGCACTTCGATCACGTCATTGGCAGCTTCCGGCGCGGTCGATGCGGGGCTGGCCGTGCGCGCAATGACAGCATTCGCCATGACGCTGCGCCCTGTGGGGGTAGAATTCTCCGGCATCCTGATGACTTCAAGCGCCCGCGCGCGATTGGCCAGCCGGCGGATGAAGCCGCGTTCCTCAAGCGCCGAAATCAGGCGGTGCACGCCCGATTTGCTCTTGAGATCGAGCGCTTCCTTCATTTCCTCGAAACTTGGCGAGATGCCGGTCTCTTCAAGCCGTTGCTGGATAAACCGGATCAGTTCGTGCTGCTTTGCCGTCAGCATGGCGAAAACCTCCCTTGGCCGCCTGTCCTGCGTTCCCATAAACATGGTGAACGAATGAGGAACAATTAGGCAACACGATTCGGTAAGTCAAGCAATTCCGCCATTTTCAAGCAGGATAACCGGAACAGACGTTCCTGCTTCGATCCGGCCACCGTTCGGCGCACGATCGATCAGGCAATTTGCGTTGGCAAGTGCGCCCAGCGCGGACGAGTCTTGCGAATCGTCAAGCGTAACGTGCTTGCCATCCCAGCGGGCGCGCAGGAATTCATGGCGTGTGCCAACCGCTGGCAATTCGCATCCCGATGGCAGCAGCGCCCTTCGCGGCATGGGGTCAGCGGCTCCCATCGCGGCGCGGATCAGCGGCAGCACGAACAGGAAGCATGTAACGAAGCTCGACACCGGATTGCCTGGCAGACCGAAAATCACCTGCCTGCCATTGCTGCGCTCGCGGGTTGCCACCATGATCGGCTTGCCCGGCTTCATCGCGACTTTCCAGAAATCGATCTTGGCGCCCCAGGCCGCAAGAGCAGGGCGCATCAGATCGTGATCTCCAACCGAGGCGCCGCCGGTGGTCACCAGGAGATCAGCGCCCTCAGCTTCGGCCAGCGCGTTTGCCAGCGCATCGGCGTCATCCGGCACCGGGCCAAGCCGCGTTACCCGGCAGCCGAGCGCCTTGAGCATTACCGCGATCATCGCGCCATTGCTGGCCGGGATCTGGTGCTCAGCGCAATCCATCGGGTCAGCGACCAGTTCATCGCCGCTGTCGAGCACTGCCACCGATGGCGCGCGGCGTATCTCAAGCTCGGCGTGGCCAGCGCTCAGCGCAAACGCAAGCTGGGCGGGGCCAATTCTGGTTCCGGCGCAAACTACGACATCCCCTTCGTCGAAGTCGGAACCGCGTTGGCGAACGTGACGCAGTGGATCGGGAAAATCCTCCACACATGAGACAGTCTCGCCTTCGACCTTCGCATTTTCCTGGATCAGCACACGATCCGCACCAGCGGGCATATGCGCCCCGGTTGAAATGCGCACGGTTTCGCCAGCTTCAAGCGCACGAGCGAAGGGTGCCCCCGCGCGGCTTTCACCCACCAGGCGCCATGGCCCGGCTGCGTCGCCGCCAATCGCATAGCCATCCATGGCCGAAAGGTTGGCCGATGGCTGAGTTCGCCGCGCTCGCAAGTCATGCGCGAGATAAAGGCCGACCGCATCCTCACACGAAATCCGCCTCACCGGCATGGGTTGCACCAGCGCCAATACCCGGGCCTGCGCTTCTTCAGGGGTAAGCATTGCGGCCATCATTAATCTGCGGTCCAGATGCCTGACTTGCCGCCGCGCTTCTCAAGCAGGCGAACCTCGCCGATCACCATCCCCTTGTCGAGCGCCTTGGCCATGTCATAGATTGTCAGCAGCGCGGTGGAAGCGGCCACCATTGCTTCCATCTCCACGCCGGTCTTGCCGGTCAACGTAGCTACTGCGGTTACCCGCACGCCGTTATCTTCAAAGGCAAAGTCGATATTGACGGCATCCAGGCTGAGCGGGTGGCACAGCGGGATCAATTCGCCGGTTCTCTTCGCCGCCATGATCCCCGCTATCCTTGCAGTGCCCAGCACATCGCCTTTCGGCGCATCGCCCGCCTTGATCGCCGCGAGCGCGCTTGCGCTCATGCGAATGACGCCCCCCGCGCGCGCCATGCGCTCGGTCGCCGGTTTGGCCCCCACATCGACCATGCGCGCATTACCGCTTTCATCGAGATGGGTCAGGCTATTGCTCATACGCTCTTCAATCCCTTGGCGAATCGAAACCCTACAGGATGGAACACATGGAACACAGTCCTGAGGAATGAAAATCGGGCGCTGATGACAGGGCTTGCAAGCCGGGTTTTGCGAGAGGGGATCGACAGAACATGTCGCTGCTTATGCCGCAGATCCAGATTGTAGGACAGTCCAGGGTCAGGACCCTAGCCTTGAAGCAGCGCCCGCGTGGCCGCTTCGACATCATCCTGCCGCATCAGGCTCTCCCCGACCAGGAAAGAACGCACGCCTGAATTCGCCAAACGCGTGCAATCGTCATGGCTGTTGATCCCGCTTTCACTGACGAGCAATGTGCCTGGCGGTGCGAGTGAAGAAAGCCGTTCGGTCGTAGAAAGATCAGTCTTGAAAGTCTTCAAATCGCGATTGTTGACGCCGATCAGCCGTGAGGCGAGCCGGGCGGCGCGCTCCATCTCGGCCTCGTCGTGTACCTCGACCAGCACATCCATGCCGCGTTCAATTGCCGCAGCTTCGATCTCTGCCATTTCAGCGTCGCCAAGCGCAGCAACGATGATCAGGATCGCGTCCGCGCCGATGCTGCGGGCTTCGGCCACCTGCCACGGGTCGACCAAGAAATCCTTGCGCAGAACCGGCAGGTCGCATGCTGCGCGCGCCGCCTTGAGGTAATCCTCATGGCCCTGGAAATAGGGCGCATCGGTCAGGACAGAGAGGCATGCGGCGCCGCCGGCCTGATAGGCGCGGGCGTGCTGATCAGGTTGGAAATCCTCGCGGATCAGGCCCTTGGAAGGCGAGGCTTTCTTGACCTCTGCGATCAGCGCAAAACCACCGACAGACTTGATGCGCAGCGCTGCTTCAAAGCCGCGCGGTGCGCTTTGCCCGGCGGCGAGATGGTCGAGCGCGGTGACCGAGGATTCGGCGCGCCTTTGCGCAACCTCGATCCGCTTGGTGGCGCAGATTTCCTCAAGCTTGTTCATCATTTTCCTCGTCATTCCCGCGTATGCGGGAATCCAGATTGCGAGGGGAACGGTTCCGCTGTGGATCCCCGCTTTCGCGGGGATGACGAACAGCGAGTGTAATTCGTCATCATTTTGCCATCTCGATCCAGCGCGCCAGCAGCGCCGCCGCCTTGCCGCTGTCGAGCGCTTCGGCCGCCATGGCCGCGCCTTCGACCCAGTCTTCGACCTTGCCCGCAACCATCAGGGCCGCTGCGGTATTGAACTTGACGGTTTCGCGATAGGCACCCGGCTCGCCTGCCAGCAAGGCGGCGAGTGCCTTTGCGTTATGGGCCGGATCTCCGCCGCGAATAGCTTCAAGCGGCGCGTGCTCCAGCCCGGCCATTGTCGCATCCACACGCCGCATTTCGAAATCATTGCCGGTTACGTCGGCCAATTCGTTACCCCCGGCAAGGCTCAGCTCGTCCAGCCCTTCGTCGCCCGAGACGATGAAGGTGCGATCGCTGCCAAGCCGCGCTGCCGCGTCGCCATAGATTGAGACGTAGCCGGGGCGGGCAATGCCGATCAGTTGGCGCCGCACGCCAACCGGGTTGGACAGCGGCCCCATGAGGTTGAAGATCGTGCGGCGGGCAAGTCTCTTGCGGATGGGCTGGATGCGCACCATCGCCGGGTGGTGATTGGGGGCAAACAGGAAGCAGATGCCGATTTCCGCCAGCGTCTTTTCCGCGGTGCGCCCGGCGGCGGCCATGTCGAGCCCCAAAACTTCGAGCGTATCGGCCACGCCCGAAAGCGAGGAGATCGCCCGGTTGCCGTGGCGGGCGACTGGCACACCGCAGGCTGCGACCACCAGGCCTACTGCGGTTGACACGTTCAGCGTATGGTGGCCATCCCCGCCGGTTCCGCACACATCGATCGCATTTGCGGGTCCAGCGACCGGAATATAGCGGGCCCTGAGCGCGCGGGCTGCACCCGCGATCTCGTCTGCGGTTTCGCTGCGCTCTGTCATCGCCAGCAGGAAACGCGCGATTTCCTCATCGCTGGCTTCTCCGTCAAGGATCCAGCCGAACACCTCTTCGGCCTCGGCTTCGGTCATATGCGGTACGGCAAGGGGCAGGGTCTTCATGCCGCCTCCTTCACCTCGAGCCCGCAGATACGCAGAAAGTTGGCCAGCAGCGCGTGGCCGTGCTCGGTGGCGATGCTTTCAGGGTGGAACTGCACCCCGTGGATTGGCAGCTCGCGGTGGCGGAAACCCATGGTGAAGCCATCGTCGGAAGTGGCGTTGACGGCCAGATCATCCGGCTGATTGCGCACCACCAGGCTGTGATAGCGGGTGGCGGTGAAGGGCGAGGGGAGCCCCGCGAACACACCGCTGCTATCATGGCTGATCGGGGAGGTCTTGCCGTGCATCAGCCCGCCGCGCTCGACCATACCGCCGAAATGCTGACCGATCGCCTGATGGCCCAGGCACACACCAAGCAGCGGCTTGCCGGCATCGGCGCAAGCGGAAACGAGATCGAGGCTGATCCCCGCTTCATTGGGCGTGCAGGGACCGGGCGAAATCAGGAAACCCGCGGCATTGGTCTTGATCGCTTGCGCGGCGCTCAGCGCGTCATTGCGTTCCACCCGCACCTTGGCGCCCAGCTCCATCAAGTAGTGGACCAGGTTGAAGGTGAAGCTGTCGTAATTGTCGATAACCAAAATGGTCGCTGCGCAGGTCATGGCGCCGCCGTGTCGCGTTTTGTCACGACAATCAAGGGCCCGATCGCGGCACCGTCGTCAAGTCGCTCGGTCACCGGGTCCCATAAGGCGGACACCCCGCCATCAAGAGCGAGGGCGGCGGGCGTCTTGAGTTCGTCACGGAAATAGCGCGCGAATTGCCCGAAACTGATCGCTGCTTCGGAAATGACGAAATGCGCCTTGCCCTCGGCATCGATACCCACCCCGTTGCGGATGCTGCGCGAAGGGCCGTCATCCTGGAATTCGGGATGCAACTCGCCGTCGATCACCAGCATCGGGCCCGATTGGGTACCGAATTTCGGGCGGTCACTGACATTGTAGAGGAAGTTGTTCGACGTGCGGATTTCCCACTTGCCATCGCTGCCAAAAAACACACCGTTGGGCTGGAGGTGGAAATTGTCATCACCCTCTTCACGGTTGAGCTCCACAAGCCGCTCACCTTCCTCGACGTAATAGCCCAGCGGGCTGCCATCATCCTTGAACATGCCGCCGTTCATGGCGAAGGCCACCACCGCCGCTTGCTCGCCCAGCGCCTTGCCATAGGTGCGTAGCGAACGGTATCTCACCCCGTTAGGATCGGACAGCACCATGGCAATCCGGTGTTTGGCCGGATCGGCAACGCAATGGGTCAGCGGCACAGCCTCGAACACCACGACCTCGCAAGCCGAAGCCTCGCGCCGCAGTGCCACGCGCTGTTCGGATTTTGAGCCGATTTCGGTGCGGGTCACCGGCTCGCCGCCCTCAATTTCGCAAGCGGTAAGCGCCAGCAAAGGCGCAGTAAGCAGCAGCGCACGCATCACTGGCCGAACCCCGGTTCGCTGGCGACGCGGGCGGCTTCCCTTGCAGCCGCAATCAACGCGCCGGCCTTGGCCTTGCATTCGGCCAGCTCGGCCTCCGGGTCGCTGTCAGCCACGATCCCGGCACCTGCTTGCACATGCATCATCCCGTCCTTGATCACGGCGGTCCGCAACACGATGCAACTGTCGACCGATCCATCTGGCGAAAAATAGCCGACGCCGCCAGCATAGGCCCCGCGCGCCTCTGGCTCGAGCTCGGCGATGATTTCGCAGGCGCGGATCTTGGGCGCACCGCTGACCGTGCCCGCCGGGAAGCCCGCGAACAGCGCGTCAAGCGCATCGTGCGAAGAATCGAGCTGGCCGATGACATTGCTGACAATATGCATGACGTGGCTGTAGCGCTCGATGGTAAAGCTTTGGGTCACCGCGACCGATCCCGTGGTGGCCACCCGGCCGACATCATTACGCCCCAGATCAAGCAGCATGAGATGTTCCGCCCGTTCCTTGGGATCGGCAAGCAGGCTGGATTCGTTGGCGGCATCTTCTGCCAGCGTGGCACCGCGCGGCCGCGTGCCCGCGATGGGGCGGATGGTCACTTCGCCATTTCGCACGCGCACCAGTATCTCCGGGCTTGATCCGACTACGGCAAAACCCGGCAGGTCGAGGAAATAAAGGAAGGGCGAAGGGTTCACCCGCCGCAATGCTCGATAAAGTTCGATCGGCGGCAGCGGGAACGGCGTGGTAAAGCGTTGGGCCAGCACCACCTGGAAAATGTCGCCCGCCGTGATGTAATCCTTGGCGCGCAGCACCATCGCCTTGTAATCTTCGCCTGCGATCACCGGTTCAAGCGCCATATCTGGCAGGCCCTGCGCCGGTGTGTGCGGCGCAATGGTACCGGCAAAGCGCCGCAGCACATCGTCAATCCGCTCGCCTGCGCGCTCGATCGCTGTATCGGGATTCTTCGCCGCCCAGATCGGCGCGATGGCGAAGAGTGCATCGGTGAGCCCGTCGAACACCAGGATCACAGTCGGGCGCACGAACAGCATGTCGGGCAGGTCAAGCGGGCTGGCGGGAGCGCGCGGCAGATCTTCAACCAAGCCGACGGTTTCGAACCCGAAATAGCCGACCAGGCAAGCGAGCGCGGGTGGCAGCCCTTCTGGCACGTCGATACGGCAGGAATCGGCCAGTGCGCGCAAGGCATCAAGGCTGCCCGTCCCGCATTGTTCGAACGCAGCGCGATCGTGTTGCCATTCGGCATTGATTTCTGCCGTGTTCCCGCGCGCACGAAACACCAGGTCAGGGTCAAGGCCGAGCAGGCTGTAGCGCCCGCGCACCTCGCCGCCTTCGACCGATTCAAGCAGGAAGTCCCCACGTCCCGGCTCGATCAGCTTGGCTGCCGCACCCACTGGTGTTTCGGTATCCGCGATGACCTTGCGCCACACCAGCGCAGGCCTGCCCGCGGCAAGCGCGGCGGCTGCGGTGGCGGAATTATCCGTCAAACGGGGGCCTGCGGCAGGGGGCAAGCGGGCGTTTCCTCTAATTTTCGCCGGTGAGCTGACGCCGCACTGCAGCGACCGCCGCCGGATTGGTCTCGACGCCGATTTCGGCTCGAATCGCGCGGGTCAGCTGCGATGCCAGTTCATCGCCCATCGGGCCGCGCATTTGCCGCTGCGCGGAAGCGATCAACGGATTGTCGGGCGCAACTTCGGGAGTCTCGATATTCTGCAGGTCAACCACAAACCAGCCGATATCATTCGGTGCTTCGAGCCGCTTGGTAGAGCCTTCAGCCATGCTGAACATCAACGCCAGCGCAGGCGGGATCTGCTGGCCCTGGGCGAGCAGTTCCTGGCGATCGAGGCTGAGAAGGTCCGGCGGGGGAAGGGTTACTGGCTCTTCGCGCAGCGCCTCCGCCAATGTAGCGCCATCGCGCACGCGCTTGATCACCCGGTCGGCTGCCTCGCGCGCCTTGCGGGCGCCTTCATGGAGCCTCCAGTCGAACACCACCTGTTCGCGAATTTCCTTGAGCGGGGCGGCGGCGGAAGGCGTGGTATCCGAAACCTCGAAAATCAGGAAAGTGGTTCCACGAACCAATTCGGCCAGTTGCGGTTCGCCTTCTTCCATCTGGAAGGCGGTGCTGATGGCATCCTGCAATTGCGGTGGCAAGGTGGCCGCAGGATTGCCGTAGATTCGGCCATCTGCGGTAATCGGCGCGGTGGCTTCCAGCGCCACACCAAGTTCCTCGGCCATTTGCGACAGGGCTACGCCGCCTGAAATCTCTTCTTCGACCCTTGCGCTCAGATCTGCGAGGGCTTGCGCGCGCTTTTCTTCAGTCAATGCCTCGCGGATTTGCGGGGTAGCCTGGGCGAGATTGCGCTCCGGTATCCGGTTGATCCTGTCGATTCGCACCAAATGCCAGCCCAGCGGGCTGCGCGCGGGTTCAGCGATGCTGCCTTGCGCGGCGGCAAAGGCGGCGTCAGCCACTGCGCCGCTTGTGGTATTGGCAAATTCCTCGCGTTCGACCGGGCCGACCACGGTTGTACTGAACCCCGCATTGCGCGCCGCCGCCGCCAGGGCTGATCCACCGCTGGCCTGCTCGCGCAAGGCTTTGGCCGCATCCTCGGTCGGCACAATCAATTGCGTGAAGGTGCGCTGCTCGCGCGCGGCATATTGGGCCCGGTCACGCTGGTAACGCGCTGCAATCTCGGCTTCTGTCGGAGCAAGATCCGTATCGAGGTTGTCCAGCCCGAAAGTGGCGTAACGCAACACGCGGCGTTCTGGCCGGATGTAATCGGCACGGTTTTCCTTGTAGTAGGCGGCCAGTGCAGTTTCGCTTGGATCGTCCTTCGGGGCAAATTGCGCTGACGGAATGAAACCCACCGCACCGTCGCGCCGCTCAAGCAGCAAGGCGCTATACCGCGTTGCCAGCTTACGGGGCATCTGTATGCCGCTGAGGCCCGGTGCCAGAATCTGCGTGGCCAGAATGCTGTCGGCAAGATCTTGCCGCAGCATTGCTTCGCTCAATCCCTGCTGCCGCAGGGCTGCCTGGAAGGCGGCACTGCTGAAATTGCCATCCGGACCGCGAAAGGCACCGATTTGCAGGATCTCGCTATTGACCAGGTTCTTGCCTGCCCTGAGGCCGTATTTCTCCGCATAATTGCCCACGGAATAACGATCGATCATCTGTTGAAGCACTTCGTCAAGTCCGCCTTGTGCGGTGAACATGGCCAATGTGATGGCCGGGTTTTCCTGCCGCACCTGGTCAACCGCGTTGCTTACGGCGCGTCCGAACTCGGCATTGCCAATCTTTTCGTCGCCCACCACGGCAACCCGGTCGCCCCCGGACACCCCCCCGAAAACGTTTTGATTCGCCACATCGCTGCTGGCAAAGGCGAATGCGATCAGGACCAGAAAACCCAGCGTCAGGCCGAGGCCAAGTTTCGAACTGAAGAAATTACGAAAAAATGTGATCATGGATTTAGGCGATCCGCAGCTAGATGGCTCGCGCAGTTGCGAGAACGAAGTTGATGGCTCGCGCCTTATCGGCCCAGCGGCGCTGCCGCAACAGCCGAGACGCGTTCTTGCCGCAACAGTGAAGAAACGGTTTTGACTGGAAAAGAAAGGTCGGCTAGCGGGGCCCGCCGCGCAGCCCCTATCTTGAAAGGGCTGGATTCGTAGATAGCAGGATATCTCCCATGGCCGAACGGCCCTATATTGTTGGCAATTGGAAAATGAACGGCACGCGTGCCATGCTGTCAGAAGCGCGCGCGATCGACCGTGCGGCGCAGCGGCACATGAAGGTCGAGGTGGCGATTGCACCGCCATACACACTGATCCATGCGGTGCACCGCGAAGTCGAACAAATCGGTGTGGGTGCGCAGGATTGCCACCCGGGCACCGATGGGGCCTTCACCGGTGACATTTCCGCCAGCATGCTAGCCGATGCCGGTGCCAAATTCGTGATCGTGGGTCATAGCGAGCGCCGACAGGGGCATGGTGAAAACAATGCTCTGGTGCGCGAGAAGGCGCAGGCCGTGCTGGATGCGGGGATGCGGGTGATCATGTGCTGCGGCGAGGACGCCAAAACGCGCGGTGCAGGCAAGGCGGCCAGCTTTGTTACGCATCAGCTGAAGGATTCGCTGCCGGGAATTGAAAACGCTGCTGACCGGTTGACCGTGGCTTATGAGCCGATCTGGGCGATCGGCACCGGCAACACCGCAAGCCCGCAGGACATCGCCGAGATGCATCGGGAAATTCGCAACTTGCTGATCGAGCTTTACGGCGAGGAGCAGGGCGGCGGCGTGCGCATCCTTTATGGCGGTTCGGTAAACCCGGAAAACGCCCGCGAGATTTTTGCCACTGAAGAAGTGGGCGGTGCATTGGTTGGCGGAGCAAGCCTGACGGCTGATAGCTTCATGGGCATCGCGCTCGCTGCCGGAGATATGCTCGACAATTGATGCGCGGCGCCCTGCGGGCATTGCGTGCGCGGGATCGCCTGGCGCAGCAGCCCTTGTCGATTGCGCACCGCTGCCCTAAATGCGGGCCTGCAAGCTAGATAGGATTACCATGTCACTGTTCCTGTTCCTCACTGTCGTTCAAACGCTGGTCGCAGCTGGGCTGGTCGGCGTGATCCTGATGCAGCGTTCAGAGGGCGGCGGGCTTGGCATTGGTGGCAGCCCCGGCGGACTGATGGGCGCGCGCGGCGCGGCGGATTTTCTGACCCGCTCGACGCGCTGGCTGGCGATCCTGTTCGTAGCCTTGTCGATCGCGCTTGCCGCAGTGGCGGTGGAAACCGCTGGAGGCGAAGAAATCAGCAGCACGCTTGAGCGCACGGTGGTTCCGGCAACTGATCCGCTTGCCGCGCCGGTTGATCCGCTCGCTCCGGCGCCGGCGCCGGTGCAAGGTGAACCGGCCAGCGACGATCCGCTAGTCGGCGCGACCGAATAGCCACAAACTGACCGCGATTGTGGATTGCGGGGGCGCCCGCGCGCCAAATCGCTTGCCACGAATCCGTTTCACCGCTTAAGGCCCGACTCCCATGGCGCGGTATATTTTCATCACCGGCGGCGTGGTCTCCTCGCTCGGCAAAGGTCTCATGGCGGCAAGCCTCGGCGCGCTGCTGCAGGCGCGAGGCTACAAGGTTCGCATTCGCAAGTTCGATCCCTATCTCAATGTCGATCCGGGCACGATGAGCCCGTACCAGCACGGTGAAGTCTATGTCACTGATGATGGGGCGGAAACCGATCTGGATCTGGGCCATTACGAGCGCTTTACCGGGGTTTCCGCGCGGCAGAGCGACAATATCACTTCGGGCCGGGTCTATCGCGATATCATCGCCAAGGAGCGGCGCGGGGATTACCTCGGCGCCACGGTGCAGGTGATCCCGCATGTGACCGACGCGATCAAGGAATTCGCGCTGGCGGGCCAGGACGATCATGATTTCATCCTGTGCGAGATCGGCGGCACGGTGGGCGACATTGAATCATTGCCGTTCATGGAAGCGATCCGGCAGCTCAGGAACGAGCTCGAACCCTTCCAGACCGTGTCCGTGCATGTCACGCTCGTCCCCTATATCGCCGCGGCAGGCGAGCTGAAGACCAAGCCGACGCAGCACTCGGTTCGCGAACTCGCCAGTCTTGGCATCAAGCCCGATGTGCTGCTGTGCCGCGCCGAACACCCGATTCCCGAGGGCGAGCGGCGCAAGATCGCGCAATTCTGCAACGTGCGCGCCGAAGCGGTGATCCCCGCGCTCGATGCACCGTCGATCTATTCGGTGCCGCTGCAATACCACCAGGAAGGCCTCGATGCAGAGGTGCTGCGCGCTTTTGGCATCACCGATGCGCCCGAGCCCGATCTGTCGGCCTGGGATGACGTTACCGATCGCTATTTCAACCCCGAAGGCGAGGTGACGATTGGCGTGGTGGGAAAATATGTCGGCCTTCCCGACGCCTACAAGTCACTCAACGAGGCATTGGTCCACGGCGGGCTCGCCAACCGGGTCAAGGTCAATATCAAGTGGATCGATGCCGAAATCTTCGAGGGCGACGACGCGGAGATCACCTCAAGGCTCGAGCCGCTCCACGGTATTCTGGTGCCAGGCGGTTTCGGCGAGCGCGGGGCCGAAGGCAAGATTGCCAGTGTGCGCTTCGCCCGTGAGCGCAAGGTTCCTTTTTTCGGCATTTGCCTGGGCATGCAGATGGCCTGCATCGAAGCGGCACGCTCTGCCGGTTTCGAGGCTGCAACCTCAAGCGAATTTGGCGAGACCTCAGAGCCTGTAGTGGGGATCATCACAGAATGGATGAGCGAGGAGGGATTGCAGACCCGCGAAGCAGGCGGCGACCTTGGCGGCACGATGCGGCTTGGCGCCTACGATGCAAAGCTTTCACTCAACAGCCATGTTTCGCGGATCTATGGCGGGGTGGAAATGATCTCCGAACGGCACCGGCACCGCTACGAAGTCAACTCCGCTTACATCGAGCCGCTGGAAGCGCATGGCCTGATCTTTTCGGGAATGTCGCCGGACGGGCTGTTGCCTGAAATCGTGGAACGGCCGGACCACCCGTTCTTCATCGGGGTACAGTTCCACCCCGAACTGAAATCCAAGCCGTTTGATCCGCACCCCTTGTTCGCCGGATTCGTGGCGGCAGCAGTTGATCAATCGCGCCTCGTCTGAGTGGTAAATTCAGGCAGTAATGCACTGAATTTTCAGGCCGGACAAAAAGCGATATCTCGCAAGATACTGAAATATCAGACTATCCCGGTTGCCCCTAAAGAAAATGCAACGCGCTGTCGCATTTATACAAGTCAGTCAGTGATTTATGGCACAGGATGCTCAAACAGCGCGTAAGTTACGTACTGTGTTGGATCGTTGATCCAACAGGGGGTTTCAAAGCTATAAATCTGAAACCGGCTGAAATCAGTCGGTGGGGATATTATACGAGCTCAATCCGGCTGGTGTCGTCTTCTGCGACCCGGACGTCACAGGCTGGTAGAGGCGACTTCAGAGTCGCGGGGGCGGATGAATAATCCGCCCCCATTTCGTTTCCGGCAATGCGAAGGCGCAGTACGGCGCCTTGCGCTCATGCTGTTAGGCGGCGTCTGCCGCATCATCACCTTTTTCGCTCGTTACGGCCTTGAGCTTGGGCTGGCCGTTCACCGAAATCTTCTTCGGTTTCATCGCGTCGGGGACTTCGCGTACGAGATCGATGGTCAGCAATCCGTCAGCCAGATCGGCACCGTCCACGCGGACATAGTCAGCCAGTTCAAAGCGGCGTTCGAACCCGCGATTGGCGATGCCGACATGCAGCATTTCGCCCGACGGCGCGTCGGCGCGCTTCTTGCCCTGGACCACCAGCAAGTTCTGCTGGGCGGTAATGTCAACGTCATCCGGACGGAACCCGGCTATCGCCAGGGTGATGCGGTATTCATCTTCACCGCGGCGCTCGATATTGAAAGGGGGATAATTATCGCCCGAATTCAGCCGGGCCTGATTCTCGAGCAGGTCGAATAGCCTGTCAAAACCAACCGTGCTGCGGCGATAGGGAGTAAAATCAAATCGTGACATGATACAAATCCTCACTAGAGCAATCTGAACGATCAAAAGCCTGCCAAAGCAGCGCTTTCATCAACCAAACCAAGGCTCCCATTGCGGCAAGCCCTGGCGTTACCCAGATAGTTAGAGAAAATTCGTGTTCAAGATCGCTTTCGGAGTTTCCGCAGGCGCAAGACAAAGGTAGAACAGGGATCGCAATGACAACGCCCAAAATCGACATCTACACCAAATTCGCGTGCCCTTTTTGTGTGCGGGCCAAGCACTTGCTCAAAAACAAGGGCGCCAGCTTCAACGAGTATGACATCACGCTGGGCGGCCCCAAGCGCCAGGAAATGCTGGAGCGGGCGCCGGGCGCGAGGACGGTTCCGCAAATCTTTATCGACGATGTCTATGTTGGCGGTTCTGACGAACTCGCTGCGCTGGAGCGTGCGGGCAAGCTTGACGCGCTACTCGGGGGCTGATCCTCACTGTGCTGCGTATCGCCGTCTTGCAGATGAATTCGGGAATTGATCCCGAAGCCAATGCGGATGCAATCGTATCGGCGGTATCGCAGTCCAAGTCGGACGGGGCGGAAATGCTTTTCACCCCTGAAATGTGCGGCCTGCTTGATCGTGACCGGGCACGGGCGGCGGCACACATCGTGGCTGAATCTGAAAACCCGGTGCTCAAGCGAGCAAAGCAAGCGGCGGCAGATGCCGGGATTTCGGTTGCGCTAGGATCGCTGGCGATTGCGCGTGAGGATGGGCGGTGGGTCAATCGCAGCTTCGTGATCGGCCCTGATGGCGCGATCCAGGCGCGCTATGACAAGATCCATATGTTCGACGTGGAACTCGCAACTGGCGAAACCTGGCGCGAAAGCTCTGCCTATGCACCGGGCGGACTGGTGGTGACGGTGGAGGGCACTCCGCTGGGGCGGCTCGGATTGACGGTCTGCTACGACATCCGCTTTCCCGCGCTGTTTGAGGAACTGGGGCGGCGGCGCTGCGATGCCATCGCCATTCCGGCCGCTTTCACTGTGCCGACAGGGCGCGACCATTGGCATGTACTCCAGCGCGCCCGCGCGATCGAAGCCAGCGCCTTCGTGATTGCCGCCGCGCAGGTGGGCGAGCATGAGGATGGCCGCCTGACATACGGCCATTCCCTGGTGATCGATCCATGGGGCGAAGTTCTGCTCGATCTGGGTGGAGAGGCGCCGGGCCTGGGCTTTGCCGAGATCGACCTAGACCGTATCGACGCGGTCCGTGCGCAGCTGCCAAGCCTTGCCAATCGCCGCGCAATCGCCAATTAGGCGAGTGAAATGATCGTTTTCGACCTTCAGTGTGACGCTGGCCACCGATTCGAGGGCTGGTTCGGTTCGTCGGCTGACTATGCGCAGCAGCGTGAGCGCGGGCTTGTGTCTTGCCCGCAATGCGGCAGCCAGCAAGTAGCCAAGGCGCCGATGGCGCCGGCCGTTCCGGCCAAGGGCAATACACGCAGCGAAGCGGTTCTGGATGCCAAGCAGCTTTCCAACCGGCCGATGACGCCCGAGGTGGAGAAAGCGCTGGCCAAGCTCGCTCAGGCGCAGGCGAAGGCGCTAAAGGAAAGCACCTGGGTTGGTGACAAATTCGCCGAAGTCTCGCGCAAGATGCATTACGGCGAGGCTGACGAAAAGGCGATCCACGGGCAGGCCAGTATTGAAGAGGCCAAGGGTCTGGTGGAGGAGGGCATTCAAATTGCCCCGCTGCCTTTCCCGGTTGCGCCGCCCGGCAAACTCAACTGATTGCCTTGCTTGATTTGCCTGCGTAAAGGGGCCGCGGGCGCCCGTAGCTCAGCAGGATAGAGCACCAGATTCCTAATCTGGGGGCCACAGGTTCGAATCCTGTCGGGCGCACCATAAAGGGGCTTGCCAATCGGGCAGGCCCTTTTTTTGTTGCTGTTGACTGTTCGATCCTCATTCGGACAAAATTCCGTGACTGGCATGCGGCGCGAGGCCAGTCTAGCAAGCGCACTCCAGCTGTCTTTATCAACTTGATGAGGTGGACTTGGCTGCCGTGCTTGGGCAAGCAACGCACGCGCTTAATTTGGAAAGCTCCTCTGACATGCAGGAAAGCGAAGACCTTGCTGAAATCCGCCGCGCGGTACGGGCCCTGTGCGACGAATTTCCGGGTGAATACTGGCGCGATAAGGATCGCACGCGCGACTATCCGGCAGAATTCGTCGATGCGCTGACGCATTCGGGCTTCCTTGCTGCGCTGATTCCGGAAGAGTTCGGCGGCAGCGGGTTGAAGCTGGATGCGGCGGCGGTGATCATGGAGGAAATCCAGGCTTCCGGCTGCAATGGCGGCGCAGCGCATGCCCAAATGTACATCATGAATACGCTGCTGCGTTACGGCAGCGATGCGCAAAAGGCCGAATACCTGCCCAGGATTGCCAGCGGCGAGCTGCGGCTGCAGGCGTTTGGCGTGTCCGAGCCGACCAGCGGCACCGACACGCTTTCGCTGAAGACGCGCGCGGTCAAGCACGGCGACCATTATGTGGTCAACGGCCAGAAAATCTGGACCAGCCGGGCCGAACATTCCGACCTGATGCTGTTGCTCGCGCGCACGACCCCGCGTGACCAGGTGGAAAAGCGCACCGATGGCCTCTCGATCTTCCTCGTGGACATGCGCGCCGCGCGCGAGGCAGGCGGGCTGACGATCAAACCGATCCGCACGATGATGAACCATTCCACCACCGAAGTATTCTTCGACGACATGCGCATCCCGGCCAGCGCGCTGATCGGTGAGGAAGGGAAGGGCTTCCGCTACATCCTTTCTGGCATGAATGCAGAGCGCATTTTGATTGCGGCCGAATGTATCGGCGATGCCAAATGGTTCATCGAGAAGGCAGGCGGCTATGCGCGCGAGCGCGAAGTGTTCGGCCGCCCGATCGGGCAGAACCAGGGCGTGCAGTTTCCGATCGCGCGCTGCTATGCCCAGATGCGCGCAGCCGAGCTGATGGTGCACCACGCGGCCAGGGTTTACGATGCGGGAGGCAATCCGGGCGAAGAAGCCAATATGGCCAAGCTGCTCGCCTCCGAGGCGAGCTGGGCCGCGGCGGACATGTGCGTGCAGACCTTTGGCGGCTTCGGATTCGCTGAAGAATATGATGTCGAGCGCAAGTTCCGCGAGGCGCGGCTCTATACTGTGGCCCCGATTTCAACCAATCTGATCCTCTCCTATCTGGCCGAGCATGTGCTTGGCCTGCCGCGTTCTTACTGATTCTTGTCACAAAGCGCTTGATCGCGCGCGTTAACTATGATTCTGTGTGTACAGCTCAGGGCGGGATAGAAATGCGCAAGCCACCAAAGGATCAGATAAGGCAGATGCTGGCGCTGGCCGCACTGCTTCTTATCGCCGGTTTCGCAATCGCCGGGCCAACCGGTTTGCTGGCCTGGAGCGAAAGCGAGGAACTGCTCGCAGAACGGCAGGCGCAGATTGCCCAACTTCGGCTTGAGCGCGATGCGCTCAGGAACAAGGTTGACCGCCTCAACCCTGAAGGGGCAGATCCTGACCTGGTTGGCGAACTGCTGCGCCGGAACATGAATGTGGTTCACCCCGATGAAGTGGTGATCACACTGGAAGACGAGTAGCTTCGCGCAATTACAGCAAGATTTCGTATGCAGGGACGGCGCTTGACGTTGCGTCACTGTGTCGCTTGCGCTTATAGCGGAGCTATTGTCCCGCCTCCCCGGGAAGACCAGCAACTGCAAGGATTTGAGCTTTGGCCAAAGCCGCGAAGACGCAAGTAAAAACGCCCAGGAAATCGGCATCGGACAATCCGGATTTTTTTCTCCATTCGCTCCAGGAAGCGCATGAGAAGCAGGGCCGGTATGACGCCAGCGAAGAGGAAATGCTCAGGCTTTACGAGCAGATGCTCCTCATCCGTCGTTTCGAAGAGAAAGCCGGGCAGCTTTACGGTCTAGGCCTGATCGGCGGCTTCTGCCACCTTTACATCGGCCAGGAGGCGGTCGCGATCGGGCTGCAAAGTGCGCTCGACAATGATCGTGACAGTGTGATCACCGGCTATCGGGATCACGGTCACATGCTTGCCTATGGCATCGATCCCAACGTGATCATGGCCGAATTGACCGGGCGCCAGGCTGGCATTTCCAAGGGGAAGGGCGGCTCGATGCACATGTTCAGCACCGAGCACAAATTCTATGGCGGGCACGGCATCGTGGGGGCGCAGGTTTCGCTCGGCGGCGGATTGGCGCTGGCGCATAAGTATAACGAGGACGGCGGGCTTTGCCTCACCTATTTCGGGGATGGCGCTTCGAACCAGGGGCAGGTTTACGAAACTTTCAACATGGCCGCGCTGTGGAACCTGCCGATCGTGTTCGTGATCGAGAACAACCAGTATGCGATGGGCACAAGCACGGCGCGGTCGAGCGCGGAAACAGAATTCCACCGGCGCGGGACCGCTTTTCGTATTCCGGGCATGAAAGTGAACGGAATGGACGTGCTGGAAGTGCGCGGAGCGGCCGAGATCGCGTTCAAGTACGTGCGCGAGGGCGGTGGGCCGGTACTGATGGAGCTAAGCACTTATCGCTATCGCGGCCACTCGATGTCCGATCCGGCGAAATACCGCAGCCGCGAGGAAGTGCAGGACGTGCGCGAGCACAAGGACCCGATCGAGGGCCTGAAGAAGGTTCTGCTCGAAAAGGGCAAGACCGAGGACGATCTGAAGGCGATCGACAAGGCTATCCGCGCGCGCGTTGCAGAAAGTGCCGACTTCGCTGAAAACTCGCCCGAGCCAGAGGCAGCCGAACTCTACACCGATGTTCTGGTGGAGGAGTATTGAGCCATGGCTATCGAACTGAAAATGCCGGCGCTTTCGCCCACCATGGAGGAAGGCACGCTTGCGCGCTGGCTCAAGCAGGAAGGTGATGAAATCGCCCCGGGTGACATCATCGCCGAAATCGAAACCGACAAGGCAACGATGGAATTCGAGGCGATCGACGAAGGCGTGCTGGGCAAGATCCTGATCGCTGAAGGTACCGAGAACGTGAAGGTCGGCACAGTTATCGCGACGCTTGAGGGCGAAGGCGATGACAGCGCTTCCGCCGATGCCGCTCCGGCGCCCGCTCCGGCTCCCGAACCCGAAGCCAGCCCCGCACCCGTTCCGGCGCGCCCGAAAGCCGAACCCAAGGCTGACCCAGCGATCCCCGAAGGCACCAGCTTTACCCAGGTCTCGGTGCGCGAAGCGCTGCGCGACGCAATGGCCGAGGAAATGCGCCGCGACGAACGTGTGTTCGTGATGGGCGAGGAAGTGGCCGAATACCAGGGCGCCTACAAGGTTACCCAGGGCCTGCTCGACGAATTCGGGCCCAAGCGGGTGATCGATACGCCGATCACCGAATACGGTTTCGCCGGGATCGGCACCGGCGCGGCGATGGGCGGATTGCGTCCGATCGTGGAATTCATGACCTTCAATTTTGCCATGCAGGCAATCGATCACATCATCAATTCCGCGGCCAAGACCAATTACATGTCGGGCGGGCAGATGCGCTGCCCGGTGGTTTTCCGCGGCCCCAATGGCGCGGCCAGCCGCGTGGGTGCGCAGCACAGCCAGAATTACGGCCCGTGGTACGCCAGCGTGCCCGGACTGATTGTGATCGCGCCCTATGATGCCGCCGATGCCAAAGGCTTGCTCAAGGCCGCAATCCGCACCGAGGACCCGGTGGTCTTCCTCGAGAACGAACTGGTCTATGGGCGCAGCTTCGATGTGCCGGATATTGACGATTACGTGTTGCCGATCGGCAAGGCGCGGGTGATGCGCGAGGGCAGCGATGTAACCATCGTCAGCTATTCGATCGGGGTCGGCTTTGCGCTCGAAGCTGCCGAGCAATTGGCTGAAGAAGGCATCAATGCCGAGGTGATCGACCTGCGCACGCTGCGCCCGCTTGACCGCCAGGCAATCCTCGACAGCCTGGCCAAGACCAATCGCCTGGTGATTGCGGAGGAAGGCTGGCCGACCTGTTCGATTGCGTCAGAAGTGATCGCGATCTGCATGGAGGAAGGCTTCGACCATCTCGATGCACCGGTGCTGAGGGTCTGCAACGAAGATGTGCCGCTGCCCTATGCCGCGAATCTTGAGAAGCTGGCGCTGATCGACGCCTCGCGCATTGTCGCTGCGGCAAGAAAGGTCTGTTACCGCGATTGAGGCGCGGGCGGGGTGTGCGCCCCGCCCTTGCAGCGCACTTCGCCTCAGCTATTCTTCGAAGACGAAGATGGGCCGGCTATAGGTCATGTTCAGCGCGTCCAGATTCACCAGCGGCAGGAAATCCTCGCCGAGATAGGAAATCGCTATGTCCATTTCGGTGGCATCCTGAACCCTGCTGGTGCCGGCTTCGGTGACGGTTATCTGCAACTGGTCGGTTTCGAGCAGATAGGGTGCGCCGACCGCAATGCTGAGGGCAATTGCCTCTATCTCGACGGGCGAGATATTGTTTTCCTTCTGATATTCGATCATCACGCGGCGGGCAGTGTCGGAAGCGATCGAACGCAGTGAATTGTAGTTCTGCATGTAGATCGCGACATGAAAGACGCCGATCGTGGCAACGATGAGGACCGGCGCCAACAGCGCAAACTCGATAATGGTCGAGCCGCGCGCGTCGCGCAGGAGGCGTTTGAGGCGTGCCCTGATCGTCATGACAGCATCACAGTGCGAACAACATTGTAATTGATCGTCTCACCGATGCCGAATTCGGTCCAGACCGGCGTATAGCTGTCAGACATTTGCAGGCGGACATAATTGCTCACCACATCGTCCACACCGCAGCTCTCTTTTGTGCTGACGAGCGTCTCGCTGTCGTTGCAGCGATAGAACCGCGTCACCGTGATCTGCTCTTCGCGCAGGCCAACCGATTGCGCCAGAATCGCCTTGATCTTGTCTGCATCGGTCGCCGCACCGGTTGCTGCAGCGACAGCGATGATCTCTGCCTCTGCGGCGGCGGATTGCAGTTCATACTGGCGCGAAACGACCATGCTCGCCTCGAAAGTGCCAAATGACATCAGGATCAGCAACGGCAGCACGAGCGCGGTTTCGATCGCCATCGAACCCTGCGCGCTCGCGCGAAGATTGCCAATGAGGTTTCGCCAGCGGGAGATCATGCGACCATCCTCACCTTGCCACTGCTCGAACCGACCTCAGTCGCTTCATTCACAGGGCATAGCGTTTCGAGCTTGGCGCCGCCCTTGATATCGATGCGATAGGCCGAAACCAGCAGGCACTGCGAGCTGACGTCGGCGGTACCGTTGATCGTCAACGTGCCCGAAGGCATGTAGATCAGTCCTTCGACCAGCGAGTTCGAATTGCCGTTCATGATATGGCCGGGGCTGGGCGGATTGTTCTCGCGGTCTTCGAAGATCAGCATTCCCGCATAACGATCGGCCATGTCCGGGTATCCGGCGTTGATCACATCGTTTGCGGTCATGGGTGACAGGCGGATCGAATTGTCGTTGCCATTGCCGCCCAGCTTCACCCGTGCGCCGTTTTTCAGCACGAACATCACGCCGGTGCCCGTGACATTGTAGTTGGCGGAAAGATCCAGTTCGCCCCCGTCGATCACATAGACGCCCGACGCCAGCACCGTGGTGCAGGAAATCACGATTGAGGAATATGTGCCCGGCAGCAGCGATGCCTGTACATTCTTGCCCTTGCCGGTGCAGTTATAGGTTCGGGGTGTATCGTTCGTCGGCGGTTCCAGATCGGAGTATATATCCGTCAAACCTGATGCATCCTCGACCACCAGGTGCTTGAGCTCATCCGGAGCCTCAACCTTGCCGCAAGCAACGATGATATCAGTCTCGACCGTTGCCGATCCGTCGACGGTAATGGCATCTTCGCTGCACGAAAGGGCGGCGATGCCGCATTGCGCCTTGACCGACGCATTGCCGCCGATGATCGTGCCTTCACCGTCCTTGGCAAGCGAGACGAGGCAGGCGCTGAAGTGGCCGCCTTCGGCGAAGCTGGCCTGGGCCGAAGCGGTTACGGTCACCCCATTGCCCGTCAGAAAACTTGAAAAGGGCAGTGTTCGGGTCGCGCTTGCCCGCACCAGCACGCTGTTGTTGCTGCCGCCGGCGAAACTTGCCAGTGTGATCACCGGTTCCGATGCAAAATCAGAGATCACCGCGAGATTGGCATCATATTCCTGTTTCGCGCGCTTTTCGTAGAAACCGGCCGAATCATCATTGGTGAGCGCCCATGCACCAGCATAGGCGGCCTGGTCGACAGCCTGCTGCAGTTCACGCTTCCACAGGTACCATTGCGCGGTATCGACGGCCAGGCCTGCACCGCCAATAAGGGCAGGGGTTCCCATCGCCACAAGAAGAACGGCGTTTCCGCGGGTATTTTTCCGCAGCTTCTGGAACAGCTTGTTCAATCTGGACATCGGCGCATAACCTCAAATCAATCGGCCAGCCGCAAGCGTAATCGCGGCAGGTTTGGTGTAGTTAGTGCCCGAAATGAGTTAACGACCTGCTAAGGTCTGGCAGAAATTCCCAGAAAACGTGGACTTATCCTGAATATTCGGTTGACGCCGCCGCCTGGCAACGGCGTAACGCGAGCGATGCTGAAAGAAGATCACGAGGCCCTGCCTCCCGAGCAGCGCCTTGCGCTGTCTTATACAAGGCCTGATTTGCGGCCCGCGTTGGCTAGTTTCTTCGCGCTGGACCGCCGGTTTGGGCAGATCGTGGCCAAGACCAGCGAGCCGTTAATGGGACAGATGCGGCTCGCCTGGTGGCGCGAACAGCTTGAAAAGCCGGTCAGCGATCGCCCTGCGGGTGATTTGCTGCTCGATGCGGTCAGTCAACACTGGGCTGGTCAGGAAGAGGTTCTGCTGTCGTTGGTCGATGGCTGGGAAGAACTGTTGGTGGCCCCCACGTTGACGCCCGCCGTTGCCGCGCGATTCTGCGCCAGGCGCGCCCGCGCGCTATCGCTGATGGCGGCCACTTGCGGCAACGGGGCAGGTGTACGTGCACAGGCGGCGGGTGAGCGTTGGGCCGCCGCCGACGCTGCGGTGCATGTCAGCAGCGATGAGGAACGCGAAGTTTTGCTTGCAACCGGGCTGGGCCGGGCTTCGGGGAAGGGCAGTATTGCGCGGGACATGCGCGGGCTGGCGGTGCTCGAAGCGCTGGCGCTGCGCTCATTGCGGCGCGGAGGAAAGCCACTGATGGATGGGCGAGGTGCTGCGTTGGTTGCATTGCGGGCGGGATTGCTCGGGCGCTGAAAAACGGTATCCTGCCGCGTGTGGCAGGAGGGTCGTATGTCGCGCATATTATTGGGTCTTTTTCTGGGTCTCGCGCTCGCAAGTGTGGGGCTTTACTGGTGGGAGGGGCGCGCACAAGTCGAGGAAAAAGCGCCGCCACCGCCCAGTCCCGAACAGGCTGGCCCATCGGCGGATGAATTGCCGATCACCAACCCTGGCGACATGCAGGGCCCCGTGCCGCCGGAAGCGACCGAACTGACCCGCGAGCAGCGCCGCTTCTTCCGTTATGATCGCAATCGCGACCGGGTGATCACCCGCATCGAAATGTTATCGACGCGCAGCGACGGGTTTCGCGACCTCGACAAGGACGGCAACAACCTGCTGACCTTCGAGGAATGGGCGGTGACTACGGCAGAGCGGTTTGAAGGCGCCGATGCTGATGGGGACGGGAAACTTACACCCAAGGAGTTCGCTACAACCGCCCCCAAACCGGGCGCGAAGAAGGCATCTTGCCGGTGCTGACAGCTACTGGCGCGCCCGTTTAGGCGGTGGCCGGCTCCAATATGCTGGCCAGCCACTCGCCGAAATCCTGCTTGGCACGGCTTGTATAAGCTTCCTTGCGCTGCTTCTTCTTCACTTCGTGCAGCGGCGGGAACAGCCCGAAATTGACGTTCATGGGCTGGAATGTATCGGCCTCCGCGTCGCCGGTGATGTGGCTCAATAGCGCGCCGATTGCCGTGGTGCGGGGCAGGGGCGGGCATTCGCGACCGGCAAGCTCGAATGCAGCCATCATTCCCGCAATCAGCCCCACCGCACTCGATTCGACATAGCCCTCGCATCCCGTCACTTGCCCCGCGAAGCGGATATGCGGCGCGTTTCGCAACCGCAATTGCCGATCGAGCACCAGCGGCGAATTGAGAAAGGTGTTGCGGTGCAGCCCGCCAAGCCGCGCGAATTCGGCATTTTCCAGACCCGGAATGGTGCGGAACAATTCGATCTGAGCGCCATATTTGAGCTTGGTCTGGAAGCCGACCATGTTCCACAGCGTGCCCAGCTTGTTATCCTGCCTCAGCTGCACGACGGCATAGGGCCAGCGGCCCTGCGGGTGCTCTTCGCTGGTGTCATAGGGGTTATCCAGCCCGACCCCCTTCATCGGCCCGTAGCGCAGCGTTTCGACCCCGCGCGCCGCCATGACCTCGATCGGCATGCACCCATCGAAATAGGGAGTGTCCTTTTCCCACTCGCGGAACTCGGTCTTCTCGCCATCGATCAGCCCCTGATGGAAAGCGAGATATTGCTCCTTGGTCATCGGGCAATTGATATAATCGCCCCCCTCGTTCGAGGCCGCAGTGCGCTTGTTCCAGCGCGACTGGATCCAGCATTTTGACATGTCGATGCTGTCGCGGTGGACGATGGGGGCGATGGCATCGAAAAATGCCAGCCGCTCCTGTCCGGTAGCGGCAACGATACTGTCCGCCAGCGCCTGGGCGGTAAGCGGCCCGGTGCTGACGATCGTCATCCCCGCATCGGGCAGGCGATCGATCCGCTCGCGCACAATTGTGACATTGGGATGCTCTGCCAGCGTGCGGCTGACTTCGTGCGAGAATACATCACGGTCGACCGCCATCGCGCTGCCAGCGGGCACACGTGCCATCTCGCCTGCGTGCATGATCAGTGAATCGAGCCGACGCATTTCGTGATGCAGCAGGCCGACGGCGTTCCTCTCGTCATCATCGCTGCGGAAACTGTTGGAGCATACCAGCTCGGCGAGACCATCGGTCTGGTGAGCGGGTGTCAATTCTCCCGAACCGCGCATTTCAGACAGGCGCACCTTGAATCCGCGCCTTGCCAGCTGCCACGCGGCTTCGCTGCCGGCCAGGCCGCCGCCGATGATATGCACGTCATGAGTGTCTGATTGGGTCATTACAGGCTGCACCTAGAGCTTGCCGATGTCATTCTTCAAGTCCAAGAGTGCCTCCAAGGGGGAAACCATGCCCAAACGCGCTCTTATCGAACACCGGCCCTGGCTGCTCGCCAGCATTATCGCGGCAATCGCTTTCTATTTCCTGCGTGACAATCCGCTGGGCGAAGTGTGGCTGATAATGATCAAGGGCCTCGCGGTCGGCTGTCTGGCGTTCTACGCGATACGGCGGGCGACGGGGCCTGACGCCGCGATCATTGCTGCGGTGATGATGTTCGGGGCACTGGGCGACATGGGCATCGAGTTCGATTTCGCCCTTGGCGGCGGGTTGTTCTTCATCGGACATGTGCTGGCGATCTGGCTGTACCTGCGCAATCCGCGCGAGCACCGCTCGCCCAGCCAGAAGGCACTGGCGGTCGTGCTGCTGCTGGGCACGCCGGCGATCAGTTGGCTCTTGAGCCATGACTGGGCGGTAACGCTTTACGGGCTGGCACTGGGCGGCATGGCATCGACTGCCTGGATGAGCCACTTTCCGCGCTATCGCGTGGGGATTGGGGCTGTGCTGTTCGTCGTCTCGGACTGGCTGATCTTCAGCCGGATGGGCCCGTTCGATCTAGGCGTGCTGCCGCATTACCTGATCTGGCCGCTCTATTTTGCCGGGCAATTCATGATCGCAACTGGTGTGGTGCAGACCCTGCGCCACGAACTGGCTGACGAAGACGATTAGAGCCAGCAGTTTGGGAATCCTGTTTACGGGTCTGTAGGTCTAGGGTCCTCACCCCAGACCTACAGATTATGTGCTGACACCCGGATGGTCGCTCTACGAATTAGCGATAGACGTGGGTTGTCATTCGGGCGGGGGGATCAGGCGATCGATGCGATAGACCACATCGTTCCCGGCGACGATTGGTGCACCGACTATTCGCGGTGCTTCATTGCCTTGCCCAATCGTGATGGTCGTGCCGTCCCGGTACAATGTGATCGGCGCAACGCCCATTGTAGCCAGCTCCACCGATCCATCCTCATCCGACAAGCCTTTTTCCAGATCCGAAGCAAGGACATAGCCAGGCGCTATATGCTGCCGTAGAACTGCGATCAGTTGCGGGCGATTCTCCGTGCTTTCAATAGCTTGACGCTCAGCCGCATCGAGAGAGTTCCATGCACCATCAACCGGTAGAAATACGGTGTAACTTCCTTCCCCGTCGAGCGCGGCCCCTAGCTGGGCTGCGCCGATAAGTCTGGTTGATATTGACAGGTCAGCAGCATTGCCAATGGCCGTTGTCACCATTTCGCTGTTGGCGATTGGATCGGCACGCTCATTGTCAGCTGCTTGCTTGTCATTGTCCTGGCAAGCGCCAAGCATGGCGGCAAGCGCAATAACGATCGACAATTTCTGGATTGCCGGGCGACGAGATTTGTTACCGTGTGCCATCAGACGACCAACTCGATGATTTGACGGACAAGCTGCGTTGTCGGATCAATCTCGTAAACGTAGCCATCATTATAGCGGTAATAGTTCGCCTCGTCGTCGGTATATCGGTCTCGGTAATTGTAGGGTACATTATAAACTTCATAGCCCGGCGGCGCTGGCGAGCCGACGTTCCAATTGTCGCCAGTCAATAAACCGGCGATGGAACTGATCCTCTGAGTCTCAGGATTTACCCTGAAAATCGCGCCATCTGCATAACGAACGCCGCTGTTTGCACCCGATCCATAGTAGCGCTCATAATAAGGCGAAACCTGGTAATCAGTGAAACTCTGGGGCCACGCATTGCCGTTGAATAGCGCCCCGCCAAGAAGCGGCACGATGCCCTGTACGAGGCTTGTCGCCGGATCGATGCGATATGCAAATCCTTGGTCGTAACGCCAGTCATCGCTGCGATTTCTGCCAAACAGGTTTGAATAGCGGTCCCAACGCGTCCCCTCACCAAACTTGCGTGCTTGACCGGGGGGTAGGCAGCCGTTGTCCTTCTTCGCAAGCCCTGGAGGACATCCCTGGAAGCTTGGTTCGGGCCTGATGTAGCGGCCGTTCTCTACGGTACGCCTCGGGAAATTCTCAATGCGCCCATCTTGACGGCGCGAATTAACTTCAGCCCTGTCATTGTTGGGGCCGGCCTTGTTGCCGGATTGAGCGTTTTGATTTGCGACGTCCGGTGTGCGCGCCTTGGCCTTGTTCTGCGCCTTGTTCTGGGCCTTGTCAGCGCGGTTGGCTGCTGCACCCGGGCCGCCCTTGTTGTCGGCTGGTTTGCTTTTCTCGCTACCCTGTTTGTCATTCCCGTTGTTCTGTGCTTGCGCAGAGAGTGCCAATGGAAGGCTAAGCAGTGCAATTCCGGCTAGAAGTATTTTGTTTCGCATATCAATGCTCCTCGACAGAATTAAACGTCGCATGCATGAAATTGTTCCGCGAAATTAAGAATATCGCCGCTCAGCCTCTAGCCGCCGAAACCCGTGTTGCTTTGAACAGCCTCACAAATAGCGTGCAAAAACCCGTCTAGCTTTTGGGAAAAATGGTGGACGCACTAGGGCTCGAACCTAGGACCCGCTGATTAAGAGTTTCACTAAGGATATGATTGCACTGTAGTATTCTGTTCGATCTTGTAGCGTAACACATTGGCAATGCGAATCTTTGATGTAGTGATGCGTTCGGATCGATTTCACTCTGTTTTATTCAATCGCACGCGTCTGATGCCCTAAAAATGCCCCGTTTGGATAGCTGCAAAGCGAGGCTTGGGAGCGCCAAATCGACGGGTTACCACAAATGCACATTTGTGGTAATATGGGGATCGAGCAATATGCGAGGTTCCCATGAGTCGACTGACCATAGATATTACCGACCAGCAGCACCAAAGTCTAAAAGCCTTGGCGGCATTGCAGGGCAAGACGATCAAGCAATATGCCATTGAGCGATTGTTTTCCGCCGATGCGGGGGAAGATTCAGCGTGGCAGGAATTGAAAACTCTGCTGGGCCAACGGATCGCCGAAGGCTTGGCGGGCAGCGTGTCCACCAAGAGCATCGATGCCATCGTTGATGAAGAGCTGGGTCGGGATAGCCGCGCTTGACCGTCGGCTATGTTCTGTCGTCGTCGGCGGAAGCTGATCTACGCGACGTTATCCGCTATACACGCAAGCAATGGGGTGATGTGCAGACCCGCAGCTATGTGGCCAAGCTGCAAGCGGGTATGGAAAGCGTCGCGGCGGTCGACGGCATCTTCAAAGACATGTCCACGCTCTATCCGGGTTTGCGGATGGTCCGTTGCGAGCACCACTATATCTTCTGCCTTCCGCGTGACGACGCGCCCGCCCTCGTGGTGGCGATTTTTCACGAGCGCATGGACCTGATGGTGAGGCTGGCAGCGCGATTGGGGTAACTTTGGCGACTTGAGTGGCCCTAAACAGTTTCCCGAACCTCTTCGTCTCCAACCAGTCGCATCAATATGGTGCGAGAGCCGAGAACCGGTTCACCATAAGAATATGAATAATGTTGGCCGTCCCTGAAAAAATGCTCGGTCACCCCGAAAAGCGCCCCACGCGGCAGGGGGTGTTTCGCGTTTGGGTTATGGAAGAATTGCAGTTCATCGGCCCAGCCATCGCCGTGCTCGACACCCAATTCCTCGACGAAGGGAGTCCCATTGGCGCTATTGGGATCGGGGTCAAGCCGGAGGCCAAAACGAAGATACTTGTGATCCGCCGCGCCAAATCCGGCGGCTACACCCATCCGATCGAATTTCGCGAGGGTACCCGCATTCGAGAATAAGACGCCGGAGATATTTTCGGCGCCCGGAAGGTCGAAAAATCCCGTTGGAACTTCCTTGCCACCATAGGTGTGATGGTTTCCTTTCGAGGCGCGGGAAAGCAGAGAACCGTCGACAAACTCCCACTCAAGACGATGGCCATATAGATAGGGCCATAAAGCTGCCTGAGTATATGTCATTGATCTCCTCTTCAGACGTTTTGATTGGAAAGCAGTCACCGACATTTGAATGAAATCCCTCTCATCAACACATGGCTAACGACCTAACTGTTAGTTAACCATACCTACGTAGAATCCCCTACCATTGAGATAGTAGGGACTTAAAATCGTGAAAAAGTTACTGGGTTGTTCAGCGATCACGCTTTCGTTCATGCTCGTCGAGCCAGCCTTGGCCCAAAGTTCGACGGTCACTTTGACCGCCGAGTTCAACAGCGGCGCTATCGCCGAATATTCAAATGGCCCGAACCGTACGTCGAATGCGGAGCTGTTCGGCTCGCTCAATATCACCTCGATTTCGATCAGCCAGGAATCCAATGACGGCAATTGGGGCGGAAGCCAGGGTAACGATACCGCTGTTACAGCAACAATCAGCTATTCAGATGGATCTACGCTTACTTTCCCGGCAGCAATCAACTGGGTCAAGAATACGGGTAGTGGCAACTTCGACTGGGTTGGCCTGACGACATCCACGATTCAGAATGACGGTTACACTCCACCAGGCGGCGGAAGCAAAACCTACATCTTGCAGTTCCCGCAAAGTTCGACCGATCTTTCGACGCTTCTCCCAGACAGTCTTGATGGTAGCGCCAACTCCAGCGGCGCGTTGAACGCGCTCAATCTCTACTTCCCCGGACCGGGCTCAAGCTCGCTGACCTTCACTTCGGCCAACGCCTTCAGCTATCTGGAGAACTCGACCGACCCTGATGTCATAGGCACCGTACAGACCGCAAACGCCGCAGGCGCAGTTACCTATTCCATCAGCTCTGGGAACTCGAACGGGTGGTACGAGATTGAGCCCAGTACCGGTGAGATCTCGCTCACACCTGCAGGGGTTGCAGCCTCAGAGCCAAATGACTTCGAAACGCTGCCCAACAGCCGGACGATCACGGTGCAGGCGAATGACGGCTCTGGCATCATCGCACAAACGATTACTCTTTCGGAAACCGATGTTGTCGAAAACCCTCCGATCTCGTTTACGAGCGGCGCGGCTTTCAATTATCCGGAGAATTCCAGCGAGACTGATGTTTTGGCACCTATTGCCGCGACGGGCGGCTCCGGGGCGCTCACGTATGCGATCACAGCTGGAAACTCTAATGGCTGGTACGAAATTGATGCAAACACTGGCGAGATTACCCTTACCACTGCTGGCGTAGCGGCCGCGTCAAACGTTTTCGAAGGCGCGCCCAATTCCCATGTCCTGACAATACAAGCATCGGATGACTCCAGCACCGGCTCAATGGATGTCACGCTTTCTGAAACTGATGTGAACGACGCCCCGACCTTTACCGGTACGAATGCGACCGATGGTGGCGGTGCTTCGTCCTATGCGTTCAGCTATGCCGAAGGGCAGGCCGAAGGCGCGGCGCTGGGTCAGGTGGCAGCGAGCGACCCGGATGCTGGCGACACCATCACGTTCGCCATTGCGGGCGGCAACACCAATGGCTGGTTCCAGATCGATGGCACCAGTGGCGAGATCAGCCTGACCGCTGCCGGCGTGGCAGCGGCGGCGAACGACTTCGAGGGTGCGCCCAATGTGCACACGCTTGACGTCACCGCGAGCGACGGCACCGATACGACCTCGATCGAGGTGGTGCTCTCCGAGACCGATGTCGATGAAGTAGCGCCGAGCATTACCTCTGCTGCGAGCTTCGATGTGAACGAAGGCGAGACCGCTGTTGCGACACTCACCGCCGATGAGGCAGTGACCTGGTCGATCACCGGCGGTGTGGATGCGGGCGATCTCTCGATCGATCCGGGCAGTGGTGCGCTGACGTTCGATGTAGCGCCCGACTTCGAGGCGCCGGTCGATGACAATGGCGACAATGCCTACCAGATCGAGGTGACCGCGACCGATGGCGCGGGCAACACCACGGTGCAGACGGTCACGGTCAACGTGCTCGATCTGCCCGATACCAACACGGCCCCGACCTTTACCGGTACGAATGCGACCGATGGTGGCGGTGCTTCGTCCTATGCGTTCAGCTATGCCGAAGGGCAGGCCGAAGGCGCGGCGCTGGGT
>NZ_JBTXJF010000004.1:0-456 GCF_054957735.1 Altererythrobacter chaiwopuensis
CCCGCGCCGCGCTTCAGGCCATCAGTGATTGCCACTCGACCATGGCGGCAGAGCGGCGGGCTTTGTAAGTCTGGCGATCGATGAGATGGCGTTCTGAGTTGAAATGGTCGTACACACTCGCGTGGATCGACGTGAAATTCTGGAGCGTTTTCATCCTTCGAAACCTCAGCATCGCACGTTCGCGTCGTCGGTAGGGAAGATGACTGTTCGCCGACCGGTTGTTCAGCCATCTTCCCATCTCGCGACGGTCCTGATTGCCGAGTTCCTTCATCGCAGCTGGGTAGGATCTTAAGCCGTCGGTGACGATTGCCTCGGCCTCGCCATGCCGCTTCAGCGCCTTCTTCAGGAAGCACAAAGCTGCAGATTTATTCCGCTTCTTCGTGACATAGCTTTCAAGCACTTCGCCTTCGTGATCGACCGTGCGCCACAGATAGACCATCTCTCCATTGAGCTTGA
>NZ_JBTXJF010000005.1:0-420 GCF_054957735.1 Altererythrobacter chaiwopuensis
GATAACCGGAGCGGCATCATCGAGGTCTGCGACTGTGACCGTGATGGTCTGGGTCGAGATATTGCCATCGGCATCCTCGGCCTCAATGGTGAGGACGTAGGTGTTGTTGGTGTCGCTGTCGGTGGGCGCCTCGAAGTCCGGCGGCGTGACAAAACTGATCGTGCCGTCAGGTGCGACCGCGAACAGACCCTGGTCATTACCGCCGGTGATGCTCCATGTGACCGGCTCGTCACTGGTCAGCTGCGTTACCGTGGTCGTGCCTTCATCGACCGTGATCTCACCGGTGCCGGCACCCGGACCACCCGAAGGACCGGAGATAACCGGAGCGGCATCATCGAGGTCTGCGACTGTGACCGTGATGGTCTGGGTCGAGATATTGCCATCGGCATCCTCGGCCTCAATGGTGAGGACGTAGGTGTT
>NZ_JBTXJF010000006.1:0-382 GCF_054957735.1 Altererythrobacter chaiwopuensis
GCCAACATGAAAGCGCAGCTGAAGCGGATCGGCTTCGCGCTCGACTGGAGCCGTGAATTCGCCACCTGCGATCCCGAATATTACGGCCACGAACAGGTAATCCTTGCTTGATGCCTGCCATATCGAGATGCCGGAGGATTGGCGTGAACGCGTTCGGCGTGGCTCCAGCCGTGAAGAAAGCGCAACTGCGCGGAAAACCTGACCGGGATCGGGATTGAGTTGCCCAAATCCCTGGGTCCGCACCATCGTGCCCTTGTCGATTACCAGGCACCTGGCCTCAGAACGGTGCTTGGCTATGCATGATGACACGGTTTCCAGGGGCCCGGATTTCTTACCACGAACCCCCAGCTTGGGCACATACAGCGGCTGATTGAAGCCGATA
>NZ_JBTXJF010000007.1:0-285 GCF_054957735.1 Altererythrobacter chaiwopuensis
ATAGCCGAACAGTTTCGTGACAGATGTCGATGCCCCGTTCGAACAGCAGGTCCTCGACGTTTCGAAGTGACAGCGGATACCGCACATACAGCAGCACCGCGAGCCGAATGATCTCGGGCGAGGAGTTGAAATAGCGGAATGGACTGGCTGGTTTGCGTGGTCTGGGCATTAGAGCGCCCTACCCTACCCCGTGCTTCTCGCCAATTAGTGCATTAGCTTTGACAGAACCAAGAAATGGCGCGGAACCGCGCCGTTCTTGAGGCAATTTCTCCAGATATCTCAAAG
>NZ_JBTXJF010000008.1:0-283 GCF_054957735.1 Altererythrobacter chaiwopuensis
TTGCCCACTTTGCAACACTTCGATGGTGTTTGACCGCAGGATCGACGGTTCTACCCTGACCTTTGGCACCACAGGCAGGCTGCGGCATTCCGACCTGGTGATGTACGATCATCAGACCGAGACTTTGTGGCAGCAGTTCACTGGCGAAGCGATCGTGGGGCGCCATACCGGCAAGACACTGGCAGCCATTCCCGCGCGCATCGAAGCCTGGAGATTGTTCCGCGAGGAATTTCCCGATGGGAAAGTCCTTGTCCCTTCCACCGGCCGCCACCAACCCTATGGC
>NZ_JBTXJF010000009.1:0-282 GCF_054957735.1 Altererythrobacter chaiwopuensis
TGGTGACACTCACTCCGAATCCAACCACAGTCGTGCTGCCGTCTGCCAAGCCGGAAATGTCGAGCGAAGTGGTATTGCCGGACTGCCAATCGGTGACAGAAACTGCGGTGATTTCCTCAATCGTATCCCCGTTTAGAAGGCCGTTGGACGGATCGGTATCAGGAACAACATTGTCCCCTGCCGTGCTGTTGACTGCATAGACGGTGATCGAAACCACTTGTGCTTGGTTGCCCTGCACCTGCGGGATGTCCTGTTCGAAGCTCTGCGTCGTGGCACGACCGG
>NZ_JBTXJF010000010.1:0-275 GCF_054957735.1 Altererythrobacter chaiwopuensis
GCTGCGCGAGATCGCCGGCATCCGGATGCTGGGCGACACGGACGCCGCCGAGCGCGTCGCGCTCGTCGCCTTCGACGTCGACGGGGTGCACGCGCACGACGTGGGCCAGTTCCTCGACGCGCGGGGCGTGGCCGTGCGCGTCGGGCACCACTGCGCGCAGCCCCTCCACCGCCGGTTCGGCCTGACGGCATCCGTCCGCGCCTCCGCCGCGCTGTACAACACCGACGCCGACGTCGACGCGTTCCTCGACGCCGTCTCGGGCGTGCGCGGATTCT
>NZ_JBTXJF010000011.1:0-275 GCF_054957735.1 Altererythrobacter chaiwopuensis
GCTGAGCGCCATGACGCAGCGGGCAACGATCCACGACGTCGCCCGCGTCGCGGGCGTTTCGGTCGCGACGGTCTCCAAGGCCGTGAACGGACGGTACGGCATCGCGCCGGCCACGCACGCGCGGGTCATGGAGGCGGTCGCCGCCCTCGGCTATGAGTCGAGCCTCGTGGCCAGCAGCATGCGCTCGCGTCGCACCGGCGTGATCGGCGTGCTCGTGGCCGACTTCGAGCCGTTCTCCGCCGAGGTGCTCAAGGGCGTGGGGCAGGCGCTCGGCG
>NZ_JBTXJF010000012.1:0-274 GCF_054957735.1 Altererythrobacter chaiwopuensis
GCGTGGCGCCCGGGCAAGGGCCTCCACCAGATCGGAAGAGCACACGTCTGAACTCCAGTCAATGGCCGATCTGTTCGCTGACGACCCTGCCCCAACCTCTTCCGTGCCGGCTGAACCGCGCGCGGATGCGCCACTGGCTGACCGCCTGCGCCCGCGCGCATTGAGCGAGGTTTTTTTTTTTTAGGTCGTGAACGGAGATGTAGTTTGTATGTTTCTGTTTTTCGCTTCTGGAATGTTTTCCTATATGATTTTGTGGGGGGCTAGGGGCTCCTGC
>NZ_JBTXJF010000013.1:0-274 GCF_054957735.1 Altererythrobacter chaiwopuensis
GCGGGCGCGACCAGCGGCGCACGAGGTCGCCGATCGCCAGCAGTGCGAGCAGCACGAGCGGCGGCACCCACCACTGCGGCTGGGCGAGGGCGGCCGCGAGCGCCGCGACGCCCTGGCTCACGACGAAGACCACGACGATGGCCGTCACCGCGGTGCGCGGCGAGCTCTGCGGCGCGGGCTCGGCCGGCGCCGGCGGCGGAGCCCAGCGCAGGAGCACGCGGGTGCCCTCGCCGGGCGCGGATCGGATCTCCGCCTCCCCGCCGGGAACGTCGCG
>NZ_JBTXJF010000014.1:0-267 GCF_054957735.1 Altererythrobacter chaiwopuensis
TGCGGCGCACCACGGCCAGGGCGATGGGGCCGTCCTCGTAGTGCAGGGCGACGGAGCGCACGGTGCCGATCTCGTCGTCGCCGACACGGACGGCCGCGCCAGGCTCGGGCAGCACGCTGTCGCTCCCGTCGAGGTGCAGCGCCACGAGCCGGCGCGGCGGATGCCCGAGGTTGTGCACCTTCGCGACCGTCTCCTGCCCGCGGTAGCAGCCCTTGTCGAGGTGCACGGCCGTGCGGAGCCAGTCGAGCTCGTGTGGGAGGGATCGGT
>NZ_JBTXJF010000015.1:0-266 GCF_054957735.1 Altererythrobacter chaiwopuensis
TCGTCGAACGTCTGCGCGACGAGCGAACTGTCGCGATCGAGGCCGAGCGTGAGCTGCGTCATGTCGTTCGAGCCGATCGAGAAGCCGTCGAAGAACTCGAGGAAGTCGTCGGCCAGCACCGCGTTGCTCGGCAGCTCGCACATCATGACGACCTCGAGCCCGTTCTCGCCGCGCCGCAGGCCGTTCTCCGCGAGCAGCTCGACCACCGCGTGGCCCTCGCCCACGGTCCGCACGAACGGCACCATGATCTTCACGTTCGTGAAGCC
>NZ_JBTXJF010000016.1:0-262 GCF_054957735.1 Altererythrobacter chaiwopuensis
GGCGAGGAGCTCGGGATCTCCGCGGAGCTCATCCTCTGCTTCCTGCGCGACCTGCCCGCCGAGGACGCGATGGCGACGCTTGAGGCCGCGCTGCCGTATCGCGAGCTGATCGTCGGCGTCGGGCTCGACTCCGACGAGCACGGCCATCCGCCGGCGAAGTTCGCCGAGGTCTTCGCCCGTGCCCGGGAGGCGGGCCTCCTGCTGACGATGCACTGCGACATCGACCAGGAGAACTCGATCGAGCACATCCGCCAGGTGCTGC
>NZ_JBTXJF010000017.1:0-260 GCF_054957735.1 Altererythrobacter chaiwopuensis
TCATGTGGGAACCCGTCGATCGCGCCGGCCGCGTGCGCGCGATCGTCGACGACCTCGCGCCCGACGCGATCCTGGTCGACCATCTCGCCTACAGCGCGCGCCTCGGGCTGGAGGCGGCCGGCGCCCGCTACGGCGACGTCGTGCTCGGCCACCCGACCGCCCTGCCGGTGGGCGACGAGGTGTACGGCTACCCGGCTGCGTGGCCCGACGCCATCCGGCCGGATGCCGCAGAGCTCGCCGACCTGCGCGCCCTGTGCGTG
>NZ_JBTXJF010000018.1:0-257 GCF_054957735.1 Altererythrobacter chaiwopuensis
GAAGCCGTCAGGCGATGTCGAGCGTGTGCAGCGGGAAGCCTTGCCCTGCACGTCGGTCGTCAAAGTACAGGCGCAGGGTCTCGCGGGTCGTCTTGAAGGCGATGTCGTCCCAGGGGATCTCGTCTTCCGCGAACAGGCGCGCCTCCAGTGATTCGGGCCCGGGGTTGAAGTCGGGCGACCGCAGCCGGGCCAGGTAGAACAGATGCACCTGGCCGACCCGCACGACGTTCAGCAGGCTGTAAAGCGGTCCCATTTCG
>NZ_JBTXJF010000019.1:0-253 GCF_054957735.1 Altererythrobacter chaiwopuensis
TGACCTTCCCGAACGGCTGCAAGGTCATCCTCAGCAGCGCAGAGCTGGCTGACAAGTCGCGGTACGAGCTGGCCGAGCCCGCCAGCGGCGAGCAGCTGCTGCTCTCGGTGCAGTGGATGCATCGCGCCCACGAACTGCCCGACTTCCAAGAGTCGATGGCGGCCGACCTCGCCAACCTGGTGGAAAACGCCGGCGAGCTGCTGAAAGTCCTGGACCTGTCCCGCCTTTTGGTGCGCAAGCTGTCGGGCATGCC
>NZ_JBTXJF010000020.1:0-250 GCF_054957735.1 Altererythrobacter chaiwopuensis
GATCACGCCATGATCGGTGAAGATTCGCGCCCGTCCGTCAACAATTCCCAGGCGCCAGCCAGGCAAGCTGACCGGCTCTTCGCTTTCGATCTCGAGCAGCTGATCAAGCGCGCCAAGGCTCAGCCGCCCATCCTTGTAGCTTGCGCGCAGCCGTGGGCGGATCAGCGTAATCGAGCCAACCCTCGGACCGGTAAAGCCAACGACGGGCACCACCTCTACCCGTTCGATCGACAGGTCGGGCCGGGCCGGG